>NZ_JBVHLZ010000006.1:0-562420 GCF_055558735.1 Streptomyces sp. NPDC025651
GAGTTCGGCGGTGGTGCGGCGCCCTTCCCGGCGGGAGAGGTGGTGCAGGTCCGCCATGAGGAGCATGTTCTCCTCGCCGGTGATCAGTCCGTCCACGGCGGAGAACTGTCCGGTCACGCCGATGGCGGCGCGGACCGCCTGCGGGGCGGTGGCCAGGTCGTGGCCCGCGACCTGGGCCTGCCCGCCGTCAGCGGTGACGAGCGTGGAGAGGATCTTGACGGCGGTGGTCTTGCCCGCGCCGTTCGGACCGAGCAGTGCGAACACCGACCCGGCCGGGATACGCAGATCGATGCCGTCCAGGACGGTCTTGTTCCCGTAGGACTTGCGCAGGCCGACGGCGGAGACGGCGGGCGGCGACGCGATACCGCTCCCTCGGCCGCTTGTGGGCATGGCAGAAGAAGGCATGGGGGGGCTCCGTTCGAAGGCTGCAGGGGGCGAGAGCGGGGAGAGGCGAGAGCGGGCGGGGCCGCCTGCGGATATGGTGCTCAGGCCCTGGCGCGAAGGACGTCGATGTTGCCGTAACGGGTGTGGGCGTGGACCTCGACGGTCTCCTCGGTCTCCTGCGGGGTCTCGGACGCGGCGAGCATGTTCCGCACCTGGCCGGAGTCCGAGTTGACGTCGAGCCAGGCGACGGTTCCCTTGCGGATGCCGACTTCGATGGCGCCGTAGGAGGTCTTCAACTCGGCGGTCCCGCGGGCCACTTCACCTAGGCGCAGAGTGCCGTTGGCGGTGGTGGCGGCGACCGAGGCCTCGGCTCGCCGGATGTCGATGTCGCCGGTGGCGTTGCTCACCCTCAGGTCACCGGTGACGGCGCCGACGGTCGTGGAACCGTGCGAGTTCTTCAGGACGGCGGAGCCGTCGATGAAGCCCACGCGCAGGCTGCCGGTGCCGGTGGTGACCTCCGCCGCGCCCTCGACCCGATCCACGGTGATCGCGCCATGGGAGGCGGTCAGCTGCAGCGGGCCGGTGACGTCGAGGCGGACGTCACCGGACGAGGTCTTCACCCGCGTCTCGCCGAGCCGCCCCACGCCGAGTACTTGGGCCCAGGCACCGGTCACGTCGACGCGCGAGCCCGTGGGCAGCTCCACCGTCACGTCCACGGTGCCGGGGCGGCCGAGACCGAGCGCGGGCTTGGGCGTCGTGACGGTCAGGGCGCCATTCGTATACGTGACCTCGGTCTGCTCGGCGGCGCGCACGTCCAGGTCCTTCTTCGGGTTCCGCGGCCGCACTTCGACGACGGTGTCGAGGCGGTCGCCCGCGATGAACTGAATGGAACCGGCTTCCACGTGCGCCGTGGCCGAGATCGGTTCGGGCGTGTCGAAAGAAGGCATGGCTGTCCCGTACTCCTGGGTCTTGGGGTGTCCCCGCTGGCAGCGATGAGGAGGGGACGCGGTCTGGGCGAAGCGGGGTGGACGAAGCGGTGTGACTGAAGTGATGCGCGTGGAGTGCAGCGCATGGAGTGACGCGCGTGAAACAGTGCGGGCAGCAGCGCGCGTCGTGGCTAGCGCACGCGGCCCGGGACTGCCTGTGCGAAGCCCTGAGCATCCTCCGTCGTACGCGGCCGGGAGCCACCCTCGCCGTCGACCGCGGCCGACACCGCGCGCGCCAGCCACGCGTTGAGCGACAACTCCTCGCGGACGGCGGCCTTCTCGGCGCGGGCCTTGAGGCAGGACGGCAGGCGCAGGTTGACGCGGACGACACCCCCCTCGCCGCTCCCGTCGTCCTCGACAGGGGCCTTGACCGGTTCCACGGGTGCGTATGGCACCGCGACGGCATCGGCCTCGAGATGTGGTGACGTCACCACGAAGTCCGGGTCGAGCCCGCGCAGCCGCATGTCGACTGAGCCGGGGGCGAGCTCACGGGTGATCTCGCCCACCGCGGTGGAGAGCAGGTGCAGCATGGCCAGCCGGCTCGCCGACTCCAGGGGAGCGATGAGCCTCTCGGCCAGCTCACGCGCGTCTCCCCCACCGGCTTCGGCGGCCGCCGCGAGGTCACGGCGCAGTGTGTCGACATACGGGGCGAGGTCCATGACGCCATCATGGCACCATGATGATGCCACGCGCAAGCCTCATGGCTCCTTGCGGAAATTGCCGTCAACTCGACAGGGTACGACCTGCAGAGACACAGAGAAGTCGCCCTGAGACATCGGGGTGCCGCACACACTCGTACGCTCCCGGAGCGAAGGATTAGCATCGAGTGGCACCAGATGACGCCGAACGGCGCCAATCTGAGCCGCGTGACGCCATGCCTGCCGCACCACACGGTCTGCCGCCGCCCGTAGCCGGGCGGGCTCGGGCGTCAGCCGCTGGGCTTCGGCCAGGGTTCCCTTCGCGTCACGGCGGTGCCCGCGGTGAGCGTGATGGCGGCGCCCGCGAGGAGTGCGGCAGCAGCAAGACATGCGATACGGCGCATGAGGTCGCCCGTGATGGTCGGCAGCAGTCTCGGCCGGGCTGCCCGCGCGGTCACTACCCGGGAACCGGCACAGCCAGAACTCCGCAAGCGGGGGGCTCGCCGTCAGCCCGCCCCGACAGCGGGGGAACGAGAGGGCCCTCAAAGACCCTCTCCCTCCCGTGACTCGCGGATGCCGGACGGCCTTCGCGAGAATCTAGATGATTCACGAGGAAACGCGGGGAAACGCGGGGAAACGCGGGGAAACGCGGGGAAACGCGGGGAAACGCGGGGAAACGCGGGGAAACACGAGGATCAGACGGTGACCAGGCTCTTGGCCAGGACCCGTTCCCTGCGCACCCCGTCGGACAGGAGATCGCCCAGCTCGCCCGTGTCCGCGAAACCGTTCCGTTCATAGAGCGCGACCGCATTGCGGTTGTCCGGCATCACGGACAACCGCAGCGTCTTGGCGCCGCGCTCGGCGCCCCAGCGTTCCACCGCCTGGATCAGATAGTCGCCCACGCCTCGGCCACGAGCCGCGGGACTGACCCACATCGAGATCAACTCGACGCGGTCCGCCGCCTCTCCCGGAACCCCGCTGACCATCCCCACCGGACGGCCGTCGAGCAAGGCGACGAGATCCCGCGCGCCGGGAATCGACAGCCGGGCACGCCAGCGCTCCTCCCGGTCCCCGGGGCCCTGCCACTCCGCCAGCGTCGATCCGAACGCATGGGGAGCCTCGGCGAGCGCCGCAAGTCGCAACTCCCGCCACAGGGGCCAGTCTTCTGATTCCACGGTGCGCAGCTCAAGCATGATCCAGACCTTGCCCGCCGTCGGGAGGGACAGCAACTCCATTACGGCTGCGTGAACGAGGGTTCGGCAGGTACCTGCTCGGCCCGACCGCTAGGCCGGGTCCAGGTCGCTCTGCACCAGGTTGTGGTCCGAGTACTCGGTGGGCTGCACACGCTGGTTGAGCGGTTCGATGCCCCGCAGGAAGATGTAGTCGAACTTGAGGTGCCAGTCGGTGGTCGGCTCACACGTGCCGGCCTCGGGCGAGGGCCGGCACGCAGGCGCCGCGTCCGCGGCCAGTTTCCACATACGTGTGAGTTCGGGGGCGTCCGGCACGGCGTTGAAGTCGCCGAGGACGATCGCGCGGTCGTGCCGGGCGACCTCCGCGGCGAGCACGCCGGCCTGGGCCGCCCGTACCGCCTCTTGACGCCGTTGGGCGAGGTGCGTGTTGAAGACCCGGACGGGCTTGCCGCCCACCAGGGTGGTCACCGCCATGTACCCGCGGTCCTCGGAGCCGCCGTCGGGGTACTCCACGCTCACGCGGTCCGCCATCGGTGCCGCCGAGAGAATCGCCTGGCCGAAGGCTCCGGGGCTCCACGGCACTCCCCCGCAGCGGCCCCAGTTGCGCAGGACCGACCCGTACTCGACGTGGTAGACCAGCCCGTAGAGGTGTTCCAGATAGTCCCGGATCTGCTCGACGTCACGCACGCACGCCTCCTGCAGACCGATGACCTGGGGCGCGTACGAGGCGATCTCCGCCGCCCGCCCCGCGTTGCCCACTTCGCAGGGGTTGCAGATGTTCCACGTCATGACCCGGTTCGGCACGACGTCCTTGACGGACTCGACGGCCAGCGGCCTGCCGAAGAGGGCGAGGGTGCCGCCAGGCGCGCTGGGCCCCACGAGCAGGAGGCAGATCACGATCATGATGCCCGCGAGCAACCGGTTGCCCCGTCCGAGCACCATCGCCTCCTCCAGGTGGATGCACACGGGCATCACATGACGTCTCCGCACACGAGGTTATGCGACGAGTCGGTGGGCGGCACCGGCGACCGACGCGTCACGGGCGAGAACCGGCTGTTCACGAACCGGCCCGTTTCGGCACCGAACCGGCCTCGTTGAAACGATCATGAGCAACGCCCTTCTCGTGATGGACGTCCAACGAGCCGTCGTGGACATCGTCGCCGCCGACGACTCCGCCTACCTGCCACGCCTGCGCAGGGCGATCGACGGAGCCCGAGCGGCGGGCATCCCCGTGATCTACGTGGTGATCGCGCTGCGCCCCGGCTTCCCCGAAGTCGGCACGCGCAACAGGGCCCTAGCCGCCATCGCGCGGGCCGGCCTCTACACCGAGGGCGCCCCAGGCACCGAGATCCACCCCGAGGTCGCGCCCCGGCCGGGCGACGTGGTGGTCACCAAGCGCCGGGCGAGCGCGTTCTCGGGCAGCGACCTCGACGTGCTGCTGAGGGCGCGCGGCATCGAAGGGCTCGTCCTCACCGGCATCGCCACCAGCGCGGTCGTGCTGTCCACCCTGTGCCAGGCGAACGACCTGGACTTCGGCCTCACGGTCCTCTCCGACGCCTGCCTGGACACCGACCCGGAGGTGCACCGGGTCCTCGTCGAGCGGCTGTTCCCGCAGTGGGCGGACGTCGTCACCGTCGACGACTGGGCCAAGGCGGTCACACCTCGATAGCGGTCCTCCCGTCGGCCTTCCCTCAGGCGAGCCGGGCCAGGGCCTCGGCGAACTCTCCTGGGCGGCTGAAGTAGCCGACGTGGGATGTGGCCAAGGTGCGGACGTCGAAGGGGTTGTCCGGGGTGACGGCGTCCGCTTCCGCGATGGTGCGGTCCTGTGCCTGGACGGGGATGCTGCGGTCCTCGGAGAGGCGGAAGTACGTGTGCGGCACCCGTCCCCAGCGGTCGGCGGTGATCACGGATTCCGGGCCGATCACTTCGTAGCTCTCGTCCGGGTCCATCGTGTCGATGACCGCGCGGAACTGGGCGTCGGTGCCGTCGGCCATGATGGCGGCCTTGAGTTCGGCGAAGAGGGCCGGGTCGCCGTGCGCGGCACGCCAGTTGAGCCGCGCGAAGCCCTGCGCGGCGACGTCCCCGATGGTGATCTTCGCTGCGGCGGCATCCAGGAGGTTCCCGTCGTCCTCGGCGGGGTGCACCTCGTCCTCCGGCGTGGTGAAGCCGGTCGGACAGGCGGCCGCGATGTACACGACGCGGTGCAGCAGGTCGGGCACGGCGTTGGCGACGGCGCTGAGCGTGATGCCGCCGAAGCTGTTGGCGGCGAGCACGACCGGCCCGTGGGCGGCGAGGCGGGAGACGACGTCGACGACGCACCGGACGTTGTCGGCGAGTGTGACGCCCTTCATGGGCGAAGGCGCGGCGGCGAGCGCTTCCAGGTCCTGCGGCGAGGCGAAGTACGGCGCGGGGCGATCGGCCGAACTCCCGTGCCCGGGCAGGTCGATGGCGTACGACGCGTGGCCCATGAGCGCGAGCTCGTTCCGCAGAGGGCCCCATGCCTGGGCGTTGCTGGAGGCACCGGGGATGAAGACGTATGTGGTCATGGTGGGGTCCTTGTCATCGGTGAGAGGCAGAGGTGCGGTACCGGAGACCGGCGTCGAGAGCCGACGTCGGTCAGCGCGTGGCACGGGTGCGCGAGAGCTGCACCTTGATGACGAAACCCATGCGGGGAGAGTAACCCGACAGCCGCTCGATGAGCACGGGATATGTGGCGTGCTTGGGCAAGTCGGCCGTGCGGCAGATGAGCTGAGTGCCCGTCAGGCGTCGAAGTGGCGGCGCGCGTCCTCGATGTGGCCGAGGTACCGGTGGGTCCACCCGCACATGGCGTCGACCGTGGCACGCAGGCCCCGGCCAGCTTCGGTGAGGGTGTACTCGACCCTCGGCGGCACGGTCGGGTGCACCTTGCGGTCGACCAGGCCGTTGCGCTCCAGCATGCGCAGGTTCTGGGTGAGCATCTTGTGGCTGATGCCCTCGACCTCGTTGCGCAGCTCGCTGAAGCGCAGGGTGCCCTCGCCCAGCGCCTCGATGATCAGGAGCGCCCACTTGTTGGCGACGTCCGAGAAGATCTCCCGCGCCAGCGAGTCCGCGCGCCTCAGGTCGGCGTCCTCGGGCAGGCCCTTGAGCAGTTGCTTGGTCACTATCAGGCACCCCAGTCACCGAAAAGTGCGTTCTTCCAGGTCGGCCGCCACTCTCCTACGGTTTCCCGGTAACCACAAGAGAGCACGGAAGAGCGGGCGCGCGCCCTGTGGCTTGACCTTGACACAATGACAAGGTCTTCACTGGGGAGCCAAGGAGGTGGTCCCGATGACCATGGCGAAACAGGACACCGACACGATGCGGGCTCTCCAGGGGCTGGAGAACGGCGACTCGTCGGTGCGGCTGCGCACGGCGCTGGCCCTCGGCACGGCCCCCGACCCGCGGTTCGTCGACACGCTCATCCGGCGGTGCGCGATCGAGCCCGAGTTCTACGTGCGCGAAATGCTGACGTGGGCGCTCATCCGCCACCCGGATTCCGTGACGCTCCCGGAGCTGGTCAGGGAAGTGCGGTCGGAGCGTCCGCAGGCGCGCAGCCAGGCCCTGCACACCCTGTCCAAGATCGGTGACCGGCAGGCGTGGCCCGCGATCACGCGGGCGCTGCTGACCGACGCGGACGACGAGGTGGCCCGCAGCGCCTGGCGGGCGGCCGTCGTCCTCGTACCCCCGGGTGAGGAATCCGCGCTGGCCGCGGTACTGGCGACCCAGCTCGGGCGCGGCAGGCGTGACACGCAACTGAGCCTCAGCCGGGCGCTGATCGCGCTGGGCGAGGTGATCCTGCCGACCCTGCGGGCCGCGGCGACGGATCCCGACCCCCACGTGTCCACGCATGCCATCGCCACGGAACGGCTGCTGCGCGACCCGGAGGCCGGGTTCGAGTTCGCGGTCGAGGAGGCGAAGCGCATCGTCGCCCTCGGCAGAGCCGGTCGGCAGGAGGGCTAGGCGGTGCTGATCGGTGAGGTGGCACGGCGGTCCGGGGTCAGCGCCCGCATGCTCAGGCACTACGACTCGCTCGGCCTGGTGCGGCCGACGGACCGCACCGACGGCGGCTACCGCGAGTACTCCGCCCAGGACGTCCAGCGGATCTTCCACATCGAGAGCCTGCGGTCTCTTGGCCTGTCCCTGCGGGACGTCAGGCGTGCGCTCGACGATCCCGGTTTCGCCCCCTCCCGGCTCGTCGACGAGCTCATCCGCCAGACACGGGAACGCATCGCGGTCGAGACGGAGTTGCTCACGCGGCTCCGTCGGATCGACGCCGCGGAGCCCGTCGGCTGGGAGGACGTCCTGCAGACCGTGTCGCTTCTCCAGGCGTTGGGGTCGAAGAGCGCCGGGACGCGCCAGCGCGCGGCCCTGTCCTCCGCCGCGGAGGACCCCGTGCCGGTCGAGGCGCTGGTCCAAGCGGCGCTGAGCGAGACGGACCCGAACGTCGCCGGCGCCCTGCGGTGGGCGCTTGCGCAGTCGGGCGACCGGAGTCTCGCGCTGCTCGCGGAGGGCCTTGGCTCGCCGTCGGCCCCGGTCCGCGAGCGTGCCGTCCGGTCCATCGCCGAGTTCACCACCCCCGAGGCGACCGCACTGCTGCGGCACGCCCTCACGCATGACGACCTCACGGTCCGCCGGCGTGCGGCCCTGGCGCTCGGGGCGCGGGGAGCGGCCGACGCCATCCCTACGCTCATCGGCATGGTCGTCGGCGGGACGAACGACGTCGACGCGGCCGACGCACTGAGCACGCTGGCGAACGACGCCGACCTGCCGGGTCAGACGGATCAGGTGAATCAGACGGATCAGGTGGATCAGGCAGGTCAGGCAGGTCAGGCAGGTCAGGCAGGTCAGGCAGATCGGATCGCGATGGAACTCATCGATCACCTCGCCCACGCCACCGCCGAGCCGTCCGCACGCCGACGGCTCACCCAGGCGCTCGCCGACATTCCGGGAGCCACCGCGGCACGTGCCCTCACCGACCTGACGCGGGACGAGGACCCCGGCGTAGCGCTCACCGCCACCTACGTTCTCGGGTTGCGCGACGCGCAGTGACAGACGCTTGCCCCTACTGGTCCTTGCCCACCTCCCCGCGGTGACAGGCGGCCGCGTCGGACCGGCGAAACGCGGATGCGGGCGGCCGGTCCGCTGGTGTGGGATCGGCGGCATGACGCTTGAGTTGGGGACACCGGGAGTAGACGGGCTCAGCGAGGCTGTGGATGTGCTGCGGGAGTGGCAGTGCGAGGGCGCGCGGATGGAGTTGCATCCAGGGGACCTCGGCTGGTTCTGGCGCTACGGCGCGCAGGCGACGGCAGCGGCCGTCCGGACCTGGAGCCGGGACGGCCGGATCCTCGCCGTCGGACTGCTGGACGGTCCCGGCCTGTTGCGGCTGACGATCGCGCGGGAGGCGCGGCAGGACGAGGAGTTGGCGCGGCAGCTGGTCGCGGACGTGACCGATCCGGCGCGCGGTGTACTGCCCGAGGGGAAGGTGAACATCGAGGCGCCGATGAGTGCGCTGATCCAGGATCTGCTGTTCGAGGAGGGCTGGCACACCGACGAGCCGTGGACGCCGTTGCGCCGAGACCTCACGCAGCCGGTCAAGGGCCCGGACATGCGGATCGAGGTGATCGGTCCGGAGCGGGCTCACGTGCGGGCCGCCGTCAACCGGGCATCGTTCGACGGGTCGACGTTCTCGGAGGAGCACTGGCGCGCGATGGCGGCCGGGCCGCTGTACGCCGACGCCCGCTGTCTGGTCGCGTACGACGACGGGGGCGACGCGGTGGCGGCGGTGACGGTGTGGTCGGCCGGCGCGGGCAAGCCGGGGTTGCTCGAGCCGATGGGCGTGCACCGGGACCACCGCGGTCGTGGCTACGGCAAGGCGATCAGCGTCGCCGCGGCGGCCGCGCTCCAGGAGCTCGGTTCGTCGAGCGCGGTCGTCTGCACGCCGAGCTCCGACGTGGGCGCCGTCGCCACGTACGAGGCGGCCGGCTTCCGGCGGCTCCCCGAGGTCCGGGACGGGTACCGGGAGGCATAGGCGGGTGCGCGGGGGCGTGGCCGCGCGCGGGAGACCGGCTCGCGCGAAGGACGGCCCCTCCCGCCGCCCTCGCCTTCCCGAAGCCCCGGCGAGGCCTGATCGCGGGGTGGTTAAGCTGCGGCGCATGGACATCGTGATCCCGCTCTTCGACAACTTCGAGCCGCTCGACGCGATCGGGCCGTACGAGATCCTCGCGTACGTACCCGGTGCGACCGTGCGGTTCGTCACCGCCGAACCCGGCCCGGTGCAGGACGTGTTGGGGTCCCTCCCGGTGCACGTCGCGACCAGGTACTCCGATGTCGAACGCTGCGACGTCCTGCTGGTACCGGGCGGGGGCAGCTTCATGGCCATGTCGGACGATCCCGAATTCCTGGGCTGGGTGCGCCGGATGCATGTCGGCTCCCGCTTCACGACCTCGGTCTGCACCGGCTCCCTGGTGCTGGGGGCGGCGGGTCTGCTCGACGGCCTGACCGCCACGACCCATTGGGACGCGGCCGCCCACCTGGAGTCGTACGGCGCCGTCTACTCCCCCGAGCGCGTGGTCCGGCAGGACAGGGTGATCACCTCGGCGGGGGTCTCCTCCGGCATCGACATGGCCATTCAGTTGGCCGCGCTGCTCACCGACGAGGTGACCGCCCAGGCGATCCAGCTCTACACCGAGTACGACCCGCAACCCCCGTTCGACACCGGCTCGGTGGCCAAGGCCCCGGCCGACGTCGTCGCACGCGCCCGCACGTTGGGCTAGCCGAGGGGCACGGCGTCTTCCGAGCGCGTCCCGCCTGTCTGCCGGAGCAGCGCGAGAGCGGCCTCCGACGAGGACCCGGCGGGCGCCGTGCACACCACGAGGACCTGCTCCGGCGAGCGGAGGAGCGCCAGCGTCTGCTGAGTGACCGTCAGCGCTCCGATCGCCGGATGGTGCAGGTCGTAGGCGGCCGCGTCGCAGGGCGACACGCTGTGGTCCCGCCAGAGCGTGACGAACTCCGGGCTCTTCATCGTCAGCTCGCCGACCAGCTCCGCGAGCAGCGGGTCCTCCGGGTGCCGCCCCACGACGGTGCGGAGGTTGCCCACGACAGCGCGTGCCTTGCGGTGCCAGTCCTCCCCGTACAGCTCACGGCAGTGCGGGTCGAGGAACAGCATGCGGCTCATGTTCGGGCGGCGGGCGGCGCTCTGCGGAGCGAGCGGGTCCAGGTGCCCGGCGAGCAGCCCATGGCCCAGACCGTTCCAGGCGAGCACATCGGTGCGCCGGCCGAGAACCAGCGCCGGGACGCCGTCCAGCGCGCGCATCAAGTCCCCTGCCTCGTCCGCGACCCTCTCCGGCTGCGGCCGACGGACCCGCGTCGTACGGCGTGAGGCGGCGGCGAGCCGCGTGAGGTGAGCGCGCTCGTGGTCACCGAGTCGCAGGGCACGCCCGATGGCGTCCAGCACCTCGGCCGACGCGCCGCGGGACAGCCCTTGTTCGAGCCGGGTGTAGTACGAGGCGCTGACGCCCGCGAGTTGCGCCAGTTCCTCCCTGCGCAGACCGGCCACCCTGCGCGGCCCGAAGGCGGGCAGCCCGACGTCCCCGGGCCGCAGCTGTGCCCGGCGTGCCTGCAGAAAGTCGGGGCCCGGCGGCCGAGGTCTCGGTGCTCATCGGCTGCAACACCGAGGAGGGGAACCTTTACCTCGTGCCCCGGGGCGAGCTGGAACCCTCCACCGAAGCCGACGTCCTCGCGCTCGCCGCGGCGGGGTTCGCCGAGCCGGCCGCCGCGGTCGCGGCCCACAGGAGGTCGCGCCCGAACGCCACGCCCGGCGAACTGCGTTCGGCCCTCCTCGGCGAAGCGCTGTTCGGCGCCGGCGGCGCACGGATGGCCGGGGCCCACTCCCGGCTCCCGGGCCGCCGGACCCACGTCTACTCGTTCGCCCAGCGCTCGACAGCTCTCGACGGGCGGCTCGGCGCCGCGCACACGGTCGAACTCCCTTACGTGTTCGACCTCGCCGACGAGCCGTGGCTGCACGGCGACCACGGCCCGCTGGGACCGGAGGCGGCGCCTGCGGGCCTTGCCGAGGCGATGCACGGAGCCTGGGTCGCCTTCGCGCGCGACGGCGACCCGGGCTGGTCCGCGTACACCCCGGAACAACCGGTGGTGAAGGTCTTCGGAGACTGTCACCCGCCGCAGGCGGACCGGATCTTGTAGAAGGTGGACAGGTACTTGGCGTGGTAGTCGGCGCTCGTGATGCGCACGAACGACTCGTCGGCCGAACGCAGCGAGGACCCGGTGAGGTTGGCGCTGCCGGTGTACACCCGCGGTGTGATGTCGCCGTTGTAGGCACCGTCGATCAGGATCTGCTTGTTGTGCGGACGCACGTCGATGCCGGGCCCGTTGGGAATGCTGCACGCGCGGTGCTGGATGCCTGCGGCGGAGAGCTTCTTCTTCACGTCGGGCTCGGCGGAGGCGTACACGATGTCGACCCAGCACCCCTTGCCGCGCAGGGCGGCGAGCTTGTCGGCGACCTGGATGCGGGAGTCGTTGAAGAAGAGCATCACGATCCGGATGTCCGTCTGGTGCGGCTTGCCGTCGGTGCCGGTGTACGAGCAGGAGACCTCGTCGAGGGCGTTGACGACGGTGTCGGTCGCCGGGTTGTTGTACGAGGAGTCGCCGCGGGGGAAGAAAAAGCCCCGGTAGGCGGAGCCGGTCGGGGTGGAGGAGTAGGCGTTGTTGTCGCCTGTCGCCTTGTGGCGCCCGGCCCTCAACTTCTCGTGGTAGGTGGCGTATCCGTCGTACACCGGACCGTCGGAGAAGGTCACCGCGTCGTTGAAGGACTCGACCTTGTACCAGTCGTTCAGGTTCGAGGACGTCTGGAAGACGACCTTGGAGTGGCTCGTGCCGTCGTCGAGCGGGCCGACCCGGGAGAAGAGGAAGAACTTGTTGTGGTTGTACGCGGGTTCGGGCGGCGCGACGCCCAGGCAGCCGCGCCTGACGTCGTCGACGCCGTCGTTGTCCTCGAACCTGTCGTCGCACACGACGACCCAGGAGCGGGCGGTGTCATGGGTGCCGAGAGCGGACTTGAGGCTCTGGTAGGCGGGATTGGCGTACTCCTTGCCGTCCTTGTCGACATACGTCGAGTCGTCGACGATCAGTTGGACGTCCACGCCTCTTCGATGCGCGGCGACCAGCGCGTCGGACACCTCCTTGTCGCCGAACTCGAACATCGAGCCGCGGATCTGCGCTCCCGCGGGCGTGGCGTCGATGAGGGCCACCAACTGCGTGAAGACGGCCTTCTGTTGCGCCGGAGTGCCGAAGGGGTCGTTGAACACGGGGCCGTTGATCACGGGTCTGGTGGCAGCCGCGGCAGGAGCCGCGCCTCCCCCGATCAGCCCCGCGACGAGCGCGAGCACGCCGACCAGGGCGGTCAGCGCGCCGCGCAGGCGAGCGGGACGGGATATGCGGTTCATCATCACCTCTCAGGGACCGGTACAGGCCTTGAACGCGGCTGCTGCCCCTGCGTAACTCGCAGGGGCAGCAGCCGTGTTGGGGTGACGTTACGGGACGCAGGCTCGGCAGCGGCGGGCGGGCGCCGCCGACCGGTCGGGCGTGCGCCGTCCCGGCCCGCTAGCCGCCGTGGTCGGGGTCGTGGGTGATCAGGTCTCCCGGCTGACACCGCAGGACGTCGCAGATCCTCGACAGGGTCGAGAAGCGGATGGCCTTGGCCCGGCCGTTCTTCAGGACGGACAGGTTGACCACGGTGATGCCCACCTGCGCGGACAGCTCCGTGAGCGTCATGCCGCGCTCGGCCAGGAGCCGGTCCAGGTGGATCCGGATTCCGTGGACTTCCTCTTCGGGCATCAGACGGCCGCCCCTTCTTCAGACATCAGATGGTCCCTTCGAGGTCCTCTCGCATGCGCACGCCCTCGCGCATGATCTTCCCCATGATCACCGCGGCGAGTCCCGCGAGGACGAGCACCTGCGGCCCGGCGACCGTCGGCCCTGAGCCCACGATCGGCGCCATGCTCGCGACGAGCCAGGAGCGGGACCATCCCGCGACGAGCCCGGCCAGCGGCGCTCCCACCGCGACGCACCAGCCGAGGACGGAGAGCCGTCGCGCGACCGCGTCGGTGAACGGCCCCTCCAGCACGACGGCCTTCAGCAGCCGGGAGAAGAGCAGCAGCGCGAGGAAGGCGAAGAGCAGCCAGGGCAGTTGGCTCCCGAGGTCGGCGGCGCGCTGCCCCACGGACGGGTCGTCCTGGCACAGGCGCGCGGCGCTGCTGGACGCCTCCACTCCCTTGTCGACCGGCAGGCCTTCCGGCCCCAGTGAGGCGTTGGCCCAGAAGCCCGTCTCCACGCAGACCGCGCCGTCGTCGAGCATGTGCGTGAACCCCGTGCCGAGGAAGGCGAGCCCGCTGAGCATCGCCATCGCAAAGGTCAGTGCCGCCAGGGTCCTTGTCAGTCGCGTGTTCACCGCGCCCCTCCCTATCGATTTTCGATATGCCTGAGCGTAGAGGACCATATCGATAATCGACAAGTTCACGCCCGCGCCGTGCCGGGCTCGCGTCGAGGCGGGTCACGACGCGGTCGACGACGGGAGGGAGCTCACCGGCGGGTACGTACGCCGGGGCGGCCGCGCGGGGCCAGTGCCGCTCCGGTCTCGCGGTGCACCGCGCCGGGGTGGCTCGTGCCAGGGCCCTTGGTGAAGATGACGCGCGGCGAACAGCACGCGCCTCACACAGCAAAGGGCAAGGAGGTCACGTACTCCTTGCCACTCTCAACATATAGCCCACCGGGGGCCTTGCGGCAAGGCCCCGTTCATGCTGCACAATCTCCGGCCGAAGCCCGGACCTGCAGGAATGGATGGGGGACCCTCATGATCGACGTGATCGTCGCCGGCGCTGGACCCACCGGCTTGATGCTGGCCGCCGAGTTGCGGCTGCACGGTGTCCACGTGCTCGTACTGGACAAGGAGGCCGCGCCGACCCCGGTGGTCCGCGCGCTCGGCATGCACGTACGCAGCATCGAGGTGATGGACCAGCGCGGCCTGCTGGAGCGGTTCCTCGCGCACGGTCGGCAGTACCCGGTGCACGGCTTCTTCGCCGGCATCGAGAAGCCCACCCCCGCCGACCTCGACACCGCGCATCCCTACGTCCTCGGCATGCCGCAGCCCACCATCGACCGCCTGCTCGCCGAGCGCGCCGTCGAGCTCGGCGCCGAGATCCGGCGCGGCTGCGAACTGGTCGGGCTGAGCCAGGACGGCCACGGGGTGACCGCCGAACTCGCCGACGGCACACGGCTGGACGCGCGCTATCTCGTCGGCTGCGACGGCGGCCGCAGCACCGTGCGCAAGCTGCTCGGCGTCGGCTTCCCCGGCGAGCCCAGCAGCGTCGAGACGCTGCTGGGCGAGATGGAGGTGACCGAATCGCCGGAGACGGTGGCCGCCGTGGTGGCCGAAGTCCGCAAGACCCACAAGCTGTTCGGCCTCGGGCCCCTCGGTGAAGGGGTGTACCGCGTCATCGTGCCGGCCGAGGGGTTGGCCGAGGACCGCTCGGTCCCGCCGGCCTTCGACGAGTTCAAGCGCCGGCTGAAGGCGTACGCCGGCACCGACTTCGGCGTGCACTCACCGCGCTGGCTGTCCCGCTTCGGCGACGCCACGCGGCAGGCCGAGCGCTACCGGGTCGACCGGGTGCTGCTGGCGGGCGACGCGGCGCACGTCCACCCGCCGGTCGGCGGCCAGGGCCTCAACCTCGGCGTCCAGGACGCGTTCAACCTCGGCTGGAAACTGGCCGCCGAGGTCCGCGGTTGGGCGCCGGAGGGCCTGCTGGACAGCTACCACCGCGAACGGCACCCGGTGGCCGCCGACGTACTCGACCTCACGCGCGCCCAGATGCAGCTGATGTCCACCGAGCCCGGCCCCCAGGCGCTGCGCCGTCTCGTGGCGCAGCTGATGGCCTTCGAGAACGTGAACCGGTTCCTGACCGAGAAGATCATCGCCACCGGCGTCCGCTACGACTTCGGCGCAGGGCACGAACTGCTGGGCAGGCGTCTGCCGGACATGACGCTGAAGCGGGGCCGCCTCTACGAACTGACGCACCACGGCCGCGGTCTGCTGCTCGACCAGACCGGCCGGCTCACGGTGGCGGGCTGGGCGGACCGCGTCGACCACGTCGTCGACGTCAGCGAGGAACTGGACGCGCCCGCCGTGCTGTTGCGGCCCGACGGCCACGTGGCGTGGGTCGGTGACGACCAGCGGGAACTGGCGGCCACCCTGCCCCGGTGGTTCGGCGCCGCGGTCGACTGAGCACGGCTCGGCACGGCGGCGGCGCCGACCGCGAACCACGAGCCGCTCGCCGACAGCGGACATGACCGCACGCACGATCACCGGCATGACCGCGCGCGCTCCCGCGCGTCGGTCACACGTCACACACTGGTGAAGAGGTCGTCGAGCGGGGCCGGTACCTGCCCGGGCTCCAGGGCCTCGACCAACACCTGGCCATAGCGGATCTTGCGGCCCTTCTTCGTGCCGAGGAAGCGCCGCAGCTGCTGGTGGCGGGGGCGGCCCTGCTGGGCGGGCTGGCGCAGGAAGGTCTGCCAGGCACGGTCGTCGCCCTCGGCCTCGACGATCTCCTCGGCCCGCGCCGTGCCCAGGGCGCGGATCAGCTCGTCCTCCAGGTCCGCCGCGCAGACGAAGACGCCCTCGCGCGGCGCCCCGGCCCGCTCCAGGCCTCGGTCGTAGAAACGTCGCTCGTTCTCGTCGCACAGCCCGGTCAGGCGCAGGCCGAGGCCGGGCTCCCCGAGGAGTCCGGCGTACCGGCCGACGCTCATCGCCCCGCCCATCGGCACCACGCACACTCCCTCGGCGGCCAGATCCCGGCCACGTCGCAGGGCCAGCGCCTCGACGGCCGCCAGGTCACTCGGCCCCTCCAGCAGCACCGCCGTGCGCAGCCCCAGCCGCACGGCCAGCTCACTCGCCGGTTCGGCGAGCCCGCCGGCCGCCCACTCACTCACCGCGTCCCGAAACGCCCACATGTCCGCCATGCTGCGAGTCTGCACGTCCACGGGCCGCCACGACACGGAATATCCGACGGCCCCGGCCGCTCTCACCGGCCTCGCGCGTCCGCACCGGCCTCGCACGTCACGAGCGGCCGGGTTTGCCCTGCCGAAGGGTCCGCACGGTGAACACCGCGTCGAGGGGTTCGACGAGGTGCTCGACGGCGACCGGCACGAGGTGGGCCGGCGCGTCGCCGTCCAGCAGCGCGCTCACGTACTCGACGCACTGCGCCGGAGCCAGCACCGGCAGCCTCTTGCGCAAGGTCCGCACGGCCTGCATGCGTCCGCGTGCGGTCGCGGTCTCGCGTAACTCGTCGTGGAGGTCGTCCACCGCGGTCCGCACGGGAAGGCCGCGGACGCGCGAGCGGTAGTCCGCCTCCCACTCCCCGCCCATCGCGGCAACGACGCCTATCTGATGCAGCCCGCCGTCGACACGGTCGACCAGGTACGGTCCGTTGCCCCCGACCATGACATCGCGGTTCCCGGTACGTACGTACTCCTCGGTCTGCCAGGAGACGATCCACACCAGCTCATGCTCCTCGACCCCCGCCACGGCCAGGCGCATCGAGTCCACCCCCATCGATGCCCGTGCCCGGTTCGGGCCTTCCAACTCCGCCTCGACGATGCGCACCGCGGCTTCTCGATCAATCACCTGTGCAGCATGGCCCATCACCGCCGCACGCGGACGGCGACAATCAGCGGAGCGACAATCGGCGGGACGGCAGGCGCGCGGCTTGTTAACCTTGACGTATGCATCTCTACTTCCTCTGACCGGGCCCGCCGGCTCCGCCCTCGCCTGACGCGCGAGGTGCCGGGAGCCGCCACGTCGCCCTGCGGCCCGCCCCGTGTTGCTTCACCGGGGCCCGGCCGCCGTCAGACGAAGGCTCGCTCGCACCCTTCCCGCGGCCTCGGGTCGCGCCAGGGCTGACGCGCGCCTTCTTCCGGAGCCCGGAAATCACCGGAGGAACACACCGTGACTGCCCTCACCCTGCCTGCCCGCGCCCGCGCCCAGCTCACCTGCGCCCGCATCCGTGTCGAGCGCGCGGGCCGCACCGTACTCCACGACGTCGAGATGAAGGTCGCGCCCGGATCGCGCTGGGGCGTCGTCGGCGAGAACGGGCGCGGCAAGTCCACGCTGCTGCACGTGCTCGCGGGCACGCTCGCCCCGGACGCCGGGAGCGTGCACCGCACCGGCACCCTCGCCCTGGCCGAGCAGGAGATGCCGGGCGAGGACGCGCGGACCGTCGGCGACTTCGTCGACGAACACCTCGCCGAGGCCCGCGCGGCCCTCGCCGCACTCGACTCCGCCGCGCAGGCACTCGCCGACGACCGCCCCCGGGCGGACCGGGCGTACGCCCATGCCCTGGAGGTGGCGCAGGCGCTGGACGCCTGGGACGCCGACCGTCGCGTCGACGTCGCGCTGGCGGGTCTCGGCGCGGTCAGCGACCGCTCCCACCCGCTCAACACCCTTTCCGTGGGCCAGCGTTACCGCATCCGCCTGGCCTGTCTGCTGGGAGGCGCGTACGACTTCCTGCTTCTCGACGAGCCCACCAACCACCTCGACCTCGCCGGTCTCGAATTCCTCACCGCCCGTCTGCGCGACCATCCCGGCGGCGCCGTCGTGGTCAGCCACGACCGGGCCCTGTTGGCGGACGTGGCCACCACGGTGCTCGACCTGGACCCGACGCGCGACGGCCGTCCCGCCGTGCACGGCGGCGGATACGCCGGCTATCGCGCGGGCCGTGCAGCCGAACTGGTCCGCTGGCAGGCCGAGTTCGAGCAGCAGCAGACCGAACACGCCCGCCTCACGCAGGCCCTGTCCGAGGCGCAGAACCGCCTCAGCACCGGGTGGCGGCCCCCCAAGGGCACCGGGAAGCATCAGCGTGCCACCCGTGCCGGAGCGCTGGTGCGCTCGGTCCGCCGCCGCCAGGACGACCTGGAACAGCACAAGATCACCGCACCGGTGCCACCACAGCGGTTCAGCCTGCCGCCGCTTCCCGCCCGGCCAGGCGTCACCCTGTTGTACGCGGATCAGGTGACCGTGGAGGGCCGACTGTGCCAGCCGGTCGGCCTGACGCTGCGCTCCGGGGACCGGCTGGCCGTCACCGGCCCCAACGGGGCAGGAAAGTCGACCCTGTTGTCCGTCCTCGCGGGCACGGCAGGACTGGTTCCGCGTACAGGCCGGGTACACCGGGCGCCCCACACGCGGCTGCGGCTCCTGGGCCAGGAATCGCCGACCGCCACGCGCCAACGAGCCCGCAGGCTCTACGAAGCGCACACGGCGCACCTGGTCAGCACGGGTGTGCTCGCGGCGGGCGACGTGGTCGGGCTCGGGGCGCTGGGGCTGCTCACCTCGCGTGACGCCGACAAGCCGGTGGCCGAGCTGTCCCTCGGCCAACAGCGTCGTCTGGAGCTGGCGTTGACGCTGGCAGCCCGTCCTCACGTCCTGCTCCTCGACGAACCGACCAACCACCTGTCGATCACCCTGGTCGACGAACTCACCGAAGCGCTCCACGCCACCCCGGCAGCCGTGGTCCTGGCCACACACGACCGGCAGCTGCGGCGCGACATCGGCTCCTGGCCACAGCTGCATCTCGATGCGCCTTCGCGGCGGACGACCGTGCGCGTATAGGGAGAGCACACGCAGGGAGAGCGCGCACGCGGAAAGCGCACACGGGGAAAGCGCACATCAGCGACATCGCGGCGGCTCGGTGAGGGCCGCCGCGATGTCACGGACGAAGACCGGCTTGAGGCGCTTGTCCGGGAGCACTGCGACACAGGTCAGTTCACGCGTCGGACCCACTTTCCCTGTCCTGCCGCGCCAGGGCGACCAGGTCGCGGCGTACCGGACGACGGAGCCGCCCGCGCCCCAGGTGCCGTCCTGCTGCTCGTGGATCAGCACCCACACGCGCAGCGCCTCCTCCTGGGGCAGTCCGGCGGCCTTGAGGACCGTCGAGGTCACCTCCTCCACGAGGCCGGCCTTGCGGCGGTCGGACAGGGCGCCCTGCGGCACGGTGACGTCCACGAGGAAGCGGGGCTCGTCGCCCTCCGCGGTCACCCGGCCCCCTTCGGGCAGCTCGGTCAGGTAACTCCACGCCAGGGCGCGGAGGAAGGCGGTGTCGGGCGCGCCCTCCCAGCCCAACAGTGCCTGGGCGAGGTCGCGTTGGATCGTCGCGCGGCCCTGGTCGGTGAGGGAACCGGCCGGGGCGGTGCCAAGCACGCCAAGGCTCCGCTCGGCTCGACGTACCGCTACTTCCCCGAGGGCAAGCAGCAGTTGGCCACGGAGGCCGTCCGGTACACGGGCGAGTGGATCTCCCGTGCCCTGCGGAGGGAACTGGAGGCGGGACCTGCCGCCGGGCTGCGCGCGTTCCTCGCGCTGTGGCGCGAGCTCATCGCCGACTGCGTCTTCCGCGCCGGCTGCCCCGTCCTGGCCGTGGCCATCGAAGAGCCCCCGCGGGGCGAGATCCCGCCCGCCCTGGAGGCCGCGGCCGAGGTCTTCGAGGGGTGGAAGGACCTCCTGGCCGCCTCGCCGCGGGCGCACGGCGCCGAGTCGGAGCGGGCGGCGCAGCGTCGAGCCGCTGGACCACGTCGCCGCGCAGCTCGAGCCGCTGATCGCCGGCGCCGTCACAGGCTGACGCCACCGGCGGTCGGCGTCAGTCGGCCACGCCACCCGCGAACGGCATCGTCTGCCACTGGCCGAGGGACGGCTTCAAGTACTCCGACAGGACCGGAAGTTGGGGAACGAGCGTGAGGGCCGCGACGATGCGGAGCATGCCGACGGCGTTCACGAATCCGAGGACGTCCTTGTTCAACGGCCTCATGCCGTTCCGCCGCGCGCCGCGGTCGTAGGCGGCTTCGAGGTCGGGTCCCAGAGCGGCCATGTCCCACTCGACGGGCCCCAAGGTGACCAGCTCGAAGTCGGCGTACAGGTCGCCCGCCACCCCGGGGAAGATGTTCGCGGGCGGTGAGTCGCCGTGGACGGGCTGGAGGTCGATGCCCGGGAACGCTTCCTCGAATGCGGCGCGTGAGCGTACGAGGGGCTCAAGGACCTGCCACTCGCGGCGTGCCCGGTCGAGGTCGGCGGCGTCGACGAGGTCGGGGCGCTTTTCGAGCAGAGCGAGGCTCTCCGCGATGAACTGCGGTTCGGCCGAGTCCAGATAGGTCAGCGGGCCCGGGTAGGCGCGCATCGCGGCGTGCAGGTCGGCGGTGCTCTCGGAGTTCGCCGCGTAGTCGGGCTCCTTGTCCCTGGCCTCCTCGGCGAACTGCCAGAACGTCATCGAGAATCCGCCGCGCCGCACGGGTTCCCGCGGCACGAGGGGGCTGGGCGGGATCACGGGGGTTCCCTGGCCCGCCAGCCAGTGCGTCACGTCCAGTTCCGTGCGCTGGCGGCGCGACTGGAAATCGGGGTCCGCGTGACGCGGAAGGACGGTGGGGACGCGTACGACGACCGGTGAGGGCGCGAGGTGGACCACGACGGAGAACAGGTCATGGAGCACCTCGGCGTCGGTCACGGTCAGCCCGAGATCACGCCCGGCGCCGACAGCCGCGTCCACGGCGGCGGAGGTGCGGTGAGCGATGTTCTGAGGTGTCACGAAGTCGGTCACGGCCAGATCGTCGCATGCGCGCGGGGCGGGTGTGCAGGTGTGCAGGTGTCATGCGCGTGCCCGCCGGGTTCGCGTCCCGTCGCCCGCCTCTGGTCGGTGGCACTCCCCGCCTCTGGCCGGTGGAACTCCCCCGCGGCGGGGAGGTTAAGCTCACCGCATGATCATCCCGTTTCTCGTGGGCGTCGCTGTCCTCGCCACGGTTGCCGCCGTGGGCGTCTGGGTGTGCCTGGAGTTCTGCAAGGCGTGCCGTGAGCGCAGGCGCGTGCCCTTCAGCGCCGCCGCGGACTGACACGCCGGTCACTGCCGCCGCGCGCTGACCCACCGGTCCGCCCCTGTGTGTCCCGCCGCACCTCCGCCGGCACGACCGGCAGGCTGCGCACGCTGTTGAAGAGCAGGGACGGCAGCGGTGCGGGAGCGGCCTGTGCCAGTGACAGCCCCGGGAAGCGGGCGAAGAGCGCGTGCAGGGCGATCGTCGCCTCCAACCGCGCCAGGGGCGCGCCCAGGCAGTGATGGATGCCGTGCCCGAAGGTCACGTGCTGCCGGGCGCCACCGCGGGTGAGGTCGAACACGTCGGCATCCGGGCCGTGCCGCTCCGCGTCCCGCCCGAACGCGGTGTATCCCAGCAGCACCGGCTCGCCCTCGCGTACGGCGCACCCCGCGAGGTCGAGGTCGCAGCGGGCGTAGCGGAACGGCAG
Source organism: Streptomyces sp. NPDC025651 (assembly GCF_055558735.1). NCBI lineage: Bacteria > Bacillati > Actinomycetota > Actinomycetes > Kitasatosporales > Streptomycetaceae > Streptomyces > Streptomyces sp. NPDC025651. The sequence goes on from NZ_JBVHLZ010000006.1 coordinate 21,560, forward strand.
ATTGGCCACCGGTGGATCCCAGCGCAGGGTCTCCTCGACGGCCGCCGACCACGGGTGGCGTCCTTGGCGGAGCAGGTCGAGCTGCGCGGGGTGGGTGAGCAGTGCGCGTACCGCGTTCACCAGCAGGCTCACGGTCGTCTCGTGGCCCGCGACGAGCATCAGCATCAGGGTGTCGACCAGTTCGGACGCGCTCAGCCCCGGCTGCGCGCCCGCACCCGTCCCGTTCTCGGCCTGGGTCCCGGTCTCCGTCCCGGTCCCGGTCTGAGCCTCGGTCTCCGTCGCGTTCCGTGCGGCGACCAGCGCCGTCGTCAGATCGTCCCCCGGGTGGGCGCGGCGTTCCTCGATCAGCTCGGCGAGGGCCTCGCGCAGCGCCGTGTGCGTGGCCGCGGCCTCCTCGGGCGAGGCGCCGGTGCCGAACAGCGCCGCGCACAGCGCACGGACCCGCGGGACCCGGTCGGCGGGCACGCCGAACAGCTCGCAGATGACCCGGATGGGCAACGGATGGGCGAAGCACGCCCTCAGGTCCACCGACTCCCCGGCGGCTCGGTCGGGCAACTGCGCCATCTCGTCCAGGAGTTCATCGGTCAGCGCGGTGACGCGGGGGGCCAGGTCCCGCACCCGGCGCGCGGTGAAGGCGCGGGCCAGCGGGGTGCGCAGACGGCGGTGGTCGGCGCCCGTCGCGGTGGTCATGTTCCGCATGGTCACGAGCGGCGCCAGCGGCCAGTCCACGGGGACCTCACCGCGCCGCCAGGCACCCCACAGAGCAGGATCCTTCGCGAAACGGACATCCGCGAGCACCTGACGGCCGGTCTCCTGCCGGGTCACCAGCCACGCCGCGACCCCACCCGGCAGCGCCACGGCGACCACGGGGCCCTCGGCCCGCAGCCGCGCGCCCTCTGCGTGGTGGTCCTGCCCCGAGGGGTCGAGAGGGAACAGGGGCACGGCGGCCAGGCTCATGCCCTTCACTTTAGGGCGGGTTGAGGTGCCGCACACGCGTGAGTGTCGTACGGATCACCGGCCAGGAGCGTCGGCGGTGATCCCTGTGGGCCGCTACATGGCCTGCGGCGAAGCCTTGTAGGTCGGCACTACGGCCGCGCTGGACACCTGCGGGGTATCGACGGCGTCGCCGGGCGCCCCGATGCCGAGAACAAGACGAAGCGCACCGAGGTGCTCGGCGTCGACATCTCCGATGAAATGGTCGCCGAACTGCGGCCTCTGGAGCGGTGCTTCGACATCGCCCTGGGAGTGCAGCTGCTCAACTACGCGCCGGACATCGCCGCCATGGAGCGGATGTGCCGCAACGTACACCGGAGCCCGAACCCCGGCGGCGAGTTCTTCGTGCTGGCCCAGACGCCCGCATACCGCTTCGACGGGCCACCCTTGGCCAAGTACGGCTTCCTCTGCGAGGCGACCGGCGAGGAGATCGAGACCGGGCCGCGCGTCCGGATCACCGCGCTGCTCGACCCGCCGATCTCGTTCATCGGCGCCTGCCCGCGCGGCGAGGTCCACGAACAGTCACTGCGGGCGGCCGGGTTCAGCGAGGTGACCTGGGCGCCGCTGGAGATGACGGAGACCGGCATGAGCAAGTTCGGTGCGGACTTCTGGGCGGACGCCCTGGCCGATCCCCCGCTGACGGTGCTGCGTTGCCGCGCCTAACGGCCGTCGGGCGTCGGGCGTCGGGCGTCGGGCGTCAACGAAGGGCGTTTTGCTGATGCGGCAACTTCAATTGCCGCATCAGGTTCGTGGGCTGCAGTCTGGTGATCAGCCAGAGGCCAACGATCCACAGGAGAAGCCACCATGACGACGCATCACGACGCCACGGCCGCCGACGCTCCGCGCTCCGGTGGCGAGGGGCCCCTGAACAACCGCGTGCACCACGTCCGGGCCGGTGAGTTGGACGGATTCGCCGCCATCAGCGGCGGCACGGTCGGCTCGAAGAAGCTCTGGATGGGCATGGTGGAGAACCCGCCGCTGAGCTCGACGGACAATCACCACCACGGCGCGTCGGAGGCCGGGATCTACGTCGTCAGCGGCCACCCCGTGTTCGTCTACCACGACGGCACGCGGGAGGTGCGCGTCGCGGCGGGACCCGGCGACTTCTTCCTCGTCCCTCCGTTCGTCCCCCACCGCGAAGAGAACCCCGACCCCGTCGAGCCCGCGGTCGTCGTCATCGCACGCACCACGCAGGAGCCGATCAAGGTCTCCGTCCCCGAGCTCTACCAGCTCCAAGCGGCGGACGGAACAGAGCGGCAGAGGGAACAGAGCGGCAGAGAGGCCGGGGACGCACGGATCAGCCGAGGAGACGCCGGAGCCAGCGTGTGCGGGCATCGCGGGCGTCCCGCGTGAGGGCCGCCCGCGGCGCCATGCCGTCGAAGCCGTGGTACGCGCCGGGCCACACATGCAGCTCGGCCTGGCCTCCCGCCTGCCAGATCGCGTTCGCGTACGCCACGCCCTCGTCGCGGAACATCTCGGCCGACCCGACGTCGACATAGGTCGACGGGAGCCCGGACAAGTCCGTGGCGCGGGCGGGGGACGCGTAGGGCGGGAGGTCGGCGGCGCCGTGGCGGTCGCCCAACAGCGCTTGCCAGGCCGTCGCGTTGGAGGTGAGGTCCCACACGCCGCGGCCCGTCATCTGATGGCCGGAGAAGGTGTCGTTGCGGTCGTCGAGCATCGGGCTCAGCAGCAACTGCCCCAGCGCCGCCGGCCCGCCGCGGTCACGGGCCAGCAGGCAGAGCGCGGCGGCGAGCCCGCCGCCCGCGCTCTTGCCTGCGATGACGACGCGGTCCGCGTCGACGTCCAGTTCGGCGGCGTGCGCGGTAGCCCAGACGAGCCCGGCGTAGCAGTCCTCCAACGGCTCCGGGTACCGCGCGTGGGGCGCCAGCCGGTACTCGACGGAGATGACGGCCAGTTCGAGCGGGAGGACCCACTCGCTCAGGATCCGCGGCAGCACGGACCACGCGTTGCCCATGATCATGGCGCCGCCGTGCATGTAGTAGAGCAGGGGCAGCGGCCGTCCGGTCAGTCCGGAGGGCCGCGCGCTCACGAGCGTGACGTCCGGTCCGCCCTGCGGTCCCGGCACGTGGAGCTCCGTCACCTCGCACCGGCCGTCGGCGCGGAGCTCGTCGGCGGTCGGCCTGGGCCGGGACGTGGCATCGCGCGCCTGCCGCGCCGCGAGGTTCTCCGGGGTGATCGACTCCCGTGCCCCCTTGCTCACGGCCTCCAGCGCGACGGCCAGTTCGGGGTCGAAGGCGGGCGCCGCCTTCGGACCATGGCCGGACTCCGGCGGCGTACGACGGACCGTCATGCCAATCCTCCCTGTCGGACGGAGAGTTGCCGTGCCGGACGGAGAGCCGCCGTCCGCCCCTCCCGCCGCCTCGGTTCGAGCGGTTGGCCTCGCCCGCCACGCTTCGTCGCCCGCGAGGCCATGATCGTAGCGTCACGCCGCTTGCCACCCGCGGGCGGTCCGAGCATCGTAGTGATCACCGGACGGACGGAACCCCGAGGAGTTTCCCGCATGCGTACGTTGATCAGCACCGCCTTCGTCTCGCTCGACGGTGTCGTGGAGGCCCCCGGCGGCGAGCCCGGTTACCGGAACTCCGGATGGACCGTCAAGCACGTCGACTTCCTCCCGGAGGCGTTCGAGATCAAGGGCCGGGAGCAGCGGGAGGCCACGGCGATGATGATGGGCCGGGTCAGTTACGAGGCGTTCAGTCCTGTCTGGCCGGGCATGGAGGACTTCGCCGAGTACAAGGAGATGCCCAAGTACGTCGTCTCCACCAGCCTCACCGACGGCGATCTCGTCTCGGACTGGGGCAGGACGACGATCCTGCGCTCCCTGGGCGACGTCGCCGCCCTCAAGGAGACCGAGGGAGGGCCGATCATCGTCCACGGCAGCGCCTCGCTCAACCGCGGCCTCTCGGACGCCGGTCTGATCGACCGCTACCACCTGCTCGTGTTCCCGCTGCTGCTCGGCGCGGGCAAGCGACTGTTCAGCGACACGGACAAGGACGCCCAGAAGCTGAGGCTCGTCGAGCACGAGGTGTACGCCAACGGCCTGCAGAAGCAGGTCTTCGACGTCGTCCGCTGACGACCGCCCAGCAGAACCCGGCATCGGCTCAGTCGCCCAGCTCCTTGTTTCTGATCGTGAAGTCGACTTCAGGAGACGGCGCCGACAGCCCTGCGTCGGGGCTCGTGTCCGGCCCATGGCAGGCTCCGCCGAGGCGGTCGATCCGCAATGACGGTCAAGAGTCGATCCGCCAGGACGGTCGAGAAGCGAGTGTGGCCTCGGCCAGCTCGGACCAGGCCGTCCGCGTCCCCTCCCGCTCCGCCTCGGCGAACCTCGCGTCGCCGAGGCGCTTCCGCGCCGCCCGCTCGATCCGTGTCGCGTCCGGGTGGGAGCGGTCCGGCAGCCCGCGCACACCCGTGCTCGCCGCGAGCAGCCGTACCGCCTGCTCGTGCTCTCCTTGGCGCAGTGCCAGGTCCGCGACCCCGACGAGCACCTGCGCGATCGTCTGCATGTGTCCCGAGCCGGCCGCCGCCTCGCAGGCCGCCGCACGGTGTGCCCGGGCCTCGCCCAGGTCCTCGGCGAGGTAGCCGAGCAAGTCGTGCGTCACCACGCGGACCTGGTCCGTGGCGTCGCCCAACAGGTCTCTGGCCACGTCGAGTTGCCCGCGCGCCTCCTCGATGTCGCCGCGCCACCGGGCGAGTCCCGCCTTCGCGAGGGCCAGCTCGGCCAGCGCGTCCGGCCAGGTGACTCGCTCCGCGCACCGCTCGGCCTCGGCGAGGGCGGCCGCTGTGGCGTCCTCGTCGCCCAGGAGCCAGGACAACTGCGCCTGGCGTGCCCGCATCCGGATGACGTCCTCGACGGCGCCGAGCTCGGTGACGACCGCGATCGCCTGCTCGTAGTACGCGCATGCCCCGGCGAACTCACCGCGCACCGCGCCCCGGTCCGCCAGCTCGCTGAGCGCGAAGTAGGTCCCGTACCGCTCGCCGAGCGCCCGGAACTCGGCGAGCGCCGTCTCCAGGTGCGCCTCCGCCGCACGCCCCTCCCGGCCGCCCAGGCCGAGCACGATCCGCATCTTGCCCAGGTGCAGCCGGGCCAACGCGCGTACCCACGGGTCCTCTTCGTCGAGCAGCGGCTCCCAGGCCTGCGGGAGCGCGTCCGGCGCCCGCACCATGCGGTCCAGCGCGCCGACGAGTCCGAGCAGCGGGTGGCGGTGCTCGCCGCGCCGACCGGACGCGTACGCCTCGTGGATCCACTCCGCGGCATCGCGCTCGTCGCCGCGCCCGGAGCTCAGGAACAGCACGACCAGGGCGTACGCACCGGTCCTGACCTCGTCGGTCACCTCGCCCGGCGTCCTGGTGGCCGCGGTGAGCAGCTCGAAACCCTCGCTCCTGTGCCCGCTCAGCCACCAGTACCAGGCCGCGGCCGCCGCGAGGCGCATCGCCCCCTGGGCGTCGCCCGCCGCGAGCGCGCCGCGCATCGCCGCGCCGATGTTGTCGTGCTCGGCCCCGAGCGCGGCCAGCCAGTGCAGTTGGTCGGCGCGGCGCAGGTGCGGCTCCGCGGTCTCGGCAAGCTCGGTGAAGTGGGCGAGGTGCGCACGGCGGGCCAGGTCCGTTTCCCCCGCATCGGCGAGCCGGTGCCCGGCGTACTCCTCGATGGTGCCGGTCATGCGGTAGCGCGGGGCGCCGTCGCCCTCGGCGCGCAGCAGCGACTTCTCGGTGAGGGCGGTGAGCAGGTCGAGCACCTGGTCCCGCTCCACCATCTGCTTCTCGTCGAACACAGCGTCCGCGCAGACCTGTTCGGCCGCTGCCAGGCTCGCGCCTCCGGAGAACACCGAGAGCCTGCGCAGGACCGTCCGCTCGGCGTCGGTGAGCAGCTCCCAGCTCCAGTCGACCGCCGCGCGCAGCGTCCTGTGCCGGGGCAGCGCGGTGCGGCTGCCGCCGGTCAGCAGGCGGAACCGGTCGTCGAGCCGGTGGGCGAGCTGGTCGACGGACATGGTGCGCAGCCGGGCGGCGGCCAGCTCGATCGCCAGCGGACTTCCGTCGAGGGCCCGGCAGACGCGCTCCATCGTCGCCAGGGTGCGGCCGTCGGCCGCGAGGTCCCGGCGCACCGCTCCCGCTCGGTCCCGCAGCAGGCGGACGGCCGGTGCGGACCCGATCCCGTCGGCGCCCGCTCCCTTCTCCGGCAGGGCCAGCGGCTCGACCGGCCACAGTGCTTCGCCGGTGATGCCGAGCGGTTCGCGGCTCGTCGCCAGGATCCGCAGCCTCCCGCACTCCCCGAGCACCCGGTGGGCGAACACCGCCACGGACTCGATCACGTGCTCGCAGTTGTCCAGGACGAGCAGTGCCTCCCGCTCGCGGACCGCGGCGATGAGGCGGTCGGTCGGCTCCGCGTGCGGGGCCCCGCCCAGCAGCAGGGAGTCGCGCAGTCCGATCCCGGCGAGCGTCGCCTGCGCCACGTCGGTCACGTCGCCGCCCGTGCCGATCGTGGCGAGCTCCACCAGCCAGGCCCCGTCCGGCAGGTCGCCGAGCAGCGTGCGCGCGGTCTCCGTGGCCAGCCTGGTCTTCCCGGCGCCGCCCGGGCCGATCACGGTGGTCAGCCGGTGCTCGGCGATGAGGTCGCGGACCGCGGCGACGTCGGCGTCCCTGCCGACGAACGTGGTCAGCTCGGCGCGCAGGTTGGTCCTGCGGCTCTCCGCCCGCCGCCCCGACTCGCCCCGCAGCAGCGCGACGTGCAGCGCGGAAAGCTCCGGCGAGGGGTCGACGCCCAGCGCGTCGGCCAGGGCCTCCCGCGCGCGTTGGTACACCAGCAGCGCCTCGCTGTCGCGGCCGGCCGCGGCGAGGGCGCGCATCAGCGCGGCGACGAGCCGTTCCCGCACCGGGTGCGCGGCCACCAGGTCGGTCAGCTCCGCGACCATCCGCGCACCGTGCCCGAGGGCGACCTCCGCTTCGGCCCGCTCCTCCACGGCGGTCAGGCGCAACGCGTCGAGCCGGACGGCCGCTGCGTCGAACGCGGCGCTGTCCCGCAGCCCGACGTCCTGCAGGGCCGTGCCGCGCCAGAGCTCATGGGCCTCGCGCAGCAGCCGTGCTCGCCGGGAGGCGTCCTCGGTGAGGGCCCGGCCTTCGGTGACGAGGCGTTCGAACCGTACGGCGTCCACGGCATCGGGCTCCAGCGACAACCGGTAGCCGTCCCTCTGCCCCTCGACCACCGCGTCCGGCAGTGCCTTGCGGAGCCGGGACACCAGGCGTTGCAGGGCGTTCGTCGCGTCGGCAGGCGGGTGCTCCCCCCAGATCCAGTCGACGAGCGCCGCCCTCGGGACCACCTGCCCCGGCTTCAGCGCGAGGGCGGTCAGCAGTCCGCGCAGCCGCGCGCCGGGCACGTCGACCGAACCGCCGTCGTCCGTACGCGCTTCGAATGGGCCGAGGATCCCGATCTGCACCCGCTGATTTTGTCATGGCCGTTCGGGCAGGCGTTCGGCTGCGGAGTCGCCCGCGTACAGCGGCATCGCGCGCCTGGTGCGCAGCGGTGACAGGAAGGTCGGGAGGAAGCTGAGCGTCATGCCGGCCGCCCCGGCCCACAGCGTGGCGGTCGGTCCGAGAGCGGCGCCCGACGCTCCGCCCAGGAGCCCGCCCAGAGGAATACCGCCCCAGGACACGAACCGGGCCGTCGCGCTCACCCGGCCCAGGAGCCGATCCGGCGTGAGGGCCTGTTGGAGGCTGGCCTGGGCCACCACGCGCACGACTCCGCCCAGAGAAAGGGCCGCGAGTCCCGTCGCGGCGACGTACACGCTCCACCCCGGTCGCGCCAACGGCATCAGGACGGTGAGCGGACAGGTGACAAGGGGCGCGATCCAGATGACCGGGCCTTGCCCGAACCGTCCCGACACCCTCGTCGCCACCAAGGCGCCCAGCAGCGCACCGCAGCCCATCCCCGACAGGATGAGGCCGATACCGAAGGAATGGAGGCCCAACTCCCTCTCCAGGAAGACCAACAGCATCGTCTGATACATGATCAGGAAGAGGTTGAACACCGCGTCGCCCGTCATGATGGCCCGCAGAGCGGGCTGGCCGAGGACGAACGTCAGCCCCTCCTTGATGTCGCGCCCCAGTCGAGGACGCTCGTGCGGCTCCCGCCCCGGTTCCTGCTCCAGCTCCAGCTCCAGCTCCAGCTCCAGCCCATGCCCCGGTTTCTGCTCCCGCACCGGCTTCGGTTCGCGTGCGCGGATCCCCATCGCGAGCAGGCCCGACATGGCCATCCCGAACGCACTCGCGAGCAGCGTCGCGGGAGCCCCCACCCAGCCGACCATCGGCCCTGCCACCCCCGGTCCACTGATGCTGGTCACCGAGCGGACGGCCGAGAGTTTCGCGTTGCCTTCCATCAGCTTTCCGCGGCCTACCAAGTGCGGCAGAAAACTGACGTACGCGACGTCGAAGAACACGGTCAGCACGCCGTGGACGAGCGCGACCGTGCAGAGCCACCCCATGGTCAGGAGGTCTGCCCACCACGCCACCGGCACCGTCAACAGGACGAGTGCCCTTGCGAGATCGGCGCCGATCATGACGGAGCGCTTGCGCATGCGGTCCACCCAGGCACCGGCCGGCAGCCCCACCAGGAGCGAGCCCGCCGTGGTCATCGAGGTCAGCAGCCCGATCTGGAACTCACCGGCGTCCAAGGCCACCAGGGCGACCAGGGGAAGCGCCAGGAAGATGATGCGGTCACCCAGCTGACCGAGCGCGGTGGCGGCGAACAGGCGCGCGAAGTCCGGGTCGCGCAGGAGGCCGAGGCGGGAGGGGGACGACGGCATGTAGTTCTCCTGCTGTCGGATCGGAAGGGTTGGGTTCGGAAAGGTCGACCCCGAACTCGTACGCCACTTCCCGGCGCACGTCAGGAATGACGATGTCCGCGGTTTCCACCGGGCGCCCTTCGGTGTCATAGATGATCCGCTCGATCTGGAGCACCAGGTCACCGACGGCGATCCCCAGCAGATTCGCCTGCTCCTGGGTGGCACGGGCCGGGCGCGGCAGTTCCAGCACGGTCTCGACGACCACGCCGATGGAGCGCATGCGCTCGACCACTCCCTTGCCCGCGAGGGGGCCCGTCTCGGGCAGGACGACGGGCGTCCCGTCCGTGAGGGCCATCGGCTCCCAGGACCGGGAGAGTTGGACGGGCTGCCCGTCGGCGAGGAACTCGTAGTGCGTGGTGACGCAGAGGTCTCCGGGGCCGATGGCGAGCCGCTCGGCGATCGCGTCGGGCGCGGGGACGCGCACCTGACTGTGCGCGTCCCAGGCACCTGCCCTGCCCCGCTCCTTCAAGCCGTCGCCGGAGCGGAGCCCGCCCCGGCGATCACGGTGGCGGGAGCGAACCATCCGGAGGCGCTCGCGCGGCATGCGTACATAGGTGCCGGAGCCCGCGCGCCCTTCGAGGAGGCCGCTGATGATCAGCCCGTCCACGGCCCTCTGCATGACGTTGCGCCCGACGCCGTACTCCTCGGCGAGCCGCGCCCGGGACGGCAGCCGCTCCCCAACGGCCCACTCCCCCGCGAGAATCCGGGCACGCAGCGCATCGGCCACGGCAAGGTAGGGCGCCTCTCGGGGCATGGCTGACTCTCCCGTCGCTCGCTGTGCGGCGCCCGGTGATCCCGGACGGCATCGGCAAGCTACTTCACCGGCCGGAAGCTACTGGAGTAGCAATACGCTCGGTGCTCGTCCGGGAAGCCTCCGGCGATCGGCCGGTGGCATCGGCGTCTGGGGAACCCGGTGACATCGACACGTGGTGGCCCCCGAGACATCGGCTCGTGGTGGACCCCCGTGACACCAGTACGTGATGCACCTGGAGTCGGCGGTCCGCCATCTGTTTGTATGACCTCCTGGAACGCAGCTCAGGAGGTGCCGGACATGGTGTCCACAGATCGCGTGCTCGCCTTCGCCGCGATGTCGCTGCTGGTGATCGTGATTCCGGGCCCGAGCGTGCTGTTCGTGATCGGCAGGGCCCTCGCGCACGGCCGCCGCACGGCCCTCGCGACGGTCCTCGGGAACCTGGTCGGTTCGTACTTCCTGGTGGTCGCCGTGGCGTGGGGCCTCGGCGCGCTGGTGGAGAGTTCAGCGGCCGTGTTCATGGGCGTGAAGCTGGCCGGAGCGGTGTACCTCGTCTACCTGGGCGTGCAGGCGTTCCGGCACCGCAGGGACATGCGCGCGGCGGACATCGAGGCCCCGGCGGGTGAGCGGCGCGGCGATCTGCGCACGATCCTCGACGGGATCTTCGTGGGTGTCACCAACCCCAAGGGCATCGTCTTCTTCGCGGCGGTCCTGCCGCAGTTCGTGGACCACTCGGCGGGCCATGTCCCCCTGCAGATGATGCTGTTGGGCCTCGTCCCGGTCACCATCGGCATGGTGACGGACACGCTCTGGGGCCTGGGTGCCTCGGCGGCGCGTTCCTGGTTCGCCCGCTCGGACCGCCGTCTGTCGATGGTCGGCGGTGCGGGCGGCTTCGCGATGATCGGCTTGGGCGTGACGGTGGCGGCGACGGGCCGCGCCGACTAGGGCGCGTTACGGACGCACAACTGCTGTTGCCAATGGGCAAGAAGCCAGGTCGGCCGCCGACCTGGGCCAGACGGCAGCTGATCGACGGCATACGGTTCCGGGTCCGCACAGGTATCCCGTGGCGAGATGTGCCCGCCGGGTACGGGTCGTGGGCCCGGGTGTACGACCTTCTCCGCCGCTGACAGCGGGACGGAACCTGGCAGCAGATCTTCACCGAGCTCCAGGCCCGGGCGGATGCGAAGGACCTGATCACCTGGGACATCAACGTCGACTCCACGGTGGTGCGCGCCCACCAGCATGCCGCAGGGGCGCGGAAAAGGGGGAGCTTCAAACGGAGCCGCCCGGCGGCCACGTCGCCGAGCCGGACGATCACGGGCTCGGACGCTCGCGAGGTGGCCTGACCACCAAGCTGCACCTGGCCGTTGAGCAGCGTCAGAAGCCCATGCCGCTGGTGATCACGGCTGGGCAGCGGGGCGACAGTCCGCAGTTCGACTCGTGCCGGGGCGCATCCGGGTGCCTCGGCTGGGGCCGGGCAGACCGCGTGTCCGGCCCGACCGGGTGCGGGCCGACAAGGCGTGCGCCTCCCGCAAGAATCGGGCCTACCTGCGGCGCCGTGGCATCCGTTGCATCATCCCGGACAAGGCTGATCAGGTGCGCAACCGCAGGAAACTCGGCGCGCGCGGTGGTCGGCCGCCGAAGTTCGACCGGGAGGACGACAAGACGCGGCGCGCGGTCGAGTGCGGCATTGATCGCCTCAAAAGGCACCGTGCCGTGGCCACGAGGTACGACAAGCTCGCGGTCCGCTACGAGGCGACCGTCCTCGTCGCCGCCGTCAGCGAGTGGCTGTGAACATCGCATTCGATACATGCCTCAGCCACAAGTTCTTTCCCCACCAAGGGCTGTGGGGAGGTCATTCGGCAGACACAACGGTGACGTCGCCGCCGTCGGTGTGTGCCTTGATCTTGTGCGGGGAGCCCGTGCTGGTCTTCACGGAGACCTTGCGATCTCCCCCATCGGTTGTTGCGTCCACGTCGTACGCGCCCTTGGGCAGGCGGGCGGTGGCATCGCCGCCGCCTGAGGCCACCTCCACCTGGTCGGGCACCGCGGAGAAGGATGCGCTGGCATCGCCGCCGTCCACGAGAGCGGTCACGGTCTTCGCAGTGGAGTCCTCGACCTGCACGGTGCCGCCGTCGGACTTGGCGTAGGTGGTGCCCGACAGGCCGCGGACGGTGATCTCGCCGCCGCCGACCGTCAGGTGCGTGGCGGTCGCCGCGGGCACCTCCACCCGGTACCGCACGATGCACTTGTCGGCGCCGGCGCCGCAGCCGGGGCTCTTCAGGAGCAGCTCGCCGTCGTTGACGGAGTGCGCGATGCGCGGTTTGCCATCGCTGTACTCGTACTCCTCGGTGACCTTGGCGGCGTTGCCGGTCCCCGCGACAACCTCGATGACTCCGGCGTAGTCGTCGACACGCAGCGACGTGACCTTCTCCTTGATGTCGTACGACTCCTCGCCGGTCTTGGTCGGCGTGACGGAGCACGCGGTCAGCAACAACGCGGCGGCCACACAGAGCGCGGCCGTCTTCGCACCTCTCGGGGTGCCAGCGGAAGGCGGCTCGGGAATCATGATCAGGGTGTTCCTTTGTTGTGCTGGAAGCTGTGACGAGACGGAGCGTTCGGGGCGTCCGGTCGAGGGGTACCTGCAGGCATCAAGGCAAGCCGCCGACGAAGGGCCGCGGCGTACCGGAACCGGCCCATGGCCTCGACGCCCCGGAAGCGATTGGCAATGATGACTGGCGGCAGCGGGCAGCAATCACTCCAGCCCGGCCCGCTGCATGTTCGTCAAGCCTCCCCGCTCCATGCGCTGATCATTACAGAGCTTGATCCACTTTTGAAACGCGCCCTAGGGGCCGTACGCATGACCACGGTCTACTGGAGGGTGCCTGGTCCCGCCCCATGGCAGAGCCCAGGCCGCCCGTGGGGGCCTGGGCTCTGCGGTGTCCGTCAGCCCTCGGTCCAGCCGTGGCGCTTGGCGCTCTGGGCGAGGCTCGCACGCACGCTCAGGATCTGTTCGCCGGTGAGCGAGGGCACGGACTGCAGCAGCACCTCGGTCACCTCCCTGAGGTACTCGTCGGCACTGAGCACGTCGCACATCGCGTCGCTGTCGACGACCGGCCTCGGCGAGGCGGACGCCACCGGCGCCGCGAGGCCCTTCCCGCCGCTCTCCAGGGCCAGTTGGACGGACGACGCCTTGGGACCGCGGTCACCCTCCTCGATCTCGAACTCCACGGCCAGGCCCTGACGCACCTGCTCCTCGGGGAACAGCAGGTCGTTCACGTGCAGGAACACGTCATCGCCGCCGATCTCCGGAGCGATGAACCCGTAACCCCGCGCGCTGTCGAACCGCACCACTCGACCGGCAACCATCACAACAACCCCCAACCCAGCTCGGGCCCCTTGCCCGAAGACCTCCGGAGGATCCTAGCCTCCGCACAGCCGACGCCGCAGGGAGCGAAGTCGCACCGCCCCCGGGCTCAGCGCACGCGGTCGTACACGAGCGACAACGTGCCGTGCTCACCCGCGGATTGGTGAACGAGCGCCCACCGACCCGCGAGCAGTCCGTCGCCGAAGAGGCGCGGACCGCCGCCGAGGAAGACCGGGAGAACGGTGAGCGCGAGCCGGTCGGCCTCGTCCGCCGCCAGCAGCGCCTTGATGACGCCCGAGCAGGGCCGTCGTCGCCGGCTCCCACAGGCGCGTCAGGCGGAATCGGCGGATCGGAATCGAGCGGGTTCCGCCGCATCGGATGCTTCCGGCCGCCGCTCCTGGCCACTCCCTCACCGGAAAACCACATGTGCCGCGCCCCGACCGGTCCCTACGCTGAAGCGATGAACTCCGTTGAGATCAGGCCGATGCGCGAGGACGATCTCGCTTCGGCGGAACGGGCTTCCGCGGTGACGTTCCTCGAGGCCGACCAGAGCACGAGGAGGGTCAGCGAACCGGAGCCCGAGCCGCGGTCGGCAGCCGCCTCCAAGCAGTGGATCGAGCGCATGCGCTTCTTCCTCAATGTCGACCCAGGAGGCTGCTGGGTCGCGTGCGACGAGGATGCGGAGGGCGGCGGAGCAGTGGGGTTCGCCATCTCACAGAACCGCGGCGGCCTGTGGTACCTCGCCACGTACGGAGTACTGCCCGGCCATCGGGGCCAGGGCATCGGAAAGCACCTGATGGACGCCGTGCTCGCACACGCCGACGGGCGCCCCGGCATCTTCTCGTCCAGCGTCCACCCCGGCGCCACGCGTCGCTACCGGCTGGCGGGCTTCTCGCTCCACCCGCAGATGCGGATGGTCGGCACCGTGGACCGGTCCGCGCTCCCCGTCGTCGACGGCCTCCAGGAAGGCCGGCCGGACGACTTCGAGTGGATGGACCGGCTGGACCGGGACCTGCGCGTGGCGGGCCACGGTCCGGACCACGGCTACATGCACGACACGCTGCGACTGGTCGTGCACCGGGACCGGGCGAGGCCGGGATACGCCTACCTCGACAACGACGGACAGGCGTCTCTTCTGGCCGCCGCACACCCCGAGACCGCCCGGAAGCTGCTGTGGGAGGCCTTGGCCTCGTCACGGGGAAACACCTTGGTCAACTGCATCACCGCCCCCAACGAGTGGGCGATCGACGTCGGCCTCGCCGCGCGCCTCGACATCGGCCAGGAGGGCTACATCGCCGTGCGCGACATGCCGGTTCCGGCGCCTTACCTGGCCAGTGGGCACTTCCTCTGACCAGTCCTCGCCACTGACACGTCCTCGCCGCCGAGTTGAGCCGAACCCAGCTCAACTCGACTCGGACCTTAGCGACTTGACTCGTCCCAGCGTCACATGCACGAGCTCGATCTCGGGTGGCCCGCCGCCCTCTGGAGGCGGAGTTGGCCGATCTCCGCCACGTTCTTCATCAGTTCCGCGTTCACCCAGGCCACCATGTGCGCGACCGTGTGCCGGGGGTCGTTCTGCCAGGGGAACGGCGCAGTCGAGTCCAAGTGAGCGTCGGTGACGTGCTCCAGGGCCGCCAGCCAGTCCTCACGCAGGCCCCGCAGCCACTCGACGGTCGGCTTGCCCGCTCCCGGCCAGACGATGTCGGCGCGCTCCCGAGGGGCTCTGCCGTGGGCGTGGTCGGTGGCCACACTCCACCACCAGCCGATGTGCCAGCTCAGCCAGCCGATGGTCGGCACGGGAACGGGATCGGGCTCGGTCTCCGCCCAGTCCGGCACCCACGTCCCGTCGGCGGACCTGCGCACCGTCCAGCACTCGGAGGCGGGCTCCCACAGGAAGTCGTCGGGTTCGAGGCGCTCCACGTGGTACTCGAAGAGCGACCAGGTCAGGTCGAACTGCCAGCGCAGCAGGTCACGTGCGTGCCGTGGAGCGGATTCATGTGGAGGCGCAGTCACCGGCCGACCCTCGCACACCAACGGCGCCCGTGAGAAACGGGTTTACGGTGGCGCCGCCCGCGCGCGGGGAGGTGAGGGGCGGCGCACGTTCGTCACGCCCACTCTGACTGCCCGGCCGTCCCGCGGCATATCCCCTGGGCAACCCGCCCCCGGTGCGGAACCGTTGCCTTCATGACCACACACACCCGGGCCACGGCGACGGCGCCGACGCGGCGCCTCGTCCGCGCTGCCCTGGCCCTCGGCGCCGCTCTCGCCGTCTTCGCCGCCCTCCCCGCGAGCACCGCCTACGCCGCGACCGGCACGCTCTTCTACCACTCCCCCGAGTCGGGGGACCTGGAGATGACCAACCCCGCAGACGGCGAGTGCCGCCTCCTCCTGCAAGGCGCCGACAGCGCCACGAACCAGACGGACACCATCGCCACCGTCTACTTCGACCAGGGCTGCGAGGAGCCCGCGGGCACGCTGTTGCCCGGAGACGGCCGGAGCTTTTCCGAGCCCGTTCCGCACAGCGTGATGTTCGGCTAGGGGCGACCGCTCAGGCGTCGGCCCGCATGTACCGCCGCGCCCAGGCCTCGAAGGTGGTCAGCGGTATGCCGAGGTCCCTCGCGTGCTGCGGGCGCCCGTGCTGTTCGGCCACGTTCATCCACTCGTACGAGGAGCCCATCGGCGGCATCCCGGCCGCCAGGGCCTCCTCCTCGGTCATGTCCGGCACGGACAGCGGCGTACCCAGAACGCGGGAGAGCACTTCCGCGACTTCGGTCATCGCCAAGTGGTCGCTCACCAGCTCCAGTTCGACCCCGTCGAAGCGCTCGGGCGCGGCGATGGCCGCGGCGGCGGCACTGCCGATGTCGTCCACCGCGACCAGCGTCAGCCGGGTCCCCGGTTTCAGGACGCTCACCAGACCGCCCTCGATGCCGCGCGGGAAGAGGACCCCCGTCGAAGGGAGGAGGTTCTCCATGAAGAAGCCGGGCTTGATCAGCGTCCAGTGCGGGAAGCCCGCCGCGCGGACCCGGTCCTCGATCCCGCACTTGGCGGCGAAGTAGGGCTCCATCGCGGCCCAGCGTCCCTCGGCCCAGCCGGGAGCTTCGGTGTGCCGGCCCGCGCCGCTGACCGACGAGTGCACGAACTGCGGCACCCCGGCGGCCTTCGCGCCCTCGACGAGGTTGATCCCCTGGGTCAACTCCCCTTCGAAGTCGACGCCTTCCGCGGTGATGCCGGGCATCTGCACGGAGAAGACGGCACGCGCCCCCTCGGCGGCCCGGATTACGGAGTCGCGGTCGTGGAGGTCGCCGGTGACCAGTTCGACGCCGAGCGCCTCGACGGCCTTGGCGCGGTCGGTGGCCGGGTCGCGCACCAGGGCACGGACGGGAACGCCCTGCGCGAGCAGGGCACGGGCGGTGGCGCCGCCCTGTTTGCCGGTGGCACCGGTGACCAGGACGGGCGCGGATTCTGTGGACATGCCTTTCCTCCGGTGCTCGAGAGATCGCGGCTCCCCCGGATAAGTGGCGGGCCTCGCCGTTTCCGCTTCGATACGATACGGCGGGCCCCGCCACTCAGCAACGCTGGAGGACGCCATGCCCGAGCGCCAACGCGCCGACGCCCGGCGCAACTTCGCGCGGATTCTCGCCGTGGCCGAGGCAGAGGTCGCGGTCCACGGCGCCGCCGCGTCACTGGAACAGATCGCCCGCACCGTGGGGGTCGGCTCAGCCACCGTACGCCGCCACTTCCCCACGCGCCGCGCCCTGTTGGAGGCGGTGGCGCACAAGCGGATCGAGGCCCTGTGCGGCCGCGCCCACGAGCTGTCCGGCCGGGGCGACAGCCGTGCGGCCCTCCTGGAATGGCTGAATGACGTCGTCGACTACTGCGTCCGCGCCCGAGGGCTCGCGGCCGCGCTGGCCTACGACGGCACCGAGTCCGAGCCGGTGCACGAGAACGGCTGCGGTGCGGCGTTGGAGGAGGCGGCGAAGCCGCTGCTCGACCGCGCCGTGCGCGACGGCGCGGTGGCGCGAGGCGTCACGGTCACCGACCTGATCACGCTGATCGTCGGCATCGCCCTGGCCACGGAGCACCATCCCGACCCCGCCGCCCGTGCGGACCGGCTGTTCCGGCTGACGGTGGCGGGGCTCAGCCCGCGCGGCTGAGCGCAGGCCGCCGGCCGGACAAGAAAGGCGCCCCCCCACAATCCGGTTGAAGGGACCTCATAATCCGGTTGAAGGGACGTCACGTACCCGTGCAGGCTTGCGCGGTGATTCTCGAGCTGGCCCCCGGCTGTCTGAGCTGGGACGAGGTGGACCCCGCCCGTCATCCCTTCGACAGCGCGACGGTGCGGCAGGTGGTGCGCTCGCTCGGACCGGCCCAGCGTGTGCCGACCCGACCCGACGTCCCACTCGCCGACCCCGCGATGAGCGCCTGGAGTCGGGGCGAGGCCACGCACTGGGCCGACGCCATGTCGCACGCCCTCGTCCAGCGCTACGGCCGATGGGTCGTCGGCTGGCGCTGGGCGCACGACGAAGGGGACTTCGACGGCGGCCCGGTCGGCAGCTGGTGCTGCCCGTGGGACTCGATCACCACCCCTGAGGAGACGCTCACCCGGGTCGTCGCGGCGGTGTGCGAGTGGCGCGGCTGGCTGGAGACCCTCGCCGGGTGGTTCGAGGCGTACCCGCTGGACCCGGCCGACATCGAGGACCAGCGGATCCTGTGGGAGCGCACGGCCCGCAACCTGATCCTGCAGGTGACCGACCGCACCGGCTGCGGAAGCGGCTGGCACGGCCACTGCCATCAGGTGCTCACCTGGTTCCTCAGCCGCTGGGGAGTGGCGTCCGGCGTCGCCGAGGAGTTGGTCGAGGAGGCCGTCGGCGGGCGGTTCCGCAGCTGGACCGGCCCCGACATCGTGCTGGTCGACGACGTCGCGGAGCGGCTCGCGCGCTCGCTGCGACCGGACGACGTCGCGCCGCCCGCCCCTTCCGTACCGGACCACCTCGAACGCTGGCTCACGGTGCGCGAGTCCGTGCCGTGGCACGAAGCCCCGTACGGAGGCGCGGACGGGCCGGTGGTTCCCGCGCGCGACGCCGTGGCGGAGGACTTCCGCGCCTTCGACGGCGCGATCGACCCCGCCCGCGCCGAGGGTCTGCTCGCCGCCCTTGACCTGCTGCGCGCCGACGCGGCGCGCGGTGCCGCGCTCGACTTCGCCCTGCTCGGCGGCTGGCAGCGGCATGTGCTCGGCACGGCGCAGGCGCCGCCGTTCCGCACCCTGCCCGCCTTCGCCAAAGGCGGCCGCGAGCGCTACGGCCTCGCCCCGACCACCCGCCGCCGCCTCGACGCCTGCCTGGCCGAGAGCTCGGTGGACGGCGGGCGCCCCCTCCCGCTGACCGCGCGTGCCGCACGCGCCTGTCTCGACGTCTGCTTCTTCCATCCCTTCGACGACGGCAACGCCCGCTGCGCCTTCCTCACGCTGGTCTTCGTCCTCGCCCGCGAGGGCGTCGCGCTCGACTGGGTCGGCCTGCTCCGGCGCGTCAGCTTCCGGGCCGACGACCCCCAGGAAGGGCTGACCCTGGCCCGGCACATCGACGGCTCCCTCGCGGACGCCCGACGCGGTTCTCCGTGACCGCGAGCCGCCGCCCCCTGGCCGCACGTGGCCCTGACACCGAGCGCGTCTCCGGCACGGCCGGTGTCAGCACCGTGTCAGCCGTATGTCCGGTCGGTCGGCGACCGTGACTGCGACCACCGCTACGAAAGGCATTCCGATGGATCAACCGGTTTCCGTCCCGCACGGCCTGCCCATGGAGCGCGACGCCGGCCCCTTCGCCCCGCCCCGCCGCATCACCGAGCTGCGCGGGGCCCGTCCCGTCAGCCCCCTGCTCTTCCCCGACGGACACGAGGGCTGGCTCGTCACCGGTTACGAAGCGGTACGCCGGCTCATGGCCGACACCCGGTTCAGTTCGCGCCAGGACATCGGCATCGTCCACGTGCCGTACGAGACCCCCGGCATGCCCGTTCCCACCGAGCCGTCCCCGACGATGCCGGGCGTGTTCATCGCCATGGACCCGCCGGACCACACCCGGCTGCGGCGCCGCCTCACCGGCGCCTTCACCGTGAAGCGCATGAAGCAGCTCGAAGAGCGCATCGTCGACGTCGTCGAGCGGCAGTTGGAGGAGCTGGCGCAGCTCACCCCGCCGGTCGACCTGGTCAAGGAGTTCGCGCTGCCGGTGCCGTCCCTGGTGATCTGCGAAATGCTCGGCGTCCCCTACGCGGACCGGGAGAACTTCCAGGTCAACTCCGCCAAGTTCCTGGAGAAGGAGGTGACGCTCGAGGAGAAGATGGCCGCGCTCTCGGGGCTGACCACGTTCCTTGCCGACCTGGTCACGCGCAAGCGCGCCGAACCCGACGACGACCTGCTGTCCGACCTGGCCCGCCACGACGACCTCACCGTCGAGGAACTGACCGGCGCCGCCTTCCTGTTGCTGCTCGCGGGCCACGAGACCACCGCCAACATGCTCGCGCTGGGCACCTTCGCGCTCCTGGAGCACCCCGGCCAGCTGGCCGAACTGCGCGCCGCCCCTGAACTGATGCCCGGCGCCGTCGAGGAGCTCCTGCGCTACCTGTCCATCGCCGACATCTTCTACCGCTACGCCACGGAGGACATCGAACTCGGCGGCGAGACCATCCCCAAGGGATCGACCGTCATCGCCTCGCTGCTGGCCGCCAACCGCGACCCGGAGCGCTTCGACGACCCCGACACCCTGGACATCCACCGCACCGCCCGCGGTCACTTGTCCTTCGGTCATGGCGTCCACCAGTGTCTCGGCCAGCAGTTGGCGCGCATCGAGATGCGGGCCGGTTTCGACGGACTGCTGCGTCGCTTCCCGACCCTCGAACTCGCCGTTCCCGCCGACGAGGTGAGGCTCAAGACCAACATGAACATCTACGGCGTCCATGAGCTGCCGGTCACATGGACGCAGACGGCTCAGTAGCACCGCCTGCCGAGCGCGAGGGCAGGACCAGAGCCAGGGTCAGGACGAGGGCCAGGGCCAGGGCCAGGGCGCGGGGTCGGCAGCCCGGGGCAACCCCAGGAACCGGGTGGCCGACCGCCACGCCTGCCGCGCGTGCTCGGCGGAGTAGTGGGGGCTTCCGGGGTCGCAGAAACCATGGCGGCAGGCGTGGACCTCGGTCACCACGTCCGTCCGCCCCGCCAGCCGCTCGGCCACGGCCTGCACGGAGAAACTGGGCTCCTGTTCGGCGAAGACCACAAGGCACGGGGCGGTCGGCCGGACGTCCAGGTGGTCGCGGATCCGGGACCCGTAGAAGCACACGACTTGGTCGAACGACCCAGTCCCGGAAGCGAGCCAGGCGCTGGTGGCCCCGACGCTGAACCCGATGCAGACCACTCTGCGGTAGCGCTCACGCAGCCCCTCGGCGCACCGCGCGAGCCCCTCGCTCATGCCCACCACGCCGGGGGCCCGCATGAACTCCTGGTACGCCCGCGGCTCGTCCTCGCGCGCGTACACGACACCCGACGGAAGGAAGCTGGGCGCAAACACGTCACACGCGGAGGAACGAAGCGTCGCGGCGACGCCGAGGACGTGTTCGTTGACCCCGTAGATCTCATGGGCGACGACCACGGCGGTGTCGTGACCGGCGGCGCCCAGGGGCTGGCTCGTCATACGGGAAACCTAACCGAGCCCGCCCGGCCGCTGATCAGTCGGATGCCTCGGGCTGCCCTTCCTTCACGCGCTCCACGATGGGCCGGCGGCTCAGGACGACGTTTCCGGTGCCGACCGCGGGGGTGTTGAGTCGCCGCTGCCGGCGTTCTGGCTGGCCGACTGTCCGGCGTTCGGGAGGGGGTAGATCCATTATGCGTGCGCGCGAGGACTCCTGTCACCGTTCGCCTGAATGATCTTTGCGCCCGTTCGCCCCTCTAGGGTTTCGGACGAAGGAACGACGCACCTACGCACCACCGCACTACAGGAGTTGATCGTGGCGCAGGACACCGCCGCACTGGCCGTGGAACTCACGGACATGGCCGCAGCCGACCAGCAGACATCGATCCGCGCGCACAGCGACGACCCCGCCGAGCAGTTGGCCTGGCGCCGTCTGACGGCACAGCACGGCGACCGTCTCGGCGAGATCATGGAAGAACACGGCTGGCCGACCGCGGAGTTGGTCGGCGAGGAGGCCGCCCACGCGGCATGGCTGATCGCCCAGCACGCCGACCGGCAGCTCGACATCCAGCGACGCGCCCTGAAGCTGATGGAAGAGGCGGTGTCACAGGGCTCGGCCAGTCCGCGCGACCTCGCCTTCCTGCGGGACCGCACGCTCGTCAACGACGGCCGCAAGCAGATCTACGGCACGCAGATCGCCGGCGTGCAGGACGGGGCGCCGGTCCCGTGGCCCTGCGAGGAGCCCCTCCGCATGGACGAACTGCGCGCGGAGGTCGGCATCGAGCCCTTCGACGAGTACGTCGCGCAGTTCGCGGTGGCCTGAGGGGCAGGGGCCGGCCGTCGCAGCCGTCGCCGGGCACCGAGCCGGGGGGGCACCGGGGAGTCAGCAGCGCAGCCCGACGATGCCCCAGCCGCGGCGTGCCGGTCGAACGGCTCGCGCAGGGCGGCCAGTTGGGGCACCACATGCCGCCACCACTCCGCGAGCGGCGGCATGTGGTCGGGCGGGCAGCACAGCAGAAGCTCCGCGCCCCACGCGCCCGGCGGCTCCGTACGAGCCGAGCGTGCCCCGCAGGGCGTATCTGCCGTACCAGCCCTCCCCCGGCTTCGCGGGCCAGGACCAGCCGTGCTCAAAGAGGTCGTCGCCGTAGACCTCCCCGAAGGCGGCATCGATCAGCAGCTCTTGCCGATCGCCGGGCGCGAAGGCCTCCACCCGTGGCCAGTCCACGACCAGCACCTCGATCCCGACGCCCGACTCAGGCCTCCGCGACCTTGTTGACGACCGTCTCTTCGGGCGTCAGGGGCCGGCCGTCCTGCGCGCGGACCTGCAAGGGGCGCAAGGGGAGGCCGTGGCGGCGGTCGGTCAGCTCCGAGTGGGGTTCGCCGGGGGCGAAGAAGCGGGCCTCGCCCCACTGACGCAGCGCGACGATGACGGGGAAGAGGTCGCGGCCCTTGTCCGTGAGTACGTACTCGTTGTGCGCTCCCCCGCCGGCCGCCGGCACCGTTTCCAGGATTCCGCCCGCCACCAGCGCGCGCAGCCGGGCGCTCAGGATGTTCTTGGCCACGCCGAGGCTGCGCTGGAACTCACCGAAGCGGCGGCTGCCGTCGAAGGCGTCGCGCACGATCAGGAGCGACCACCAGTCGCCGATCGCGTCGACCGAGCGTGCGACCGGGCAGTCGCTGTCGTCGAAGCGGGTCCGCTTCACCACCGTGTTCTCCCTCGGTTCTCTTTCCGGTTCCGCCTCAGCGGTTCCCCGCTGACCGATGACCGCCGACCACTGATCACTGACCGATCAGCCGTCGCGATGACGGATGAACGAATGACGGTTGCATCATGCTACCAGTTGCCTTTACGGTCGCCGGTAGCAAGTTGCAACCACTCACCGATCCGTCGGAAGGCCTCCCATGCCTCAGACGTCCCCCGCCGCACTGCCCCGCGGCTCCACCGCGCTGTTCGCGCTCGCCGGCGGCATCGCGGTCGCCAACGTCTACTTCGCGCAACCGCTCCTGGTCGCCCTCGGCGACGAGTTCGGCATCTCGCCGGTGGCCCTCGGCGCCATCATCACGCTCACACAAGTCGGGTACGGCCTCGGCCTGTTCTTCCTCGTCCCGCTCGGAGACCTGCTCGACCCCCGACACCTGATCACCGTCCAACTGCTCCTACTGGGCACCGCGTTGCTGCTCGTCGCCACCGCGACCACCGCCGCGGTGCTGCTCGCAGGGATGGCCGTCGTGGGACTGCTGGCGGTCGTGACGCAGTCACTCGTCGCCTGCGCGGCGGCCCTGGCGCGGCCCGAACGCCGTGGGCGCGTCGTCGGCGCCGTCACCAGCGGCATCGTCGTCGGCATCCTGCTCGCCCGCACCGTGTCCGGACTGCTCTCCGACCTCGCGGGCTGGCGCTCGGTCTACTTCACGTCGGCGGCACTTGCCTGCGCGGCGGCCCTGGCGCTCCACCGCGTCGTTCCGCCGAGGCGAGCCCCCGCGCCCGCGCTGGGGTACGGACGGCTGCTCGCCTCCACCGTCCGCCTGTTCGCGCAGGAACGCCTGCTGCGCCTGCGCGCGCTGTTCGCGCTCTTGGTCTTCGCCTCGTTCAGCACCCTGTGGAGCAGCGTCGCCCTCGCCCTCAGCGATCCGCCCATGTCCCTTTCGCAGACCGCGATCGGCGCGTTCGGGCTGCTCGGCGCCGCCGGGGCGCTCGCCGCGAACGCCGCGGGCCGCCTCAACGACCGCGGCCACGCGAACCGGACGACCGGGTTCGGCCTGACCCTGCTCGTCCTGTCTTGGCTGCCCCTCGCCTTCACCCGACAGTCGCTGTGGGCCCTCGCGATCGGCGTGATCCTGCTCGATCTCGCCGTCCAGGCCGTCCACGTGACCAACCAGAACGTGATCCACGCGCTGCGCCCCGACGCGGGCAGTCGGCTCATCGGCGGGTACATGGTCTTCTACTCGATCGGCAGCGCCGCCGGAGCCATCGCGGCGACCGCCCTGTACTCCACGGCGGGCTGGACAGCGGTGTGCCTGCTGGGCGCCGGATTCAGCGGCCTCGCGCTCGCGATCTGGGCGTTCTGCGGGGACAGTGCGGCAACCACAGGGGAGAGGGAAGCACTCCGCGTGACGGACGTGGCGGGCGCGTCGGATGCAGTGGACGTGACGGATGCGGCGTGATGGCCGTATCCGCCTCCGGGCAGCATCAGCCGCGGGGCGCCCATTCGATGTCGTCCTGGAGCGGCGCGGCTCCGATGTCCCTCCGCATTTCCACCCTGAGGACCTGGACGGCATCGGCGTACTCACCGATGCGCGCGACGAACTCCGGACTGTGCCGTCCGCGCCGCCGGGTGGTGGCCTCCCGCATCGACAGCAGGCTGTTGAAGACGTCGTTCATGGCGGCGGCCACAGCATTGGGGGCGAAGAGGATGACTCGCTCCCGCATCACGTAGAGCCGACTCCCTTGGAAAACCTGCCGGTTGGACTCCTCCAGCTCCTCCGAGGCGAGCTGGTCGACACGTGAGGCCAGGCTCCGGAGCGCCTCGGCGGACTCGTTCATGGCCTGCAGAAATCCCAGGTAGATCTCGACGCGCGTCGTCTCGCGATGCTGCCGACGCGCGTCCCTGCTGCGAAACCGCTCGGCGATCAGCGTGCTGGCCACGCCGATGGCCGTACCCAGAAGGGTGGACAGCAGGGTGAACCACTGCATCGCGGCCTCCCCCGGACCGGGAGAACTCGGAAGAACTCAGGGACGGGACGCGGCCGATGAGCCCGAGGGGTGCGGGTCAGGCCACCGGGGCAGCCGCTGCGTGCGGGCGCGTTTCCGCCCTACCGCTATACCGCGCGGCCGCGCCGGTGGCCAGACGAGCGAGCCCCGCCCACTGCTCCGCCCTCCAGCACCCGAACACTCCATGCCCCCTGCCCCTGCGGGCTACTTCGGCTCGGTCGCGATCTGGATCAGGTTGCCGCAGGTGTCGTCGAAGACGGCGGTGGTGACGGGGCCCATCTCCAGGGGCTCCTGGGTGAAGCGGACACCGAGCTCGGTCATCCGCTCGTACTCCGCCCGGACGTCGTCCACGGCGAACTGGGCGAGCGGGATGCCGTCCTGCACGAGCGTGTCGCGGTAGGTCCTGGCAGCCGGGTGGGCGGCGGGCTCCAGGAGGAGTTCGGTGCCGCCGGGCTCGTCGGGCGAGACGACGGTCAGCCAGCGGTCCGTCTCGCCCACCGGGACGTCGTGCTTCTTCACGAAGCCGAGGACCTCGGTGTAGAAGCGCTCGGCCCTGGCCTGGTCGTCGACGAAAACGCTGGTCATATGGATCTTCACGGGGTGCTCTCCTCAGGTCCTTGCGGCTCGGGCACACACCATCGCTCGGCGATCCGCCGCAGCGGGGCGGTGTTCAGGTCGTGGAACTTGTAGCGGCCCTCCCGCCTGGTTTCGACGAGCCCGGCGGCCTCCAGCACGGCGAGGTGCTGGGAGACGCCCTGGCGCGAGATGCCGAGCTGGTGCTTCATGCTCAGTCGCGAACAGATCTCGAACAGTGTCTGCCCCGACCTGTCCGTGAGCTCGTCGAGGATGATGCGGCGGGTGGGGTCGGCCAATGCTTTGAAAAGGTCGTCGGCCACGACCTCAGCATAGGCAAGCCCTCACTTGCCTATCAAGTCGAGGCACCGGCTGCCCGCACCGCGCCGGGGGTGCCCAGCAAGTCGAGCGGCAGATAGGCGGACCTGACGCCAAGCTCCCATCCGTGCGCCTGCACCGCCAGCGCGGCCGGCGCGAGGGCACGGATCGGCAGCAGGGTCCTGGGGGCGGGATCGGGGCCCACGCTCTCCCGGTGCTCGGCCAGCCGGGTCACGAGGGCCTCTTCGAAGGCCTGCTGGTCGTCGTCGAGGAGGACGCGGAGCAGACGCTGGTCCGGGGTCAGCGGCCCTGCGGCGTCCAGTGCCCGGGCCCCCTCCGCACGAGCCTCCTCGTCCGCCTTGCACAACGGCACCCTGGGCCAGTCCCGGGGCAGATGGCCCGCCGCCCGCGTCACATAGCCGCACAGCGCGTCCATCTCCGCGAGGTCGGCCGGAGTCGAGGTCGACTCCAGCGCGGAGTGCGGTACTCCGTCGTGGATCGAAGGTGCGTAGTCCCCCTCCAGCAGCAGGCCGATCACCCGCTGCCACTCCCAGATCACGCCGCTGACCACGGCAAGCGCGAACGTGTCGCCCCAGGTCCGCGCGGTGGGCGCCTCCCCCACGGCCTCGTCCCCGAAGGACAGCTCCTCGCTGCTGAGCGCCTCGTCGATGAGGGGCAGGGGGATCTCCTGGTCCCCGTCGGGAAAACAGCCGACGCTCAGCGCGCCGAGCGCGCATTCCGCAGCGGTCCGCAGGGCCAGGCGGGTGGTCCTGTCGAGCGCGCCGTCCCGGCCGCCTCCCACGGTTCGCGCGGCGACGTGGTCAAGGAGCTCGTCCTGCAGGACCCGGATCCGCGACAGCGACAGCGAGTCGTGGCGCAGGGAGTGCCAGTGCCCGAAGGTGCGCCTCCGGATGTCCTCCAAGGCCCGCTCCAGATCCTGCCGACCGACTTCGTGACGCTGTATTTCCCGCATTCCCCGCACGGATTCCTGCACGGACGCCGCCCCTCTCCAAGATCCATCCCATCGGAAGCGGCACGCTGTCAGCGGGCTGTGACAGCCTCCCGTCCCTTCTCCCGAAGGCGTCGAGGAGACGCCGCAGGCGGTGGATCTCGGCGACGGGCCGGGTACGTCCTCGCGGGCTCCGGCGACGAACCGGGCGTTCTCGTCCCACCGTTCATCCGCGACGTCGACGTAGCGAGGCTGCTCAACGAGCGTGGCGGCCACCACGCTCATGGCGTGGCTGTCGTCGAGCTGCCGAACGTGCCACGGGCCGGGCGTCGCCGCCTCGGCACGTTCCTGGATCTCGGCGAGTTCCTCGTCGGTCGGCGGGCCGAGGCGGCTCGTCATACGGCCGTCCTCTCGCGCGTCACGGTGCTGCCGGGCGGCCGCGGCCGTTCCTGCCTCAGCCCGTTGCTGCCTCAGCCTCTGGAGACTCCGTCCTCTGGAAGCTCCGTCCTCTCGAAGCCCCGTCCACTGGAGTTTCCGCCCTCTCAAGGCTCCTCCCTCTCAAGGCTCCCCCCTCAAGGCTCCCTCTTCAGGCCGCCTGCGGATGCGTCAGGCGGGCCAGCAGGTCGTCAAGGGTGACCATGCCGGTGAGGCGGCCCGTGTCGTCGCAGACGACGGCGAGTGAGGCGCGCCGCTGGCGCAGTTGCTCGATGGCGTGCCCGACCGTGTCGTGCGCGGCCAGTTCCGGTACGGGGCGCGCGAGTTCGCGTGCGGTGACCGTCGCCCGGCCGCGGGCGCGGGCGATCAGCGCGTCGCGCGCGTGCACGGAGCCGACGACCACCGCGCCTTCGAAGACCAGCAGACGGCTGCGGTCGTACGCGGCCGCCGTGGCGAGGATGTCCTCGATGCCCGCCCCCGCCGGGACCGAGATGATCCGGTCGGCGGGTGTCTGGAGGTCGCCGACCGGCATGTGCGGCTCGGTGAGGGAGTTGGTGATCAGCTCGGAGTCGGCCTCGCTGATCAGGCCGAGCCGCTCGGACTCCTCGACGAGGTGGGTCAGTTGCTCGCGGTTGTGCACCGAGGCGAGCTCGTCCCGTGGGGTGACCTTGCACAGTCGTACGAGCCCGTTGCTGACCTTGTTGAGCACCCAGATCACCGGGCGGACGACCTTGACCACCGCGCGGAAGGGCGGCGAGAGCAGCATCGCCGAGCGCTCCGGGTGGGCGATGGCCCAGGACTTGGGCGCCATCTCGCCGACCACCATGTGCAGGAACACCACGACGATCATCGCGAGGGCGAAGGAGACGCCGTAGCTGAGTCCGCTGGGCAGACCCCACCGGTGCAGCAGGGGGTCGAGTTCGTGCGAGATCGCGGGCTTGGAGATCGAGCCGAGACCCAGGGTGCAGACGGTGATGCCGAGTTGGGCACCCGCGAGCATCAGCGACAGCTCGCGCATGCCGGCCAGCGCCGCCTTGGCGCCGCGCTGCCCGTCGGCCGCCGCCTTCTCCATGCGGTGCCGCTTGGCGGCGACCAGCGCGAACTCCGCGGCCACGAAGAATCCGCTGCCGATCAGCAGCAGGACGGTGATGGAGAGTGCCATCGGGAAGCTCATGAGCGGGACTCCTCGGGCGGGGTGTGGGCACTCGGCGCGACGGTGCCTGAGGTCGCTGTGCCCGAGATCGATGTGCCCGGGGTCGCTGTACCCGGTGTGTCGGCCCCCCGGGTGGCAGCGTTCGCGTCATCCGCGCCCGGCAGCCGCTCCAGTCGCACCCGCTCCGCGACGTGGCGCTCCAGCGTGCGTACGTCGATGACCGCGCCGTCCCCGTCGGACAGCCGGACCGTGACGCGGTCGCCCACGGTGGGGAAGCGGCCGAGCCGGTCGACGATCAGGCCCGAGACGGTGTCGTAGTCGTCCTCCTCGGGCAGCTCGATGCCGGTGGCCTCGGCGACCTCGTCCAGGCGGCGCCCGGCGTCCACCAGCCATCCCCTGCCGTCGGCGACGGCCAGTTCGACGACGGTGTCGCTCTCGTCGGCGATGTCCCCGACCAGCTCCTCGGCGATGTCCTCGTACGTGACGACGCCCGCCACGCCGCCGTGCTCGTCGAGGACGACCGCGAACTCGTCGTCGCGCTCGCGCATGCGCGCCACCGCGTCCGGCAGTTCCAGGGTGTCGGGCAGCAGCAGGGGCTGTCGGGCGACGGCGCCCGCCGTCGCCCCTGCCAGGCGCTCCGCGGGCAGCCGCATCAGCTCGCGCACGCCCAGGACACCGCCGATGTCGTCGGGGTGGTCGCCGAGGACGGGGTAGTTCGAGTGGCCGTGCTCCGCGATCAGCTCGATGGCGTCGGCCGCGCTCGCCTCCTTGCGGACGAACACGGCGTCGGCGCGCGGCACCATCACCTCGTCCAGCGTGCGCTCGGAGAACTCGAGGGCGTGGTCGAGGAGGGCGGCGGTGTCCTTGGGCAGCTCGCCCTGTTCGTGGGACTCGCCGATGAGGTGGCCGAGCTCCTCCAGGGTCGCGCCGTGGTGCAGCTCCTCGACCGGCTCGATGCCGACGCGGCGCAGCAGCCGGTTGGCGGCGCTGTCGAAGATCCGTACGACGGGGCCGACGACCTTCAGATACGCGAGCGTGGAGGCCGCCAGGGACTTGGCGAGCCGCTCGGGCACGGCGAGGGCGAGGTTCTTCGGCGCCAGCTCGCCCAGGACCATCTGGACGACCGTGGCGAGCACGAAGGCGAGGACGACGGAGATGCCGCTGACGGCGCCGTCCGGGATGCCCATGCCATTCAGCGCGGGCCTGAGCAGGGCGGACACGGACGGCTCGGCGATGAAGCCGACGACCAGGCCGGTCACGGTGATGCCGAGCTGCGCGCCCGACAGCATGAAGGACAGCCGTTCGAGAACCTTCAGGGCGCGGGCGGCGCGCTTGTCGCCCGCCTCGGCCTCGCGCGCCAGGGCGAGGCGGTCCGCGGAGACGTACGCGAATTCCTGGGCGACGAAATAGCCGGTTCCCGCGGTCAGGACGAAGACGGCGAGCAGCCCCAGTGCGGCACTCATCGGCGCGTCGATTGATCGAGGGCACCTTGCCGCGTGCCGCGATCAGCCGGACCGTTCGGGGTCTGGCGGGGTGGTCGGGGACTGCGCCCCGGGGGGTCCGTCGGTCTGGCGGACAATGCGCTGCTCCTCGTTCCGTATGTTTCAGGACAACGGCCGTGACCGGCGTCGAGTTCCCGTTCCCACAGGTCAGGGCACCATGTGCGGGCATCGGTCGCCACTGGGCGGGAAGGCGATCCCGGTCTCGTCCTCCATGGCGGCGAAGAAGCGCCGCCCCTCGGACGACTGGCGTGAGGTGGACCAGGTGCAGTCGGCGCAGGAGGCCAGGGCGGTGTGGACGGCGTGCCGGCCGAGGCCCTGGCCCTGCCAGTGCGTGGCGACGGCGATGCTGCCGATGTAGCCGCGTCGGCACGGACGGCACACCTGGTACTCCAGACTGCCGACCGCCCGGTCCCGGGGGTCGAGGATCGTGAGGGCCCTGCGGCCCGCGGGCTGTGTCTCGACGGCGTGCTCGAAGTGGGCGGCGGGCGGCCGGGCCGGTGGGTTCACGCGGATCTGCCGCCCTGACCGGCCTCGCTGCCCCGGGCGCGCCGCCCTGCGCCCTGACCGGTCTCGCTGCCCCGGGCGCCCTGTCCTGTCCGACCGACGCCCTTGGCGAGGGCGGTCGCGTCCTGCTTGAAGGCCCATTCCATCTTCGGCTCCATCGCGAAGCGGAACACGCGCCGCACCGGTGGCGTGCACAGGAGCGTGATCACCGCTCCGGCGACGAGGGTGACCGTGATCTCGCCGAGCGGCCGGTGGATCCAGTCGTGCTCGTACCAGCCCCAGAAGCGGGAGCCCTTGGCGAGGAAGCCGTGCAGGAGGTAGCCGTAGAGCGTGCCGGCGCCCAGCGCCGTGAACCACAGCTTCCGCCCCGGCACCCAGGCGAAGAAGCAGGCCATGAGGACGAGGGAGCAGCCGAACATCGCCAGGGTCATGACGCCGCCCGCCCAGCCGGGCGCGGCCAGCTCCTGGGCGCTGTCCCGGCGGTAGAACCAGGCCGCGTTCATCCGCGGGGCCGCCCAGTAGGCGAAGAGCAGGGCGGCCGCGACGACCGGCAGGGACAGGAGCCGCACCTCCTTGCGGCGCACCAGCTGGAAGTGCTCGGGCTTCAGGACGAGCCCGAGGACGAAGAAGGGCAGGAACTGCAGCACGCGCTGCAGGTCGAGGTCGTCGCCGATGTCGGGCGACACGGACGCGAGGACCGCGATGGCGAGCGCGAGGGGCAGCGGCCGGCGCACGATCTTCCACAGCGGGGTGGTCAGCCGCCAGATGAACAGGGCGGCGAGGAACCAGGTGAGGTACCAGGGGTCCAGCAGGCTGATGGGGTACGTCGGGTCGTCGTCCGCCCACCGCTTGAAGAAGGTGTACGCGACTTCGAAGATCACGTACGGCACGGCGACCCCGGTGATCAGGCGTTTGATCCGGTTCGGGCTCGCGTCGAAGCTGCGGGAGAAGTATCCGGAGATCACGATGAACGCCGGCATGTGGAAGGTGTAGACGGTGATGTAGAGCGCGGCGGCGGCCCTGCTGTCGCCGCGCAGCGGCTCCCACGCGTGGCCCATGGCCACCAGGACGATCGCCAGGTACTTGGCGTTGTCGAAGAACGCGTCCCGCTGCTCGACCGGCTGCGCGGTCCGGGTCGCGCCCCTGGGGGCACCGGAGGGTCGCTGGGGCGGGAGCTGCGTCGCGCGGCGGCCCGCCGACCGCACCGTCTCACTCAACATGCCTCCCGCAGTGAACCCGGGCCCGCGAAATCGCGTCTTGCTCCTAATGCGGGTACCACGCCGTCGCAGAACATTCCGGCACCCTAGCCACACATCTACAGAGGTGTAAAACCCCAATGGTTACGGGCTCGGGGACCACACCTCCGCATCAGCGCAGGCCGTCGTAGTCCTTGCCGACGACCAGGGTCACGGCGCCGCTCGCCGCGGCGGCGTCCTGTTCGGCCCGGACTCCGGGGAACCGGGAGGCCAGCGCCTTGCCCTGCCGTCCCTGCCCCGGGGCGTAGGCGACCGTGGTGGTCCGCGTCCCCTCGGGGGCATTGCCCGTCCCCACGACGGTGTAGCCCTCGGCGCGCAGCTCATCGGCCACGGCAGCGGCCCGCCCGGTGACACCGGAGCCGTTGAGGACCTGGACGCGCACCTTCGACGCGTACACCGGGTCCTTGGCGCTCGTCTCCAGCTTCTTCTTGTCCACCTCCTTGTCCCTGGCCAGCGCGGAGAACAGGTCGGCGGCCTGCGGGAACTGCCACACGACGTTGGCCTTGTCGGTGGGGACGTCGGCCTCCCGCGGGTAGTTCGGCACGGTCAGGAACGCGAGGCGGTCGCTCGGGATGCCCTTGAGCTCGGAGGCGAGTTCGTACAGCGGCTTGATCCCCGCCAGCTCCTCGTCCGTGGTCAGCGACTTGGTGGCCGACTGCAGGAATCCGTACAGCGACTTGGGGCTGGTGAGCTTGGAGTGCGCCTTCTGCGTCAGCGCCTCCATGAACTCCTGCTGCCTGCCGATGCGTCCGATGTCGGAGCCGTCGCCGACGCTGTAGCGGGTGCGTACGTAGCCGAGCGCCTTCTCTCCCTTGACCGTCTGGCAGCCGGCCTCCATGTCGAGGTGGGCCTTCTTGTCGTGGATCGCGGACTCGGGGCAGACCTCGATGCCGCCCAGGGCGTCGACCATGCCCTTGAACCCCTGGAAGTCGACGGACATGAAGTGGTCGATGCGCAGCCCGGTGTTCGCCTCGATCGTCCTTATGGTGCAGGCCGCGGCCCCCGCAACCTCGCCGCTCGTGCCGCCGATCGCGAACGCTTCGTTGATCTTGAAGTGGTGCGCGGAGGACTTGGTGCCGTCCCCCTTGTCACAGGCCGGGATCTCCACCCGGGAGTCGCGCGGGAAGGAGACGACCGAGGCCCACTTCCGGTCGGCGGCGACGTGCACCACCATCAGCGTGTCCGACTGCATCGTCGTCAGGCCCTTGCCGTACTCGGCGTTGGCGCCGTCCCGGCTGTCCGAGCCGACCACCAGGATGTTCTGCGAACCCGGGCTGAGGTTGGCGGGGCGGTCCCCGCCCAACTTGCCGTCGACGTCCGCCCCGTGGATGTTCCCGTTCAGGTCGGTGTAGACCCACGCGCCGGCTCCGGCCACCGCGAGGATGAGGACGGAGAACGCACCCGCGATCCACAGCAGGACCCTGCCCCGCCTGGTCGGCCTGGTCGCTCTGCCGGCCGCCCCGCCGCGCCCTCGCCTTCTCGTACCGCTCACCGGCGCTCGCTCCTCCGCCCGCATGGTCATGAAATGGGTCACGAATGCCGGAACTCTACAGCCATGTAGAAGAAGTGTGCTCGCAGGGAACGATCTCGGTCAGGAGGGAACGATTTCGGTCAGCGTCGGCCGGGCCCCACGCCGCTCGGGGGAACGGGGAACATGGCGGCGGCCGCCCCGGAATTGACCGGGACGGCCGCCGCTTCCTCCCCCGTTCCCCCGTGTTCCCCCGTGCTCCCCCGTGCTCCCCCGTGCTCCCCCGTGTTCCCCCGTTCCCACGATCCCCCGTGCTCCCCCGTTTCCCCCGTCCTCCCGCGGCCCGTGGTCATGCCGCGGGAAGCTGTGTGGAGGGCCGAACTCCCAGACCTGTTTCAGGACTTGGTCGCGTCGCCCTCGGTGCAGTGGTAGAGCGTCGGCGCCGCACCCCCGTCACCTGCCTTGCTCCCGTCGTCACCTCCCTCCTCCCCGCCGCGTCGCCCACTCCCGGCGCCGGACTCGGAACCGGACCCGGACTCGGAACCGGCGCCGGAGTCCCCCGGATCGACCTCGGCGCAGGCCGACTT
The DNA here is from genome assembly GCF_055558735.1 of Streptomyces sp. NPDC025651. Lineage (NCBI taxonomy): Bacteria > Bacillati > Actinomycetota > Actinomycetes > Kitasatosporales > Streptomycetaceae > Streptomyces > Streptomyces sp. NPDC025651. Next base: position 54,648 of record NZ_JBVHLZ010000006.1, read on the forward strand.
CACCCAGTCGGTGATCTCCGACTTCCCGGACTCCGCCTTGGTGACCAGCGCGAACCTGACGTCGCCGGATGCGACGAGTTCCCGGAACTCGGTGAGGCTCCTTCCGGTGAGCGGAAGGACGGGCAGGGCCTCGGCATAGATGTACGGGGCCAGGTCCATCCACGTCTCGGCGGCCATCGCGTACTTGGCGGAGCCCCTGCGCTCCTGGACATGGGCGAGGAGCTTGCTCTGTTCGGCGGTCATCGACGTGTCGACGTCCGGGGTGAGCTGACCGGCGGCGCCCGAGCCACCGCCCCCGACGGTAACGCTGTTGTCCCCACCCGAGAGCCCCGCCGGAGGGGGGCCCGCGGACGCGTCGAAGGCCGAACCGCCATGCCGTTCGTCCAGTACGGACAACGACCACGCCGTCGGTGCGGCGAACATCGCGACGCATCCGGCCACCAGCCCGGCGATCCCGACGTGCCGTGCGGGGATCCGCTGGCGCCACCGCTCCGGACGCGGGCCGAGAGCCACCACGGCCACGACGGCCGACAGGATCACCACCGGGATGAGCCAGGGCGCAAAGTCGATGTAGTCGGATGCGAGATGGACCGCCCATCCCGCCACCGCGACGATCACGGCGGGCAGCAGCCAAACCCGCCACCCACCGGTCCCGAAGGCGCGTTCGGCACGGTGGGCCCGCCACAGGGCGACGGTCCCCGCGGCGGACAGCGCGGCGATCGGAGGGGCGAGGACAGCCAGGTAGGCGGTGTGCGGGATATGGACGGCGCTGAGTACACCGGCCGCAGTGACCAGCCAGACGCCCCACATCAGATAGCCGGTGCGGGCCTGGTCGGTGCGAGGGCCCGCACGGTGCCGCACGAGGCCGAAGGCCAGGGCGAACAGCGCGAGGGGATACAGCCAGCCGATCTGCGGGGCGAAGCGCGGGCTGCGGATCAGCTGCGACCAACTCGACGACGCGGAGTCGGTCGGCTTGCCGACCTGTGGGTCGGCGGTCGACCCGTTCCTGCCCGGGTCCTTGCCCTTGGCCTCGCCCGCGGCCGGGGGCTTTCCCTGGTCCTTGGACGGCGGGCTGTCGGCACGGCCGGGAGGCGGAGCGCCGTCCTGACTCTCTCCACCGCCTCCCCCGCCGCCGCCCGTCGTCGTGGGCGCCGCGCCGTCGATCAGCCCCTCGTACAGGCGGTTGAAGCCGTTGAAACCGAAGACCATGGCGACAGCGCTGTTGTTGGTCGAACCGTCCACGTAGGGACGGTCCTTCTCCGGAGTGAAGGTCACCAGGGCCACCCACGACAGCGACACCGTGAAGAGCACCACGCCCGCCACCGCGAGCTGGCCGAGGCGCCGCCGCAGCCGGACCGGAGCCGCCACGAGGTAGCCGACGAAGAGGGCGGGGACGATGACCCAGGCCTCCATCATCTTCGTCTGGAAGCCGATGCCGATCCACAGCGCGCTCAGCAACAGCGACCTCAACCGTGCGGCGTGGACCGCCTTCTGGTACTGGTCGGCGGCCAGCACCAGACACATCGTGAGCGAGCCGTCCAGCAGCGCGTGCCCGAACATCGATGCCACGACGGGCGTGACGGTCAGGAGACCCGCGGCGAGCAGCCCGGCGGCCGGTCCCTGCCAGCGGCGCACCAGCCGGTACGTCACCAGGACGGAGATCACGCCCATGACGCACTGCGGCAGGGTCAGGGCCCAGTCGTGGAAACCGAAGACCCGCGCCGAGAGGGCCTGCGGCCACAGAAAGCCGCCGATCTTGTCCAGCGTGAGGCTGGCCGAAGGGTCGACGGTGGTGAACAGGAACGCCTTCCAGCTCTCCGACATGCTGCGGACGGCCACCGAGTAGTACGGGGCGAACCCGCTGCTGGTGATGTTCCAGGCGTAGAGCAGGGAGGCGAGGCCCGCGATCCCCAGGAGCGAGGGCCTCGCCCAGCGCGACTGGCCGGCCGGGGAGCGCCAGATCTCCCCGCGGCGCCGCGGTCGTTGGCCCTCCGCGGGCACGGTCCTGCCGGAGGTGCTTGACGTGCTGGTCAGAGACGTCATGATCGCAGCAGGCTCCTTGGTCCCGGACACGGCCGCCGAGTGGTCGACACCTCGCTTCTACCGGTCCCGGGTTGTCCGGCGCCGACGACCCGGCGCCGGACAACAACCTCCGGACAACGCACTCCGGGCAACAGACTCGGACAACAGCCTCCGACAACAATCCCCGGCCGACGTCTCACGAAGGGTGCGTCAGCGGACGCACGCCCGCCGAGGTGACTGCTGGTACGGATCGTGCAGATACCGCGCGCGCTCCTGCGCGCTGAGGTCCCTGCGCAGCGACCGGCAGATCCTGCTGATCGCTTCGTCGGCGCTGAGGAGCACGTTCCACAGCCGCAGCGCTCCGTCGTCGCCGCCACCGGCGAGGGTGCGTCCGTCCGGGCTGAACGCCACCGACCGCACGGGTCCTTCCCTGCCGGGCAGCACGGCCTTCTGCAGCCCGGTGGCCGTGTCCCACAGCCGCACCGCGCTGTCGCGCCCGCTCCCGGCCACCGTCCGGCCGTCGGGGCTGAACGCCACCGACTCCGCGCCCGGCAGCACTCCTCGGGACCGTCCCATGGCCGTGTCCCACAGCCGCACCGTCCCATCGTCGCCGGCACCCGCGACGGTCTTGCCGTCCGGGGCGAACACCACCGAGCGGACGGCGGACTTGGTACCCGTGCGGACGATCCGGACCTTGCCCGTGGCCGTGTCCCACAGCCGCACCGTGCCGTCGTGTCCGCCACTGGCCAGGGTGCGCCCGTCGGGTCCGTAGGCCACCGAGTTCACGCTGCCCCGATGCCCTTTCAGCACATCCCGCTGTGTGCCGCTGCCCATGTCCCACAGGCGTACGGTGCCGTCGTTCCCGGCAGTCGCGACCGTGCTGCCGTCCGGGCTCGACGCCACCGATTCCACGCCGCCCTGATGCGCGGTCAGCATGTCGCGCCGCTCGCCGGTGGCCGCGTTCCACAGGCGTACGGTGCCGTCCTCTCCCCCGCTGACGACCGTGCGGCCGTCGGGACTGAACGCCACCGAGTTCACGGCCCCCTTGTGTCCCTCCAGCGTGGTGCGCGCCTTGCCGGTCACCGCGTCCCGCAGCTGTACGGTGCCGTCCTCCGCCCCGCTGGCGACGGTGCGGCCGTCCGGGCTGAACGCCACGGAGCGCACGGCCTCGCGGTGCCCGGCCGCCGTGATGCGCGCCTTCCCTGTGGCCACCGACCACAGCCGTACGGTGCCGTCGCGTCCGCCGCTGACCACCGTGTTGCCGTCCCGGCTGAACGCCACGGACCACACGGCGCCGCCGTGCTCGCTCAGCACGGCACGCCGCGCCCCGCTGTCCGTGTCCCACAGCCGCACCGTCCCGTCGCGGGCGCCGGTGACCACCATGCCGCCGTCGGGGCTGAACGCCACCGACTCGACGTCACGCCGGTGTTCGGTGAGCGTGATGCGTTCCTTGCCGGTGGTCGCGTTCCACAGGCGTACGGCGCCGTCCTTGCCCCCGCTCACGGCCGTGCGGCCGTCGGGACTGAACGCCACCGAGTTCACGGCCCCTTTGTGCCCTTCGAACGTGGTGCGCGCCTTGCCGCTCGCCGCGTCGCGCATCCGTATCGTTCCGTCCTCGCCCGCGCTCGCGAGCGTACGGCCGTCGGGGCTGAAGGCCACCGACCGCACCGCACCACGGTGTCCGGTCATCGCGCGCCGCTGCTCGCCGGTGGTCGCGTCCCACAGGCGCACGGTGCCGTCGTGGCCGCCGCTCGCGACCGTGCGGCCGTCGGGGCTCGACACCACTGATTTCACGGCACCCTGATGGCCCTTCAGTACGCTCCGCGGCTTCCCTGTGGCCGTGCCCCACAGGCGCACGGTGCCGTCGTGGCCGCCGCTCGCGACCGTGCGGCCGTCGGGGCTGAACGCCACTGCGTTCACCGCCCCCTGATGCCCCTTCAGTGCGCGCCGCTGCTTGCCGGTCGCCGCGTTCCACAGCCGTACCGTGCCGTCGTGGCCCGCGCCCGCGACGGTGCGGCCGTCCGGGCTGATGGCCACCGATTCCACTTCGCCCTCATGCCCGGTGAGCCGCTGCTGGAGGGGGCGCGAGGCCGCGGCCAGGAGGCTGGTGGTGGCCTCGGGGGTGGGGCGGATCCGGTAGGCGTAGACGGCGAGGAGCAGCGCCAGGTCGGACTCGTCGGCCAGCAGGTTGGCCGCCTGCGCGGCGAGCTGCCGCGACAGGGTGCTGCGCTGCTCGGCCACGGCCTCGCGCCGTCGGCTCTCGCTGGTCTGGTACTGGTCCCAGGCGATCAGCCCCAGCACGAGGGCGACGGCCAGCAGCACGGACAGGGTGACGGTGAACCGGCGCAGGCGCCGCGTCGTGCGCGCCGCGGTGCGCCGCTCGCGGTCCCTCGCGGCGGCGCTCGCGGTCAGGAAGTCCCGCTCCAGCGGGGTCAGAGCGCTGTCGGGGGCGGCCAGGGACTCCTCGGCCGCCGCCAGGCGCGTACCGCGGTAGAGCGCCCCCGGGTCACGGCGTTCGCGGTCCCAGGCGGTGGCCGCCTCGCCCAGCCGCTGGTGCAGCAGCAGTCCCGCGCGGTCCTCGTCGATCCACTGCCTCAGCCGGGGCCAGGCGTGCAGGAGCGCCTCGTGGGTGAGTTCGACGGTGTCCCGGTCCAGGGTGATGAGCCGGGCGCCGGCCAGTGCGTCGACGACCGTCCCGATGCCTGCCCGGTCCTCGCTCAGGGAGTCCAGATCGGCGCGGGCCAGGCGGCGCCGGGTGGCGTCCGTCCCTTCGTTGATCGCGACGAGGCGCAGCAGAACCGTGCGGGCCAGGTCCCGCTGCCCGCCGGCGAGCCCCGCGTAGACGGCCTCGGCGGTCTGCGCGAGGGCGTGGTGGATGCCGCCCGCGGCCTCGTACCCGGACAGGGTGAGGGCGCTGCCGCTGCGGCGGCGCCAGGTCTCGCGCAGCGCGTGGGAGACGAGCGGCAGCACGGTGGCCCTGCCGGTGGCGTCGGCGATCACGCGGGCGAGGAGCGCCCCCTCCACGGTGCAGGCGGCGCGGGCGGCGGGCCGGCTGATCGCGCGGCGCAGTTCGTCGGTGGTCATCGGTCCGACGAGGAACTGGGCGTCGCGCAGGGCCTCGACGAGGTCGGGGTGCTGGGCGCACCGCGCGTAGAAGTCGGCCCGCACGCCGAGGACGACCCTCGTCCTGCTGTTGGCGGCCTCGGCGGCGGTGAGCAGCGCGGTGATGAACCGGGTGCGCTCCTCGGCGTCGGAGCAGAGGGTGAACACCTCCTCGAACTGGTCGACCACCAGCAGGAGTTCGGCGTCGGGCGGCTGGTCGGCCAGGGCCTTGAGCACGGTCAGGTGCACGGCTCTGGGGTCCGTCGCGAGATCCCGGCGCAGGGCGGTGGCCGAGCCGCCGCTGACGGCGGCGAGGCGGGCCGCGCACTCCTCCAGGGGATGTGCGCCCGGCGCGAACAGGACGGTGAGCACCTTCGCGTCGGGCCCGTCGTGGACCCGCGGCAGCAGGCCGGCCCGCAGCAGCGAGGACTTCCCCGATCCCGAGGCGCCGAACACGGCGAGGAAGCGCCGGGCGCGCACGCGGTGGACGAGGTCGTCGGTGAGCTGCTCCCGTCCGAAGAACCAGGCGGCGTCCTCCGGTTGGAACGCGGCGAGTCCCACGTAGGGCCCGCGCTGCTCGGGGCCCTCGATGCCGCCGCTCTCCTCGGCGGCCTCCGCGGCCGCGAGCCGGGCGCTGAGCGCGCGCCACCGCTCCTCCCACGTGGTCACGTCCCCACCGCAGGCCCGCACGTAGGCGAGCGTGACCGGCAGGCTCGGCAGCCTGCGGCCGCCCGCCGCGTCGGCCAGCGTCGTCGACGAGTAGTGGGCGTCACGCGCCAGCTGCCGGTAGGGCGGGCTGCCCGCCTTCTCCCTCAACTGCCGTAGCTCGGCCGCGAATTCGGTGAGCACGCCACCGTCGTCCTCCAGCGGACGCTCGCCCCGTGGCACCACTACCACCCCCGGCCCACCGATGCCCCGGAAGTCATTCTCCAGTCCGCTCGTGCGGAGTTCAGCCACTGGTTCCGGACAACCGCATTCCGCCCGGGCCGCTTCCGCACCGCCGAGCGCCGGTGGAGTGCGGCCGGGGGCTCAGGCCCCCGTTTCCGGCGGGACGATCGCCTCCCTCAGGGCCGCGAGCAGCCGGTTGGCCTCGGCGACGCCGGCCGGTGAGCCCAGGTCCGCGATGCCGCCCGCGCGCTCCTCCACCAAGGCGTCGTCCGCGCAGCGGTCACCGAGGAGCACCGGGGCGAGGCGTGGCCGGTTGCGCCGGGACTGCCAGATGAGGCCCGCGGTGTCGGGGGCCTGTACGCGGATCTCGCCGGCCCAGCGGCGGGTCTTCGCGTAGCGGTCCCCCTCCGCCTCAAGGAGCCAGGAGTCCTGGCAGACGGCTGCGAGGTCGGCCTCGGTGGTGAGGGAGACCAGAGTCAGCTCGCAGCGCGTCCGCAGCAGGCTCAGCGACTTGTCCTTCACCGCGGCGTAGGGGATCAGGCGCATCCCGGTCGCCACGTCGAACTCCAGGGAGCGCAGCAGCGTTTCGGCGAGCGCGGTGGCCGGGTCGTCGGCGACGTACAGGTACGGATACGGGTCGTAGGACGTGCCGTCGAAGCGGCTGCCGTCGAAGTGCGGGTCCGCGGACGCCGGGTCGGACCGGTCGGGCCGCCGCTTGGCCTTGTGCGTCCGCCACAGCCGCGCACCCGCCGGGAGCGTCCTGCGGCGCGGCGTCGTCTCGTACGAGGAAGGCGACACGGTCCCGGTCATCCGCCCCCCTCCACCAGTGCGCGGGCGGCACCGGACAGCCGCTCGTCCGGGAGCAGGCCCAGGAAGGAGGCGGGTGGGCCGCCGAGCCAGGTGTTGCCGGTGAGCCACCATCCGGCGGCGCCCCAGGGGTCGATGTCGGCGAGGAGGAGACGGTTGACCTCGATGACGACGGCGTACGGGCCGCCGTCGCGGACGAACTGAAAGTCGGGGTAGCGCGGGCCGCGTTCGGGGTCCGACAGGCGGATCGGCTCGGACGGGACGGGCTCTCCGCAGCGGGCGCGCGCCTCGCCCTGCGAGAGGGAGGGGGCCGTGAGCAGCCTGCGCCGTGCCGAGGTGACGATGACCTTCCAGTCGTCGAGGGAGGGCGGCGGCTCCGCGAGGCGGGCAAGGAGTTCGCGCGCCTCCGTCACCGCGGGCGGCCCGACCGGCGCCCCCCCCCGCCAGCCGGTCGGAGTCGAGGGCGAGCCGCACCGGATGACCGAAGGGCAGCGGGAGCAGCGCGAGCCGCAGGCCCTGAAAGGCCTTGCGTACGGCCCTGTTGTCGTCCTGTGGTGTCTCGGCGAGGGCCCGCACCCGGGCGACCAGCAGCTCGTGCTGTGCGTCGTCGAGGCTTTCGCGGATGCTCTCGCGGTGCTCGCCGACCAGGTCGAGGAGCCTCTCCTCGAGATTCACACCGCCTCCTTGCCCGGGCCGGGATGACCCTGGTGGATGAATGCGCCCACGCATCCCCCTCGGGCCTTCACGAGCCACGCAGGAACCAACTACACCTGCATGAGCCCATGATGACGCTCCATCAGGCAGTGGAGAGGCCGAAGGGAGAAGGAATCCGGTCAACGCCCGGAATCCGCCCGGGACACACCCAGCTCGCCCTGCGGGAGCGTCGGCGTCGCCACTCACGCAGGACCGGCGGCGTCGGCACTCACGGCCGAGTTCTGCGGCGCTTCACGAAAAGCTGACGGCAGGTGTCAAGTTATGGCGTGATGCTCTCTCCAGAAGCGCGGGCCACGCATCGCGGAACCGCTGAACCACCGGTTGAACGAACGAACGAGGAGCCACCCCACATGACCACCACCGAAGATCCCCGCTCCCTGCTGCGCCGCACCGCCGGGCAGTTCACCGCGCTCGTCGCCTCCGTCGAGCCCCAGCGGCTCGGCGACCCCACGCCCTGCAGCGAGTTCGACGTGCGTGCCCTGATCGGCCACGTGCTGGGAAACACCCTCGCCTACGCGGTCATCGCCGAAGGGGGCTCCCTGGAGCAGGCGACGCGCGATGCGGGCGAGGTCGCGGACGGGGACTGGGCGGCGGCCTACGCCACGGCCGCGGAGCGTCTCGTCGCCGTCGGGGAGGGACTCGACGATCCCGCGCTGGAGCGCGTGGTCGATCTCGGGTTCGCGAAGATGCCCCTGCGCGGCGCGCTCAGCGCCGTCGTCATGGAAATCGCCGCGCACACCTGGGACTTGCGGGCCGCCATCGGCAGCACGGTCGAACTCGCCTCGGAGCCCGCCGAGTTCTCCCTGGAGTTCGCGCGCCGGGCCATCGCGGCGGAGCGGCGTGACGGCCGCCCCTTCGAGCCGGTCCGGCCCGCCCCCGAAGGAGCGGACGCGTACGGGCGGTTGGCCGCCTGGCTGGGCCGCGAGGTACCCGCCGCGGCCTGACGGACCGATCCGCTCGGGCCGCCCCCGCGATACGCCCGCAGGCCATGCGGAAGAATCTCCGCCATGCGTGTGGTGATCCTGTGTGGTGGAGAGAGCTCCGAGCGGGACGTGTCGCTGGCCTCGGGGCGGTCGGTCGCCCAGGCCCTGCTGGAGCGTGGCCACGAGGTGGTGCTGGTCGATCCCGCCGCGGCGGTGCCGGTCCTCGCCGGACCGCTGCGCCCCGCCGACACGGTCGAGGCGCTCGGCGTCGCGAAGGAACCTCCGCCCCTCGCCGATCGGCAGCAGTGGCGGCGGCGCATGCACGCGGCCCTGACCGGCGGCCCGGTCCTCGACCACCTGCGCGACGCCGAGGTCGTCTTCCTCGCCCTGCACGGAGGCTGGGGCGAGGACGGGCACGTCCAGGCGCTCCTTGAGATGGCGGGCATCCCGTTCACCGGGGCGGGCAGCGCGCCGTGCGCGGCGGCCAGGCACAGGGGGCGGACCCAGGCGGTACTCGGCGCGGCGGGACTGCCGGTCGTCGAGGTGAACGCGCTGCCGGGTCTGACGGCCACGAGCCTGTTGCCGCTCGCGGCGTCCTGGGCGGGCCTGACCTACCCCGACCTGGCCCAGCGCGTCCTCGACCTGGCGATGAGCTGATCGGCCTCACGATGAGCTGGTGGCCTCTCGGCGAGCCGGTCGCCCTCTCGACGCGCTAGGAGGCGGTCACTCGCCGGGCCAGGACCTGCCCCGGCCATCCGTCCTCGACGAAGCGGTCGGTGGGGACGAAGCCGTTGCGCTCGTAGAACGCGACCAGTTCGCCCCCGCCGCCCGCCCAGCAGTCGACGCGCAGCAGTTCCACACCGGCCCGCCGGGTCTCCTCGACGGCATGGGCCAGCAGCGCGGCTCCGATGCCCAGACCCGCGTACGTCCGCTCGGAGACCAGCAGCCGCACATACCGCTCGGGTTCCTCGGCCTCGGCGATCGGCATCTGCGGGCTCGGACCGTCGTCGAGAACCATGGCACCGACGGGCGTCCCTTCCAACTCCGCGATGTACGGGGTGTTCTCGGTCGTATACCGCTCCACCCGCTCCACCCGCTCCGGCTTCAGCGAGAACGGTGTCGTGCCCCACTGCTCGGTGTTGCCGCGGGCGTTCATCCAGGCGACCGCCGAGTCGAGCATGTTCAACACGGCGGGCGCGTCCTGAGGGCTGCCCGGCCTGATCCGGATGGGGCTGGAGATGTCGTTCATCGCAGCAGCCTAGAACTTGAGGCTCACGTTCCCCTACTTGTACGCCTCCTGGCGAGCGTCAGGTCCCCGCTCATCCTCCTGAAGGTGCCCGAAGGTTCCCGAATGTTCTGAAGGTTCTCGAAGGCGTTCACACCCGAGAAGCGAAGAACGCGCCCACGTGGTGGCGCACTTCCGGCACCGAGCGTGCCGGGTCGATCGCGCCGACCAGCTTGACCCGGTCGTCGGCGGTCATCAGCCCGGCGTCCTGCAACTGGGGTGCCATGGCGGCGTAGTCGGTGAACACCCAGTGCGTGGCGTCGTCGATCCGGCGTCGGCGGGTGCGTCCTCCCGGGTGGGCGAGCATCGCCGACCAGGAACGCTCGAAGCGTGCGTCGCGGAAGCCGTCGGTCCCGAGCAGCAGCAGCGGCCGGTCGACGCCGTGCCGGGCGACCGGGAGCAGTTCGCCTTCCTCCCCCGGGCTGTCGGGCGGGTAGTCCAGATAGCCCTCCAGATCGACCGCCGCGTCGACGCGCCGATCCTCGTACAGGGCCTGGGCCGCGGCCGTGCCTCCCGCCGAGTGGCCGTACACGCCCACCCTCCGCAGGTCCGGGGCGCGGCCGAGGCCCTCGGGCAGGGGGCGTGCCGCCGCGTCCGGGTTGCGGCCGGCCGCCAGTGCCGTCAACTCGTCCAGTACGAAGCGTGTGTCCGCGAGCCGGGTGTCGATCATCGTGCGGAAGACCTGCGGATCCCTGGGGGTGCCGGGCAGTTCGTACTCCCGTACGCGGCCGTCGGGGAACTCCACCGCACTGGGTTCGCCGGGATGGTCGATGGTCACCACCACGAAGCCGCGGCTGGCCAGTTCCTCGGCGAGCCCGGTGTCGAGGGTGCGCGGATCGCATCCTCCGGGGGTGTAGAGCAGGACCGGCCGCCGGACGGGCTGTGCGGGCGCGCCGGTGTGGGAGTGGGTCGCCGTGGCCGCCCAGTCCACTCCGCTCTTCGGCAGCTCCGGGTGCAGGTAGAGGGGGTCGAACTCCGTGAACTTCCGCGCCGCGACGGCGGTCATCTGCGGTGCGCGCGGACAACCGCGAACGGTGCGGGCGGGGTAGAACACGGAGACCATCACCTCCCGGGCGGGGAGGGCGCCGTCCCACGGGTCGCTTCTGCGCCGGTCGACCAGGTGCAGGGTGGTCACACCGATCCGGTGCGGACCGGTCGGCGCGGGCAGTCGCGGTGAGAAGTCGCCGGAGACGCCCGCCCGCGGCTGTGCCCGTGCGGTACCGCTGCCGCCCGCGAGCACCTTCGCGGCGGCCAGCGCACCCGAGATGGTGACGGCCCGTCGCGTCACGCCGAGGGCGCCCGCGTCCCCTGGGCCGTTCTCCCTTGGACCGCTCTCCCTGCGGAAGGTAGCTGACATGGTGGTCTCCTCTGCCTCTGTCTCTGCCTCTGTGACGCCGGTCCTTGTGTCGGCTGCCGCCCGCCTGAATCAATGGACGCAGGGGGCATGTCCTGAATGCTGACGTCCGGCGCAGGCCGCGGGCGAGGCTTTAGGGCCTGGCCGAAACGTTGGCGCGGCACGGTCAGGGAGCGCAGTGATCCGGATCCACCTCACGGCCGGCGACTTCGCGCGGGTGCGGTTCGCGCCCCGGCCCGCGCCGCTGCAGGAACTCAACACGGCCCTGCTGATGATGAGCCGTCCCGACCACGGCCTGCTCTTCGACCGGTGGAGGCTGCGGGTGCTCCGCTCCCTTCCGGGCGCCGTCGCTCCCCTGAGTGACCTGGTCCCCGCGGCACAAGCCCCCAGCTTCATCGACGTGTTCAGCGACACGCTCAAGGAGGGGCTGGACGCCGTCCGCGCCGCGCACCCGGACCTGGTCCGCTCCGAACTCGAGCGCGTCTACGCCGCACAGGCGGCCCCGCCACCGCCGTGGATCCGCGACCTGCACCAGGGCGACGCCACGGCCTGGCAGGTCGTGCGCCGCGCCCAGCACGCGGCCTTCGAGACCGTCGTACGCCCCGTGTGGGATTCGGTACAGGACCTGCACCAGAGGGAGTTCACCCGCCATGCCCTGACGGTGGCCGAACAGGGCATCGGCGCCGCGCTCGCCGCACTCGTCCCCGGCTCCCGAGTGGACGAGGACGTCTGGGAGTGGGAAGGGCCGGAGCGGGACATCGCCCTGCACGGCCGTGGTCTGCTGCTCCTGCCCACCTTCCACTGGACGGGCCGTCCCCTCGTCGCCGACCTGCCCGACCACCCCCTGGTCGTGACCTACTCGGCGAGTCCGGGCCTGCCGCTCGCGCCGACCGGTGCGGACGGCACGGACGACGCGCTGGCCGGTGTGCTCGGGCGGACCCGGCTGGACATCCTCCTCCGGCTCTCGCGGGAGCACACCACCAGCGAACTGGCCCGGCGCCTCGGCATCAGCAACGCCACGGCCTCGGCCCACGCCACCATGCTGCGCGGTGCGGGCCTGATCACCACGGTCCGCGCGGGCCGGTCGGTCCTGCACCAGCGCACCGCTCTGGGGAGCCTGTTGATTCAGCGGCATGGGGCGGAGCGGCGCGCGAGCGGTTGAGCGGAGCGCAAGGTGGCCGACTTCGTCGCGTGGATGGCGGGTTCGCTCACGCTCGTCGCCGTCGTCGCCCGGATCGGCGTGGACGAGGTCGCCGCGTACGGGATCGCGACGAAGGCCACGTACGTCGCGACCATGGCCTTCTCCTCCCTACGGCAGGCCGCGGCCATCCACACCGCCCATCTGCTCGGCACCGGGCGGGACAAGCGGCGGACCGTCGGGCGCCAAGCCCTGCTCCTCGCCAGGGCGTTGGGGCTCGCGGCCGCGCTGCCCCTGCTCACCACCGGGCCGTGGGTCATGCGGGCCTTCGACGGCGGAGGCGAGGTCGCCGCAACGGGGGCGCTCTGCCTGCGGCTGCCTGGGGCCCTACTTGGTGCTCCTCTCCTGCTTCATCGCGCGGGGCGGGGTGTTCGAGGGCAGCGGCGGCCGCCCCGCTCTCGCCCGCGTCACGGCGTGCGGGGTACTGGTCCGACTCGGCCTCGCGTACGCCCTGTCGGGATCGGGGCTGCCGGGCATCTGCGGTGCCATGGCGGCTTCCATGGCACCGCAGTGCGCGGCGTCGCGGAGATGTACCGGCGTGCGGGGCCCGGACGACGGCGTGGCGGGCGGCGGGCTCGTCAGCCGGGGATCATCGACAGGTCGTCCGGCTTCACGGTCACGACCGCCAGGGGCCGGGGCGCGGAACCGGGAGCGAGGGTGAGCCGGGGCCAACTCCGGCTGACCGTGGCCAGGATGACGAGGAGCTCGGTCCAGGCGAAGGCCTCGCCGATGCAGTTGCGCCGCCCCGCGCCGAAGGCCAGGAACGAGCCGCGCGTGGCAGCGTCGGGCCGTTCGGTCCAGCGGTCGGGGTCGAAGCGGTCCGGGTCGGGGAAGACCGCCGGGTCGTGCTGGTGGAGATAGGGGCTGTAGACGACGTCCGCGCCCTCGGGGATGCGGTGCCCGCCGAGGGTGACGGTCCGGGTCGCCGTCCGGGTGACCAGCCAGGCCGGTCCGTACTGGCGCATCGTCTCCTGCAGGATCGCGCGGGTGTAGGTGAGGCGGTCCAGGTGGTCGTAGCGGACGGGCCCTTCGCCGCCGCAGACCGTCGCGAGCTCGTCCTGCAGGCGCTGCCTGATCTCCGGGTTCCTGTCGATCTCGTACAGGGCCCACGCCAGGGTGGTGCCGGTGGTCTCGATGGCGCCGGTGAGCAGGGTGATGGCCTCGTCCTGGAGCTGGCGGCGGGAGAGGGGCTCGGGGGCCGTGAGGAGCGTGTCGAAGAGCCCGGTGTCCGTGGAGTCGCTGTCCGTGGAGCCGGTCTCCGTGGAGCCGGTCTCCGCGCGGCCGGTATCCCTCGGCTCCGCGTGCGGGCATCGGGGTTCGGGGGCCGCGTCGCCCCGAGGATCCGTCGGCCGCTCGGCCAGCGCCGCACCGCGGTGGTCGATGGCCTGGTCGATGAGGCGCCGCAGGCGCGCGACGCGTTCGGCGTGGGCGCGGTTGGCCGGCAGCGGAAGCCCGTTGATCCAGCCCGGCAGGATGGTCTGCCGGATGGTTCCCCTCATGATGGGCGGCATGAGCGCGATGAACTCGCGTTGCAGATGGGCGGGCAGGTCCGAGCCGAACAGCGCGCCGAGGAAGGCCGCGAGAGTCAGCTCCGTCATGTCGGCGAGCGTGTCCCGGGGGACGCCCTTGGCCCAGCCGTCGACGAGCCCCCGCACCTGCTCGATCATGGTGTCGCCCCGGGTGGCGATGTGGGCGCGGTTGAACATGGGCTGCATCAGGCGGCGGTTCTTCATGTGAACGTCGCCGTCGGCGACCGTCGCGAGGCCGTCGCCGAAGAAGACGCGGAGTGCGTCGATGATCCGCCCGCCCTTGGCGAAGCTCGCCGCCTCGGTGACCAGCACCTCTTTCGTCAGCGCCGGGTCGGTCACCACATAGGCCGAGGTGCGGGCCAGCCGTATGCGCACCACGGGGCCGTGCGCGCGCAGCGAGTCCATGAACTCCAGGGGCCGCTGCTTCAGTTGGAGGGCGTGGCCGAGCAGCGGGAGGGCGCCCGGCGCGTCAGGGGTCAGGACGGGGCCGGAAGAGGGCGCGACGGGGGCGGGGGCGGCAGACATGTCGGGCGTCGTACTCCTTGATCGATGATCGTCAGCGCCCGATGCATGCCCATGTCCATGATCACGTATCCGTCGTTCGATGATCGGTGCGTCACACTGTTCCGGAATCCCGCAGCATTGGCCCCTTCAGCCCTGTCGGGCCGAAGCGGAACTCCACTCGTCGCCGTCAGGGCTTGCGGATCAAGGCGACGTCGAGGTCCAGCCTCACCTCGGGGCCGACCATGAGCGCGGTCGCGGCGTTCCAGTTGACGTGCCAGTCCCTGCGGTTGATCGTGGCGCCGCCCCTGAACTCCACTCGCGGCTCACCCTGCGGGTCCTCCTCCGCACAGGTCAACTCGACGTCCACCGTGATCGGTCTGCTCACCCCGCGGACGGTCAGGTCACCGGTGACCTTGAAGGAGGTCCCGTCGACCTGTTCCACCGCGGCCGTGGCGAAGGTGAGGGCGGGGTGGTTGTCCGCGTCAAGGAACTTCTCGCGCAGCATGCCGTCGCGCTGCGGGTTGCCGGTGCGGATGCTCGCCGTCCGGAGAGTGATCAGCGCGCCCGACTTCGACGGGTCGTCGCCGTCCAGGTGCGCGCCGCCCTCGAACTCGTCGAACCGACCGGACACTTTGGTGCCCATCGTGTGCCGGGCGACGAGCCCGATCCGGGTGCGGGCGGTGTCGATGACGTAGTCGCCCGTCAGTTCACCGAGCTTGATCATGGTGGTCATACCTGGTCACTCCTGGAAGGAAAACGACGAAGGAGAAGCGCTGAAGAAGAAGCGCTGAAGGAGCGGCGCTGGAGCAGCGGCGCTCAAGAAGCAGCCCTGAAGATCCGCGGCTGCGTCGGCCGGGCCCCGAACCCCGGTACCGGGGCCCGGCCGACACCGCTTCGGTCACGCCCCGTTCCGGGGCCCCTGCTCAGCCGAACTGGCCGGGCTGGTAGTCGCCCGCGGGCTTCTGGACGATGACGTTGATGCGGTTGAGCGCGTTGATGAGGGCGATGGTCGACACCAGGGCGGCGAGCTGGTCCTCGTCGTAGTGCTTGGCCGCGTTCGCCCACACCTCGTCCGGGACGCCGCCGGCCGCGTCGGCGATGCGGGTGCCCTGCTCGGCCAGTTCGAGCGCGGCCCGCTCGGCGTCCGTGAACACCGTGGCCTCCCGCCAGGTGGCGACCAGGTGCAGACGCTGAGCGGTCTCCCCCTCGTGTGCGGCGTCCTTGGTGTGCATGTCGACGCAGTAGCCGCAGCCGTTGATCTGGCTGGCCCGCAACACGACCAGCTGCTGCGTCGGTCCCGGCAGCGTCGACTCCAGGACCGGCCTGCTCACCGAGACGAGGTGCTTCATGGCCTTGGCGCCGACCGGGTTGGCCATGAAGTCGAAACGGGCTTCCATAGTGATCTCCTCTACGTACTGGTCGTACTCGTACGGGACCGCGTTCGTCCCAGCAGTACGACGGGACAGCCCCGGAGAATGTGAGGTCTGCACGTCGCCTCACATTTCGCGGGGCTGTCTCGTCGTACGAGTGACGTCCCGTCGTACGCGTGACGACAGATCCGGCCGAGGGAGCAGCGACACCATGAGGACACCGACCGAGCCAGGGGAGAGCCCGCTCGATCCGGGGCTCGACGCGATCATGAGCGAGCGGCGGCAGCTCCTCAATCTCGCCTACCGGCTCCTCGGCTCCGTGGCCGATGCCGAGGACGTCGTACAGGAGGCCTACACGCGCTGGTACGCGATGTCGGCGAAGCAGCAGGCGGCCGTCGACTCGCCCGGCGGCTGGCTGATGAAGGTCGCCGGCCGCATCTGCCTGGACCAGCTCCGCTCGGCCCGGGTCCGGCGCGAGAACTACGTGGGCGAATGGATCCCGGAGCCGCTGCCGGAACGGACGGAGTGGATCGACGTGCGGCCGAGCGGCAGTACGGCCGACCCTGCCGACCGTGTCACGCTCGACGAGTCGATCAACATGGCGTTCCTCGTCGTGCTCGAATCGATGACGCCCGCCGAGCGCGTGGCGTTCGTCCTGCACGACGTCTTCCGCTACTCCTTCGCGGAGGTGGCCGACATCGTGGGCCGGACCCCGGCGGCATGCCGTCAGCTGGCGTCCTCGGCCCGCCGCCGCATCCGCGCCTCGCCCGGTTCGCCGACTCCGTCGGACCGGCGCGCCGCCATCGTCAGGGACTTCAAGCAGGCCTGGGAGGCGAAGGACATCGAGGCCCTCATCGGCCTCCTCGACCCGAACGCCACGGGCGTCGCCGACACCGGCGGCCTGGTCGATGCCGCGGCCGCCGCCGCGGGCAGCGAGGAGATCGCGCGGCACCTGGTCGGCATCCTCGGCATGGCCCCCGGCCTGACGGTCCTGGAGCGCACGGTCAACGGCCAGCCCGGCCTGGTCGTCCAGCAGAACGACGTCACCGTGACGGTCATGGCGTTCGACATCGCGGACGACCGGATCACGCGCTGCTGGGCCGTACGGAACCCCGAGAAGCTGGGGCCTTGGCGGGAGCGCTGACACGCGCCCCCGGTGACAGGCTCAACCGGCGCTCCGCACCGGGGAGACGCGGGCGAGTGCGCCGATCTCCAGCGCGGTCCACAGCGCGCCGTCGGGGCCGAGGGCGATGCCGTGCGGCTCCGAGTCGGGGGTGGGCAGGTCGTGTTCGGCGATGGAGCCGTCGGGAGTGATGGATCCGACGCGGTTCGCGCCCCACTCGGTGAACCACGCCGTACCGGCGTCGTCCACGGTGACGGCGTGCGGGCGGGCGGCGCGATCCGGCAGCGGGAACTCGGTGATCCGCCCTTCGGGCGTGATCCGGCCGATCTGTCCCGCGGCGATCTCGACGAACCACAGGGCACCGTCGCGGGCCGCGGCGATGCCCACCGGCGCGGCGTTCTCCGTCGGCAGCGGGTGGAGGGTGACCGCGCCGTCCATGCCGATGCGCCCGATGGCGTTCGCCTGGTTGAGGGTGAACCACATGGCGCCGTCGGCCCCGGCGGTGATCGCGGAGGGGAAGCCGCCCGTGACCGGCAGCGCGAACTCCGTGACGGCACCGTCAGGGGTGATGCGGCCGATGCGGTCGGCGGTGGTCTCGGTGAACCAGAGCGCGCCGTCCGGCCCTTCCGCGATGCCGAACGGCCCGCAGTCGGGGGTCGGCGGCGCGAACTCCTCGACGACGCCGTCGGTGGTGATCCGGCCGATCCGGTGCGCCTGGTACTCGGTGAACCACAGGGCGCCGTCGGGTCCGGGGACGATCACGGTCGGCCCGCTGCCGGGTTCGAGCGCATGACTCGTCGCCTCACCGCCCGGCACCAGCCTGCCGATCCGGCCGCCGTGGACGAGCGTGAACCACAGGGCGCCGTCCGGGCCGGTGGTCAGGGCGTACGGACCGGCCTTGCCGTCGGACACGGCGTACTCGTCGATGGACACCTGGGACATGCGGATCGCCTCACTCATCGTGGTGAACGGGTAGGTCGAGACAAGGGGAGACACCTGTGGTCGGATCACCCGGGATCACGGCCGGCGCATGCCCGTCAGCGGGTGAACGACCGTGGGACCGGGGCCGATGCCGGGCCTCGATGCCGGACTCCTAGGAGGTCTCCCCCAGGGAGTTCCAGCCGTGCTCCAGCAGGTCGAAGGCGCGCGTGACGGCCTGGCGGGGGTCGTCGTGACCGGCGGCGGCGCGCGGGGCCTCGAGCGCGAAGTGGGCGAGCGCGGCGCAGGCGGGATCGTCCGCGGGCAGGCCGCTCTCCTCTGCGATGGCCAAGGCCAGGGCCGAGGCGTGGCGCAGCCACATGCCCTGCATGTAGTCGCGCAGGGCCGGGGTGGTGTTCACCAGGTCGAAGAAGGCGGTGAAGCGGGGGTCGCCGTCCGCGGCCGCCATGCGGTGGCGGAGCGCGTGCTCGCGCAGGGCCGCGGGCACCGACCGCCCTTCGGGCCGCTCGCGCACGGCGGCGAGCAGACGGGCCTCGTCATCGTCGTCCTCGTCGAAGACGAGGGCTTCCTTGACCGGGAAGTGCTTGAACAGCGTGGTGGTGGAGACGTCCGCCGCGTCCGCGATCTCGCGGATGCCCACGTCGTCGTACCCACGCTCCAGGAAAAGGCGCAGCGCCGCGTCGGCGATGGCCCGGCGGGTGGCGGCCTTCTTGCGCTCACGGCGCCCCGTCGGCGCCGACGGGGCGCCGGCGCCGCTGTCGGATGCGGTCATGCCCAGGAGCGTACCCCTTGGGTTGCCCAACTTCAAAAGTTTAGTCGTTGCACTTATTGAGCTGGTGTGCTCTTCTGGACCGGCGGCCGTGAGCACGTCCGGCCCCACCCGCTCCTCGTCGAGCCGCCCCTTTCCTCCACACCCCAACACCACGCCGGTACACCACCGTTGTGCGCACACATACGGAGCATCACCATGAACGCCACCACCGCACCCCGCATCGCCGTCGTCGGCGCCGGACCCGGCGGCCTGACCTGCGCCCGCGTCCTGCAGCGGCACGGCATCCCCGTCACCGTCCACGACACGGACGCCTCGCGCGCCGCACGCGACCAGGGCGGCACCCTCGACATGCACCCCGGCTCCGGCCAATCCGCCCTGCGCGCCGCCGGGTTGCTGGAGGACTTCCTCGCCCTGTCCCGCCCCGAGGGCCAGCAGATACGCCTGCTCGGCCGCGACGGCCGGACCCTGTTCGACGCCGCCCCGCCCGAGTCCGACGCCACCGAGGGCACCCCCGAGATCGACCGGGGCCGACTCCGTGACCTGCTCCTGGACTCCCTCGCACCCGGCACCGTGCGGTGGGGCAGCAGACTGACCCGCGTGGAGCCTCTCGCCCCCGGCACGCACCGCCTGCACTTCGCCGACGGCACGGCGGCCGAAGCCGACCTCGTCGTCGGAGCCGACGGCGCCTGGTCCAGGGTCCGCCCCCTGCTGTCCGACGCGGTGCCCGCCTACACCGGCGTCACGTTCGTCGAGACCGGCCTGGACGACGCCGACATCCGCCATCCGCGCCTCGCCCGACTCACCGGCGACGGCACGATGATGGCGCTCGACGACAACCAGGGCTTCGTCGCCCAGCGCAACGGCGGCGGACACATCCGGATCTACGTGGGCATGCGCGTCGACGAGGACTGGCACCGCCGGGCCGCCCTCGACCTCACCGACACCGCCGCGGTACGCGACGCCCTGCTGGCCCGGTTCACCGGCTGGAGCGCGGAGCTCCTCGCGCTGATCACCGACTCCGACAGGGGGTACACCAACCGCCCGTTGTACGCCCTGCCCGTCCCCCACACCTGGCCCCACACCCCCGGCGTCACCCTCCTCGGCGACGCCGCCCACCTCATGTCCCCCATCTCGGGAATGGGCGCCAACCTCGCCATGCTGGACGGCGCCGATCTGGCCCGGGCCCTCATCACCAACGCCACGATCGACCAGGCGATCACGGAGTACGAGAAGATCCTGCTCCCCCGCTCCGCCGAAGCCGCCAGGGGTGCCGCCGAAGGCCTCGCCGACGCCTTCTCCCCCGACAGCGCCGCGGAGACCCTCGCCCACATGACCGCGCGTCACTGACCGGGCGTCTCGCCCTGCGGTGTGCCTGCTTCCGGGGCGGTCGCCGGCGGTCGCCGCGCCAGTGAGTCGAGCCCTGTCCGGTGGGCGTCGGTTCTTCGGACCTGAGCGGTCTGCCGGGTGCGGTACCGAGGAGGGCGGTCCCGAGCTGGGTCAGGGTGTGCAGTGCGGTGTTGCGGTGCGCCGGCGCTCGGGGCTGTGATGCCTGCGTGGGCGGCGAGTTCCTTGGTGGAGCAGCCGGGGTGTTCGGCGATGGCGGTGAACACGGCGGCCCGGGTGCGGCCCAGGAGCGCTGCCGGCGCAACGTCACTCGGGGGCGGGCTCGACTGCGTCAGCGGGATGAGCACGGGCTGCTCCACGGCGAGGTGAGCGATCCGCACGGGACACGTCATCACGGGCTGCGGCGTCGCGTCGGCGTCGGTCGCGGGTGCTCCGGCCCCGAGGACCGAGGGGACGAGGAGCAGCCCGCGCCCGGCAGGATGTAAGTCGTCGTCACGGCCCGAGACCATGGCGACCTCGGGAACCGGCGGGTTCCAGCGAACGCGCCGCAGGTCCAGTGAGGCGAGCCTTCACGCCGTTGCGCCGCCCCGCACAGGTCCCACGGCGCCGAGGCGGGCCCAGGAACCGATGACGGCCAGCGGTGATGTCGGTGGCCGCTGAGGAGTCGGACGGAGGGGACGGCGGCCTAGGCTTCCGTCCGGCACCCGTGTCCGCACGGGTGCCGGCACCCGCCCCATCCCGACCCAGGAGCGCACACCGTGTCCAGCCCCGCACCGCAGCAGTACCCCTTCCCCGACAGCCACCGGCCGGACCAGGCGCCCGCGCCGCACGCGCTCCTCGGCCCCGTGCTCGGTCTGCTCGGGACCTGGCGCGGCACAGGACGCGGCGAATACCCCACCATCGAGGCCGACTTCACGTACGAGCAGGAGGTCACCTTCACCCATGACGGGCGGCCCTTCCTGCACTACGAGGCCCGTGCCTGGCTGCTCGACGCCGACGGAACCCCCCTGCGCCCCTCGGCCCGTGAGAGCGGCTGGTGGCGCCTTCAGCCCGACGGGCGGGTGGAGGCGCTGATCACCCAGCCCACCGGCATCACCGAGATCGCCGTCGGTCACGCCGCCGATGGCACCGTCGACCTCCCCACCGAGCAGGTGGCCCTCACCCCGACCGCCAAGACGGTCGACGCCACCCGCCGCCTCTACACCCTGACCGACGACGGCGCCCTCACCTTCGAGCACCGGCTCGCCGCCGTCGGCCAGCCCCTGCAGCACCACCTCACCGCGCACCTGCGGCGCGACGCGCGGGACGCACAGCCCGCGCAGGACTCATAGGCGCTCAGGCGAACAGTTCGTACCGCAGCGGATCGTCGGGGAGGGTGAGGTTGAAGCCCTCTTCGGCGAAGGTCAGCACGGTGATGACGGCGGCGATGGCCAGCAGCAGCCACACCACCGCCTTGGACGCGATGCCGTACGTGACGCCCTTCGGCATGAGGACCGGTGCGAAGACGAAGCTCAGCGCGCAGAAGACGATGACGACGAGGAAGGTCACCAACGCCCAGGTGTACATGTGCAGTCCGAGCACCGCGGGCCCGTAGCCGTCGGGGTGCGTGAGGTGCAGCATGACCTGGCGCGCGGACATCACCATGCCGGCGACGGCGCCGACGGTGGCCAGGCCGTAGCCCGCCATGTAGTCGGCCGCGCCGATCTCTCCGGAACGGGAGCGGACGATGACGTACGCGGCTCCCCCGGCGCACAGCAGCATCGCCATCCGCTGGACCACGCACAGGGGGCACGGCATGTCCCCGGCGAAGACCTGGAAGCCGAGGCTGGTGAGCAGGATCGCGCAGTACGCGAGGACGAAGGCGTGCGCGAGGAGGAAACCGACGCGGTTGCCGAGGGTCGCGGGCGCGGGTGTGGTCGCAGGAGTGCTCATGGCGTGACGCTCCCGGTCAGTAGTAGTAGCCGAGCGAGTCGGTCACGTGGTGGTTGAACATCAGGAGGGCGGCGACGGTGGAGGCCAGCATCAGGCCGATGGCCCATCGGCGGGGCTTGTCCCGGGCCACGGCCCAGAGTGCGGCGAGGATGAGGAGGAAGATCAGGGTGTCCACGGCGGCAGGCTAGGACCGCCCCCGGACCCCGCCGGAGCGGCTCGCGTGCCCCGCACGGCCGGTCACTCCGCCGGGGCAACACGCGCCACGTCACAGACGCCCTGCCTGTCTCGTCTTTCGGTCGAGGGACGGATATCGAAAGACGGCCCAGGGATCCGGAAGGTGATCGACATGCGGGTGTTCGTGGCGGGTGGGACCGGGGTCCTCGGACGACGCCTCGTGCCGCAGCTCCTGGCCAGGGGCCACCAGGTGACGGCCACGACGACGAGCCCCGCCAAGGTGGCCTCACTGGAACGCCTCGGCGCGGACGGCGTCGTGATGGACGGGCTCGACGCCGTGTCGGTCGGCCAGGCGGTGGCCCGGGCGCGGCCGGACGCGATCGTGCACCAGATGACGGCGATCTCCGCGGCGCACGCGGGCAAGCCCGGCCTGAAGCACATGGACCGCCGGCTCGCCACGACGATCCGGCTGCGCGCCGAGGGGACGGACCATCTGCTGGCCGCCGCCGAGGCCACCGGGGTGTCCCACGTCGTCGCGCAGAGCCACGCCTCGTGGAACGGCATCCGCCGGGGCGGCTGGGTCAAGACGGAAGAGGACCCGCTGGACCCGGGGACGGACACGACCGCGCGTGCGGGGGCCGAGGCGATCCGCCACGTCGAGGACATGGTCCTCAAGGTCGGCGGCGCGGCCCTGCGCTACGGCGGTCTGTACGGTCCCGGCGCCACCGACGACCAGGTCGAGCTGGTGCGCAAGCGGCGGTTCCCGCTCGTCGGGGGCGGCGCGGGCCACAGCTCGTGGGTGCATCCGGACGACGCGGCGAGCGCCACGGTCCTGGCCGTGGAGCAGCGGGCCCGGGGCGTGTTCAACATCGTCGACGACGAACCGGCCCCGGCGAGTCAGTGGTTGCCGTGGCTCGCGGCCTGCGCGGGGGCCAGGTCGCCGATACGGGTGCCCACTTGGCCGGCCCGGCTCGTGGCGGGCGACGCGGCGGTGACGATGATGACCGATGGACGCGGCTTCTCCAACGCCAAGGCCAAGCGGGAGCTCGGCTGGGAGCTGCGCCACCCGTCGTGGCGGCAGGGCTTCGAGGCGGAGCTGGCATGACGCGGGACGAGGAGTTCGAGGAGCTGCGGCCCCTGCTGTTCTCGATCGCCTACCGCCTCCTCGCCAGCGTGAGCGAGGCGGAGGACGCCGTCCAGGAAACCTGGCTGCGCTGGGAGGCCTCGCCGACGGAGCCCGCGTCGCCCAGGGCCTTCCTCTCGGCCGTGGTCACCCGGATCTCGATCGACGTGCTGCGCTCGGCCCGCGTACGACGGGAGAGCTACGTCGGGCATTGGCTGCCCGAACCGCTGTTGACGGACCCGTACCAGGACCCGGAGCGCTCGGCGGAGCTGTCCGACTCCTTGTCGGTGGCGGCCCTGCTCCTCCTCGAACGGCTGACCCCGCTGGAGCGCGCGGTCTTCGTGCTGCGCGAGGTGTTCGGGTTCGCCTTCCCCGAGGTCGCGGCGGCCGTGGGGCGCTCGGGCGCCGCCTGTCGTCAGATCGCCGTACGGGCACGCCGTCACATGGACGAGGGGCGGCCCCGGTTCGAGGCCGACCGCAAGGAACGCGAGGCGCTCGCCGGGCGGTTCTTCGACGCCTTCCGGGAGGGCGACATCGACGGGCTGCGCGAGCTGCTCGCCGCCGATGTCCTTCTGGTCGGCGACGGCGGGGGCAAGGCACCGCATCGGGCCCGCCCCCTGGTCGGCGCCGACGACGTGGCGCGGGCGCTCGCCGCGATGGCCGTGCCGTTCGTCCGGATCGGCGGCTCGCTGGAGCCGCACGAGGTGAACGGGCAGCCGGGCGCGGTCTGCCGTGACCGGGACGGGAAGGTCGTCAACACCCTCGCGCTCGACATCCTCGGCGGACAGGTCCTGGCGATCCGCTCGGTGCTCAATCCCGACAAGCTCGGGCACATGGGTCCGGTGGCGGACGCCTGGGCACTGGCTCGCGAGGCGCAGCAGGCGGCACGGGCTGCCTCGACGGACTAGACGGACTCGTTGGACTCGACGGACTAGACGTACTCGATGGACTAGCCGGAGGCATCCGCCCGTCACTAGGAGGTCGGGGCGAGGCCATCGAGGGGCAGTCGCGCGAGGCTCACGCCCGCGGCCTGCCGGCGCCGGTCGAGTGGCCCGCGCCAACAGACCTTTCCCGATCGCGGCGCCCGGTTTCAGTCCTCGCCCACCTGCGTCAGCCGGTCGTCCCCGAGGCGGTGCTGAACGTCGTCGAGCAGGACGCCGAGCAGTTCGGTCAACTGGCTCTGCTGTTCCGAAGTGAGTCCACTGACCAAGTCGGCCTCTCTGCCGAGCACTTGGTCCACCGTCGCCTCGACAAGGGCGTGGCCCGCCTCCGTCAGGGTGACCAGGACGGTGCGGGGCCTGCCCTCTCCGGGGTGGCGGGTGACCAGGCCTTCGCGTTCGGCGCGGGCCACGCGCTGGGAGACGGCGCCCGCCGTGACCATGGAGCGCCGGCCGAGTTCACGCGTGCTCAGGGTGTACGGCGTGCCACTGCGGCGCAACACGCTGAGCAGGTCCAGCGTGGCGGTGTCCACGCCGGCCCGGGCCAGGACCCGCCGCCGGTCGTCGCCGAAGAGCTTGGCCAGCTGCCAGATCGGCGTGACGATCCCGATCGACGTGGCCGGGGTGCCGGGGCGCTCGCGCTCCCAGGCGGCCGCGATGTCCTGTGCGCGGTTCGCGGCCGGTGCCCCGGACTCGCCGTCGTCGCGCCCGGATCGAGCGTCGTGATCTCTTGCCACAGTCTCTCCAGGTGGTACGTTTAGCTCTAAATTTAGACCTCAACGGAACGTTCGGAGCTCAGCTTATGACACGCACCATCCTGATCACCGGTGGCGGCACGGGCATCGGCCGCGCGGCCGCCCGGCGCTTCGCCGATGACGGCGGGAACGTGATCGTCACCGGCCGCCGTCCCGAACCGCTCGACAGGCTGGCGGAGGAGACCGGCGTACGCGCCCTGGTGTGCGACCACACCCGGCCCGAGGCGCTCACCAAGCTGCTCGCGGAACTGCCGGACCGGATCGACGTCCTGGTGAACAACGCGGGCGGGAACACCGACTTCGACACCGAGGAGCCGATGGACCTCGCCGCCTACGCGCGGGCCTTCCGCGCCAACCTGGACGCGAACCTCCTCAGCGCCGCGCTGACCACGAGGGCCCTGGACGAACGGCTCGCGGAAGGCGGAGCCGTCGTGCACATCGGGTCGATCGCCGCCGCCCGGGGCACCGGGTCCTCCGGTGCCTACGGCGCCGCCAAGGCCGGGCTCCACGTCTGGAACCTGGACCTGGCGCGCACCCTGGGCCCGCGCGGCATCACCGCCAACGTCGTCGCGCCCGGCTACATCGCCGACACCGAGTTCTTCCGGGACAACCTGGCCGACGAGCGGCGCGACCAGCTCGTGGCCGACACGTCGACGGGCCGCGCCGGTACGCCCGAGGACATCGCGGGCACGGTCGCCTTCCTCGCGTCACCGGCGGCACGGCACATCACCGGTCAGGTGCTGCACGTCAACGGAGGTGCGTACGCGACGCATTGAGCCCGCACCAGGGGAGGCCGGTCCCGCTCCCCGGTGACGATCCGGGCGCGCGCTCGGCACGTGGAACAGGCACTCGCGGTCGGTCGACCGGCCGCGAGTGCCATACGTCCCGCGAGAAAGGACCATCGGCGGTCCGACCGGCGACGAAACGGGCGTGCAATGGAGGAGGAAGGCGAAGCCGAGCGGCCGTCCGGAGGCACGACATGGTCGAGGAGAAGCGGGGCTTCTGCACGCTCTGCAAGTCCCGTTGCGGCGCGATCTTCACCGTGGAGGACGGCAGGATCACCGGCGTCCGCCCCGATCCGGGGCATCCGACGGGCGCGGCCATGTGTCCCAAGGGACGCGCGGCGGCCGAGATCGCGCACGGCAGCCGGCGGCTGACCACTCCTTTGCGGCGCACCCGCCCCAAAGGGGACGCCGACCCCGGCTGGGAGCCGATCTCCTGGGACAAGGCGCTGGACGAGATCGCGGAGCGGCTGCGGGCGGTCGCCGAGGAGAGCGGTCCCGAGGCGGTCGCCTTCGGGGTGGCCACGCCGAGCGGCACCATGATCTCCGACGCCACCGAGTGGATCGAGCGGTTCGTACGCCGCTTCGGCAGCCCCAACACCGTCTACAGCGCGGAGATCTGCAACTGGCACAAGGACGTCGCGCACGCCTTCACCTTCGGCTGCCCGCTGCCGCCGCCCGACTACGCGCACGCCGACCTCGCGGTGCTGTGGGGCTTCGATCCGGCCAAGACGTGGCTCGCCCAGTCCGCCGCGCTCTCCGCCGCCCAGGAACGCGGCACCAAGCTCGCGGTCGTCGATCCGCGCCGCTCCACCAGCGCCCTGCGCGCCGACCACTGGCTGCGGGTGCGCCCCGGCACGGACGCGGCGCTCGCCCTGGGCCTTGCCCATCTCCTCATCGAGGACGGCGCCTACGACGAGGAGTTCGTGCGCGCCTGGACCAACGCGCCTTTCCTGGTCCGTCGTGACGACGGGCGCTTCCTCCAGGCCGGGGACGTCGTCGCGGACGCCGAGGGCTTCGTCGCGTGGGACGAGCGGGCCGCGGCCCCCGAGACCGTGGACACCACACGCGCCACCGTCGCCCCCGAGCGGTTCGCGCTGCGCGGCGTCCGCCGGGTCCGGCTGCGTGACGGCGCCCACGTGGAGTGCGTGCCGGCGTTCGAGGAGTACGCCGAGGCCTGCGCCCGGTGGCCGGTCGAGCGGGTGGCGGCCACCACCTGGATCCCGGCCACGGAGATCCGGGCCCTGGCCGAGGAGATCGCGGCCGCGCGCTCGGTGACCTACTACGGCTGGACCGGCGTCGGACAGAGCGCCAACGCCACCCAGACCGAACGCGCCCTCGCCACCCTGTACGCACTCACCGGCTCCTTCGACGCCCAGGGCGGCAACCGCGTCGCCCCGGCCCCGCCCTACCGCCCCGCCTCCACACCCGCCGATCTCGCCCCCGCCCAGCGCGCCAAGGCACTCGGCCTCGACAAGCACCCGCTGGGACCGCCCGCCTCCGGCTACATCAACGCGGGCGACCTGTGCCGGGCCGTCGAGGACCATCAGCCCTACCGGGTGAGGGCCCTGGTCGGGTTCGGCTCCAACCTGGTGGTGGCGCAGCCCGGTTCGGACCGCATGGCACGGGCCCTGCGCGCCCTGGACTTCCAGGTCCACCTCGACCTGTTCATGAACCCCACCTGCGCGAGCGCCGACATCGTGCTGCCCGTCAACAGCGCGTACGAGCACGAGGCACTGCGCTTCGGCTTCGAGATCGGCCGACGGGCACAGGACCAGGTCCAGCTGCGGCAGCGGATCGTCCCTCCCCTGCCCGGCACGCGCTCCGACACCGAAGTCGTCTTCGCGCTGGCCGCCCGCCTCGGCATGGGCGAGCACTTCTTCCACGGGGACGTCGATGCGGCCTGGAACTGGCAGCTGGCCCCGCTCGGCCTGACCGTCGAACAGCTCCGCGCCGCGCCCGGCGGCATCCGGGTGCCGCAGCCCGACCCCCAGCGCCGCTACGCGACCACCGACCGCGAAGGCCGCGTCACCGGCTTCAACACCCCCACCCGCCGTGTGGAGTTGTACGCGCAGCGCCTCCTGGAGCACGGCTACCCCGCTGTCCCCGAACACCACGAACCCGCCGCGCCCGACGACGCCTTCCCGCTCGTCCTGACCTGCGCCAAGCACGGCTACTTCGTCCACAGCCAGCAGCGTGCCGTCTCCTCGCTGCGCCGCCGCGCCACCGACCCGCGCCTCGACCTCCATCCCCGCACCGCCGCCGCGCGCGGCATCGGCGAGGGCCAGTGGGTGGAGCTGGTCACCCGACTCGGCGCGATCCGGCTGCGCGCCCGCTTCGACGACGCGCTGCACCCCGGCGTCGTCGTCGGCGAGTACGGCTGGTGGCAGGAGGCCCCCGACCTCGCCCTGCCCGGCGCCGACCCCCTCGCCGCCACGGGCAGCAACTACAACCGTCTCGTCGACCACTCGGCGACCGACCCGCTCAGCGGCTCGGTACCGCTGCGCTCCCTCGCCTGCGAGGTCCGCCCGACGCCCGGGGACGGAACCTGGACGGGCACGCGAACCTTCACGCTGACCGCCCTCGGCGACGAAGGACCCGGAGTGCGCACCCTGTGCCTGGAACCCGTCGACCAGGGGCCTCTGCCCGACCATCGGCCCGGCCAGCACGTGACCGTACGCTCCGGTGCGGCGGGCGCGCCGGACGCCACGCGCGCGTACTCGCTCATCGGCCCGGCCACCGATCCGGCGCGCGGCGCCTACCGCATCGCCGTGCGCCAGGTGCCGGGCGGCGCCTTCTCCACGTACGTCCACGAACGCCTCCGGGTCGGCGACCGCCTCGAACTCACGGCTCCCACCGGTGTCTTCGGCATTCCCACCGACACCGGGCACCCGGTGGTCCTGCTCGCCGGCGGCATCGGCGTCACCCCGTTCCTCGGCTACCTGGAGACCCTGGCCGCGAGCGGGGGCACCGTGCCCGAGGTCGTCCTGCACCACGGCGTCACCGACTCCGCCCACCACCCCTTCCGCGAGCGGCTGCGCGAGCTGGAGCGCCGCCTCGACGTACTGCGCGTGATCACCCATTGCGCGGCCCCCTTCCCCGCCGACGCCCCCGGCCGCGACCACGACCGCCGCGGCCTCGTCAGTGCCGCCGACATCGACCCCGAACTGCTCGCGCGCCGCGCCCGGTTCTACCTGTGCGGGCCCGAACCGATGCTGGTCGCGCTCACCGAGGGCCTGCGCTCGCGCGGGGTGCCGCCGTTCGAGATCTTCAGCGAGAGGTTCCGCGCCGCCCCCCGCACCGTCGACGTGCCCGAAGACGCCCGGTTCAGCGTCCGCTTCGCCCGCTCGGGCCGCGCGCTGACCTGGACCCGTGCCGCGGGCACGCTCCTCGACCTCGGCGAGCGGGCCGGGATCGCCATGCCGAGCGGCTGCCGCGTGGGCCAGTGCGAAAGCTGCGCCTGCACCGTCCTGGACGGCCGCGCCGCCCACCTCGTCGACCCGGGCGACGACCTCCCCGACGGCACGGTCCTGGCCTGCCGGTCGGTGCCGGTGTCGGACATCGTCCTCGACGCCTGAGCTCTTCACGTCGTCCTCGACACCTGGGCTCTTCACGTCGTCCTCGACACCTGGGCTCTTCACGTCTTCATCGACACCGGGCAAACAGGTCCCTGCGGCTCGTCCACGCCCGTCGCCCGGGGCACTCGTTCGTCCCGCGATCCGGTTGGGGATGTTGTGACCATGCCCGCCTTGGTCGCTCCGCTGATGCCCGCCGGTCGACTGGCCGGGGCTCCCCAGCCGTCCTTGCCGGTGGAGGGCGGTGTGGTGCCGCGTCCCTGGCTGCCGCGGGATGCCGCCTCCGTCGTGAAGGTGTTCCAGGACCCCGACATCCGGCGTCGGCATCTCAAGCGCGCCGACTCCGAGGAGGAGGCCCGGAGTTGGATCGAGCAGTGGCGGCGCGGCCGGCAGGACGAGGCGGCCGCCCACCGGGCCGTCGTCGACGCCGGGTTCCACCGCCTTGAGTTGGGGCATTCGGTGAGCGATCAGGCGTCGTGCCGCGTGCACTCACGTCCGGCTTCGTCCAGGAGGGCGTCCGGAGCCAGGCACTGCCGCATGCCGACGGCTGGCACGACATGCATCTCCACGCGCGCGTCCGACAGCGGCGGCCTCTCCGAAGCCGTCCGTCCCGCGTACGCCCGCGCGAGGTGAACCGACGTACGCGGCAATACTGTTGGGGCGTACCTGGTGCGCTGATCAGCTCCCCTCCTCGGTGAAGGACGGACGCCCCTCATGACCGACCACGCCGCCACGACGCCCGATCCCGCGGCGCCCGATCCCACGGCGCGGCGGACCATCGACACATCGGTGCCGCACTCGGCCCGGATCTGGAACCACTGGCTGGGCGGGACGGACAACTACCCCGTCGACCAGGCGGCCGGTGACGCGTACAGCGCGGTCTTCCCCGGCATCGTCGCCGTCGCCCGCGGCAGTCGCGCCTTCCTGCGCCGCGCCATCACCCACCTGGTCGCCGAGGCGGGCATCCGCCAGTTCCTGGACATCGGGACCGGCCTGCCGACCGCGGACAACACCCATGAGGTCGCCCAACGGCTCGCCCCGCAGGCCAAGATCGTCTACGTCGACCACGACCCCCTGGTCCTCGCGCACGCGCGGGCCCTGCTCACGTCCACCCCCGAAGGGGCGACCACCTACGTCGACGCCGACCTCACCGACCCCGACCGCATCCTGGCGGCCGCCGCCGAGACGCTGGACCTCAGCCGTCCCACCGCGCTGATCCTCAGCAACGTCCTGGGGCACGTCGCCGACCACGACCGGGCACGCGCCATCGTGGCCCGCCTGATGGACGGGCTGCCCTCCGGCAGCCACCTCTCGGTCAACGACGGCTCACGGGGCACGGACGCCGCCTACGAACAGGCCCAGGACGCCTACAACGCGTCCGGGGCCGTCCCCTACTTCCTGCGCCCCGTCGACCAGATCGCGGCGTTCTTCGACGGCCTGGAACTCCTGGACCCCGGAGTCTTCCCGGTGCCCCTCTGGCGCCCGGAGCCCGGCTCCCCCGCCGCGGAACCCATCGGCGAGCACGGCGGCCTCGCCCGCAAGCCGTGACCGGCCGGCGCGCGAGGCCGGTCCGCCCTGCTCCCCGTCGGCGCGCCCTCGCCCACGGGTCAGACCGTGCCGAGGTCCGACGCGTACCAGCGCTCGGGCCGCAGGTAGTACACGGCCTGCTCGCCGTGCTCCTTGGCGGAGAACTCCACGTACGCGTCGACCTTGTCGGCCGGAAGATAGCGCGCCGAGATCTCCCGCAGCTTCTCCAGGGGCATGTCCTCGCTGCGGACCACGGGGCCCTCCACGGAGACGTACCGAATGGTCGGCTCCACACGCTCCACCATCAGCGAGAACCGGCCCGCGGCCTCGATCAGCCGGCCCTTCTTCGAGTGCCGGCCGGTGATCACCCACAGCTCGCCGCCCGGGGTGTACTGGTACCAGATCGGCAGCGTGAGCGGGCCCCGTCCCTCGCCCGCGTCCACGGCAAGCGCTCCGATGTGCGGTTCGGCCAGGAACAGTTCACGCTCTTCCACGCTGAGGGCCATGCGAATCTCCTTCTGCGGCACGTGCGGTGCGGGACCGGCATTGACGGTGATGGCGGCATCGCCACCTGACGATCTCCTCAACTCCCCTTTCCACGGCGGATATTCCTCGGCGGATATCCCTCGCTCGGCCACCTGCCGCCACCGGCAGACCCATTCACTCCTTCGGGTGACAAAGGGGAGGCCTTCGGCGAGTCTCCGGGACAGTCCGAGACCCTGGGCAGGAGTCAATGTGCGCACAGGGGGCGCCGGGGGCAGAGGGCAGGGGGGCAGGCATGGGGAAGGCGGTCGTTCCGAGCGACAGGAATCCGCTGATACGTGACGCCTTCGGCACCCGACGCCGGGCCCTGCCCGCGCATCTCCTTCCGTGGCGGCTCTGAGGCCGCACACATCCGAGGCTCGGTGCCACGCACTTCGGGACAGTCCGTTCGCGACCGTTCGCCGCTTCGCCTCGTGCCGGCATCCGCGGAGCTCCATCGCTGATGCCGCTGCCGCCGTCGCTTCCGCGTCGATCGAGGGACGGATCCACGCTCCGAGAGTTTCCCGACCCGCTCGACGGGAGAGACACATGGCCGCGTCCCCATCGCCCGAGCCGTACCGGCTGCTGCGGGCGACCGATCTGCTGGACCTGCACTTCGCCTTCCTGGGGCTGCGCCTGGAGCGCCCCCTGCTCGGCCCACGCCGCCTGGTGCGCAAGGACCCCGCCCAACCCGCCTTCCTCGTGGTCACCTTCGGCCCGCAGCACGTCGCCGAACAGGCCTTCTTCGAAGTGAGCCCCGGTCTGCCCGACCCGGGCGCGCCGGAACCAGACACAGCGGCCGCGGACGCACCCGCCCCGGACGTGGCGGCCGCCGGCAGCGAGCCGCACAAGCCTCCACCCGTCGCGTCCCGCGTCGGCGGCCGCAGCCTGCTGGTGTTCGCCGTCGCCGCCGAAGACATCATCGAGTACACCGAGGCGGGCCTGCTCACAGCCATGCGGACCCTTCCGCTCCGGGTGGTGGACGCCGCTCGGGAACCCGCGTCAGCGGCCCGGCTCGCCCGGACCATGGGCGGCCCCTCCTCCCCCGACGTGTTCCAGGCCCTGCGCCTGGCCCGCACGACGGCGGTGCTGGCCGCTCGGCACGGAGCGCACGGGCCGGTGGCCGCGGGGCTGCTGCGCGCCACACCCGCCCCGAGCGCCTCCGCCCCCACCTCCGCCCTCACCTCCGACACCGCATCCGACACCGCATCCGACACCCACCCCCAAACCCACGCCCAAGACGCGCACGCCTCCGCCGCACCCGGCCCGGAGAATCCACTCGCCGACGCCGCCAACAACCCCCGCACCGCCATCGAACTGCCCTACCGCCTGCTCCTCTCCCCGCCCCAGACGGCCACATGGACCCACAGCACCGACCTGCCCGACCCCGACGACCGGGTCGAGCTCTGGCACACCCGGATGCCGGCGGGCCCGGCCCGCGCGGTGTGGACCCGCGACCCCGGCTTCGACCCGGCCGACCCGCGCCCCCTGCCCGCGGGCGGCAGCGAGTTCACCATGGCCCTGGACCGCAAGGACCGGTCCTCGGTGGTGCACCTGAGCTCCAACCGCACGCTGCCGGGCGGCTTCACACCGGCGCCCGTCGACGTCGACCACCTCGTGCTGTCCACCATGGGCGGCTGGCTCGACTCCTTCGGCCGGTGGGACCGTCCCCCGACCGGTTTCGACGTGACGCAGTGGCGCCACCGCGCCGCCCTGGGCCGCGATCACTACGTACGCGTGATGTACCGCGGCAGGCTCTGGCCCTTCGGGCACCTGGCCGACCTGGTCAAGGTCACCGAGCGCAAGTTCGACCACGGCCGCCCGGACAACGCCGCCTATCTCAACCAACGGTTCTTCATCATGGTGCGCGAACCGGTCCGCACCTACGGCGCCCCTGAGGACAACGACGACCAGAAGCGGCTGCGCCGGCTCTTCCCCTTCACCAGCGTCCGGCTGCTCACCCTGGTCACACCGGACCTGGAGAAGCCGGTGACGATCCCGGGGCTCTCGCCGATCGGCGGTGATCCCGACGAGAAGCTCGCCTTCTTCCCGGTGTCCGCCACCGAGGATCCGTTCCCGTTCCAGGTGAGCATGGTCGATCTCGACGGGCGTCTCCTGGAGTTCCGTACGCCGATGGCCTTCGTCGGCCGGCTGGTGCACGAGAACCAGGCCGACGTCCGGGCGATCGTCGAGTACTACCGCACGCTGGTCCCCGACCCGGCCCCGGAACCGCCGAACCTGGGCGATGCCAAGGTCAGGCGGGCCGTCGCGGACCTGCGCGGCCAGTCCATCGCCTACGCCCCGAGCCGGAAGCCCGGCGACACGACGCTCTCCACCGGGCAGCTGGTCTGGGGCGCCGCCACCACCGAGTCCATCCTGGGCCTCGACCCCACCGATCACCCCAGGTTCCTGCCGACGGTGCGCTGGGCGCGGGCCGTGATCCCGGCGCTCTGCCAGTTCGGCAGCGGCTTCGGAGGCGATCGGCCGCAGTCGGTCTTCTATCCCGAGCCGTACGTGCGCGACGCCTTCACCGAGGCCAACAAGGGACAGGTCTTCGTCGAACTGGCCCAGCCCTTCGACCTGACCTTCCGCAACGGCGGCCAGAGCGCCGGAGCGCTCGCCCAGCCGAACTTCCCGGTCGCCGGGCTCTCCCGGCTCACCGGGCCGGTCGCCGCCACCCCTGCCGCCGCGCTCGCCGGCCGGGCGGACGCCGACGCCGTCGACAAGTGGGCCAAGCTCGCCCAGGGCAGGTTCAACCCCCTGGACTACTTCGGCGAGTTGGCAGGGGCGAAGCTCTTCGGGATGTTCCCGCTCACCGAGATCCTGAGCGAGATCGGCCTCGACAACCTCAAGGCACCGAACTTCTTCACCGCGACGGTCGACGCCGTCACGGGATTCCTCGGTGACCTGCGGGGGCTGCGCGATCTGCTCGCCTCCGTGGAGGAACAGTTCCCGGAGACCGCGGACCTGGTCGTCCGGGCGACCGACGCGGCCGCGGTCTTCGCGCAGGTCCTGGTGGACTACATCACCAGCCAGCTGGAGGGTTCGCCCGACCCCACCACCATCGAAGAGGTCGACAACGCCTTCCGGGCGTTCTCCGATGCCCTGACCGCGCTGCGCCTCGGCCTGCCCGCCGCGGTGGACACCGGCGTGCGGCAGCTCCTCGGCCGCGTCGCCGAGCTGGCCGCCACCTGGGACAGCACCGTCGGGCAGGCGCTGGCGCTGAAGAAGGCGGTCGAACTGGCCGCCCTCGGCGCCAAGTTGCCCGACGTGGTCAACTCCCGTCTGCAGTGGCAGCCCGACATCAAGGCCTGGACGCCGGGCGAGCCGACGCCGACCAGGGCGGAGGACGCCGTCTTCTGGCCGGTCGGAAAGCTGACGCTGGTCACCGACCTGCGCGGTTCGCTGCGCCCGGACGTCAGCCAGGCCGCGGACGTCACCTGCACCCTGGGCAAGTTCGACCTGCGCATGGTCCCGGGCTTCGACGCGGTCGTGCTGCACTTCGACGAGATCCGCTTCACCATGCGCGCCGGGCAGAAACCCGACGTGGAAGTTAAGTTCGGCGGCGTCGACTTCGTGGGCAACCTCGACTTCGTGCAGACCCTGCGCAACATCATCCCGCTCGACGGATTCAGCGACCCCCCGGCGATCACGGTCGACGGCTCCGGCATCCACGCGAACTACTCCATGCAGCTGCCGAACGCGGCGGTCGGCGTCTTCAGCCTGGAGAACCTCTCGCTCAACGCCTCGCTGTCGGTCCCGTTCATCGGCGACACCCCGCTGCAGGCCGGTTTCGCCTTCTGCCGCAGGGAGGCGCCCTTCCGCCTCACGGTGTCGATGCTGGGCGGCGGGGGCTACTTCGGGATCGTCCTCAATCCCCGGCAGATCGCCGTCCTGGACGCCGCCATCGAGTTCGGGGCCGCCGTGTCGATGAACTTCGGCGTGGCCAGCGGCAGTCTGTCGGTGATGGCCGGCATCTACTTCCGGCTCGACCTGGCCCAGGACACCGTCACGCTCGTCGGCTATCTGCGGGCGCGCGGCGAGGTCGACGTCCTCGGCATCGTCTCCGCCTCCATCGAGCTCTACATGGAGCTGGGCTACAAGGACGGCTACGCGATCGGCCGGGCCAGCCTGACCATCAGCATCGAGATCGGCTTCTTCGAGACGTCGGTGACGATCCGCTGCGAGAAGAAGTTCGCCGGCAGCGGGGCCCGCTCCGCCGCGTTCGCCGCGGGCGAGGATCCCCCGGCCATCGCCCCGCCCTCGTTCGTCGATCTCATGTCGCCGTACGTCGATCCGGTGACCGGCGAGCGCGTCGACCCGGTCCTCGACTACTGCACGGCCTTCGCGGAGGTGGACTGACCATGGACAGCATCCGATGGACCGTGCTTCCCGACGGGGTCGTCGACGCGGGCACGGTGCGTGTCTCCGTGCTCGTCAGCCCCAGCCTGACCGGGATCGGCGCGCTCGGGCAGTCGGCGTACTTCGCCCGCTGGCCGGAGCGGCTCGCCGCGCTGCAGCCCGCGCTCTGGCTGCAGTTCGACAGCCCGCAGGGGCCGGTCGCCAAGGAGCTTCGGCCGACGGGCCGCTACCCCGCCGCCGATCTCACCCTGTGGCGGACCCTGTTCGACGACAACACCTTCGTCCGGCCGCCGAAGACGCCGACGGCCTTCAGGGCGGAGGAACGGCGCACGCTGCGCTCCTACCCGGGCAAGCTGGTGCACGACGAGGTGACGGGGCTGTACGAGGCGGTCGCGGTGTACACGACCGAGAGCCGGCTGCGTACCGAATGGGCCCGTGAAGAACGGCTGTTGTGCGAGGAGCCGCCCACCGACCACCGCGGCTGGGAGCTGCCCGCGCTGTTCCGGGTGACGGACATGATCTCCGAGCGGGTCCTCGAACTCGGCCGGAACATCCAGTGCGGGTACGAGATCCTGGAAGGCGCCCTGCGCCCCCGGGGGGTCGCCGCCGACGACGAGAGCAACGAGCCTCGGTTCATGGACCGCCGAAGCGGCGCGTACACCGGCGAGAACAAGCGCCTGCTGCCGCTCGCCGAGGCCGCGCGGTTCTACGACCGGGGCAAGGAGCCCGAGACGCTCGCCGACGAGCCGCCGCACCGGATCGACTTCCACGAGGCGTGCGGTCTGCTGGGCGACTGTCCCGAGCTGCAGCGCAGGTTCGGGCTCGTCCTCGACCTGAGCTTCGCGATGCCCGCCGGGGTGGGCGAGGGATCGAAGGTCCGCGTGCACTTCGACGACCGCGTCCCCGAGGCCGAGACGCTGAACGCCGCGGGCAACTGCCCCTGGACGAAGCTGCGGTACACGCCGGGCAGCGTCTTCGAGGCGTCCCCCGGTGACAGCACGGTGCTCTCGGGCCGCATGCTCGACCTCGCCGACCCCGAGACCTGGCACCTCACCGAGCTCGACGTGGACGGCGCCGCCCTCAAACACGTCGACTACGCCCGCACCATCGACACACTGAGGAACGGCACCCTGCCCTCGGACACCGAGTCGGTGGCCCACCTGGTGTCGGGCACCGGCACACCGGCGGCCCGCGGCGCCGGGATCACCCTGCTCCACAGCGACCGCGACCGGCACCTGGCCGGACGGATCGGCGCCGACGTGGACCGCCAAGTCACTCCGGACAATACCGAGTTGACCGCCATCGACCTGCTGCGCGGCTACCGCGTGGACATCGGTGTCGTCGACCGGGCCACCGGCCGCGTCACGCAGTGGCGGTCGCTGCTGCGCCGCCGCGGCCGCTACACCGTGCGCCGCCCGGGGCAGCAGCCCGTCGAGATCCAGGGGGTCCGCCCCGACGAGGGCCTGGTGCGGGCCAGCACGGTCACCACCGACGCCGCCGACGACCGCCAGCTGTACGGGCACCAGGCCGTGCTCGGCTGGCACGGCTGGAGCCTCGCGGCGCCGAGGCCCGGCCGCACCATCGGCCTTGCGGACCAGCCGGAGGCGCCCGCGCCGCCGGTGTCGCCGGACGTTCCGCTGGACACCGAGTTCACCGCGGAGCCCGGGTCGCTGCCCGCGCTGCGCTTCGGCAGGACCTACCGGATGCGCGCGAGGACCGTGGACCTGGCGGGCAACGGCCTCGACCACACGGCGAGCACTCCGGACGCCGTGCACTCCGAGCCGATCACCTACGGCCGCTGGGAGCCGGTGCCCCAGCCGGTGGTGGTGCCGCTCCTGCCGTTCAACGAAGGCGAGTCCACCGAGCGCCTGGTCATCCGCAGCACCGTCACGGACGACGGCCGGGAGATCTCCACCGACGAGTACGCCCTGCGGCGCTCGGACGTCCCCGACCACGAGGCCCGCTCGGAGGTCGACGGTCTGGACCGGCGCTACAAACCGATCGCGGAGCGGCATGTGGCGCCGCCGAAGACCGCCCTGCAGATGGCCGAGGAGCACGGCGTGTTCGACGCCGCCTTCGGCGCGGACAAGCCCGCCGAGGTGCGCGAGGAGTACGTCGCCGTCGCGTCCCGCGAGTCGGGCTCCTTCCTCGACACCAAGGTGCGGGACCCCGAGTGGCCCCACCGCGAGCACGATCTGCTGCGGGAGGGCGACATCCACGTCGCCAAGCACACCGTGCACGACCCGCTGCCGCTCACCTCGCTTCCCCTTCCCCGGCGCGGCGCCGGGCTGCGGCAGGGCGAGTTCGTGGTGCACAGCGCCGACCAGCTGCTCCTGCCCTATCTCCCGGACGTCCTCGCCGAGGGCGTCATGCTGCGCGGCCTGCCCGGCGACAGGGAGAACCGCAAGATCCCCTTCCCCGGACCGTGGCCGCAGGCCAAGCCGTTCAAGATCCGCATCAGGGAGGGCGACGGCGAGCCGCGCTGGCGCGACGGCCTCATCGAGCGGGTCCTGGAGGTGTTCCTCACCAAGGGCCAGATCGCCCCCGTCCGCCTGAGCTGCTACATGGATCCGGGGAAGCTGCCCCTGCTGCGGCAGTGGAACCTGCTCACCTCCTCCTCGTTCTGGACGGACCTGCCCGATGCGGACAAGGCGTTCGTGACGCGGGCGAGCGCGGACGGCGAGAACTGGATGCTCACCCCGTGGGTGGAGCTGACGCTGGTCCACGCGGTAGAGAAGCCCGTACTGCGCCCCGCACTCGGCCGGCTGGCGAGCGAACGCACCGCCGAGCAGACCGCGGCCCTGCTCACAGGGCAGCTGACCGGCCACTCCGAGAGCAGCGGGCACGTCGAGCTGGACGCGCACTGGAGCGAGTGGCTGGACGACGTCACCCAGGACGCCCCCAGCCGCATCCAGGGGCACACGCACCTGGAGGACATCACCCTGGCCTACGGCGTGGACGAGGCACAGGTCGCCCGCACCCACGAGTTCGGGGACACCCGGCACCGCGACGTCCGCTACACGCCGACCGCCGTCACGCGGTTCCGCGAGTACTTCCATCCCACGCTCACCGAGGACCGGGCCAACGTCACCAGGGTCGGCCCGACCGCCGCTCCCCTGCCGGTGCCCAGTTCCCGCAGGCCCGAGCCGCCGGCGGTGGCCTACACCGTGCCGACCCTCCGCTGGGAGCGGACCGTCGACGAGGAACGGGACACCGTCACCCGGCGGCGCCGCTCCGCGGGCCTGCGCGTCCATCTGCACCGGCCGTGGTTCTCCTCGGGGGACGACGAGATGCTCGCGGTGATCCTGGAGCCGGAAGGCACGGCCCTGCCCGACACCCACGCCACGCGCTGGGGCGTGGACCCCGTCTGGGCCGACACCACGGTCCTGCCCGCCCCGAGGGCCGCGCACTTCCCGAACGCGGCGAAGAGCCTGACGGGACTGCGGCTCGCGGAATCCCCGGACAGCGCCCCGGTGCTGGTCGACGCGGTGGTCTTCGCGCCGACGTACCACCAGGAGCGGCGCCTTTGGTACGTCGACATCGACGTGGACTTCGGGAGCGCGGCGGTCGCCGGGACGTCGTACTTCCCGTACGTGCGCCTCGCCCTGGCCCGCTACCAGCCGTACTCGGTCGACCCGCTGCACCTGTCGAAGGTGGAGCGCGCCGAGTTCGCGCAGCTCGTGCCGCCCCGCGCGATCACCGGCCACCGCGAGGGCGACCTGCTCGCCCTGCGGATGACGGGCCCGGCGACGTACAACGAACTCGGTGAACTCAGCGGCACCGGCGTGACCGCCGC
The DNA here is from genome assembly GCF_055558735.1 of Streptomyces sp. NPDC025651. Taxonomy (NCBI): domain Bacteria; kingdom Bacillati; phylum Actinomycetota; class Actinomycetes; order Kitasatosporales; family Streptomycetaceae; genus Streptomyces; species Streptomyces sp. NPDC025651. The sequence goes on from NZ_JBVHLZ010000006.1 coordinate 94,008, forward strand.
GGCCGCGAGCCGCCGGGTCGTCGTGAGCCTGCAGAGCCGGGCGAACCTCCAGACCGACGAGATGGACTGGAAGCAGCTGGGCACCCCGGTGGAGCTGGCCTGCCGTCCCGAGGGCGGTGGATTCGCGTGGACCGGTGGGATCGCGGCCCCGGACGGGCAGTTGCTGACCTCGTACCGGCTCCTGGTGCAGGAGTACGAGCTGTACCGCACCGACCAGGACACGGCCACGGACACGGTCACCGTGAACGGCACCGAGCTGCCCGCGGCCCGACGCCTTGTGCATGCCGACTACTTCGGGCTGAGCGTGGGTCTGCTCGGCCGGGTCGACTTCGAGCTCTAGGAGGACCAGATGTCAGGACGCCCGTTCGTCTCCGGCCTGATGGCGCTGGTCCTCGCCCTCGCGTGGTCGGCGACCGCGTCCGGCGCCCCGGCGAGCAGGCACAACGACCCGCAGCCGCACCGCGGCGGCGCCGAGTACCACGTCACCGTCGGCGGCACGACGTACGCCTGTTCGTCGGGGTTCGCGGTGCGCAGGGTCGACGGCGGCAAGCGCGCCATGGCCACCGCCGGGCACTGCCCCAATGCCGTGTCCGGCCTGGAGACGACCTCGGGAGAGTTCCGGTTCGGCACGTTCGTCAGTGCCTTCCACGACGAGAAGGTGGATGCCGCGCTGATCAGCGGCACTCGCGTCAAACCGCAGGTGTACGCGCCGACCCTGTGGACGGACGGCGGCCCTCCCGGCACACCGGTCGCCCGCAGGGTGCTGGAGAAGGCCGACGGGCCGGAGCGCGGCCAGTCCGTGTGCGTCAGCGGGAAGGTGACCAAGCTGGTCTGCGGCATCGAGGTGACGTCGCTGACCGGCGGCGAATCGTGCGTGACCGAACCGGTGGAGCGCTGCACACGTGGCCTGGTCCGTGCGGAGAAGAGGAACGTGAACATCGTGCACGACGGCGACTCCGGCGCCCCGGTGTTCGTGCCGATCGACAGGGAGATCGACGGCCACAAGGTGTACGGCGCCAGGCTCGTCGGCATGTTGGTCGGCGGTGGGCCCACCGATCCGCGACCGGGCGCCCCGGAGGACATCGTCACGTTCCACACCGTCAAGCAGGTCGAATGCGCCCTCAGGGCAAGGGTGTTGACGACCGCCGACGCGGAGTCGGGCGACACGGCACCGCCACCGCACCGCCCGGACTGCGATCGGCCGCCCCAGGGCGGGTAGGTGACGCCGTCGAACTGACGGCGCTGGTGCGGCATCCGGCCCGCGTCCTCGATCACTCCCGCCACGCCGCCGCGCCCCGCCGCTCGACGCCTGCCCGGGCACGGCGGGGTTGCGGCGGGGTGCGGGTGGTGATCACACAGCGGTGCCACCGCTGATCACACGGCCGCCGGCGCCGGTCCCACGAGTTCGCTCAGGACGTCCTCCATGGTCACGAAGCCCAGGACGGCCCCCGTCTCGCCGGTGACGGCGGCGAGGTGGCTGTCCATGGTCCGCAACGCGGTGAGGGTGTCGTCCAGCGGGGTGTCGATGCGGACCCGCGTGACGGGGTGCGGCGCGTCGGCGGGGAAGGGCCGGTCGCGGTCGGTGACGCCCAGGGTGTCCTTGATGTGGAGGTAGCCGAGGAGCGCGCCCCGCGGTCCGGTGACCGGGAAGCGGGAGAATCCCGCCCGGGCGGCCACCCGCTCCAACTCGGCCGGGGTGACGGTGTGTTCCACGGTATGCATCCTGGCCGCGGGGACGATGATCTCGCCGACCGGCCGCGTGCCCAGCTCCAGCGCGTCCCGCAGACGCTCCCCGTCGGCCGCCGAGAGCAGCCCGGCCTGGCTGGAGTCGACGACCATGCGGGCGAGCTGGTCGTCGGTGAAGACGGACTCGACCTCGTCCCTGGGCTCCACGCGCAGCAGTTTCAGGAGGGTGTTGGCGAAGGCGTTGATGCCGAAGACCAGGGGCCTGACGGCACGGGTGAGGGCGACCAGCGGCGGGCCGAGCAGCAGGGCCGTCCGGGCGGGGGCGGCGAGCGCGATGTTCTTCGGGATCATCTCCCCGATCAGCATGTGCAGATACGTGGCCACGGCCAGCGCGATGACGAACGCGATCGGGTGGACGAGCGCGTGGGGCACGTGCGCGGCCTCGAAGGCGGGCTCCATCAGGTGCGCGATGGCCGGTTCGGCGACCGCGCCGAGCACCAGGGAGGAGGCGGTGATGCCGAGTTGGGCGGTGGCCATCATCGCGGAGATGTGCTCGATGCCCCACAGGGTGATGCGGGCGCGCCGGTCGCTTTCGGCGGCGCGGGGCTCGATCTGGCTGCGGCGTACGGAGATCAGGGCGAACTCGGCGCCGACGAAGAACGCGTTGGTCAGCAGCGTCAGGGCCCCGACGACGAGTTGCAGCGTGGTCATCGGACCGCCTCCTCGCGCTCCTGCCGCTGCCCCGGGAGCAGGGCGGGACCGGTGATCAGGACCCGGTCGGCGCGGTGGTGCTCGACGCCGAGGACGTCCAGGCGCCAGCCGCCGTCGAGTTCGAGGCCGTCCCCCTTGGCGGGGATGCGGGACAGGAGCGTGGCGACGAGCCCGGCCACGGTCTCGTACGGTCCTTCGGGCGCCCGGAGCCCGATCCCGGCGAGCCGGCCGACGCGGACGCCGCCGTCGGCCTCCCAGGTGGCGCGCCCGCCCTCGACCTCCCCGGCGGGCAGCAGGTCGGGCACCTCCATGGGGTCGTGCTCGTCGCGGACTTCGCCGACGACCTCCTCGACGATGTCCTCCACGGTGGCGACTCCGGCGGTGCCGCCGTACTCGTCGATGATCACCGCCATGGTGCGGGTGGCCCGCAGCCGCTCCAGGAGGCGGTCGGCGGACAGGCTGTCGGGCACGAGGAGCGGCTCGGTGGCCAGTTCGGTGACCGGCGTGACGGTGCGCTCGCCCGGCTCCAGTGCGAGGACGTCACGGATGTGGACGGTGCCGATGACCTCGTCGAGGCTGTCGCGGTAGACGGGGAAGCGGGACAGGCCGGTCGCGTACGTGAGGTTCGCCGCGTCGGCGGCCGTGGCGTGCGCCTCCAGGGCGCGGACGTCGACGCGCGGGGTCATCACGTTCTGGGCCGTCAGCTCGCCCAGGTGCAGGGTGCGCACGAAGAGTTCGGCGGAGTCCGCCTCGATGGCGCCCTCGGCGGCCGACCGCCGGGCGAGGGCGACCAGTTCCTCGGGGCTGCGCGCGGAGGCGAGCTCCTCGGCGGGCTCCAGGCCGAAGCGGCGTACGACATGGTTGGCGGTGTTGTTCAGATGCCGGATGAAGGGCGCGAAGGCGGCGGTGAAGCCGCGCTGGGGTCCGGCCACCACCTTGGCCACGGCCAGCGGGCGGGAGATCGCCCAGTTCTTGGGGACCAGTTCGCCGATGACCATCAGGACCACCGTGGACAGGACGACCCCGAGGACGGTCGCCACCGACGACGCGGCCCCACCGAGCCCGGCCGCCTCCAGCGGGCCGCGCAGCAGCGTGGCGAGCGACGGCTCGGCGAGCATGCCGATCACCAGCGAGGTGACGGTGATGCCCAGTTGGGCGCCGGACAGCTGGAAGGTGAGGCGCCGCACGGCCTTCAGGGCTCCGCCCGCACCTCGCTCCCCGGCGTCCGCCGCGCGCTCCAGCTCGCCGCGCTCGACCGTGGTCAGGGAGAACTCGGCCGCCACGAACAGAGCGCAGGCCAGGGTCAGGAGCAGGGCGAGGAACAACAGCAGGAGCTCGGTCACCGCGCCACCCCCGTTCCCTCACGCACGGGTCGCGGGCAGGGCGGGGCACAGCTGGTACTGGGAGGCTCACCCATCGCGGGTCTTGGTCCCCTTCTCGTTCGGGAGGGCCGTGGCGCCCTCGCCCACATCGTAAAAGAAAGACAAAGCAGCCTGGTCAAGCGGTCTTCGGACGGCTGCCGATCGGGTCAGACCGACGCGGGGCCCGGGCCCTGCGAGAGGGCGGCGATGAGGTGGTCGACGACGTCGGGCAGGCTGGCGCGGCGTCGGTAGGCCGCGCGTTGGCGGTGGGCGCCGTTGCCGACGGCGCGCAGGCGTGACCACCCGGCACGGACCAGCTCCAGGTCCCCGTGGTGCCGCAGGGCGGGCTGGATCCACGCCAGGAGCTGTTCGACGCGCGACGCCACCGGGATCAGACGGCCGGCGGGCAGCTCGACGCTGGCGCCGGACAGACCGTCGCGTGCCGCCCGCCAGCAGGCCGCGCGCAGCAGCTCCGGGCGCGGGCGCGGCGACGCCTCCCCCGCGACCACGGCCCGCAGCGTCGTCGCGACCATGGCTCTGACGATCGCGGAGACCAACAGCGTCTCGTCGGCGGTGGCCGCGGCGTCGGGCACCCGGATCTCCAGGGTGGGCACATGGCTGGAGGGCCTGATGTCCCAGTACAGGCCGCGGATGTCGATGGCGGCGCCGGTCTCGATGATGCGACCGGTCAACTCCTCGAAGTGCGCCGGGGATTCGAAGTACGGCGGCGGACCGCCGACGGGCCAGCGCGCCATGGCCATCGTGCGCCAGCTCGCATAGCCGGTGTCCTGGCCCGTCCAGTAGGGCGAGTTGCCGAGGAGGGCGATCAGGACGGGTATCCAGGGCCGCAGGTGGTTGCTGACCTGGAGGGCCCTGGCCAGGTCCGGCACGCCGACGTGGATGTGGCAGGCGCAGACGGTCTGTTCGTCGTCCAGCGCCTGGAAGGTCGCGACGCTCTTGGCGTACCGGGCGCCGGGCGAGATGGGCGTCGGCACCGACTGGCCGAGAACCGGGGTCCCGCTGGAGATGATGCGCAGCCCCTGCCGGGCTGCGGCGCGGGCGACCGCGGCTCTCATCGACCGTATCTGCTCGCCGAGTTCCCGCATGGCGGTGTGCGGTTCGGTCCGCGCCTCGATCTGATAACGGGTCAGCTCCGGGGCGACCCGGTCGCCGAGGCCGAGCGAGGACGCCTGCGCCACCACCTTCTGCGCCTGTGGGCTCACCTGTCTCGTCATCGGATCGACCAGCAGGTACTCCTCCTCGACCCCTACGGTCAGTGGGTGCGGTGTGCCCGGAGCGGTGCGGCGCCGACCGTGGTCGGCGCTGAGGTGCTCTTTCGCGTCTCCTGCGCCGTCCGCTTGACTCGTCATGTCGGTCAGGGTCCCAGGAAACGGGGCCGAGCTGCAGGTCACGAGCAGTGCGGGTTCCCGAACTGCCCGTTCCCCCGCGCGCGTCGGGGCCGCCCGAACCGATGCCCCGAACGCCTACCGCACGAACGTCCAAGTGATGCCGTTGATCACGCCGACGTCCAGCGGCGCGAGCCTGCGGAACGCGGTCTCGCTGAGGTCGATGTGCGTCGACGCGCAGGACGGGCACTTGTCCCGCACCGGCACGGTGATCGTCCTGCCCTGGTAGGTCACCTGCACCGAAACGCCCTGGCACAGCGGGTCGTTGTTCGGGTTCGCGCTGGTCCACCAGGCCGCGGAGACGGCGACCAGATCCTGGGCGGAGGCGTCGATGGGCGTGCCGCAGGCGCCGTAGCCCTTGTCGTTGTAGTACGTGGCCTTGCCGGTCATCGGCCGGCCGATGGGTATGTCGGCGTGCGCCGTACCGGCGCCGAACGCGACGCCGACCACCGCGGCGGCCACGACGCCGCTCCACCGTCTGAGCCTCATGAGGTGACACCCCGTTCCCGTTGCGGACGCTCCCGCCGTCGAGAGCGCTCTCATGCGGCGGGAGCATGCTCGGGGCACCCATGGACCGGCAAGGCGCCAAAGGGGCAGGTGGCTTCAATCCGCCCTATTCCAGGGGCACTTGTACCTTCGCGTACGTGAGGTCTGACGAGGCGCGGGTCATCGGCAGGACAGCCGCCGTCGGCGTACGTGACAAGGGGCGAGGGACGGCGTGATGCGCGCGCCACGGCCGCACCCGGAACCGGCGGACGCGGGCACCGCAATCAGGGGGACCAGACGGCACGAAAGCCGCTCCGAAACCCTCAGTCGGGTGTCGGAGCGGCTTCGAGCCGGGCGGGGCCGGTCGGCCTGCGCCGGACGGGACGGGTCAGTCCGTGCCGAACTCCATCGCGGCGCGGTCCAGCATCTCGTCGTCGCCGGAGACCTCGCCGCGCGAGGCGATGGCCTCGGCGCCACCCTCGGGCATGGCGCCGATCAGCCCGGTCGCGGCCGCCTGGGCCGCGCCGATGGCGGGGTTGGCGCTGCCGATCAGGCCGATGCCGGCGTACTGCTCCAGCTTGGCGCGCGAGTCGGCGATGTCGAGGTTGCGCATGGTGAGCTGGCCGATCCGGTCCACCGGGCCGAAGGCCGAGTCCTCGGTGCGCTCCATGGAGAGCTTGTCCGGGTGGTAGCTGAACGCCGGGCCCGTGGTGTCGAGGATCGAGTAGTCCTCGCCGCGCCGCAGCCGCAGGGTGACCTCACCCGTGACCGCCGCGCCGACCCACCGCTGCAGCGACTCCCGCACCATCAGCGCCTGCGGGTCCAGCCACCGGCCCTCGTACATCAGGCGGCCGAGGCGCCGGCCCTCGTTGTGGTACTGGGCGAGGGTGTCCTCGTTGTGGATCGCGTTGACGAGGCGCTCGTACGCGGCGTGCAGGAGGGCCATGCCGGGCGCCTCGTAGATGCCGCGGCTCTTGGCCTCGATGATCCGGTTCTCGATCTGGTCGGACATGCCCATGCCGTGGCGGCCGCCGATGGCGTTGGCCTCCATCACCAGGTCGACGGCGGAGGCGAACTCCTTGCCGTTGATCGTCACCGGCCTGCCCTGGTCGAAGCCGATCGTCACGTCCTCCGCGGCGATCTCGACCGACGGGTCCCAGAACCGCACGCCCATGATGGGCTCCACGGTCTCCACGCCGGTGTCCAGGTGCTCCAGGGTCTTGGCCTCGTGGGTGGCTCCCCAGATGTTGGCGTCGGTGGAGTAGGCCTTCTCCGTGCTGTCGCGGTAGGGCAGCTCGTGGGCGAGCAGCCACTCCGACATCTCCTTGCGGCCGCCGAGCTCGGTCACGAAGTCCGCGTCGAGCCACGGCTTGTAGATCCGCAGGTTGGGGTTGGCGAGCAGGCCGTACCGGTAGAACCGCTCGATGTCGTTGCCCTTGAACGTCGAGCCGTCGCCCCAGATCTGCACGTCGTCCTCGAGCATCGCCCGGACCAGCAGGGTTCCGGTGACGGCGCGGCCGAGCGGCGTGGTGTTGAAGTACGAGCGGCCGCCCGAGCGGATGTGGAACGCCCCGCAGGTGAGCGCGGCCAGGCCCTCCTCGACCAGCGCGGCACGGCAGTCGACCAGGCGCGCGATCTCGGCGCCGTAGGTCTTGGCGCGGCCCGGCACCGAGGCGATGTCCGGCTCGTCGTACTGCCCGATGTCGGCGGTGTAGGTGCACGGGACGGCGCCCTTGTCGCGCATCCACGCGACCGCGACGGAGGTGTCGAGACCGCCCGAGAAGGCGATGCCGACGCGCTCGCCGGCGGGGAGGGAGGTGAGGACCTTAGACATGGGAAGAGTATGCATCATCTCGCATGGTCATGCAAAGACGCGCCGGAAGCCCTCCGGCCACGACTCCCGCCCCTGGGCTCGGATCTACTCGCGCCGCTCCAGCCACTCCCCCTCACGCATGATCACTCTGCCGCGCAGCTCCCGCTCACCGCGCCAGGCACGTACGGTCCGCGGCGCCACCCGCAGATAGACGAAGGCGCCCTCCTCCGCGCGCGGGTCCCAGCCGAACTTGGCGGCGAAGGCGTCGGCGGCGGCCGTCGGCACGCGATCGGCCGGGAAGCACTCCGCGACTCCCTGCAGGAGCACCACGTCGAGGGTGTCCGGGAGCGCCAGGCGCACGCGCGGTTCCTCGCGTACGTTGCGGGCGGTCGCGGAGGCTTCGGCGGTGCACATCCACAGCGCGCGCTCGTGCCACGAGAACCACAGGGGCACTTGGTGCGGGCCGCGGTCGGGGTGGGACGTACTCACCCATATGTCCCGCTCGCCGCCGAGCCGTTCGAGGGTTTCGCGCCGACGTTCCAGCAGGTCACGAGGGGCGCTTCCGGAGTTCCGCATGGGAAGCGACCCTAGTCGGCGCGCCCCGCCCGCGCCTGGGGCCGCAGACCTACGTCCAGCGGCCCACGACCAGCACGACCGGCCGCGTTCAGGCGGCTCCGTCGTACGGCGTTATGCGGCGGTAGGCGGCGCGCGCGGAGCGTATCCGGGCCACCGCCGTGCCGATGAGGGCCGCCGCCAGGAGGCAGGCCACCCAACCCGGGTCCCGGTGCCCGGCCCAGGAGAGCTCTCCGGTGGGGTGGACGGCGAAGACGTTCAGCAGGGCCCAGCACAGGAGGGCCGTCCCCGGAGCCGCGGCGAAGCGGCCGAGCATTCCCAGCAGGGCGGCGAGGACGGACAGCGCGGCGAGGGCGAGGCCGGTGCGGTCGAGCGCGCCGAGCAGGTCGAGCGTGCCCACGAGCGCCAGGGAGCCCCAGCCCGCCGCCGTCCAGACGAACGGTGTGGCCATGGGTTCGGGGACGGCCCGCGCGCCCCTGGCGATGTACCGCCACTCCACCACCGTCGTTTCCTCCCCATCACCGGGGGTCGGGCGTGAGCCCGGCCCCCGGCCTCTCCCCGGCCGAATCCGCGTACGACGAGACCACGGCTCCGGCGAGGAGCACAGGCGTGGTCTTGTCGGGTGATTGTCCCACCTCGACCCAAGGATGCCGAGGTCGGTCCCGGCAGCCGTTACGCCCGCGGGGGACAGCGGAGGACCCGGCTCACCAGAGCTTGTTCACCGCCGTGGCGGTCGTGGTCTTGAAGTCGGCGACCTGGGCGTCGGCGAAGCCGCCCATCTGGCCCCAGGTCACGAGCGTGACGGTGTTGCCGTCGCGGCCCACCGAGAACAGGTTGATGTCCGAGGCGCCCCACGAGGTGACGGTGTGGACGCCGTACACGTGGGCTCCCTCCTCCGCGGCGACCTTGCCGTAGTACTTCTGCTTGGCGGTCGTCTCGGGGTCGAGCTTCATCACCGTCTCCGCGCAACCGTCGAGCTTCTTGCGCAGCAGCGCGGCGAAGTCCTTGGCCCGCTGCTCGCTGCGCTCGACCACGGTGACCTGGAGGGCTCCGGTGTCGTAGTCGGTGCGGTACGCGCGGTGGACCGAGGTCGAGGGCAGCGCCTCGCCGACGCACATCGGCAGCGGGTCCGGCTGCCCGGCGGTGACCGGTCCCGCGGTCCAGGCCGACGACGCGTGCGGCGGCAGCTCCTTCGGGGCCAGGAAGCGAGGGGTGTCGGCCGCGGCGGCCGGCACGGTGGACGCGGCCACGCCTGCCGCTGCCAGCGCGGCGCCGACGGCGAACAGTCCCTTGTTCAAACGCATGCTCATCTCCACGGTCTTCCCCCATGTCACTTGGTCGGACTGCCGCTCAGCTCACGTGCGCGGAGCGGCAGTTCGGGCGCCCAGGGCCGCCCTTTGATCTCTCGCCTCATACGACCACCGACCCCCGACTCCCGTTGCCCTGCCCCACGTCACAGCTCTGTCTCCGGTGTCACCGAACAGCAACAGGGCACCAGGGGCAGCGAGGGCAGTCCGATCCGCGGAGCGACGTACTCGTTCGCCTCCTCCATCCAGGTCGTGGCCCACACCAACTCGCAGGGCGGCGCGAGCAGTCGGGCTCCGAGCGCGGGGTCGGCCCTGGTCAGCAGCGGGTTCGCCCCGCCCTCGCGCAGGCCGGGCCCGGCCGGGTACGTCGGGTATCCGTCGGGGAGGTCCTGCGGCGTCGCCCCGAAGGGGATCACGGGCCCGTCGACGTCGAGGAGGAGCAGGGGGCGGCGCTGTTCCGAGCTGATCACGGCGCCACGCCACCGACCCGCCGCCGACCCCCGACAGAAGCTGTGACCATCGCACGATTCACTCGTTTGAAGGAGGGCAGGACGCAACGTCAGCCTTCGGAAGGCTCCTTGATCGATGAGCGCATCGCAGTGGCGCCGGGCGGAGGCGCACCGGGCCGTGGACCTCGACCAGGCCGAGACCGTCATCGTCGACCACTACACGCGGCTCGTACGCCTCGCCTACCTCACCCTGCCCTCCACCCTCACCCGGCACCGCCGCGTCCTCACCGCCCATGCCTTGGTGCAGCGCGCCCTGCCCGGCTTCCGTGTGCGGCGTGCCGCGCCGAAGGTCCCGGGACCCCGGCAGGGCGAGAGCGGCAGTCGGGCGGGGACGGCATGGATGACCGAGCGCGTGCTCTGCGCGGTGATCGCACACGACCGTCGGCCGCGCGGGTGGCCGAGCCGCCTGCCGCCGCCCCGTGGGCTGCGGCCCACGCTCCCGGTCGTCTGGGGGCTGCGGCTCTTCCCGCGGGCCGGCGGCACCGAGGAGATCGAGCTGGCGCAGGTTCTCGCGCAGATCTCCGCCCCCGCCCGCGCGGCGTTCGTGCTCTGCGGTCTCGACGGCCTGCCCCGCTGCGAGGTCGCCGAGCTGCTCTCCACCGCGGGCGTGCCCGACCCCGAGGAGGCGCTGCGCACCGCCGACCGCGTGCAGGAGAGCACGGGCGAGGCGGCGGGGGCGCTGCTGCGGTCGCAGGAGTTCGACGCCTGTTCCGTGCAGACGCGCCCCACCGACCTGCTGCGCCGCAGACGCCGCCGACGCCTCGCCTGGTGCGCCGCAGGGGCCGCCGCCCTCGGCTGTGCGGCGCTCGCGGCGGTCGGCCCCGCGCCCCGGGACGAGCCGTCGCGGCCCTCGGGCGGGCCTCCCGCGATCAGTGTCGACGCCCTGCTCCGCACCCCGCCGGGCGACTGGGCCGACACCTCGCGGGTCGACTTCACCGCATGGCCCGCACGCGGCTCCCGCACCGACGACCGCGCCCTGCTCACGCGTGCGCTCTCCGTCTGGACCGACCCACCGCGCGGCACCCGCGTCGGCGCCACCACGGCCACCGCCACCGAACCGCCCTCCAGCACCACGCAGTTGCTGTACGCCGACGACGTGGACCGGGAGGCAGTCGTCCTGTTCCACGACGGCCGCCGCGTCGTCCGCTACGCCGAGCCGGACTCCGCGTCCGAGCCCGCCTCCCTCGACTTCGCGCGCGCCGACGACGCCGACGTGACCACGGCCGCGGCGCTCGCCGTGAGCCGCGAGGACGGCAGGGTCCGCTACCTCACCGCTCCCTGGATCGCGGAGGCACAGACGCGCGACCTGCTGCGCCCCGACGCCCCCGGCCGTCCGCTCGACGTGTCGGACGAAGGCCTCACCGCGGCGGTCGAGGGGCCGCCCGGCCCCGGTCCCGGCGCGTGCGACAGCCTTCCCGTGCTGCAACTGCGCTCCTCCGCACGGATCGTGGAGAAGCACGCCTTCCTCGTGGCCGACCTCGGCGACCTCTCCCCCGTGCACCTCAGCTACACCCCCCTGCCCGGCTCCGGCGCCCCCGCCCGCCAGCCCCGCGAAGCCACCGGTCAGGCGGCGCTGCTGAGTTGGGCCCGCGGCGCGTGCCGACTGCCCGAGCTGCGCGGCGGCGGAGTACGGTCCGTCAACCACTGGGACTTCGCGGAGCAGGACCTGCCCGAGGACGGCGGCCGGGCCGTGTGGTCCTGCACGCGCGCCTCGACATGGCACGGGCCCGGCAGCGTACTGATCCAGTTCCGCACGTCCACCGAGTCCGCGACGGCGCCCGCGAAGCCGGTCGGACGGGCCCGGTCCACCGCCGCATGCAGCCGGTTCGGCCAGCACGTGGTGGCCGGCACGGCCTGGACGGCACGCTCCGGGCACCGCTACCTCCTGGCCGCGGGCAGTCGCCAGGTCACCCGGATCGCCGTCACCGGAGACGTCGAGACCGATCGGCGCGGCCGCACCCTGGCCGTCCGCGCCCCCAAGGACCCCCGGGTGACGGTGCGGGCACGGCTGGCGGACGGCGCGTCGCTTGCCGAGGTGGGCGCGGGGCCCCGAGCGGCTCGGTGAGACGCCTGCCTGAACCCGCCCGAGCCCGCCCGGACAGAGTCCGGCCCCGGCCCTGGCCCGCGCCGCACAGCCGCAGAACCATGGAGGAGCGGGTCATCCGGCAGCGCAAGGAGGCGACGCGGATGCGGCACGTGAACTCGCGGGACGGCACCCCGATCGCGTACGAACGCCTCGGCAGCGGACCGGCCGTCGTCCTGGTGGGCGGCGGCCTCGACGACGGCTCGGAGAACGTGCCGCTCGCGCGTGAACTGGCGCACCGCTTCAGCGTGTTCACCTACGCACGGCGTGGCCGGGGCGCCAGCGGCGACACTCCCCCCGTACGCCGTGGAACGCGAGGTCGAGGACATCGCGGCGCTGATCGACCTGGCCGAGGGCGCGTCGGCGCACGTCTACGGCGTCTCGTCGGGCGGCATGTCCGCCCTGGAGGCCGCGGCGGCGGGGCTCGCGATCGACCGGCTCGCGGTGTACGAGGTCCCGTACGGCGCGGCCGACGAAGCCGACCGGTGCGAGCGCTGCCGCGAACACCTCGCGGCGGCGCTCGCGCAGGGGCGTCCCGGCGAGGCGGTCGCGCTGTTCATGCGCCTGGCCGGAGCACCCGAGGAGGACATCGCGCGGGCCAGGACCTCGTCGTACTGGCCCGACCTGGAGGCCCCGGCCCCCGCACTCGCCTACGACGCGGCCTGCTACGGCCCGCCCCCGACGGCACGCCTCGCCACCCTCACACGGCCGGCCCTGGTGGTCACGGGCGAGGGCGACGGCTTCTTCGAGGAGGCCGCGGACGCGATCACCGCCGCGGTGCCACGGGCGGAGCGGCACACGGTCGCGGGCCAGGGCCATGTGGCCGACCCGAAGGCGATCGCGCCCGTGCTCACGCGGTTCTTCCGGGGTCGAGGCGATCGCGGGGCGCGACACCGCCGGCCCCGGCTCGCCCGGAGGCGCGGGCGCGAAGGGTGCGATCCGATTCATCGAGGCAGCCGGGGGAACTCGCCGGGAGCTCGTCCACCGATCGAGCGGAGTCCCGATCCACGGGGGAGGCGCCCCATCGCGGGACACCGACCGTCGCGGGACACCGCCCCATCGCGGGACACCGCTTCATCGCGGGAGACCACCCAGGAGGTTCTCATGCCGGACAACACGCTGGCGCTGCTCGCCCAGGGCTACGCCTGGCTTCCCGACCTCACCCGCCGCAAGGGCCCGGGCCCTGTCCGCACCCGTCTGCTGGGCAGGCCCGCCGTCGCGCTGCGCGGTCCGGCCGCCGTCGGGTTCTTCTACGACGAGGACCACGTGCGACGCAGGTCCGCCCTGCCCGAACCCGTCCTGAGCACGCTCTTCGGCCAGGGCGCGGTCCACACCCTCGACGGCGAGGAGCACCGCGACCGCAAGGCCCTCTTCGTCTCGCTCCTCAAGGACCCGGCCGGCGTCGCGGCGCTGGCACAGTGTGTCGACGAGGAGTGGGAACTTGCGCGCAAGGAGTGGGCGGCCCGCCCCCAGGTGACCCTCTTCGACGAGGTGAGCGTTCTGCTGACGCGTGCCGTGTGCGCGTGGGCGGGCATCCCCCTGGTGGAGCGTCCGGACGGCGCGGGGGCCACAGGGGCCCCGGAGCGTTCCGGCGGCGACGCGGAGCGGACCGCGCACGACCTGGTGGCCGTGGTCGACGGCTTCGCGACCGCGGGGCCCCGGCACTGGCGGGCCCGGCGCGCCCGACGGCGTCAGGAGAAGCGGCTTGCCCGTCTCGTCGCGGAGACCCGCGCGGCCACCGACCGCGGGACGTCCGACCAGCAGGCGCGAGCGGACTCCGTGGTCCGCGCAGCGGCGCACCACCGTGGTCCCGACGGCGAGTTGCTCGATCCGCAGACGGCCGCCGTCGAGATCCTCAACGTCATCCGCCCCACCGTGGCCGTGACCTGGTACGCGGTGTTCGGCGCCCACGCCCTGCACCGCCATCCGTCGTTGCGGGAGCGGCTCGCGACCGAGGGCGAGGACTATGCCCGGGCGTTCGCCCACGAGGTGCGGCGCTTCTACCCGTTCGCGCCGTTCGTCGCGGGCCTCGCCCCCGGCGACGTGACGTGGCAGGGGCACCCGATCCCGGAGGGCGCCCTGGTCCTCCTCGACCTGTACGGGCAGAACCACGATCCCGAGCTCTGGGACGCGCCGTACACCTTCGACCCCGAGCGGTTCACGGGCCGCGAGCCCGGCCGCGACGAACTCGTTCCGCAGGGCGGCGGCGAGGTCTCCCACGGGCACCGCTGCCCCGGCGAGGACATCACCCTGGCGGTGCTGAGCACCCTGCTCCCGCGCCTCGCGCGGCTGGAGCACCACGTGCCCGAGCAGGACCTGCGCATCCCGCTGAACCGCATGCCGACCCGGCCCCGCAGCGGCTTCGTCATGACGCGCGTGGGCTGAGTACCGCACCTTGGCCACACCGGTGTGCAGGCCGGCGCGCTCGCACTCGGCGCGATGAACTTCGGCAGGATGGGCCGCACCGCCCGCGCTGCTCGACCCGGCGCTGCGCCGCCGCTGACCGGCGGAGGTCCTCATCGCACCGCACCCGCGCGACGTGATCTCCCCCGCGTCGCGCGGGGCGCAGTTTGAGCACAGACTCGAAGGGCAGGCGAATGTCGTGCTTCGGACCGGAGGCGCGTTCGCGGGAGCGGTGTGTTGACTCCCGGTGGATGACTGACGCCGGGGCACCCCGTTTCTCGCGGTCCATCCGTAGTCGGCACCGTTGAGGAGCCATTTCAGATGCTTACCGACGCCACCGCCCGCACGGCCCGCCCTCGCACGGCGGCCCGCCGCTCGCACGACGACGCCCCCGACACCGCGGAGGCCTTCGCCCGCCTCGCCTCCCTCGACGACGGCCCCGAACGGGACCTGCTGTGCGAGGAGGTCGTGGAGGCATGGCTGCCGATGGCCCACCGCATCGCCGGCCGGTTCCGCAACAAGGGCGAGTCCGCGGAGGACCTGCAGCAGGTCGCCGCGATGGGGCTGGTGAAGGCCGTCAATCGGTACGAGCCCGAACGCGGGGCCTTCGAGAGTTACGCCGTGCCGACCATCACCGGCGAGCTGCGGCGCCACTTCCGCGACCGCATGTGGGACGTCCGCGTGCCCCGGCGCGTCCAGGACCTGCGCAACAAGGTCCGCGTCGCGCGCCGCGAGCTGCTCCAACAGCCGAGCTGCGGCCCGGAGCCGGGCATCGCGGCGCTCGCCGAGCAGGCGGGTCTGAGCGAGGGCGAGGTCCGTGACGGGATGGAGGCCATGGAGGGCTACAGCGCCCTGTCGCTGGACGCCGAGGTCTCCTCCGCCGAGCCCGACGGCTTCAGCCTCGCCGACACCCTCGGGGCGACCGATCCCGCGTACGAGTCCATCACCGAACGGGAGGCCGCCAAGCCGGGCCTTCGCGCGCTGCCCGAGCGTGAACGGACCGTCTTGTACCTGCGCTTCTTCGAGGACATGACGCAGAGCCGGATCGCGGAGGAGCTCGGCATCTCCCAGATGCACGTCTCGCGCCTGATCTCCCGCAGCTGCGCCTTCGTGCGCGAGGAGGCCGACGGCCGGCCGGGCGGCACGGCGCACTCCAGGGCGGCGTGATGTGCCGCGGCCGGCGGTCGACTCCCACGCCCGGGGCGCTGATTGGCGGGCAGACCTCTCGGGAACCCATGTCCCATGTCGCCTGACCAGACCCCCGAACCGCTCGACCACACCGCCGCTCCCGTGCTGGAGGCCCTCGCCGAGCATCGCGCCAAGGGCCGGATCGGCTTCACCCCGCCGGGCCACAAGCAGGCCCGCGGCGCCGATCCGGCCGTGCGCGAGGTGCTGGGCGACGCGGTCTTCCACGGCGATGTGCTGGCTTCGGGAGGACTCGACGACCGGCGCACCCGCGGCCGGGTCCTCCTGCGGGCCGAGCGGCTGATGGCGGACGCCGTGCACGCGGAGCACACCTTCTTCTCCACGTGCGGCAGTTCGCTGTCGGTCAAGGCGGCGATGCTCGCCATCGCGGGCCCCCACACGAAGCTCCTCGTCGGCCGGGACGCGCACAAGTCCGTCGTCTCCGGGCTGATCCTCTCCGGGATCGAGCCGGTGTGGGTGGACCCGCAGTGGGACGACAAGCGGCATCTGGCGCACGCCCCGTCGGCCGAGGACTTCGAGGCGGCGTTCGCCGCGCACCCCGACGCGAAGGGCGCCCTGGTCACCAGCCCCACCCCGTACGGCAGTTGCGCCGATCTGAGCGGTATCGCGGCCGTCTGCCACCGCCGCTCGCGGCCGCTCGTCGTGGACGAGGCGTGGGGAGCGCACCTGCCGTTCCATCCCGACCTGCCGTCCTGGGCGATGGACGCCGGCGCCGACATCTGCGTGACGAGCATCCACAAGATGGGCAGCGGCCTGGAGCAGGGCTCGGTCTTCCATCTCCAGGGAGATCTGGTCGATCCGGCGGTCCTGGCGAGCCGCGCCGACCTCCTCGGCACCACGAGCCCCTCCGTCCTGATCTACGCGGGGCTCGACGGCTGGCGGCGCCAGATGGCACTGCACGGCCGCGAGCTGATGGGCCGGGCCCTGGAGTCGGCGGCCCAAGTGCGGGCGGAGATCGAGGGGATGGACGGTCTGCACGTCAACGACCGCGCCGACTTCTGCGGGCCCGGGCTCGCCGCGGACTTCGATCCGCTGCCGGTCGTCATCGAGGTCGAGGGCCTTGGCACCAGCGGCTACCGGGCGGCGGACTGGCTGCGCCGGCACCACGCCGTCGACGCGCACCTCGCCGACCACCGCAGGATCAGCGCCCAGATCACCCACGCCGACGACGAGACGACGACCGGCCGGCTGCTCACCGCCCTGCGGGACCTGGTGCGCGCCGCCCCCGGTCTGAGCCCGGCGCCGCCGGTGGAGATCCCCTCCGGCGAGGGCCTGCGGATGGAGCAGGCGGCGCTGCCCCGCGACGCGTTCTTCGGCCCGGCCGAGGACGTGCCGGTGGGCGAGGCGGCAGGGCGGATCGCCGCCGAGATGCTCACCCCGTACCCGCCCGGCATTCCCGCGGCACTGCCCGGCGAACGGCTCACCGGGCCCGTGCTGCGCTATCTGCGCAGCGGTGTCGCCGCCGGGATGAACCTTCCCGACGCCGTGGACAGCGAGCTGGCCACGGTGCGGGTCGTGGCCGAGGGTGCCCCGGCCGAACGGCCGAAGCCCTCGTAAGGACCCTGACCCTCCGAGGAACGGAGTACCACCATGAACGAGCAGAACCCCCCGTCCGTCGGCCAGGACGGCGACCCCGTGCCGAGGGACCTGCCGGACCAGCAGGCATCGGACGGCGCCGACCCCTGGGACGTGGACGAAAGGACCGCCGCCACGGGCAACGCCCCGGACGCCGACGACGACGTGCCCGACACGAACGAGGCCGGGACGGGGCGGCGCGGCACGCCCGATCCCCATGAGCCCGGACAGGACTCCCCCCAGCCCGAGGAGCCCTCCGGCTGAGGGGCCTGCCCGCCCGCCGTGCCGCGCCGCCGCTCCTGGGCGACGCTGGAACGGGACGTACGCCGTACGTTCGTTCCCCGGCGGCCGGAGGTGCCGATGGAGCCCGTCGAAGCGCTGGAGCGGATCGCGTTCCTGCTGGAGCGCGGCCGCGCCCCGACCTATCGCGTACGGGCCTTTCGCACCGCGGCCGCCGTGGTCGCGGCGCTGCCCGAGGGCGAGGTCGCCCGGCGCAGCGCCCAGGGGTCCCTCGAGTCGCTCAAGGGGATCGGCCCGAAGACCGCGGGGGTGGTCCGCGAGGCACTGGCGGGCGACGTGCCGGGGTACCTGGAGCGGCTCGAAGGCGAGGCCGCGGAGCCGCTGGCCGAGGGTGGCACGCGGCTGCGGGAGCTCCTGCGCGGCGACTGCCACCTGCACTCCGACTGGTCGGACGGCGGCAGCCCGATCGAGGAGATGGGCCGTGCCGCCCGGGCGGTCGGCCACGAGTGGGCCGTGCTCACCGACCACTCGCCGCGGCTGACCGTCGCGCGCGGCCTGTCGCCACAGCGGCTGCGCGAGCAGCTGGAGGTGGTGGCCGACCTCAACACGCGCTGGGCGCCCTTCCGGCTGCTCACGGGCATCGAGTGCGACATCCTCGACGACGGTTCCCTCGACCAGGAGCCCGAACTGCTCGACCGGCTCGACGTGGTGGTCGTCTCGGTGCACTCCAGACTGCGCATGGACGCCCCCGCGATGACGCGCCGGCTGGTCGCCGCCGTGAGCAACCCGCGGGCCGACGTGCTCGGGCACTGCACCGGCCGGCTCGTCACCGGGCGCGGCAGGCCGGAGTCCCGGTTCGACGCGGACGAGGTGTTCGCCGCGTGCGCGGCCGCGCGGACGGCGGTGGAGATCAACAGCCGCCCCGAACGCCTCGACCCGCCACGCCGCCTGCTGCGCCGGGCGGTGGACGCGGGCGTGCTGTTCTCGGTCGACACCGACGCCCACGCGCCGGGCCAACTGGACTGGCAGGTGATCGGCTGCGCGCGGGCCGAGGAGTGCGGGGTTCCCGCCGAGCGCGTGGTGACGACCTGGACGGCCGAGCAGGTGCTGACCTGGACCCGGGAGAGCCGGGCGAGGACCGCTTCGTGACCTTCGGCGGCCGTGCCGGGCCGCCCGTGCGGAGAGCCACGGCAGCCTGGACGGGCCGCTCCCCCGGTGAGACACTCCCCGCCACGGAAGTGCCCTGGTGCCCGATGGGGGTGGTCACGGGACATGCCATCCTTCCCGCAGTTCCCGCACCTCTCCCTCACGGCATCGGGCGCGGCCGCTCCCTCGCCCGCCGTCGACCCGGTCGTCGAGGCGCTCCACCCGCACCAGCGCGTGGTGCTGCACTTCCACTGCGGGCTGCCCGACGGCGTCGCCGGCACCGAGACACTCGGCGATCTGGCCCGGGCCTACGGCGAGGCGGGCGCCCGCGCCGTCTTCCTCACACAGGGCGGCAGCCTCGGCCGGACGCTCGCACGGAAGCTGCCGCTCGTCCTCCGGGAGGCGGCCTTCGGGGTGGTGCTGCAGCGCGTGGTGCGACTGACGCTCGGCACGCGGGTCGCGTCGGGGCCGGGGGCCCGCGCCGCCGCAGGCGGGCGGCCGGCGCCGGGGCCGGCCGAGACCGACGTCGAGCTGGGGCGCAGGTTCGACGAAGACCGTCCCCGTGAACCCTTTGCGGAGCTCAACACCTCTTTGGTGCTGCGTCCGTTGACGGACGGCGAGGAAGCGGGGCTCGCGAGGCGCCTCACGGCCGACGACGAAGTGCGGTCCCTGGGCGATCGGTTCCGGCGCGAGCTGGACGGCGGCCGTCCGTCGCCGATGGCCTCCGCCGTCCTGGCCGAGGCCCCGGACGCCGCGAGGCGAGCAGGGCCGGACGACCGGGCGGCCCGCGGCCTCCTGACGACGGCCCTCACCCTCGCGCTGGCCCGCAAGGTGCTGCGGGTCGTCCACGCGGTCATCGAGCGCTTCAGGGCGGGCAGCCACCACGGGTTCTACCCCACCGCAGTCGAGGAGGTCCTCCGGGAGTTCTACCTCGCCGAGCTCGGGGCATCGGTCTGGGCGGACCTCAAGGAGGAGGCGGCCACCGCGTTCCTGCTCGGCGACCGGGCGAACGGGCACGCGGGCGTCGGGCACCGCTTCCTCGACCGGTTCGCCGCGCGGCTCCACGACGGCGGGCCCCGGGACGTCACCCTGGTCGCCCACGGCGCCGGGGTGCGGCTCCTCACCTGCTTCCTGGCCGGTCTGGACGCCCGGCGCTCCGTGACCGAGCGCCCTGTTCCGCCGGACTTCCGCTTCCGCAACGTCGTCCTGCTCGCGCCTGCCTGTACGTTCGCCGAGCTGGCGCCGACGCTGCACCGGCAGGGAGCGGTGTTCGACCGGTTCCGGATGTTCGCGCTGAGCGACGCGGCCGAGACGGCGGATCATCTGGCGGGCTTCGCTTATCCGCGCTCGTCCCTGTACTTCACCTCGGGTGTCCTGGAGCGGAACCCGCAGGGCAGGAGCGCCGCGGTCCCCCTCGTGGGACTGGCCCGCTGGCACTCAGGTGGGCGCGCTCCCGGCGGGCCGGAGGCCGACGACGTACGCGCGTTCCTCGGGGCCGAGGCCGCGCGGACCGTCTGGGCGCCCTCGTCGGGAGCGCCCGGACTCGCCTGCGGCGCACGCACGCAGTCCGCCTTCGTGTCGGACCCGGAGCTGCTCGTCAGCCTGCGGGAGGTGATCGCCCGTGGGTGACGGGGGCGGCCGCCGATGAACGAGCTGCATTTCGCGGTGATATCAGGGATCAACCGCTATCTGGAACTCGCGGACCTGCGCGGCCCGCGCAACGACGCCGAGGCGTTCCACCGGTGGCTGGTGGACCCGGACGGCGGCGGCGTGCCGCCGGAGAACGTCGTGGTCGTGCGGAGTTCCTCGGACGACGAGGAGGTCGACTGGGACACGGTGCGCCCCGGCACCGATCACTTCAACAGGGCCTTCTCCGAGGTCAATCAGCGTGTGCGCAGCGCGGTCAGGGCCGCGCCCGAGGCCCGTCGGGACACCCGCCTCTACGTGTTCCTGGCGGGACACGGCATGGCGCCGGTCGACGAGGGCTGCGCGGTGCTGATGCCCATCGCCGCCCCGGGCCGGGCCATGAGCCATGTGGAGATCTATCTGCTGGCCGGCTGGTACCACCGCAACAGGCCGTTCCGCGAGGTCGTCCTGCTGGCGGACTGCTGCCGGGAGTCGGTCGCGGTCAGGCCCTCGCCCCCGGCGTTGGAGGACGAGCCCTTTCCCGGCGACGCGGTGAGCGTGGCGATCGGCACGGCGACCGAGGTCCACGAACTCGCCTGGGAACCCGTGCAGAGCACGGACGAGCCGGTGCTCGGCCACTTCACCCGCGCCCTCATCGACGGCCTGCGGCACGCGGTCGACCCCAGCGGCCGCATCACCACCGCGCGCCTGGACGAGCACGTGGGGCGCCTCGTGCGCGCGTCGTCGAACGGGAGCCAGCACGCCTCCGTGCGCATGTACGAAGGGCGTCCGATCGTCCTGCGGAGTACGCCTCTCGGCAAGACGTACACGGTGCGCCTGCATTTTCCCGAAGGAGCCAAGGGCGTGGTGGCGTTGGAGGACATGCACGACACCGTCCTGGACCGGTTCGACGTCGACGACGACACCGTGCTGGAGCTGCGTCTGCCCAGCGGGGTGTACCGGGTGGCGCCCGAGGGGTTCCGCCTGCCGTGCGAACCCGACTGCCTCTTCCGTGTGGAAGCCAGGGACCGCGATGTCCACTGCTGACCCGGGCACGCTGCGCATCGACACGTCCGCCGTCGTGCAGACCACCGTGAAGGACGCCTACGGCGAGGTCGTGGCCCACGGCATGGGCGCCTTCGCCGTGCCGCTGCGCCCCGGCATCTACAGCCTCGAGGAACGTACGGCGAGCGTCTTCTCCGACCGTCTCATCCATGTGCCGGCCGGGGGCCGCGTGGAGCGGATCCCTCCCCGGCCGTTTCCCTGCGCCGCTCCTTTGGCGGGCACGCTGCCCGCCCACCCGGAGCATCAGGCCGCGGCGGCGCTCTGGAGCAGGCAGCAGACCTCCTCCCCCCGCAGCGGAACGGCTCCGAGCCTGGTGGTGCTGGTCCTCAGGCCGCAGCACCTCCCCGGTGGAGAGGGCGTGCCCACGGTCTTCTCCGACACCGCCGAGCTGTCACCGCGCCGGACGTGGCGGTCGGGCGGTGAGAGCGACGGAGCGTGGACGGCGTGGAGCCGGAACGTGCCGGCCGAGAGCTATCGGCTCCAGTGGCGCACCGCCGAGTCGGTCCTGTCCCTCGCGCTCTGGGTGGAGCCGGGGTGGACGACCGTCGTCTTCGTTCCGGCCGGGCCGCGAGGCCCTCAGGCCGCGTACACGTCCGTCCACATGATCCCGCGCGGCACCGGGTGGGATCCCGGCAGCCGGACGGGACTTGCCCTGGAGGTCGCTCTCTCGGGGCTGCGCCAGGGCCGCTGCCTGGTCGGCGCGGACGTGGTCCCCTCCCTGCTGGATCGCTCGCCGTTCGACCCGATGCTCGCCGTCGCCGTCGCGCACGCCCTGTCGATGCCGCCGCAGGCCCATGGCCCGGCGCGCGAGGGTGACCAATACGCCCTGCTCGTCGACGGGTTGGCCCACCGGATGCCCGGCCATCCGGACGTCGGGGCCCTGCTGGCCGGCTCGGGGAACACCTCCGTCTCGGTGGACGCTCCGCCCCTGCTCGCCGCCTCCTGCCGCCGACTCCTCGCAGCCGATGCCGTCGTGCGCGCGGGAACGGGCCCCGTACCCCCCGGCTCGCGCACCGAGGAAGCCCTGGCCCGCCTGGTCGACACCGGGGTCTGGACCACCTGGCTCGACGGCGTGCGGCGGGACCCGAAGCAGGGGCTGCGCAGGCCCGTCGAGGAGGTCCTCGACTTCCTGCGGGCCTCGGCGGACGTCAACGGAGTCTCCGTACAGGACATGGCCGACCGGATGGGCGAGACCGAGCTGTGCCGGCGGTCCCGCGCACCGCACCGGGTCGTCGCCCTGGCGCTCCACCGGCTGCGTGCGCCGCGGCGCTCCGTGCGCAGTGCCGCGCCGCCCTCGGCGCTCCCGGGCACCAAGGTCCGGGGCGAGAACGACCGGCCCGTCAAGGACGCGGCCGTGAACCGCGCCTATGCGGCGCTGGGTGCCACGTACGAGTTCTTCCTGCGCACATACGGCCGCGACTCCCTCGACGACAACGGCCTGCCGCTGGAGGCCAGCGTCCACTACGGCGAGGCGTACAACAACGCCTTCTGGGACGGCGAGCGGATGATCTACGGTGACGGCGACGGCGAGGTCTTCCTCGACTTCACCCTCCCCCTGGACATCACCGGCCACGAACTCACCCACGGAGTGGTCCAGTTCACCGCCGATCTGTCGCGCCACGGACAGACGGGCGCGCTGCACGAGTCCCTGTGCGACGTCTTCGGCTCCCTCGTCAAGCAGTACGCATTCGGGCAGACCGCCCAGGAAGCCGACTGGCTCATCGGCGAGGGCCTGTTCGGGCCGCGCGTGAACGGTGTGGCGCTGCGCTCCCTCAAGGCGCCCGGCACCGCGTACGACGACGAGCTCATCGGCAGGGACCCGCAGCCGGCGGCCATGGACGACTACGTGCACACGGGCCGCGACGACGGCGGCATCCACATCAACTCCGGCATCCCCAACCACGCCTTCTACCTGTACGCCGTCATGCTCGGCGGCCATGCGTGGGAGATCGCGGGCCAGGTCTGGTACGACACCCTCACCGGCGGCGCGCTCGCGCGGGACGCCTCCTTCCACGACTTCGCCCGTCTCACCCTCGCAGCGGCCCGCGAGCGCTACGGCGCAGGAGCGGAGGGCGAGGCGCTCCACAAGGCGTGGAGCCAGGTCGGCGTCCTGGCCCGCTAGCGGTGCGCCCCGCGGTCCGCGCCCGGGTCAGGCGTCCGTTCTGGTCGCCTCGATGACGCACATCGGGCCCGTCGTCTCCACGACACGGTCGAGGCGGAAGCCGGCTGCGGACAGCAGGGTCCGCCAGTCCTCGCGGCCGCGTTCGCGGCCGTCCAGCATGCCCATCATCGTCAGGTCCATCAGGGTCGCGACCTCGGGGGCCGTGCCCTCGCCGAGCACGGTCTCGACGAGGAGGAGACGGGCTCCCGGGGCGGCGGCGCGGTGGATGCGGTCCAGGATCGTGGCGCACTGCTCGTCGTTCCAGTCGTGGAGGATGAAGCAGGCCAGGTAGGCGTCGGCGCCGCCCGGCACGCTCTCGAAGAAGCTCCCGCCGCGCGTGCCGATCCGGTCGGCGACCCCGGCCTTGCGCAGCACCGGGTCGGCGCCCTCGACGACGTGCGGCAGGTCGAAGACGGTGCCGTGCAGATGCTCGTGGCGCCGGGCCAGGTCCGCCAGTGCGGTGCCGTCGGCGCCGCCGATGTCGACCAGGTGCCGCACCCCGCTCAGGTCCAGGCTGTCCAGGGCGTCCTGGCGCAGCGCGGTCATGAGGTCGCCCATCGCCGCGCTGAAGCCGGCGACCCGGTCCGGCTCCTCGGCGATCCAGTCGAAGAACGGCTTGCCCAACTCCCGCTCGGCGGCGGGCACTCCGTCGTGCAGGGTGGACCAGAGTCCGGCAAAGGGCCGGTAGTGGGTGTCCATCCACATCAGGGCCACATCGCGCAGCGAGTCCGCCGAGTCGCTGCGCAGGGTGTGCCCCAGGGGGCCGAGTCCGACGGTGTCGCGGTCCGCGTCGAAGTCGAAGACCCGCTCGGTGGCGAGGCTGCGCACCAGGCGCCGCAGCAAGTCGGTGCGCACGCCCGCGGCCTCCGCGGCCTCGGCCACCGGCCTGGGTCCGTCGGCCAGGTGGTCGGCCACGCCCGCGCGGGCGACGACGTACAGGGCCTGGGAGATCTGGAAGCCACCGAGCAGGCGCAGCATGGCGACGGCCGGAGCGCGCGTACCGGAGGCGGAAGAGGAGAGTCCGTTCTGCAGCATGATCGGAGACCTACCCGATTCATGATCGAGTGCACCGTCCCTCCCGCCTGTGGCCGAAAGATCCCCGCGGCCGGGTAGCGATCCGGACGCCGCCCGCTGGCCGATCAGGCCCGGGTCTCCGGCACCTCACAGGCGGCCCCGGCACCGGGGCTCCGGCCGGTTCGCGCTGCACGGCCGGGCGGACGGAGAAGGCGAGGCAAGGGCCGCGGCCACCGGGCCCATGCCACAGCCGATCCCCATGGCGACGCGGAAGGCGTTGTCGGAGGGCAGAGCGCAGCCGCCGCAGTCGGGGGTCATCTGAGCCAGCACCATGCCGATCACCGCGACCGATACCGAGCTGCCGATCGATCACATCAGGGTGTTGAAGCCGTTGGCCGACGCGGTCTCCGAGGGCGGGACCTCATGAGGGCGGGGCTCGCCCGTGACGAGGGCGGGCGTCACGCCGCAGGCGATGCCGACTCCCGTGGTGCAGACGATCGTCACGACCGGCAGGCGCCGCGGGGAGCCGAGCTGATCGGGGGTATCGGGGGTATCGGGGTAGGGCGAGGCGGTGGCCCGCGGCGATCACCGGACTGCCCACGGCGGGCGTGACCTCGGGACCGCGGGCGGCGGAGAGCCTGGCGCCCAGGGGCGACTGGCCGAGACGGCCGTACCCAGTGGATTCGGGAAGCTGCGGCAGCTGCGGGACGACCAGGAAGTGGGCGTACCCAGGACGACCAGCGGGTCGTTCCCGCGCAGTTCCCACCAGGCCCGGCGTGGCGGCGCTTCCCCTCTGACCTTCCGGGCCTTCAAGCCCTCTGTCGGTCCGCTGGGCCCCTACTGGGCCAGAGGGGTGGGCGGCGTGGATTCCGGGACCGGGGTGGCGAGCGGTGGATGGGCCGGGCCCGCCTTCTCCTTCGTCAGCGCCTTGGTGATCCTGCGCGCCAGCAGCGGATCGGCCGGAAGCACATGGGAGGCGAACCAGCGGGCGGCCGTCGGATCCGGCGAGGGTTCGACGAACTCCGCGCCCGCGTAGTCGTCGAGCGGCGGATCGTAGACGTACCCGGCGACCACGCCGTGCCGCACCAGGCGGTCCAGCAGGACGTCCCGGTCGTGGACCAGAAGCGGAACCCGAAACAGAGGGTGCGGGACGCCGCCCGTCGGCCGGTCGCGGAGCGCCGGGGACGCCCATGCGGTACCCGACAGCATCGTGACGCCGACCCTGCGCCGGGCCAGGTCCGCGTCGAGCCGGTCCGTGCGCAGCTTCAACTGGCCGCGCACCAGGGAACCGTGGCGGGAGCGGAAGCCGTGCAGGTCGACGCGGATCCATGGTTCGTACGCCGTCAGGCTCGGCGCCTGGGCGGCGCGGTCGGCGAGGCGGGGCGCGTGCAGGTCCATGCGGAACCCGTCGCGCTCCAGCAGGCCGAGGCGCTGCATCGTGCGCCACACCGGCCGCACCAGGTGCAGGGTGCGGACGCCCGAGCGTGCCAGCGGGCGCAGCGTGGTGGTTAGGTCGGCGCGCAGGCTGCGAGGGACCAGGAGTTCGTCGCGTGCCCGCTCCAGCTCGCGCCGGGTGCGGGCGTCCTCGACGGCGAGGAAGCCTCCGGCCATCGCCGCCACGTGCTTGGAGAGGCTGAAGGCGGCCGCCCTGCCGAAGGTGCCGACCGGCTGTCCGTCCACCCGGGTGCCGATCGCGTGGGCCGCGTCCTCGAACAGGGGGATTCCCAACTGGTCGCAGCGGCGGCGCAGTTCCACCACCCGGTCGGGCATCCCGTACAGATTGGTGGTCAGGACGGCGTCCACGTCGCGCCAGGTCGACTCCGGTACGGCGGCCGGGTCGATGTTGCCGTCCGTCGGGGACACCGGGGCCTGGACCGGGCGCAGTCCGGCCGCGAGGACCACGAAGAGGATCACGTCGTCGTTCACCGGTGACATCAGCACGCGTGCGCCCGGTCTGCACCAGTGCCGCAGGGCCAGGTACAGGGCGAGCCGCGCCGAGGGGGTGTAGACGCATTCGCGTCCCAGTCGCTCTGTCATCACCGCGGCGAGCCGCGATCCGTACGACATCCTCACCTCTTTCACCGAAGGGTCGTTGAGCCGAAGGGTCGTTGAGCCGAAGGGGTTTTGATGGGGTCGCCGAAGCCACGGCGGGATCACCTCAGGAGCAAGTGGCCTGTGCGGCCGAGGCGTTGAGGTGGAGAAGGCTCGCTCAGCGCTCCCCGGAGGTCGTCCGGCCGGACGTCCGCATCCCGCCGACCGCCTTCAGGATCTTGTCCGCGGGCTCCCGGAGGCGAGGATGGGCCAGCACCGTGTTGCGCAGGCCCCGCACGGGTCTGCGCCACAGCCGGTGCGCCGCGGCCACCGGGTGCGGGCGGCTCGCGAAGCCCTCGCCCACGCGCAGTTCACGGGTCTTGAGCCAGTCCTTGTACTCCTTCTCGCCCCGCCCCATGTCCATGATCCGCACACCCTCCCTGCCCGCGGACTCGGCCATCCGCAGGTGCATGAGCAGCCCGGGCGAGTAGTAGCGGAACTCGGGGTCGTACGCGGTGAACCAGGCCGCGAAGACCGTGCCGGAGGACGGCCCGAAGTGGGCGGCCACCGGCCGGTCTCCCGCGTACACGACGGACAGCACTCCGGTGAAGTGGCCCTCGCGGACCTGGAAGAGGTGCTCCACGAGGTGGACGATCCACGGCCGCGCGAACCGGTCCATGCGCCCCGTCCTGCGGTACTGGGCGGACTTCCAGCGCATGAGTGTGCGCAGGATCTCCGGGTCGCGCTCGTCGTAGACGAACCGCATCTCGCCTACGTCGCGGCTCAGCCGGCGCTCCTTCTTCAGCGTCGTCTTGGCCAGGCCCGGGTAGGCGCCGCGCAGCCACTCCGCGTAGCTCTCCTCCCCGACCTTCAGGTCAAGCACGGGGGAGGCGAAGGTGCCGGTGACATGGCTGCCGAAGGGACGCTGCTCCTCGACGAGGTGGTCGAACTCGAAGACCGAGAGGCCGCAGGCGCGCAGCAGTTCGCGGGTGTCCCAGGTGACCCCGGGGCGGTGCACGAGGGCCTGGCAGTCGGAGAGGCCGAGGCCGATGGCCCTGCCCACCCCGAAGGGGTTGCGCTCGTACGGGAAGAAGCCGACGGGCTCGCCGTTCTCACGCAGGACCGCGAGCCGCGCGCCGCCCCGGTGCCGGGCGATGCCGACCGCGAACTCCGGGGCCAGGAAGGGGTTGGCGTACTGGGGCGACTCGTCCATCGTGCGGTGCCAGGCCGCGCGCAGCGGGTCGCTCAGGTCGTCGAGTCCGTGGGTCGTGATGTCCATCTCAGGCCGACCGCCCTTCCGCGGCCGCCCGGAGCGACGTGCCTGCCGCGGCACCGGCCGACGAAGCGCGCGGTTCACTGCTCATGGATGTCGCGGAACTCCCGGATCTGACGGATCTGACGGATCTGGATCTAACGGACCTCATGGACGACCGCTCCCCCCGTTCCCCAGTCCTGCGAGGCTTAAAGGTCGCGAAACCGCACGCATGTGTCAAGGGTGCACACCGCAGCGGAACACCGCGTTTCGGACGCCCCGCCACCCCCTCGCCACCGGGCTCTTCACGCCGACATCACCTCGGCCAACATGGCCGCGGGGGCATTCTCCGTCGTACGAGATCATCGGGTCGGCCACCGGTCCCGCGCCGCCCACCTCGGCATCGGCCTCGCCCTCGCCCTCGCCCTCGGGACCGGGAAAGGCGATGATCCGGCACATCATCAACTCGCGTTCCCCCTCGGCAAGATGAGCGCCGGAGACATTCCGCCTCCCCCTTTTTCGTCGGGGAGTGTGGCCGGTGCCCGGCGGGGCCGTCTTGCAAGAAAGCGAAGCCGTGGCATGACTGGCTCAATGCGAAGCCGGTCCCCGCGGTCCGCGGCGCGTGTCCCTGTACCGCTCACGGGGGACCTTCGGCCCACGTGGCCGTTCACGGGCGGGAGTTCGACGGTCCGACGTTGTGGCCGGAACGCGCCGCTCCCCCGACAGCGTCCCACACCGCTGGACGAAAGGCGGGGGCACGCCCATTAGCGGAACATCGACGTCGGCGAATCATGTAAAACGGAGCACATTCTTCTGCACACAATGCCCATGACACGCAATCCGACTGGCTTGAACCATTCCCTGCCGAAACCCTCTCCCTTGGGCCCGCTCATCGCACCTTGTAGGGTTTCGTTCTCGAAAAGCGCGACAGTCCACCATTCCCCTGCACACGATGTTGGGAGTCGGCCATGCGACCGGACGAGCGGATCGGGGGCCTCGTTCAGTCCCTGTCGAAACACCTGATCCACGGGGTCGAAGAGAAGCAATGGGAGCGGGCGCGGCGGGACTTTCTCGATCTCGGGTTCGTCAAAGTCCCTTTCCTCGCCCCGGAGAGCGCCAAGACCGCACTCGCGGACGAAATCGAGATGCTCGTCGCGGAGCACGGCGTGCGCCGCGAAATGAGCTTCAAGGAGACGGGCCACACACCACGGCTGATGCGGAACGTCCGCCACCACGAAATTAGCCGACACGGTTCCTTCATCCCGGAGGTGTACGCGTCAGAGGAATTCCGCGAGGCGTTGGGGAAAGTGGCGGGCGAGCCCGTTCTCGAGTGCCCTTACGAACCGGAGCGCTATGTCATCACCGAGCTGGAACAGTCCGGTGACACCCACGGATGGCACTGGGACGACTACAGCTTCGCGCTCGTCTGGGTCGTCGCCTGCCCTCCCGTCGAGCACGGCGGATTCGTGCAGTGCGTGCCCCGCACCCGGTGGAACAAGGAGGACCCGCAGCTCCACCGGCAGTTCATCACCCGGCCCATCCACTCCTTCGAACTGCACCCGGGAGACCTGTACTTCCTGCGCACGGACACCACCTTGCACCGCGTCTATCCGCTGAGCGGCGGCCGTCGGCTGATCATCAACATGGGGTACGCGTCCCGGGCCGACCTGGACAAGAGGATCAGCCACGAGACCATGGACAGCCTCTGGAACGGATCGCGCGAAGGCCAGAACGCGTGACAGCGGTCGAGGGGGCTCCACCGGACTCGTCCAGACCTCCTCAACTGCGGCGCCAGCTGGGCACGTCGGGGCTCGTCATCCACTACGTCACCTCCGTGATGGGCGCGGGCGTCCTGCTCATCCCCGCCCTCGCCTGGCGCGTCGCGGGCCCGCTGTCCCTGCTCGCCTGGGGGCTGCTGATCCTCTACAGCTTCCCCTTCGCGCTGGTCTTCGCGAAGCTGTCCACGCTGCACCCCACGAGCAAGGGCGTCGCCCGGTTCGTGGAAGCGGCGTTCGGCCCGCGCGCGGGCCGGATCGCCGCCGTCTTCCTGCTCATCACGCTGCTCGCGGGCAACCCCGTCCTCGGGCTCGCGGCGGGACGCTATCTGCTGGCGGCGGTCGATCCCGCGGCGTCCAACCGGGCGGCCCTGCTCGCGGGGGCGGCGGTCATCGTGCTCTGCGTCCTGGTCAACCTCTTCGGGATCAAGGTGAGCACGGGCGCCCAGATGCTGGTCCTCGGCACCGTCGTGGCCCTCCTGGCCGTGGTGATCTGCCTGGCCCTGCCGAAGGGGGACTACGCGCGCCTCACGCCGCTCGCGCCGCACGGCTGGGGCGCGCTCGGCACCGCCCTGCTCATCTGCTTCTTCGGCTTCATCGGGTGGGAGAACGCCGCGCCCGTGGCCGAGGAGGTCCGCGATCCCGAACGCACCTTTCCCCGCGGCATCTTCTATGCCGTCAGCTGCGTCGGCCTGCTCTACTTCGCCATGGCGTTCACCGTCGCCGTGGCGCTCCCCGACACCGCCAAGGGCGAGTCGGACCTGACCGCCTTCGTGCGGCTCCTCCATGCGGCCACCGGGGCCGGTCTGGAGAGCGGCGGATACCTCGTGGCCGGCGTTCTGCTGCTCCTCACCACGAACGCCTGGTGTCTCGGCACATCCCGCGTCGTCTTCGCCCTCGCCCGGGACGGCATCCTGCCGACCCGGCTCAGCCGGCTCTCCCCGCACCGGCACATCCCCGTGCGCGCCGTCCTCGCACTGCTGCCCGGCTACGCCGTGTCGGTCGTCGCCCTCCTCGCCACCGACTCCAGCGAGGCGACCCTGATCAAGGCCTCGTCCGCCACCTACGTACTCATCTTCCTGATGGCGTTCGTCTCCGGCACCCGGCTGCTGCCCCGGGGGACGGTCGCCTGCCTGAACCTGGCGGTCATCGCGGCCACACTCGCGATGCTGCCGTTCTTCGGCCTCAGCGTCGTCATCGCCCTCGCGATGCTCCTCGTCTCC
Source organism: Streptomyces sp. NPDC025651 (assembly GCF_055558735.1). Classification (NCBI taxonomy): domain Bacteria; kingdom Bacillati; phylum Actinomycetota; class Actinomycetes; order Kitasatosporales; family Streptomycetaceae; genus Streptomyces; species Streptomyces sp. NPDC025651. Next base: position 124,660 of record NZ_JBVHLZ010000006.1, read on the forward strand.
GTCGCCGCCGAACGGTGGCCGCGCCGACGCGCCACACCACCGAACCAGAAGAGAGGCACACTCACGTGACCGTGCGACACCTCCTCCGGATCCAGGACCTCTCCGCCAAGGAGCTGAGCTCGCTGCTCGACCTCGCCGAGGCGATGAAGCGGGGCGACGACCGCGGCCCTCATCTCGCCGGACGCTGTCTCGGCCTGCTCTTCGACGTCCCCTCGACCCGGACCAGGGTCTCCTTCCAGGTCGCCGCGTCCCAGCTCGGCGCCGACAGTTTCCCCTACGGAGTGGACGAACTCCGCCTGGCCAACCGGGAGTCGATCGAGGACACCATCGGCGTACTCAACCGCTACCTCGACGCGCTCGTCGTGCGCTGGTACGACATGCGGGACCCCGGCGCGGGACACCGCCGGCTGCGCACGATGGCCGACCTCGCGACCATTCCCGTCATCAACGCCCTGGACGACGAGGAGCACCCCTGCCAGGTCCTTGCCGACCTCCTCACGCTGCGCGAGCTGTACGGCGGTGACGTCCCCGCCCGGCGGATCGTGTACGCGTGGTCCTACTCGCCGCGGCAGAAGACGCCCGGCGTGCTGCACTCCTCCATGATGGCCGCGGCCCTGCTCGGCCACCGCGTCACCGTCGCGCACCCGCCCGGCTTCGCCCCGGAGGCGCGGGTGACCCGGGCCGCCCGTGACGTCGCGGCGCGCACCGGGGCGAGCGTCGAGCTCACCGAGGACCTGGAGGAGGCGGTCCGCGACTGCGCGGCCGTGTACACCCTGAGCTGGAAGTCCCCGACGCTCGCCGGGCAGGAGGAGATCCAGGCCAGGACGCGCCTCGCGGACCGCTGGCGGATCACCGAGCCGCTGATGCGGCTGGCCGGTGACGACGCGGTGTTCCTCGACTGCATGCCCACCAACCGGGGCGAGGAGGTCGACGCCGAGGTCAAGGACGGCCCCCGGTCGAGGATCTTCCAGCAGGCCGAGAACCGCCTGCACGTCCAGAAGGCCCTGCTCACCCAGCTGTTCGACGGAACGCTCGCGGGAGTGCCTCGCTGAGCCGCGGCGCGGCGGTGAACGCGCCGTCCACGAGGACGGGCACCGCGGCGCACGCGTCCTGTTCGACGGCGATGGCCACGTCATCGGCGAAGCCGCCGTCGATCAGCTCCCGCCCTGAGGACCCTGCGGTCACCGCCGCACGCACGTCCGCCGTCGCCCCGAACCCGGCCTCCGCCACGGCGGCTTCGGGCGACAGCGTGTCACCGAGCCGTTCGCGCAGGACGCGGAGGACGGCCCCCGCGCCGAGCAGGTCCTCCACGGCGGGCCGCAGGCTTCCGTCGGGCCACCGCTCCCCCGCGGCGATCAGCGCCACGGGGTGCTCAGCGGTCCCGTAGCCCTGCCGGACGAGCCAGTGCCCCACGGCCGTCGCGTTGCGCAGCGCCCCGGCCACCACCAGGGAGGCACCGGCCGACGCGGCGATGGCCGAGCCGTTGGGCGAGGGGAGCACCAGGCGCGGGACGACGGGGGCGGCGCGCAGGGCCGCGGGCGACAGCGACCAGGGCGACGACGGCGTGGCCATCCGCCGCCCGACCGCGAGCCGGGCGTCCTTCTCGGCGGCGTACGCGGATGCGGTCCCGTCGCGCCACCGGTAGGGGAAGACGCGCGTCCCCGCCTCCACCGCGACCGTCACCGAGGTCGTGAACGACAGCACGTCGACGATGACGACGCACTCCACGTCCGCCGCCAGCCGCTCGGCTCCCGTCGGCCCCCACTCGAAGCGGACGCCGTGCCCTGCCTGCCGATACCGGTCACCCATGGCGAGAGCATGCCGGAAGAGGCAGGGCCGTGTCCTGACGCCTCGGGATCAGGACCCGCAGTACTCGGCTTCCTTGATGGTGGCCATGGTCTGCGGGGTCCAGTCCCCGTTGTAGTTGTAGGCGAGTTGGTGGCGGCCGTCGCCGGTCGTGACGGCCATGGAGAGCCAGCCCACCATTCCTCCGCCGTGGCCCCAGAGCTCGGTGCCGCAGCTCGTCGTGTAGCGGGTGAGCCCCAGGCCGTACGCCATGCCCGGTGCGTCGGGGACCGCGACGGTGGTCTTCATCGCCTTCAGCTGCTTCTTCGGCAGCAACGTGCCGCGCATCAGGGCCTTGTAGAAGCGGTTCAGGTCGCCCGCGGTGGAGATGATGTCGCCGTCGCCCCAGCCCTGCGAGCCGTTCATCTCCGTGATGTCGTCGATCCGGCCGGGCTCGGACGGGAACAACTTGGCGTAGCCGCGGCTGCTCGGCTTCGGCAGGTGGATGCCGTTGCCGGGCTGGGACGTGGACTTCAGCCCCAGCGGCTTGATGATGCGGTCGCGGACCTCGGCCTCGTACGTCCGTCCGCCCACTTTCTCGATGATCAGGCCGGCCAGGATGTAGTTGGTGTTGGAGTAGGAGAAGCTCTCGCCGGGCTCGAACAGCGGCTTGTGCGCGAGCGCCACCTTCACGTGCTTCTCGGGCGGCAGGGTGTCGTAGCGGTTCTTGAGGTAGCCGTCGCCCCGCATGTACGTCTTCGCGTACTCCTCGTCGGCCAGGTAGTTGAACAGGCCGCTCGTGTGGTTGAGGAGCTGGCGCACGGTGATCCTGCCGCCGTCGTTGCCGTTGCCCCGCACCAGGCCGGGAAGGTGATCATCGACGGTGTCGCCGAGGCTGAGTCTTCCTTCCGCCTCCATCTGCAGCAGGACGGTCGCCACGAACGTCTTGGTGATGCTGCCGACGCGGAACCGGTCGTTCTTGCCGCGCGGTTCACCCGTCTTCAGATTGCCGACGCCCGACGCCGCCGACCACACGCCCTTCCTGTCCCGCGCCTGGGCCGTGACACCGGGGGTACCGGCCTTCACGGCGGCTTCCATCGCGCGCTGCGTGGCCCGGTGGTCCCGCGCCGAGCGATCCGCACCGGACGCGGGGCCCGCGAAAGCCGTGGCCGCGAGCGCCGCCGCCACGACGCCCACCACACCGGCCGTCGTCCTCTTCCGTAACGCCATACCGCTTCTCCTCGGTGTCGCCCGTCACTTCATGTGCCACCTCACGTGCCACTCGAGCAGCAAGACCGCGAACAGGGGCGTAGGGGTTGAGCGGGATGTTCGACGACAGGGCGCGCGCCGTGACCTTCTTCCGGCTCGTCACAGCCCGCTTCAGGCGCGTCACGGCCCATGAGCACCTGCGGGAGCGGCGGCCCCGTTCCGCCAGACGAAGACCTCCGTGCTCGGGCAGCGTTCCGAGAAAAGGCCCGACGGGGACGCCTCCCGCAGCAACGCGCGCAGGTCCCTCTCGAAGTCGGGGCGACGGGCGCCGAACAGGTGCGGGGCCGAGAACGACATCGAGAAGACTCCGGCCACGACGTCGTCGACGGTGCGTTCCAGGGGCTGTCCGCCGGGGACCACATGGCGCTGCGGGCCCGCGTATCCCGCCCTGGCCAGCACCTCCGCCTCGCCGCCTGGCGTGCCCTGCGGGAGGGCGCCGCGGCCCGCTCGCCGGACCGGGCCCAGGTAGTGCTTCACCAGGTCGTCCATCGCGGCGTAGGGCGCCGGCGGGTGCGGGAGGCCGTCCACGGACCGTGTCTCCGTCTTCAGGTCCGAGACGTGCACCCATGCCCCGCCGGGCACCAGCATGTCCTTCATGGCCGCCGCCACCAGGTCGCGGTCCATCCAGTGGAAGGACTGGGCGAAGGTCGCGACCGTGAACGTGCCGAGGCCCGCGGGCAGGTCCTCCGCCCTGCTCTGCACCCAGTGCGTCGTGTCGGTCAGGCCCTGACCGGCGGCCTCGCGGCGCGCTTCGGCGATCATTCCGGCGTCCGGGTCCACCCCCACGGCCTCCTCGAACAGGTGGGCCAGCGTCAGAGTGAGGACTCCCGGTCCGCACCCCACGTCGAGGAGGCGTCCTCGGCTGTCGAGTGCCAGGGCGTCGGCGAGCACGTCCGCGAGTCCCGGTGCGTACGGCAGCCGGCCGCGCCGGTAGTGGGCGGCGGTGCCCGCGAACAGCGTGTCGTCCCACTCCCAGCCGGCCACCATGCCCGCTCACCGCCCTCACCCGGTTCCGCTTCCGGCTCTCCGCACGGCCGCCGGTTTCTGTACGACCGCCGGTGATTTCACCACTTTCCGCTCCGGTAATGTGGCTCTTTTCCCGCAGGAGGAGTTGCATCAGTGGAGTTCCGGCTGCTCGGAGCGGTTTCCGTGGCCACTGAGGTCGGCGTGCTGCCCCTCGGTCCCGCCAAGCGGCGCAGCCTGCTCGCCGCGCTGTTGCTGAGGCCCAACCATCCCGTTCCGGTCGACCAGTTGACGGACGCTCTGTGGGACCACGAGCCGCCGCCGCGGGCCCGCGGTGTCATCCAGGGCCATGTGTCGCGCCTGCGGGTGCTGCTCACGGGCGCGGACGCCGAGATGTTCGGCGTCGAACTGGTCACCCAGGGCACGGCGTACGTCCTGCGGATGCCGGAGTCGCTCCTCGACGCCCACCGCTTCGAGGAGTTGGTGACGCTGGCCCGCAGTCAGCGTGCGCCCGCCGATGCCGTGGCCATGTACCAGGAGGCGCTGTCGCTGTGGCAGGGGCCCGCGCTGACCGGTGCGTCGCCGAGCCAGCCCCTGCAGGCCGCGGCCCAGGCGCTGGAGGAACTCCGTCTCGCCTCCGTGGAGTCGCTGGCCGACGCCTACGCGCGCATGGGCGAGCACCCGCGGGCGGCCGCCGTGCTGCGCGCGGAGGCCAGTGTCCATCCGCTGCGCGAATCTCTGTCCGCCGCGCTCGTGCGGTCGCTTCAGCGGGCGGGGCGGCGCTCGGAGGCGCTCGACTGGTTCCACCGGACGCGGCGGCTGCTCGCCGACGAGCTGGGCGTCGACCCGGGCCGGGAGCTGGCCGACGCGTACGCGCTCGTGCTGCGCGGCGAGGACGAGGCGGACGTCGCGCTGCGGGTGGCCGCCGCCGGTCCCCCGGCCGTGGCGCCGCGTCAGGAGCGGGCGCCGGTCACGGCATCCTCGGACACGTCGGTCACGGCATCCCCCGACGCCTCGGTCGCGGCTTCGCCGTCCGCTCCGGTTCCCGCTTCCCCGTCCGCTCCGGTCGCCGTGCCCCCGCCCGTACAGGTACCGGGGGCTCCCGCTGCCCCGCTCCCCGGCACCATCGACCTCCTGCCCCGCATGCCGCGCGGTTTCCACGGGCGCGCCGGTGAACTCACCGCGCTGTCCCGGGCCGCCGCGGGCGAGGCGCCGGTCTGCCTGGTGACGGGGCCCGCGGGCGTGGGCAAGACCGCGCTCGTGACGCACTGGGCGCACCGCAGCCGCGACCAGTTCCCCGGCGGGCTCCTCTACGCCGACCTGCGCGGGTTCAGCGACACCGGCGAGCCGTCCCTTCTGGAGGTGCTGCGCGAGTTCCTGCTGGCCCTGGGGGTCGCGCCGCGCCGGATACCGGAGTCGGACAGCGCCGCGGCCGCGCTGTTCAGGTCCCTGAGCGCCCAGCGTCAACTCCTCGTCGTACTCGACAACGCGCGCGCCTCCGAACAGGTCAGGGACCTGCTGCCGGGCGGCGCCCGGTGCGTCACCGTGGTCACCAGCCGGTACCGGCTGCGCGGTCTCATCGCCTCCGACGCCGCCCGGCCCGTCCCCGTCGACGTACTCGAACCGGAGGACAGCACCGCCCTGCTCGCCGCGGTGCTCGGCCAGGAGCGGGTGCTCGCGGAGGAGGTGGCCGCGCGGCGCCTCGCCGAGCTGTGCGGCGGGCTGCCGCTCGCGCTGCGGGTGGCGGCGGCCAGGCTGGCCGACCAGCCGGACTGGTCGCTGGGCGCGATGGCCGCCGAACTGTCCGACGAATCCCGCCGGTTGAGCCTCCTGGACGTGGAGGACACGGGCGTACGGGCGGCGCTTCGGCTCACCGCGGGGCGGCTGCCCGCGAGCGCCGCGCACCACTTCGCCCACCTCGGGCGCCATCCCGGCACGCACGTCGACCGGTACACGGCGGCGGCCCTCGCCGGCTCGGATCCGGTCACGGCCGAGGCCGCGCTGGACACGCTCACCGCGGCTCATCTCGTCGTGCGGACCGGTCCCGACCGCTGGACGCTGCACGATCTCGTCCGGCTGTACGCGCGCGACCTGGGCGCCGGGCCGGAGGCGCTGGTGCGGGTGCTCGACCACGGCATGGCCACCGCGCTGGCCGCGGCGGACGCGGCCGAGCCGGGCGACGAGTCGTGCTTCACGCTGCCCGTCGACTTCCGTCCGCCGCCGGCGACGAGGGAGTTCACCGGCCGCGAGCAGGCCATGGAGTGGTACGCGGCCGAGCGCGACGACCTGGCGCTGGCGGCGGCGGCCGCACACGCGGCAGGGCTGCACGGCAGGACGTGGCGGATCGTGCTCGCGCTGTGGCCGCAGATCGTGTGGCGGGTGCGGGACGGGTGGACTCCCCTGCTGCACACGGCACTTGAGGCGGCGCGGGCCGACGGTGACGTGCGGGCCGAGTCGCGGGTGCTCGCGCTGCTCGGGTGGGTCCTCACGGAGGAGGGCCGCACCGCGGAGGCGCTGGTCCATCTGGAGGCCGCGCCCGCGCTCGCATCGCGCTCCGGCGACACGCGCGGCGAGGCGACCGCGCTGATCAACCTGTCGCTGGCGCAGGCCGAGCTCGGCAGCCCCGAGGAGGCCGCCGAGGGGTGCGCGCTCGCGGCGGAGCTGGCGCACAGCGTCGGTGACCGGCACACCGAGCGCCTCGCCCTCTACCACCTCGCCCGGCACCGCCTCGACGCAAGGGAGTGGCAGGCGGCCTTCGAGACGGCCGTCGCCGCGCTGGACCTGGACGCCCCCTCGGAGTCCTCGACGGCGGCCCGCGTACTGCTGCGCACCGTGCTCGGAGAGGCGCTCCTGGGAATGGGCGACGAGAGCGAGGGCATCCGCCGCCTGGAGGCCGCGGCGCACGAGGCGGAGTCGTGCGGCTTCGACGACGGCGCGGTGCGCGCCCTCGGGGCGCTCCTGCGGGTGTCGCCGGACGCGGGGCTGCAGGCGCGGTACGAGACGGCGACGGTGCGGCTGATGGCACGGTCGTGAGGGGGCGGTTGTGTGTGGAGGGGGGCGGTCATGGGGAGCGGTCGTGTGTGGGAGGAGCGGTCGTGAGTCGTGTGTGGGAGGAGCGGTCGTGAGAGGGCGGTCCTCTACGTGGCTCCCTCGCCCGGCATGACCTCGCCCCGCGCCGTCTCGCCCCGCCTGGTCTCGCTCCGCCTGGCCTCACCTCACGTGGCGGAGCCCTCCGGTGCCGCTTCGCCTGTCGTTCGTGTGGCGTGGTCCGTGAGCTGTCGGTTCACCTCGCGGGCCTGTTCGGCCAGTTCGCGGGCGCGGGTCTCGGCCTGGTCGGCGCGGGCGTTGATGCGGGCGATGTCCTCCTCGATGACCTGCAGGGCCAGCTCGGTCGCGGCGCCCGCGGCCTCCGGGGACAGGTCCTCGGGGAGGGCTTCGAGGGCGCTCTTGACCGCCGGGATGCCGCCGCGTTCGTGGGTTTCTTTCCAGAACTCGTAGTCCATCGCGCCATCTTGACCGATCGGCCGCCTCAGGCGCGAGGCGGGGCAGCCGGGGCCGGTCACGGGCCCCACGGGGTGTCCAAGGCGTCCAACAGAGCCTGCGCGCACGCCCTTGACAGGGGCGGCGACGGCTCCACCGTCGCCTTCTCAAGGCACGCGCCGCCCGACCTGTCGTGGGAGAGCGGCTCACCCTTCGCGGAAGTCACGGCGACGTCCTGGTCGGGGTCGCGGAACGCCCGGCCGACCCCCGGTCCAGGGCGGCCACGACGCCCTCGGCCCAGGCCCCTCACGGCCCGCGCCCTCCCGCCCTCCATGCCGCGCCGCTCCCGCAGGGAACCCGCTAGGAGGCGGGTCCGGCAGGCGTGCCCACCCGGGTGGGGGTGCTGAAGTCAAGCACGTCCTCTGCCGTCTGCCGGGTCTCCTCGGCGGCCTTGCGGGCCGTGGCGAGGACGTCGCCCTGCTCCTGGACGAGGGTGTGGTAGATCGGCGCCTGGGTGGCGTCATTGGCCGGCATGACCTGCGGCTCCTTGTTCGGTGACTGCATGACTCGGGTCGGCCGTCCGTATGCGGCCGACCCGCGACCTTACGCGAATTCGGTGCCATGGTGGCACCCGATTCCGATCATGAGACCACCGCTTGTGACGACCTTCACACGTAAGAGGTCCCTCACGGACAGAAGGTGTCCTTGTTCGGCCGCTCCACCGCGGCCGGACCGTGGGAGACCCTGCGGTCCCCGCATTCGTTCCCGTGCGCGAGGCGGGCATCGTGACCGGTTGCGTTGACGCTCACCACGACGGCCCGGCGGCGCGGCGGCCGAGGGCCTCCCGCGCCTTCAGGGCGCCGCCGGTCTCCCCTCCCATGGACCGGCGACGCCCCGCACTGCCCGGTACAGGTCAGGAGCAGGCCTTGTAGAAGTGCTTCCAGCCGTCGACCGGCATGGACGGCGGCTCGGCCGGGGTGCCCCAGTCGCCGTACTTCTGCTCGTCGTCCTGGTTGTAGTCGCCCGGCCCCTTGCCCGGCTTCGACAGGCGCACGCCGCGCTCCCACACGCCGTCCCCGGCGTTGCTGAGCATCGCGAGGTCGGGGTGGGCGTCGCCGCCGTAGTTGGCGACGCGGAGCTCCTTGACCTCGCTGGCCCTGCCGATGTCGAGGCGACGGGGGTGCGCGGAGGTGAGGTCGGCGCGCTTGAGCGGTCCGGGGCGGAAGTCCGCGACACGGGCCGTGTTGGGGTCGTCCACGCCGGACGGCTCGACGATGTTGACGACCAGGTCCAGGGTGCCGTCGTTCTGGAAGTCGGCGACCGCGGCGGTGCCGACCTCGCCCCGCTTGGTGCCGATCAGCTTGCTGACGGTCTGCTTCGCGCCGAAGGAGCCGTCCGCGGCGCCCCACTGAACCGTCATCCTGGTGCCGGTGTACCCGGGGTTGATGATCTTGTCCGCGACGCCGTCGCCGTCGAGGTCGCCGAGCAGCGTCGTGGCGCCGGCCAGACACGGGCCCGCCGCCCGGGCGGCCTTGTCCGGCTGTCCCGCGCCGCCCGAGGCCGCCGAACCGGCCGCGTTGGCCTGGTGGCCGGCGACCGTCAGGGTCAGGGCGACGGCCGCGACGGGTGCGGCGATCAGACGTGAACGCTTACGAACCATCTGTGCGAACTCCTCATGTCGTTCCTGCTGAGCCGTGCGTCGGAACCGGGCCTGCCGCCCTGCCCGACGAGCACGTGTCGAGCCTGTGGGGTGATCGGTCGCACAGGCAACGAAATCCGGGCAGTTGGGGACGCTGGAACGCGAAAGCGCGTCCTGAGCAGGCCGGACGTGGCCGGCCTGGAACGCGGGAATGGGACGCGGAATCGTTCACGGCCCGTTCATTGCCCCCTCGGGACTCATCCGTGGACACCTTCGCCGCGGCGGCGGAAGCAGCACCAAGGCCCCTCCGGCGGGTACTCGCGGACGTACGCGAGCAGGCGGCCCGCACGGCCGCACGCAAGGAGGAGTCGATGCCACTCACATTCCGCAAGAGCATCCGGATACTTCCCGGGGTGCGTCTGAACATCAACAAGCGCTCCTGGTCGATCACCACCGGCGGCCCGCACGGCCCCCGGCGCACGCGCAGCAGCACCGGTCGGCGCACCACGTCGATGGATCTGCCCGGCCCCTTCGGATGGCGGCGCACGACGCGGGCGCGCCGCGGTCGGCGGCGGTGAGGCGGTCCGCGTCCGACAGCCCGCGCTCGACGATCCGCGTCCGACAGCCCGCACGCGACGGCCGGATTCAATTCGGTCGCCCGGTCGGCAGCGAACTTGCTACGGTCACCCGCATGAAGCGCGCTGCGATGAACACGACGACGCCGGAGAGTGTCCCGGCGCGCTGACCGATGTTCGAGTCCGAAGCCCCGGGGCGAGTGCCCCGGGGCTTCGGCTTGTGGTCACTCGCCCTCTGTCCGCGAGGAGACCGCCATGCACCAGCACAAGACCCGCCAGGACCAACGGCAGGACGTCCGGCACGACCACCGCAGACTCGGCCGCGAGCTGGGCCTGTTCGGCACCGACCCGCTGATCGGCGCGGGACTGCCGTACTGGCTGCCGGACGGCGCGGCCGTGCGGCACGCCCTTGAGGAGTACGTCCGCGACGCCGAACGCCGCGCGGGCTACCGCCACGTGTACTCGCCGGTGCTCGGCAAGCGGGAGCTGTACGAGATCTCCGGGCACTGGTCGCACTACAGCGAGGACATGTTCCCGCCGATGGACCTGGGCGGAGAGCAGGTCGTGCTGCGCCCGAGCCTGTGTCCGCACCACGCGGTGATCTACCGTTCGCGTTCCCGCAGTTACCGCGAGCTCCCGCTACGCCTGGCCGAACTCGGCGGCATGTACCGCGCCGAACTCTCCGGCGTCCTGGGCGGGTTGAGCAGGGTGCGGGCCATCCACCTCAACGACGCCCACATCTTCTGCACCCTGGATCAGGTCGCCGACGAGGCGCGGGACGCGCTGGAGATGATCCGACGCGCGTACGAGGCGCTGGGCATCCGCCCGGCCCGCTACCGCCTTTCGCTTCCCGGCGCCGGCGGCAAGTACGTCGCCGATCCCGCGAAGTGGCGGCGTTCCACCGCTCTGCTGACCGAGGTCCTCGACCGGTCGGGGATCGCGTACGAGGCGGAGGAGGGCGAGGCCGCGTTCTACGGGCCCAAGATCGACGTGCAGGTCGCCGACGGGGCGGGCCGCGAGTCCACCCTCTCCACCGTGCAGGTCGACTTCCACCAGCCCGAGCGGTTCGACCTGCACTACATCGGGCCGGACGGCGCCAGGCACCGTCCGGTGATGGTGCACCGCAGCATCATCGGCAGCGTGGAGCGGGCCGTCGCACACCTCGTCGAGCGGCATGGCGGCGCCTTTCCCGCCTGGCTCTCCCCCACCCAGGTCGCGGTCCTCCCGGTCTCGGAGGCCCAACTGCCCGGTGCCGAGCGCCTCTTGCGGCGGTGCGCCGAGCGGGGGCTGCGGGCCGAACTCGCCGGTCCCGGGCTCGGGAGTCTGGGCGCCCGCGTCCGGGCCGCGCGCCTGGTGCCGTATCAGGCGGTCGTCGGAGCCGAGGAGGACGCCGACGGCCTCGTGGCGCTGCGGCTCCGCGACGGGCGGCGCATCGCCCCGCTGCCCGCCGACGAGGCCCTGGCCCGCATCGGCGCGCTGGTCGACGCGCACCGCACCGAACTGTGGGACTCCGGGCCCCGCGGGTAGCCGCGGGGCTCAGAAGGCGCCGACGAGCAGGGTCACGCCCATGACCCCCATCGTCGCGGCGATCAGCCCGTCGAGGGCCCGCCAGGACCCGGGGCGCGCGAAGAAGCCGCTGAGGAGGCGGGCGCCGTAGCCGAGCGCGGTGAACCAGCACACGCTGCCGAGCACGGCACCGATCCCGAAGGCCCAGCGCTGCCCGTCGTGACCGGCGGCGACGGAGCCGAGGAGGAGCACCGTGTCGAGGTAGACGTGCGGGTTGAGCCAGGTCATGGCCAGACAGGCGAGGAGGGCGCCGCGGCGTGACCCGGCCGTCGCGCCGGTGGCCGTCATCGCGCTCGGACGCAGGGCCCTGCGCGCGGCGAGCACGGCGTACGAGAGCAGGAATCCGCCGCCTATGAGGCCGACGAGGGTCAGCGCCGGGGGCCACGCGGTCACCACGGCGCCGACCCCGGCGACACCCGCCGCGATGAGCACGGCGTCGGACAGGGCGCAGACGGCCACCACGGTGAACACCGCCTGCCGGCGGATGCCCTGGCGCAGGACGAAGGCGTTCTGCGCCCCGATGGCGACGATGAGTGAGAGTCCGGTGCCGAATCCGGCGGCTGCGGTGGTCAGTGCTGTTCCCATGGCCCCGACGTTAAGGATCATTGACGCCATGAGTACAGGTAAAGATTCTCAGGTAGCTTAAGCAATTGTGATGACAGGGGCCGCTACGGCAGGAACCGGGGAGCCGGGATGACAGGGACCGGGTCGATGGCCGAGCTGCCGCTCGACCATGTGCGCACGCTCCTCGCCGTCGTCGACGAGGGCACCTTCGACGCCGCCGCGGCCGCCCTCCACGTGACGCCGTCCGCGGTCAGCCAGCGCGTCAAGGCACTGGAGCGCAGGACCGGGCGCGTACTCCTGCTGCGTACGAAGCCGGTGCGGCCCACCGAGTCGGGGCAGGTCGTCGTGCGGTTCGCGCGCCAGATGGCGCGCCTGGAGCGGGACGCCCGCGCCGATCTCGGCATCAGCGAGTCGGGCGAGCCCGCCGTGCTGCCGGTCGCGGTGAACGCCGACTCGCTGGCGACCTGGTTCCTCTCCGCGCTGGCCCGGGTCCCCGACGAGCTGCGGATCTGCTTCGAGCTGCGCCGCGAGGACGAGTTCCACACCACGTCGCTGCTGCGGGAGGGCGCGGTGATGGCGGCGGTCACGTCGTCACCGGACGCGGTGGCGGGCTGTACGGTGCGCCGCCTGGGGCGGATGCGGTATCTGCCGGTCGCGGCGCCGGGGTTCGCGGGGCGTTGGCTCGGCGACTGGCCGCGGGCACCGCTGGGTCCCGGCCTCGCCCAGGCGCCCGTGATCTGTTTCGACCGCCGCGACACCCTGCAGGACCAGTTCGCGCGGGAGGTGACGGGCGGGCGCGGGGCGAGCAGGCTGCGGCACCACATCCCTTCGTCGCGGGGTTTCGTCGAGGCGATCGAGGCGGGGCTCGGGTGGGGCGTGGTGCCGCGCGCGCAGGCGAGGCCGCTGCTGCGCTCCGGCGCGCTGGTCCTGCTCGATCCCGAACGCGTCGTGGACGTACCGCTGTTCTGGCAGCAGTGGAAGCTCGACTCGCCCGCGCTCGCGGCGCTGGCGGACGCGGTGGCGGCCGCGGCGGCGGAGGCGCTGGACCGGTGACGGGGGCCGCCCCGGCGGGTGCGGCGCGGCGCGGAAACGAAGGGACCGAGGGGCCCGAACGCCCTCTTTGATTTGACATGCCCGCTACATATCTGGGGACCTGCTGAGATGCGCCACGCCCCGCAGAAACAAGAGCCGGACCCCCTTCCGATCTTCTCCTCCGCCGGGAAACCCTGGTGGCACAAGAGATCGCCCCCTGTTCTCAGGAAGTGAGTCCCCTCGTGAACGACGCCCCCACCGTCCACCCCGTGGAGACCGGTTGGTCCGTGGACGAACGCTGCACCAACTGCGACGTGGCACGGCAGCTCGCCCCTGACCTGATCGGCGAGGTCGACGGCCGCTCCGAGATCACGCGCCAGCCGCGCGACGCGGCCGAGGAACGGCTCCTGTACGCCGCCGCGTTCGCCTGCCCCACCCGCTCCATCCGCCCCGCTTCCGGCCGGTTGGACGCCGGGCGCGACGTCTACCCCCTGCCCCTCGACGACGCCGTCCTGTTCTGCGGGCACAACTCCCAGCAGACCGCGGGCGCCAACTCCTATCTCCTGCGCCGCCCTTCGGGAAACCTGATGATGGTGGACACCCCGCGCTGGAGCGAGGTGCTCGCCACGCGCTTCGAGACGATCGGGCCGGTCACCGACGTCCTGCTCACCCACCGGGACCACGCGGCGCACGGCCGCAGGTACGCCGACCGGTTCAAGGCCCGGCTCTGGATCCACGAGGGCGACCTGGACTCGTCGCCCGAGGCCGACTGCGTCCTGCGCGGCACCGGGAGCGTCGAGATCGCCGACGGCGTCGTCGCCCAGCCCCTGCCCGGCCACACCCTGGGCAGCGTGCTCTACCTCGCCGACGAGCGGTACTGCTTCAGCGGGGACAGCTTCTACTGGTCGCGCTCGACGGGCGACATCGAGGTGGCCGAGAGCGTCACCTGGTACTCCATCGAGGAACTGGCGGCCTCCCTTGCCCGCACGGCCGAACGGCTCCGCTTCGAGTGGCTGCTGCCGGGGCACGGCGACCGCATGCGCCTGCCCGCCGCCGAAATGGCCGACCGCATGCGGGCGTTGACCGAGAGGACGCGGGCGCTGCGGCCGCGCCCCATCGACTTCGCCGCCGTGCGCTGGTGAGCGCGGCGGCGGCGAAGCACCGTACGACAGCCCATGCCGTGGAAGCACCGTACGAAAGCTCATGCCGTGACGGTGAGAACCGCGGTGAGAACATGCGGGGCGCGCCACTCCTGTCTAGCGTCGCTCGCATGAAGAATCATCCGCAGAGGTACGAGATCCTGCTGGTGCCCCAGTTCTCCGAGAGCGGTGCGGGCACGACCGACACCCGCGGCGCCCTGCGCTCCGCCGTGGTGGTCGCCACCGGGGAGACCGGCGCCTCCGGCTACCCCCGGTACGCCGGGGACGGCATGGAGGCCGACATCGACCCCGAGACGCGTTCCGTCGAGGCGCTGCTCGTCGACGGGGCCGAGCTGGACTACGGCCTTTCGGTGCGGGTCGCCGATCACGAGGGCGGCTGAGCCCCCGCGCGGCCGGGCGTCCTGCCGTCCACGCGGGGACCCGTTCACCGGGTGACGCCGCCCCTCACGACCCCGAGGGGCGGCGGGCCGCGGCCCGCTGGGCGCGGCGCGACATGCGCCCTTCGGAGCCCGCGGCGGGAGCGGAGGGCGCGGAAGGCGCGCTGGTGTCCGGGGCGATGCCCAGCTCGCCGCTCAGGTCCTCCACGAACGAGCGGACCGTGGGGTACTCCACGAACGCCGACGAACGCACCGAGTGCGCGAGTTCGTCGCTGAGCTTGGCGATGACCTCGATGAGGATCAGCGAGTCCAGGCCCATGTCGAAGAGGTTGGTGTCCAGGTCCACGGTGCGCGGGTCCGGTGCGCCGAGGACCGCGGCGATCTCCTGCCGGATGAAGTCCGTGAGCAGGGTGACCTTCTCGGTGTCCGACACGCCGTCGAAGCGGTCCCGCAGCGTCTCGCTCGCGGCCGCACCCGCCGGTGCGGCGGCGCCGTGCGGCTCGATCCAGTGCCGCTTCCGGTCGAAGGGGTAGCTGGGCAGCGGCACCCGGCGCACGCTCTCGCCCTCGTGGTACGCGGCCCAGTCGACCTCCTCCCCCGCGGTCCACAGCCTGCCGAGCAGGTCCAGGAGGAAGGCCGCGCCGACCGTGTCCGGGGTCCCCGGCAGCAGGCCGAGAGCCGGGCGCCCGGACGCGGCGGCGTGCTGGGCGCCGATCCGCTCCAGGAGGCGCAGGGCCGCGTCCGGCAGGTCCGTGCGGTCCGCCGCGACGGCCGGCGCCCGCACGCCCCAGCCGGTCAGCGTGCGCAGCGTGGCGTACTGGACGGCGAAGGCCGCCAAGGAGCCCTCCGCGCGCAGGAGTTCGGCGGCGCCGCCCGGGGGGCCGAGCTCGGTGGCGCACTGGTCGAAGTGCTCGCGGAAGGCCGGGATCTCCTCGTACAGCGCTGCGGCGTGTCCGGCGGGAACGGCCGTCGCGTCACCGACGAGTTCGATGACCGGCTTCTCGGCGGTGGGGTCGCCGTTCAGGACGCGGTTCTCGTCGCCGAGCGCCAGGGCCAGCGCCGCGTCCCGCACGTCGGTGGCGACGAGCGCGCGCCGGTAGGTGTGGACGCGCCGCCCCACCGCCAGGGTGTGGGAGACCGCCGCCAGGTCGAGGCCGCGTTCCTTGCGCAGATGGCGGGCGAGGTCGGCGGTCGTCGTGTCGAGCGCTTCGGGGGTGCGGGCGGAGAACACGAGCAGGCGGGGCCCGCTCGCGCCGGTGGCGGGCTCGGCCGCGGGGGCCTCCTCCACGATCACGTGGGCGTTGGTGCCACCGATGCCGAAGGAGCTCACGCCGGCCCGGCGCGGGGTCGTGCCCGCGGGCCACTCCTTGGTCTCGGTGCCGACGTAGAACGGCCCGGCCGCGAAGTCGATCTCGGGGTTGGGCGCGTCGAAGTAGAGGCTCGGGACCAGGGTGCGGTGGCGCAGCATCAGGACGGTCTTGATCAGGCCCGCCATGCCCGCGGCGGTGTCCAGGTGCCCGACGTTGGTCTTGACCGAGCCGATCGCGCAGGACTCCGGGGCGAGTTCGGTGCCGTCGCGGCCGAACGCCTGGTTGAGCGCGGCGATCTCGATGGGGTCGCCCAGCGGCGTCGCGGTGCCGTGCGCCTCCACGTACGAGATGGTCTCCGGGCCGCAGTCGGCGAGTTGCTGCGCCTCCGCGACCACGGCGGCCTGCCCCTGGACGCCGGGGGCGGTGTAACCGGTCTTGTCCGAGCCGTCGTTGTTCACGGCGGTGCCCTTGATGACGGCGTGGACGGTGTCGCCGTCGGCCAGGGCGTCGCTCAGCCGCTTGAGGGCGATCACGCCGACGCCGTTGCCGATGACGGTGCCCTGTGCCTTGGCGTCGAAGGCCCGGCAGTGGCCGTCGGGCGAGAAGATCATGCCGTCGTGGTGGAGGTAGCCCTCCCACTGGTCGGCCTGGATGTGGGCGGCGCCCGCGAGCGCCATCGAGCAGTCGCCGGAGAGCAGGCTGAGGCAGGCCAGGTGCACGGCGACCAGGGAGGTGGAACAGGCCGTGTTGGTGCTGATGCTCGGCCCCTGCAGGTTCAGCTTGTAGGAGGTGCGGGTGGCCGCGAAGTCCTTGTCGTTCGTGATCATCATGCGGTAGCGGTCCACGGACGACGCGGTGCGGTAGCGCTCGCCGAGGTTGTGCAGGAGGTAGGTGTTCATGCCGACACCGGCGAACACCCCGATCCGCTGCTCGCCGCGCTGCGGGTCGTACCCGGCCCCTTCCAGGGCCTCCAGCGCGCACTCCAGGAGCTGGCGCTGCTGCGGGTCGATGAGCTCCGCCTCGTCCTGGGTGATGCCGAAGAACGCGGCGTCGAACGTGTCGGCGCCCTCGACGATCTGACCGGCCTTCACATAGCGCTCGTCGGCGATGAGCTGCTCGCTCACCCCGGCCGCGCGCAGCTGGTCGTCGGAGAAGTAGGTGAGGGTCTCACGGCCCTCGGTCAGCACACGCCAGAACTTGTCGGGGGTGTCGGCGCCGGGGAAGCGGCAGGCGAGGCCGACGATCGCGATGTCCGAGTCCCTGACCTCCGCGCCGCCGTCCGGCTGCTCCTGGCGGGCGTCCTGCTGTATTCGCTGGTCGTTCATGTCTTCTCCTCAACCCACCTTGATACCGAGGTCCGCTGCGACGGCGCGCATGTCCAGGAACGTCTCCGCGATGAACCTGGCGCCGTCGTCGGTGGTGTCCATCTGCTTGAACAGCTCCACCAGCGCCTCCCGGTGCCGGTCGCGCTCGCCTTCACCCGCGGCGATCTCCAGCACCACGGCCTTGAGGCGCTCCTCGACCTCGGGCAGGTCGAGGGAGCGCGGGAACTTGATGCTGAACGTGGAGCGGTCGTAGTCCTTGTTGCGGCGCACCGCCCGGGTGTAGCTCGACGCGTTCAGCTTGTAGAACATGCAGTCCCAGTTCTTGAACGAGTAGTAATTCAGGAGCGGGAACAGCGTGCAGTGCGTCTCCATCGGCGAAGAGGCGTACAGGCCCTTCTCCTTGAGCTCGGCGACCATGCGGTCGGGGTCGTAGTCGTGCCGCATCGCGATGAACGGGAAGACGATTTTGGGGAGTTCGTCGTCCTCGGCGAACAGGACCTCCTCGATCTCGCCGTCGAAGAGCTCGCTCGCGAGCTCGGGACCAAAGGACTTGTAGAAGCCGCGCACGACCTCGCGGACGTTCGACTCCATCGTGAGGATCTGCTGCGGGTCGGCGCACAGGGCGATGTAGGGGATGCGCTCGCGGTACGCGTGCAGGATGGCCCGGATCACGAAGAAGGTGCGGCACGAGACGCAGGGCAGCTTCTCGTCGAGGTACTGTCCCGGCTTCTTGGGGCGGGGCCGGTTGAAGACGTCCCGCATCATCTTCTTGATGTTGTCGTCGTCCGAGTCCACCACGAACGTGGCGGGCAGCTTCTCCTGCGCCAGCTTGATGTTCTGAGCCGCGTGCGTGCTCTCGAACGGCACGTCGAAGGTGTACGCGAGCGTCCGCTTGCCGTAGTCGTTGACGAACTTGTCCAGCATGTACGTGCTGTCCTTGCCGCCGCTGTACATGAAGAGGCAGTCGAAGTCCCCGCGCGGATTGGGCGGCGCCGCCTGGAACTCGGCGAACACCTCATTGGTGTACTTGTAGTTGACGATCAGGTCGCCCGCGAAGTCCAGGTTGCACAGATTGCAGACCTGCTCGTCGTCGAGAACGATCCCCGGGTGCCCGTCCTTGAGCGAACAGATCTTGCAGCGAACGGTGGTCGGTTCCACGATGCCTCCTTGAAAGGGTGTCGACTGCCCGGTCGGCGGCGGTCTCAGCGTTGCGTCCCGGACCTTCGACGGCGTGCTCCGAGCAGGGAGCGGCCGCGGGCGGGGGCCTGCCTCCCGCGCGGCGGTGACGCCGCCGCAGCAGCGTCGTCGGCGAGATGACGGGCCATGGACCCGACCGTCGGGTGGCGGAACATGTCGAGCCGGCTCAGCGAGGGGCTCAGCTCCGCCCGCAGCCGCGCCACGACCTGGGTCAGCCGCAGCGAATCCCCGCCGGCGTCGAAGAAGTTGACGTCGACGGCGACCGCGTCGAGGCCGAGCGCGCTCTGCCAGATCCCGGCGATCCGCCGCTCGAGGGCGCTCTCGGGCGCCGCGTCGCCGCTCTGTCCGGCGAGGGCGGCGCGGGCGGCGGGGGCGGGCAGGGCCTTGCGGTCGAGCTTGCCGTTCGGCGTCAGCGGAAGGTCGGGCAGGACGACGACCGCGCCGGGGACCATGTACGCGGGCAGCCGCACCCGCACGTGGTCCCGCAGCCCCTCGACCGGGAGCGGCTCGCTCCCCGCGGCGACGACGTAGGCCACCAGACGGCCGGCGCCCCGCTCGTCCTCGCGCACGACCACGGCCGCCGCCGCGACGGCCGGGTGGTCGCGCAGCACCGTCTCCACCTCGCCGGGCTCGATGCGGTAGCCGTGCAGTTTGACCTGGTTGTCGGCCCTGCGCAGATACTCGATGCGCCCGTCGGGCAGATGCCGCACCAGGTCGCCGGTGCGGTAGACGCGGCCGGGGGCGAAGGGGTCGTCGAGGAACTTCTCCGCGGTGAGTTCGGGACGCCGGTGGTAGCCGTCGGCCACCCCGTCGCCGCCGATGTACAGCTCTCCCGGGGTGCCGGGCGGGACGGGCCGCTGCCGCGCGTCGAGGACGTACATCCGCGTGTTGGCCAAGGGGCGCCCGATGGTGACCGGCCGCCCGGCCTCGACCCGGTCCACGGAGGACCAGATGGTGGTCTCGGTCGGTCCGTACATGTTCCAGACCCGGCCCGCGCGCCGCACGAGAGCGTCGGCCAGGTCGGCGGGCAGCGCCTCGCCGCCGCACAGGACGGTCAGTCCTTCGTCGCCCCGCCAGCCCGCTTCGATCAGCATGCGCCAGGTGACGGGGGTCGCCTGGACGACGGTCGGGCCGCACTTCTCCATCAGTTCGCGCAGTGCGAATCCGTCGGCGGCGGCATGCGCCGGGGCGACCCGCACCTGGCCGCCGGTCATCAGCGGCAGATAGAGCTCAAGGCCCGCGATGTCGAAGCAGGCGGTGGTCACGGCGAGCAGGGTGTCCGTGCGGTCGAAGCCGGGCTCCTCGGCCATGGAGCACAGGAAGTTGGTCAGCGCCCGATGGCCCACGCGCACGCCCTTGGGCAGGCCGGTGGAGCCGGAGGTGTAGATGACGTACGCGGGGTCCTTGGCCGAAGCCCGGTCCTCGAAGGGACCCGTGAACTCGTGGTCCCGTGCGTCGAGTTCGACCACGCGTGACGGGCAGTCCGGGGGCAGGGACGGGGTCAGCGCGGTCTGGGTGAGGACGAGGAGAGCGCCGGAGTCGTCGAGCATGTGCCGGAGCCGCTCGGGCGGATAGACCGGGTCCAGCGGTACGTACGCCGCTCCCGTCTTCAGCACCGCGAGCAGCCCGGTGAGCAGGTCGGCGGAGCGGTGCAGGAACACCCCGACCAGGGTGCCGGGGCCCGCGCCGAGCCGGGCGAGGCGGTGCGCGAGCCGGTCGGAGCGGCGCGCCAGTTCGCCGTACGTCACGACCTCGTCCCCGAACCGGACGGCGGGCGCGTCCGGTTGACGGCGGCTCCAGTCCGTGAAGAGCTGGTGCACGCAGCGGTCGCTCGGGTAGTCGGCCGCCGTGTCGTTCCAGGTGTCGAGCACGCGACGGCTCTCGTCCGCGGTGAGCAGCGGGATCAGGCCCGCGTCCGCGTCGGGCAGCGCGGCCGCGGTGCGCAGGAACCGGGTGAACCGGTCGGCGAGTTGGCGCGCGGGACCGGTCGTCCCGGGGGCGGCGGGATCGAAGGCGACGCCGCCGGAGGGGCCGATGCGGACGGTGAGGGCGGGGCCGCCCGGCTTGGGCTCGCCGCCTGCGGTGGCGCCGCCCGTCAGCTCCACCGCGATCGGCAGGGCGGTGCCCGACAGGGCCGACCGCTCGCGCAGCCGGGGGTCGCGCAGCCGCACGTCACGCAGCGGGGCGCCGCGCCGTGACACGTCGGCGAGCTGCCGGGCGACCGCGTCCTTGAGCTCGGTGAGCGATCGGCCCTCTGTCATCTCCGGGGCGCGGAAGGGGACTTCGGGCAGGAGCGGGGCGGGGGCCCCGTCGGCTCGCGGTCCGCCGGGCAGGCGCAGGCCCACGTCGAAGCCGCCTGTGTGCTCTCCGGCCATGCGGCCGAGGAACAGCAGCAGGGCGGCGAGCAGCCAGGCCTCCCGGTCCGTGCCGTCCGTGCCGAGGAGGTGGTCGGGGACCTCGGCGTGCGCCGCCGTCCCGGTCGCGGGGGCGGCGGTGTGCGCCGGCTCCCGTGCGGGCCAGGGCACTTCGAGGGGTTCCTGCCCGGTGAGCCGCTTGAGCCAGTACCCCTCGTGGCGACGCGCGGCGCGCGCCGCGGACTCCCACCGCTCGGCCGCGGCGTCGTCGAGCTCGGTGAAGCGGTCACCGGGGCGGAGCCCGAGCGGGCCGCCGTCCAGATCGACGAGGTCGGTGAGCCGCACGTCGAGGTCGGCCGTGGCCACGACGACCGCGGTGTCCTCGACGGCCAGCACGGTCCCGGCGGGACGCGTCGACGCCTGGGCCGTGACGTCCGCGCCGCGCACCGCGAACAGCCGCTCGCCCAGGGCGAGGAGGGCGAGGCCGAACGTGTTGCGGTGCGGTCCGAGCGTGGCGGCCCGCACCAGCGCGTCCAGCTCCCGCGCCGGCCGCCGCCAGGAGAAGAGCCCGGCGCGCGGTGGCCCGTCGTGCGCCCCGTGGTAGGTGCGCAGGGCCAGGTCCTGCGGGGTGCGCGTCTCGGTTCCCGCGGCCAGTTCGTCGACCAGCTCGCCGAAGGCGGCGGCCGCGGCCTCGTAGCAGGCGAGGTTGAGCGTGTACGCGGTGTCGTCGGGGGCGACCGGCACCGCCCGCTGCTTGAGCAGATCGCCGGTGTCCGCCTCGCGCTCCATCACGTGCCAGCTCACGCCGTGCTCGGTGGCGCCCTCCAGGACGGCCCAGCTCGTCGCGTGCAGACCGGCGTGCCGGGGCAGCGGCCCGTCGTGGAAGTTGACGGGCATGCGCTCGGGCAGCGCAAGCACATCGTCGGACAGCATCCGCAGGTTGGTGATGCTGAAGAGGTACGCGAACCGCAGCGGGCGCAGCCGTTCCGCGAGGCCCCGGCCCGGCTCGACCACGGTGAGGCCGTGCCCGGCCGCCCAGCGGCGCAGACCGGGATCGGCGGCGACCACGGCGGTCACCCGGTGGCCGCGCGTCAGGAGGTGTTCGCCGCATTCGGCGAGGAGCGGCTCCTCGCCGATCAGGACGGCGCTGAAGGGGCTCGCAGGCATGAGGGAGCCGGAGGGGTTGGAGGGGCCGGAGGGACTGGAGGGGCCGGAAGGTGGGGTCATCGCTGCTTCTCCTGGTCCTGCAGAACGGTGCTGAGCTGGTGGAGCAGGTCGTCCACCTCCGTGTCGGAGAGGCCGTCGACGAGCTGTTCGAGGCCGGGCTCCGCCGAGGGCTCCGGGACCGTGGCGGTTCCGGTCGTCGCGGGAGCCGCCCCGTCGACGTGCCGTCCCGCGAGGTGGCGCGCGAGGCGCTCGATGGTGATGTGCTCGAAGAGCAGGGTCGACGGCAGGGGCCCGTACTCCCGCTCCAGTTCCTTGGTGAGGCTCAGGACGACGAGCGAGTCGATGCCGTAGTTCTCGAAGGTGGCCTTGGGGTCGAGGAGGTTCTCGGGCATCTCCAGGACGCGGGCGAAGACCGCCGTGACCTTGTCCTCCGTGGCGCGCACCTGGTCGCCTCCGGTGGCCCGCGCGGGGGCCTCGGGCCGCACCTCGCCGAGCGGCTCGGGCCGCACGAGCGGCGCGGGGGCCTGCCCTGCCGCGGGCACCAGCCCGTCGCTCTCGGCCACCAGCACGCACTGGTAGGTGCCGCCGCCCGGCCGTGCGTGGGCCGCGGCCTTGCGGAAGCCGTTCTGGGCCAGGACGTCGCGCCAGGCGGTCAGGCCGAGCAGCGGGGAGTTGGGCAGCCGGTACTCCGCGTCCTCGAAGAGCCACCAGCCGGTGGCCAGACCGAAGATCAGGGACATCTGGTCGCGCAGCTCGACGCCTTCGTTGACGACCAACACGCCGTTCGTGCGCAGCAGTTGTTTGGTGTGCGCCAGCGTGCGGTCGATCCTGCGGGTCGCGTGGAACACGTTGGTGCCGAGCACCAGGTCGTAACCTCCGCTCTCGAAGTCCTGCTCGCGCGGGTCGCGTTCGATGTCCAGGGCGCGGAACTCGGCGAACGGGTGGTCGGCGCCGAAGCGCTTGCGTCCGTGCCGCACGAATCCTTCGGAGACGTCGGTGTACACGTACTCGACCCGGTCGCCGTGGCCCGCGGCGGAGATGCCGCGCAACACGCGCTCGCTGGTCCCGCCGGTGCCCGCGCCCACTTCGAGGATCCTGATCCGGTCGCCGGGCCGGCTGCGCAGGCGTTCCTCCACGTAGCGGAGCACGGTGTCGGCGACCTGGTCGTTGCACCGGTCAGTGACCGGGTCCCCGGCGTAGACCGCCTCCACGAGCGCGAAGGAGCCGCCCGGGAAGAGGACGTCCATGTGGCCGCGCCGTCCGGTCAGGACGTCGGGCAGCGCCTCGACGCAGCGCCGCAGCAAGGTGGTCACCGCACCGGTCTCGGGGTGACGCCGGGCCAGTTCCCGTACGGCGTCCCCGGGTCGGGCGACGCAGCGGCGCAGCTCCTCGTCCTCGATCCGGTCGGTGGTGACCAGCCGCCCGTGCCCTTCTCCGTACGCCCCTTCGCCCTCGGCCCGCAGGTAGCCGCCGCGCAGCAGGACGTCGACGAGCAGGTCGAGCAGCCGTTCCTGCCCGGCGGCGACGCCGAGGCGGGAGCGGAGCCCCTCGCGGGTGTGCCGCTCGCCGGGGCTCCGCAGGACTCCCATGGTCCGCAGGGCGCCGACCAGCAGGCCGCGGGCGAGCCGTTCGGTCTCGGCCGACGCGTCCCCCGCGTCCCCCGCGTCCCCCGCTCCCGCCGGACGGGCGGTGAGCGCGGCCCGTGCGGGCTCCTGGTACGGCTGCGGCCTCAGCACGGTGTCGGGGGCGACGCCGAGACCGGCGAGGATGCCCGGCTCGGCCTTGACCACCAGGGCCTGCGGCAGGTCGCCCGCCAGGATGCGTTCGACGGCGGCCAGGCCCTCGTCGGCGCCGATCGGCTGGATGCCGGCGGCGGCGAAGCGGCGCAGGACGCGTTCGCGGTGGGCGTCGCCCGCGGCGTGCCAGTAGCCCCAGTTGACGGTCCGGACGGGGTAGGACGCGGTGCGCGCCGCGGCCTGCGCCCAGGCGTCGGCGACGTGGCAGCCCGCGGCGTACCCGGCCTGCCCGTGGTTGCCCTCCAGCGTGACCGCGGAGGAGTAGAGCAGCGCGAAGTCGAGGTCCTCTCCGCGCAGTGCGTGGAACATGCTCCACACCGTGTCCGCCTTGGCGTCCAGGGCGCTGCGCAGCTCGGCCTCGCCGAGGTCCCTGATCGGCTTGTCCACCAGGACCATCGCGGAGTGGATCACGCCGTGCAGCGCGCCGAAGCGGTCCTTGGCCTCGTCGACCACCCTGCGCAGCGCCACCGGGTCGGCGGCGTCGCACGGGGCGTACAGCACCTCGGCGCCCAGGCCTTCGAGGGCCGCGATGTCGGTGCGGCGCCGTTCGTCCGGCGCGCCGCGCCCGACCAGGACGAGGCGGGCCCGGTAGGTGCGGGCCAGGTGGCGGGCGGTGTCGCGGCCGAGCACGCCCAGGCCCCCGATGACGAGGTACACCCCGCCCTCGCGGAAGCGTGTCGGGGCGGCGGGCAGGTCGACCCGCTCCAGGGTGCGCACCCGTCGCACGCCGCCGCGCAGGGAGACCGGGGTGACCTTGCCCTGGACGGGCTCGCGCACCAACTGGCGTACGCCGTCGGCGACTTCGCCGCCGCGCACGTCGAGGCACGCCGCGCTCAGGCGCGGGTACTCCTTGGCCGCGACCTCGCAGAAGCCGACGAGTCCGGCGGCGGCGGGACGTACGGGGTCGCCCTCGCCGAGCGGCAGGGCGTCGGCGGTGAGCACCTTCAGGCCCAGGGGCCGGTCCAGTGTTCCCGCGCGGTCCAGGGCCCGCGTCAGGCGGTACAGCGAGACGGTGTTCCGGTCCTGCTCCTCGCGCAACGCCCCGCTGGTGTCGGGGAGTTCGCCGGGTCCGCCGGTGCCGAGGAAGTACACCAGGTCGGTCCGCGGGGCGCGGGCGAGGAGCTGGTCCGCCTCCCGCTCGTCGAGGCCGCCCGTTCCGATGGTCAGCCGTACGTGCTCCGCGTCCGGGTGGGCCTTCTCCAGCGTCGCCGCCAGGTGCGCGGCGTCCGCCGACGCGACGGTCAGGACCGTCCTGGGGGCGGGAGCGTCGTCGTGGTCGCGGGCGGGCGGAGCCACCGACCAGCGGGGGCGGTGGTCGATGCCGGGTGCCGCCGCCTTCAGTTCGCGCAGGGCCAGACCGACGACGCGTACGCAGACACGGCCCGCCTCGTCGGCGATGGTCACGTCGTAGCGGTGCGAGCCCAGGTCACGGATGTGGGACCAGCCGTCGCCGGGCACCGGGGCGTGGAGTTCGACCTGGTCGGCGGCGAAGGGCAGCAGCGGCCGGGCGTCCGCGTCTGCACGGTCGGCGAGCAGCAGGGCCAGCGGGTGCAGGGCCGCGTCGAGCGTGCCCGGGTCGAGGGGGCCGGAGCGGGCTCCTCCCCGGTGCCGCTCCTCCGGTCGGCTCAGTCGGGCGAGTGCGGTCCCCTCTCCGGTCCACGCCTCCTGGACGCGCCGGAAGTAGGGGCCGTAGGGCAGCCCGCGTCGCCGCAGCGCCGCGTAGAGCTCTTCGTGTGTCACCCGGGCGGGGCACGCCGCCTTCAGCCGGTCGAGGTCCAGGGCCTCGGGGAGGTCGGGGGCCGCGGCGAGCACCTGGCCGAGCGAGTGCACGGTCTCGGCTCCGCCTGCGGCGGTCAGCCGGTAGTCGTGACCGTCCGAGGCCTGTGCGGGGGTGAGCGCGAGGGTCAGGCCGAGGTCGTCGCCGTCCGGCACCTGGACCGGGGAGAGCCAGCGGACGTCTTGGAACACACGCGCCGCCCCCTCCCCCAGGGCGCGGGCGATCAGGTCGAGGTGGCCCACGCCGGGCAGCACCCTTAGGCCGCCGACGACGTGGTCGCGTACGACGGGATCGGCGGGGGCCAGAGCGAGGGGAACGCGCCGCTCCCGCTGGGCCTGTGGTGCCTGCCGGGCCTCAGGGCGGGACGCGTTACCGGCCGGTCCTGCGACCGGCAGCCAGTGGCGGGCACGCTCGAACGGGTAGCCCGGCAGCGGCACGGTCCGGCACTCCCCCGGGGCCGCCGGATCCAGCTCCGCCCAGTCGGCGAAGGCACCGCAGACCCAGAGCCTGGCGAGCCGGGCGCGGTCGCCGGTGGCGGAGAGGGTCCGCAGGAAGCCGGGGCCCGCGCCCTCGGTGAACACGTCGGCGAGCGCGCTGTGCTGTTCGGCGTTGCCGAGGATCGCCCAGGGTCCCGCGTCGCCCTCGGCGAAGGCCGCGAACTTGTCGGCGGCGTCGGCGGGGTCGGATGCCAGAAACGCGAGCCGCTCGGGCAGCGCCTCCCTGCCGGCCCTCAAGGTGTGTGCGACATCGGCGAGTTCGGGCCGCTCGCGGCGCAGATGGGCGGCGAGTCCCGCGGCGTACTCCCGCAGCCGCTCGGGATCGCGGGCGGAGAGAACCAGCAGTTCGGGGCCGCCCGCAGGGGTGGCGCGACGCCGGGGCGCCGGGGCCAGGTACTCCTCGAGCACCACGTGCGCGTTGGTGCCGCCCGCGCCGAACGAACTGACGCTCGCCCGCCGCGGCAGCTCCACCCGCAGGCCGTCCCGCTCCTCCACGGGGCGCTGCCAGTGGGCCAGTTCGCGCTGCACCCGGAACGGGGACCGGGTGAAGTCGATGATCGGGTTGGTCTCGTCGCAGTGCAGCGACGGCACCAACTCGCCGTGGGCGAGCTGCAGTACGGCCTTGGTGACGCCCGCGATGCCCGCGGCGCCCTCCAGGTGGCCGATGTTCGACTTCACCGAGCCGAGCGCGATGCTTCCCGTCGGGAGACCGGCTCCGGCGAAGGCCTGCTCCAGGGCGGTGTGCTCGATCGGGTCACCCAGGGACGTGCCCGTACCGTGCGCCTCGACGTAGCCGATGGTGGCCGGGTCGACGCCCGCCTTCTCCAGGGCCTCCTCGACGAGCGCCTGCTGCGCCTGCGGGTTGGGCACGGTGAAGCCGCCGGTGCGGCCGCCGTGGTTCACCGCGGTCGCCTTGATCACGGCATGGATGTGGTCGCCGTCGGCCACCGCCTCCGAGAGCCGCTTGAGCAGTACCGCGCCGACGCCCTCGCCCGGCACGTAGCCGCTGCCGCCCGCGCCGAAGGACCGGCAGCGCCCGTCGGTGGAGAGCATGCGCATGCGGCTGAGGTGCTCGTACTTCAGGGGGTGCGCGCAGACGTTGACGCCGCCCGCCAGGGCGTAGCGGCACTCGCCCCTGCGGATGCTCTCGCAGGCCTGGTGGAGGGCGACGAGGGATGCCGAGCAGGCCGTGTCCACGACGACGCTCGGACCGCGGAAGTCGCCGAAGTACGAGACCTGGTTGGCGATCGCGGAGCGGTTGGCGAGGACGGTGTGGTGGTTGCCCCTGGCCGCCTCGTCGGCGGCGAGCTGGGCGTAGTCGCCCCACATGACGCCGGCGAAGACCCCGACGTCGTGCCCCTGGCCGCCGTGGCGCGGGCGCGGGAGGCGGGACGGCGGGTAGCCGGCGTTCTCCAGCGCCGCCCAGGTGGCCTCCAGGAACAGCCGCTCCTGAGGGTCCATCAACTTGGCCTGGGAGGGCGGGATCCGGAAGAACAGCGAGTCGAAGGCGGCCACGTCCGAGAGGAAGCCGCCCCACTTGCCGTAGCTGGTGCCGGGGTTCGACCGGTCGCTGTCGAAGTGGGCGTCGGCGTCCCAGCGTTCACGGGGCACCTCGGTGACGGCGTCGCGGCCTTGGCGGAGGTTCTCCCAGAACTCCGTGAGGTCACGGGCCTGCGGGTAGCGGCCGCTGATGCCGATGACGGCGATGTCGTCGTCGGCGTTGCTGCCGCCGACGCCGTTGCCGCGGTCGCCGAGCGCCGCGTTTCCGTGCGCGGGCGCGGTGGCCGCGGCGGCCCGCCCCCCGCGCTCCTCGACGGCAGGGGGCACCGATGCCGCCGACGACTCCTCGGGGAACAGCTTCCTTGCCGCATCGGGGTGTTCGGCCAGCAGGTGCTCCGCGAGGTCGTGCACGGTGCGGTACTCGAACAGCAGGGTGCCGCGGGCGCCGGGGAAGTCCCGGTCGAGGTGCTCGTTCGTCTCCATGACCAGCACGGAGTCCAGGCCGTAGGTCTCCAGCGTGGTGTGGTCGTCGATCCGCCCCTGGGCGAGGCCGAGCACTTCGGAGAGCAGGGTTCGCACGTGGTCCTTCATGCGGGCCAGCAGGGCCGGGGAAGGCCCGGCCTGAGAGGCCCGAGCGGACGTGACGGGTGCCGTGCCGCCGGTGCGCGGCGCCAGGGCCAGGTCCACGGCCCCGCGGTCGCCGATCGCCGGGACCAGCCGGACTCCTCCGGCACGCCACGCGAGGTCGAGCGCCCGCATGCCCTCGGCCCCGGTGAACTCCCGCATCGCGGTGCGGCGTTGGTATCCGGCGCGCTCCTCCTCGCTCATCAGGGCGTCCACGCCGCCGACCCGCCACAGCGGCCAGGCGAGCGACAGGGTGCGGCCGTGGGCACGCCCCGCCCGCACCCGGGCGTCGCGCCCTTCCGCGTACGCGTCGAGGAACCGGTTGGCCGCGGCATAGGCGCAGGCCCCGAAGTCTCCGACGACCGAGGCGATGGAGGAGAACACCACGAACAGGTCCAGCGGTTCGTCGGCGGTGAGCGCGTCCAGGAGCCGGACGCCGTGCGCCTTCGCCGCGAGGAGCCCGGTGAAGCGGGCGAGGTCCGATGCGAGCAGAGTGCCCTGGTCGGCGGCGCCCGCCAGGTGGAAGACGCCGTCGAGGTGGCCGAAACGGTCCTTGGCCCGGGTCACGGCGGTACGCAGGGCCGCCGGGTCCGCGATGTCGGCGGCCACGAGCAGCACCTCGCCGCCCAGCGCGGTGAGTTCGTCCGCCGCCGCGCGTGCCTGGGGCCGCTCGGCCGAGCGGCTCACCAGCACGAGCCGGGCCCGGTACGCCGACGCCAGGTGGCGGGCCAGCTCCAGGCCGATGCCGCCCGTGCCGCCGGTGACGAGGTAAGTGCCGTGCCGCTTCAGGGGGTTGCCTGCATCGGAGGCCGGGGCGGCCGTCTCCGCCCGGCGCAGGGAGCGGACCTGGCGGCCCGCCGCCGAGTGGCGGATCTCGGTCCCGGCGAGGCGGCCGTCCCCCGCCAGTTCGGCGGCCAGCAGGCCCGGCAGTTCCTTCTCGTCGGCCAGTCCGTCCGCGCAGGTCACGGTGAACAGTTCGAAGCGCGGCAGCACGCCGCTGGTGGAGAGCGCGAAGCCGGCCGCGGCCTCCTGGTCGGGGCGCGGTCCGGACTCCGTCTCGGCCAGGACGTAGGCGCAGCGCACACGCCCCGCCGGACGGACCGCGTCGACGGCGTGCACCAGCGAGCGCAGGGAGCCGAGGCCGTGCGCGAAGGCCGTGTCGAGCGCCTCCCCGGCCTCGTCGGTCGCGCCTTCGGCCCCTTGAGGGACGGGCGCGGCGCTCAGGCCCCACAGGTGGACGACGTCCAGGGAGCGGACGCCGTCGCCCTCCAGGTCCCGCAGGATCCTTTCGAAGTCCGCGGGCCGGGTGGGCTCGACCGTGTACTGGTCGACTCCCGTCCTCGCGAAGGCCGTTCCCTTGCGTACGTCGATGACGCGACGCCCGCCGGGCAGCGCGGCCAGGCTGCGGGCGGTGGCGTCGTTGTCCGCGAGGACGAGGACGACGTCGGCCCGTGCGCCCGCGCCGTCGCCCGTCGCGCCGTCCTGCGCGAGGGGGCGCCCCTCCCATTCCTGTCGGTAGAAGAACGGATCGTCCGTCGGTGCGGGGTCCTGCGGCTGTGCCGGCGCGGCGTCGAGGCGACGGCCGCCGAAGTTCTCGATGCGGACCAGTTCGGCCCCCGACTCGTCGAGGATCCGTACGTCGAAGCTGCGCAAGCCGGACACCGTGTCGGCGGTGCGGGCGGGCAGGGCGTGGGCGTAGCACGTGCGGGGCAGTCGCACGCCGGGGGTACGCATCTCCAGCATGCCGAGGTTGAACGGCACGGCGAGGTGCTCGCTCCGCTCGGGTGAGGCGTGGTCCGCCCAGTGACAGGCGCGCAGGGCTCCGTCGAGCAGCGCAGGGGGCAGCAGCTCCTGCCCACCGGCGCCGTTCGGCCGCGGTGAGGCGCCCGTCTCCGTCTCCGGCAGGGCGAGGCCGACGAGTGCGCTGCCGTCCCCGAAGTGGACCTCTTCGATGACGTCGAAGGCCGGGCCGTAAGCGAAGTGGGCGGTGCGGTAGGCGCGTTGGACATCCGCTCCGTCCCGGTGCCGTGGGTGGCTCGCACGAAGGGCGTCGAGGTCGACGGCTTCGACAGCGGGCAGACGCCGTCCCGCGGGCGGTGCGGACACCGTGCCCCGCACGTGGACGGTGCGTTCCGCACCGCTCGACGTCCAGACGGTGAAGGACAGTTCGGCGGCCTCGCCGGTGCGGACGAGGCTGACGTGGACGTCGCGCGGCGCGTCCCCGATGACCACCGGTCGTCCCCACAGCACGTCCCGCAGAGCGTGCGCACCGGGGAGCCCGCCCAGTTGGGCCGCCGCCCGTGCCATCTCCAGACAGGCGGCGCCCGCAAGGAGACCGCGCCCCTCGATGGTGTGGTCGCGCACCAGCGGCTCGTCGGGCAGGAAGGTCCTGCGGAAGCGGATCTCGTCGACGGTGGATTCGTTGGCGTCCAGGAGCGGGTGCGGCCGGTGGGCCGCCGTGGCCGTGGGGCGTTCGGCGTCCCGGTCCGCCGCGGGCACCCAGTAGCGCTCGCGGGCGAACGGGTAGAGCGGGGCGGGGACGCGGCGCGGCGGCGCGCCCTCGGCCGGGGCGAGCGTGTCCCAGTCGGCCGTGCCCTCCAACGTCCACCGGGCGGCGAGCGCGAACGCCGGCTGCTCGGCTCCCGGCCGCGCGGTCCCGGTGAGCCGGGCGTCGGGCTCGCTGGACAGGAGCAGTCCCGGACTCGGCGCCCCGCTCTGGTACGCGCGCAGGGCCCGCACGAGCGCGGCTCCGTCCTCGGCCACCACCGCGAGCCGCTCCTCCATCACCTCCCGGCCGCGCTGCAGCGTATGGGCGAGATCGACGGCGCGTACGCGGTCGCGTTCGGCGAAGTCGGCGAGACGGCCCGCGTAGGCCCTCAGCCGTTCCGTGTCGCGCGCGGAGAGCGGGAAGACCAGCGGTCCCGCGAAGCGCTGCTCCGCGACGGGCTCCGTCGTGCGCGCGGGTCCGCCCCGGTACTCCTCCAGGACGAGGTGGGCGTTGGAGCCGCCCGCGCCGAAGGAGCTGAGGCCCGCGCGGCGGGGCAAGGGGCCGTCGGCACCGGCCGGTTCGGGCCAGTCGGCGGCCTCGCGCTGCACCCGGAACGGGGCGCGCCCGAAGTCGATGTTCGGGTTGAGCTCGTCGGAGTGCAGCGAGGGGACGAGACGCCGGTGCTTGAACTGCAGCAGCACCTTGGTGAGTCCCGCGATGCCCGCGGCCGATTCGAGGTGTCCGACGTTCGACTTCACCGAGCCGACGGGCCACCGCTGTCCGTCCCGGGCGGCGGGGCCGAAGGCCTTGGCGAGTCCCGTGATCTCGATGGGGTCGCCCAGGGAGGTGCCGGTGCCGTGCGCCTCCACGTAGCCGATGTCGGCGGGTTCGAGACCTGCCCCCTTCAGCGCGCGGCGCACCGCGTCGGCCTGCGCGTGCGGGCTGGGCACGGTGTAGCCGTTCGTACGGCCGCCGTGGTTGACGGCGTGCCCCCGGATCACACCGTAGATGTGATCGCCGTCGCGCACGGCGGCGGCCAGCGGCTTGAGGAGCACGGCGCCGACGCCCTCCCCGGGGACGTAGCCGGTGCCCCCGGCGCCGAAGGCGCGGCACCTGCCGTCGGCGGAGACGAACCTGCCCTGGCTGAGGAAGACGTACTTGTACGGGTGCAGGGAGAGGTTCACGCCGCCCGCGACGGCCAGCTCGCTCTCCGCGGTGCGCAGGCTCTCGCAGGCCAGGTGGATCGCGGTCAGCGACGACGAGCACATGGTGTCGAGCGCGATGCTCGGGCCGTTCAGGCCCAGGGTGTAGGAGACGCGGTTGGCGATCGAGGCGAACGAGGAGCCGGTGACGCGGATGCCGCCGCGCTCGGCGTCGGCCGCGCCGTAGAGCTGGTACTCCCCGTACATCACGCCGACGAAGACGCCGACGCTGCGCCCGGACAGCTCGTCCCTGCGGTATCCCGCGTCCTCGAGGACGTGCCAGGCGTTCTGCAGGAACAGGCGCTCCTGCGGGTCCATCAGCTCCGCCTCGCGGGGCGAGATGCCGAAGAACAGCGGGTCGAAGCGGTCGACGTCGCGCAGGAAGCCGCCCCACTTGGAGGAGGCGCGGCCGCGGGCGGCCGGGTCCGGGTCGAAGTAGCGGTCGTGGTCCCAGCGGTCGGCGGGGATCTCGGTGACGCAGTCGCGGCCCTCGGCGAGGTTCTGCCAGAACTCCTCGACGTCGTCGGCCATGGGGTAGCGGCCGGTGAGTCCGATGACGGCGACGGCGCCTGCGTCGTCATCGCCGGGGCGCAGGGCGGCGGGATCGGCTTGGGGTCCTGGTCCGGCTTCGGATTCGAGTCCTGGTCCGGCTTCGGGTTCGGCGACCGTGACCGCGGCCGTGGCCGTCGCCTGCGGGGCCTTCGGGGTCCGGGCGCCCGCCAGTTCGGCGAGGCGGGCGGCGTGCTCCGTCACGAAGTGGCCCGCCAGCTCCTCCAGCGTCGCGTACTCGAAGAACAGCGTCTTGGGCAGGTCGTCGAAGTGCCGGTCCAGCTCGGCGTTGAGCTGGGTGATGACGAGCGAGTCGATGCCGTACCGGTCGAACGGCACCCTCGGGTCGAGCTCCGCGGCGTCGAGTTTGGTGCGCTCGGCGAGCAGTCCGCGCAGGAAGGTGCACGCCCACTCGGTGAGGTCGGCGTCGGACAGCCCCGCGCGATCCTCGCCCACGGCGTCGGGGTGCCGCGTCCCGGTGCGCACAGGGGCGGGTCGGAGCGCGGCCTCGATGCGGTCGGGGGCGCCGTGGCCGACGAGGATCGCGCCGCCGTCCCGGCCGCCCAGCGCCGCGTCGAAGGCGGCGATGCCCGCGGCCGTGGGCATCGGGACCAGGCCGAGGCGGTGCTTCATGGCGCGGACGGCGTCGGCGTCCTGGCGCATCCCGCCGTCCAGCCAGAGCGGCCAGGCGAGCGACAGGGTGCGGCCGGAGCGCAGGCCCGCCGCGGCCAGGGCGGTGCGGCGCTCGGCGAAGGCGTCGAGGAACGCGTTGGCGTACGCGTAGTCGCTCTGCCCGGCGTTGCCGAAGACCCCCGCGATCGACGAGAAGCAGACGAAGAGGTCCAGCGGGTCGTCGGCGGTGAGCCGGTCGAGGTGGGCGGCGCCGTGCGCCTTGGCGCGGACGACGTCGGTGAACTCCTGCCAGCTCTTGTTCAGGAGGTAGGAGTCGTTCAGCGTGCCCGCCGCGTGGATCACCGCGCGGATCGTCCCGTGGTCGGTCCGGACGGCGTCGAGCAGGGTGCGCAGGGCCTCCTCGTCGGCGATGTCCCCGCGCAGGAAGGTCACGTCGTGTCCGGCCGCGCGGAGCGCCTCGATGCGGCGTTCGGCGTCCGGTCCCGGTGCGGACCTGCCGACGAGGACGAGCGGGGCCCCGGACCCGCTCGCGAGGTGCTCGGCCAGGGTCAGGCCGAGCCGGCCCGCGCCCCCGGTGATC
This sequence comes from Streptomyces sp. NPDC025651, assembly GCF_055558735.1. Lineage (NCBI taxonomy): Bacteria > Bacillati > Actinomycetota > Actinomycetes > Kitasatosporales > Streptomycetaceae > Streptomyces > Streptomyces sp. NPDC025651. Next base: position 158,069 of record NZ_JBVHLZ010000006.1, read on the forward strand.
AGGCAGGCACCGTCCTCGCCCACGGCCGCACCGCTCCCGGCGTCGGGCGGGGACGCGAGGCGTCGGTGGCGCCGTACGCTGCGTACGCCGTCGACGTACCGCGTCTCGGTCTCGCCGTCGCCGAGGGAGGCCAGTTCGGCCACGAGCGTGCGGGCTGCCGGGGTGTCGGCGTCCAGGCCGACCAGGCGGTGGGTGAGGCGCGGGTTCTCCAGTGCGGTGGTGCGGGCGAGGCCCGCGAGTGCGGCCGCCGTGGGGCTCGCTCCGTGCTCGTCGGTGCGGTGGGCGACCAGCAGGGCGGTGCGGTGGCCGCCGCGGCGTGCGACGAGGGCCTTGGTCAGCGCGAAGACGGTGTGCGGGCCCTGGTCGAGCAGGGCGGGTGCGAGCGGCTCCGCGGGGTCGATCGCGTCGCACCACGTGTGCAGGACGGCGGTGGGCGTGCGGTCCGACTCCGCGAGGCGGTCGAGCAGCGCGGCGAAGTCGGCCCGGCTGCCCGGGGCCACGGTGAAGTGCCCGCTGTCCACGGCGGCGTACCGCTCACCGGGGGTGACCAGGACGACGTCGGGGTCGGTGGCTCCGGTGGCGCGCAGGGCGCCGGTCAGCTCGGTGCGGCGTACCGGGTCGTGTGCCAGCAGGAGCAGCGGGCCCGTGGTGGGGTGCGCCGCCGCTTCCGCGGGCTCCCACGAGCTGCCGAAGAGCACGGTCTCGGGCTGTGCGCGCTCGCCCCGCAGGGTGCGGACGGACAGGTCGCGCAGCCGGGCGAGCGGCCTGCCCTCGGTGTCGAGGACGGCGACGTCCACCTTGGTCTGCTTCTCCCCCGCGCCGTGCTCGGGCAGCGTGACATGGGCGAGGCAGCGGCGCGGCAGCGGCGCGAACACCTCCAACTGGCCGAGCGCCAGCGGGAGATACGTGGTGTCGTCGTCCTCACGGGCCGCGAGCAGGGCCACCACGGCGTGCAGGGCACCGTCGAGCAGCGAGGGGTGCAGGACGAAACCGTGCGCGCTGCCGGGCGTCGGCTCCGCGGCCGCGCCCTCGGGCAGTTCCAGGACGCCGAGGGCCTCCGCTCCGCCGCGGCGCAGCTCGCGCAGGGGCCGCATGGCCGGGCCGTAGTCGAGTCCGCGCGCCCGCAGCAGGTCGTAGAGCTCGGGTGCGGCGAGCAGGTCGGGGCAGCGCTCGGCGAGGGCGGTCGGGTCGAGGGGGGCGGGGGCGTCGGCCGGACCGCCGGGGTGGAGTTCACCTGTGGCGAAGACCTCAGGGGCACCACGCGCGTCGTCGCTGATCGCGAACCGCGCGCCGCCGCCGTGCGGTGTGAGCCGGACATGCACCGTACGTGGCCCCTGTGCGAAGGACAGCGGGCGCTCGAAGGCGACCCTGGCCAGGGACACGCCGCCCAACATTCCTTCCGGCAGGGAGAGTTCACCGGCGGCACGCGCCATCTCCAGGTAGCCGACGCCGGGCATGATCGCCTCGCCGTCGACGCGGTGGTCGGCTATGTAGAACTCGTCGCCGGTCAGCGTGGTCGCGTAGCGGTGCTCGGCGAGGGTGGAGACGTTGGCGCCGAGCAGCGGGTGCAGGTCCCGCGACGGGTGGTCGTCGGCCGTGCGCGAGGCGTCGGGGCTCTCCGGGGCCTCGGGATCCAGCCAGATCCGTCGGCCCTCGAAGGGATAGGTGGGCAGAGGGATGCGGCGGCGGCGCTCGTCGCCGTAGAAGGCGGCCCAGTCCACGTCCTCCCCGCGCAGCCAGGCGGCGCGGACGGCGTCGAGGAGCGCGCGCCCCGAAAGGCCCGCGTCCGGCGTGAACGTCCGCTGGTCACGGGGGACTTCGCCGTCGCCCGTGGTGCAGCCGGGCTCGGCCCGCTCCCGCAGGGCGCGCACGGCTCCGGCGCGGTCGGCGCAGACGACGGCCCGGCGGTGGCGATGGGCCTGGCGGCCCAGGGCGAGGGTGTACGCGGTGTCGGCGAGGTCCGTGTCGGGGTGGCGGTCGAGGTGGTCGGCGAGGTCGTCGGTGAGGGTCTCCAGGGCCGTGCGGGTCTTGGCGGACAGCACGAGCAGCTGCTCGTCGCGCGGGGACACGTCGGTGGGCTCCGGGCGGGGGGCCTCTTCGAGGATCGCGTGCGCGTTGGTGCCGCCGATGCCGAACGAGCTCACGCCGGCCCGCAGCGGCCCCTGTCCGGAGCCTGTCCAGGGCCTGGTCTCGGTGTTGACGTAGAACGGGGTGGCGGCGAAGTCGATGGCGGGGTTGGGCCGTTCGAAGTTGAGGGTCGGCACCAGGGAGCGGTGGCGCAGCATCAGCGCGGTCTTGATCACCCCGGCCACGCCGGCGGCGGCGTCGAGGTGGCCGACGTTGGACTTGAGCGAGCCGATCGCGCAGAACCCGGTGTCGCGCGTGCCGCGGCGGAAGGCGTCGGTGAGCGCCGAGACCTCCACCGGGTCGCCGAGCCGGGTGGCGGTGCCGTGCGCCTCGACGTAGGAGACGCTGCCCGGTTCGGTGCCGGAGACGGCGTGCGCCTCCGCGATGACGGCCGCCTGGCCCTCCTTGCCGGGGGCGGCGTAACTCACCTTCAGGGAGCCGTCGTTGTTGGTCGCGGTGCCCTTGATCACGGCGTGGACGGTGTCCCCCGCGTCGAGGGCGTCCGCCAGGAGCTTGAGGACGACGATGCCGACGCCGTTGCCGAGGACGGTGCCACTGGCCTCCGCGTCGAAGGTGCGGACGCGGCCGTCGGCGGAGAGGATCGCGCCTTCCTCGTACAGGTAGCCGCGCGTCTGCGGGAACTTGACGGTGACGCCGCCCGCGAGCGCCATGTCGCACTCGCCGTTGATGAGCCCCTGGCAGGCGAGGTGGATGGCCACCAGGGAGGTCGAGCAGGCCGTCTGGACGCTGTAGCTCGGGCCGCGCAGGTCGAGTTTGTAGCTGACCCGGGTGGCCAGGAAGTCCTTGTCGTTGCCGACCATGACCTTGAAGTGGTCGGAGGTCGCGGTCTGGTCGATGCGGGGCAGGACGTTCTGCTGCAGATAGGTGTTGATCGCGGCGCCGCCGTAGACGCTGATGAGGCCGTCGTAGCGGCGCGGGTCGTACCCGGCGTCCTCCAGGGCCGTGTGGCAGCTCTGCAGGAAGAGCCGCTGCTGGGGGTCGATGACCTCCGCCTCGGCGGGCGTGAGTTCGAAGAACCCGGTGTCGAAGAGCTCGACGTCGGGCAGCACGCCGTGCGCCCTGACGTACGAGGGATCGGAGCTCAGCGCCGCCGGGACGCCGGCCGCGGCGAGCTCGTCGTCGTCGAACCGGGAGATGCCCTCGCGGCCCGCGCTCAGGAGCTCCCAGAACTCCGCCACGCTGTCGGCGCCCGGGAAGCGCCCGGCCATGCCGACGATGGCGATGTCGGTCCCGGAGACTTCGGTGCCGGGGGCGTCGGTGCCAGGCGCGTCGGATCCGGGCGCGTCGGTCCTGGCCGCTTCGGTCCCGGACACTTCGGTGCCGTCCGCTTCGGTGCCGTCGTGCGAACTCACGGTCGTTCCCTCTTCCCTTGCCACTCGGCTCACAGTGCGGCGAACCGGGCCGCGCGCTCGCGCAGCAGTACGGCCGTCTCGGACATCAGCTGCTCGGCGATCGCGTCGACGTGGCGCGACTGCCAGGACTCCAGGACGGTGCCGCGCACCCAGGAGTTGAAGGCGCCCATGGCGGGCCCGCAGTAGATCAAGTAGTCGACGGTCCTGCCCGGTTCGCCCCGTAGCGCGAGCCGGAAGCCGCGGTCGAGGTAGGTCCGGAAGGCGTCGGCCATGCTCCGCTTGGGGTCGCCGCCCCCGGTGGCGTCCACGTCGGGGAGCGGTCCGCGCAGGAACTTCTCCTCGATCTGCCGACGCGTCGGCGCGTCCAGCCCGTCCAGGGAGTCGTGGCGGCGCCACAGCTCGTGCAGCTTTCCTGCGCGCGCGGGCAGGAACACGCCGCGCTTGACGACCTGTGCGCGTACGCCGAGTTCGAACATCTCGGGGGCGGGCGCGAGAGCCACGTCGTGGACGTCGAGTTCCTGGAGCAGGTCCTTGACGGCGGTGCTGGTGTCCGCCTCGGGGGTGCACTGGTTGATGGACCCGGTGACCAGGAAGTCCGCGCCGAGCAGGAACGCGGCGGCCGCGGCCTCCGGGGTGCCGATGCCGCCGGCCGCGCCGACGTGCACCCGCGGGCCCGTGCCTGCAGCCGCGTCGCGCAGCCGGATCACGGCGGGCAGCAGCGTGGCGAGGCTGCCGACGGCGTCGTACCAGCCGGAGCCGACCTCGACGCACAGGTCGTCGGCGAGCGGCAGTTCCGCGTACCGCGCGGCGTCGCGCTCGGTGACCTGCCCCGACTCGATCAGGCCCTGGACGACGGGGCGCGGGGCGGGGGCGAGGAAGGCCGCCGCCATGTCCGTGCCGGAGACCTTGGCGATGATCCTGCCGCCGCCGAGCCGGTACTTGACGAGGGCGGGGGTGATCCGCAGGAAGCCGGAGGCCTCCACGGTGCGGACGCCCTTGCGCAGGAGGAGGTCGACGAGCGCGGACTCGCGCCGCGGGTCCGCGTGCTGGTGCAGGAGGTTCGCGCCGTAGACACCGTCGGCGCCCAGCTCCCCGCGGACCGCGTCGAGGCCCGCCTCGACCTCGGACAGGGGCAGCCCACCGGTCCCGAGAAAGCCCATGCCGCCGACCTTGGCGAGACGCACGAGGAGGTCGGGGCCCGAGACCCCGCCGTACATGGCCCCCGCGAGGTAGGCGTAGCGCAGGCCGTAGCGCTCGCGGAAGGCGGGGGCGCCGAGGGCGCTGGCAGGGGTGGCGTCGGCGGTGGCGGCGGGCTCATGGGGATGGGGAGCGGCCGCCTGGGCGAAAGGCTCCCGGGGGGCAGCCACAGGCTCGACGACAGGTTCCTGGCGAACGGCCACCGACTCGGCAGCAGGATCCCGGAGAGCAGCCACAGGCTCGGTGCCAGGCTCCCGGAGAGGAGCCACCGGCCCGGTGACAGGCCCCCGGGCAGACTCCGGCCCGGTGGCAGGCGTCTGCCCAACCACCGGCGAGGCGAAAGACTCCCGGCGAGCCACAGCCTCATCAACAGACCCCCGGGCAGCCACCGCCCCGGGGACCGGCTCCCGGAAAGCCACCGGCGCAGCGAAAGACTCCCTGGCAACCACCGGCTCCACGACAGACTCGCCGGCAGCCGCCAGCCCCGCGTCAGCCTCCCGGGCAACCACCGGCCCCGCGTCAGCCTCCCGGGCAACCACCGGCCCCGCGTCAGACCCCCGGACAGTCATCGGCTCCGTCGCGGCCCTCGCGTGCTCCGCGTCCAGTGGCTCCGCCTCTGCCCTGATCTTCGTGACCAGCTTGCGCAGCACCGCGCCCGGGCCGAGTTCCTGGAAGTCGAAGTCGCCCTGGCCCATGAGATAGCGGACGGTCTCCGTCCACCGCACCGGAGAGGCGATCTGGCGGGCGAGGAGTTCCTTCGCCTCGCCGGGGCCGTACGGCCTGGCGTGCACGTTGGCGATCACGGGGATCGCCGGGTCCCGGAGCGTGAAGCCGTCGAGGAAGCGGCGGAACTCCTCGGCCGTGTCGCGCAGATAGCGCGAGTGGAAGGGGGCGCTGACGTTCAGCGTGACGTAGTGCGCGCCGAGTGCCTCGAACACCGGCTTGCCCCGGTCGATCTGGTCGGTGGGCCCGGCGAGGACGAACTGGGCGGGCGCGTTGTGGTTCGCGATGTCCAGGCCCGTCAGGCCGTGCTCGGCCAGCGCCTGTTCCACCGTGGCGAGGTCGCGGCCGAGGACGGCCGCCATCTTGCCGCCGTCGGCGCGGCTCATCAGCTCGCCCCGGCGCGCCACGAGCCGCAGCCCGGTCTCGAAGTCGAAGGCCCCGGCGGCGAACAGCGCGACGTACTCGCCGAGGCTGTGGCCGACGAGGAAGGCGGGCGGCTCCGGGTTCTCGCGCCGGGTACGCAGCCACGTCAACGCGCCGACGGTGTAGAGCGCGGGCTGGGTGAACTGGGTGAACTTGAGCTCGCGCCGGGGGTCTTCGACGCACAGCTCGCGGATCGAGTACCCGAGGACGGCGTCCGCGACGGCGCTCTCCTCGGGGAACTCGTCGAAGAGGTCCTTGCCCATCCCCTTGGCCTGGCTGCCCTGGCCCGGGAATCCGTACACCTTCATGACGCCGTCCTTGGGCTCGGGGATAGCGGAGTGGGCGGCCCGCCGCGCGCGCGGAGCCACCGCGTCGCGCACCGCGGCCAGTGACCGGGTGTCGTCGCCCAGCGGGCTCAGCAGCCGCAGCGACGTGGAACGCGAGCCCGAGGGCAGGCCGTTCTTCACGAAGTTGTGCAGCGTGCCGGACGGGCCGAGGTCCAGGTACCAGAAGGGGCCGCGCCGTTCGAGTCCGGCCAGGGTGTCGGCGAACTCGATGGGCTGCCGGGTCGCCCGCCACAGGTGGTCGGCGGTGATCCGGTCGGCCTCGCCCGCGGTGGCACAGGACACGACGGGGATCCGTGGCGCCTTCAGGTCGGCCCCTGCCATGGCGGCCCTGAACAGCGGCTCGGCCGCGTCCATGTGGCGCGAGTGGAAGGCGTACGCGACCGGAACGCGATGGCACACCGTCTTGCGGGCCCGCAGCAGTTCCTCGGCCGCGACCAGGTCGTCGTGCGAGCCCGAGACCACGAAGTGCCCCGGGTAGTTGCGGGCGGCGACCTCGGTGCGTTCGCGCAGCAGCGGTACGTCCTGGTGGAGCCGTACGTCGTCGAGTACGGCGAGCATGCCGCCGCGCGGCGCGTCGCGCAGCCCGGCGGCCTGGCGGACCAGGAGGCGCAGGCACTCCTCGGCGCCGAGGACGCCCGCGAGGACGGCCGCGGTGAACTCGCCGAGGCTCGCGCCGAGCAGCAGGTCGGGGTGGATGCCGTGGTCGGCGAGGGTGCCCGCGAGGGCGAGTTCGACCATGACGATCGCGGGATGGGTGAGGACCAGCTCGTCGAACGGCTCGGCGGGCCCGTGGTCGGGTGCGTACATGCTGGCCAGTACGGACCTGCCGAGTTCCGCCTCGACGACGGCGTCGAGGCGGTCGAGCGTCTCCCGGAACACGGGCTCGGACCGGTACAGGTCCTGGCCCATCCAGTGGTACTGCGAGCCCTGCCCGGAGAACATGAAGACGGTGGGAGGCGTCACCGCGCCTCGCCCACTTCCGCTCCTGCTCCTGCTCCTGCTCCTGCTCCTGCAACGGCCCCGGATTCGTCGAGCAGCGCGCAGACGTCCTTGACCACGAACTCGCCCTCGCGGAAGGACAGAAGACCCTCGGGCGCGGGATGTTCACCGCGCGCCGCATCCATCATGTCCCCGGCGCTCCGCGGCCGTTCGTCCGCGATCGCCTCGAGCACGGCGGTGAAGGAGCCGAGCAGACGCGTGATGGTGGCGTCGGTGAACCGGTCCCGGTAGTACGACATGTGCAGCTTGATCGTCTCGGTCGGGAACACGTCCAGGCGCAGCGGGAAGCCCATGCGCGAGATGTAGTACGCCGCGCTGAACCGCTCGGAGTTGTCGAGGCCGACGTTCTGGAAGACCAGGTAACTCTCGGTGGGCAGGGCGTCCTCAGGCTGTCCCGCCCAGGCGAGCGCCCGGTGCAGCGGGGTGTTCTCGTGGCCGCTCATCGCGACGAGTTCGTCCCTGACCCGGGCGAGGAGGTCCGGCAGGCGCTCGGCGGCGTCGACGCGGGTGCGCAGCGGCAGGATGTTGAGGGTGGGGGCGACCATGTCGTTCACGCCCTGGGGTCCCGCGGAGCGCCCGGTGAACAGCACGCCGTGGGTGAGGTCGGCGCGCCGTCCGCCCTCGTCGGCGACGAAGGCCGCGACGGTGGCCGCCCAGCCGGCCTGGAACAGCACGTTCAGGGTCAGCCGGTGCTCGCGGGCGACCTCGCGCAGCCGGGCGGCGAGCCGGTCGGGCAGCGCGATCCACTGGCGGCCGAATCCGCTCTCGGTGCCGGGGGCGTTGCCGGGCACCCGCTCGGAGAGGCGGGTGGGGCCGGGGAGCCCGCCGAGCGCGCGCTGCCAGTAGCGTTCGGCGGCCCGCTGGTCGGCGCCGCGCACCGTCGCCACGAACTCCTTGAAGGGCAGGCCCTCGGCGAGGTCGAGGGGCCGGCCCTCGGCGAGCGCGGGCAGGCCGCGGTCGACCTGGTTGGCGATGATGTCGAAGCTCCAGCCGTCCAGGCACAGATAGCTCAGGCTGACCACGATGACGCAGGTGCGGTCGTCGACGTCGGCCACGAAGTAGCGGATGGCGCCCGGCTCCTCGGGTTCGATGCCGCGCTCGCGGTCGTCCTTGAGGTGGCGTTCGAGGGCCGCGTCCTGCTCGGCGGGCGTCAGGCCGCGCCAGTCCACGAAGTCCAGCTCGACCCGCGGCTCGCGGTGGACGATCTGCACGGCCCGGTCGGGACCGATCCAGCGGAAGGAGGTCCGCATCGTGGGGTAGGTGCGGGCCTGGATCTCCAGGAAGCGGCGGAAGTCGTCCTTGTCCGCCATGCCGAGCGGCACCGCGGTGAGCCGGTGGACCTGGAACATCCCCGGCTCCGGGGCGCGCAGCTTGCGCAGGGCCCACTCCTGGAAGGGGGCCACCGGATACACGTCCTCGACGTCCGGGTCCTCGCGGAGCTCCGCGAGGAGCGCGGCGGCGTCCCGGTCGCCGGGCTCCTCGCCGGCATCGGGCCGGGTGCCCGTCGCGCCGCCCGCCTCGGCGGCCGCGGCGAGCTCGGCGAGCGTGTCGTACTGGAAGATCATTTGCGGGGTCAGCTCCAGGCCGCGGTCACGGGCCTTGGACACCACGTGGATGCTGTGGATGGAGTCGCCGCCGAGGCGGAAGAAGTTGCTGGCCGCGCCGATCGGCTCCACGCCGAGCACCTCGGTCCAGACCTCGGCGATGATCCGCTCGGCCGGTGTCCGCGGCTCGGTGGTGTCGTCGGACTCGTCGAGCGTCTCGGCCTGCGGCTCCGGCAGCGCGGCCCGGTCCAGCTTCCCGTTCACGTTGACCGGGTACTTCTTCAGCGGGACGTAGGCGGCAGGGAGCATGTAGTCGGGCAGCAACTCCTTGAGGTGGCCGCGGAGTTCGGGCACCACGGCGCGCGCCCACTGGTTGAACACGGGGTCGCTGGCGTACTCCTGCCAGCGGCCTGTCGGCACGGGCGTCCGGACCGCGACGCGGTCCCGGTCGTCGTCCGCGGGGCTCAGGACCACCGCGTAGCTGCCGTCGGTGCGGTCGGGCATCCAGTCGACGCCCACGACGCAGCCGAGGCGCTCGCCCAGCTCCCACCACTGCTCCGGCTGGACGCCCGGCACGTCCGTCGTCGCGGCCAGGCGCGCGTTGGGCACGTCCAGGACCGCGAGCGCCCGGTCCGGCTCGGCGCGCAGCCGCTTCTCGGCCGCGGCGAGCACGTCCTCGGTGTCCGACCAGACGATGGTCCCTTCGGGGACGTCAGGGTCCTGCGCGGCGTCGCCGACGTACAGGAAGGCGTCGTACCGGTAGCGGGTCATCTCGTTCTCGTGCCACCCGCGCCGCAGTTGGGTCCGTACGCGCGCCAGGCGGGGCTCCTCCTGCTGCACGGCCCGGAAGAAGTCGGGGTGCAGCACCAGCTCCTGGTCCTGGGCGACGCGCCGGCGCACCCGGGCGCGCAGCCGCTCGTCGCTCGGCGCGGGGCCCGCCTGGTGGAGTTCGACGTCGGTGTGAAAGGCCTCCAGGAGGGCGAGGTTGCGGACGTCCCCCACGAAGACGGTGCCGCCGTCGGCCACGCGGCACAGGGCCTGGCCCAGCGCGTCGCGGAGGTATCCGGCGCTCGGGAAGTACTGGACCACGGAGTTGATGACCACGAGGTCGAACTGCTGGTCCCCGACGACGGAGAGGTCGTCGGCGCCGCCGTTGTGCAGCACCACGTGGCTCAACTCGTCGCGCTGCTCGACGAGTTGACCGCGTACGTGGTCCAGTGCGGTCCGGGAGATGTCGGTGGCGTGGTAGACCTCGCAGTGCGGGGCGACGCGGGAGAGCAGCAGGCCGGTGCCGCAGCCGACCTCGAGGACGCGCCGGGGCCGCAGGGCAAGGATGCGCTCGACCGTGGTGTCCACCCACTCGCGCATGTCCCGCTGCGGCAGGGGCGCGCCGTCGTAACTGCTGTCCCAGCCGGTGATCTTGAAGTCGGCGGGGCCTTCGTCACCCTCTCCGTAGACGCGGTCGAAGACGGCCTCCCACGCGGTGCCCGGGGGTGCCGTCGTCTCGGTGACGCCATCGGTCGCGGTCGCCCCCGCGGTGTCGCCGGCCTGCTCGTCGTCGCGCGCCTGCGGCACGACGTACGCGATCAGCCGCCCGCCGCCCGCTCCCGCGGCGTCGCGGCGGGCGAGCACGACGGCCTCGCCGACGTCGGGGTGCCCGGCGAGGGCGGCCTCGATCTCGCCCAGTTCGATGCGGTGGCCGCGGATCTTCACCTGGTCGTCGGCGCGCCCCAGGTACTCCAGCTCCCCGTCGGCGGTCCAGCGGACGAGGTCGCCGCTCCGGTACCAGCGGGAGCCGTCGGGATCGCGCAGGAAGCGCTGCTCGGTCAGTTCCGGACGGTTCAGATAGCCGAGGGTCACGCCGGCCCCGCCGACGTACAGCTCGCCGCGCACGCCGACCGGCGTCGGCTGGCCGTAGCCGTCGAGGACGCGGACCCTCAGGTCGGGGATGGGCCGTCCGATGGGGCTGTGCACCACGGCGGCGTCCACGTCGGCGCGGGTCACCTCGCGGTAGGTGACGTGGACGGTCGTCTCGGTGATCCCGTACATGTTGATCAGGCGGGGCGACCGGTCCCCGTGGCGGTCGAACCACGGCCCCAGGCTGCGTACGTCGAGCTCCTCGCCGCCGAAGACGACCACGCGCAGGCACAGGGCGCCGCGCTCCACCTCGGACAGGTGGCGGAAGGCCAGCGGGGTCTGGTTGAGCACGGTGACCCGCTCGTCGCGCAGCAGTTCGTAGAAGTGCTCGGGGGAACGGCTCACCCAGTGCGGCACCACGACGAGCCGTCCGCCGTGCGCGAGCGCGCCCCACAGCTCCCACACCGAGAAGTCGAAGGTGAAGGCGTGGAAGAGGGTCCAGGTGTCCGCGCGCCCGAAGCCGAACCACTCCTTGGTCGCGGAGAAGAGCCGCGTCACGTTGGCGTGACTGACCAGGACGCCCTTGGGCAGGCCGGTGGAGCCGGAGGTGTAGATGACGTAGGCGGGGTCGTCGGGTCCGGCGCCGGGCGCGCGCCCGGGGGCGCGCTCGTCCGTCGCCCCGTCCATGACCACCAGATCGGCCGTGTGCTCGGGCAGGCCGTCGACCAGGTGCGGCTGGGCGACCAGGATCGGCGCGGAGCTGTCCGACAGCAGGTAGGAGACGCGCTCCGGGGGGTAGTTGGCGTCGATCGGCAGATAGGCGGCGCCCGACTTCAGGATGCCGAGGATGCCGACCACCAGGTCGACGGAGCGCTCGGCGCACAGGCCGACCAGGGTGCCGGGGCCCGCGCCCAGGCGGCGCAGCCGGTGCGCGAGCGCGTTGGCCCGGCCGTCGAGCTCGCGGTAGGAGACGTGCCGCCCGTCGTGGCTGACGGCGATGGCGCCGGGTGCTTCCGCCGTCCGGCGCTCCACCAACTCATGGATCAGCAGGGACTGTTCGGGGGCGGGATTTCGCGCCTTCGCGCCGCTCCACTCCAGCTCGGCGCGCTCGCGGTCGGCCGCGGGCATGACCGGCAGCTCCCCGACGCCGAGGCCCGGATCGGCCACGACCGCCTCGAGGACGACCCGATAGCCGTCGAGCAGCCGCTGCACGGTGTCCTCGTCGAAGACCGCGGAGTTGTACTCCACCTCGACCAGGAAGTCCCGGTCGCGGTCCACGACGCTGATCCACAGGTCGAACTTCGACGTGTCGTTGCGGATGCCCTCGATCGCCTCGACCGTCAGCTCGTCGCCGGAGCTGAGCTCGCGGGCGGGAAGGAAGCTGAACGACACCTGGAACAGCGGGTTCTGACTCAGGTACCGCTCGGGCTGCAGCGCCTCGACGACCGCCTCGAAGGGGACCTCCTGGTACTGGTGCGCGCCGTTCACCACGTCCTGCACCCGGCGCAGCACCTCGCGGAAGTCCGGTTCGCCGGCCAGGCGCGTCTTGTAGACGAGCGTGTTCACGAACAGCCCGATCAGCTGCTCGATGTCCAGGCGGGTGCGGTTGGTGACGGGCGAGCCGACCGCGATGTCCTCCTGCCCGGTGTACCGGTGCAGCAGGACGTTCAGCGCGCCGAGCAGCACGGTGAAGAGGTTGACGCCCTCCTTCTTGCACAGCTGGGTCAGGCCGGTGCGCAGCTCCTGGGGGAAGACCGTCCTGAGGTCCCGCCCCTCGAAGGTCTGCACCGGCGGGCGGGGCCGGTCGAAGGGCAGTTCCAGGGGCTCGGTGCCCTCACCGAGCTGCTCGCGCCAGTAGGCGAGCTGCTGCTCCAGGCGGTCCCCGCTGAGGTGCTCGCGCTGCCAGACCGCGAAGTCCGCGTACTGGACCGGCAGTTCGGGCAGCGGGGAGGGGCGGCCCGCGGCGAAGGCGAGGTACAGGGTCAGGAGCTCCTGCCAGAACAGGCCGAGCGACCAGCCGTCGACGACGATGTGGTGGGCGTTGAGCAGGACGACGTGGAGTTCGGGTTCCAGACGGTAGAGGGTGACCCGCAGCAGGGGCCCCGCCGCGAGGTCGAAGGGCCGCCGTGCCGCCTCGTCGACGAGGCCGTCGAGCGCCCCCGGGTCGGAGCCGAGGTCCACCAGCTCGACCCGCACGTTCGACCGGGGCAGGATCTGCTGCCAGGGTTCGCCGTCCTCGCTGGGCAGGACCGTGCGCAGCGACTCGTGCCGACGGACGATCTCGTCGACGGCGCGCTGCAGGACGTCGTGGCGCAGCGGTCCGCGCAGCCGGAAGCTCATCGGGACGTTGTAGGCGGCGCTGCCGGGCACCATCTGGTCGAGGAACCACAGGCGGCGCTGGGTGAAGGAGAGCGGCGGCCGGTCGTCGGCGGGGCGGCGGGGGATGCCGGTGGTCCCCGAAGGACGGGCCGCGCCGGTCAGCTTTTCCAGCAGCGCCCGCTTCTGCGGGGAGAGTTGCGACTTGCGTGAGGTGGCGAGGTCTTCGGGGGACATGGCGCGGGGAACTCCTCTGTGTCGTCGACGGCGTCCTGGCTCTCGCCGGTTCACGCAAGCAGGGTGCTGACGGCGTCCTCGGGCAACTCGTCGATGCGCTCGATCAGTTCGGCCTCCAGCAGCGCGACCATGTCCGCGAGGGTGCGCGCCTGGAACAGTTCGCCGAGGTCCAGCTCGATGGGGAAGCCGCTCTTGATCCGGGAGATGATCTGGGTCGCGAGGATCGAGTCGCCGCCCACTTCCTGGAAGTCGTCGTCCGGGCGGGCCTCGGCGACGCCGAGCACCTCCCGCCAGGCCTCGGCGACGAGTTCCTGGAGCGAGCCGCCGCCGGCGCTCCCCTCGGGGGCGACCGCCGCGACCGCCTCCGTGGCGGGCGCGACGGCGGCCACGGCCCGGACCGGAGCCGCCGGGGACGGCGCGGCAGCCGTGGGCGCCGCCTCGACCGGGCCCTCGACGGCGCCTTCCTTCTCCGCGAGGACGACCGCCTGGTACGCCTGGTCCTCGCGCACCGGCGCCGGGGAGAGGCTGCGCACCGAACGGAACCCGCCGCGCTCCAGGGCCTGGCGCCACAGGGAGACGCTGAGCAGCGGGGAGCCCGGCAGCCTGCAGTCGTCCTCGAAGGCCCACCAGCCGCCCATCAGGCCGAAGGTGAGCGTGAAGAAGTCCTGGGCGCGGGTGGTCTCCAGGAGGATCAGCACGCCGCCGGGGCGCAGGAGCTGCCGGGCGTGGGCCAGGGTGGTGTCGATGTTCCGGGTGGCGTGCAGCACGTTGCAGGCGAGGACGAGGTCCTGGCTGCCGGCCTCGAAGCCCTGCGCGGCGGGCGAGGACTCGATGTCCAGCGGGGCGAAGGTCACGAAGGGGTGGTCCTTGCCGTACTGGTTGCGCCCGTACTGGGTGAAGCCGCGGGAGATGTCGGTGTAGACGTAGCCGAGCCGCCCGTCCGTGCCGTCGAGCGCGGGCAGCACCTTCGCGGTGGTGCCGCCGGTGCCCGCGCCGATCTCCAGGACGGAGACGGCGGCCTCGGGGTCGCGCTCGCGGCGGGCCTTCACGTACCGCGCGACGAGCCCGGCGACCAGGCCGTTGGTGTCGCCGTCGCTGTGGTAGACGGCCTCCACCGCGTCGAACGAGCCGCCGGGGAAGAGGACTTCGTGGGCCTTCCTGCGGCCGGTGAGGACGTCGGGGAACTCCTCCAGGCAGATCGTCAGGAGGTGGAAGTACCCGTCCATCTCGGGGTAGTCGGCGGTCACCTCGCGCCTGAGGTCCGCAAGGTCGTCCTCCTCCCAGGTCAACGCCTGTGTTTCGGCGACCAGTTCGGTGGTGACCAGCTCGTCGCCTTCGGCGCGCAGGTAGCCGCCGTCGGTGAGGACGCCCAGCAGGCCGTGGAAGAGCGGCAGGTGCTCGTCGACGACGCCGAGCCGCCGGACCAGGTCCGTCTCGCGGTGGCGCTCCCCCACGGCCGTGAAGACGTCCATGCGGCGCAGCGAGGCGAACAGCATCCGGCGGCAGACCTGGGTCAGTTCGCGCACCATCACGTCGGAGCGCAGGGCGGCTTCGAGGTCGCCCGCCGTCGGGTCGGACCGCAGGTGCGCGTCGGCCGCGGCGTCGAGCTCGGTGAGGACGGACGGCACGGCGGCCCCCTCCCCCGTCTGCGGCACGGCTGCCCCGTCCCCCGCCTGCGGCACGGGGGTTCCGGGCGCGCTGCCGGAGGCCCAGGCGTGCGGGAACACCTCACGGACGAAGGGGTGCCCCGGCAGCCCGATGCGGCGCGGGGCGCTGCCGGTGTGCAGGCGGGGCCAGTCGACCGCGGCCCCGGTGGTCCAGGCCGCCGCGAGCGCGTCGACGTCGCGTCCGGCGGCGGGCGCCTCCTGGCGGCGCTCCGCCACCCGGCCGTGGCGCGCGCCCGGCACCTCTGCGGCGCCGCTCGCGAACGCGTCGAGGCGCTCCAGGAGTTCGGCCATGGAGTCGGCCGTCACGGCGAGCCGCTCCGCGAAGGCCTCGCGGCCCACCTGGAGGGTGTACGCCACATCGGCGAGCGCGTCGTCACCGAGTTCGGCCCGGCGCAGGTGCGCGGCCAACTCCCCTGCCTTCTGGCGGAGCTGCCCGGCACTCTTCGCGGAGAGCGGCACGAGCTGGCGCCGTCGGGTCGCGGCCCGGGCGGCGGGCTTCGGAGCGACGTACTCCTCGATGATCACGTGGGCGTTGGTGCCGCTGTAGCCGAAGGAGCTCACGCCCGCCACCCGCGGCGCCTCGCCGTCGGCGATCCAGTCGGCCGGCTCGCGGCTGACGTAGACGGGGCTGTCCTCGAAGTCGGCGTGCTTGTTCTCCGTACGGAAGTTCGCGGCCGGGGGAAGCTGGCCGTGCCGCAGGCACAGCAGCACCTTGATGGCGCCGAGGACTCCGGCGGCGCCCATGGTGTGCCCGATGTTGGCCTTGACCGAGCCGATCGCGCAGAACTGCCTGCGCTCGGTGAACTCGGCGAACGCCTCGGTCAGTCCGAGCACCTCGATGGGGTCGCCGAGGCTGGTGCCCGTGCCGTGTGCCTCGATGTAGCGCAGGCGGGCCATGTCGACGCCGCTGCGCCGGTAGACGTCCCTCAGCAGTCCGCTCTGCGCGGTGGAGCTGGGCGAGGTGATGCCGGAGGTGCGGCCGTCCTGGTTGGTGGCGCTGCCCCGGATGACGCCGAGGATCCGGTCGTTGTCGCGCACCGCGTCCGACAGGCGCTTCAGTACGAGGACTCCGACGCCCTCGCCGACGAGCATGCCGTCGGCGTCCGCGTCGAAGGGGCGGCACGCCCGGCCCGGCGAGACGGTGCCGAGGGCCTCCATCGTGACGAACGTGCCGGGGTGGTTGGCCACGTACACCCCGCCCGCGAGCGCGAGGTCCGACTCGCCGTCGAGCAGCAGCCGACGTGCGATGTCGACCGCGACGAGCGAGGACGAGCAGGCGGTGTCGACCGTCATCGCCGGTCCCGCCAGGTCGAGTTGGTAGGCGAGGCGGGCCGCCATGATGCTGGTGTCGGAGCCCATCAGGGCGTGCGCGGAGTACTCGGCCTGGGGGGCGAGCCCGGTGCTGCCGACGACGGTGGCGACGGCGCGGCCGCGCAGCGCGGAGGCGTCCTGGCCCGCGTCCTCCAGGGCGTGGTAGCAGGATTCGAGCAGGACGCGCTGGGCCGCGTCCATGGCGGCGGCCTCGCGCGGGGCGATGCGGAAGAAGGCCGGGTCGAACTCCTCGCTGCCGGCCATCGCGCCGTAGCGGGGCGCCGCGACGTCGGGGAAGTGCTCGGCGAGCAGCGAGAGCGCGACCGGGTCGTCGACCTCGGTGGTGCGGTCCTCGGCGTCGCGGATCACCTCCCACAGCTCGTCGGGGTTCCGGGCGCCCGCGGTGCGGCAGTGCATCCCGATCACCGCGATCGCCTCGGGCGGCGCCTGCCGGTCGAGGTGGGCCGTGACGCGCTCGGCGAGCCCGGCGAGGTCACCGGCCTCGGTCACCGCGCCGGTCGCGAGGGCGGTGCCGAAGCGGGCGTTGACCTCCTCGGTCAGCGCCACGGTGGTGACCATGGTCAGGCCGAGGTCCCGGAAGGAGGCCTGGGCGGCACGCTCGGGAGAGACATCGAGGACACGGGCCGCGAGTTCCGACAGCGCCTGCTTGACGTGGGGCGACATTGACTCTCTATCTCCTTCAGCTCCGCGGGGCGCGCGGCTGCGCGGTGGTCTCTGCCAGGTGTGCGCTGTCTGTCAGGTGTGCGCCGTCCGTCAGGTGTGCGCTGTTGGTCCGCAGGCGCTCCTCCTCGGTGGCGGAGGCGAGCTTGCGCAGCCGGAACAGGCGGCGTCCGATCCAGCCGCGCCGCAGCGGCTCGGCCAGGTCGGGGTCGGGCCGCGGGTCCTCGGCGTCGTACGGGAGCAGTTCCTCGACGACGAACCTGTTCCGCGCGAACACCTCGGACCAGGTGCGCGCGGTGGGCACGCTGATCCCGGCGCCGGCATCGACCAGGTCGCCGCTGAGGGTGCACAAGTGGTCGGCGAGCAGCAGCTGTCCGCCGTCCACGACCGCCGCGTCGAGGCGGGCGAAGAGGGTCTGCTTGTCCTCCACGCGGTGGCAGGCGTCGACGCCGTACGCCAGGTCGTACTGGCCGGGGAACGGGTCCAGCGGGCCGCTCTGGTGGAAGAGCGCGACGCGGTCCTGCAGCCCGCGCCCGGCGATCGTCCGCCCGGTCGCGTCGACGAGCTCCTTGTCGCCGCTCACGCCGTGCACGATCAGCGCCGGGTGGTCCGTGGCGAGGTCGAGGAGCGGTTCCCCCTCGCGTACGCCGAACTCCACGACGGCGCCGAGCTGTTCGAGGTCGGTGTCGGCGAGGAGGGTCCTGGCCGCGGCCTCGGGGGCTCCCGAGACCTCCGGCGTCCCGGGGGCGGCCGGAGCCGCCTTCGCCACGGCGGCCCCGCGCCCCTTGCCTCCCTGCGCCTTCGCCAGCCGCCGCAGCAGATACGCGGCCAGCGGGCCCGGCGCCGGCTGGTCGAAGACCAGGGTGACGGGGAGCCGCAGCCCTGTGGCGCGGCCCAGGCGGTTGCGGAGCTCGACCGCGGTCAGGGAGTCCAGGCCGAGCTCGACGAACCCGGTGTCGGCCCCGATGGTCGCCGGGTCGGTGGCCAGGACGGAACCGACCTGGTGGCAGACCAACTCCAGGAGCGTGGCGAGCTGTTCGGCCTCGGGGAGAGCGGCGAGCCCGTCGAGGCTCCCGCTCTCCGGCGCCGCGACGGCGGCCTTCGCCCCCGGCACGGCCCGGACCAGCCCCCGGTGCAGGGGGTGTCCCGCGCCCGACTCGGCCTGGGCGCGCAGCGCGGCGAGGTCAAGGCGCATGGGCACCTGGAGCGGCTCGTCGGCGCCGCGGGCCAGGTCGAAGAGCGCGAGTCCGTCCGCGGAGGGCAGCGGCAGCAGGCCGCCGCGCGCCATCCGTCCGGTGTCGCCCTCGCTGAGGTGCCGGGTGAGGCCGGTGGCCTGCTCCCAGTAGCCCCAGGCCAGGGAGGTGCCGGGCAGTCCCTGTGCCCTGCGGTGCTGGGCGAGGGCGTCCAGGAAGGAGCTGGCGGCGGCGTAGTTCGACTGGCCGGGGTTGCCCAGCACACCGGCCGCGCCGGAGAAGAACACGAACTCGGCGAGGTCGAGGTTCCTCTCGCGCGTCAGCTCGTGCAGGTTCAGCGCGCCCTCGGCCTTGGGCCGCAGGACGCGGGCGAGCCGCTCGGGGGTCAGCGCGTCGAACACGCCGTCGTCGAGGTCGCCCGCGGTGTGCACGACGGTGCCCAGGGGGTGCGCGGCGGGGATGCCGTCGAGCACCTCGGCGAGCCGCGCGCGGTCGGCGACGTCGCAGGCGAGCACGGTCACCTCGGCGCCCGCGGCGGTGAGTTCGGCGGTCAGCTCGGCCGCGCCGGGCGCCGCGGGGCCGCGCCTGCTGAGCAGCACCAGGTGCCGGGCCCCGCGCGCGGTCACCAGGTGTCGCGCGAGCATCCCGCCGAGGATGCCGGTGCCTCCGGTGATCAGGACGGTGTGCTCGGGGTCGGGGCGGCGCGGCACCCTCAGGACGATCTTCCCGACGTGGCGGGCCTGGCTCATGAACCGGAAGGCGTCCGGTGCGCGCCGCAGGTCCCAGGCGCGCCGGGGCAGATGGCTGAGGACGCCGCGCGCGAAGAGGTCCACGATCTCGTGGAGGATCTCGCCGATCCGCCGCGGGCCCGCGTCCACGATGTCGAACGCCCGGTACCGGACGGCGAAGTGCTCGGTCGCGACCTGCCCGGCGTCGCGGATGTCTGTCTTGCCCATCTCCACGAACCGGCCGCCGCGCGGCAGCAGGCGCAGCGAGGCGTCGACGAACTGGCGGGCGAGGGAGTCGAGGACGACGTCCACGCCGCGTCCCTCGGTGACGGTGCGGAACTTCTCCTCGAAGCCCAGGTCGCGGGAGGAGGCGAGGTGGTCGTCGGGCACGCCGAGGTCGCGCACGGCGTCCCACTTGGCCTCGCTCGCGGTGGCGAAGACCTCGGCGCCCAGGTGCCGGGCGAGCTGGACGGCGGCCATGCCCACGCCGCCCGCCGCCGCGTGCACGAGGACCGACTCGCCGGAGGTCAGGCCGCCCATGTCGACGAGGCCGTAGTAGGCGGTGGCGAAGGCGACGGGGACGGCGGCGGCCTGCTCGAAGGACCAGCCGTCCGGCATCGTCACGACCGTGTGCGCGTCGGCCACGCAGACCGGGCCGAGGCCGCTGGGGAAGAGGCCCATCACGCGGTCGCCGACGGCGAGGTGGGACACGTCGGCGCCGACCTCGGTGACGATCCCCGCCCCCTCGGCGCCGAGCGTCAGCTCTCCGGGGTACATGCCGAGGGCCCCGAGTACGTCACGGAAGTTGAGCCCCGCGGCACGCACCTCGACACGCACCTGCCCTGCGGTCAGCGGCGCCTCGGCGGCGGGCCAGGGCAGCAGGGCGAGGTTCTCCAGGGTGCCCGCGCCACTGGTGTCCAGGCGCCATGCGGTGCCGTCGCCCGGGGGCACGAGCGCGCCGTCCGAGGCGAGCGGGGCGAGGCGGGCCACCGTCGCCTCGCCTTCGCGCAGGGCGAGCTGGGACTCGGCGGCGTCGGTGGCGGCCGCGACGGCCGCGGGCAGTGCGGCGGCCGACGCCTCGGTGCCGTCCACGTCGACCAGGAGGAGCCGGTCGGGGTTCTCCGCCTGCGCGGCCCGCAGCAGACCCCACACAGGGGCGTGGGTCAGGTCCTCGACGTCCTCGCCGACACGGGTGGACACGGCCCGCCGGGTCACGACCACCAGGCGTGCCGCGCCCTGCGTCTCGTCGGCGAGCCAGTCGCGCACCAGGTCGAGCGCGCGTGCGGTGGCGGCCCGGAACCCGTCCGCCAGGTCGTCCGGCCGCTCGGCGTGCAGGGACACCAGGGCGGTCCCGCCCGCGCCGTCGTCGGACACGGCCGTGCCCGCGCGGCGCAGGGCGTCGGCGAGGCCGAGGTCGTCGGGGCCCGCGACCGTCCACGTCCCGGTGGACGCGTCGGCCGGGGTCAGCGGGGTCCAGTCCAGGCGCAGGAGTTCATCGGGCAGGGCCGTGGACGCGGGTCCCTGCCGTACGCCGGTCGCGGATCCGCCCCGTGCGCCGGTCAGGGGGCGCAGGACGAGGGAGTCGAGGGCGGCGAGCGGCCTGCCCTCGGTGTCGGCGACCTCCGCAGAGACCGCGTCGGTCCCCGCGGCGGTGAGGCGCACCCGCACGGTGGCCGCTCCCCCGCCGAACAGGCGCATCCCTGACCAGGAGAACGGCAGCAGGCCGCCGCCGTCGCGGACGAAGCCGCCGAAGCCCATGGCGTGCAGGGCCGAGTCGAGGAGCGCGGGGTGCAGGCCGTAGCGGGCGGCGTCCGGCGCGTCGTCGAGCGCGGCCTCGGCGAAGACCTCGTCGCCGCGCCGCCACACGGCGCGCAGTCCGCGGAACGCGGGCCCGTAGGCGTAACCGGCGTCCGCCATCACTTGGTAGTAGTCGTCCACGGGCACGGACTCGGCGCCGGCCGGCGGCCACACCGCGAGGTCGGATCCGGCGTCGGCGTCGGCGGGCGCGAGCAGCCCGGCGGCGTGCCGCGTCCACGGCCGCGCGCCCTCCTCGGCTCCGGGGTCGGCCATCGCGTACACCTCGACGGGCCTGCCGCCCGTGGCGTCCGGTGCCCGGACGACGAGTTGCAGTCGGGCGCCACCGCGCTCGGTGAGCGTGAGCGGGGCCTCCAGGGTGAGCTCTTCGAGCCGTCCGCAGCCGAGCGTCCGGCCGGCGTGCAGCGCCATCTCCACGAAGCCCGTGCCGGGGAAGAGCACGGTGCCGGACACGGCGTGGTCGGCGACCCAGGGGTGCGTGGCCAGGGACACGTCACCGCTGAACACGGTCCCGCCGTCGGCGAGTTCGACGACGGAGGTCAGCAGCGGGTGGCCGGGCGCCTGCTCGGCGGTGGCCGAGGCGGGCGGCTGGGGCGCGGTGGATGTCCTGGACGACAGGGGCGGGGTCGGCGTCCTGGACGGCTGGGGCGCGGTGTCGTCGATCCAGCAGACCTTGCGTTCGAACGGGTACGTCGGCAGCCCCGGCTTCCGCACGGGCGCGCCCTCGCCCTCTTCGTGGAGCCCGCTCCAGTCGACCACGGCGCCGCGCACCCACAGGTCGGCGATCCGGCCGAGGTCCCGCTCGCGCAGGGCCGCGTCCAGTCCGGCCGGGTCCACCCGGGCGGCGGTCGCCGCGAAGACGGCGTCGGACGGGCGGCCCCTGCGCCAGCGCGTGAGGTGGCCGCGCAGTTCCTCGGCGCCGGAGGCGACGACCGCCAGACGGTGCGTCAGGTCCACCCGTCCGACCTGGAGCGTGTACGCGATGTCCGCGAGGTCGGCCGAGGGCCGCTGCGCGAGGAAGTCGAGCCAGATGTCGACGTACGCCCCGAGCCGTTCCTCGGTGTGCGCGGAGAGGGCGAACACGACCGGGCCGCGGGCGGCCGGCCGACGGCGCGCCTCGGGCTCGGGCGCCTCCTCGACCACGAGGTGCGCGTTGGTGCCGCCTCCGCCGAGTCCGGTGATGCCCGCGCGGCGCGGCGCGGGCACGCCGTCGACCACGACCCGCTCCCACGGCACCGGGGTGTCGGAGAGCTCGAAGGGCAGCCGTTCGACGTCGATGGCCGGATTGAACTCGTCGGGCAGCCGGGTCGGCGGCAGCGTGCGGTGCTGGAGGGCGAGGACGACCTTGAACAGTTGCGCCATGCCCGCCGAGGCCTCGCCGTGGCCGATGTTGGGCTTCAGGGAGCCGATGCGGAACCGTCCGCTCGCCCCGGTCCTGTCCTCGAAGGCCTGGGTGAGCGCGGTCATCTCGACGGCGTCGCCGATCTCCGAGCCGTTCGCGGTGGCCTCCACGTAGCCGATGGTCCGCGGGTCGACCCCGGCGTCACGCAGGGCCTCCCGGATCACCTCGGCCTGGCGCTGGGAGCTGGGGCTGGTGAACCCGATGGTCCGGCCGTTGTGGTTGACGGCGCTGCCGCGGATGACGGCG
Organism: Streptomyces sp. NPDC025651; assembly: GCF_055558735.1. Classification (NCBI taxonomy): domain Bacteria; kingdom Bacillati; phylum Actinomycetota; class Actinomycetes; order Kitasatosporales; family Streptomycetaceae; genus Streptomyces; species Streptomyces sp. NPDC025651. The sequence goes on from NZ_JBVHLZ010000006.1 coordinate 180,255, forward strand.
CGCACCGGGTCGCCGTCGCGCAGGGCCTCGCGCAGCGGCTTGAGCAGGACGACACCGACGCCCTCGCCGGGCACGATGCCGCCCGCCTCCGCCCCGAACGACGCGCAGTCGGAGCGGTCGGAGAGCAGCCCCACGGTGGCCAGTTCGACGTACGTCGACGGGTGCAGGTAGAGGTTCACCGCGCCGGCGAGCGCCAGGTCGCAGCGGCCGGAGCGCAGGCTCTCGACCGCCTCGTGCAACGCCACGTGCGCCGAGGAGCAGGCGGTGTCCACGGCCTTGCTGGGGCCGCCGAGGTCGAACTGGAAGGAGACGCGGTTGACCATGTCGCCGAAGGAGGTGCGGGGCATCTCCAGGCGGCCCTCGGAGCCGAGTTGGGTGAAGCCGTGCTTCGCGCCGCCCGCGAACACGCCGATGCGGCCGCGGACGTCGGCGGACAGCTTCGAGGGCGCGTGGCCCGCGTCCTCCAGCGCCTTCCAGCACTCCTGGAGGAAGAGCCTGACCTGCGGGTCGGTGTTGCGCGCCTCCTGCTCGGTGAAGTTGAACAGGGCGGGGTCGAACCGGTCGAACCCGTCGAGGAAGGCACCCCACTTGGAGTGGCTCTTGCGCACCACGTCCTCGCCCTCGGGCCGCGGGTCGTAGTGCTCCCGCCAGTCCCAGCGGCGGGCCGGGATCTCGGTGACGGCCGAGCGGCCTTCCATCAGGAGCTGCCAGTAGGCGTCCTGGTCGGGGGCGTCGGGGAAGGTGCCGCTCATGCCGATGACGGCGATGGCGCCGTCGAGTGCGTCGTGTTCACCGTGTTCACCGTGTCCGTCGCGTTCGCCGCTCTCGGCTTCGGCCTTGTCGGGCTCGGCTTCGGCTCCGACTTCGACGGCGGAAGCCGATTCCGGTTCCAGTTCCGGTTCCGCTTCCGGTGCCGGTGCCGGTTCCGCGGCACCAGGCGTGACCGCTGCCGTCGTGCCGTCCCACCCGAGGAACGCCCTGCACGCGTCGGGGAACCGCTCGGTCAGGTGCCCGGCCACGTCCTCGACCTTCGCGAACTCGAAGAAGAGGGTGCGGGAAGCCGCGGGGAACGCCTCGCTCAGGAGCTGGTTCAGCCGGGTGCGCGTGATCGAGTCGATGCCGAAGCGGTCCAGCTGCTCCTGGGGGTCGACCTTGCCGTCGCCCTCGCCGTCCACGCCCCCCGTCAACTCGGTGGCCATCAGGGCGATCCGGTCCTCCATCGCCCGCGCCAGCCGCTCGGGGCGCTGCTCGGCGGCGGGCTGCGTGGCGGCAGGTACGGACGTGGCAGCCGGGACCGGCACCGGCCCCGGTGCCTGAACGGGCACGGAGGCGGACGCGAGCACGGGCACGGAGGCCGCGACTGTCCCCGTCGCCGTGTCCCGTATGCCGTGGTGGGTCCTGGCGAACGGATAGCCCGGCAACGGCACCCGGTGCAAGGTGCCGTTCCTGTGCAGGCGGCGCCAGTCGACGGGGCCGCCGCGCACCCACAACTCCGCGACCTGGGCGAGCTTTCCGCGCTCCAGCCACTTGCCGACGGCCTCGCGCAGCTCGTCGTCGTCCCCGAAGAGCCGTACCACGTCGCCCCGCGCGTCGACCTCGCCCGCCCAGCAGTTCTCGGGGAGCTCCTGCCCCGTGGCCAGGGCCCGGAGCCCGGCGACGAGTTCGGCCCGGTCGCGGACGATCAGGGCGGCGCGCGCCGGGAGTTCGGCCCTGCCGAGCTGCAGGGTGCGGGCCACGTCGGCGAGCGGCGGCAGCGCTCCCCCGCCGCCGGAGAGGGTCTCGGCGCGGGAGCCGGTACCCCTGGCCTCGGCGGCCAGCAGCGCCAACTCCCCTGCCGTACGCCCCTCATGGAGCGCGTCGGCCTCCAGACGCGACCCGAACCCGGCGTCCAGGGCCTCGCCGATGCGGGCCAGCTGCTCCGGACGTACGCCGTAGGAGTCCAGGCGCTCGTCCGGGTCGATCTCGTCGGCGGCGACGCCCAGGACGTCCGCCACGACCGCGCACACCCGCACGGCGTCCACCGGCAGCGGGGAGACGGAACTCTCCGGGTGCGCCGCCTCCAGGTGCGCCGCCTCCAAGCGCTCCGCCTCCAAGTGGTCCGCGAGAACCTGCGCGCAGGCGCGCAGCCGCTCGGGGGTGCGGGCCGACAGCGGCACGAGGTGCGGTCCGCCGTCGTCCGCGCGGGCGGCCGCGGCCGCGTCGGGCACGTACTGCTCGACCACGACGTGCGCGTTGGTCCCGCTGTGCCCGAAGGAGTTCACCGCGGCCATCAGCGGGGCGCCCGTGGAGCTCTGCCAGGGGCGTGCCGCCTCGTCCGGGACGAAGGCCGAGTCCTGGAGGCGGATCAGCGGGTTGAGCCGGCGCAGGGTCGGCATGCCGACGAGCCTGCCGTGCCGCATGGACAGCAGGACCTTGATGAGCCCGACGACTCCGGCCGGTGCGCCGGTGTGGCCGATGTGCGCCTTGGCGCTGCCGATGGCGCAGAACTCCCGCTCGCCGGTCAGCCGCCGGAAGGCCCGGACCAGGGCGTTGGCCTCGACGGGGTCGCCGAGCGCGGTCCCGGTGCCGTGCGCCTCGACGTATCCGACGCGCTCGGCGGGGATGCCGAACCGCTGGTACGTGTCGAGGACGAGCTCCTCCTGCGCGGCGCCGTTGGGCGCGGTGATGCCGTTGCTCGCGCCGTCCTGGTTCATGCCGGTCGCGCGCACCACTCCGTGGATGTGGTCGCCGTCGGCCACCGCGTCGGGGAGCCGCTTGAGCACGAGGACGGCCACGGCTTCGGAGTACACGGTGCCGTTGGCGTCGGCGTCGAAGGTGCGGCACTGTCCGCTGGGCGACATCGCGCCGCTGTCGACGAGGAGGTCGAGGCCCCTGGCGTCCAGACCGGCGTTCACGCCGCCGACCAGCGCGAGCGAGGACTCGCCCGAACGCAGGCTCTGGCAGGCCAGGTGCACGGCCGCGAGCGAGGACGAGCAGGCCGTGTTGACGACGAGCGCGGCGCCGCGCAGGTCGAGGAAGTACGAGAGGCGGGACGCGACCAGCGCGTCCGAGGCCCCGGTGAACGACTCGTGCGGGTAGCCGGTGGGCTCGGCGCCGATGAACAGGCCGGTGCGGGAGCCCGCGAGCGACGTCGGGTCGAGCGCGGCGTCCTCCAGCGCGTGCCAGCTCTCCTGGAGCAGGAGCCGCTGGTTGTGGCTCATCAGGTCGGCCTCGTGCGCGCGGATGCCGAAGAACTCCGCGTCGAAGCAGTCCCGTTCGGCCAGTGCGCCGCCCCAGCGGTAGCCGCCGGGGTCGTCCGCGGCGACGTAGTGGTCGGGCAGCTCGCCGTAGCCGACGCGGCCCTCGGTGAGGTTGTGCCAGAACTCGCGTACGTCCGCGGCCCCCGGGAACTGCCCGGACATGCCGACGACTGCGATGTCCAGCATCCCTGGGCGGTCGTGGTCATCCCGATCGGTCCCCGGGGCGGCCGCCGGGGCCCGGCGGCGCGCGTCCAGCAGGTCGCGCGCCGCGTCGGCGCCGACCGCTCCCCTGGCGTATCCGTCGAGGATGTCGCGGAAGTCCGCGCTGCTCATCGTTGCTCCCTCGTGGCCAGCTCGGCGTCGAGCAGGTCGAGCACGTCGGCGGCGGAGAGCTCTCCGGCCGCGAAGCGTGCCTCCAACTTCACGATCAGGTCGTCCGGTGGTGATGGCGCTGCCGGTGCCGGTTCCGCATCCGGTTCCGGTGCCGGCGGGCCGAGCAGGTCGGCCAGGTGGTCCGCGAGCCGTTCGACGGAGGAGAACTCGTACAGGGCGGCGGCGTTCAGCTCGACGTCCAGCTCCTGCGCGATCTGCCCGACGAACGTCGAGCCGGTGATCGAGTCGACGCCCAGATCCGCGAAGGCCGTCGAGGGCGACAGGTCGGCCGTGGGCACGCGCAGCGTCCTGGCGAGCCGTTCGACGAGGAGCCGCCGGATCTCCGGGAGCCGTTCGCCGTGGCCCGGCGCGCTCCGCCGCGCGCCCGCCTCCGCCCGTTCGGTCACCGCGGAGGGCACCGCCACGGGAGCGGCGGCCCGCATCCCGATGACCTGCCGGTGCCGGTCCGCGCGCAGCAGCCGTACCGCGGTGTCGAAGCAGGCGGCTCCCTCTCCGTCGTCCAGGAAGCCGAGCGTCGGGTAGTCCTTCGCGGCCTCGCCGAACGAGGCGCGCCAGGCACCCCAGTTGACGATCCCGACCGGGAACCGGGCCGCGGGTCCCACGGATCGCGCGAAGGCGTCGGCGTAGGTGATCCCGGCCGCGTAGGCGGCGTGGGTGCCCGCGCCGCCGAAGGAGAAGGCCTGCGCCGAGGAGAAGTAGCAGAGGAAGTCCAGCGGTTCGTCCGCCACGGCCTCGTACACGTTGCGCGCGCCCGCGGCCTTCACCGCGTAGTGCGCGCGGAACTCGTCCTCGCCCAGGTCGGCGAGGGCGCCGGGCGCGCCGGTGATGCGGGTGGCGCCGGCGAAGAGCACACCGTGGATCCCGCCGAGGAGCGCCTTCGCCTCGGCCATCGCCCGGCGCGCCTGCGCGGGGTCGGTGACATCGCCCCGTACGTAGCCGACGCGGTCCCCGTAGAGCGCCTCGCGCACGGCGGGGTCGCCCTGCGGCCTGCGTCCGACGCAGACGACCTTGGCGTCGTACCGGTCGATGAGGTGGCGGCTGACGACGCGTCCGACGAATCCGCTGCCGCCGACCAGCACGTAGGTGCCGCCGGGCCGGATGCCCGGCAGTCCGGGCCCGGCCGCCTCGGACGGCTCCACGGGCCGGACCTCCTGCCGGTAGCGGCGGCCGCCGCGCAGCGCGACGAGATCACCGGCCGGCGACGCGGGTTCCGCGGCCACCGCGGCGGCGACCGCGGCGCGGCCCTCGGGCGTCCGCAGGTCGTCGCCCGCCACGTCGAGGTTGCGCACGGCGAGGCGTCCGGAGTCGCGGGCCACGAAGTAGGTGAGCCCCGCGAGGCCCGCGCCGTGCGCTCCGCTGGGCTCGCCGGCGACCGACTGGGTGTCCTGGGTGACGACGTGGAGGTCGGTGGTCGTACCGGCGGGTGCGAGCCGCTGGACGGCCTTGACCAGGCGGAGCAGGGCGAGTTCGGGACCGGCCGTGTCCACGGTGGTGTCGGGGGCGGAGCCGGTGACGACATGCACGCGGTCGGGAGCGGGGCCGTCGAGGGCGAGGGGCCCGTCGAGGGGACGCCCGGTCACCGCGGCGCCGCCGCGCCGGTAGTGCTGTGCCAGGGCGTCGGCGAGCGCTGTGCCCGTCCGGTCGGCCGCGATCAGTACGGTGCGCGGCGCGCGACCGCGGTCGGGGGTGGCGTCCGACTCCACCCAGCGGGGCACCGTCAGGAGCCCGGGGGGCGGAACGACGGGGGCCTCGGGGGCGGGAAGGGGGTTCGGGTGCCGGGCGGCGCCCTCGGTGGGCACCCAGTGCCTGTCGCCCGCGAAGGGGTACGTCGGCAGGGCCACGCGGCGCGGCCGGTCCGCGTCCGATGCCGCGGGCCAGGGGTGGGCGTGCCAGTCGACGGTGGCGCCGTCGGACCAGCGCCGCGCCGTCTCGTGAAGTGCGGTGGCGCCCGCGGCCGGGCGCGTCCCGTGGACGGCGAACTCGTCGAGCAGACGGCCGAGTTCGTCGGTGTCGCGGACCACGAAGGCGACGCGCACGGGCCACTCGACGCGGCCGACCTGCAACGTGTACGCGATGTCGCGCAGCGCCTGGCCGGTGCCGCCGCCGGTGGGCGCGCCGAGCGCGTCCCGCAGGCGCGCGGCGCTCTGCCGCAGCTGCTCATCGGTGCGGGCGGAGAGCGGCACGAGGACGGGCCGCGGCGCGGCGACCTGGGCAGGTGCCGAAGGCGAGGCGGGCGGCGCGTCCTGCGCCGCGTGCTCCCCCGTGTACTCCTCCAGGACGATGTGCGCGTTCGCGCCGGTGGCTCCGAAGGAGCTCAGGCCCGCGCGGCGCGGTCCCTGCGGGGGTGCGGGCCAGGCCGTGGTCTCGCGCTGCAGCCGGAAGGGTGTGCCGTCCAGGCCGAGCAGCGGGTTCACGGTCTGCGCGTGCAGGGAGGGCACCAGCGTGCGGTGGTGCAGTTGCAGGGCCGCCTTGGTCAGGCCCGCGATGCCGGCGGCGGACTCGGCGTGCCCGATGTTGGACTTCACCGAGCCGAGCGCGCAGAACCCTGTCTCGTCGGTGTCCCTGGCGAACGCGGTGGTCAGGCCGCGGACCTCGATCGGGTCGCCGAGCGAGGTGCCGGTGCCGTGCGCCTCCAGGTAGCCGATGGAGCGCGCGTCGACGTCCGCGGCGGCGAGTGCGGCGGAGATGACGGCGGCCTGGCCGACCGGGCTCGGCACGCTGAATCCGCTGGCGGCGCCGACGTGGTTGACGGCGGACGCGGCGACGACGGCGTAGATGTGGTCGCCCGCGGCCTCGGCGGCGACGAGCGGCTTGAGGACCACCGCGCCGACGCCCTCCGCCGAGACGTAGCCGTCTCCACCCTCGCCGAAGGAGCGGCAGCGGCCGTCCGAGGAGTGCATGCCGACCTGGCCGTAGGTGCGGTACTTGCCGGGGTGCAGCGAGAGGTTGACGCCGCCCGCGATCGCGACCTCGCACTCCCGGCGGCGCAGGCTCTCCACCGCCAGGTGCAGCGCGGTGAGCGAGGACGAGCAGAGGGTGTCCACCGTCATGCTCGGCCCGTGGAAGTCGCAGACGAAGGAGACCCGGTTGGCGATCTGCCCCTGGTTGAGGCTGAGCGGCACGGGCGTGGCGGCCTCGGCGGCCACCAGCGTGTAGTCCTTGTGCATGGCCCCGGCGAAGACGCCGACCGCGCGGCGCGCGTCGGGCCCCTTGGCCTCGGCGAGGGTGGCCGGGGTGTATCCGGCGTCCTCGATCGCCTCCCAGCAGGTGCGCAGGAACCAGCGTTCCTGGGGGTCGGTGATCTCCGCCTCGGGGCGGGAGATCCGGAAGAAGTCGGCGTCGAACCGGTCGACGTCGTCGAGGAATCCGCCCCAGCGCGAGCCGGTGCTCTCGTCGGACGTCCAGCGCCCGGCCGGCACCTCGGTCACGCTGTCACGGCCCGCCTTGAGGTTCTCCCAGAAGGCCGCGAGGTCGCTCGCGCCGGGGTAGTGCCCGGCCATGCCGACGATCGCGAAGCGTTCGGTGCGGGGGGTGGGCATCCGGCGGCGCTTGAGGCGGGGGCGTGCGAGCGGCTGCCGTACGGCGCCGCTTCCGGTGCCGGTCTCCTGCCGGCCGGCGAGGATCGCATGGGCGTTGGTGCCGCCGTCCGCGAAGCTGGACACGGCGGCGACCAGCGGCGCGTCGGGCCAGGGGACGAGGCCGCGCTCGAAGCGCAGCGGTGACGCCTCGAAGTCGAAGTGGCGAAGGGGCTGTTGACCGCTGAGGAACGGGACGATCCGGCGGTTGCGGAGCATCAGGACGGTCTTGATGACTCCGGCGATGCCTTCGGCGCACTGCGGGTGGCCGATGTTCGGCTTGACCGAGCCGAGCGAGCACGGGGTGTCGGAACCGGGGCGGTAGACGGCCGTGATCGCCTTGAGCTCGACGAGGTCGGGGACCTGGGATCCCGCCGCGTTCGTCTCGATGTACGTGACGTCGTCGGCGTCGACGCCGGCGCGGGCCAGGGCGCGGGCCATGACGCCCTGCTGGGCGGCCGGGTTGGGCGTGGCGGGGCCCGCGGTCCTGCCGTCGTTGTTGACCGCCACCGACTTGATCACCGCGTGGACGCGGTCGCCGTCGGCCTCGGCCGCGGCGAGCGGCTTGAGCAGGAGGACGCCGACGCCCTCGGCGGGTGTGAAGCCGCGGGCCCGCCGGTCGAAGACGTGGAACTCCGGCTCGGTGTTGAGCAGCCCGCGCCGGTCGAACAGGCGGTGCCCGTCGGCGTTGGGGAGCAGGGTGATCCCGGCGACCACGGCCGCCTCGACGTCGCCGGAGCGCATCGCCTGGATCGCGTGGTGCATCGCGACGAGCGCCGAGGAACAGGCGGTGTCGACGACCGTGCCGGGGCCGCGCAGGTCGAAGTAGTGGCACAGGTTGGCGGCCAGGTAGTTCTGCCCGACGGCGACCACGGGGTTGCGGCTGCGGCCGAGGATCGCGTCGCCCGGGTCGTGCCGGGTGCGGCCGCCGACGTACACGCCGACCTCGCGCCCCTTCAGCTCGTCGGGTCCGTAACCGGCGTCGCAGAACGCGAACAGCGTCTCCTCCAGGAGCAGCAGCGCCTGCGGGTCCATCGCGGCGGCGTCGCCGTCGGAGAGGTGGAAGTGCCCGGGGTCGAACCCGTCGAGCTCGACGAGGCCCGCGGTGTACCCGGTCTCTCTCCCCCACCGCCGGGCGGGCACGGCGCCGATCGCCGAGCGTCCCTCACTGAGCAGGCGCCAGTAGCCGTCCAGGTCGGGGGCGCCGGGGAAGCGGCCCGACATGCCGATGATCGCGACGTCGAACGGGCCGTCGGCAGGGGGCTGTCGACGTGGTGCGGGTGTCGCGGCGGGGGCCGTTGAGCCGACCGGCGGCGCAGTGACCGCGGCGGCTGCCGTGTCGGTTGCCGCGCGGGTCTCCTGCGCACCGAAGGCGCGGGCCAGCGCCTGTCCATGATGGTCCGTCAGCCAGCTGACGAAGGACTCCACGGTGGGGTGGTCCACGAGGACCGACGGGTCGAGCTCGGCGTCGAGTTCGCCGCCGACCTTCCGCAGGATCTGCACCATCATGATCGAGTCGGTGCCGTAGTCCGCGATGGGGACGTCGGCCGCGAGCCGCGCGCGGTCGAAGCCCAGCTGCTCGGCGAGCAGGCCGAGCAGCCACTCCTCGGCCTCCTCCGCCGCGCCCGCGGAACCCGTCCCGGCCGAACTCCCGCTCCCGGAACCGGCCGACGCGGCCTCCGCAGCGGCCTCCGGCCTCACCCGCGCCCGCGGCCTGCCGGCGCGCAGCGCCTGGGGCGTCCACTCCGCAGCGACGATCGCCGGCAGGACCACAGGGCCCGCCCCGGTGGACAGCACGTGGTCGAGGAGCCCGAGCCCCTGTGCCTCGGAGAGCTCGCCGAGGCCGGTGGCCCGGTAACCGGGACCGGGCCGCTCGGTGCCCATGCCGACGCCCCGCCAGCTGGGCCAGGCCACGCTCACCAGCGGCAGCCCGTGCGGCGCGCGGCGGGCGACCGCGTCCAGATGGGCGTTGGCCATCGCGTAGTCGCTCTGGCCGACGGCGGCGGCCGGCACCATCGAGGCGACCGACGAGAACAGCACGCAGAACCGCAGCGGGTCGCCCGCGAGAGAGTCCACCAGCGCGTCGAGGCCTGCGGTCTTGGGGGCGAGCACGGCGCGCACCGCGTCGACCGGCTTGCTCACGAAGGCGAGGTTGTCCCGGTCCACGAGCCCCGCGGCGTGCAGCACACCGCCGATCGGGCCGAACTCGCGCCGGACCTGCGCCAGCGCGGCGCCGACGGCGGCGGCGTCCTCGCCCAGGGGCAGCGAGAGCACCCGCAGCCGGACCCCGTCCCGCTCCAGGGCGCGCAGCCCGCTGACCTTCCGCCCCAGGGCGGTGTCCTCGCCGTGGCGGTCCCACTCCTCGCGCGGCGGCACCTGGTCACGCCCGGTCAGGACGAGGGTGCGGGCGCCCCACCGCTCGACGGCGTGCCGGGCGAGCGCGAGGCCGATGCCGCGCGTGCCGCCCGTGATGAGCAGCGGCTCGTCGGCGGGGAAACGGACCGGGGCGCCGACCGCGCCCGGCAGCTCGGCGAGCACGGCCCGGTGCCGCGCCCCTGCGACGTACGTCACCTCGACGTCGTCGCCGCCGTCGGCCAGTTCGCGCGCCACGAGGCCGGGCAGCGCGGCGTCCGCGGGGTCGGCCTCCAGATAGCGGGAGCGCACCCGGGCGTACTCGCTCTGCAGCATGCGGTAGAGCCCGGCGCGGGCGTCCCCGGTGCCGACGCCGAGCAGCAGCGCCTCGCGTCCGGCCATGCGCTGCACCACCGGCAGCCAGTCGGCGAGCGCGAGGCCGCCCAGGTCGACGAGCGCGTCGAACCGCTCGTGGAGCTCCGCGACGGAGCCGATCAGCTCGGCGTCCGGCAGGGCGTCGGCGAGGCGGCGGGCGTCGGGTCCCGCGCCCAGGACGGCCACGGCGTTCGGGCGGGCCCCCGCGACGACGTCGGCGGGCCGCCACTCCCTGGCCAGAAGCCGGGTTCCTTCGGGCGCGGGGACGTCGGCGCGACGCCGCGCGGCGACGAACACCTCGCCGAACGCGTCCGGTTCGGCGACCGGCCGCCACACCTGGTCGTACCCGGAGCCTTCGAGGACCTCCTGCCAGCGGGGCGCGGTGAGGATCGGCGCCCCGGGGACGCGTACCTCCTCGTCGTCGTAGAGCCACCAGCCGTCGAGGAGCCCGAAGGTCAGGGTGAGCACCGCGGACTTGCGGGTGACCTCGTTGACGACGAGGACGCCGCCGGGGCGCAGGGCCGCGGCCAGGTTGCGCAGGACGAGGCGGATGTCCTGGGTGGCGTGCAGCACGTTGGTCGCCACGATCACGTCGCAGTCGCCGCCGGTGAGGCGCTCGCCCGCGCCCTCCTTGCCGACGTCCCAGCGGCCGTAGCGCAGATAGGCACGGCCGGGGCCGAAGCGGCGTTCGGCCTGGTCGAGGAAGGCCGGGGACAGGTCGGTGTACCAGTACTCGACGCGGTCGGCGTACGCGTCGACGCGGGGCAGGACGACGGCGGTGGTGCCTCCGGTGCCCGCGCCGACCTCCGCGACGCGGACGGTGGCCGAAGGGTCGTCGGCGAGGCGCTCGCGCACGGCCGTCGCGGTCACTTCGGCCACGACGTCGTTGAGCCGGTCCGCGACGGCGTTGCCCTGGTAGACGGCGGTGAGCTTGGCCATGGAGCCGCCGGGGAAGAGCACGTCGGTGGCGGGCACCGCGCCGCGGAGGATCTCGGGCAGCCGGTCGACGCACTCCTCGACCAGGGACAGCTGGGCGTTCCAGTACGGGTCGGCCGTGAACCGTTCGCGCACCGCCGACCATGCCGTGTCATGGGTCGGGGGCCGCTCGGCCGTGAGCTCCAGGACGTCGCCGTACTGCCGTGTCAGCCCGGCGGCGGTGAGCAGCCGGGCCGCCTCGTCGAGCCAGCGGCGGTACTTGTCCACGACGCGCAGCCGCCGGGCGAGTTCGGCCACGGACTCGGTGCGGGACTGTGCGAAAGCGCCGGACGCGCAGAGTCGCACCAGGACCCGTCCGGCGATCAGCCGGTCGAGTTCTTCGGCGGAGAGCGCCGCGGGGGCGGGGGCGGGCGGAATGACGGAGCTGCGCTTGAGCCGGTCGAGGCCGTCAACGGCCTTTCCGGCAGGCCCAGTTGCCGGTTCGACCGGTTGGCTCGGCGGCGCGACGGCCGCGGGGCCGCTCCCCTCCGACGCGAACGCCCCCGGGAACCTCCCCGCCAGATGCGCCGCCAGATCGCGCACCGTCGTGTACTCGAAGAGCAGGGTGGGTTCGAGCTCCCGGCCCACGACGTCCTGGAGCTCCTCGACCACCTCCAGCACCTGCACGGACTCCAGGCCCAGTTCGTAGTAGCCGGCGGTCACCGGTATCGACTCCGGTGCGCGGCCGAGCCGTGCGCCGAGGAGACGCCGCAGGAAGCCCTCCACGCGGCCTGCCGCGGGCGCGGGACCGGTTTCCCCATCCGCCTGTGCCGTGGCGGGCTCCACCGCGCCTCGCGTCAGCGCCTTGCTGGACAGCTCGGTCAGCTCGGCCACCTGGCGGCCCTCCGCGTCGAAGAAGTCCACGGAGAACCGCACGACTTCGCCGCGCCGGCTCACCGAGGAGCGGCGGACGCGGGCCGTGCAGTGTCCGGTCAGCGGCCCGGTCGTACGGAAGGAGGCCAGGTGCAGCGGCAGGTACGCCTGGCCTGCGGTGTCCAGGAGCGAACCGGCCGCCACCGCGCCGCCGAGCAGGAGCGCCGGGTGCACGAGGAAGTCGCCCTGGGGCGCGGTGAGTTCGGCGGTGAGCTGGTCCTGGTCGGTGCGGACCACGCCGTCGGCGCGCGCGGCGCCGCTGTAGCGCTGGCCGTTGTCGCCGTCCCTCAGGTACGTCCGGGCCAGCGGCGTGGGCGTGCCCTGCGGGTGGCCCTCCAGCCGTTCACCGAGCACAGGCACGTCCCCCACGACGACCTCGGCCGTGGCGTAGGGCTCGCCGTCGGTGACGGTGACCTGCCAGCGGCCGGGCCCCGCGGGGGCGCAGCGGATCTCCGCGGCGACCGGCCCGTCGGTCACGTCCAGCGGCCGCAGCGCGGTGAGGTCGCGTACCGTGATCCGCTCGACCGGGTGGCCGTGGTCGCGGAACACCCGGGCGATCAGGTCGACATGGGCGACGGCGGGCAGCAGCGACCGGCCCTGGACCTGGTGCCCCGCGATGACCGGTGTCCGCGCCGACAGCAGCACGGTGCCGTGCGGGTCTCCGCCCACCACCGGTGCGGGCTCGACGGGTCGATCACCCGGTGTCCGGTGGTCCTCCGGCGCGTCCGGCCGTGCACGGAACGCGTCGGCGACCGGCAGCCAGCACCGCTCCCGCGCGAACGGGTAGCCGGGCAGGGAGACGCGCGGCCCCCCGGCGGGCCAGGCGACGTGCGCGCCGCGGACCCAGGCCGCCGCCAGTTCACGCGCGGAGCCGTCGGCGGCGGGCGCGGCGGACCGCGTCGCGGTGCCGGTCAAAACGCGCGGCGCGGCCGCCCCCGCGAGGTGCGCGTCCAGCGCTTCCACGAGGTCGTCCACGGCGTCGAAGACCACGGCGAGGCGGTGCGTCATCGGTTCGCGGGTCCGCAGCGTCGCGGCGAGCGCGGCCGGGTGCGTGTCCCGGCCCTCCGCGCGGAGGAACTCCGCCATGCGCGCGGTGTGTTCGGCGAGCCGGTCCGCGTCCCGCGCGGACAGCACGCACACGTGCGGGCCGGCCTGCGCGGGGGGCTGCGTGGGTGACACGAACTCCTCCAGGATCACGTGGGCGTTGCTGCCACCCGCGCCGAACGCGCTGATTCCCGCGGTACGGGGCAGGGGGCGGCCCACGGCGTCGACGCGCGGCGTCCACGGGGCCGGTTCGCGCTGCAGCCGGAAGGGGGTGGCGTCCAGGTCGAGGTGGGGGTTCAGGCTCTCGGCGTGCAGCGAGGGCACCAGCTCCCGGTGGCGCAGCTGCAGCAGGACCTTGGTGAGCGCGGCCATGCCGGCGGCCGACTCGGCGTGGCCGATGTTGGACTTCACGGAGCCGATCGGGATGCGCACCCCGTCCAGGTCGTGCCCCTGGAAGGCGCGGACGAGGCCGGTGATCTCCACCGGGTCGCCGAGCGAGGTGCCCGTGCCGTGCGCCTCCAGGTAGTCCAGCTCGGCGGGGGTCAGACCGGCGCGGTCGAGCGCCTCACCGATCATCACGCCCTGGGCCTTGGGGTTGGGCACGCTGAAGCCCTTGCCCGCACCGCCGTGGTTGACCGCCGTCGACCTGATCACGGCCAGGACGCGGTCGCCGTCGGCCTCGGCCGCGGAGCGCCGCTTGAGGAGCACCGCCCCCGATCCCTCGGCGGGCACGTATCCGTCGCCGCCCTCGCCGAAGCTGCGGCACCTGCCGTCGGTGGACAGGAACCCGCCCTTGGCGAGCTGGAGGTACTTCAGCGGGTGGCTCGACACGTTGACGCCACCGGCCACGGCCACCTCGCAGTCGCCGTCCCTGATCGCCCGGCAGGCCAGGTGGAGTGCGGTGAGCGAGGACGAGCACATGGTGTCGAGGGCGACGCTCGGACCGTCGAAGTCGAAGAAGTACGACACCCGGTTGGCCACCGAGGCGTACGACGACGAGGTGGCCGCCCCGACGCCGCGCAGCGCCTCGTCGACGCCGTACAGCTGGTAGTGGCCGTACATCAGGCCCACGAAGACTCCGGTGCGGACCTTCGACAGCGCCGCGCGGGACGTACCCGCGTCCTCCAGGAGGTGCCACACCGTCTGCAGGAAGATCCGCTCCTGCGGGTCGATGTGCTCCGCCTCCACCTGGGACATGCGGAAGAACATGGGGTCGAAGGAGGCCACGTCGGAGAGCCAACCGCCCCATTTGGCATACGTCTTGCCGGGGGTGTCGCGGTCCGCGTCGTAGAACCGGTCGTGGTCCCAGCGGTCCTTCGGGACCTCTTCGACGCAGTCCTTGCCGTCGCGGAGGTTGCGCCAGAACTGTCCGAGGTCGTCGGCCTGCGGGTAGCGGCCCGCGACACCGACGATGACGATGTCGTCGTCCCCGTCACCGTCGGCGTGTTCTCGCGCGGGGACGGCGGCGCGCACGGCCGGTGCGGGCGTCACGTCCGCGGGCAGCACGGCCGGGGCGGTCGCCGGCCGTGCGGCCGGCGCCAGCACGTCCCGCAGCGCGGCCGCGTGCCGGTCGACCAGGAAGTCGGCCAGCTCACCGATCGTGAGGTACTCGAAGAACAGCGTCTTGGAGAGCGGTCCGAACCGCTCCTCCAGCGCACGCGTGAGGCTGAGCACGAGCAGCGAGTCGACGCCGTAGTGGTCGAACGCCTCGTCCTCCGCGACGTCGTCGAGCGGCATCTTCAGCTCGTCGGCCAGCAGCTCGCGCAGGAACTCGACGGTGGGCGCGCGCAGTTCACCGTCGCTCGCGTCCGGGATCGCGGGCGCGTCGGTACGGGCCGCGGGGCGGCCGCGCAGCGCTTCGGTGATCCGGGCGTGGTCGCCCGCGGTCACCAGGAGCCGGGAAGCGCCGCTCCTCAGGGCGGCCTCCAGGGCGTCGAGGGCGGCCTCGGTCGGCAGCGGCTCCATGCCGTACTCGCGCCGCATGGCCTGCCGCGCCTCGGCGCCGATGGTCATCCCGCCGTCGCGCCACAGCGACCAGTCGACGGTGAGGCCGCCGCCGGGGCGACGCTCCAGGTAGTGGTCGAGGAAGCTGTTGGCGTACGCGTAGTCGGCCTGCCCGACGTTGCCGAACACCGCGGCGGTCGAGCCGAACGCGACGAAGTAGTCGGGGGCGTCAGGCCGCGTCGCCTCGTCCAGGTGGACCAGGCCGCGCACCTTGGGCGCGAGCACCGCGTCGGCGTCCGCGCCGCTCTTGCGCAGCGCGAGCGAGTCCCTCAGGGCGCCCGCCGCGTGCACCACGCCCGCGATGCGCCCGAACCTGCGCCGGGCCTCGTCCACCGCACGCTCGACGTCGGCGCGCACGCCGACGTCGGCCTGGATGTGCAGCCAGCCGTCGGGGAGTTGCTCCTTCGGGCGGGTCCTGCCGACGAGGACGATGCCCGCGCCGGGGTGCCGGGCGATCCGTTCGGCGAGGAGCAGTCCGAGCCGCCCGGTGCCGCCGGTGATGAGGTGGGCGCCGTCGCGGGCGAACGGCGAGGCGCCGTCCGTCGTGGGCAGTTCCACGGGGCGCCAGCCGCGCACCGCGCGTCGGCCGCCGTCGGATCGCACCTCCGCGTCACCGTCCGCGAGTCCGGCGAGCACGAGCTCGGCGCGTTCGCGCGACGAGGCCGGACGCGCGTCGGCGCGGCCGAGCACGCTCATCCGGATCCCTGGGTGTTCCTGGCCGATCGTCCGGGCGAAGCCGTCGAGCGCGGCGTGCGCGGCCCCGACCGCTCCGGGCAGGGCCTCGTGGACGTACAAGTACCGCAAAGGTCCGCCGTGTTCGGCGATCCGCCGCCTGCAGAGGCCGAGCGCGGTGTGGAAGCCGCCGCGCAGCGCCTCGTCGAGGTCTTCGCCGGATGCCAGGTGGACGAGGTGCGAGGCCCGCTCCGCCGAGCCACTGACCTGAACCGTCAATTCCGGTGCGATCAGGGCGAGTTCGTCCCGCAGCTCCTGGGCGCGGCCGTCCCCCGTGTCCAGCACGGTCAGCAGCTCGACCGCCTCACGCGGCGCGGACCCGGCGACCGGCTCGGGCTCCCAGACCGGCTCGAAGGCGTGCACATCGGGCTCCGGGTGCCGCGCCTGCCCGTCGCGCTCGGCCCCCGGCACGGCCCGCAGCGTGAACCGCTCGATCCGTGCCACCACCGTCCCGTCGAGGGCGGCCAGGTCGATGTCGAAGACCTGCGCGTCGGCGCGGCTCTCCACCGCGACCGCGTGCACGAGGCAGTCGGCCGGCAGCTCGTCGTGGATCCGCACGGATCCGATCGCGTACGGGAGGTGCGCCGTCGAGCCCCGCACGAGCCACCCGGCGGTCTGCAGCGCCCCGTCGAGGAGCGAGGGGTGGAACCGGTGCGCGCCGACGTCGGGGCGGCGCAGCCGGGCGATGGCCTCGCCGTCGCCGAGGGCCAGTTCCTCGATGACCTGGAACGTCGGCCCGTAAGCGAAGCCGAGGCCGGCGAAGTGGTCGTAACACTCCTGCCGGGTCCTGCGCCCGTCGCACCGGGCGCGCACCGCGGCCGCGTCGATGCGGGCAGGTGCCGTCGCGGCGGCTTCCTGGCCGTCGAAGACCAGGCGGCCACGCGCATGGGGATGTTCGCCCGTGATCTCGAACGCTCCGGAAGGCGCCACGGCCACCCGGAGGTCCTGCCGCTGCCCGTCGCGGAGCGCGACGGGTGCGGCCCAGACGACCTCGTCGATGCGCGCGACCCGGGCAGGGGCGCCGTCGCCGTGCGCCCGCTCGCCCGCGAGGCGCGCCATCTCCAGGTACACGACGCCCGGCAGCACGCGCTCCTCGCCGACCTGGTGATCGGCGAGATAGAACTCCGAGCCCGTGAGGTGCTTGACGAAGGCGGTCCCGGAGAACGTCGAGACGTTCTCGTCGAGCAGCTCCGCCCGCGCGCAGCCGCCCCGGCCAGCGGCCTGCCGCCCGGCCCGTGACGGCGCGTCGACCCAGTGCCGGGTCGGTTCGAACGGGTACGTCGGCAGGTCGATCCGGCGGCCGCCGGGCAGCCCTGACCAGTCCACGTCCGCCCCGTCGATCCACAGCTGCGCCAGGGACGCCAGGTCGCGTTCGGCCGACAGCGCGCGGACGAAGTCCCGCCAGGCGGCGCCACGCGGCGCGGCGGCGCGGCGGCGCGCGGCGCCCACCCGCCCGCGCAGGACGCCCTCGGCGAAGCGGCCCTCCGCGCAGGCGTCGAGGTGGTCGAGCAGCTCGGCGCGGCCGCGGGCGACGAAGGCGAGGCGCTCGTCCATGGCCTCGCGGCCGACGCGCAGGGTGTACGCGACGTCGGCGGGCGACGGCTCGTCGGCGCGGACGCGGGCGGCCAGGCGACGGGCCTGCTCCCGCAGGGCGCGCTCGGACCTGGCGGACAGGACGAACAGGTCGTCGACGGCCGAGTCGGGGGCCGGCACGGCGTCCGCCGCCTCCGCCTCCTCGATGACGAGGTGCGCGTTGGCGCCGCCGAAGCCGAAGGAGCTGACGCCCGCCCGGCGGGGCAGCGCGGAGCCGTCCGCCGCGAGCGGCGCGGGCCAGGGCCGCGTGGAGTCGACGATCTCGAACGGGCCGCCGTCCAGCGTGAGATAGGGGTTGCGCTCGCGGAAGTGGAGGCTGGCCGGCAGGGTGCGGTGGCGCAGCGCCAGGACGACCTTGAACAGGCCCGCGATGCCCGCCGCGGCCTCCAGGTGACCGATGTTGGTCTTCACGGAGCCCACGCCGACGGTGGTCGGGGTTGCGTCGTGCGCGTCCCCGCGCAGCCGCTCGAACGCCTCGGTGAGGCCGGTCGTCTCGATCGGGTCGCCGAGCGCCGTACCGGTGCCGTGCGCCTCGATGTAGCCGACGGTGCGCGGGTCGACGCCCGCGGACCGATAGGCCTCGACGAGCAGATCGGCCTGCGCGGCGGGGTTGGGCGAGGTGAGCGACGTGGTGCGGCCGCCGTGATTGACCGCGGCCGCCTTGATGACCGCGGCCACCCGGTCGCCGTCCCCGCGGGCCGCGGCGTGGTCGCGCAGCACCACGACGCCCACGCCCTCGCCGCGCACATAGCCGTTGGCGGAGGCGTCGAACGCCTTGCACCGGCCGTCCTCGCTGAGCATCTCGTTGCGGCTGAGGGCCTCGTAGAGACCGGGGTCGAGGATCAGGCTGACCCCGCCCGCGACGGCGAGGTCGCAGGTGCCGTCGCGCAGCGCGGTGACCGCCTGGTGGACGGCGGTGAGCGAACTGGAGCAGGCCGTGTCCACGGCGACACTGGGGCCGCGCAGGTCGAGGAGGTACGAGATGCGGTTGGGGATGATCGACAGCGCGGCCCCGGTGAGCGTGTGCGCGTCGGCCGACCGCCCGGCGGCGCGCTGCACCTCCGCGTAGTCGGAGTTGGTGGTGCCGATGAAGACGCCGACCCGTTTGCCCGCGAGGTCGGACGCGCGGTACCCGGCATCCTCGATCGCCGACCAGACCACCTCCAGGAGGAGGCGCTGCTGGGGGTCCATCAGCTCGGCCTCGCGCGGCGAGATGGCGAAGAAGGCGGCGTCGAAGCGGTCCACTCCGGTGAGGAAACCGCCCCAGCGGGAGCGGGAGTTGTCCGCGTGCGCCCGCCAGTCCCAGCGCTCGGCGGGGATCTCCGTGACCAGGTCCCTGCCCTGTTCCAGGTGGTCCCAGAACTCCCTGAGGTCGGCGGAGCCCGGCAGGCGGCCAGCCATGCCGACGATCGCGATGTCACCGGTCGGCACCGGGGCGGCCGAGGGGGCGTCCGGCAGGGTCCGCTGGGCCGGGGCCGGGGCCGGGGTCAGAGCCGGTGCCGAGTCCGGTGCCGGTGCCGAGGTCAGAGCCGGTGCCGGTGCCGGTGCCGGGGCCGAGGTCAGAGCCGGTGCCGGTGCCGCCGTAGTCTCCTGTGTCCCGTGCGTCCCATGCGTTCCGTGCGCCCCGGTCAGATGCGCGGCGACCGCGGCCACGGTCGGGTGGCGGTAGAAGAGCGTGGGCAGGACCTCGATCCCATACCGCTCGCTGATCCGCGTGCTCAGCGTGGTGAAGCTGATGGAGTTCATCCCGAGCCCGCCGAGGGGCGCGTCCGCGGGGATCTCCGCGGCCTCCGTACCGAGCAGTTCGGCGATCATTCCGGTCAACTCTGCGACCAGGGCGCCCAGTTGGCGTGAGTCCTCGGCCGCCGCCCGGATCCTGGGCCGCACCGAGTCCCAGCCCGACTCCCTGCCACCGACCGACCCGCGCAGCTCGGCCAGCGGCGCGTCGGTCAGTCTGCCGCGGTCCACCTTGCCGTTCAGCGTGCGCGGCAGCTCCGCCAGCGGCACGAGGACGTCCGGGACCATGTGCGCGGGCAGCCACTGCGCCAGCGCCTCGCGGGGCGGCACGCCGGCGCCTTCGTCCAGGTCGAGGAAGGCGTGCAGGACGTTGTCGCCGCCGACGCACCGCGCGACCACGACGGCCTCGCGGACGCCGCGCTGTGCGCGCAGGGCCGTCTCGATCTCGGCCGGTTCGATGCGGAAACCGCGGACCTTCACCTGGGCGTCGAGCCTGCTCAGGTACTCGATGCGGCCGTCGGGCAGGGTGCGCACCAGGTCGCCGGTGCGGTAGAGGCGCTCGCCGTCGACGGTGACGAACCGTTCGGCGGTCAGCTCGGGGCGCCCCAGGTAGCCCGTCGCCAGGCCCGCGCCGCCGATGTACAGCTCGCCGGGCACCCCGGCGGGGACCTTCCTGCCGCGGGTGTCCAGCACGCGCAGCAGCGTGTTGGCGACAGGGTGGCCGATGGTGACGCGCTCGCCGGGCGCGAGCCGGCACACGGCCGACCAGATGGTGGTCTCGGTCGGGCCGAACATGTTCCAGACCTGTCCCGCGCGGGCCAGCAGCCGCTCGGCGGTGTCCTGGTCGAGCGCCTCTCCCCCGCACAGCGCCTTCAGGCCGGGCCTGCCCTCCCATCCCGCGGCGAGCAGCATCTTCCAGGTGGCGGGCGTGGCCTGGACGACCGTGGCCGGACTCGCGTCGAGCAGGCGGCGCAGCAGGACGCCGTCGCGGGCGACCTCCGTGGGCACGATCTCCACACGGCCGCCGGTGATCAGCGGCAGGAACAGCTCCAGGGCCGCGATGTCGAAGCAGACGGTGGTGAGCGCCAGGAGGTGGTCGCCCGCCGAGAACCCGGGCTCCTCGGCCATCGACAGGAGCAGGTTGGCCAGGGCGCGGTGGGGCACCTGAACACCTTTGGGACGGCCGGTGGAGCCCGAGGTGTAGATGACATAGGCGCTGTCGTCGGCGGCGGGCCCGCCGCTCGGCGCCGGCAGGATCCCCTTGCCACCGTCGTCGTACGCGTCGACCGGCAGGGCCGGCACGCCGAGGTCGGCGCTCCGCCCGGAGCGGGCGAGCAGCAGGCGCACTCCGGCGTCCTCGACCATGTAGCGCAGCCGGTCGGCGGGGTAGTCGGGGTCGAGCGGCACATAGGCGCCCCCGGCCGCGAGGACGCCGAGCAGGGCGACGAGCATGTCGGCGGACCGGTCGACGAGCACGCCGACGCGGCAGCCCCGGGCGACACCGCGGTGGCACAGGCGTGCCGCCAACGCGTCGACGCGCGCGGTGAGTTCGCGGTAGGTCAGCGTGGTGTCCCGGTCGGAGACCGCGATCGCATCGGGTGTGCGGCGGGCCTGCTCGGCGAGGAGCGCGGGCAGGGTGCTCCGCGCGGGGTAGTCGCGCCGGGCGATGCGGTGCCGCTCCTCTTCGCCGCGCAGTTCCTCGGCGCTCTGCAGCGACAGGCGGCCAAGCCCCTGGTCGGGGGTGGCGAGGGCCGAAGCGAGCAGGACGCCGAAGTGGTCGCCGAGTCTGCGCACGGTGTCCTCGTCGAAGAGGTCCGGGTTGTACTTGAGGCAGTACCGGGCGCCCGCTGACTCCTCCACGACCTCCAGCGTGACGTCGAACTCGCCTTCCTGGTGGACGCCGTGGAACACCTCGGCCACGGGGCTGGTGTCGCCGTCGTCCTCCACCCAGTTCTGGAAGTAGAAGGCGGTGTCGAACAGGCGGGAGGCACGGAGTTCCTGAGCGAGCGTCAGGAGCGGGTAGTCGCTGTGCTCCAGGGCCTCCACGAGAGTGTCCCGCACCCCACGCAGCAGGGTGCGGAAGTCCTGGTCGTCGTCGATGTCGTGCTTGAGGACGACCATGTTCATGAAGTAGCCGAGCACGTCGGCGTACTTCGGGGCGGGCCGCCCGGCGACGGGCGTCCCGACGAGGATGCGGTCCTGCTGCGAGTAGCGGTGCAGGAGCGTGGTGTAGACGGCGAGCAGCACCGCGAAGAGCGAGGTCCGCTCCTCGGCCGCGAGGCGTCGCGCGGCCTCGATCTGCCGTGCGTCCAGGCGGCCTTCGACCGAGGCGCCCCGGTAGCTCGGCACGGCGGGGCGGGGCCGGTCCAGCGGGAGCCGCAGCGCGGGCAGTTCGCCGGACAGCTGTCGCAGCCAGTAGGCGCGCAGCCGCTCGCCCCGCTCGGAACCCAGCAGTTCCCTCTGCCATGCGACGAAGTCGGCGAAGGTCGCGGCGGGCTCGGCGGCGGGCGGGGACTGCCGGTAGAACGCGGACAGTTCACGCAGGAACACGGCGATGGACAGGCCGTCGAAGACGATGTGGTGGAAGGTGAGCAGCAGTACCTGCCGACCGTCCGCGAGGGCGAACAGTGTGGCCCGCAGCAGGGGCCCGCGGGCCAGGTCGAAGGGCTCGCGCACGCACTCCCTGGCGGCCTCGCGCACCTCGGTCACGTCACTGGTGGCCAACTGCCTGCGCTCGAAGGCGAGTTCCTGGTGCGGGTCGACGATCTGCCGGTCGCCGCCGACGACGCGGGCCCGCAGCTGGGGGTGCCGGTCGACCATGGACCGCAGGGCGGCGCGCAGGGCCGCCTCGTCGGTGTCCGGCTCGAGCCAGAACGCGAGGGGCAGGTTGTACGCGTAGGTGCCGGGAGCGGTCTGTTCGATCACGCTCAGGGCGCGCTGGCCCGCCGAGAGCGGGAACTCCACGGGCTCGCGCGGCGGGCGCGGCTCGCCGGTCTCGTCCGTCCCGGGCTCCACGGCTCCCGACGCCGCCACGTGGTCGCTGAGTTCGCGCAGGGTGGGGTGCTGCAGCAGGTCGCCCAGACGGAGCCGGATGCCCAGGTCCTCCTCGATGGCCGCGGAGATCTTCATGCCGCTGAGCGAGTCGAAGCCGTAGTCCGACAGGAGGCGGTCCGGATCGATCGGGTCGTCCAGCTTCAGGGTGGCCGTGACGATGTCGCGGAGCCGGGAGAGCGGCCCCTGCCCGGCCGGGCGGGCCGAGTCACCGCGTGCCGGCGCCGTGGCTGCGTGCGCCGTGGCGGCGTGCGGCATGGCGGCGTGCGGCATGGCGCCGTGCATGGCCGCGGAGACGTCCGCCGTGCCCGCTCCCGCGTTCTGGCCGATGATCACGTGCTGGCCGAGGGCCGCGCCGCGGTCCAGGACGAGGGCGTCGTCGAAGCCCTCCTCGATCAGGAGCCGCTGCCAGGTCTGCGCGGCGGCAAGCGGGGCGTCCTTGATGCGCAGCTCCGGGTCGGTGAACGCCCACCAGCCGTCCAGGACGCCGCCGGTGACGGTGATGCTGCTGCGGATCGCCGTCAGTTCGTTGAGCACGAGCCACCCGCCGGGGCGCAGGAGTTCGCGGGCCTTGCGCAGCGTGCGGCGCAGGTCGCCGGTGGCGTGCACGACGTTGGTGGCCACCACGATGTCGACGCTGCCGGGCGCGAACCCCTGCTCGGCCAGGCCCCGTTCGAGGTTGAGCGTACGGAAGCGGGTGAACGGATGGCGGTCGCCGAAGCGCTGCTCGGCGCTCTCCAGGAACTGCGGCGAGATGTCGGTGAAGACGTACTCGGCGCGGTCGGCCCAGGCCGACAGGACCGGCAGGATGCGGTCGGTGGTCGCGCCGGTGCCCGCGCCGAACTCGACGACGCGCAGCCGTTCGTCGGCGCCGAGTTCCGGCACCCGCCGCCGGGCGTGCTCGGCGACCGCGTCGGCGGCGAGTTCGTTGAGGGAGTCGGTGAGCGGGTTGCCCCGGTAGAAGTCCTGGACGAGCTCCATGGACGCGTGGGGGAACATGATCTCGGTGGCGCCGATCTCGCCGCGCAGCACCTGCGGGTAGCTCCGCAGGAACAGCCGGGTCAGCTCGACGGTGGCCGAGATGTCGGGGTGGTCGGCGGCGATCCGGTCCAGCTCCCGCTCGGCGTGGTCGAGGCCCGTGCCGTCCGCGAGGGCGAGCAGCTCGACCGTGTCGCCGCGCACGGTCAGATGTCCGGCCTCGGCCAGGATGTTGAGCAGGGCGGCGTGCAGGCGGTGGTACTTGGGGACGATGCCGAGCCGGTCGGCGAGGGCGCTCGCGCTGTCCCGCTCGCCGGGCCGCGTGAAGGCACCCATGCGCTGGTAGACGCCGAGCAGCGCGGTGTCGCAGAGCGCGGAGAGCCGGTCGTAGCCGGCCAGGACGGCGTCGGCGCCGGGCCCCGCAGGCGCGGGCGTTGCGAACCTTCCGGCCAGCGCGGAGGGACGGTGGCCGAGTGCTTCGAGGGCCCGCAGGTCGGCGCGGATCGGCATGACCTGGACGAGACCGTGGACGAGCACGCGCTCCAGCGCGTCGAGCCCTTCGCTCACCGTGAACTCGGCGACGCCGGTCCTGCGGAAGATCTCCCGGAGCCCGGGCTGCGCGCCCGAGCCGACGAGGCCCCAGTAGCCCCAGTTCACCACCCGTACGGGATAGGGGAGTTGGGTGGAGAGCGAGCGAGCGTAGGCGTCCTGGAAGGAACTGGCCGCCACATAGGCGGCGTTGCCCGCGGCGCTCACGAAGGAGCCCACCGAGCTGAAGAACGCGAGGAAGTCCAGCGGCTCGTCGCCCAGCGCGGCGGTCAGTGCGAGCGAGCCGTCGACCTTCGCGGCGAGCGCGGCGCGCAGTTCGGGCTCGGTGAGTTCGGCGATGGTGCTGGCGTTGAAGGTCATGGCGGCGTGGAACACGCCGTGGAGCCGGCCGAACTGCCGTCCGGCCTCGGCGACGGCCTCGCGCAGCGCGGCGGGGTCGGCGGCGTCGGCGCGCAGGTGCAGCAGCCGTCCGCCCGCCGCCCGCACCCGCTCCGCGGTGGCCAGCTGCTCGGGACCGAGCTCGCCGCGGCTGATCCACACCACATTGGCGCGGTGGCGCCGCGCGAGTTCCTCGGAGAGGGCGCGGCCGATGCCGCCGCTGCCGCCGACCATCAGATAGGTGCCGCCGGTGCGGTACGGGGAGCGGCCGGTCGCGGGCACGGGCGTCTTCACCAGCTGCCGGACGTGGCGGCGGCCGCCGCGCAGCAGGACGGCACGGCCCGCCGGGTGCGGTGGCTCGGCGAGGACCGCGGCCAGCGCGTCGGCCGGTGCGGTGTCGGCCAGGTCGACGCAGGTGACGTCCAGTCCGGGGTATTCGGCGGCGAGGACCTGGACGTAGCCGAGGATGCCCGCCGCGTGGGGGTTGTCACCGTGCGCGCCCGCGGTCACCACGGTGATCCGGGGGCCCGCGCCGTCCGGCGTGGTCCGGTCGCCGAGGGCGCGGAACAGGGCGAGCACACCGTCGCGCAGGGCGGCGTCGAGGCCGTCCGGGCGGCGCAGGCCGCCGAGGTGGAAGAGGTGCCGCACCGGTTCGGGGGGCAGGGCCGCCGGATCGTCGCGGTCCAGGCGGAGGAGGCGGGCTCCGGGGTGGTGCCGGAGCAGGGCCTCGGCGAGGGCGTCGGGTTCGCCCGCGGTCAGCACGACCACCTGGCCGGGACCGGCGGAAGCGGGGGCGGCAGAGGAGGCGGGGGCCGAGGCCGGGAGGTCTTCGGGGGCCCAGCAGGGCTGGTAGAAACCGAGGGCGGGGTCGAGCGAGTCGCCTTCGGGGTCCTGCGCGGACGTACGGATGAGGCCCGACGTCCGTACGGGATCCGACGTCCGTACGGGATCCGACGCACGTATGGGATCCGACGTCCGTACGGGATCCGACGCACGTATGGGGTCCGACGACGCACGTATGGGGTCCGGCATACGTATGAGGTCCTTCGCCGGGGTGGTGACCGGATTCGAGGCGGCAACCGGATTCGAGGCGCTGACCGGATTCGAGGCGCTGACCGGGTTCGCGGCGACGACCGGGTCCACGGCGGTCGCGGCGCTCCGCTCCGGCAGCGGTATCCAATAGCGCTTGCGGGCGAAGGGATACGTGGGCAGGCCGATCCGCCGCGCGCCGCTGTCCGGCCACCGCGCCTCCACGCCCTGGGTCCACAGACGGGCGGCCGCCGCGAGGTCGCCGTCGGCCAGGGCGCGGGCGAGGCGGTCCGACGCGTCCCGGTCCAGCGAACGGCGGGTGCGGGCGGCGTCGTTGAGCTCGACGTCACTCTCCGTACCGGCCGCGACCGCGCTCAACACCGCGCGTACCTCGTCGAGTTCGGCGGCCGGAAAGGCGAGTCTGACGTCCAGCTGCTCCCTGCCGACACGCAGCGTGTGTGCCACGTCCGCGAGGGAGAGGGCGGCGAGTGCGGACGGCCCCGACTCCGCCTCCGTACGGGCAAGTTCGCGCAGCGAGGTCTTCCCGGAGACGGTGTGGTCCAGACCGAGCCGCTCGCTGAGCCCGGCCAGTTCGGCCGCGCCCAGACCGTACTCGGCGAGCTCCAGGTCGGCGTCCAGGTCGTCGGGCCGCACCCGCAGGACGTCGGCGGCGACCCGCAGACATGTGTCGAGCGACTCCCCGGAGACCGCACGGCCCGCGTCCCGCCGCTCTTCGTGGCGCCCGTCCAGGAAGTCGGCGAGCTCGCGCGCACAGACCCGAAGGCGCTCCTCGCTCAGCGCGGAGAGCACGATCAGCTCGGGGGAACCACCGCGCGTCGCGGGCGCCGCGGACGCCCCGCTCCCCCGGTACTCCTCGACGATCAGGTGCGCGTTGGCCCCGCCGCCGCCAAACGAGCTGATGCCCGCCCTGCGGGGCAACTCCCTTTCCCCGCCGTCCTGGTCACGCACCACGACGCGGTGCCAGGGCGCGGCTTCCTGCTGTACGTGGAAGGGGGTGCCGGACAGGTCGATGTCGGGGTTGAGTTCGGCCGAGTGCAGGGACGGCGGGAGCACGCCGTGCTTCAGCTGCATCAGCACCTTGGTCAGGCCCGCGATGCCCGCGGCGGACTCCAGGTGCCCGATGTTGGACTTGAGCGACCCGATGGCGCAGCTGCCCGGGGCGAGGTCCGGTCCGCTGCCGGCGGCGGACCGGAAGGCCTCGCGCAGTCCGGCGATCTCGATGGGGTCGCCGAGGGGGGTGCCGGTGCCGTGCGCCTCCACGTAGTTGACGGTGCGCGGGTCGACGTCGGCCCGGCGCAGCGCCGCGGCGATCACCTCGGCCTGGGCGGACGGGTTCGGCACGGTGTAACCGCTGGTCCTGCCGCCCGCGTTGATCGCGGATCCCTTCAGTACGGCGTAGACGCGGTCGCCGTCGGCCTCCGCCGCGCGCAGCGGCTTGAGCAGGACGGTGCCCACTCCCTCGCCGTCCACGAAGCCGTCGGCGTGCGCGCCGAAGCTGCGGCACCGGTCACCGCGCGAGATCATCTGACGGTCCGCCAGCATCCGTAGGTGCATGGGGTGCAGGATGAGGTTGACCCCGCCGGCGATCGCCGTGGCGCACTCGCCGCGCCGCAGGCTCTCGCAGGCCAGGTGGACGGCGGTGAGCGAGGCCGAGCAGGCACTGTCGACGGTGAGGCTGGGGCCGTGCAGGTCGAGCACGTAGGAGACGCGGTTGGCGATCGACCAGTGGGCGGACCGGGCGTGCGTGGACACGCCGAAGGCGCTGCTCTCCCCCGCCAGCCATTCGTAGTCGTTGTTCATGACGCCCGCGAAGACACCCACGGGCCCGTGCGCGCCGAGCCCTCGGGGCGCGTACCCGGCGTCCTCGGCGGCCGTCCACGCGGACTCCAGGAAAAGCCGTTCCTGGGGGTCCATCTCCTCGGCGTCGGAGGGCGAGATCTGGAAGAGCAGCGGGTCGAACTTGTCGACGTCGTCGAGCCAGCCGGCCCACTTGCTGTAGCCGCGCCCGTCCTTGGAGTCGGGGTGGTAGTGCTCGTCCACGTCCCAGCGGTCGGCGGGCACCTCGCCGACGCAGTTGCGGCCCTCGACGACGTTGCGCCACAGCTCGTCCGGGGTCCGCGCCGCGGGGAAGCGTCCCGCGAGCCCGATGACCGCGATGTCCTCGCCCTCCCTCGACGCGGCCTCCTTCGAGGGGTCGGGAGCGGGAGCGGCCTGCTGCTGCACGGAGGCCAGCAGTTTCAGGAGAAGAGCACGCTTGTCGTCCATAGACCTTCGTCTCATCCGGGTGCCTGGAGGCGCGAATTGCGGCAAGCCCGCAGCACTGCACCACAAAGGGGCGCAGCGCCGGGTTAACAATTCATCAAATCAAGCTGAAGAGAAACAGCAAGACGTCACGATCCGCTACGTGCGGTGCGATCCGCAATGGATCGGAACTCACATCCAAGTAAAGCGGACGGAAATACCACGTCCGACAACTCTGCTTATGTCACTGTCTGTAGGCACGCTCTGAGTCGACCCCCCGTCAGCTTCACTCGTCAACCGGAATCTAACATTGGATATCCAGCATCGGCAACCACTTGATCTTCACATCTCACATGCATTCGTACCCCATTCAACTACGCTGGGCAACACCCGCTTTGACCACGGAACTCTCCGTTCCGTCGAGTTCTAAACCACTCACAAAACCCGGCATTCCGGACGTTCACTTTCGGCCAGCCGTGGCACAGAGCGAACACAACCGGGCAGTAAGCGGGCGACGTTGGGGGCCTACCGTCGGTAGCACCCGTACACGGCCCGTAAGCATCCGGAGCCACTTCCCCCCACACGCCAGAGTTATTCATAGAAAGGTGCAGAGAACAGAGGAGGAGAGATCAACAAACGAATAAGTGCAGGCCGTCCGGCATTTAGCCCCGCCTCCCGATAGACGAGTGAATGACATCTGGCCATCTCCCTGAACAATCATGCTACGGTCATGCGTCGTCGGATCGAAGGGGAGGGCCACGGCATCGTCCTGCGAGGTGCGGAACATCGCATTGGCCTAGGCCTTGCGACTTCTGATTGGCCTAGGCCTCATGACTTCTGAAACGGCACCTTCCGTCAGGAAGTGTCCGCCCTTTCCCTGTCCCGGTACGCGGCGAGGAAGCCTCGCCCCAAAGCCCTCATCAGCCCTTATCCGTCTTCCCGAGCGAACGATTCATTGATGTCAACCGCCAGGTAAGGGGAGGTACGCGGTGACAGAGGAAGAACCAACCCCTCGGCTGGCCGTTCTGGGCGCCGGCGTCATGGGGGTCAGCATCACGACGCTGGCTCTCGCACGGGGCGTCCCGGTCGTCCTGATCGAGACCGATCCGAGGAAGCGGGCGGACGCCCCGGCCAGGATCGAGCGCGAACTGCGCACCGCGCAGCTCATGGGCGTACGCACCGAGACACCCCGCGGGGAACTGACCACCGGCGCCTCGGCGGCCGACTGCGCGGGCGTGGACGTGGTGATCGAGGCCATCACCGAGGAGGCCGGGCTCAAGGCCGCGGCGCTCACCGAGGTGGCCGGGATCGTGGGCGCGGAGACCGCGCTCGTCACCAACACCTCGTCCATCCCCGTCGACGAGCTCGCGGGCAAGCTGCCGCGCCCCGAGCAGCTGCTCGGCGTCCACTTCATGAATCCCACATACCTGATCGGCACCGTCGAGGTGATCCGCGGCTCGCGCACGGCGCAGCGCGCGGTGGACTCGGTGGGCCGGCTCCTGGCGGCGCTCGGCCGCCGCGGCGTCTTCGTCGGCGACGGGCCCGGCTTCGTCACCAGCCGCGTGCTGCACCGCATGATCAACGACGCGGCGCGCGTGGTCGAGGAGGGGCGGGCCGGCGCCGAGGACGTCGACACGCTGATGCAGGAGTGCCTGGGACACCGCACAGGGCCGCTGCGCACCGCCGACCTGATCGGCATCGACAACCTCGTCGACTCGCTGTGGGTGCTGCACCAGCGCACCGGCGACGAGGGCTGCCGCCCGTGCGACCTGCTGCTGCGCATGGTCCGCGACGGCGAGCACGGCCGCAAGAGCGGACAGGGCTTCTACACCTATACGGGAGTGGTCTCCTGATGGCCGGTCAGCTTGCCGCGGACGAGCAACTCCTCGACTACGTACGGCAGATGTCGCTGCGCGATGACGACGTGCTGAGCGATCTGCGCGCCGAGACCTCCGGCATGCCGATGCTGCAGGCGATGCTGGTCCTGCCGGAGGAGGCCCAGCTCCTCGCCCTGCTGGTGCGGGTGACCGGCGCCTCCAGCGTCCTGGAGGTCGGCACCTTCACCGGCTACAGCAGCCTGTGCATGGCGCGCGCCCTGCCGCCCGACGGCACGGTCGTCACCTGCGACATCAGCGAGCGCTGGACCCGCATCGCCCGGCGCTACTGGGAGCGCGCCGGTGTCGCCGACCGGATCGACCTCCGGATCGGGGACGCCGCCGAGACGCTCGGCATGCTCGCCACCGAGCGCGGCGCGGGCAGCTTCGACCTGGCCTTCGTCGACGCCGACAAGGCCAACTACCTCCGCTACTACGAGCAGTCGCTCGCCCTGGTCCGTCCGGGCGGTCTGCTCGTCCTCGACAACACCCTCTTCTTCGGCAAGGTCGTCGATCCGGCCGCGCAGGACCCGGACACCCTGGCCATTCGCGAACTCAACACCCTGCTGCGTGACGACGACCGCGTGGACATCTCCATGCTCGCCGTCGCGGACGGCCTCACCCTCGTCCACAAGAAGCCCTGAGAGGAAGCGCGGAGATGAGCGAGCCCACCACGACCCGTCAGATATCGGCGGACGACGTCCGGACCGAGCTGAAGCGGTTCCTGACGGAGCGCACCAAGACCGACTGGGCGGCGGACACCGACCTGTTCGCCACCGGCGGGGTGTCCTCCCTCTTCGCGATGGAGCTGGTGGTCCACGTGGAGAAGACCTTCGACCTCGCCGTCGAAGGGCCCGACCTCAGGATCGACAACTTCCGTACGGTGAACGCCATGACCGAGCTCGTGCTCCGTCTCGCCGGGGCCGACGCCGGTGAGTGACGAACTCCGGGACCTGATCGGCGCGGAGGTCGGCGACCGGGCCGCCGCGTGGGACCTGGCAGGGGCGATCCCGCTGGAGGTGCTCCGCGGGCTCGGCGCCAAGGGCGCGCTGTGCGCGGAGGTCCCCACCGAGTTCGGCGGGCGCGGCCTGACGGGTCTCCGGAACGGTGAACTCACCGCCCACGCGGGCGCGTTGTGCAGCTCGCTGCGGAGCGTGATGACCTCGCAGGGCATGGCGGCGTGGACGATCCAGCGGTTCGGCACGCGGCGCCAGCGCGCCGACGAGCTCGCCCGGCTCACCCAGGGCGGCCTGGCCGCCGTGGCGTTCAGCGAGCCGCAGGCCGGCAGCGACCTCGCGGCGATCAGCACCACGATCGTGGACGACGGCGACGAGGTGGTCCTGAGCGGCCACAAGGTGTGGTCGACCGCGGCCGCCTACGCCGACGTCGTCGTGGTCTTCGGCCGCTACCGGGACGAGGCCGCGGCCGTGGTGGTCCCCACCGACACCCCCGGCGTGACGGTGCGGCCCGTTCCCCAGCCCCTCGGCTGCCGCGCGGCCGGGCACGCCGACGTGGTGCTCGACGGCGTACGCCTGCCCGCCGCCAAGGTGCTCTCGGGCGCGAGCCAGTCCCTCGCCCTGCTCACCACGATCGCCCTCACCTACGGCCGCCTCTCGGTCGCGTGGGGCTGCGTCGGCATCATCCGCAGCTGTCTGCGGGCCGCCGCCTCCCACGCCCGTACCCGTGAGCAGTTCGGCAAGCCGCTCGGGCAGCACCAGTTGATCGCCCGTCACCTGTCGGAGCTGGTGGTCGCCGAGCAGACGTCGACCCGGGTGTGCGAGCACGCCGCGGGCTGCTGGGACACCCGTTCCGCCGAGCTGTCCGGCGCGGCGGTGCTCGCCAAGCACGTCGCCGCGGGCCAGGCCGCGCACGCCGCGTCCACCGCGGTGCAGGTCCTCGCCTCCGCGGGGTCCGTGGACGGCGAAGCGGTGGCCCGCGCCTACCGCGACGCCAAGTTGATGCAGATCATCGAGGGCAGCGAGGAGATCTGCCAGCTGATCCTCGCGGAACGCGCGTTGGAAGGTGTGGCATGACGACCCCGACCGCCCCGACGAACCGGACCGCAGCCGTGGGCATCGGCGCGATCCACTGCCTGCTGCCGGACGAGCGGACGTCCGTCGCGGACCTGCCCGAACTGGCCCGTCTCACCGACGAGGAGCTGAAGTTCGCCGAGCAGGCGGGCATCAAGTCCGTCGGCGTCTTCCCCGACACCGAGCCGACCGAACTCGCCGCACGCGCCTGCCGCGAGCTGCTCGCCGGGCAGCCCGACGTCCCCGACCTGCTGCTGCACATCGGGTCGCGGGCCCCTGACGTGCTGATCGGCTCGGACTCGGGGAAGATCGCGCACCTCGCCGGTCTCGCCGGCACCTTCCCGTTCACCGTCGACGGCCTGGGCTGCGCCGGTTCGTCGGCCGCCTGGGGCCTGGGCCGCGATCTCCTCCTCGGCGACCCGTCCCGCAAGAGCGTCCTGATCACCTACGGCAGCCGCCCCACCGCGGCCGACCGCGTGCGCCGCCCCGTCACCGTGGTGGGCGACGGCGCGTTCGCGATGACACTGGTCCGAGGCGGGCGCCCGGTGCTCAAGGCGCACCGCATGGAGGCCGACAGCTCCTTCCACGACCTGTTCAAGGTCGACTACAAGCACCATCCCTGGTCCCAGTGGCGCGAGGAGTGCGCCGACAACGACCGCTACTCCTTCGAGCTCGCCATGCACAGCCGTACGCGGCTCGGCAAGCTCGTCGACCAGGTCCTCGCGGACGCGGGTCTCGGCAGGGACGCGGTGGCCGCCACCCTCATGCAGAACGTCACCGCGAGTGCCTTCCAGTTCTACAGGACCACGCTGGAGCTGCCGATCCACCCGGTCTGCGCCACGCACCTGGCGGAGCTCGGCCACCTCGGCCCGATGGACGTCGTCCTCAACCTCGACCGCCTCCTCGCCTCCGGGGAGCTGGCGACCGGGCAGCACGTCCTCGTGCTCAGCAACAGCCCGGTGGCCGCCTGGACGGTGACGTTGTGGGAAGTGTGAACGCGCCCCGAGACGAAGAGGGAGCAAGCCGGTGACCGAACCGCAGCCGACCGTCAAGTGCCTGGTCTGGGACCTGGACAACACCCTGTGGCGCGGCACGCTCGTGGAGGACGGCGAGGTGGTCCTGCACGAGGGGCTGCGCGACGTGATCGTCGCGCTCGACGAACGCGGCATCCTCCAGGCGGTCGCGAGCCGCAACGACCACGACCACGCCTGGGGGCAGCTGGAGAAGCTCGGCCTCGCCGAGTACTTCGTGCTGCCGCGCATCAACTGGGGCGTCAAGTCCGCCTCGGTCGCCTCGATCGCCCAGGAGCTGAACTTCGCGATGGGGACGATCGCCTTCATCGACGACCAGCCGACCGAGCGCGCCGAGGTCGCGTTCCACCATCCCGAGGTCCGCTGCTATCCGGCGGAGGACGCGCTCGGGCTGCCGGACCTGCCGGAGTTCACGCCGCCCGTGGTGACCGGCGACGCACGCCGCCGGCGGCAGATGTACCAGGCGGGGATCCGCAGGGAGGCCGAGCGCACCGAACACGCGGGCAGCGACGAGGAGTTCCTGCGCTCGCTCTCCCTGGACCTGCGCGTCGAGCGCGCGGGCGACGAGGAGATCGCCCGGGTCGAGGAACTGACCCTGCGCACCAGCCAGATGAACGCGACGGGGGTGCACTACTCCGACGAGGCGCTGCGCGCCCTGGTCGCGGACGAGCGGCACGAGGTGCTCGTGGCCTCGCTCACCGACCGCTTCGGTCCGCACGGCGCGATCGGCGTGATCCTGCTGGAGCGGCGCCCCGACACCTGGCACATCAAGCTCCTCGCCACCTCCTGCCGCGTGGTGTCCTTCGGTGTGGGGGCGGCGCTGCTGCGCTGGCTCACCGACGAGGCGGCGCGGGCCGGGGTGCCGCTGACGGCCGGGTTCCGGCGTACGGAACGCAACCGCATGATGGAGGTCGCCTACCGCTTCGCGGGGTTCCAGGAGGCACCCGAGCGGATGCGGGACACGGGCGGCGACGCGGACGCGGAGGGGGTGCAGACCCTCGTCCTCGCCCCCACCCGCCAGGACCCGCCCGCGCACCTCAGGGTCCTCGCCCCCCGCCTGTTCGGCTCCCCGCACGAGCCCGTCGAGTGGGTGCCCGCCGCGGAGTGAACCGCCGGTCCGCGCCACGACCGAGCCGTGGCGCGGACCGGGACCGCGGGCTCGCTCCACCGGTCGGCGGGCTCACTCCGTGGCTTCGGCCTCCACCGGCTTCGGGATGAGGAAGGACGTCACGAAGGCCGCCGCGATGAGGACGACTCCGGCGATCATGCCCGCCGTGTATCCGGCGGGCGAGGTCTTGTCGGCCGGTGCCGCGGCGGTCTGCACGGCGTACAGGACGGCGAAGCTGAGCCCCGCGCCGAGGTTGAACGCGCCCGCGTTCAGGCCCGGCAGGAAGCCCGGGTTCTCCTTCGGCGAGAGCACGATGCCGAGGCCGTTGAGGACGATGTTGCCCACGCCCGCGTAGGTGACGCCGATGAGGATCGACGCCGCGAGGAGCAGCAGCCGCGAGTCGGCGTGCAACGTGAACAGCATCAGGGTGACCGTCACGGCCGAGCCGATCAGGCCGATCCGCAGGATGCGGCCGTAGCCGTACGTGGCGGCCAGGCGCCCGGCGAGGGGGCCCATCGCGAGGCCCGCGAGGGCGTACGGCGTCAGGGTCCACCAGGCGGACTGCTCGGCGGTCATGCCGAAGCCCGCCTCCGCGTCCTGGGCGAAGGCCGGGATCATGCCGTTCATGACGGCGAAGACGCCGGTCATGGTGAGCACCGTGGTGAGCAGCAGCGCCCAGGTGGAGCGCTGGCGCAGGTGCCGGGTGGCGACCAGGGGGTGGCTGCTGCGGTCCTCGGTGCGCCAGAACAGGGCGAAGGCGACGGCGGTGACGACGAACAGACCCGCGACCAGCGGCCAGTTCGCCTTGCCCAGCTTGCCGGCCTCGTTCAGGGCGATGAGGGCCGCGCCGACGGAGATGACCAGGAGGGTGACGCCGGGCCAGTCCATGCGGCTGTCGGCGGTGTCCGCCGCCTTGGACTCCGGGGTCAGGGTGGCGACCAGGAGCGCGGCGACCGCGGCCACGGCGGCCATCACCCAGAACACCGACTGGAAGCCGTAGTGGTCGGCGAGGAAGCCGCCCGCGAGGGAGTCGACGCCCGCGATGCCGCCGTTGACGGCGGTGATGACGCCCAGCAGGGTGCCGTACTTCTTGGGCTCGTGGACCTCGTTGCGGAGCATGATCAGGCACAGCGGCACGGTGGGCCCGGAGACGCCCTGGATGACGCGGCCCGCGAAGAGCAGCGGCACGCTCTCGGCGAGGGCCGCGACGACGCAGCCGACGACCATGAGCGCCAGCATTCCGGCGAGCACCTTGCGGCGGCCGATGAGGTCGCCGAGGCGCGGCAGGAAGAGCGAGAAGAGCGCGGCCGAGGTGAAGAACGCGGTCTGGGTCAGGCCGACCTCGGCCGAGGTCGCCCCGAGGGAGTCCTCGATGTTCTTCAGGGCGGGGCTGAGCATGCTCGCGTTGAGCTGGAAGGCGAAGCAGGCCGCGAGGAGCGCGGTGACCAGGACGCCGATGCGGACGGGGCGTGAGCCCCGCATGCCGCCGCCGGGGGCGGCGGCCGGTTCGGTGAAGGAGGCGTTCATGCGCGCACGTCACCGATCCGTTCGAGGGCGTCCACGATGAGGTCCCAGAAGCGCTGGTGGTCCAGGTCGACGGCGACCTGGGTGTGGCAGTCGTCGGGGGCGGGCGCGCGGAAGTCCGTCACGGTCATGCCGAGGGTGAGGGTGCCGGTGAGTTCGATGTCCACGGGGGCCTTGCGGACGGTCATGACGCTCGGGTCGATGACGTAGGCGACGGCGCACGGGTCGTGGACCGGCGGCGCGTCGAAGCCCTGGGCCTCCAGGTACATGGCGCCGAAGAAGTCGAGGAGCTCGTTGACGAAGACGGCGGGCTTGGTGCCCACCTTCGCGATGCGCTCGACGACCTCGGGGGTGGCGAGGGCCTGGTGGGTCAGGTCGAGGCCGACCATGGTGACCGGCCAGCTCTCGTTGAAGACGATGTGCGCGGCCTCGGGGTCGATCTTGATGTTGAACTCGGCGACCGGGCTCCAGTTGCCCGTGTGGTAGCCGCCGCCCATGAGGACGACCTCGCGGACGCGCTCGACGATGCGGGGCTCCTTGCGCGCGGCAAGGGCGATGTTGGTCAGGCCCGCGGTGGGGACGATGGTGATCTCGCCGGGCTCGTGCGCCATGACGGTGTCGATGATGAGGTCCACGGCGTGCCGGGAGTCGAGCTCCAGGGTCGGCTCGGGCATGACCGGGCCGTCGATGCCGCTCTCGCCGTGGATGTCCGGGGCGGTCTCGACCTCGCGTACGAGGGGACGGGGGCAGCCGGCGGCGAAGGGGACGCCGGTGATGTTCGCGATGCGGGCCACCGACAGGGCGTTGCGGGTGACCTTCTCCAGGGTCTGGTTGCCCACCACGGTGGTGACGGCGACCAGCTCGACATCCGGATTGCCGTGCGCCAGGAGCATGGCGATCGCGTCGTCGTGCCCGGGGTCGCAGTCCAGGATGATCTTTCGGGGCATCGCGGAACCTCTTTGTTCGGCTGAGTCGGCGCCGCGGGACGCCGACTCGGGAAAACGTTCTCCCAAGACTGTGTGCACAGCTGCGAATTATGTCAATGACGGACGACACAGCCCGGCAAACTCGCCCGGAACGGACATGGTTCGGCGCGGCCCGCGGCGGAACACAGTCCACCAAATACGGGCGAAATGGCCCACGAAATGGTCCCTGGTGACGCCACAAGGCCGCTGATAACGTTTGCCGAAACGTACCGAAGGGCGGGTGGGCGCGGCGTGGCCGACGTAACGCTGAGAGATGTGGCCCGTGCCTCGGGCTGCTCCGTCGCCACGGTCTCCCGGGTCCTGGCCGGCACGCGGCCCGTCGGCACGGAGACCGCCCGCCGCGTCCGCGAGGCCGCCGACGCGCTCGGCTACCGCCCCAACCACGCGGCGCGGGCGCTGCGCAGCCGCTCCACCGGCACGGTCGGCCTCGTCCTGCCGCAGATCACGAACCCCTTCTACCCCACGCTCGTGCGGGAGTTGACACACGCCCTGAACGCGGACGGGCGCGCCGTGCTCCTCGCGGACTGCGACGACGACCCGGCGGCCGAGGCGGAGTACATCGCCGACCTGCTGAGCCGGCAGGTCGACGCCCTGCTGGTCATCCCGGCGCACGAAGTCCGCAGCAGGGCGGCGGTGGCCTCGGCGGCGGCCCGGGTGCCGCTCGTCCTGATGGACCGGGGCTGCGGGCCCGGCATCGCCGACTCCGTCGCGGTCGACAACAGCGCGGGCATGGCCCTCGTCCTCGACCACCTGGCGCGCACGGGCCGGCGCCGCGTCTGCTTCGTCGGGGCGGCGGGCACGGCATCGGCGGCCGCCGAGCGGCGCGTCGCGTACGCGGCAGGGGCGGGCGCGCTGGATCCCGCCGCGCCGGACCGGGTGCTCCTCGGGGACTTCTCCGTGGAGTGGGGCCGGGCCGCCGTCGACGAGGTGTGGCAGGACCGGCCCGACGCCCTGGTCTGCGCCAACGACCTCATCGCCATCGGCGCGCTGCAGCGCCTGCAGCAGCTGGGCGCCGACGTGCCCGGCGAGGTCGCCGTCACGGGCTTCGACGACATCCCGATGGCGGCCCTGTCCGCGCCGGGCATCACGACGGTCCGCCAGCCGGTGCCGGAACTGGCCGCCGAGGCGGCACGCCTCCTGGGGCACCGCCTGGCCGACGGCACCGGCGACGGCGGCCCCCAGCGCGCGATACGCCTCGCGCCGGAACTCGTCGTACGCGCATCGAGCCACGCCGCTCCCTGACCGCGCCCGCGCACGGGCCGCGCGGCTCTCCGCACACGACAGCTGGCCTGTTCGCGCCCTGGGAAAGACGACGCGGCGTGCGTAAAGCTGCTCCCCGGGTGAAGCTGATCACCGGGTCGAGGTGATCTCTGCACCGCACGGACATCACCGAGCGAGGGGTGGCAACCATGCCGAACGACAGCGCGCAGCCTTTCGAGGAAGCGACGCGCACCTACTACGAGACCGATGATGTCGACGCGTTCTACGACGCCGTCTGGGGCGGCGAGGACATCCACATCGGGATCTACGACCATGAGCACGAGGCCATCGCCGACGCCTCCCGCCGCACCGTCCAGCGCGCCGCGGCCGAGGTCGCCGACCTCCTCACACCGGGGAGCACCGTCCTCGACCTCGGGTCCGGGTACGGCGGCTCCTCACGCCATCTGGCCGAGCACTTCGGCTGCCGCGTCGTCGCCCTCAACATCAGCGAGGCGCAGAACCGGCGCCATCGCGCCGCCAACGTCGAGCGCGGGCTCGACGGGCTCATCGAGGTCGTCACCGGCTCCTTTCAGGACATTCCTTACGCGGACGGGCACTTCGACGTCGTCTGGTCCCTGGAGGCCTTCTGCCACAGCGGCGACCGGACGCGCCTCCTCAACGAGGCCGTCCGTGTGCTCAAGCCGCAAGGGGCCCTGGTGTTCACGGACTTGATGGCCGCCGACGACTCCCTGGAGGAGGAGCTGCGGCCCACCGTGTCCCGGCTCGGCGTGGACGCGCTGGCCACACCGGAGTTCTATCTGCGCACGCTCGCCGAACTCGGCGTCTCCCGCGCCGACTTCGACGACCGGAGCGATCACCTGACCCAGCACTATGTGCGGCTGACCGAGGAGACGGAGAGGCGTCAGGAGGAGCTGCGCGGCGTCATCAGCCCCGGCTACGTGGACAACCTGCTCGCCAATCTGCCGCTCTGGGCGGACGCGGCCCGCCGCAAGCAGCTGCGCTGGGGCATCGTCCACGGCCGCCGCGCCTAGGCGGGACGAAGCAGCGCACCGCGCCCGCCCCGCGGCCGCACGGTCTTCACACAGATCCGCTGAGTCGTCTGCTCCGCGTCCGTGCCGGTCTTCGGGGTGCTGGGCCGGCCGCAGGCCGACGCACCCGCGCCGCAGGCGCCGACCGGCCGGCGACACCGGGTCCCCGGGTGCCGGCCGACCGGCGTCTCACCTGTTCAGCGCTTCGTCAGCGCTGCACCCGCCACTCGACCGCGTCCGTCAGAAGGGACCGCAGCCGCGGGTCCCTGACCGCGTCCGTCGGATCCGTGGCACGGACCGACAGCGTGTGGGCGCGACCGTCCGACGGGACGCCCAGGGCGCGCGGCGTCACCACGGTCTCGTCCCGCACGCGTCGGACCTCGCGGCCGTCCACGCTCCAGCGGAGCCGCACGCCGTCCGCCGCCTCGACGCGGACCTTGGTGTCGCGCCGCACCGCACGGTCCGTGGCCGTCACCGGGGTGACGACGGACGCGTGCCGGTGGAAGCCCGCGATCATGGCCTCGCGCCCGGGCAGGTTGAACTCCCGGCCGAGCGTGCGCATGATCGAGTCCGTCGTGGGGCGGTAGAGACCCCGCGGGTAGTAGCCGCCGCCCTCGTACGCACCGACCGTCCCGCCGTCCGGTGAGGTCTGGCCGATCCACCGGTACCACTTCTTCTTCTGTGCGGTGAGCTGGTCGGCCGTGAGCTTGCTGATGTTGGACTCCCACGGCTCGGCACCCGTGTAGGTGCCGTACTCCTCGTACCAGTACTCGTCGGCCAGCTTGCCCAGCGAGTGGCCGGTCTCGTGGACGGCGACCTGGTCGGACTGGGCGTGGTCGGAGGAGGCCGTGGCGATGCCGTCGTAGCCGGACGGCGAGGTGATGTCGTTGTAGCCCGCGCCGCCGTACTTGGTGGAGTTGGCGAGGACGATGACCAGATCCGGGTCCGCGGCCTTCTTCGCGTACGACTCCACCTTGTTGGTGTCGACGCACAGCAGACGCTCGATGCCGTCGCAGAAGAACGCCGAACCGAGGGCGGTGTCCTTCACGGTGCCGCTCGTCGGGTCGCCGGAGACGCCGGACTGCCGCGAGACCGCGTCCACGGCCCACACGTTGAACAGGTTCTTGTACGCGGCGTACGGCTCCACGGCGGAGATCTTGGCCCACTTGGCGCGCACGTCCGCGTGGAAGTCCTCCTGCTGCGAGGCGGTGTAGCCGTCGCCGATGAAGACCACGTCGAGCTTGGTGTCGGTGGGCCCCGTCTGGACGATGGGGACGACATCGCCGTCGCCCTTGATCCTGGCGCGCTCCTCGGGGGCGAGCGGCTCGGAGGCGGGGACCTCGGTGTGCCGGGGGTGCGTGCCGGGTCCGGTGAAGTACTCGACGCGCTCGGTCCGTTGGGCCGCGGGGCCCTGTTCGTCGGCCGCGGTGGCGGTGCCCACCGGAGCGGTCACCGCGAGCGCCGCGGTGAGAGCGATGCCGGAGGCGAGGGCGATGCGCAGCGGCGTGCGTCTGGCACGGCCGGGTATGGGTTGCGTGGGGGGCATGGTCGTCCTTCCTGAGTCCGCGATATAAATGGCGGGTTAATTGGGGTTAAGGCGCGGCTCAACGTAGGGGTTCTTGGGACTCCAGGCAATGGGTGTGCGTCAAGTTGTCGGTGAAGGCGGCGAGTTCACGCCGCACGAGCCGGACGGCCGGGTGCGGCGCACGGAGGGGCGGCAATGGCACAGAAGAGTTCCGAGGGCGGCGCACGCCCCGACGACCCGGCCGAGATCGGGCGGCGCGTCCTGCGCCTGCGCGGTGAACGCGGCCTCACCCAGCGGCAGTTGGCCGAGCCCGCCTACACGCCCGCGTACGTCTCCACTCTGGAGTCCGGCAAGGTGCGCCCCTCCGAGGCCGCCCTGCGCCACCTCGCCGAGCGCCTCGGCGTCAGCTACGACGAGCTGGTCACGGGCCGCCCCGCCCACCTGGCCGCCGACCTGCGCCTGCGGCTCACCGACGCCCGGCTCGCCCTGGCCACCGGCGCGCCCGAGGACGCGGCCGCGCTCTTCCGCGCCCTGCGCGCGGAAGCCGTCGGGCACGGTCTCGCCGAGGAGGAGGCCGCCGCGCTCCAGGGCCTCGGCGACTGCCTGCTGGAGTCCGGTGACCTCACGGGCGCTCGCGACTGCTTCGCCGCCGTCGAGCGGCTGCTCGCCGACGAGCCGCTGCCGCGCCGTGTTCCGGCCGTCCGCGGCCGTGCCACCGCCCATCTGCTCACCGGTGAACTGCGCTACGCCTGCTACCTGTTGGAGAGCACCCTCGACGAACTCGACGCCGCGGGACTGCACGACCCCGACGCGCTGCTGCTCCTGTACACGGCGTCCATCGCGCCGTACATGGACATGGGCGCCCACGCCCGGGCCGCGCACGCCGCCGAGCTGGCCCTCGCGCTCGCGCCGCGCGTCGACGACCCGGCGCTGGTCGCGGGGATGCACCGCGGGGTGGCCCGCACGCTCATCGCCGAGGGCCGCATCGCCGAGGCCGACGCGTCGCTCGCCAAGGCCCAGGAGCTCTACCGCCAGCTGCACATCCGCACCGAACTCGCCCACTGCCACTGGATGCGCGGCTATGTGCACGCCCAGGACGGCGACCTGGAGCACGCCGAGAGCGAGCTGCGCACGGCCCGCGACATCCTCGCCTCCAAGCGGGCCGCGCTCTTCACCGAGCAGGTCGAGGTCGAGCTCGCGGACGTCCTGCGGCGGCGGGGCAAGGCCGAGGAGGCGGAGGCGCTGCTGCGTCCCCTGCTCACCACCGGCGACGACGAGGCGACCGGCGCCCTCGGGGCCGGGCGCGGCGCCGTGCACGCGGGCGGCGCGCACCGCCTGCTCGGGCTGATCGCGGAGGACCGGGGCGACACCGAACGCGCCGAGGAGCACTACTGCGCCGCCCTGTCCCTGCTCGAACGCTCCAGCGCGGCCGGGGACTTGGCGGACCTCTGCCGTCTGCTGGGGGATCTGCTGCGCCGCACCGGACGGGTGGAGGCCGCGATGGACGCGTACCGCACGGGTCTCGGCCACCGGGCCGCCCCCGGCACGACCACGCTGGGCCCCGCGCCCGCCACTCCCCCGATGTAGCCACCGCGCGCACGCCCCGCCGCTGCATCGAAAGATGTACCGCCATTTCATCCACGGCTACGACTCACAAGATCGCCCGGCCGCCGACGATGAAAGGGATGGTGAACGCGCCCACAACCGGCGCCTTCGTACGGCGGAACCGAGGAGAGACCCATGGCAGCCCCGTCCCCGCAGCCCCGCACCTCCGCGGCCCCGCCCTCGTTCACCGCGGCCCTGGGGCGGGCCCTCTTCGGCGGCGTCGTCATGGGCGTGGCCCTCGGCGCGGGCACGGCGCTCGGCCCCGCGCTCGCCGACGCCGTCGGCGTGAGCGGGTTCGTGGCCCGGCTCATCCCGGCCGCGCTGGTCAGCCTGATGGCCGTGCCCCTGGTCGGGTACGCGCTGCGCCGCCGGGGCGGATCCCTCAAGGACGTCGGCTTCGGCGGCGCGGGCGAGAACCTGCGGGCCCTGCTCGTCGGGGCGGGCGTGACGACCGGCGCCGCGGCGCTCGTGCTCGGCGCGGGGACGGCGGCCGGGCTGCTGCGCTGGTCGAGCCCCGACCTGCCCGTCCTCGCCGGCTTCCTGGTGTCCAACGGAGTGGTCGCGCTGCTCCTGGAGGCGCTGCCCGAGGAGACGACCCTGCGCGGCCACACATGGACCTCGCTGCGCGCCCGCCTCGGCGGCGTCGGCTCCGCGCTCGGCACGACGGCCGTGTTCCTGGTCGTACCCGGCCTGTCGACGGTGGTGGGCGCCGCGGTCGCGCCGCTGGTGGGCGAGGAGGCCGACCCCGTGGGCCTCGCGCCGGGCGGCGGGAATCCGGTCGACTACCTCGTCCTCCTGACAGTGTTCGGCCTCATGCTCGTCACGGCCCGCACCGCGCTGCGCCGCGCCCCGCTGTGCGTCGGCATCGGCGCCCATCTGGCCTTCCTGACCGTCAACCGGGTCGTGTTCGAGGGGGGCGAGCGCGGTGCGGGCTGGTCCGTGGAGACGTCGTCGCCGGACGTGGAGCTGCTGGTACCGGTGTATCTGCTCGTCGCCACGGCCGCCTTCGCGGTGCTGCGGCGGATGGGGAAGCGGCGCGGGGACGGCGGCGCGGCCGCCCCCGGACAGGTGCCCGCCGCGGGCGGCGCGCCCGCCGTCGCGGCACCGCACTGATCCGGCCGCGCCGGGATCTTCGGCGGCTCCCACGCATGGACGGCCAAGGGCGGGGTGCTGCACCATGGCGGGCAGACAGCTGTTCAGCGTTCCCCGCCACGCCATGACAGCCCAGGCCGACGCCTGGAAGGGAGCGGCCACTTGGCCTCCTCACCGTCCCTGCCGGAGCCGACCCCGTCCGCGGCACCGCGCCCGTCCGCGGCACCGACCGCCGACCGCACCGCCCGTCACGCCCTGCCGGCCACCGCCGACGTCGTGATCGTCGGGGGCGGGGTGATGGGGGCGAGCATCGCCTTCCACCTCGCCGAGGCGGGCGTACGCGACATCGTCGTCGTCGAGCGCGGCGAGCTGGGCGGCGGCAGCTCGGGCAAGCCGATCGGCGGAGTGCGGGCGCAGTTCTCCGATCCGCTCAACATCGAGCTGGGCCACCGGAGTCTGCGCGCCTTCCGCGACTTCCCGCGCCGCCCCTGCGCGGACATCCAACTGGCCACCGTCGGCTATCTCTTCCTGCTGACCGGCGCCCGACAGGCGGCGGACTTCGAGGAGGGCGTGCGCACGCAGAACCGCCTCGGCGTCCCCAGCCGCATGATCGGCCCCCGCGAGGCCCGCGTGCTCTGCCCCTACCTCAGCACCGAAGGCCTGGTGGCCGCCGCCCACTCCCCCGCCGACGGCCACGCGCGGCCCGCGCTCGTCGTCCGGGGGTACGCCCGCGCCGCGGCGCGCGCGGGCACGGTCTTCGCCACGCACACCACGGTCACCGGCATGGACACGGCCGGCGAACGCGTCACCGTCGTGCACACCGACCGCGGGCCCGTCTCCTGCAGGGCGGTGATCTGCGCCGCCGGAGCCTGGTCGGCGCGGATCGGCTCCCTGGTGGGCGTCGATCTGCCGGTGCGCCCGCTCCGGCGCCAACTCGCCTTCACCGTCCCGCTGGTGCCCGCGGCACCGCGCATCCCCTTCACGATCGACTTCGCGTCGTCGGCGTACTTCCACAACAGCGACGACGGGCTGCTCCTGGGCCTCGCCGACCCCGGCGAGACCGAGGGCTTCGACACCACGTGGACCCCCGAGTGGCTGGACCTCTTCCGCGCGGTCGCGCGGCAGCGCGCGCCCGCCCTCGCCGACATGGAGACGTGCCGAGGCTGGGCGGGCCTGTACGAGGTCACCCCGGACCACAACGCGCTCATCGGACGCGCCGCCTCGCCGGTCAACTTCCTCTACGCCACCGGGTTCTCCGGGCACGGCTTCCTGCAGGCCCCCGCGGTGGGCGAGATCGTCCGCGACCTGTACCTGGAACGACGGCCGTGCGTCGACGTCACCCCGCTGCGCGCGGACCGCTTCCGCGCCGGCGCCGTGAACCGCCCGGAAGCCCATGTGGTCTGAGGAGCGGGCCAGTTGGGGCGGACACAGCGAAAGGACGTCGTCGCGATGATCTCGCAGTGGCGGCTGCGCGCCGCGTTCGCCGAGCGGCTCTCGCGGATGTACGGGCGCGAGGTCCCCGCGTACACCACGCTCGTGGACGTCTCGCGGGAGGTCAACGAGGACGTGCTGCGCGCGCGGGGCGCCGACGCCGAGCGCCTCGGCTCCATCGGCCGCGTCACCGCCGAACGGCACGGCGCCATCAGGGTCGGCACCCCGAAGGAACTGCGGCAGGTCGCCCGCGTCTTCGGCGCCCTCGGCATGCACCCCGTCGGCTTCTACGACCTGCGCGAGACCCCCTCCAGCGCGCTGCCCGTCGTGTCGACCGCGTTCCGTCCCGTGGCCGAGGACGAGCTGGCCCGCAATCCGTTCCGGGTCTTCACCTCCATGCTGACCGTCTCCGACCCCCGTTTCTTCGACGCGGACCTGCGCGAGCGCCTCACCGCGTTCCTGGCGGGGCGCGAGCTGTTCCCGCCCGAGCTGCTCGCGCTCGCCGACCGGGCCGAGGCGGAGCGGGAGCTGTCCGAGGAGGAAGCCGAGCGGTTCCTCGAACTGGCCGTGCGGTCCTTCGAGTTGTCGCCCGAGCCCATCGACAGGGACTGGTACGCCGCCCTGGAGCGGATCTCCGCCGTCGCCGCCGACATCGGCGGTGTACGCAGCACCCACATCAACCACCTCACCCCGCGCGTCCTGGACATCGACGAGCTGTACCGGCGCATGACCGAGCGCGGCATCGAGATGATCGACACCATTCAGGGGCCGCCCCGCTGGGCGGGGCCCGACGTCCTGCTGCGCC
The DNA here is from genome assembly GCF_055558735.1 of Streptomyces sp. NPDC025651. Taxonomy (NCBI): domain Bacteria; kingdom Bacillati; phylum Actinomycetota; class Actinomycetes; order Kitasatosporales; family Streptomycetaceae; genus Streptomyces; species Streptomyces sp. NPDC025651. The sequence goes on from NZ_JBVHLZ010000006.1 coordinate 224,654, forward strand.
AGACCTCCTTCCGGGCGCTCGCCGAGCCACGGGCCCTGCGCGCCGCGGACGGCAGCGTGACCCGCGGCGCGCTGCGGGTGCGCTTCGGCGAGGTCGAGGCCCGCGGGATCGCCCTCACCCGAAAGGGCCGCGCCCTCTACGACCGCATGCTCGCCCTCGTCGACGAGCGGGCGGCGCACCGCCCCACCGCCGAGCGCGGGGACGTCGCGCGGGCCGTGTGGGCCGAGCACCTGCCGCCGACCGAACGCGAACTCGCCGCGCGGGGGCTCGGGTTCTTCACCTACCACGTGGTGCCCGACAGGCCCAGGGACGGCAGCCTGCCGCCCACCGACATCGAGGGCCTCCTCGACGGCGGCTGGGTGCGGGCCGAGCCGATCGTGTACGAGGACTTCCTGCCCCGTTCCGCCGCCGGCATCTTCCAGTCCAACCTCAGCGACACGGGGTCCAGGAACAGCGACAGGGAAGGCGGTGCGTACGACGCGGACCGGCTCTCCGGCATGCTGCACCGCGAGGTCGTCGACCCCTTCGCGCTGTACGAGCGGCAGCAGGACCGCTCCCTCGCCCACGTCGCCCGCGCACTCAGCCCCCAGGGAGCCCCATGACCGGCATCGTCCTGCCCACCACCGACACGCTGCGCGCCCGTGCCCGCTCCGCACTCGACCGCGTCGGCGTCACCGTCCCCGAGGGCGCCGCCCTGTGGTCCCGCACCCCCGTCACCGGCGAGAACCTCTTCGGCCTCGCCGCGGCGGGCGCGGCCACGACCGAGGAGGCGCTCGCCGCCGCCCGCGCGGCCTTCCTCGACTGGCGCACCACCCCGGCCCCGCGCCGGGGCGAACTGGTGCGCAGGCTCGGCGAGTTGCTGCGCGCGCACCAGGAGGACCTGGCCGACCTGATCACCATCGAGGCGGGCAAGATACGCTCCGAGGCGCTCGGCGAGGTCCAGGAGATGATCGACATCTGCGACTTCGCCGTCGGTCTGTCCCGGCAGCTCTACGGCCGCACCATCGCCTCGGAGCGCCCCGGGCACCGCCTGGCGGAGACCTGGCACCCCCTCGGTGTCGTCGGTGTCATCTCCGCGTTCAACTTCCCCGCCGCCGTCTGGTCGTGGAACACCGCCATCGCGCTGGCCTGCGGCGACACCGTGGTGTGGAAGCCCTCCGAGCTCACCCCGCTCATCTCGCTCGCCTGCGACCGACTCCTCGCCCGGGCGGCCGACGACGTCGGGGCGCCCCGCGACGTGCACCGGCTGCTGCTCGGCGGCCGCGCCGTCGCGGAGCGACTCGTCGACGACCCGCGCGTCGCCCTGGTCAGCGCCACCGGCTCGACCCGCATGGGGCGCGAGGTCGGCCCGCGCGTCGCCGCCCGCTTCGGCCGCTCCCTGCTCGAACTCGGCGGCAACAACGCCGCGGTGGTCGCCCCGTCGGCCGACCTGGACCTCGCCGTGCAGGGCATCGTGTTCGCCGCGGTCGGCACGGCGGGGCAGCGCTGCACGACGCTGCGCCGTCTGATCGTGCACCGCGACATCGCCGACACGCTCGTCGGCCGGCTCACCGCCGCCTACCGGAAGCTGCCCATCGGGGACCCCTTCGACCGGGCCACGCTCGTCGGACCGCTCATCTCCCCCCAGGCGCTCGACCGGATGCGGGGCGCGCTGGCCCGCGTACGCGACGAGGGCGGCGAACTCCTGGCGGGCGGCGCCCGCCGCCCGGTGGACACGGCGCCCCACGCCGCGTACGTCGAACCGGCGGTGGTGCGCGTCGCCGGGCAGACCGACGTGGTCCGCGAGGAGACGTTCGCTCCCGTCCTGTACGTGATGACGTACGACACCTTCGACGAGGCGATCGCCCTGCACAACGACGTGCCGCAGGGCCTCTCGTCGAGCATCTTCACCCGCGACCAGCAGGAGGCCGAACGCTTCCTGTCCGCGGAGGGCTCGGACTGCGGCATCGCCAACGTGAACATCGGGACGTCCGGCGCGGAGATCGGCGGAGCGTTCGGCGGGGAGAAGGAGACGGGCGGCGGCCGCGAGTCCGGGTCGGACGCGTGGCGGGCCTACATGCGGCCCGCCACGAACACGGTCAACTACTCCAGCACGCTCTCCCTCGCCCAGAACGTCAGCTTCCTGTGACGCTCACCGGCCCTCCCCTCGGCAGGTGAGGTCCTTGCCGGGGAGCCTGCCGGTGGTCAGGTAGTTCGTGACGGTCCGGTCCGCGCAGGAGCCGAAGGGATAGACACCGTGGCCGACCCCGTCGGCCACGGTGACCATCCGGGAGCCGCGCAGGGCCCGGTGCATGGCCCGGCCGCCTGTCAGGGGCGTCTGGGAGTCCCACGCGTTCTGCACCACCAGGGCCCGGACCGTGTTGCCGACCTTCGGATCGAGCTCGTCGGCGGGCTTCCAGAAGGCGCACGGCGTGATGGTGGAGGCGAAGTCGCCGTACAGCGGGTACCGGGCCTTGTCGCGCACCGCGTCGCGGCCGTACCGCTCGGGATCGCGCGGCCAGGTACGAGGGTCGGCGCACATGACGGCCCACAGGCTCGAGTCGTAGTTGTCCGCGGGAACGCCGCGGGAGAGCGCTTCCTCGGCGGGGCCGGGCGTCGGCTCGGGCGTACGGGGCGGGGGCGGCTTCTCGCCCTCGGCGGCCCTCTTCAGCGCGGCGACCTTTTCCGCCCCCTTCTCGACGTGGAAGAACTCCATGCGCGTGGCGAGGCGGATGTCGTCACCGGTGAGGCGTTTCCCCTCGAAGGCGAGGGGCTCGCGGTCGGCCCGGGACACGATGCGCCAGAAGGCCCTGCGGACCTCGGCCGGTGTCCTGCCCAGGTGGTACGTCGTGTGCCGCCGGGCCGTCCACTCGCTCCAGCGCACGAACGCGGGCTCGCTGCCCTTCGCGATCTGCTGGAGGGTGTCCCGCCCGAAGCGGGCGGGGTCGGCGGCGCTGTCCAGGACGAACCGGTCGGCGCGGCGGGGGAACATCTGCATGTAGACGGCCCCGAGGTAGGTGCCGTAGGAGTAGCCCAGGTAGGAGATCTTCTTCTCGCCCAGTGCGGCACGCACGACGTCCAGGTCGCGGGCGGTGTTGCGGGTGGTGATGTGCCGCAGCCTGTCGCTCTCCTTGGCCCGGCACTTGTCGGCCACCGTACGGGCCCATCGCACGTCCTTCGCGAAGGTCTCGGCGTGATACGGACGGTCGCTGTTCAGGTCGCCGCCGGTGAGACCGCAGCTGAGCGGGGAGCTGCGGCCGATGCCTCGCGGGTCGAACCCGACGAGGTCGTACGTCCGCCTCACTTCCTCGGGGAGTTCGGCCCCTGGGTCGAGCGGCATGCCCAGGCCCGGGGCGGCGGGGCCGCCGGGGTTGAGCAACAGCACACCTCGGCGTTCCTTCGCGCTGGTCGCCCTGATCCGGGAGACCGCGACGTCGAGCTTCCTTCCGCCGGGATCGCGGTAGTCGAGCGGCACTTGGACGGTCGCGCACTGGAAGGTGGCGGGGGTCGTCGCGGCGCAGCGCCGCCAGTCGACCTTCTGGTGCGTGTACTGCCGCAGAGGGCCCTCGGCCGCGGCGGCCGCGGACGCCGGGGTCCCGGATCGGACAAGGTCCGTCACAGGTGCCGCCGTCGAGACGAAGGCCGCCGAGGCGCCGACGGCCAGGAGGGTTGCCACATGTGTCTTGCGCACTACGATGCTCGTCCTCAGTGGAGAGAGTTGACGGGCCTTTGCCCTTCTCGTACGGGGGAGGCCTGCGAATCGATCGCTCCGCAATCCTGGATCCGGAGGCTTCGGTCGCACATCGCGGCACAGCGGGAAAGTGCTCTCCCCCGATCGGGGGAGAGCACCGGGGAGTTGCCCCGCAGGGCTCGGCCGGGCACGCTCAGCGGCCGGGCGGTGGCCCGAGCTCGGCGAGCGCGCGTCCCATCCGCTCCACCGCCTCGCGCAGGATCTCCGGTGACGTGCCGAAGTTGAGGCGTACGCAGCCCGCGCCGCCCGTGCCGAAGACGTGCCCGGAGCTCAGCGCCACGCGGGCCTTGTCGAAGAACAGCTTCGCCGGTCCCGAGAGTTCGCTCACCACCCCGGGTCCCGCGCTGTCCTCGTCGTGCAGCGCGAGGCGGGTGAAGTCCAGCCAGGCGAGGTACGTGCCCTGTGACGGGAGGTAGCCGGCGTGCGGAAGGTTCTCCTGGACCAGCGTGCCCAACAGGCTCCGGTTGGCGTCGAGTCCGACGAGGAGTTCGTCGAGCCAGTCGCCCGCGTCGCGGAAGGCCGCCGTGTGGGCCAGGATGCCCAGGTGGCTGGGGCCGTGGCCGACTTCCTCCGGCATCCGGCGCAGGTCGCCCACCGCCTCGCTGCCCGCGACGGCCAGGGCGGCCTTGAGCCCGGCGAGGTTCCAGGCCTTGGACGCGGAGGTGACGCAGAAGCCGTCCTCGGAGCCGGGCACGCTCAGGAACGGCGTGAAGTGGGCTCCGGGCAGGATCAACGGAGCGTGGATCTCGTCGGAGATCACGCGCACGCCGTGGCCGCGGGCGAGCGCGGCGATGGCGGTCAGCTCGGCGCGCGTGTGCACGACGCCGGTCGGGTTGTGCGGATTGCTCATCAGGAACGCCGCCCGCCGCCCGCCCCGCCGGGCGCGCACGAACGCCTCTTCGAGCGCGTCCAGGTCGGTGCGCCGATCGGGGCCGAGGCGGGCCTCGACGACCTCCCGTCCGTCGTGGGCGACGAAGGCGTAGAACGGCGGGTACACGGGCGGGCAGACGACGACCGCGTCTCCGGGGTCGGTGACCAGCCGCAGTATCTCGACGATGCCCAGCATGACGTCGGGCACGATCGCGGTGTTCTCGACCCGCAGGCCGTCCCACCGCCAGCGCGTGGCGGCGAACGCGGCGAGGGACTCGGCGTAGGCGGTGCCGAAGGGGTATCCGGTGTCGCCGCGGTCGACGGCCCGGTGCAGGGCTTCGGCGACGGGCGGCGCGAGGGGGACGTCCATCTCCGCCACCCACAGCGGCAGCACGTCCGCGGGGTGCGCGCGCCACTTCATGCTGGTGCGCTCTCTCAGTTGCGCCACGGACAGCTGCACCAAGGGGTCTGTCCGGCGGTTCGACGGTTCACTCGTGCTCATGCGGTGCTCCCCGGGCTGAGGTCAGCCTTCTTCGAGACGGCGTACGGCTGCCAGGGCGCGGTCGGCGTGCGCGCTCATCCGCAGTTCGCTGCGGACGACTTCGGCGACGGCGCGGTCCCGGCCGATGACGAACGTGACGCGCTTGGTCGGGGCCGGCGAGAAGCCGCGCGTCACCCCGAACCGGCCGCGCACGACGCCCTCGGGGTCCGAGAGGAGCGGGAACCCGAGGGTGTGCCGCTCCGTGAACTCCCGCTGGCGCTCCACCCCGTCGCCGCTGATGCCCACGGGCCGCGCCCCCGCGGCACCGAACTCGGCGGCCAGATCACGGAAGTGGCAGGCCTCGGCCGTGCAGCCGGGCGTGAGCGCGGCCGGGTAGAAGAACAGCACGACGGGGCCGTCCGCGAGCAGTTCGGAGAGCCGCCTCGGGGTGCCGGTCTCGTCCGGCAGGGTGAAGTCCTCGACGGTGTCGCCCACCGCCACGCGCGCGGTCATGCCCTGCTCCCCTGCGACGTACGGTCCGTTGACGCTGCCACGGTGCCTCCTCGAGTGCGGGAGCGAAACCCTACTCCAGCCATGATCCGCACGGACGCGCCCATGCGATGCTGGGGCACTACCGGCCCATGAAAGGGCCGGTGACCAGGGAACATCGGGACGAGCCAGGGAGCGTACGGGATCGCGATGGCAGCGGCACGACGGACAGCGAAGGGCGTCTGGGACCGTTTCTCGGCCTCGGACCCGGGACTCCTGCGGCTCATGGCGGGACTGCGCACGGTCGGGGCGATCCTCCTCGCCCTCGCCGTGCTCGCCCTGCTCGGCACCTCGGTGTCCCATCTGGTGGCGGGCGCGATGGCGGCGATGGTCGCCACGTTCGCGATCCAGGAGAAGGAGGTGCGCGGCCAGGCGATCACGCTGGCGCTCGGCCTGCCCGTGGCGCTGGCGGCGATATCCCTGGGAGCGCTGCTCAACTCCCGCGTGGTGACAGGCGACCTCTTCTTCGTCCTGCTGATCTTCGGGGCGGTGTACTCCCGCCGGTTCGGCGACCGGGGCACCGCGCTCGGCCTGATCGGCTTCCAGGTGTACTTCGTCTCCCTGTTCGTGAGCGCTTCGGTGTCGGCGCTGCCGGGGCTGTACCTGACGCTGACCATCGCCTTCGTGTGCAGCGCCGTCGTGCGGTTCGCCGTGGTGCCCGAGACTCCGGAGCGGACCCTCGCCCGGCTGCGCGAGGCGTTCAGGGCCCGGCTCGCCCAACTCGTCGCCCACCAGATCGAACTCCTCGACGCCGACGCCGACGACGTGCCGGGGGTCCTCGACGACCTGCGGCGCAGCACCGCCCGGCTGCACGAGGCCGCGCTCATGATCCAGGGCCGTCTGGAGGAGGGCACCCGCGACGCGTCCGCCGCGGCGCTGCTGCAGCGCAGGGTCGCCGACGCCGAGATCGCCGCGGAGCGCCTCGGTGTGCTGCTCCTGAACGCGCGCAGCGCCGAGCGGGTCGAGACCATCACGCTGCACCTGCCGAACGCCCCCGCCCCCGCGCCGGGGCGCACCCGCATCGGGCAGGACGCGGGCTCCGCGCTGCGCAGGGACCTGCGGGCCCTGCATCTGCTCGTCGTACGCCTGGTGCCCGACGATCGCGGTACGGCGCTTCCCTACGTACGCAACAGGCTGCTCGGCTACCGCGAGGAGCAGGGTCTGCCGCAGGGTTCGCCGGCGGTCCAGGACTGCTTCCGCGCGGTCGGTGAGGCGGCGCGCGCGATCCTGGGCCTGCGTCTCGCGGTGGACGGCGCGCGCGACGAGGAGTACGACAGCCCGGAAGCCGCCCGTTCCCGCGAGGAGTTCGAGGCGGAGGAGATCTCGCTCTCCGGTGAGGCGGTGGAGCAGGCGGAGGAGGAGCCGACGGGGCTGCGGCGGCCGACGACCAGGGCGGCCGTGCAGGTCGCGGTGGGCTCGGCCCTCGCCATCGTCGGGGGCGAGTTCCTGTCGACGCAGCGGTGGTACTGGGCGGTCCTCACCTGCTGGGTGGTCTTCCTCAACACCGCGTCCACCGGGGAGATCCTGGTCAAGGGCTACCGCCGGCTCGTCGGTACGGTCCTTGGCGTGGTGGCCGGTGTGGCGCTGGCCGGAGCGGTCGGCAACCACACGTGGATCGCGTTCGCCCTGGTCGTGCTCTGCATCTTCGGCATGTTCTTCACGGCCCCTCTGTCGTACGCGATGATGTCCTTCTTCGTCACCGCGATGCTGGGACTGCTCTACACGCTGCTCAACACCTACAGCCTGGACGTCCTCGTGCTGCGCATCGAGGAGACGGCGCTCGGCGCGGCCTGCGGGATCATCGCGGCGGTCCTCGTCCTGCCGGTGCGCACCTCGCACCGTACGGACGAGGAGCTCGGCACCGTCCTCGCGCGGCTGCGGGACGTCGTGTCGGCCGCCGTCTCCCAGCTCAGCGGCGGGCCCGCGGTCGATCTGGTCGACCTGGCACGGGACTTGGACACGGCACTGGACGATCTGCGCAGCTCCACGAAGCCGTTGACGCATCCGATCGCCCCGCTGCGGGCCCGGCGCCAGACGGCCCGCTATGTCGTCGCGCTCCTGGAGACGTGCGCGTACCACGCGCGTTCGCTTGCGGCGACGGCCGAGCTGGTGCCCTCCAGCAAGAGCGTCGCGGCCGATGCGCGTCTCGCGCTCGCCGGGCGGCGCATCACGCACAACATCGACCTGATCGCCGCGCAGGTGCGCGACGAGAACCCGGACGGCACCATCGAGTCGGGGGCGAGCATCGCCTCGATGCTGGACAGCGGCCGCCACGAGGTCCTGCGGACCGGCTCGGTGGCGTTCCGTGTGCTGCGGCATCTGCAGCGGCTCGACGAGGGGATCGTCGGTCTGGCCCGGCCGCTCGGAGTACCGATCGCGGGGCGCGACCGGGACGCGGTGTCGGGGTGACCCCACCTCTGGTGACGGCCCTGTCCGGCGCGGAACCGGACAGGACGATGCGCGGAAACGGCCGCTCACAGGGTGTAGCTCCGGCGCGACTGTCCGGCTCGATCTGCAGGACCACGCGCTCGAACCCGAGGACCTCGTGGGCATACACGGTCATGAGCCGGACGGCACGGAGCGGCAGATGCCGCCCCGGTACCTGGCGCCGACGGCGCAGCCCGTGCTGCCCCGGGTCAGGCTCAGGAGGACTTCGCCCAGCGGAGCTCCTCCGTCAGCGGTGATCGCGAGGTGCAGCCGCTCTCCGGCGATCCGGGTGCGGCGGATCATGTCGAGGTACGCGGTGGCCGCCGCCAGGTCGAAGGGCGACGCCGACGGCGAGCGGCGCGCGATCTCGGGATCGTCGACAGGGCTCACCATGGCGGGCAAGTCGGCGTCAGCCCATTCGCGCAGCACGATGCCGTGACCCACCAGGCGCACCGGAGCGTCCGCTTCTGGCATGACCGCCATGGAGGCCACGGCCTTGCCGTTCGTCTTCGGCGCGGCGGGCGTGCAGGGCGGGGGGAACGGGGTGCTCATCAGTCCTGGCTTTCTCGTGGTGTGTCTCGTGGGGATCTCCTCGACCGTGCTCCGGGAGATCACGATGGGGCGCCCCGAGTCCTCGGGACGCGCCGTCGGCGACGCCATCCGGGAGCTGAGCGAATCCGTCGAGGCGCTCCAGGCGTTCACGGTGGCAGGCCGGGGCTCGGTGACCCACGCCTGCCTCCAGGCACTCTCCCGCGCCTACCTGGCCTGCGGCCCCGCGCACACGAAGACCTCGGTGAAGATGCTCGCGGAGGCGACGGGCCGCAACAGCAAGACGGTCATGAACCACCTGACCAGGGCCCGCAAACTGGGCCTCTTGAACGGCCGCCCTTAGCCGACTGCCCCTGGCCTCCGGGGTCGGGGGCAGAATCGGGCCGGGGGCCGGGGCCGGGCCACGATGTCAGTGCCTCGTGCGAGGCTCACCCCATGGACGAGTTGATACGGCGCCGTGTGTACGGCGCGGACCACGACGACCCGGATCCGGGCCCGCAACCCGGCCACGCCTATCGGGAGTTGTCCGGCGGACCGCTCGACGGACTGCTCCTCGATGTCACGGGGTGGACGGAGCGTCAGCTCGCCGAGGGCGCGCTCCTGGTCACCGAGATCGGGGCGTACGGCCCCGGCGGACGGGCCGGGTACGGGCCGCGGCCCGGCTCGGACGTGATGTGGGACTGGCGGGGCGACACCCCCTGACCGCACGGCCGGGCGACCGGAGACGCAGGTCACACACATGCGTGTCACAGGGGATCGCGCCACCCCGTCTCAGGGGTGTACGACGCATCGACGATCACCGAGGAGCACCCCATGGACGCGCGACTGAACTACTTCGCCAGCCCCACCGCGGGCAAGGCCCTCAAGCACTTCATGTCGGCGGGCAGGACGCTCAAGGACTCCGCCCTGCCGATCGCGACGCAGGAGCTCGTGGCGCTGCGCGTCAGCCAGATCAACGGCTGCGCGGCCTGCATCGACATGCACACCAAGGACGCCGCCGCGGCCGGCGAGAGTTCGGCGCGGCTCAACCTCGTGGCCGCCTGGCGCGAGGCCACCGTCTTCACCGAGGCCGAGCGCGCCGCCCTGGAGCTGGCGGAGGAAGGCACCCGGGTCGCGGACGCGGCCGGTGGCGTCAGCGACGACGTGTGGGCGCGGGCCGCCAAGTTCTACGACGAGGAGCGCCTCACCGCCCTGGTGCTCCTCGTCTCGTTCATGAACATGGCCAACCGGATGAACGTCATCGCCCGCCAGCCGGCCGGCGACTACCAGCCCGGACAGTTCCACTGAAACACCCCGCTGAAACCGCATCACCACTCAACCGCTCAACCGCACAACACCCGCACAGGGAAGAGGAGTCGGCGTGCGCAAAGTCGAGGAGTTCGAAGAGCTTCGGCCCCTGCTGTTCTCGATCGCCTACCGCATTCTGGGCAGCGTGAGCGAGGCCGAGGACGCGGTGCAGGACACCTGGCTGCGCTTCGACGGTTCCTCGACCACGCCGACCTCCACCAAGGCCTTCCTGTCCGCCGCGGTCACACGGATCTCCATCGACGTCCTGCGTTCCGCCCGGGTGCGCAGGGAGCAGTACGTGGGGCCGTGGTTTCCCGAGCCGCTGCTGAGCGATCCGTATCAGGACCCGGCGCGCTCCGCGGAGTTGGCCGACTCCGTGTCGATGGCGGCGCTGCTCCTCCTCGAACGGCTCAGCCCGCTGGAGCGGGCGGTGTTCGTGCTGCGGGAGGTCTTCGGGTTCGGCTTCGACGACGTCGCCGCGGCGGTCGAGCGGTCGGAGTCGGCCTGCCGGCAGCTGCTCGTGCGGGCGCGGCGGCACATGGAAGCCGGGCGCCCCCGTTTCGAAGCGGCCCGCCAGGAGCGGGAGGAGCTGGCCTCACGCTTCTTCGACGCCCTGCGCGAAGGCGACGTCGAGAGCCTGCGGGACCTGCTCGCCGCCGACGTGTCGATGGTCGGCGACGGCGGCGGCAAGGCCCCGCAGCTGGCCAGGGCCATCATGGGCGCCACGAACGTGGCCCGTCTGCTCGCCGCCGTCTTCCCCCGCATGGCCCGGGTCGACGTGACCTTCGAGCCGCACGACCTCAACGGCCAGCCGGGCGCGATCTTCCGCGACCGGGACGGCAAGGTCCTCCACACCCTGGCGCTCGACGTACTCGACGGCCGGATCCGGACGATCCGCTCCGTGATCAACCCCGACAAGCTCGGACACGTGGGCCCGGTGGCGGACCCTTGGGAGGTCCACCGCGAGGTACAGAAGGTGCGCCTGCCCTCGGAGTGACCTCACCCCCGCAGTTCCTCCACGACCTCCTTCAGCACCGCCTCCGGAACGTCCGGCAGCATCATCGCGAAGGCCAGCACGAACTTGCCCAGCAGGAACGTGGTGTCCGGTGTCCTGCGCACGACCTCCTGAACCGCGCTCACCTCCTGTGCCGCGACCGCCTCGAGCAGCTCCCCCGCGTCCGGCCCCGCGCCGTCCTCCGTCAGCACGAACCGGTCGCCGAAGTCGGCCCTGCGCACCATGTGCCGCAGCACCTGGTCCCCGGCCTCGGGCAGATACGCCTTGCGTACGCCTTCGTTGGCGATCCAGCACAGCGCGGACACCAGGTCGGTGGTGCGCTCGTCGGCGCCGAACTCCTCGATCAGGGCGTCGTAGGCGAGTTGGTTGCCGTGCCGGAACGCGAGCAGCAGCCGCGCCGCCCGCGCCTTGGCATCGGCCACCTGCTCCTCCGACACCCGCCCCTCGGACGCCCGTTCCCCGGACACTTCAACCCGATCGCCCGATTCCTGCTTGTTTACGCCCATCTGGCACATGTTAACGATCACCGTGCCGGAGGCTTCAAGCACCCACCCGCCGCGTGCCGGGACCGGGTCAGCGCATCCAGGCGCTGTACGACATGACGTCCCCGGCCTTCACCCCGTACGCGCGATCGTTCTTGGTCAGCGTGTCCTCCAGGCCGAGGACGGTTCCGCGCACCGGGTCCAGGATCAGCATCCGCCGCAGGCCGTCCGCCTCGTACACGTACGCCTGGCCGGGGCGGCCGAGCCGGTCGGTGACCGCGCCGACCGGGCGCAGGCCGTCGGCGTCGGCGAGGAGGCGGGTCAGCGCCGCCGTCTCGCGCGCTCCCGGCGTCCAGTGGCGGAGGAACATCGCCGCGGCGTCCAGGAGTTCGCCGGTGCCGGTGAGCGGGACGGGGTCGCTGGGGCGGCTGAGCTCGGCCAGGTAGGTGCGGAGGTGCCCGGGCGTGTGCGGGGGCCGGGACTGGGGCGGGGCCGTTCCCCGACTCGGCGGGTAGGTACGGTCGCTGAGGACCTTGCCGTCACGGACCGCGCGGGGCCCGTCGTCGCCGTCGGCGATGACGGGCCTGCCCGGGTGGCGCGGGTCGGTGGCCACGACGAGTTCCGAGTGGCTGCCGTCCGCCCGCCAGCGGGTGACGCGCTCCTCGGGCAGTGTGATCGGCGCGGCGCCCGAACCGGACCGCACGGCCAGGCTCCAGGTCAGGACGTGCGTGCCCCTGCGCAGCCGAGGGGCGCCGTCGGCCGCGGCCGCCGTCGCCGCCAGGTCCGCGATCCTGCCGAGCGACAGCGGCTCGGAGCCCGCGGTGAGGGTGAGCGGGTGGGGCGCCGCGGCGGCGGGCGCGCTGCTCGACCCCGCGAGGACGAGTGCCAGCGCCGCCGCCACGGCGAGCGAGACCATCTCGATGCCCCAGACGAGGCGGCGCACTTGGCGCACGGGGCGTCGACGCGCGCCTCGCGCGCTCCGCTCGCTCTGCGCGCTGTACAGGAGCTGGTTCAACTGCCGTTCCGCGTGCGCCGGCAGGGGCCGGTCGCGCAGCCGCGGGTGGTCGGCGGGCACGGGGTCGGCGCCGCGCAGCGCCGCGAGTTCGTCGTCGTGCATCTCATGAGCCATGGCCGTGGTCCTCCGGAACGGTGGCGCAGATCGCTTCAGGGGCTGGCCGGTCGGCCGGTGCGGGGCGAGCAGTAGGGGTGGTGGGAGCGGAACCCGTCGCGGGGACGGAACCCGTCGCGGGAGCGGAACCCGTCGCGGGGACGGAACCCGTCGCAGGAGCGGAACCCGTCGCGGGAGCGGGTCCCATCCGGTCGATCTCCGCTCTCAGCCGACGCCGCGCACGGTGCAGCCGCATCGCCGCCGCACGCGTGCCGCAGCCCAGCGCGGTGGCCAACTCTTCCGTGTCCAGGCCCTCCCAGGCCGTCAGGCGGAGCACCTCCTGGTCGGACGCGGAGAGCAGACCGAGGGCGTCGTGCACCCACTCCCCCGGGCGGTCGGCCTCCGGCCCCGCCACCACGTCCCTGCGGTGGCGGGTCTCGTCGTTGCCGATCCGCTCCAACAGGCGCCGTCTGCGCCCGTATCCGCGGACCGCGTTCGCCAGGCAGCGCCGCGCTATCCCGTACAACCAGGGCAGAGGACACGGCGGCAGATCGGCGCGGCGCCGCCAGGCGACGGCGAACACGTCGGCCACCACCTCCTCGGTGTCACTCGTCGGGCCGCCGAGCCGCCGTGCCACGTAGCGGCTGACCGCCCAGTAGTACTCGCGATAGGCAGCGGCGAAAATTTCGTCGTCGCTCACGGTTACGAAGTGTCCGGCACCGCCCCACGCGTCACACCTCCGGGGTGTGATCCATGTCGCTCCACGCACCTGTCACAGATCGGCGGCCGCCGGACACAGGCGGGACATGGACAGCAACACCGTGATGCCGCCACCCGAGCGCGCCACCGACTCCGGTTCCGACTCCGTGCCCAGGACCTCCACGCGTACGACGACACGGCCCCGTCGCCCCGGACTCGTGGTGGTCAAGTGGTTGACCAGTACCGACCACAAGACGATCGGCACGCTCTATCTCGTCACGTCGTTCGCGTTCTTCTGCGTCGGCGGCGTGCTCGCGCTGTTCATGCGCGCCGAACTCGCCCGGCCCGGCACGCAGATCATGTCGAACGAGCAGTTCAACCAGGCGTTCACGATGCACGGCACGATCATGCTGCTGATGTTCGCGACGCCGCTGTTCGCCGGCTTCGCGAACTGGATCATGCCGCTGCAGATCGGCGCGCCCGACGTGGCGTTCCCGCGCCTGAACATGTTCGCCTACTGGCTCTATCTCCTCGGCTCACTCATCGCGGTCGGCGGTTTCCTCACGCCGGGCGGCGCGGCCGACTTCGGCTGGTTCGCGTACGCGCCGCTGTCGGGCGCCGTGCATTCACCGAACGTCGGCGCCGACATGTGGGTCATGGGCCTGGCCCTCTCCGGCTTCGGCACGATCCTCGGCTCGGTCAACTTCATCACCACCATCATCTGCATGCGCGCGCCGGGCATGACCATGTTCCGCATGCCGATCTTCGTGTGGAACGTGCTGCTGACCGCGGTCCTCGCCCTGTTGGCCTTCCCGGTCCTGGCCGCCGCGCTGTTCGCCCTGGAGGCGGACCGCAAGTTCGGTGCCCACATCTTCGACGCGGCCAACGGCGGCGCCTTGCTGTGGCAACACCTCTTCTGGTTCTTCGGCCATCCAGAGGTGTACATCATCGCTCTGCCGTTCTTCGGCATCATCTCCGAGGTCATCCCGGTCTTCTCCCGCAAGCCGATGTTCGGCTACATGGGCCTGATCGGCGCGACCATCGCCATCGCGGGCCTGTCCGTGACGGTGTGGGCCCATCACATGTACGCCACGGGCGGCGTGCTCCTCCCGTTCTTCTCCTTCATGACGTTCCTCATCGCGGTCCCGACCGGTGTGAAGTTCTTCAACTGGATCGGCACCATGTGGAGGGGCTCACTGAGTTTCGAGACGCCGATGCTGTGGGCGGTCGGCTTCCTGATCACCTTCACCTTCGGCGGGCTGACCGGTGTCATCCTGGCCTCGCCGCCCCTCGACTTCCACGTCACCGACTCGTACTTCGTCGTCGCGCACTTCCACTACGTCATCTTTGGCACCGTGGTCTTCGCGATGTTCTCCGGATTCCACTTCTGGTGGCCGAAGTTCACGGGCAAGATGCTCGACGAGCGCCTGGGCAAGATCACCTTCTGGACGCTGTTCGTCGGCTTCCACGGCACCTTCCTCGTCCAGCACTGGCTGGGTACGGCCGGAATGCTCCGCCGGGTCCCCGACTACCTCGCGGTGGAGGGCTTCACCGTGCTCAACACCGTCTCCACGATCTTCTCGTTCCTGCTCGGCATGTCCCTGCTCCCGTTCTTCTACAACGTCTGGAAGACCGCCAAGTACGGCAAGAAGATCGAGGTCGACGACCCGTGGGGCTACGGCCGTTCGCTGGAGTGGACGACGTCCTGCCCGCCGCCCCGGCACAACTTCGAGTCCCTGCCCCGCATCCGCTCGGAATCCCCGGCGTTCGACCTGCACCACCCCGAGGTGCTGCACTCCGCCGAAGCCCTGCCGACGGCCGAGGCGTCCTCGGACGAGCGGCGGGCCGTGCGATGACGGCGATGGACGACCGCCCGGTGGACGTGCGTGCCCTGATCAACGAGGTCGAGGGCCACCTCCTCGTCGAGGCGGCCCGCGCCGACGGCCGCACGGCGGCACAGCGGTTCACCGCGCGGCTGCCGTGGCTGACGGACACGCAGCGCGAGGAGGTGGAGCGGCGCTACACCGAGGAACACCTCGCGCTGACGCGGCACGGCTGGCAGCAGATCGCCCGGCGCAGCCACCACCTGCGTGCCGAGTACGAGGAGACGTACCGCGCCCTGCGGCGGCGGCTCGTCGTCGGCAACGCGCTGGGCGCCGCGCTCGTGACCGTCGTACTCGTCCTCCTGCTCGCGAACGGCCTTTCCTGAGGCGGTCGTTACTCGGCGCCCTCCGTCCGGACCAGGGACCGCGGGCGGGGCCGAGCGTCTCCGGAGGGGATCGCCCGCCGCAGGGCGAGGGCGGCGACGAGGCACACGGCTCCGGCGAACGCCAGGCCGGACGGCGGGCCGAGAGCGGTCATCAGGCCGGTGGCGGCGGCCAGGGTGAGTGTTTCCACGCTCATCCGCGCCGTGCTGAACAGCGCGGCGCCCGCCCCTCCCCGGTCGGACGGCACGTGTGTGAGCGCCTGCCCGTCCGGGACCCCTTCGGTCAGCCCGAGGCACACCCCGATGACCGCGGCCGCCACGAGCAGGGCGGAGGGGCGACCGATCACCTGAAGGGCGGCCGCCGTGGCGGCGCACAGGAGCAGCGCGGTCGTCACCAGCGGCCGCGCCCATCGCCGCGCGATCCGTGCGGCGATGAGCGGGAGGAGCGTCGACGGCACGGTCAGCAGACTGAGCATGACCGCCGCCCCGCCTGCGCCCATGTCCTCGGCTGCGCCGAGCCGGGGCAGCACGGCAAGGGCCACGACGAGCATTCCCATGAAGGCACCCGTCGCCAAGGCGTACGCGCCGTAGGCGGGGATCCGCAGCAGGTCCATGGGGAGCGCGGGGGCGATGGCGCGGCGTTCCACGCGCACCAGCGCGGTCGCGCAGGCCGTCGCGAGGAGGACGAGCGCCGTCGGGACCCACCACGGGACGCCCGCGCCGAAGCCCAGCCCGAACGCGGTGACCGCGGCGGCGACGGTCACCCCGAAGAGGACGGCACCCGCGCGGTCGAAGTGCTCGGACACCGCGGGGCTGCGCAGCCCCGGAATCCCGAGCGTGGCCAGGGCCGCGACGGCGGCGACGGCCCCGGGCACGAGGAAGACGAGGGACCGGCCCCCGACGGCCATGAGGGCCTGGGCGACCACAGGGCCCAGCGCCAGGCTGCTGCCCAGCACGGCGCCCGCGTACCCGTACACGCGACGCCGTTCCTCGGGCGGGTACACGGCCAGGAGCATCGACGATCCGCCGGCCGCGCACATGGCGGCGCCGATTCCGGCGACCGCGCGCAGGGCCACCAGGGACGACAGGTCCGGCGCGAGGGCGGACAGGAGCCCGGCGAGCGCGACGACGACGTTGCCGACGGCGAAGAACCGGGTGCGGGCCGTGCGATCGGCGCTCGCTCCCGCCGACAGCAGGGCCGCGGCGAACAGCCCGTTGTAGGCGAGGACGATCCACGGGCCCAGCGCGTCCGGGCCCGGCAGTTGGGCGGTCGCGTCGGGGACGACGGCCGTCGAGCCGGTGATGGCGAGCGGGAAGACGGCCGTGGAGATGAGGTCGGCGGCAAGGACGCGCCGACGCTGACGGACGGAAACGGACGAGACAGGCATGGGGTGCGCTCCGGAACACGGAAGTCCGAGCGCCACGAAGGCGCTCCTGGCCAGGGCTCAGGAGCGACGGCGAGAACCGGGGTGATGCGCCGTCGCTCTCAGCGACGGCGCACCTTGTCTGAATCGAACGTCACGGGCACAAACTAACAACACGTCCCGCTGCACCGCGAGCGCGCCCCGTTCGCACGGCAGCGGCAGCGGCCGCCACGACGTCCTGCCGCTGATCCGGCCGGGCACGGCCGTGCGATCACCTCCCGGTGAAGCGCAGCGACACCTCCCGTGACGCGTTCCCGTAGGCGTCGACCGCCCGCACCCGCGCCACGTAGCGCGCGCCGGTCTTCGTCGCGGGCAGCGGAATGTCCAGCGCGTTGGGGCGCGGCAGGAAGTAGTACTCGGAGAGCACCTTCGTCGACAGGAGCGCGGCGCCGGATGCCGGGTCCTCGATGTCGACGCGGTAGTGGTGCACCATCTGGTCGTCGCGCGCCTGCCGGACCCGCAGGGCCGTGCCCTTCTCTCCCCCGACCAGGGCGAGCGGCCGGCGGTCGGTGAACTCCGGGGCTCTCGTGTTGCGTCGGGCGTCCGTGTACGTGAAGCCGTCCTTGATCTCCTGAGGGCTCTTCCCCTTCAGGCGCACGGTCCACGTCGGGCCGCTGAGCGTCCCCGCGCTGGCGTACGGGGGCTGCCAGTCGGCCGACCAGGTGCCTCCGGTGTAGATGTCGTGCTTGTCCGCGGCCATGTTGACGCGGGCGATCTCCGTGCGGTCGCGGTACACCTCGACGAACAGCGCCTGCGCCGTCGGAGCCTCGAAGCGGTCGGCCAGGCCCGACTCCGTCACCGCCTGGTAGCCGTGGTCCATCTCCACGTACGACATCGATCCGTCGTTGACGGCGGTGAAGTCCCGCTGGTGGACGGAGCGTTCGTCGTTGATGTTCAGGTGCGAGTGGCCGGAGAAGTAGATCACTTGAGGGAAGGCGCTCAGGTCCTCGGTGAGCTTCGGGTTCGACGCCTGCTGCCCGTCCATGGCGGTGCCGGGGGCGGGCCGGTGGCCCTGGACCAGGATGGGGGTGCGCGCGTGCGCGGGGTCGGCGGTGATCTCGGCGAGCCGCTTCTTGAGCCAGGTGCGCTGCGCGGCACTGGAGTCGTAGGTCTCCGTGTTCACCGTGAACAGGTGCAGGCCGCGGACCCTCGACTCGTAGTAGCCGCCGCCGGAGTCGGGGAACCAGGCCCGCGGGTAGTGGGCACGGATGTCGGCGAGGCTCGCGTCGTGGTTGCCGTTGGAGAGCAGGACCTGGGTGTCGTCCATGCCCTTGCGCCGGAGATTGGCCCGGAAGATCTCGGAGACGATGCGGTGGTCGGCGCCGCGGCCGTCGCCGTTGTCGTTGATCATGTCGCCGTTGGAGAGGATCGCGTCGGGCTCCGGGAAGACCGACGCGATGGTGTCGAAGAAGCTCTCGTACTTCTTGTCGTTGTTCTTGTGGTCCCCGATGTGTACGTCGGACATGACGACGAGGCGCGCGAGCGGCTTCTCGGCGGTCCTGACGAGGTAGCCGGCCGACACCGGGACGCTCGCCCGGCCGCCGCGGAACGCGACCGCGGTGACGTTGGTGTCCTTCGTGATCCGCAGTGGGCGGCCCGGCGCGAAGGCGCGGCTGTCCCGCGTGGGCGTCGTGCCGTCCAGTGTGTAGCGGATCGTGGCGCCGCGCTCGGCCCGCAGGGTCAGCGGGACCGGCCGCTCGTACCGCCCGCCCGCGGCGCTGAACTCCGGTGCGGCGAGGGCGGTACGCGCGTCCGGGGAGGCGTCCGTCCGCGGGGCGGTCGCGTGTGCGGGGAGCGGGAGCAGCAGCGCCAGGGACGCGGCGGCGATCACGAGGGGAGAACGTCTCACGAAGCAGGGCTCCTTGCCTGTGGCCGGGCCCAAGGGGCGTGCCGCCCGGCGTGAACTCCGGTGACGTTAGGGCTCCTTGGTGAGGTGACGAGGCGAGACCAGTTACCTTTCGGTGACTTGATCGTGAACCGCCGCTCCCCTGGTCGTCGGTGCCGGGGGAAGGACCTGTGGGGCGCGCCCCGACGGGAGGCTACTGACCCACCCGGCCGTCGACGCACTCGCGCAGCAGGTCGGCGTGCCCGGAGTGCCGCGCGTACTCGTCGATCCTGTGCACCATCAGCTCCCGCACCGCGATCCCGTCCTTGCCGACCCGCGCACCGAGGTCCGGGTGGGCGGCCAGGGCGGCGTCGGTCGCGGCCTGCTCGCGCTCCAGGTCGGCGTACGCGGCGTCGACCACGGCCCGGTCGGCGACGGCTCCGTGGAAGTCCGCGTCCTTCGCGCCGTACAACCTCGGCAGCGGCTCACCGTCCCTGATCCAGTTGCGCCAGTCCCGCTCGACCTCGGCGAGGTGCCGGATCAGGCCGAGCAGCGACATCGTCGACGGCGGGACCGACCGCCGCGCCAGCTGCTCCGCGTCCAGCCCCTCGCACTTCATCAGCAGCGTCATGCGGTAGCTCGACAGGAAGTCCTGCAACGTCGCGAGCTCTCCGTCCGGGCTGACCCCGTCACTGTCGCGGGGGTCGTCCTCCGGGTCGGCCCACATGTCGGGGTAGGTGGTCGCCTGGGTCCATCGCGTGGGCTGATCAGTCATGCGGCCCATCGTTGCCCGCGGAGGACCGGGGCCGCCAGTGAATTGCCCGCCGACAATGAGGATAGGTTAGGCTGCCCTAACCAAAGAGGTCGTCCGGGTACGCGCGCGGCCGCCACACCCGGAGCTCCGCGCGCACGGGCGACCGACAAGCAACTCGGACATTTCCAGAGGCGGTTGTGCGCCAAGGTGACGGAGCCCGCCCGGGACAGTTCACTTAGGTCAGGCTAAGCTAAGTTGGCTGCGCGGAGCGGCAACGCGGGTACGTCACAGGGGAGGGAACGTCCTTGAGCTTGCCGGTCATCGACCCATATCCCATGCCTGGACCCTCCGCCATCCCGCCGTCACGCGCGATCTGGAAAATCGATCCGGCACGTGCGGCGCTGCTCGTCCAGGACATGCAGAACCACTTCGTCGGGGCCTTCCCCGCGGGGCTCTCCCCCGTCTCGGAGCTCATAGAGAACGTCGTCGCCCTGCGCGAACTCGCGGGAACGCTCGGCATGCCCGTGATCTTCAGCGCCGAGCCGGCCGGTCAGTCGCCGGGCCAGCGCGGACTGATGGCCGACACATGGGGCCCCGGGATCGGCATCGAGCCCTCGGCCGCCGCCATCGTCGCGGACCTCACCCCCAGACCCGGCGAACACCTGCTGGACAACGTGCGGCCCAACGCCTTCCTCCGCAGCCACCTCGGCAGGCTGCTGCGGTCCACGGGCCGCGACCAGCTCATCGTCTGCGGCGTGTACGCGCACTTCGGCGTGTTACTGACCGCGATGGACGCCTTCATGCACGACATCCAGGCCTTCGTCGTCGCCGACGCCATCGCCGACTTCTCCGCCGAGGACCACTCCATGGCGCTGCGCTGGGCCGCCCGCAGCGGCGTGGTCCGCAGCACCGACCGCATGCTCCACGACCTCCTGGTCGGCAGAGCCACCCGAGGCGCCTAGCAGGCACGACTCGCCAGGGCCCACGGCGTACGACCGGGCGTCAGACCAGACCGACATCACCCAGCAGGCACGACGAAAGACGAGGAACATGACGGCACGCGTCGCGGTGGCCGGAGCAAGTGGCTACGCCGGCGGGGAGATCCTGCGCCTGCTGGCCGCACACCCCGAAGTGGAGATCGGAGCGGTCACTGCGCACAGCAGCGCGGGCCGCCCGCTCGGGGAGGCGCAGCCGCAGTTGGCCTCGCTCGCCGACCGCGTGCTCGTGGAGACGTCGGCGGCGTCGCTGCGCGGGCACGACGTGGTCTTCCTGGCCCTTCCGCACGGCCAGTCGGCGTCGCTCGCCCGCACGTTGGAGCCGCAGACGCTCATCGTGGACTGCGGCGCGGACTTCCGGCTCCGGGACGCCGCGGACTGGGAACGTTTCTACGGATCGCCGCATGCCGGCACCTGGCCCTATGGCCTCCCCGAACTCCCGGGCTCACGTGAGGAGTTGAAGGGTGCCACTCGTGTCGCCGTACCCGGCTGCTATCCGACGGCGGTGACGCTGGCGCTGTATCCGGCCTTCGCCGCGGGGCTGGTGGAGCCGGAAGCCGTGGTCGTCGCCGCGAGTGGGACCTCGGGGGCCGGGCGGGCAGCCAAGCCGCATCTGATCGGCTCCGAAGTGATGGGGTCCATGAGTCCGTACGGCGTCGGGGGCGGGCACCGGCACACCCCCGAGCTGACCCAGAACCTGTCGCGCGTCGCCGGCGAGCACGTGACCGTGTCGTTCACGCCGACGCTCGCGCCGATGCCCCGCGGCATTCTCGCCACCTGCTCGGCGCGCCTGAGGCCGCAGGCCGGGGCGGGTCCCCGCGCGGCTCGTCAAGCGTACGAAGTCGCCTACGCCGACGAGCCGTTCGTGCGTCTGCTGCCCGAAGGACAGTGGCCGCGGACCGCCGCCGTGCTCGGCTCCAACGGCGCGCAGGTCCAGGTGACCGTGGACGAACACGCCGGCCGCCTGATCGCGGTGAGCGCCATCGACAACCTCACGAAGGGCACCGCGGGTGGCGCGGTGCAGAGCATGAACGTCGCCCTCGGCCTACCGGAAGGCCTGGGCCTGCCCACGAATGGAGTGGCTCCGTGACCGTGACCGCTGCACAGGGATTCCTCGCGAGCGGCGTGGCCGCCGGGATCAAGGAATCCGGTGACGCCGACCTGGCCCTGGTGGTGAACCGCGGCCCGTCGCGTGCGGCCGCCGGGGTGTTCACCTCCAACCGGGTCCAGGCCGCCCCCGTCCGGTGGTCCCGGCAGGCGCTGGCCGACGGGCGGATCTCCGCCGTCGTCCTCAACTCCGGTGGCGCCAACGCCTGTACGGGGCCCTCGGGCGCCGCGGACGCGCGGACGACGGCCGAGCACACGGCGCGGGCCCTGGGCACCGGCGCGGCACCGGAGGAGATCGCGGTGTGCTCCACCGGGCTCATCGGCGTACCGCTGCCCATGGACGCGGTCACCTCGGGGATCGACGCCGCTGCCGCGCGGCTCTCGCCCGAGCGGGGCGAGGAGGCGGCCGTCGCGATCAAGACGACGGACTCGGTCCACAAGACGGCCGTGGCCTGCGGACCCGGCTGGACGGTGGGCGGCATGGCGAAGGGCGCGGGCATGCTCGCGCCGGGCCTCGCCACCATGCTCGTGGTCCTGACGACGGACGCGGACGTCACCGCCCCCGCACTCGACTCCGCGCTGCGCGGCGCCGTGCGCACCACCTTCGACCGGGTGGACTCCGACGGCTGCATGTCCACCAACGACACCGTCCTGCTGCTCGCTTCGGGCGCCTCGGGGCTCGCTCCGGACCGGGCCGCCTTCGAAGAGGCCGTGCACGCCGTATGCCGGGATCTGGCGCGGCAGTTGATCCAGGACGCGGAGGGCGCCTCCAAGGAGATCGAGGTGCGGGTCGTCGGCGCGGCGTCGGAGGACGACGCCGTGACGGTGGGCCGGTCCATCGCCAGGAACAATCTCCTCAAGTGCGCCCTGCACGGGGAGGACCCGAACTGGGGCCGGGTGCTTTCGGCGATCGGCACGACCGACGCGGTGTTCGACCCCGACCGTCTCGACGTCGCCGTCAACGGCGTCTGGGTGTGCAGGGACGGCGCGGCAGGCGAGCCCCGCGACAAGGTCGACCTGTCGGCGCGCCACGTCACGGTCACCGCCGATCTGCGCTCCGGCGACGCGTCCGCGGTGATCTGGACCAACGACCTCACCGCCGAGTACGTCCACGAGAACAGCGCGTACAGCTCATGAACGGGATCACACAGATGCTCGCGCGGTTCCGGAGCCGGGTCGTCGTCATCAAGTTCGGCGGCAACGCCATGGTGGACGAGGACCTCAAGCGGACGTTCGCCGAGGACGTGGTGGAGCTGCGCCGCGCGGGTCTGCACCCCGTCGTCGTCCACGGCGGCGGCCCGCAGATCAGCGCCATGCTCGACCGGCTCGACCTGGAGGTCCGCTTCGAGACGGGCCTGCGCGTGACGACCCCCGAGGTCATGGACGTGGTCCGGATGGTGCTCACCGGCCGGGTCCAGCGGGAGCTGGTCGGGCTCATCAACGCGCACGGCCCGTACGCGGTGGGCATGACGGGCGAGGACGCGCACACCCTGACCGCCGTGCGGCGGCCGGCGTGGGTGGACGGCGAACCGGTGGACATCGGACTCGTCGGCGACGTCGTCGAGGTGGACCCGGACACCGTGCACTCGCTCCTGGAACGGGGCCGGATCCCCGTGGTCTCCCCCGTGGCGCGGGGCAGGGACGGAGAGGTCTACAACATCAACGCCGACCTCGCGGCGGCGGCGCTGGCCGGGGCCCTCGACGCGGAGAAGCTGGTGATGCTGACCGACGTCGAGGGACTGTACGCCGACTGGCCGCGCAGCACCGAGGTCGTCGAGCGGCTGACGATCAGTCAACTGGAGAAGCTGATGCCGGAGTTGGAGAGCGGGATGCTGCCCAAGATGGAGGGGTGTCTGCGCGCTGTCCGGGCCGGTGTCCGCGCGGCGCACGTCCTGGACGGGCGGGTGCCGCACGCCGTGCAGCGCGGCGTCTTCACGGGCGGCACGGGGACCACGGTCGTCCCCGACCACGAGGGCTGTGACGGCCATGAGTACCGCGAGGACCAGGAGGCACGCTCCGCATGACGACCCTCGGCCAGGACCTGGCCCCGAAGACCGGCGCGGGCGACGACGCCCCCGCGCCGCTGACCGACCGCTGGCGCGCCGTGATGATGGACAACTACGGCACTCCTCCCCTGGCCCTCGTCCGCGGCGAGGGATCGACGGTGTGGGACGAGTCGGGGCGGGCGTACACCGACTTCGTCGGCGGGATCGCCGTGAACACGCTCGGCCATGCCCACCCCGCCGTCGTCTCGGCGGTGAGCGCGCAGGTGGCCCGGCTCGGGCATGTCTCCAACCTGTACGTCGCCGAACCGCCGGTGGCGCTTGCCGAGCGGCTGCTGCGACTCCTGGGACGGCCGGGGCGGGTGTTCTTCGCCAACTCCGGTGCGGAGGCCGTCGAGGCGGCGTTCAAGGTGGCCCGGCGGACCGGGCGGACGCACATGGTGGCCGCCCGGGGCGGTTTCCACGGCCGCACCATGGGCGCGCTCGCCCTGACCGGACAGCCCGCCAAGCGTGAGCCGTTCCTGCCGCTGCCGGGCGAGACGTCCCACGTGCCGTACGGCGACACGGATGCCCTGCGGGCCGCGGTCACGGAGGCGACCGCCGCCGTCGTCATCGAGCCGGTCCAGGGCGAGGCCGGTGTGGTCACCCCGCCCGAGGGATACCTGCGGGCGGCCCGCGAGATCACCCGGGCCGCCGGGGCGCTGCTGGTCCTCGACGAGGTCCAGACCGGGATCGGGCGCACGGGCCACTGGTTCGCCCATCAGGCGGTGGAGGGCGTCGACCCCGATGTGGTGACGCTGGCCAAGGGGCTGGGCGGTGGGCTGCCGATCGGCGCGACGGTCGCCTTCGGCCCGGCGGCCGATCTGCTGACTCCGGGGCAGCACGGCTCGACGTTCGGCGGCAATCCGGTCGCGTGTGCCGCCGGGCTCGCCGTCCTGGAGACCATCGAGGCCGAGGGGCTGCTCGCGCACGTCGCACGCCAGGGCGAGCGGCTGCGGCGCGGCATCGAGGCGTTGGGGCATCCCCGGGTGAGCGAGGTGCGGGGCGCGGGGCTGTTGCTCGGGGTCGGCCTGAAGGAGCCGGTGGCGGCGCGGGTCCAACGGGCGGCGCAGGACGCGAGGTTCCTCGTCAATGCCGCAGGCGACACGACGGTGCGGCTCGCGCCGGCGCTGACGGTCCCGGAGCCGCAGGTGGACGCGTTCGTCGCGGCGCTGCCGGGGATTCTGAGCGCTTAGCGGAGGCCGCGGCGGATCGCCGCACGTACGCGGCGCCCCGGTCCGGTGCCGATGCTCGGCCGTGGTGGCCGGCGCCCCGTGGGCACCGGCCACCACGCTGGTCACCTGCGCTTGGCCACCAGCAGGTTCCAGTGGGTGAAGCCGTCGAAGAACGGCGTGATCGATGCGACGTCGAAGCCGGCCGCGCCGATCAGCGCCCGGTACTCCGACTGGGGCCGGACCTTGCCTCCGTTGGTGGCGAAGACGGCGAAGTCGATGGCCGACGCCTGCTGCGCGTGCACGGGGTTCACTTCGTCGTCGGTGACCTCGTCGGCGATCATCGAGTCGACCACCAGGAGGGTCGCGCCCGGCTCGGCGGCGCGATGGATGTTGCCGACGATGCGCGCGGCGTGCTCGTCGTCCCAGTCGCACAGCGTGCTCTTGATCATGTAGAGGTCGCAGCCGCCGGGGATCTCCCGCAGGAAGTCGCCGTCGACCAGGTCGACCCGGTCGGCCGTGCCCGCCTCCGTGAACAGGTTCCGCGCCCTGCGGACCACCTCGGCCCGCTCGTACAACACGCCGCGCACGCCCGGCACTTCCGTCAGGACGCCGTTCAACAGGTTGCCGTGGCCGCCCCCGATGTCGGCGATCCGCTTGAAGGGGGTGAAGTCGAACTGCCCCACCAACGCCTGCGCGCAGTGCGCGGTGACATGACTCATCGTCACGGCGTAGTGCTCGGCTTCCTCCTCGTGGTGGTCGTAGTACTCCCAGAACTCGTGGCCCTCGACCTTCGTGTTGACGCGCCGGCCCGCGCGCACCACCTCGGCGAACTCCTCGGCCCTGCGCGTGAGGTTGGGCCCGACTATGCCCATGGCGACGCTCTTCAGCCTGCCGTGGTCCGCCTCCATCGCGGATCCCAGCGGGCCGAGCTCGAAGGTGTCGTCGTCCTTCTCGCGCACCAGGTCCAGCGATGCGGCGGAGCGCAGGAACCGGCGCAGCGCATCGCGGTCGGCATCGATCGCCTCGGCCAGTGCGTCGACGCCGCGCGGGCCGTCGGCCAGGTGCTCGGTGATGCCGAGCTGCGCCGTCGCCCGCACGATCTGCGAGAAGATGTAGCTGGTGATGATCGTCCGCAGCGTCGTCGCCGCGTCGGTGTCCGCCTCGGGGGCACCCATCGTGTCCTTGCTCATCGTCGGACTCTCCTCGCTCATCGTCGGACTCTCCTCAACTCTCGTGTGGCGGGCCCCGTCACCAGACGACCGGTAGTTCCTCCAGCCCGCACACATTGATGGATTCCTTGCACGGAAGGTGTTCGATGGGGGCGGCCGGCCGCAGGTCCGGGCGTCGCCGCAGGAGCGTCTCGAGCACGATGCGGAGTTCGGTGCGCGCCAGTTTCGCGCCGACACACTGATGCGCCCCGTGCCCGAAGGCCAGATGGCCGCGGCCCTGGCCGACGCGCAGTTCGCCGGGCTCGTCGAATGCCCGGGGATCGCGGTTGGCCGTCTGCACCGACAGCACCACGCCCTCTCCCGCGCGAATCGTCACTCCGCCGACCACGACGTCCTCACTCGCGACGCGCAGGAGCGCCTGCTGGGCAATGGTGAAGTAGCGGAGGAACTCCTCGACGGCCCCTGGGATGCGCGCCGGGTCGCGCGCGAGCTCTTGCCGGAGTCCGTCGTCGGCCAGCAGTCTCGCGACCGAGACCGTGATCATGCCTGCCGTGGTCTCGTGCCCCGCGATGAGCAGCAGGTTCGCGAGCGACACGAGCTCGTCGTGGTCGTACTCGCCGGTCTCCCGCAGCAGCCTGATCTGCCTGCCGAGCAGGTCGTCCGGCGGGTCCGCCTCCTTGTCGCCGACGAGCCGGTCCAGATACGACGTCAGGTCCGCGAAGATGCCCATCCTGTCCGCCGCGCCGGTCTCACGCCGGAAGGCGGCGGTGGTGCGGTCGTTGAACCAGTCGTGGTCGGCGTAGGGAATGCCGAGCACCCTGCAGATCACAGCCGATGGAACAGGCAGGGCCAGTGCCTTGACCAGGTCGACAGGACCGTCCGCGGTCTCGATCGCGTCGAAAGCGGCGTCGACGATGCGTTGGATGTCCGGCTCCATGGCGCGGACCCGAGCGGTGCCGAACTCGTCCTGGATCCTGCGCCTCGCCACCGTGTGCTCGGGCGCGTCCATCCCCGCCATGGTCGGCGGCATGCTGGCCACGGCTTCCCGCTGGCCGGGCGCCAGCACCGGGTAGCCGTCCTTGCGGAGGTCCGAACTGAGCCCGGGGTCGGCGAGTGCGGCGCGGACGTCCGCGTACCTGGTCACCAGCCACGGTCGGCCTTCGTGCGTCCTGACCGGGCACACAGGAGCGGTGTCCTGCAGACGTACGTACTCACTCGGTGGCGCGAAGGGCCATGGGCACGGGAGGGGAAACGAAACGACCGCGTTCTTCGTGGGCACCGCGGACTCGACCATGCCTCCTCCTTGACCACGATTGATGGCCGTCGATAATCCGAGGCTTTCCTGGATGACCGGGAAAGCATTCACACGACACGCATGACTGTATAGAGCATGCGTGCGGAGATCCACATCGAAAATGAGTTACGGCTCGCACGGAGAGGGCAGCGGTCCGTCACGCCGCCGATCACGAGAGGCCGCACACCGCCGAAAATCCGCACGAGTCGCGACCCCGGTCGCGAGAGAAATTCTCTGACCAGTGCATTTCTGTGACCCGGATCAGTCTCGTTGTCTCTTCAATGGCCGCAAATGATATTGCCACTCAAGGGTCGAACACTGTACAGAGAAAGCCCAATTCACTGTTTGGGGGTCTACAGGATCGATATCCGCATGAGTTGCCAGAGGCGCATAATGCCTGTTGTGTGAATTGGGTAAAGGTGACTCGGCAGGGGTGCCGTCAGCGAACGCCGGGACCGTCGCCCCCGGCCGTCACAGTGCGCGGGCCAGAACCCGCGAATTCCTGCGCGGATCCAGGCACTTGGCCCAGGCCGCCGGCGCCTGGCTCGCCGGGGCAGGGGCGAAGCCGTGGTGGAGGAACAGGCTGCCGCTTCCCGTCGTCGCCGTGAACAGCGCGGCCAGCGAGAGGGACTGGGCCCTGGCCAGTGCGGCGCGCAGCAGCAGGGCCCCCACTCCGCGGCCCTGACTGCGGGAGGCGACACAGAAGTTGAACAGGACGCCCATGGCCGACCGGCCGCTCCCGGCGGCGGCCTCGTGCACCTTCAGGCCCACGCATCCGTCCAAGGCGCCGTCACCGCCGTCCACGACCAGGAAGTCGGCCGCATCCGAAACGTAGAAGGAGCAAGGGCGTTCGCGCAGCGCACCCGAGAGAACGAAGGGCCGGGAGAGGGTCATCAGCGCGGCGGCGTCCCCGCGACAGCCGGCGCGCACGGCGAGGGCGGTGGACGCGGGGGCGCGGGCGGGCAGTGGCGCGGGGAGCGGGGCAGCCGTGATCACGGGTTCTCTTTCCTCACAGCCCTGGCGTTCGCTGAAGTCGGCTCGTGCACCATGCCACCCAGGGCAAACTAAGGCTAGCCTTACCTAAGTGACCTTCGCAAACGGAGTCGGGGAACCCCGGCGAGCACCGCCTCTTCGCCCATGGGGACAGGGCAGTTGATCCGGCCGCCGAACACCACGGCGTCCGGTCCCGCACTCACAGCGGCTTCGCATCGCGCGCCCTGCGGCCGTCCACGAACGTGGCCACCACCTCGATGTCGCCGATGCGCGCGGTGTCGACGCGCCGCGGGTCGTCGCCCAGGACCACCAGGTCCGCACGCTTGCCCGGGGCGAGGCTGCCGGCGCTGTCGTCCCAGCGGCAGGCGTACGCTCCCGCGACGGTGTAGGCGTGCAGGGCCTCCTCCACCGTGATCCCCTCGTCGGGGCCGATCAGTCGGCCCGAGGCGGCGGCGCGCTCCACCATGAACTGGACGGCCCGCAGCGGCGATCCGTCCGTGACGGGCCTGTCGGAGCTGCCCACGAGCGTGACGCCGTGGTCGAGGAACCCCTTGCCCCGGTACATCCACGGCGCGCGCTCCTCGCCCATGATCGAGGCGTAGTCGTCGCCGAAGTAGCGCAGGAAGTTCGGCTGGACCACCGCGCTCACACCGAGCCGTGCGAACCGCGGGAGCTGGTCGGGCCGGATCAGGCCCGCGTGCTCGACGCGGTGCCGCGCGTCGGCGCGCGGCCTGATGTGCTGCGCCCGCTCCAGGGCCTTCAGGGCGAGGTCGGCGGCGCGGTCGCCGATGGCGTGGACGGCGAGCTGCCATCCGGCGAGATGGCCATCGACGACGGTCCGCGCGAGGACCTCCGGGTCGTCCTGGAGCTGCCCCGTGTGCTCCATGCCTTCGTACGGGGCGGTGAGGGCGGCGGTACGGGCCATCATCCCGCCGTCGGTGTAGATCTTGAGGGCGCCCAGGGACAGCCAGTCGTCCCCGAACCCGGTGCGCAGGCCGAGGCCGAGGGCGCGGGGGATGCCGTCGTCCCCGTGCGCGGCGACCTGCCGCAGGGTGTCGGCGGCCGCCATCAGCTGCACGCGCAGCGGCAACCGGCCCTGGTCGCGCAGGAGTTGATAGGCGCCCGCCTCGACGGGACTGTGGCCGAGCAGTCCGCCGCCGACACCGGCCTCGGCGCAGGCCGTGATCCCCTCCGCGAGGCAGACCCGTCCGGCGTGCTCGATGGCGTCCGCGAGCTCGTCCTGCGAGTACGGCAGCCGCAGCCGGCGGGCCGCGGTCATGGCGCTCTCGGCCAGGAAGCCGTCCTGGTGCGGCACGTCGGCCGGGAGCAGGTCCAGGACGGCGCTGTTGACGACGCAGGCGTGGCCGGAGTCGTGCATCATGAACACCTTGCGGCCCCGGCTGACGCGGTCCAGCTCGCCGGCGGTCAAGTGCCGCCCCAGGGCTCGCTGGTCGTAGCCCGCGATGTCCACCCAGGCGTCGGGCGATGCCTTGCGGGACGCGGCGTCCGCCACCACCGCGAGGACGTCGTCGACCCGCTCGCAGGGTGCCACGCTCGGCGTACTCGCCTTCAGGCCTGCCCAGGCCAGATGCACATGGCTGTCGATGAACCCGGGCAGCACGGTGGCACCCTGGAGGTCGATCACCTCCTCGGCGGGGAGCGCCGTCACCGCACCGTCGAGGCCGACGATCCGGCCGCGCCAGATGCCCAGGTCGTGGGCGACGGGATGGTCCGGATCCATCGTGAGTATGTGCGCGTTCGTCAACCTCGTGGTGAGCATGGGCTGTTCCGTCCCTGAAGGGTGTCGGTCACGCGAGGGCGTCGGTCACGGGCAGGCGGGGGTGGTCACTTGAGCGCTTCGGACACAGGGGCGCCGCCCGCCATGGCGGGTCGCTTGGGAGCCGCGGGGACCATCAGCGGGGTGCCGGTCTCCGGGTCGTCGATGATCCGGCAGGGCAGCCCGAAGACGTCCTCGACGAGCTCGGCGGTCATGATGCTCGCCGGGTCGCCCTCCGCCGCGATCGTGCCGCCGGCCTTCATCACCACCAGGTGAGTGGCGTAGCGGCAGGCCTGGTTGAGGTCGTGGAGGACCGCGACGACCGTGTGCCCCTTGCTCGCGTGCAGATCGGCGCACAGGTCGAGCACCTCGACCTGGTGGGCGATGTCGAGGTAGGTGGTCGGTTCGTCGAGGAGCAGGATCGAGGTCTGCTGCGCCAGCACCATGGAGAGCCAGACGCGTTGCCGCTGGCCGCCGGAGAGGTCGTCGACGGGCCGTTCCGCGAGTTCCAGGACGCCGGTCTGCCGCATCGCCTCGCGCACCGCGTCCTCGTCCTCGGCGGACCACTGCTTCAGGAGCCGCTGGTGCGGATAGCGGCCACGCGCCACCAGGTCGCCGACCGTGATGCCGCCGGGCGCGGTCGAGGACTGCGGGAGCAGTCCGAGGCGCCTCGCGACCTCGCGGGAGCGGTACGAGGCGATGGCGGCGCCGTCCAGGTAGACCTGGCCCGCCTTCGGCTTGAGCATCCGGGCCAGTGCCGTGAGCAGGGTGGACTTCCCGCAGGCGTTCGGCCCGATGATCACGGTGAACGACTGGTCGGGGATGTCGACGCCGAGGTGGGTCGCCACCGTCCGCTGGTCGTAGGAGAGCGTCAGGTCCTCGGCGCGCAGACGGGGTGTCGGACGGGTCGGACGGTTCGTTGCAGTCATGCACGGCTCTTTCGCGACTCGGTGACCAGCAGCCAGATGAGGTAGAGACCGCCGAGGACGCCGGTCGCCGCGCCCACCGGCAGGAGCGAGGGGGCGAAGAGGCGCTGCGCGGCGAGGTCGCCCGCGGCCAGCAGCAGCGCGCCCATCAGGGCGGTCGACAGCAGCGCGGGGCCGGAGGACCGGGTCAGGCGCCTGGCCAACTGGGGCGCGGCCAGGGCGATGAACCAGATCGGTCCCGTCACCGCGGTGGCGAAGGCGGCCAGGCAGACGCTGACGACGAGGAGCGCGGTGCGGGTGCGGCGCACTTCGAGGCCGAGCGCCATGGCGGTCACGTCGCCCATCTCCACCATGGAGAGGCGGCGGGACAGGAAGAAGGCGATCGGCAGCAGGACGGCGACGGCGATGCCGATCGCGTTCGCGTGCTGCCAGCCCCGGTTGCTCAGGCTGCCGATGAGCCAGGCCTGCGCCTCCAGGGCCTCCTGGAACGTCGCGCGGGTGATCAGGTACGAGTTCACGGCGAGCAGCAGCGCGCTCACGCCGATGCCGATGACGACCAGGCGGAAGCCCTGGAGTCCGCGGCCCAGCATGAGGAGGTACATGGCGAGGGCTGTCGCGAGGCCGCCGATCAGGGCGCCGACCGCGATCTGGGTCATGCTGCCGTGCATCACGATGATGACGACGAGCGCCCCGACCGCGGAGCCGTTGGTGAAGCCGATGATGTCCGGGCTGCCCAGGGTGTTGCCGGTGAGGCTCTGCAGGATGGCACCGCTGACCGCGAGGGCCGCGCCCACGCACAGGGCGGTCACCAGGCGGGGCATGCGCAGGGTGTTGACGATGAAGTCGGCGCCGCCGGAGCCGTTGCCCATCAGGGCCTTGACCACTTCCCCGACGGACAGCTCGAAGTCGCCGGTGGTGAGGGTGATGCCCATGACGACGACGAGCGCGGTGACGAGCACGGCCGTCACGGCCACGACACGGCCCTGGAACCGCAGCGACATTCCGCCGCCGATGCGCAGGACCATGCCGCTGACGACGCGCGGCGGGGCGTCCTCCTTCCCCCGCTTCCTCACCTGGGACTCCCCGGCGGCCGAGGCCTCGGCCTCGCGTACAGCACTCACAGCATGACCAGCTTTCGGCGGCGGCACAGCGCGATGAACAGCGGAGCGCCGAGGAACGCGGTGACGATGCCGACCTGGATCTCGCCCGGAGCGCCGATCACGCGGCCGGTGACGTCCGCCCCCAGGAGCAGGATCGGCGCGAGCAGCATCGAGTACGCGAGCACCCACCGCTGGTCCGGTCCGATGACGAACCGGGCGACGTGGGGCACCGCGAGCCCGACGAAGCCGATGGGCCCCGCGGCCGCGGTGGCGCCGCCGCACAGGAGCATGACCGCGAGGGCGCCGAGCACCCGGGTCCTGCCGACGTTGACCCCCAGGGCCCGGCCCATCTGGTCGCCCATCGCCAGGGCGTTGAGGGAGGGGGCGAGCCCGAGGGCGATCAGGAGTCCCACGGCGATGAACGGCAGGACGACGTAGAGGACGTCGAAGTAGCGGCCCGACAGCGAGCCGACCGTCCAGAAGCGGAACTGGTCGAACGCCTTCGGGTTGAGCAGCAGGACGGCCGAGTTGAAGGCGTAGAGCACCGCCGTCACGGCCGCTCCCGCGACGACGAGCCGGTCCGGCGTGGCCAGTTTCCGGCCCGCGGAGCCCAGCAGATAGACGACGACCGAGGCGAGGGCGGCACCGAGGAAGGCGAACCAGACGTACCCGAGGAGGGAGCCGATCCCGAGGAACGCGATGGCCACCACGATGCCCGCCGACGCGCCGAGGTTGATGCCGAGGATGCCGGGGTCGGCGAGCGGGTTGCGCGTCAGGGCCTGCATCAGCGCGCCGGAGAGCCCCAGGGCCATGCCGACGAGCACGCCGACGAGGGTTCTGGGGATGCGGTAGTCGTGGATGATGACCGAGGTCTCGGACCCGTCGGGGTTCCACAGGGCGGACCAGGTGTCGGTGAACGCGATGCCTCTGGTGCCCACCCACACGCTGACCAGTGCGACCATCACGAGGGCGCCGAGCGCCAGCAGCAGACCGAGCCCCCGGAACGTCGTGGCGGTGCGGCCCGTCCCGGACTCCGCCGGGGCGCCGATCTTCTGTGCGGGCACCGGCCGGGCTTCGACGGACAACGACACTCCCCCTGCTGGCAGTTCAGCTGTGCGGCGGACCTGCGTCGCGCGGGCCGACGGATCGATACTTAGGTGAGGCTAACCGAAGGCTCCCAAGCGGTCAACGCGCAGGCCACGACGGGCGGGGAGACCTCGCACGCGACCAGGAATAACCTGTCGGGCGAAGCCGGGCCGACCTCATATTTAGAGTAGGCTTACCTAACCTTTCGATCATCTCCGTGGGGGATCACATGCCAACAGGAGGACCAGCAGGAGGACTTGTCCTCCGCAGAGCGATCAGGGGACAGCGCCGACGCGTCGTCTCCTCGTCCTTGTTGGGCATGACCCACCAGGGCTGTGAGGCTCTGGTGCCCGTGGTCATCGGCGTCATCATCGACTCGGCGGTGGCGACCGGCGACTCCGGGTCCCTGATCCGCTGGCTCGTCGTGCTCGCGGTCCTCTTCCTCGTCCTGTCCACGAGCTACCGGACCAGCGCCCGCATCACCGAGGGCGCCGCCGAGCACGCGGCGCACCAGCTCCGCCTCGAACTGGGCACGCGCGTGCTCGACCCGCGCGGCGGCGCCGACGCGAACCGGCTGCCCGGCGCCCTGACCAGCATCGCCACCAACGACGCCCGACGCGTGGGCTCGGTGACGACCGTCATCTCCTACGGCGTGGCGGCCCTCGCGGGCCTCGCGATCAGCGCCGTGGCCCTGATCAGGATCTCCGTACCGCTCGGCCTGCTCGTCCTGCTCGGCATCCCGCCGCTGCTCTGGCTCGGCCACAAGATCAGCCGTCCTCTGGAGCGGCGCAGCGAGACCGAGCAGGAGCACGCCGCCCACGCCTCGGGCGTCGCCGCCGACCTGGTCTCGGGCCTGCGGGTGCTCAAGGGCATGGGCGCGGAGTCGGCGGCGGTCTCCCGCTACCGCACCACCAGCCAGGACTCGCTGGCCGCCGCGCTGCGGGCCGCCCGCAGCAGGGCCGGGCACGAGGGCGCCGTCCTCGCGCTGACCGGCGTCTTCATCGCGGTCATCGGTGTCGTGGGCGCCTACCTCGCGATGCGCGGCAGCATCAGCGTCGGCGACCTGGTGGCGGCCGTGGGCCTCGCGCAGTTCCTCCTCGGCCCCTTCCAGCTGCTCACCTATGTCAACGCCGAGTTCGCCCAGGGCCGCGCCTCCGCACGGCGCATCGCCGAGGTCCTCGCCTCGCCCGCCACCGTCGAGGGCGGCGACGCCGAGCCCGGCAAGGCGGCCGACGGGCACCTGCGGCTGCGCGGGGTGTCGCTCGGCGCGCTGCGCGGAGTCGACCTCGACCTGCCCGCGGGCAGCCTGACCGGCGTCGTCACCAAGGACCCGGCCGCCGCCAACGACCTGCTGCTCTGCCTGGCCCGCGAGAGGGACCCCGCGGAAGGCGTCATCGAGCTCGACGGCGCGCCCCTGACCGGCATCGACCCGGACGCGCTGCGCCGGGCCGTCCTGGTCGCCCACCACGACGCCGACCTGTTCGAGAGCACCCTGCTCGACAACGTGCGCGCCGGGGCCGGCGGCGACACGGCCGCGGTCGACAGCGCCCTCAAGGCCTCGGCCGCCGACGACGTGGCCCGGCTGCTTCCCGACGGCGGGGACACCCTGCTCGCCGAGCGCGGCCGGTCCCTCTCGGGCGGCCAGCGGCAGCGCGTGGCGCTCGCCCGCGCGCTCGCCGCCGACCGCGCCGTCCTGGTCCTGCACGACCCGACCACCGCCGTGGACACCGTCACCGAGTCGCGGATCGCCGCCCAGCTGCGCGACGTACGCCGGGGCCGCACCACCGTCCTGGTCACCACGAGCCCCGCGCTCCTCGCGGTCACCGACCGCGTGGTGATCCTCGACGACGGTGCCGTGAGGACCGACGGCAGCCATCCCGAACTCCTCGCCGCCGACGAGAGCTACCGAGCGGCGGTGCTGGCATGACGACTTCACACGAAACGACTTCGCACGAACCGACAGAAGACGTACGGGACCGAACAGAAGAGACGGACCAGACCATGAGCGGAGCCGGCCCGGACCGTGCGCTCCTGCCGACCGCCACCGCCGCCGAGTCGATGGCGGCGCTCCGCACCATGCTCCGCGGCCACCGGCTCCTCGCCGTGGTGGCGATCACCGTCCTGGTCGCCGGAACCGGCATCGGTCTGCTGACCGCTCCCCTGCTCGGCCACATCGTCGACCTCGTGGTGGACCAGCGCGGGTCCCACGCCCTGACGCTGCCGCTCGTCCTGCTCATCGTCGTCGCCGTGGCGCGCGGCGCCGCGACCGCCATCGGCAGCTCGCTCGTCGCCCGGCTCGGCGAGACCGTCCTCGCGGCCCTGCGCGAGCAGTTCATCGAGCGGGCGCTGCGTCTGCCGCTCGAACGCGTCGAGGCGGCCGGATCGGGCGACCTGGTCTCCCGGGTCACCAGCGACGTCTCCATGATCGCCAAGTCGGTGCGGCAGGCGCTGCCCGAGTTCAGCCGCTCCGCCTTCACGATCGTGCTGACCCTCGGCGGCCTCGCCCTGCTCGACTGGCGGTTCCTGCTGGCCGCGCTCCTCGCGATGCCGGTCCAGGTGGTCTCCGTACGCTGGTACATGCGCCGCTCCTCCCCCGTGTACGCCGAACACCGCGTCGCCACGGGCGCGTTGCAGCACCAGCTGCTCGACAGCGTCGGCGGGGTGCGGACCGTGCGGGCCTTCCGCCTCGACAGGACGCACACGGATCTCCTGGAGCAGCGCTCCGGCGCGGCGCGGGACATCGGTCTTCGTGGCATCCACATCGTCACGGGGTTCTTCTCCCGGCTCAACCTCGCCGAGTTCATCGGGCTGAGCGCGATGCTCGCCACCGGCTTCGTCCTGGTGGACAACCGCTCGGTCAGCATCGGTACGGCCACGGCCGCCGCGCTGTACTTCCACAGCCTCTTCAACCCGATCAACGCCGCGCTGTACCTCCTGGACGACGCGCAGTCGGCCGGGGCGAGCTTCGCCCGTCTCGTCGGCGTCTCCGGCCTCCCGCCCGAGCCCGCGCCGCGGGAGCGCCGTGACGTGCGGGACGGTTCGCTCAAGGTCTCCGCGCTCAGCCACGCGTACGGCACCGGGAACCCGGTCCTGCACGAGGTCGACGTGGAGGTCCGCAGCGGGGAACGGGTCGCGCTGGTGGGGGCGAGCGGGGCCGGCAAGACCACGCTCGCCAAGCTCATCGCCGGCGTCCACCAGCCGTCCGAGGGGTCGATCACGCTCGGCGGCGTCGACGTCCAGGAGCTGGGCCCCGCCGGGGTGCGCCGCGCGGTCACCCTCATCAGCCAGGAGGTGCACGTCTTCGCCGGGCCCCTCGCCGAGGACCTGCGCCTGGCCCGCCCCGAGGCCACCGACGACGAACTGCGCGCGGCGCTGGCCCGGGTGGACGCCCTGGAGTGGGCCGAGGCCCTGCCCGACGGTCTGGCCACGGTGGTCGGCGAGGGCGGGCACCGGCTGACGGTGACGCAGGCGCAGCACCTCGCGCTGGCCCGCCTGGTCCTCGCCGATCCGCCCATCGCGATCCTGGACGAGGCCACCGCCGACGCCGGCAGCGCGGGCGCCCGCGTCCTCGAACAGGCCGCCTCCCGCGCGCTGGAGGGGCGTACGGGCCTCGTGGTGGCCCACCGCCTCCCCCAGGCGGCGACCGCCGACCGCGTGATCGTCCTCGACCGGGGGCGCGTCGCCGAGACCGGCACGCACGACGAACTGGTGGCCGCGGGCGGCCTGTACGCCACGCTGTGGGCGGCCTGGTCCGACAGCCGCCGCGAGCCGGCGCGAGTGGCCGAGCCCCGGCCGGCGACCGGCGATTCCGAGCTCCCGGTCTCGACGGCCTGCTGAGGCGAGCACATTCCAGAGACGAAGCACAGCAGAAGGCCGACGCCCCCGTGGAACCGGGGGCGTCGGCCTTTGCATCGCGGTACGGCAGCGCCCCGAAGGGGCGCGGGGAACTGCGCGACCAGCCCCCACACACCCGCGGACCGCCACCCGTCAAACGCCCCCTCCTCGCACAACGCCGCCGCCCGCAAGAGGACGTTCCTCTCGCGGGCGGCGGCGTACAGGGAAGGGGTGAGCGAGGCTCAGCCCTGCTGCGCGGCGATCAGACTCGCCGGACGCAGGTCCGTCCAGTGGGACTCCACGTAGGCCAGGCACGCCTCGCGGGTGTCCTCGCCGAAGACGGACCGCCAGCCGGCGGGGACCTCGGCGAAGGCGGGCCACAGCGAGTGCTGGTTCTCGTCGTTGACCAGAACCAGGAAGCGGGCCTGCGCGTCCTCGAACGGGTTGGTGCTCATGCGTTCTCACTCCTCATGGATGTGACGTTGAACAGCTCGGACAGCGGCTGTTCGGAATCTGCTGTCACCGTGCGCAGCAGGGTCTTGAGTTCGGCGGCGAGCCGCCGGGTCTTGGCGGTGCCGAGCCGGCCGGTGGCGTGGATCAGGGCGCAGTGCACGGGACCGTCGCCGCGCGGCTCGTAGAAGCTGAGGGTCAGCTCCGCACGCGCCGAGCCGGTCGGGACGGCCAGCAGTTCGCCCACGCCGCCCTCCAGCCGCTCCAGATCCGCCTGTTCGTGGTGGATCACCATGACCTGCGGCCCCTCGGGTCGCAGCCCGGCCGCCCGTACGACCTCGTCGAACGGTACGTCCTGCTGGTCAAGGGCGCTCAGGGTGGTCTCCCGTACGCGGGTCAACAGCTCGGTGAAGGTCGGGTCGCCCGCGGTGTCGGTGCGCAGCACGACCGTGTTGAAGAAGCAGCCCACGAGGTCGGCGAGCTGGTCGTCGGAGCGCCCGGCGACCATCGTGCCGACGGGCAGGTCGGTGCCCGCGCCATGGGCGGTGAGCAGCGCGGCCAGGGCCGAGTGCAGCACCATGAACATGCTGGTGCCGGTCGCGCGGGCGAGGCGGTCCACACCTGCGTGCAGCTCTTCGTCGAGGACGAACCCGACGTGCCCCGCGGCCCGGCGCGCGGCGTGGCCGTCCGCGCCGTCGGCGGGCGGTCCCCCGGCGGGCAGGTCCAGCGCGCGCGGTACGCCCTGGAGGCGGTCGCGCCAGTACGCCAACTGCCGGCCGCCCCTGCTGTCCGGGTCGGCGAGGTCGCCGAGGATCTCGCGTGCCCAGCGGGCGTAGTCGGCGTAGGTGACCGGCAGCGGTGCCCAGTCGGGGGTCCTGCCCTCGCCACGCGCCGCGTAGGCCGTGGTGAGGTCGCGGAACAGGGGGACGACCGACCACTCGTCGACCGCGAGGTAGTGCATCGTGAGGAGCACCGCCTGGCTTCCGTCCGGTCCGGTCAGCAGGCGGGCCCGCAGCGGCGGCTCGTGCTCCGGATCCGGTGCCCCCGCGGCCAGTTCGGCGAGGCGGGCGTCCAGGTCGGCGCAGCGCTCCACGGCCAGGGCCGGGGCGTCGACGGGCCGCTGGAGGACCGTCCCGTCGCGTTCGGTGAACGCGGTGCGCAGCGGCTCGTGCCGTGCCACGACGTCGGCGAGCGCCACGCCCAGCGCGTCGGCGTCGAGCCCGCCGGGCGAGCGCAGCACCAGGGCGTGGTCGAAACCGGGGCCCCGCCGTGCGGACTCCCACTGCCACTGCTGGACGGGGGCCACCGGCAGCTCGGCGCCGTCGGCGGCCGGGGTGTCGGCGCGGCGCAGGGCGGGCCGCGCCGCGGCGGCGCCGTCCAGCTTCCCCGCGACACCGGCGACGGTCAGCGCGTCGAAGACGTCCCGGATGCTCAGCTCGACCCCGAACTCGGCGCGGATACGGCCCAGAAGCCGCATCGAGGCCATCGAGTGGCCGCCGAGCGCGAAGAAGTTGTCGTGCACGCCGATGTCGTCCAGCTTGAGGACCTCGCAGAACAGCGCGGCGAGCCGGGCCTGTGTCGGCGTCGCGGGGCGGGCCTCGCCGGTCATGCCGGCCCAGTCCGGCGCGGGCAGCGCCTTGCGGTCCAGCTTGCCGTTGGGCGTCAGCGGCAGCGGTCCCTCCAGCGGGACGACGAGGGCGGGGACCATGTACTCGGGCAGCCGGCCCGCGACATGGGCGCGCAGCTCCTGCGGGTCGAGCTCGCGCGGCGCGGACCCGTCGCGCTCGGGCACGGCGTAGCCGACCAGGCGGACGATGTCGCCGTCGCGGTCGGGCACCACGGCGGCCTGGCCGACCGAGGGGTGGGCGGCGAGCGCCGTCTCGATCTCGCCGAGCTCGATGCGGAAGCCCCGGATCTTCACCTGGGTGTCGACGCGGCCGAGGAAGTCGAGGTTCCCGTCGGCGCGCCAGCGGGCGCGGTCGCCGGTGCGGTACATGCGGCTGCCCGGCGCGCCGAACGGGTCGGCGACGAAGCGCTGCGCGGTGAGACCGGCCTGGCCCAGGTAGCCGCGGGCGAGACCGCGTCCGGAGACGTACAGCTCCCCCACGACGCCGGGCGGCACGGGCCGCAGGTGGTCGTCCAGGACGTAGGCGCGGGTGTTGGGGTCGGGGCGGCCGATCGGGACCCGGCCGGTGACGCGGCCGCCGTGGGCGCGGGCCTGCCACAGGGTCGAGTTGACCGTCGCCTCGGTGAGTCCGTACGCACAGATCAGGTTCGCGGTGGCGCCGAACCGCTCGAAGAGGTCCGGCGGCACGGTCTCGGTGCCGACCAGGACGGTCGCGCCCTCGGGCAGTTCGCAGCCCGGCGGCAGCGCCGACATCAGGGACGGCGGCAGGATCATGTGGGTGGCCCGCTGGTCGGCGAGGAAGTCGGTGAGCGCGTGGCCCGCGACGCGTGCCTCGTCGGTGATCAGGACGAGCCTGCCGCCGTGGCACAGCGCCATCGCCAGTTCGAAGACGAAGACGTCGAAGCCGATCGACGCGAACTGCAGGACCCGGCTGTCGTGTTCGAGGCCCATCCGGTCGACGGCCGTGGCGACCAGGCTGGCGATGCCCTCGTGCGGCACGACCACGCCCTTGGGGCGGCCGGTCGAGCCGGAGGTGTAGATCACGTACGCGGCCTGGTCGAGACCGACCGGCCCGCCGGGCGCCGGTGCGTCGGGCAGCGTCTCCAGCTCCCCGACCGTGTCCGGGGCGTCGAGAAGCACCACGGGGACGCCCGCGACGTCCGGGATCTTCCCCGCGACCGGCTCGGTGCCGACCACGACGGCCGCGCCGGAGTCCTCGATCATGTAGGTGAGGCGGTCGCCGGGGTGGATCAGGTCGAGCGGCAGGAACGCGGCGCCCAGCTTCAGCGCGGCGACGACGGTGGCGACCATGTCCACCGAGCGCGGCACGGCCACGCCCACCACGCTCTCGGCGCCGACTCCGCGCGCGGCCAGCAGCCGGGCGATGCGGTTGGCGCGCGCGTCGAGCTGGGCGTACGTCACCGACCGCGAGCGCTCGACGACGGCGACGGCGTCCGGGCGCTCGGCGACCCGGCGGGCGAACAGCTCGGGCGCGGAGGCCTCGTCGACCGCGCGCGGCGAGCCGTTGAAGCCTTCGAGGACCAGGTCGCGCTCATCGGCGGAGAGGATCTCGGCCTGCGACAGGGGCTGTTCGGGGGCCGCGACGAGCGCCCCGACCAGCCTGCGCAGGCGGTCGCCGATGCGCTCTGCGGTCTCCTGGTCGAACAGCTCGGTGGCGAACTCCAGGCGGCAGCCGAGGGAGTCCCCGGCTCCGTCGTCCGTGGTGTGCTCGGTGAAGCTGAACACGAGGTCGAACTTGGCCGACTCGATCCCGAACGGCACGTACGTCGCCCGGAGTCCGGGCAGTTCGAGGGCGTCCCCGGTGCGGGCGTGGTAGCCGACCATCACCTGGAACAGCGGGTTGCGGGAGAGGGAGCGGGTCGGGTTGAGCGTCTCCACGACCGACTCGAAGGGCACGTCGGCGTGGGAGAAGGCGGCCAGGTCGGTCTCGCGCACCCGGCCGAGCAGCTCGGTGAAGCTGGGGTCGCCGCCCAGGTCGGTGCGGAGGACGAGCGTGTTGACGAAGAAGCCGACCAGGTCGTCGAGCGCCTCGTCGCCGCGGCCCGCGATGGGTGCGCCGAGCGGGATGTCCGTGCCTGCGCCGAGCCGGTGCAGCAGCGCCGCCACCGCCGCGTGGACGACCATGAACATGCTGGCGCCGGTCTCCCGTGCCAGGCTCCGCAGGCCCTCGTGGACGGCGCCGTCGAAGGCGATGTCGAGTTCCGCTCCGGAGAACGCGGGACGGGCGGGACGCGGCCGGTCGGTGGGCAGCTCCAGCTCCTCGGGAGCTCCCGCCAGGGCGGTGCGCCAGTACGCCAACTGCCGCGCGGCCAGGCTGTCTTGCTCGTCCGGGTCGCCGAGGAGGCGCTGCTGCCACAGCGCGTAGTCGGCGTACTGGACGGGCAGCGGCTCCCAGGTGGGGGCCGCGCCTTCGGTGCGGGCCGCGTAGGCGGTGGCCAGGTCCCGCAGGAAGGGCCGGTCGGACCACTCGTCGGTGGTGATGTGGTGCAGCAGCAGGACGACGACGTGGTCGTCGGGTGCCACCTCCACGACCGTGGCACGCAGCGGGAGTTCGGCCGCGAGGTCGAAGGGCCGCTTCACGGCGGCGTCGACGAGGGCGGGGATCTCCTCCTCGGCGGCCCGCACGTGCTCGACGACGGGATGCGCCCGCTCGGCGGGCAGCACCCGTTGGTACGCCTGGCCCTCGCGCTCGGCGAAGACCGTGCGCAGGGCCTCGTGGCGGGCGGTCACGTCGGCGAGCGCGGCGCGCCACGCGTCGTGGTCGAGGGCGCCGCGCAGCCGTATGACGAGCGGGAAGTTGTACGCGGCCGAGGTGCACTCGATCTGCTGGATGACCCACAGCCGCTGCTGGGCGTGCGAGAGCGGCAGTTCGTCGGGGCGCTCGACGGCGGTCAGGGCCGGGCGGGCGGCGCCACGCGACGCGGCGGCGCGCTCCACGAGTTCGGCGACGGTGGGCGCCTCGAACAGGTCACGGATGGCGAGTTCGGCGTCGAGCGCGGTGCGGGCGCGGCTGACGAGCCGGGTGGCGAGCAGCGAGTGCCCGCCGAGCTCGAAGAAGTTGCTGTCGACCCCGACGCCGTCCGCCGCGAGGCCGAGGACCTCGGCGAAGAGGGCGCACAGCGTCTCCTCCTGCGGGGTGCTCGGCGCGCGCCCGGCCGTCGTGCCACCCGCGAAGTCCGGGGCGGGCAGGGCCTTGACGTCGAGCTTGCCGTTGACGGTCAGCGGCAGGGTCGCCACGGGGACCAGGGCGGAGGGGACCATGTAGTCGGGCAGGGTGGTCTTGAGGTGGTCGCGCAGCGCCTGCGCCAGTTCGTCGCCGGGCGAGGCGCCGTCCTCGGGATCCTCGTCCGGGACGACGTAGCCGACCAGGCGCTTGGTGCCCGCGGCCTCGTGCACGACCACGGCGGCGTGCGCGATGGCCGGGTGCGCGGAGAGCGCCGTGGAGATCTCGCCCAGCTCGATGCGGTAGCCGCGGATCTTGACCTGGTCGTCGGTGCGTCCGAGGAAGTCCAGGAGGCCGTCGGGGCGCTGCCGTACGAGGTCGCCGGTGCGGTACATCCGCTCCCCCGGCGCCCCGAACGGGTCGGCGACGAACCGCTCGGCGGTCAGCCCCGCCCGGTCGTGGTAGCCGCGGGCGAGTCCGGTTCCCGCGATGTAGAGCTCGCCGGGGCTGCCCGGCGGGACGGGGCGGAGCATGCCGTCGAGGACGTAGGCGCGGGTGTTGCGGATGGGCATGCCGACCGTGGAGGTCGCGCTGTCGGTGGTGGATCCGCCGAGCGTGTTGATCGTGTACTCGGTGGGGCCGTACAGGTTGTAGCCGTACGTTCCCTCGGTGCGGCGCAGCTTCGTCCAGACCGTGTCGGAGACCGCCTCGCCGCCGAGCAGCACGAGGGCGGGGCGGTGCTTGCCCGCCGCCTCGTCGCGGTCGAGCAGCCCCTCCTCGATCAGCAACTGGGCATAGGTGGGCGTGACGTTGACGACGTCGACCTGGTGCAGGTCGCAGTAGGCCACCAGCGCCTCGGCGTCGCGGCGCAGCTCCTCGTCGCAGACGTGCACCTCGTGGCCCTCGACGAGCCAGAGCAGCTCCTCCCAGGACATGTCGAAGGCGAAGGAGACGGTGTGCGCGATGCGCAGGCGCCGCCCGCCGGCCGAGGCGATGGCCGGGTCGAAGATCTCCTTCTGGTGGTTGAGCTGCATGTTCGTCAAGCCCCGGTAGGGGGTGACGACGCCCTTGGGGCGGCCGGTCGAGCCGGAGGTGTAGATGACGTACGCCGGGTGTTCGAGGCGGCCTCGCACGCCGTGCGCGAAGGCCGGCCGCTCGGCGTCGGTGATCTCGCCGTCGGGCAGGGCCGCGAGCTCGGCCGCCACGGCCGCGTCGTCCAGAAGGAGTTCGGGAGCGACGGGACCGCTCTCGCCGCGCAGGGTCGGCGCCACGGCGGCGGTGGACACCAGGCACAGGGGTCCGGTGTCCTCGGCCATCAGGCGCAGCCGGTCGGCGGGGTGGTCGAGGTCGAGGGGCAGATAGGCGGCGCCGGTGCGCAGCACGGCGAAGAGCGCGGCCACCATCTCGATGGACCGGGGCAGCGCGAGCGCCACGACCTTCTCGGGCCCCGCGCCGCGGGCCAGGAGCAGCCGGGCGAGCCGGTTGATCTGGCCGTCGAGTTCGGCGTACGTGAGGGCGCGCTCGCCGAAGACCAGGGCCACCGCGTGCGGGGTGCGGGCGACCTGGGCGGTGAGCATGTCGGCGATGGTCTCGTCGGGCACCGGCTCGCGGCTGCCGCGCCAGTCGGCGGTCAGCGCGGTGCGCTCGCCGGGCAGCAGGAGGTCGACGCCGACCGTGCGGGCGGCCTCGGGGGTCCGGCCCGCGAGGGCCTCGGCAAGGCGGTCGAGGACGGTGGTGAACCGGGCGAGGATCGCGGTCGCGTCCTGCTCGGGGAACAGGTCGGGCCGGGCCGCCAGGGTGACGCGCAGCCGGGCGCCGGGCGTGACGATGAGCGTGAGCGGGAAGTGCGTGCCGTCCACGTTGGTCACGCCGGTGATGCCGTGCCGCTGTCGCAGCTCGGCCGCGCGGTCCTCGCCGTCGGCCGAGCGGAGCACGAACAGGGTGTCGAACAGGCGGCGGTGGCCGGTCTCCTGCTGCAGGGTGCCGAGACCCACGTACTCATAGGGCATGACGGCCGCGCGCTCGGACTGCATGCGGCGCAGCAGGTCGAGCAGCGGCTCGCCCGGGGCGAAGCCGACGCGGGCCGGGACGGTGTTGAGGAACATGCCGATGATCCCGGCCACGTTCGGCACGTCCGCCGGGCGTC
This sequence comes from Streptomyces sp. NPDC025651, assembly GCF_055558735.1. Lineage (NCBI taxonomy): Bacteria > Bacillati > Actinomycetota > Actinomycetes > Kitasatosporales > Streptomycetaceae > Streptomyces > Streptomyces sp. NPDC025651. The sequence continues at coordinate 268,965 of NZ_JBVHLZ010000006.1, forward strand.
CGGCGACCGCCGTGCCGAAGGCGACGTCGGCGCGGCCGGTCATCGCCGAGAGGACCAGGCCCCACGCGGCGTTCAGGACCGTGTTGAGGGTCAGTCCGTGGCTGCGGGCGAGGGTGCGCAGGCGGTCGCTGGTCTCCTGGGTCAGGAGGGCGTCGAAGTCCGCGGGGATGACCGGGCCGGTGTCGCGTCCCGAGGGGGCGACCAGGGTGGGCTCGTCGAATCCGGCGAGGGCCTCGCGCCAGGCGCCGAGCGCGGCGGTGGTGTCCTGCTGGTCGAGCCAGGCCAGGTAGTCCCGGTAGGTGCCGGGGGTGGGCAGGCCGCTCGCGTCGCCGCCGCGCTCGTACAGCGTGAACAGCTCTTCCAGGAACAGCCAGGCGGACCAGCCGTCCCACAGGATGAGGTGGTGGGTCACCACGAGCCGGTCCCTGCCGTCGCCGAGGCGGATCAGCAGCAGACGGCACAGCGGTGCGGCGGTCAGGTCGAAGCGCTGCCTGCGGTCGGCGGCCAGCAACTCCTCGACGCGGGCGCGCTGTTCGTCGGCGGGCAGCTCGGAGAGGTCCTCCTCCACCAGCGGGATCTCGGCGCCGTCCGCGATGAACTGCACGGGGCGGGGCAGCCCGTCGCTGGTGAAGCCCGCGCGCAGGCTGGTGTTGCGGTCGAGGAGCGCGCGGCAGGCTGCGCGCAGCCGGTCGGCGTCGACCCGCCGGTCGAAGTCCAGGGTCTCCTGGGACTGGTAGACGTCGAGCGCGTCGCCCGCGTCGTACGTGGCGTGGAAGTACATGCCCTCCTGGAGCGGGGAGAGCGGCCAGATGTCCGCGACGGGGAGCCCGGCGGCCGCGTGGACGCGGGCGGTCTCCTCCTCGGTGAGTTCGAGGCCGCCGAGCGGTGCGGGGGCCTCGGGCTCCGCGGGCTCCTGCGTGGTGGCGGGCGCGGCGGAGGTCAGCTGGGCGAGGAGCGCCTGCAGCGCGGGGTCGACGGCCGCGCCGGACTGCTGCTGCGCGGCCAGGACGGCCTGCAGGGCGGCGGCTGCCTGCCCGGCGTCGGAGGCGGAGACGGTCACGCCGTCGGAGTGCACGGGTACCTCGGTCGGTTCGGGGTCGGTCGGCGCCGCGGCCGCGGCGAGGGCTTCGGGGGTACGGCACTCGAAGACGTCGCGCGGGCTGAGCGTCAGGCCCTTCTCGCGGGCCCGGGTGGCGACCGCGATGGAGGTGAGGCTGTCTCCGCCCAGGACGAAGAAGTCGTCGTCCGCGCCGATTCCGGGCACGCCGAGGACGTCGGTGAAGATCGCGCACAGGGCGCGTTCCCGGTCGTCGCGGGGCGCGCGTCCGCCGGAGCGGGGCGCGGCCTCGGGTGCGGGCAGGGCGTTCTGGTCGAGCTTGCCGCTGGGCGTGAGCGGGAGTTCGCCGATGACGACGACGGCGCTCGGCACCATCTGGGCGGGCAGCGCGTCGGCGAGCGCCGCGTGCAGCGCCTCGCCGTCCAGTGCCTCGCCGTCCGGCGTGTCGCCGGCCAGCGCGTCGCCCCGGGCGGGCACGGCGTAGCCGACGAGGGTGCCGTCGCGGGCGATCACGGCCGCGCGGGCGACGCCGGGCAGCGCCGCGAGCGCGGTCTCGACCTCGCCGAGCTCGATGCGGTTGCCGCGGATCTTGACCTGCCGGTCGGTGCGCCCGAGGTACTCGACCGCCCCGTCGGCGCGGCGGCGCACCAGGTCGCCGGTGCGGTACATCCGCTCCCCCGGCGCCCCGAACGGGTCGGCGACGAAGCGCTCGGCGGTCAGGCCCGCCCGGTCGTGGTAGCCGCGGGCCAGCTGGACACCGGCCAGGTACAGCTCGCCGGGCACGCCGTCCGGCACCGGACGCAGGAACGGGTCGAGGACGTGCAGCCGGGTGTTCCACACGGGGCGGCCGATCGGGACGGCCTGCTCGGTGGCGCCCTCGTAGGGGAAGTACGTGACGTCCACGGCCGCCTCGGTGGGGCCGTAGAGGTTGTGCAGCGGGACGGGTCCGCGGCCCGAACGGGCGGTCAGCTCCCACCAGTTGCGGGCGTCCGCCCCCGTGAGCGCCTCGCCGCTGCAGAAGACGCGGCGCAGGCTCGCCGCCCAGTCGGGCGCGTGCGGCGTGGCCTCCATGGTCTGCACGTACGCGGCGAGCATGGACGGCACGAAGTGCATCGTGGTGATCCGCCGCGCGTGGATCAGCTCGGCCAGGTAGGCCGGGTCGCGGTGGCCGTCGGGGCGGGCGAGGACGACGGTGGCGCCCTCGGTCAGCGCCCAGAAGAACTCCCAGACCGAGACGTCGAAGCTGGACGGCGTCTTCTGGAGCACCCGGTCGTCGGCGTCGAGGCCGTACGCACTCTGCATCCAGGCAAGGCGGTTGACGATGGCCCGGTGGGTGACGGCGACGCCCTTGGGGCGGCCGGTGGAGCCTGAGGTGTAGATCAGGTAGGCGGGGTGGTCGGGTCCCGCAGGTCGGACGGGCGCGTCCGCCGCGGTCTCCGCCGGTCGGGCGGGCGCGTCGGGCACGGTGGCCGTCGGCTCGTGGGCGTCGACGACGAGGTGATCGAGTCCGGGTACGGCGGGCAGCCGCCCGGCCGCTTCGGCGGTGGTCACGACCGTGCGCGCGCCCGAGTCGCCGAGCATGAACGCGACGCGGTCGGCGGGGTAGTCCAGGTCGACGGGCAGGTAGGCGGCGCCCGCCTTGTGGACGCCGAGCAGCGCGACCATCAGCTCAGCGGAGCGGGGCACCGCGACGGCGACGTAGCACTCGGGGCCCGCGCCGCGCGCCCGGAGGCGCCGGGCCAGGGCCTCGGCCCGGCGGTCGAGTTCGTCGTACGTCAGGGTGGTGTCCTCGAAGACGACGGCCGTGGCGTGCGGGGTGCGCGCCACCTGGTCGGCGAAGAGCGAGGCGAGGGTGGCGTCGGGGACCGGGTGGGCGGTGGCGTTGAGTTCCGCGAGGCCCTGCCGCTCGCGCTCGGAGAGCAGGCCGGTGCGGGCGACGGTGCGGCCGGGCTCGGCGACGAGGGTGCGCAGCAGGGCCACGAACCGGTTGGCGAGCACGGCCACGGTCACCTGGTCCAGGCGCGCCGCGTGGTGCTTGAACCGCAGGAGCAGTCCGCTGTCGCCGGGCTCGACGACGAGCGCCAGGGGGTAGTGCACGGCGTCGAACACCTCGGCGCCGGTGACGCGCAGTCCGCCCGAGTCCTGCCCGGTCCCCATGTCGCCGCTCGGGTAGTTCTCGAACACCACGAGCGTGTCGAAGAGTTCGCCGCCGCCCGCGACCCGCTGGATGTCGGCGAGGCCGAGGTGCTGGTGGTCGAGGAGGGCCGTGTGCTCGTCCTGGACGCGCCGCAGCAGGTCGGTGAGGGACTCCTCGGCGCGCAGGGTCACCCGGGCCGGGACGGTGTTGATGAACAGGCCGACCGCGGAGTCCAGGCCCTCGACCTGCGTGGTGCGCCCGGACACGGTGGTCCCGAAGACGACGTCCTGACCACCCGTCAGCGCGCCCAGCAGCAGGCCCCACACGCCGTGGACGACGGTGCTCAGGGTCAGGCCGTGGGTGCGTACGTAGGCGGTGAGCTCCTCGGTGAGGTCCTGCGGGAGGCGGGTCTCGACGTGGCCCGGCTCGGACGGCTCCGGCGAATCCGGTGACGCGGACGGCGAGGGAAGCCGGGTGGGCCCGGCCAGGCCCTTGAGCGCCCTGGTCCACGCGGCGCGGGCGGCCTCCTTGTCGCGTCCCGCGAGCCAGGCCAGGTAGGACCGCGGGTCCACCGGCTCGGACAGGGCGGCGCCCTCGTAGGCGGCGGTCAGCTCGCGCAGCAGGACGGAGACCGACCAGCCGTCGGCGACGATGTGGTGCAGGGTGAGCAGGAGCCGGTGGCGCTGCCCGTCCTTGACGAGCGTGGCCCGCAGCAGGGGCGGCCGCGCGAGGTCGAACTGCTCGGCGCGGTCGGCGCGCAGCAGTTCGTCGAGGCCGGTCTCGGAGGTTTCGGCCTCCCGCCACGGCAGGGTCACCGCGTCCGCGAGGCGCTGGACGACCTCGCCGCCGGGCAGTTGACGGAACGAGGCACGCAGCAACGGGTGCCGGTCCAGGAGCGACTGGAGCGCGCGGCGCAGCCGGTCCGGGTCGACGGGGCCCGCGAGGTCGAGGAGCTCCTGGACGAGGTAGAGGTCGGCCGCGTCGTCGTCGAACTCCGCGTGGAAGAAGAAGCCTTCCTGGAGCGGGGAAACGGGCAGGGCGTCCGCGTCGAGGTCCACCGGGCTCTGCCGCACGGCCGCCGTCCCGTCGGCAGCCTGCGCGGCCGTCTGGGCGAGCGCCGCCACCGTGCGGTGCCGGAACACGTCGCGCGGCGTGAGGACGAGTCCGGCATCGCGGGCGCGGTTCACCAGCTGGATGGCGACGATGCTGTCGCCGCCCAGTTCGAAGAAGCTGTCGTGGACGCCCACCGCGGGCAGGCCGAGCACGTCGGCGCAGAGCGCGGCGAGTGCGGTCTCGGCCGGGGTGCTCGGCGCGTCGGCGCCGCGCACGGCGGACACGGCCGTCCACCGGGGCTCGGGCAGGGACTTGCCGTCGAGCTTTCCGTTGGGCGTCAGCGGCAGCGGTCCTTCGAGGACGACGACGGCCGACGGCACCATGTGGTCCGGCAGCGCGGCGCCGGCCTCGGCGCGCGCGGCCGTCACCGCGGCGTCGCCCTCGTCACCGTTCGCCTCCGCGACGAGATAGGCGACGAGGCGCTTGACGCCCCGGTGGTCCTCTCGGGCGAGGACGGCGGCCTGGGCGATGCCCGCGCAGGCCATGAAGGCGCTCTCGACCTCGCCGGGCTCGATCCGGTGGCCGCGGATCTTGATCTGGCCGTCCGCGCGGCCGAGGAACTCCAGGTTGCCGTCGGCGCCCCAGCGGACCCGGTCGCCGGTGCGGTACATGCGGGTGCCCGGCTCGCCGTACGGGTCGGCGACGAACCGTTCCGCCGTCAGCCCCGGACGTCCCAGGTAGCCGCGGGCGAGGCCGCGGCCCGCGACGTACAGCTCGCCCTCGGCGCCGACGGGGACCGGACGGAGCGCCGTGTCGAGCACGTAGGCGCGGGTGTTGGGGTCGGGGCGGCCGATGGGCGCGGGGCCCGGCCTGCCGCTCTCGGCGCGCCAGAGCGTGGAGTTGACGCTCGCCTCGGTCAGTCCGTACGCGACGACGATCCGCACGCGTCCCGCCCAGCGCGCGATCAGCTCGGCGGGGACGGCTTCGGTGCCGACCACCAGGACGGCGCCCTCGGGCAGTTCGCACTCCTGCGGCAGCGCCGAGACGAGCGAGGGCGGCAGGATCATGTGCGTGGCGCGGTGGTGCGCGATGTACTCGGTGAGCGCGGGGCCCGCGACACGGCGCTCGGCGGGGACGACGATGATCCGGCCGCCGACGCACAGCGACATGATCAGGTCCCAGACGGTCACGTCGAACCCGACGGAGGCGAACTGGACGACGCGGCTGGTGGCGTCGACGCCGAGCCGGTCGGTCGCGGTGGCGACGAGGCTGCCGACACCGTCGTGCGGCACCACGACACCCTTGGGGCGGCCGGTCGAACCGGAGGTGTAGATGACGTACGCGGCCCGGTCGAGGGCGATCGGCAGGCCGAGGTCGCCGGTGTCGAGCCCGGCGCGGGCCGCCACGAGGGCCGGGTCGTCGAGCAGGAGGTGGGTGACGCCCGCCGACTGCGGGAGTTCCGCGGCCAGTTCGCGCACGGTGACGACGGTGCGGGCCCCGGCGTCGTCGAGCATGTAGGCGATGCGCTCGCGCGGGTGGTCCGCGTCCAGCGGCAGATAGGCGGCCCCGGCCTTCATCACGGCGAGCAGGGTGATGACGAGCTCCGGCGAGCGGGGCAGGGCGACGCCCACGACGTCCTCGGCACGCACGCCGCGGGCGGCGAGGAGGCGGGCGAGGCGGTTGGCCTCCGCGTTGAGTTCGGCGTACGTCAGCTCGCGGTCCTCGTGCACGAGGGCGACGGCGTCGGGCGCGCCGCGGACCTGCCGCTCGAAGGCGGCGGGCCAGGACAGTTCGGGCACCTCGCGGGGCGCGACGCCGAACTCGTCGAGCAGACGGTCGCGTTCGGCGTCCGAGACGAGGTCGATGCGGCCGAGGGGCCGCTCGGGGTGCTCGGTGAGGGCGTCGAGCAGGGCGAGGAAGCGGCGCTCGTGGTCGTGGAGCGTCCGCTCGTCGCACAGGCCGGCGTCGGCATCGAAGTGGACGCTGATTCCGGTGCCCGCCGCGTACTCGGAGACGCTGACGGCCAGGTCGCTGACGGGGCCGAGCCAGGCGGGGTGGAGCGCGGCGTCGAGGCCGGGGAAGTTCAGGTCGCCGCCGGAGGGCAGGATGTTGACGGTCGGGCCGACCAACTCCGATACGCCGTCGACGAGTCCGAGCTCCCTGGCCAGGTCCTCGGCGCGGTAGCGCCCGTGCGCGACCGCGTCGGCGACCGCCCGGCGCACGTCGGCGGCCAGCTCGGCGCCGGTGGTGCCCTCGTGCACGGACAGGCGCAGCGGGACGACGTTGGACACCATGCCGGGGACGGCCTTCGTGTCCGCGTCGTGGCGTGCGGCGACCGGCAGTCCGAGGACGAGGTCGCGCTGTCCGCCGGCCCGGTGCAGGTAGGCGGCGACGGCGGCCACCACGAGGTGGGAGAGGCGGACGCCGGTGCGCTCGGCGGCGGCCCGCAGCCGGGCGGTGTCGGCCGTGCCCAGCTGTGCGGTGCGCCGGATCCGGCGCGTCATGAGGGAGGGGGCGCGCTCGACGAGGCGGGCGGGCTCCGGCCGGTCGGCCATGCGGTCCAGCCAGTAGGCGCGGTCGGCCCGGTACTGGTCGGAGGCGCGGTAGGCCTGGTCGGCGGCCACCAGGCGGGACAGCGGCCCGGCGGGTGCGGGCGCCTGCTCGCCCTCGGTGTAGAGCTCACCGGCGCGGCGGGTGATCAGTGCGGCGGTCATGCCGTCGGCGACGATGTGGTGGTAGCGCTGGTACCACAGGACGCGGTCGTCGGTGAGCCGGAGCACCGCGTGGGCGTACAGCGGCCCGTGCGCGAGGTCGGCCGGCCTGTCCCGCTCCGCGGCCATCCAGTCGGCGGCCGCGCGGTCCTGGTCCGGCTCCCGCCTCAGGTCGACGACGGGTACGTCGACGGGGTGCCGCTCGGAGATCTGTTCCGGCGTGCCGTCCTCGGCCGTGACGCGCACGTGCAGGGCGTCGGCCTCCTCGACGGACTGCCGTACGGCGGCGACGAGGCGTTGCCGGTCGACGGCGCCGTGCAGTTCGAGGACGAACGAGATGTTGTAGGCCGAGCTCTCCGGCTCGATCTGCTGAGCAAGCCAGATGCCTGCCTGCCCGCCGGTGACGGGTGTCCTGACGGGTGTCCTGACGGCAGAAGTCCGATCCGACTCGGCGTCAAACATCTTCGAAGGACCTTTCCCTGATCAAGCAACTGTGAGAAGTCGTCACGAGACGGCCGGCGTCGTCGACGCCGGCCGTGCCCGGCCGGTGACGTGCCTGCGCGCGGGTGTCCGGCTCCACCCGCGCGTGGAGGGTTACTTGATGTCCGCCAGGAGCGGCTCGATCTCGTCGATGGCGTAAGGAATCGACAGGACCGTGTTGAAGGAGAACGCGGCACCGATGTCCGGGTCCTGGTACGGCACGAACAGGTCGCGCTTGTCCTGGTGGACCTTCAGCTTCTTGTAGAGCGGTTCGCCCTTGATGCGGTCGTTGGCCTCGGTGCTCGAGGTGACCCACACGAGGCGGTCGGTGTCGAGCACGTTCAGCTTCTCGGCGCTCAGCTCGGCGACGTTCCAGCCGGGCTTGGCCAGCTTGTCGATCTCGGGCTTCAGCTTGAAGCCGAGCTCCTTGAAGAAGATCGCCTTGGGGTCGGTCTTGGTGAAGGCCGAGTACTTGCCCGCCTCGAAGCTGTCGGCGACGGTGAGGGTCTTCTTCGCGAACTCCGGGTGCTTGGAGCGGACTTCCCTGAAGCTCGCGTCGACGTCCGAGATCAGCTTCTCGGTCTCCTTGGTCTTGCCGAGCGACTTGCCGATCTGCCGGGTCATCGTCTGCCACGGCGCGCCGTAGTCGGCGTGGCCCTTGGGCTGGGCGACCACCTTGGCGATCTTGGAGAGGGTGTCGTACTGCTCCTTCTTCATGCCCGAGTACTGGGCGATGATCAGGTCCGGCTGGAGCGCCGCGATCTTCTCCATGTTGTACTCGTCACGCTCGCCGACGATCTGCGGCTTGGCGGAGCCCCACTTCTCCTTCGCCCACGGCCACTTGCCGTACGGCTTCTCCTTGAACCAGTCCACGGCGCCGACGGGCTTCACGCCGAGGGCGAGCACGGCGTCCTGGTCGGACAGGCCGAGGGTGACGACCTTCTTCGGCTGCTCGTCGATCGTCGTGCTGCCGTACTTGTGCTTGACCGTCACCGGGAAGGCCGCGGAGTTCGCGCCCTTGCCGCCCGACGACGTGGACTCGGAATCGGACTTCTCGGACCCTCCCCCACAGGCGGTCAGAGCGAACGCGGCGACGGCGGCCACAGCCACACGGGGAACATGCCTGACCAACCTGGTCAGCACCGGACGTGTACCAGCGGACACGGACTTTCCTTTCACAGGGGTGTACACAGTGCGCGCCCCGCCTCCCTGGAAGGACGGCGCCACAGGGAGGCGAGGCTTGTGCGTGGGGGGTGGGACTGAGGGGTGCGACTAGCGGGGCGTGGGGATCTCGTCGGCGATCCGCCGGTCGCCGTCGCCGGTCGGCCGCAGGCTCCCGTCGAGGATCGACTCCAGGATCTCGCCGACCCTGATCGCGGTGTTCGACAGCAGGGAGGAGGTGATGCCGTGCGTGTGCTCGGTGCCGCCCTGCAGGTAGATGCCGCACTGCAGCGCCGCGTCGGTCGCCACGCGGTAGTCGCGCCCGACCCGGACCCGGCCCTCGTCGTCGCGTCGGCAGTAGCCCTCGACCTCGCCGAGCAGGCCCAGCGGGTCCGCGGGCCGGTAGCCGGTGGCGTAGACCACGACGTCGGCGTCCAGCGGGGTCTTCTCCCCGGTGACGAGCGACTCGACGGTGGCCCTGACCCGGTCGGGGGCCTCGACCACGTCGGTGAGGCGGGAGACGTTGAGGAACCGCAGCCGCTCGTTGCCGAGGACCTTCTCCTGGTACGACTGCCGGTACAGATCGTCGATCAGATCGATGTCCACCACCGAGTAGTTGGTGTTGCCGTGGTAGTCGATCAGCTTGCGCTTCACGTCGTCGGGAGCCGTGAAGTACTCGTCGACCGCCGCGGGGTCGAAGATCCGGTTGGCGAAGCTGCTGTCGTCGGCCGGGCTGTAGCCGTAGCGGGAGAAGACCGCGCAGACCTCGGCCTCGGGGAACCGCCGGTGCAGGTAGGCCACGTTCTCCGCGGCGCTCTGGCCGGCGCCGACCACGATGAAGCGGGACGGGTCGGTGCCCTCGAGCGTCTCGACGCGCTGCAGGAAGTCCGAGTTGTGCCAGATGCGGTCGGTCCGCTCGACCCCTTCCGGCATGTACGGCCGCAGACCCGTACCGATCACCAGATTCCGGGCACGGTGCGTCACCAGCTCCGAGCCCGCCCTGGACGTCACGTCCACGTACTCGACGACGCCGTCACGCACGACCGGCCGCACGGCGACGACCTCGTGGCCGTAGGACACCATGTCGTCGACCTTCGCCGCGGCCCACTCGAAGTAGTCGTGGAACTCCACGCGCAGCGGGAACAGGTTCTTGTGGTTGACGAAGTCGACAAGGCGCCCCTTGCTCTGCAGGTAGCAGAGGAAGCTGAACTCGCTCGCCGGGTTGCGCATCGTCACGAGGTCCTTGAGGAAGGACACCTGCATCGTCGCGTCGTCGAAGAGCATGCCGCGGTGCCAGCCGAACTGCGGCTGCCGCTCGAAGAAGTGAGCAGTGACCGCCTCCTGCCTGCCGACGCGTGCGTTGTGCTCGCTGAGCGCGATCGCCATGGCCACATTGGACGGCCCGAAGCCGATTCCTATGAGGTCGTGGATCACCGGTGCGTCACCAGGAAGAACCTGAGACATGTCACTCCCATCGTGCGGGACAGCCGCCTGTGAGGCGTCGAAAAAGTACGGGGCAGGGCACACCAACTGACCGGCGCCCCAGTGGAACTTAGGTAAAGCTAACCTGATCTGGCCAACCTGTCGACAGGCGCGGTGGGCATCAGAGGCGCAGAGACCCAGCACACGCGCTCGAACGCCGCCCGGAACGGCGGACGTTGCTTCATTAGGTAAGGCTTGCTTTACTTACGCTGGTCAGTCGCTCTTCTGAGGAGGAAACCCCATGCGGGTCGTCATGTTCGGTTATCAGACCTGGGGCCACCGCACCCTCCAAGCGCTCCTGGACTCCGAGCACGATGTGGTGACCGTCGTGACCCACCCCAAGAGCGAGCACGCCTACGAGAAGATCTGGAGCGACTCGGTCGCCGACCTCGCCGAAGAACACGGCGTTCCCGTGATCATCCGCAACCGCCCCGACGACGAGGAGCTCTTCGAGCTGCTCAAGGCGGCCGACCCGGACATCATCGTCGCCAACAACTGGCGTACGTGGATCCCCCCGCGCATCTTCGACCTCCCCCGTCACGGCACGCTGAACGTCCACGACTCGCTGCTGCCGAAGTACGCCGGCTTCTCCCCGCTGATCTGGGCGCTGATCAACGGCGAGAGCGAAGTGGGCGTCACCGCGCACATGATGGACGACACCCTCGACGCCGGTGACATCGTGGTCCAGCGCGCCGTGCCGGTCGGCCCGAAGGACACGACCACGGACCTGTTCCACAAGACCGTCGACCTCATCGCCCCGGTCACCACCGAGGCGCTCGGCCTCATCGCGTCGGGCCAGACCGAGTTCACCAAGCAGGACCGGTCCCAGGCGAGCTTCTTCCACAAGCGCGCCGAGGAGGACATCCGGATCGACTGGACCTGGCCCGCCGAGGACCTGGAGCGTCTGGTCCGGGCCCAGTGCGCGCCGTACCCGAGCGCGTTCACGTACCACAAGGGCAAGCGCCTGGAGGTCGTGACCGCGGTGGTGTCCGAGGGACGCTACGGCGGCACCCCCGGCCGCATCTTCTACCGCGAGGGCGAGGGCGTGGTGATCGTCGCCGGCGCCGACGCGCGCACCGGCCGCAACCACGGCCTGGCCATCACGCGCGTGCGCACCGAGACCGGCGAGGAGCTGCCCGCCACCGAGTACTTCCGCTCCATGGGCGGCTACCTCACCAGCCACGCCTGACGGCAGCCGCTCCGGCTTCGGCACTGTGCTCGGCGTCGCCGCCGCGTGGACGTTCCGGTCCGCGCGGCGGCGTTCGCTTTGCGGCGGTGCGGACCTTGTGGCGGCGCGGGCTTCGCGACGGCGCGCGCATCATGGCGACGGTCACTTCCACGATGGCTCGGTTCCGGAGGAAGGAGCCCTCAATGCCCGCCGATCCCAGCCTCCTTGCGGTCTTCGCCCACCCCGACGACGAGTCCTTGGCGGCCGGCGGTGTGCTCGCCCGGCACGCGGCGTCCGGCGCGCGCACCGCGGTCGTCACGGCCACCTGGGCCGAGGGCACGCACCGCGCCCCGGAACTGGCCGAGGCGCTGCGCGCCCTCGGCGCGGGGAAGCCCCGGCTGCTCGGCTACGCCGACGCGCGCGTGCCGGAGTCGGCCCCCGGCGAGGCACGCTGGTGCGACGCGCCGCTCGACGAGGCGGTGGGGCGACTGGTGGCGCACATCCGGGAGTTCCGCCCGGAGATCGTGGTCACGCACGACGCATATGGCGGCCTTTCGGGACATCCCGACCATGTGCAGACCCATCGGGTGACGCTGCTCGCCGCCCGGGCCGCAGGTCTCGACGGCCTCCATCCGAACGCGGGACCCCCTTGGCAGCCGCGCGCCCTCTACCTGGCCACGCATCCGCGCTCGGTCGCGGCGGCGCTGAGTGCGGTGGTGGGCACACGCAAGGCGATGTACAGCGTCCCCGACGACCAGGTGACCGCGGCCGTCGACGTCGGCGCCTGGCTGGACCAGAAGGTCGCCGCCGTCCTCGCCCACCGCAGCGAGGTGGAGCGGGGCGCGCTGCCGGGCCTGGTCGCCGGCCTTTCGCCGGAGCAGCGGGGGCGGTTGCTCTCCACGGAGTGGTACATCCGCCATGACCTGACTCCGGTGTCCGTGCCCCCGGCAGGGGTCCTGCCGGAACTCACGGCCTGAGCAGCAGCTCGCGAGTGCGGGCCAGCAGGTCGTACTGCCGTCGCAGGCCGTCGCCCGAGAGGTTGACGACGAAGGTGCCCGCACCGGCACGTACGTACGCGTCGAGCCGTTCGGCCAGCCGCTCGGGGGGTCCGCTGACCACCAGGCGGGACGCCTGCTCCTCGGACAGCCCTTCTTCACCGGTCAGCGAACGCAGGAAGCGGACCAGGCGCCGATGGCCCCGGCGGCCCTCCTCGGGGTCGGTGCTCAGTGCGGCGAACACCGTGGTCCCGACCTCGGGTGTCCTCGTGCCCGCCTCGGCCGCCAACGCCGCCATCCTCTCCGTCCTCTCGGCCAGTTGTCCGGGTTCGAGCAGGGAGGCGAGCCAGCCGGCGCCGTGCTCGACGGCCCGCCGCAGCGCCCGGTCCGACATGCCGCCGATCCACACCGGTGGCGCGGGAACGGCGGGTTCGAGCGTCATCAGCGGCTCACCGGGAACGGTGAGCAGGGGCGTCGGCCGGCCCGCGAACAGGTCGGGCAGCGCCCGCAGCATCACGTCGGCCCGGCGGCCGCGCCCGGCGAACGGCACCCCGCCGACCAGCCAGTCCTCCGGGTGCACACCCGCGCCGACCCCCAGGACCACGCGGTCGCCCGACAGGTGCTGCAACGACGACAGCTGCTCGGCCGCCCACGCCTGCTGCCGCAGCGCCAGCAGCATGACGCCGAAGCCGATCCGTACGCGCTCGGTGACCGCGGCGGCGGCGGTCAGCGCGACCACGCTGTCCAGGAACGGGGTACGCGCGCACAGGCGGTCGCCCGCCCACACCGCGTCGAGGCCGACGTCCTCGACGTGCCGGGCCAACGACGGGACCTCCCGCAGGCCGCCCTCCTGTCCACGTGCGACGAAGGTCGGAAGACAGACACCAACGTTCACCGGCATGTCGATCCTTTCCCGAGGGGTGGGTGGCCGAGGTCCCGAGGGTGGGCGGCCGAGGACGACCTTGCCCGCTCAACCCGGGTTGAGTTCAACTGGCCCGATGGACGACCTGGCTTCGATACGGCGCGTCGCCGACCACTTCGATCTGCCCGTCTCGACGCTGCACTACTGGGAGCGCCGCGGACTCGTCACGCCCCACCGGCGCTTCGGCCACCGCCACTACGACGCCGATCAGATCTACCGGATCGCGCTGATCCGGCTGTGGCGGACCACCGGGCAGATGTCCCTCACCGAGATCGTCGCGGTCCTCGCCGGGCGCGCGGACGCCCCCGACTGGCGCGCGACCGTCCGTGCACGCATCGACGCCATCGAGTCCCAGATGGCCCAACTGGACGCCGCACGCGGCTACTTGCGCGATCTGCTCGCGTGCCCCCACGAGGACGCGCCCGAGGAGTGCGAGGGCTTCCGCGCCCAAGTCGCGCTCCCCGGCCCGGCATCCGACTGACGGACCGAGCCTCGTTCAGAGCGCGGCCGGGCCGAGCCCGGCATCGGCGAGCACGGCCGCGGCGACGCCTCGGCCGGTCCGGGCGAGGCCGTGGAGCAGGTGGTGGCAGTCGATGAGCTCGGCGGCCTGGGACGCACCCGTACCCAGCCGGGCCCCGACCTTCCGGTGGACGTCGTCGGGTGACACCCCGCATTTCCGCAGGAGTTCGGCGGCCGTGTCGCCTTCCGCGGTGAGCGCCCACAGAAGGTGCTCGGTTCCGATGTAGTTGTTGCGGTGGTGGACCGCGGCCTGCTTCACGTGCGCCATCGCCTGGCGGAGGCCCTCGGTCATCGACTCGGGGCCGTAGCGCTTGTGGGGTGCGTGGAAGCGTTGCTGCACGGCCTGCCGCGTCACACCCAGGGCCGTCCCGATGTCCGTTCAGAAGAGGCCGCGCATACGGCAGCGCTCGACATCCTGCCCCGGCGCGCGGTGGGCGGTGTCGCAGGTGCGGTCGACTTCCGCGATGAGGTCGTCCAGGTCGGGAAGCGCCATGACGCAAGTACGCCTATCCCACCCATCCCCGCAGCAGCTTCTCCCGCTCCGACGCCCGGGGCGACCCGCCCTCCCAGGAGCGGCCCCACTCCGACATGGCCGCCAGCGTCGTGGACATCGTCGCGGCCCCCTCCGTGAGGCGGGCCAGGAGGGCGCGGGAGAGGTCGACCTCGGCCTGGGGGTAGCCGACAGCCGCGGCGACGTAGGCCGCCAACTCGCGCTCGCCGCCGGACGATTCGACGTGCACCGTCATCATCGCGGGGGCCTCGTCCACGATGCCGTGGCTCATCGGCACGACCAGTTCCTTCACCGTGCCCAGCGCCACGTTCTTGACCGCGCCGACCCGTCGCATCAGGGACTTCACGGGGACGTCCGTCACCGTCAGGCCCCGCACGTCCTCCCACAGGTAGAGGTCGGACTGCTTGTCGCCGAGGCCCACCACGCCCTCGGGCGTCAGACGCACCCCGGGAGCCAGCCCGGACGGCTTCGCGCCCACGTACACGTCGCCCCCGGCGATCCAGAACAGGCCCACCATGGCCATGGGTTGCTCACTTCTCCCGACGACGGCACAGCCGCCGTGTCGCACATCGAATGGTCCGGCATTGACTGGTGGGGGCAGCTTACCGTCTCGTTGTATTACGCAATTACAGTCGGCGCGAGGGCGTGGCACGGACTCCGGTCACGAGCGCGCCCGCGGTCCAGCGCTCTCCTCCCTCTGTGAGGGTTCTCTCCGAAAACTCCGCAGCCGTCGACGAAAAGTCTCACTCGAACCCTCAACGATGGCGTTGAAGGCACGGCTACCGACATCAAGAGCGCCGCTCGTTCCGTCGAGGCCGCCACCGCCCTGGGCCTCCTCCCCGCCCGGCCGCGCCTGCTCGCCTTGGGCGAGCCCACGCAGGGCGAGGACGCCCCGCTCGACCCGGCGCACCTGCCCGCGTGGGAAGGGATCGCCTCCGCCAAGGACGCGCGTGACCTTCCGCGACGGGAGGAGCCCATTCGGCGCGGAACAGGATCGGACCGATCAGGTGCCGGGGCGTTCGGAGTTCATGGGCGTGACCGCCTCGCGCCTCCCGTGACCCGGAGCCCGCTCAGCGGCCGGCAGCGGTCGCGCGCTCGGCGCGTGCCAGTTTCTCGGGGTTGCGTACGGCGTAGAGCCCGGTGACCCGGCCGTCGTCGACGCGCAGCGCGATGACGGTGTCGATCTCGCCGTCCCGCCGGACGACGAGCCCCGGATCGCCGTTGACCAGGGTCGACTGCAGGGACAGGGCGGTGGAGATCCCGGCCAGCACGTGGGCCACCGACTCGGCCCCCACGACCGGTTCGAGGGCGGCCCGCACGACTCCCCCGCCGTCGGTCAGCAGGACGACGTCCGGCGCGAGAACGTCCAGGAGGCGCTGCAACTCGCCGGTCTCCACGGCCCGTTGGAACGCGTCGACCGTACGGCGGGTCTCGGCGGCGGACACGACCCCGCGCGGCCGGCGCGCGGCGACATGGGCCCGCGCCCGGTGGGCGATCTGACGGACCGCGGCCGGGCTCTTGTCGACGGCCTCGGCGATGTCGCCGTACTCCAGGTCGAACACGTCGCGCAGCACGAAGACGGCCCGTTCGGTGGGCGCGAGCGTCTCGAGAACCATGAGCATCGCCATCGAGACGCTGTCGGACAGTTCGACGCCGTCGGCCACGTCCGGCGCGGTCAGCAGCGGTTCGGGCAGCCAGGGTCCGACGTAGGACTCCTTGCGGCGGCCGAGCGTCCGCAGCTGGGTCAGCGCCTGGCGCGTGACGATCCGTACCAGGTAGGCGCGCTGGTCCCGCACGGCCTCCTGGTCGACGCCCGCCCATCGCAGCCAGGTCTCCTGGAGGACGTCCTCGGCGTCGGCCGCCGAGCCGAGCATCTCGTAGGCGACGGTGAACAGCAGGTTGCGGTGGGCGACGAACGCCTCGGTCGCGCCGTCCGGACGGCCGTCACCGGCGGCTGCTTCGCGCGTGCTCCCCGTCGGGTCACTCATGGTCGGCTCCTGCCTGTTCGCTCGCGTCCGTGCCGTACACGAGACGCCGGTCCCCGCCACTTCGTGACAGCCGCTCCCGGTGGCATACGTCACATCTGCGCACCGTCACAGGGGGCGGCTCGTCGGCATCTTGTGTTCGTTCGGCGCGGCGACAGTGCGGCGCATCCGATTCCACGAGCTTCGACTCCACGCATGCAGACTCCACGAGTGAGGACCACGTCATGGAACCCCGTTTCAACCTGTTCGACAGCCCGACCTCCGCGAAGGTCGCCAAGCGCTTTTACAACACCTCGCTGGCCCTCGACGACTCGACGCTGCCCAAGTCCCTTCGGGAACTGGTGGAGTTGAGGGTCGGTCAGCTCAACGGGTGCGGCTTCTGCGTCGACATCCACACCAAGGAGGCCGCGGCCGCCGGCGAGACGGCGCTCCGCCTCAACCTGGTCTCCGCCTGGCGCCACACCACCGTGTTCACCGAGGCCGAGCGGGCCGCGCTGGCGCTCGCCGACGAGGGCACCCGGCTCGGCGACCACGGCGTGTCCGACGCGACGTGGGCCGCGGTGCGGGAGCACTTCGACGACGACGAGGTCGGTGCGCTGGTCTGCCTGGTCGCCCTCATCAACGCGGCCACCCGCATGAACGTGATCGTGCACAACCCGGGCGGTTCGTACGAGCCCGGCATGTTCGCCGCGTCCTCCAACTGATCGACAGGCACGCCGCGGGCCCTGCGTTCGGGGAGGTCAGTGCCGCAGTGGATACTGCCTCCCCGAACGCAGGCACGGATGAGGAGCACGGCAGTGACGGACGACAGGCGTGTGGGGCCGCCCCACTTCGGAAGCGAACGCGACATGCTGCGCGCCTTCCTCGACTACCACCGCGCGACCCTCGCCATGAAGTGCGAGGGACTCACCGACGAGGAGCTGAGGCAGCAGTCGATGCCGCCGTCCACGCTGTCGCTGCTCGGCCTGGTGCGGCACATGGCGGAGGTGGAACGCGCCTGGTTCCGCCGCGTGTTCGACGACAACGAGGCACCCATGGTCTGGTCCGACACGATCGATTTCCAGGCTGCCTACGACGCGAGCGCGTCGACGAGGGCCGAGGCGTTCGCGGCCTGGGAGGCCGAGGTGGAGAACTCACGCCGTGTCGAACGGGAGGCCGAGTCCCTGGACCTGTCCGGCATCCAGCCGCGGTGGGGCGAGGAGGTGTCGCTGCGGATGGCCCTGCTCCACGTACTCCTGGAGTACGGCCGCCACAACGGCCACGCGGACTTCCTGCGTGAGGGGGTCGACGGGACGGTGGGGGCCTGAGCGCGGGCGGCGACTCCGGGCCCTCGGGCCGGCTGTTCACATGAGCGGGCATCAGGTTGTTCATGCGGATGCCCTTGCCCGCGGCCTCCCTGTGCGGGGTGTCGCCGGCGAAGCTACCCGGCCCGCGAGCGGGGCACGGCTGTGCTGGTGTCGAAGTGGTGGGAGATCCGCCTCATGGCCTCGTTGATCGTGGCCGGGTCGGCCAGGGTGGAGAGCCTGATGTGGTCGCCGCTCGTGAGGTGGAAGTCGCTGCCAGGGGCGACGAGTACGCCATGGTCGCGCAGCAGGGTGTCGGCCCATGTGCCGCCGTGCGGCGGGGCCGCGGCGGAAGTGACGCGTGGGAAGAGGTAGAAGGCGCCTTCGGGGCGTGCGCAGGTGAGTTCAGGGATACGGGAGAGCGCTTCCCATGCCGTGTCCAGGCGTTGTCGGAGCGGGCCTGCGGGGCCGGTGAGGTCGCTCTGGGTCTGGTGGATGTGTGCGAGCGCGGGTGGAATGGCGTGCTGGGCGGGCACGTTCGGGCACAGGCGCAGGCTGGCGAGCTGGGTGATGGCCTCGGTGTAGGCCCGGGTCGCGGCACGCGGGCCGGAGACGGCCATCCACGCCGACCGGAAACCCGGGACGCAGCAGATCTTGGACAGCCCGCTGAAGGTGACGCAGGGGACGTCGGGGGCGAGGGTGGCCAAGACGGTGTGCTCGGCGTCGTAGGTGATGTGGGAGTAGATCTCGTCGGCCATGAGCAGGAGTTCACGGCTGCGGGCGATGTCGGCCAGGGTGCGGAGCGTGGCGGGGGTCCAGACGGCGCCGGTGGGATTGTGGGGCGTGTTGGTGACCAGTGCCACGGTCCTGGCGGTGATGTGGTCGCGCAGGTGGTCGGGGTCGGGCTGCCATCCCCGGCGCTCGTCACAGCGGTAGTACACGGGTACCGCGCCGGCGAGCTGCACGGAGGCGGCCCACAAGGGGTAGCCCGGCGAGGGAAGGAGGACCTCGTCGCCGGGGTTGAGGAGTGCCTGCAGGGCGAGGGGGACGAGTTCGGAGACGCCGTTGCCCAGGTGGATGTCCGAGGGGCGCAGGGCGAGGCCGTGGTGGTGGTAGTAGGCGGCGACGGCGTCGCGGGCGGCGGCCAGGCCTCGGGTGGCGGTGTAGGCACGGGAACGGTCCAGTGCGTGCGTGACGGCGTCCAGGACGTGTGCGGGTGCGGGCAGGCCGTGGGCGGCGGGGTCACCCAGGTGCAGGCGGATGATGGGACGGCCCTGTCGTTCGAGGGCGTCGGCGAGTTGGGGCAGGGGGCCGCGCAGACCGTAGGAAAGACCGGTCAGGCGTGCGGCGGGCTTGATCATTGGGAGTCCATCGGTGGGCGGGTGCGGGGCCTGCCCGGCGGGAGGGGCCGTCGTCGCCGGTGCCGCCGGGCAGGCGTGCGGAGGTGCGGAGCGGGGTCTATGCCGTGGTGAGGGACCGCAGGCGATCACTGTGGGGGGCGAGGGCGCGGACGGTGTCGAGGGCGGAGCGGACAGCTCCTTGCTGGCTGTCGGCGTCGTGCAGGAAGCTTCCGACGCAGTGGATGCCGTGGTGTCCTTGCTCGGCGGCGATGCGGGCGGCGGCCCTGCGGCCGGGGACGGTGGGCAGGAGTTGCTGGAAGTGGGCCACGGCGACGATGTCGTCGGGCGGGGTGCGGTGGGTGATCCAGCTCTTGAAGAGGTCGGTGCCGAGGTGGGGGCCGAGCCAGCTGGTCGTCTCGGCCCAGTGACCGTCGCTGGTGGTGTTCACACTGGACCAGTGGGCGCGCTCGGCGGGCATGTGCAGGGGATCGCGGTGGAGAGCCACGGTGGTGGGAACGTAGGTGAACTCGCTCAGACGGGCCGCGGTGCGGGCGAGCCGGGAGCACTGCTGCAGGAGCCGGGCCGCCGGGGAGGCGGGCAGGGCCAGGATCACGCTGTCGTAGGGGAGTTGCTGCCCGTCCGCGCCGTGCACGGTGGGCCGACCGGCACGCAGGGAGACGTGCCGGGCGGGAGTGTCGTAGCGGACAGGGGACGTGAGGGAGGCGGCCAGTCGGTGGGCCACCGCGCCGAGTCCTGAGGTGAGGGTGTGCCAGACCGGGGCCGCATCCGCGTGTTCGGGCGGGGTCCGGGTGGCCCAGGCGGCAGCGGCACGTGCGGGCATCCGGGACGCCTGCTCCAGGGTGCAGCCGACGAAGGAGGCGCACCAGGCCAGGACGGCGTGCCGGTACAGGTCGTCGGTCAGGTCGAGGGGTCCTGCGAGGTCGGCGACAGTGACGGTGTCCGGCCCGTCGTCGGCTTCGAGGCGGGCGGCCCGGGCCAGGAAGGCGCCGAGCGCCTCCCAGGCCGGCCCGGTGAGTGGCTTGCGTCCCGAGGTGGCGTCGCCAGGTGTGTGAGGGGTGACCAGGAGCGGTTCGTCCTGCCCGGTGTGCAGGAGAGTCGTGGTCAACGGGACGCGGGTGAGGTCGTCGGCCGTGATGCCCAGGGCGTGGCACAGGGCACTGTGGTCGGCGTAGGCCGTCGGGGAGAGGAACTGGGCGCCCACGTCGATGGGGACGGTGCCGTGTTCGGGGGTGGGAACCCGCACGGTGCGGATGTTGCCGCCCGGCCGGTCGGTGGCTTCGTAGACGGTGACGTCGTGGTCCTCGTCCAGGAGCCAGGCGGCCGTCAGGCCGGCGATGCCCGCCCCGATGATCGCGGTACGCATGGGGATGTGTTCCCTTTCGCTCAGGCCGGTCGGGGTGTGGCGGCGGCGGTGGGCGGCTGGAGGAAGCCGGAGTCGGTGAAGTAGTCGAGGTAGGGGTCGAGCATCGCGGCGTCGACGGGCGGGCAGGTCAGGCCGGAGCCGGCGATGGCGGCTTCGAAGGTGGTGCGCGTGAAGGAGGGGAAGGTGCCGGCGAAGTACATCTCCTTGACGGAGATGTCGGTGTGATGGGCCGGTTCGATGAACATCGGCATGAACGGGGCCATCGGCTGGCTGGGTTCCCTTGCGGTGAGGTCGGCCATGAAGGCGACCCACTCCGCGTAGGGCACGGTGCGCACCGGGTAGCCGCGGGCGCGCAGCCGCTCGGTGAGCAGGGACAGGCGGGCATCGTGCGGGTTGGTGATGTGGTGCACCTGTCCGTGGGCGGTCCGGTGGGCGAGGATGTGGGTGATGGCCTGGGCGGTGTAGTCCACGGGCACGAAGTCCAGGGGGAGTTCGATGTCGGGGGCCAGGCCGGTCTCGGCGATGCTGCGGAACAGCGCGCACATCATGGTGTCGGTGTTCCAGATACCGCCCTGCCGGGTGCCGGTGATCTCGTAGGGACGGTGGACGGCGGCGGCGAGGCCCTGTTGGGCGGCCTGGGCGACGAGACGTTCGGCGACCCACTTGGTCTCCGGGTAGCCCAGTGAGATCCGATCGGCGAAGCGCAGCGGGGTGTCCTCGTCGACATGGCGCACGCCGGCGACACCGAACCCGGCGATGACGGCGATGCTGGACACGTAGTGGAAGGCCTTGGCCGGGCCGGTGCGGGCGAGGTCGAGCATGGTGCGCGTGCCGCCCACGTTGATGGCTTCCAGGGCGGCGTACGGGTAGGCGAAGTTCACGCGTGAGCCGGCGTGCAGCAGTGTGTCGCTGTTCTGGCCCAAGGCGTCGAACGCTGCCGGGGAGAGGCCGAAGCGCGGTGCGCCCAGGTCGCCGGGCACGATGGTGACGTGCTCGTCGACGGCCTGGAGGTCGAGTCCGTAGCGGCGCATCCGGGCCGCGAGACGCTGCCTGCCCTCGGCTTCGCTGCGGGCCCGCACCAGGCAGTACACCTGCGTGGCCCGGTGGTCGCGGATCAGGGAGTCCAGCAGGTAGGTGCCCAGGAAGCCGGTGGCGCCGCTGAGGACCACGCGCCGTCCCGTGGGCGGCAGGTGGGCGGCGGTGGGAAAGACGAGGTCCGCGTCGAGGCGGGAGGCGGCCTCGAAGTCCACCGTCTGCTCCTCGGTGTCCTGGACGGTGGCGGTGGCCAGTTCCTCGATGCGGGCCGCGAAGGTCCTGACGGTGGGGTTGGCCAGCAGGGCGCGGATCAGGTAGCGGCTGTGTTCCGGGGGCAGGTCGAAGCGGGCCCGGCAGCGCGCGGCCAGCCTGGTGGCCTGCAGCGAGTGGCCGCCCAGGGCGAAGAAGTCCCTGTCCCGCCCGATGTGTTCGCCGATGCCCAGGATCTCGCCCCAGAGTTCGGCGACCGCCTTCTCCACCGGAGTCTCGGCCTGCGGCTCGCCGGTGACGGACGCCGTGCCGTGCCGGTCGGCCTCCCGGGCCAGCAGGCCTCGGTCGATCTTGCCGGACCGATTCAGTGGCAGCCGCTCCCGCACCAGGATCGGATTCGGAACCATGAAGACCGGCAGCCGGTCACGCAGGTACTCCCGCAGCCGCCAGCCCAGTTCTGCGGCGTCTGCGCCCGGTTGCGGCGTCACCCAGGCCACCAGCCGGTCGCGCTCGCCGCCCTGGGGTGTGATCACGGCTGCCTCGCGCACCTGTTCATGGGCGCTGAGGTGCACTTCGATCTCGTCCAGTTCGATGCGGTAGCCGCGCACCTTGACCTGCCGGTCCCGCCGTCCCAGGAACTCCAGTACCCCGTCGGGACGCCAGCGGGCCAGGTCCCCCGTCTTGTACAGGGTCTTGGAGGAATCGGGGCCCAGGTGATCGGGTACGAAGCGACGCGCGGTGAGCTCCTCGTCCTCCAGGTAGCCCAACGCCACGCCGTCACCGCCGACCCACAGCTCACCTGTCTGGCCCGGACCGGCCAGCGTGCCGTCCTCACGCACCACGTAGGCCGTGGAATTGGCCACGGGCGTGCCGATGGGCACCGTCTCCGCGTCGTCGGCCAGCTCGGTCATCACGTGCACGGTCGACAGCGAGGAGTTCTCGGTCGGACCGTATCCGTTGACCAGCATCCCGGGCCTGCCGTGGGCCAGTACCCGGCGCACCGCCTCCGGAGAGAGCGCGTCCCCGCCCGCGATCAGGCACCGCAGGTGGGCGAACATCTCCGGCCTGACCTTGGCCATCTGGTGGAACAGCCCCGCGCTGAGCCACATCACGCTCACGTGTTCGGCGCGCAGCACTTCTTCCAGGGCGTCGGCGGCCAGCAGGGTCTCCACCTCGGCCAGCACCAGGCGGGCCCCGTTCAGCAGTGCGGCGAACCACTCGAAGCACGAGACGTCGAAAGTCGGGTTGGTCGTGGCCAACAGGACGTCCTGCGCCGAGAGCAGCAGCCGCTCATCGCCGTGGCAGACCAGCCTCACCGGCCCCCGGTGCGGTACCACCGTCCCTTTGGGCACGCCGGTCGACCCGGACGTGAAGATCACGTATGCCGGATCGTCGGGGCCGACACGCACCTGGCCGGACGCTCCCGTGCGTACAGATCGGTCGGCGATGTCCACCGTCTGGACCTGGCTCTCCACCAACGGCCGGTGGGCGGCCCGGGTGATCACCTTGTGGACGTGGGCGTCCTGGAGGAGCCGCAGCAGATGCTGCGGCGGGTGGGCGGGGTCCAGGGGCAGGTAGGCCGCCCCCGCGCGCATCACCGCGAGTACCGCCGTCACACATTCCACCGAGCGTTCCAGCAGTACGCCGACCACGTCGCCCGGCCTGACCCCCTCGGCGACCAGACGGTCGGCCAACGCGGCCACCTGGTCCTGCAGTTCGCGGTAGGTCCGTTGTTCCGTGCCCTGGCGGACGGCCACCGCGTGGGGGCGCGTTTCGGCCTGACGGGCGAAGAGTTCCGGCACGGTCGCCGTGCGCGGGTAGTTGGTCGAGGTGTCGTTCCACCGGCGCACCCGGGCGCGGTGCTCGTCCGGATGGAGACGGAC
This sequence comes from Streptomyces sp. NPDC025651, assembly GCF_055558735.1. Classification (NCBI taxonomy): domain Bacteria; kingdom Bacillati; phylum Actinomycetota; class Actinomycetes; order Kitasatosporales; family Streptomycetaceae; genus Streptomyces; species Streptomyces sp. NPDC025651. Next base: position 292,281 of record NZ_JBVHLZ010000006.1, read on the forward strand.
GTCGTTGACTGCGGTCACCATAGGGCTTGCTCCTTGCGTGTCTACGTGCGGGCGACGGTGTCGCCCGGGGGTGAGAGAGGGGTCGGGGCGTCGCGATGCGGAGGTGCCGGTGGCAGGGCCGCGGCCCAGAAGCCGGCCAGAGTGGGTTCGACCTGGCGCACGGCGTGCTCGATCACGGTCGGGCTCTCGCCGTGGGCCAGCCCGTGGGCGACGACCTCGCGCGCTCCGTCCACGAAGCGGGGCGGCGCCGCCCGGAAGAGGGCCACGTAGTCGAGGACGGGCGCGGGAAGTGCGGGCTCAACTCCGCCGAGGGCTTTGCCCAGTGCTTCGCAGGCCGCGCACCACAGCAGCAGATCCGCGCGGATCGCACAGGCCGCCTCGGCAGGACCCGCCCGCATCGCCAGCCATCCCATCAGCGAGCCGAACGCGCGCATCCCCTGCGGCGGACGCTCGTCCCGCAGTTCCTGCGCGCCGCGCCCGAGGGCCTGTGCGCAGGCCAGCAACGGGGCCTCGCAGTCGAGCACCAGCCGGGCCAGATCCAGGAAGTAGCCGGCCACTGGCTGGTGCGGATGACGAGCGGCCAGTGCGGCGAACGCCGCCACCTCAGCGGTATGAGCGTGAAACTCGCCCAACGTCACCCGCGCCATCTCGGCCGCGCCGGCTTCGCCCGAAGCCATCGCCGCCACCAACCGGTTGGCGCGTACATGCGCCTCGGTGTCAGGCGTCGTCTCTTCCAGAAGCAGATCCACGTCCCACGCCATGCCAACCTCCACGCGGCACTTCACAGCCGGCCCCAAGGCGGGGCTGAGCAGGTTCACTTCGCCGCTTCGGAACGTCTTCCTCGCATTCGCGGGGGCAGACGGGGCGTGCGGGAGCCCTCTGGAGACGCACGGATCACACAAGCCGTGAAAGATGCATGACGCCTTACACCTGCCATGCGAGGCGCCGGAAGCCGTGGCTCACGCGCCCGCGCACCGGCCCGGCCTCGTGCGCCGCACCCCTCGGCGCACGCCCGGCGTCCACACCGTCCGGTCCCGGCCACCGGGCCGTACGCGGCGACCCCGCGTACGTCGGCGCGGCCACGGGCGCGAGCCTGCGCCGCCCGCGGTCCGACAGCGGCCTCCCGTCAGCTCGTGTCCCGCTTCGCCGGCGACGACGCCAAGGCGCACGCGCGCCTGCTCGAACCCACGCGCGAGATCATGCGGGCGCGAGCGAAGAACCCTGTTGCTCCTGCCCCTCGCCCCTGACATGGTCGTCGCCATGCCGACCTTCTCCGCGTACGACGGAACCAAGCTGGCCCACCACGTGCTCGGGGACTCCTCGGGAGCCTCAGGAGCCGGGGGCGTGACTCCCCTGGTGTGCCTGCCCGGTGGGCCCATGCAGGCCTCCGCGTACCTGGGCGACCTCGGCGGCCTGGCCGCGCGGCGGCCTTCGGTCCTCCTCGACCTCCGCGGCACCGGTGAATCCGCGGTGCCCGACGACCCGTCGACGTACCGCTGCGACCGGCTCGTCGACGACGTGGAGGCCCTGCGCGAGCACCTCGGCGTCGGCGCGACGGACCTGCTCGCGCACTCCGGCGGCACGAACCTCGCGGTGCTGTACGCGGCCCGCCACCCGGAGCGCGTCCGCAGGCTCGTCCTCGTCACGCCGAGCACCATGGCCCTCGGTGTCCCCGTGCCCGGGGCCGTCCGCCGGGAGACCGCGCTGTTGCGCGAGGGCGAGCCGTGGTTCCCCGCCGCGTTCGCCGCTCTGGAGGAGATCGTGGCCGGACGGGCGACGGCCGACTCCTGGGCGGCCATGGCCCCCTTCGCGTACGGCCGTTGGGACGCGCGGGCGCGGGCTCATCGCGCCGCGGAGGACGGGCAGCGCAACGACGAGGCCGCCGCCGCGTACGGCACGGGAGGGGCCTACGACCCCGCCGCCACCCGTGCCGCGCTCGCCCGGCTCACGGCGCCGGTGCTGCTGCTCGCCGGCGAGGTCGACCTCAACTCGCCGCCGCCCGCGGTGGCCGAGCTCGCCGGGCTGTTCCCGAACGCCGAGTTCGTCGTGCAGCCCGGCGCGGCGCACTTCCCCTGGCTCGACGATCCGGAGTGGTTCACCGACGCCGTCGCGGCGTTCCTGACCGGCTGACGGGGCCCGGGTCAGGAACACCGGGGGATTCACCAGATCCGTACGCGCTCCGCCCGGTCCAGCCACAGACCGTCGCCCTCCACCGTGCCGAACGCCTCGTGGAACTCGTCGAGGTTGCGGACGATGTTGGCGCGGAACTCCGGCGGCGAGTGCGGGTCGATCGTGAGGTACTGCTGCTCCTGCTCCTTGCGGCGCTTGGTGCGCCAGCAGTACGCCCAGTTCATGAAGAGCCGCTGCGAGCCGGTCGTGCCGTCCTCGCTCACCGGCACCGGCGCGCCGTCGAGCGCGATGAGGTAGGCGGTGTGCCCGATGGTCAGGCCGCCGAGGTCGCCGATGTTCTCGCCGACCGTGAGCGAGCCGTTGACGAACTCGCCGGGGAGGTTGCGGGGCGAGAAGCCGTCGTACTGCTTGATCAGGGCCTTCGACTTGGCCTCGAACGCGGACTTGTCGTCGGCGGTCCACCAGTCGTTGAGGTTGCCCGCGCCGTCGTACTGCGCGCCCTGGTCGTCGAAGCCGTGGCCGATCTCGTGGCCGATGACGGCGCCGATGCCGCCGTAGTTCTCCGCCGGGTCGGCGTCGGGCGAGAAGAACGGCTTCTGCAGGATGCCCGCGGGGAAGCAGATCTCGTTGGTGCCCGGGTTGTAGTAGGCGTTGACGGTCTGCGGCAGCATGAACCACTCGTCGCGGTCGACCGGCGAACCGATCTTGGCGAGCTCCCGGTCGGTCTCGAACGCGGCCGACGCGTGCGCGTTGCCGAGCAGGTCGTCGGCACGGACCCGGAGCGCGGAGTAGTCGCGGAAGGTGTCGGGGTAGCCGATCTTGGGGCGGAACGTGGCGAGCTTGTCGTACGCCCGCTGCTTGGTCTCGTCGGTCATCCAGTCGAGCCGGGCGATCGACTGGCGGTAGGCCTCCAGGAGGTTGGCGACGAGATCGTCCATGATCGCCTTCGACGACGGCGGGAAGTGCCGCGCGACGTACTCCTTGCCGACGGCCTCGCCGATGGCGCCCTCCACGAACGCGACCGCGCGCTTCCAGCGGGCGCGCAGCTCCGGGGTGCCGTTGAGGGTACGGCCGTAGAACTCGAAGTTGTTCCGCACGAACGCGTCCGGGAGGTACGGCGAGCACGCGCGCAGCACGCGCGTCAGCGTCCAGTCCCGCCACTGCTCGATCGGCACCTCGGCGAGGACGGTGGAGAGGTGGGCGAGGTAGGACGGCTGGCGGACGCAGGTCTCCGCGATGGTCGCGTCCGAGCCGCCGAGGCCGGCCGCGTAGCCACGCCAGTCGAACTCCGGCGCCAGTGCGGTCAGTTCGTCCAGGGTGGTGAGGTTGTAGGTCTTCAGGACGTCCCGGGTCTCGGCCCGCTCCCAGTGGCCCGCGGCCAGCTTCGTCTCCAGGTCGAGCACGGTCCGCGCGGCGGCCGCCGGGTCGGCGTGCTCGCCGAGGGTGAGGAGCTCGGTGAGGTAACCGACGTACTTCTCGCGGACCTCGGCGAACTTCTCCTCGCGGTAGTACGACTCGTCGGGCAGGCCGAGGCCGCCCTGCAGCACGTTGAAGAGGTAGCGGTCGGAGTCACGATCGTCCGAGTCGATGTACGAACCGAAGAGCCCGGAGCCGCCGACGCGCTCGAAGCGGCCGAGGAAGGCCGCGAGCTGCTTGGTGTCCCGCAGGCCCGCGACCTCGTCGAGCAGGGGCCGGGCGGGGGCGAGCCCGCGCGCGGCGATGGTCTCCTCGTCCATGAAGGACGCGTACAGGGCGGCGATCTTCCGGTTGTCCTCGGAGCCCTCGCCCGCCTCGGCGGAGGCCTCCGAGGCCAGCTCCTGGATGATCGTCTTCACCTGCTGCTCGGCGGTGTCGGCCAGCTGCACGAAGGGGCCCCAGCTGGAGCGGTCCTCGGGGATCTTCTCGGTGTCCAGCCAGTGGCCGTTGACGTGTCCGAAGAGGTCGTCCTGCGGCCGGATCTCGGGGTTCATGCCCGGACGGGCGTCATCCAGAATGCTCATCCGCGCAGCCTATGCGAGCGATCTGCCCGGTACGACAGGGTATCGCTGGACGCCTCCGCTCCGCTCCCCCGGCGATCAGGCCACGGACGGGTGATGTGCGCGTCAACTCACGCACAAAACATCCCAATAGGAGCGATAAAGTAGCGCGTCAACCTTCGTACCCCTGTGACACCCAGGAGAACATCCGTGACCGTAGCCATCGCACCGTCCGAGGATGTCGCCGGCCCCCAGGACGCGCCCGCCGACGCTCCGGACGCCGACGCGGCGAGCCTGGTGGCCGAGGACGCCCGCGACTTCGGTGCCTACGCCCGCACCGGCGGCTGGGCCTTCGGCCTCAAGGTCGCCCGCAGCGTGCGCCCCGGCGGGCAGAGCGCCGGTGAGACGCCGAAGGTCTCGGCGAAGGAGTTCGCCGAGATGGCGGGCTGCTCGGCCGACCGCGTCATGCGCTACTACAAGGCCTGGGACAAGGCTGCCGACGACGGGATGGTGCCGCACTTCGAGGCGCTCCGGCCCGGCATGGACGTCGAACTCCCGGACGCCGACGTCTGGTTGTCGTACTACACCTCCCGCTCCAGCGCGCTCACCCAGCGCGGCGAGGCGATCACCGAGGCCGCCGAGGCCGAGGGCATCCGCCCCACCAAGGCCCTGGAGGTCGCGGAGAACCCCACCGCGCTGCGCGCCGCGATCCTCGCCGACCCCGGCACCGCCGAGGCCGCGCGCAAGGCGCTGATGGACCGCCTGGAGGAGGATCCGGCGCTGCGCACCGAGCTGGTCCGCGACATCGCCCGCGCCGACGACCTGAAGAAGGCCGTGGCCGCCGAGTCCAAGGCGGGCGACCGCGTCGACTACGTCCGCCAGATCGTGGAGAAGGGCCAGGTCAAGACGCCCGCGGGCCAGATGATCGACGCCCCGTCCGAGCTGCGCGAGGAGGCCGAGCGCCACCTCTCCCTCATCGACGAGCTGGACGACGGCGAGGAGTCCGGCGAGTGGGCGCGCGAGGCCTACGACACGGTGCGCGACATGGTGGCGCAGACCGTCCAGAGCAACCCGGAGCTGCGCGTGCAGGAGCGGCGCGCGAAGTTCTACAGCAGCCTGCAGAAGGCCACGAAGGTCTTCGAGGAGCTGACGTTCGACGACGTCGAGGACATCGACGACATCTACGAGGACGACATGGTGCGGCGCCTCGAAGATCTGCAGCAGGCGATCGGCGCGTGCATCACGACGCTCCGTGCGGCGACCGCCCAGGGCCCTGCCGAGGCCAAGGCCCCGGCTTCGGCCCCGGCTCCGGCTCCGGTTGCCTCTCCCGCTTCCGGTTCTGCCCCCGAGCCGAGCCCCGTCGGCGAGGCCGACGAGAACGAGTGGGACGCCTCCTGAGGGAGGCTTCCCCTTCGGTTCCCGTCCCGGCCCCCTGATCGTCCCGTACGACCCGAGGTTGATCATGGCCTTCGTCGTAGCACTCGAGTCGTACGCGATGACCCCTATCGGGACGGATTCGCGACCCCCTGCCCGGCTCGTAGCTTCTTGATCACGTCACTTCCATGACCGATCGAGAGGCCTCGGATCCATGTACGTCAAGGCATTCGCCCCGGAGTACCAGGGCGAGCTGGGCTCGGAGTTGACCGTGAACTCCTCCTACGAGGAAGTGCGCGCGACCGCGGGCCGCGCGCTCTCCCGGGCGGGCGGCGCGGCCGAGCGGGCCCGCGCCGCCCTCGCCCTCGCCGAGTCGTGCAGACGGCTCGGCCGGGTCGAGGACGCGGGCGCCGCCTGGCGGCAGAGCTACCGCAGCGCCCGTGCCGCGCAGGACGCCGGTGCGATGGCCTGGGCGCTGTGGAGCGGCGGCACCCTGGCCCGGCAGTGCGGGGCCCTGCCGCTCGCCCGGCGGCTGCTCGCCCACTCCGTCGACCTCGCCGCGGGCAGCGGCGACCGCCTCGCCCACGGCTACGCGCTCGCGGGCCTGGCCGAGACCGGCCGCATCCAGGGCGACTACGCCGCTGTCGCCGCGCTCCACGAGGAACTGCTCGAACAGGGGCGCAAGCACGGCGAGGCGCGGCACATGGTGTGGGCGATGACCGGCATAGCGCAGATGCACCGCAACCGCGGCGATCACGCCAAGGCCCTTGAACTGTTCGAGGAGTCGGTGCGCATCGCCACCGACGCGGACGACGCGCGGGGGCGCGCCTGGTCGCTGCGGGGCGTGGCCGACGTGCTGTCCCTGCGGGGCGATCCCGACCGGGCGCTCGCGCTGCTGTCGGAGGCGGAGGACGTCTGCCGGGCGATGGACCTCGCGAGCGCGCTCGCCTACAACCACAAGATGCGGGGCAACGTCCTGTACCGCGCGGGGCGTTACGCGGCGGCCAGCGAGACGTACGCCGTCGCGCTGGCGGAGTTCACCGCGATGAGCGAGCCGCGCGGCACCGCGCTCTCCCGGCTCGGCCTCGCCAAGTGCCGGGCGCGGCTCGGGTGCGACCGCGAGGCGACACTCGCCGAACTGGCCGTACTGGAGGCCGACTTCGACCGCATGGGGCTGCGGCACGCGCGCGACATGGTCGTCGCCTTCCGCGCGGAGACGATGCGCGCCCCGCAGCAGGCGGAGACAGCGGGGGCCGCGGCGCCGTCGGTCAGTCCGTGAGCGTGATGCGGATCCCGACCGTGCCCTTCAGGCCGCGGCGGAGCCTGCTGCCGAGCAACGTGAAGAAGCCGACCACGCGGTACTTGCGCAGGATGAGGCTGCGGTAGCGGGCGGTGACCTCGGGCGTGCAGATCTCGGCGGTGGCGGGCACCTGCTCGCCCGTCGGCCTGCCGCGCAGGTCGCACGGTCCGACCATGACGTCCGCGCGCCTGCGGATCCGCTTCACCTTCCACGAGTCGCCGGCCGTCCAGATGCCGAGCGCGTCGCCGTCCCGGACGACCCAGACGGGGCTCGGCACCGGGGTGCCGTCCTTCCGATAGCTGCTGACCAGCAGGTACTTTCCGTCGCCGAGCCGCTTCAGCGGGGTGTCGTCCATGAGGGGAGTCTAGGGCGCGCGGAGGTGCCGCCGGAGCCCCTCCCCGTAACCCCTTATGTTGGTTACATGGCATCGCCCAGGTCGTCTTCCCCTTCCCCTTCCCTCTCCCCCTCCCCCGGCATTCAGATGCGCTCCTACAGCGGGGCCACCTACCGGTTCGATCCCGGCGCGCTCTGTCTGGAGCTGCTCACGACCGGCGGCCCCGGCGAGTTCCGGCGGTACGAGGTGCTGCACGCCCCCGCCGACCTGGCCGCCTGGGCCGAGCGGTCCCGGCTGGCACCGACGCCGTCCCTGCGAGTGTCGGAGGCCGAGGTCGCGGACGCCCGGCGGCTGCGCGACGCGCTGTTCCGCGTCACGACCGCCCGCGCCCTGGCCGAGCCGCCCGACCCGGCCGACATCGCCACGGTCAACACTGCCGCCGCCCACCCGCCGCTGACCCCCGCCATCGGGCCGGACGGCGAGCGCGCCTGGGCCGACGGCGCGGACGGGACCGAGCTGCTCGCCACGGTCGCGCGCGACGCCGTCGACCTGCTGACCGGACCCTTCGCACACCGCATCCGCATGTGCGAGGCCGGCGACTGCTTCCTGATCTACGTCGACACCTCACGCCCCGGCCGTCGCCGCTGGTGCTCGATGGAGCACTGCGGAAACCGCCACAAGGTACGGACGCTGCGGGCGCGCCGCGCGGAGGAGGACTGACCGTCGGCGATCGACACGGATTCGCATGGCAGGACCGCGGATCACGGGGTACCCATGGAAGGGCAAGGTCCGACTCCCATCGGAATGAGGCGATCACCGTGCCCAGGGCACAGATCAAGGACGAGAAGACCTACCAGGCGCTGCGTCGCGAGGGAGCCAGCAAGGAGAAGGCGGCGCGCATCGCCAACGACTCCGGCGGATCCCGCTCGGCGACCGGCCGCAAGGGCGGCAAGGCGGGCGCGTACGAGGACCGCTCCAAGGAGGACCTCTACAGCGAGGCCAAGAAGGTCGGCATCGAGGGCCGCTCGAAGATGAGCAAGTCCCAGCTGATCGACGCGCTGCGCCACCACTGAGCGTCGAAAGCGCAGACCCTACACCCGCGCCGCCCGTCAGGGGAGTTGACAAGATCACAGCGTAGATCGTTTACGGTCCGGGCATCTTGGCAGTGAAGTTGATCAATGAACATGCCAAGCAGCGCGCACGGGCCGGGGGTTCTCGTGCGCACCTCACGAGGAGCGCCTCCATGCCTCAGGACGTCCGGTTCGACATCCCCTTCGACACCCCTGTCAGCGAGCATCTCGACTACGCCAGGAACCACCATCTGCGCTGGGTGCGGGAGATGGGGCTGGTCCGCAGCGAGGGCGGCTTCGAGGAGTACCGGAGCTGGGACCTGCCGCAGGCGGCGATACGCACGTATCCGCACGCCTCGGCACAGGACATGGTGGTCCTGATGAACTGGTTCTCGCTGGCCTTCCTCTTCGACGACCAGTTCGACGCGGCGCGGCCCGACCGCGCGGACCGCGTGGCCGAGGTCGCCCGCGAACTGGTCGCCACTCCCCTGCGCCCGGTCGGCACCACGCCGCGCGTCGTGTGCCCCATCACGGTCGCGTGGGCACAGGTCTGGGAGCAGCTGGCCGACGGCATGTCGCCGGCCTGGCGTACGCGGTTCGCCGCGTCCTGGGGGCGGTTCCTGGTCGCGCACTCCGAGGAGGTCGACCTGGCGGCGCGCGGCGAGCGGCTCGGGCTCGACGCGTACACGGCGTTCCGGCGGCGCACCGTCGGCATCCACCACAGCATCGACGCGGGTGAGCGCAGCCGCCGCTTCGAGGTGCCGGTGCAGGCCCAGGCGCATCCGCTGATGGTGGCGCTGCGCGACGCGGCCGCGGACACCATCGGGTTCATGAACGACATCCACTCCTTCGAACGCGAGAAGCGGCGCGGCGACGGGCACAACCTCATCACCGTCCTGCACCACGACGGCGGGTACGACTGGCAGGACGCCGCCACCGAGGCGATCCGGATGACCGAGGAGCGGCTCGGCGACTATCTGCGCCTGGAGTCCCAGGTGCCCGCCATGTGCGAGGAGTTGGGGCTCGGCGAGGACGAGCGTGCGCGGGTGGGGATGGGCGTGGAGGCCATCCGGCACTGGATCAACGGCAATTACGAGTGGGCCCTGGTCACCGGCCGCTACGCCGCGGTCAAGGACAGCCCCGCCGCGGTCGCCGAGGAGCAGGGGCGCGGATCGCTCGACGACCTGCTGACCGTCTGAGGCGCCGTCGGACCACCGGCCGCGAACGCCGCGTCGGCCGGACCGCGGGTGAGCGGTCCGGCCGACGGGTCGTGCCATCCGTCTGTCCGACGGATCTCTGCCACCCTCCGGTCGACGGGGTCTCAGACCGCCTGGGGCGTGAACCGGACCGGCAGCCGGTCCAGTCGGGTCTCCCAGGTGGAGGCCGTGGAGCTGAGCTCGTCCGGCGCGACGGCCAGGCGCAGCCCGTGCAGGCGGTGCAGCAGCACGTCGACGGCCGTCTCGATGATGGCCTGGCCGATGCCCTGCCCCGGGCACTCGTGCGCCCCGCCGCTGAAGGCGAGGTGCGCCTTGTTGCCGTGCAGGTCCGCCGTGGCGTCGGGGCGGACCTCCGGGTCCACGTTGCCCGCGGCGAGGCCGAGCACGAGCAGGTCGCCGGCCTTCACCTGCTGGCCGCCGAGCTCCAGGTCGGCCGTGGCGAAGCGGCCGGGACACACCGCGAGGGGCGGGGTGTTCCACATGACCTCCTCCACCACCGCCGAGATGTTCAGCTGCCCGCTGACCAGACCGGCCATGTGGGAGGGGTGCGTGAGCACCAGCTGGAGGACGCGGGCCAGCAGGTTGCTGGTGGTGGTGTGCGCGGTGATCAGGACCAGGCGCAGATGGCTGAGGATCTCCTCGTCGTCCAGATCGGCGTGGTGGTGCAGCAGGCCGGTCGTGAAGTCCGAGCCGGGCTCGGCGCGTTTGCGCTCCGCCAGCTCGTCGAGGATCTTCATGATGCGGTCGTTGTGCGCGACCGCGTCCTCGCCGCCCTTGATCACCTGGGCGCAGGACAGGGCCAGTTGGCGCCCTTCGCCCTCGGCCAGGCCGAAGAGCCGGGTGAGGACGAGCATCGGCAGGTGCTCGGCGTACTGGGCCACCAGGTCGGCGCCGCCCTCCGCCGCGAACGCGTCGATCTGCTTGTTCGCGAAGTGCGTGATGTGCCGTCTGATGCCCCGGCCCGCCGCGGCCTGCAGATTGTCGGTGACCGCCGCGCGCAGCCGCCGGTGCGGCTCGCCGTCCTGGGACACGCAGTCGGGGCGCCAGGCCAGCATCGGGACGAGCGGGGACGACTCCTCGATCCGCCCTTCCTTCCAGTCCCGCCAGATCCGTGAGTCACGGGCGAACTGGCGGGGGTTCTCCAGGACACGTCGGTTCTCCCGGTAGCCGAGGACCAGCCAGGCGGGCACGTCGCCTTCCAGCAGGACGGGCGCCACCGGGCCGTGCTTCTCGCGCAGACGCGCGTAGATTCCCTGCGCGTCGCTCGACGCCTGCGCGCCGTACAGCCGGGTCGGGGCGTCCGTCGCGCCGTGCCGTACCGGGCAGCCGCCCGCGGCTTCGATGGCGTCGCCCTGCGGGCCGGGCGGGGTCGGGGCGTTCATCGGGACTCCAAGGCGGCGGTGGAGCGTTCCTTGAGGTGGCGGATCAGGGCGATGAGCACATCGCGGCTCGACGCCTTGTCACGGGCGTCGCAGGCGACGATCGGGGTACTCGGCGGGATGTCCAGGGCCTCGCGTATCTCCTCGACCGGGTGCTCCTTGGAGTCGGGGAAGACGTTCAGGGCGATGACGAAGGGGACGTTCTGCCGCTCCATCTCCTCGATGGCGCGGAAGCTGGAGGCCAGGCGGCGGGTGTCGACGAGGACGACCGCGCCGAGGGCGCCCTTGAACAGCCCGTTCCACAGGAACCAGAAGCGTTCCTGTCCGGGGGTGCCGAACAGGTAGAGGACCAGCTGCTCGTTCAGCCCGATCCGGCCGAAGTCCAGGCTGACCGTGGTCTCCTGTTTGTCCGCGACACCGATCAGGTGGTCGACGTCGATGCTGGCCTGGGTCAGCGTCTCCTCGGTGGTGAGCGGTTTGATGTCGCTCACCGAGCGGACCATGGTCGTCTTTCCGGTGCCGAAGCCTCCGGCGATCATCACTTTGACCGAGCGGCTTTCGGCGGCCAGTGCGCCGGTCGACGGCTGGTCGGGTCGGTCAAAGCCTTTGAAGTCCACTGAGAACCTCCTCAAGGAGCTCGAGGTCCGGCCCGCGGCCGGAGGGGGAAGAAGCCGGGATGGGGTCACGGGCCTCCACCCGGCCCGCTTCCAGCAGGTCGGTCACCAGCACCGCGAGAATGTTGAACGGCAGTCCGAGATGGGCGCCCAGCTCGGCCACCGACAGCGGGTCGCGGCACCAGCGCACGATCTCCTCGTGCTCGTGCTGCATGCCCGGGACGGGCGCCGTGCGGGAGTCACAGGTGATGACGAGCGTCGCCACGTCGAGCCCGGCGGCGGGCCCGCCCGGTCCGCTGCGCCCGCCCGTGAGGACGTAGTAGCGCTCCAGACCGGACGGGTCCGTGGGCCGGTGGGGGCCACTCATCCAGGCTGCTCCTCCCGGCGCGGAGTGGTGCCGAGCAGCTCACCCATCCGCCGGGCCAGGTCTCTCATCTGGTGGCCGAGCAGCCCCTGGTCGAGCCCTTCCTTGGCGAGGACTCCGAGGTAGGTCTCCACACCCGCCCGCACCACGAAGAGGTGCCCGCCGTCGACCTCGATCATCGCGAGGCGCAACTGCCCGCCGTACTTGGGGAACTGCGCGGCGACCGGCTGGGCGAGCGCCTGCAGGCCCGCGACCACGGCGGCGAACCGGTCCACGTCGTCGGGGTCGTCCGCCCCGTACGACGTGATGGCCTTGCCGTCGCTGGACGCCACCAGGGCGAAGCGGATCTCCTGGATGGACTCGGTCAGGTCACGGAGCGCCCAGCTCACGTCGGTCTCGTGCTGCGTCATCGCTGGTCGCTCTCTTCGGTCCGGGGCTCATCGGTCTCTCTTCCGGCGGTGGCGAAGGCCGCCAGGCCGGTGAAGGACGTGTCCGGCGGCACGACGGACGGGGCCGGGGCCGCCGCCGGGGTGCCGGCCGCGTCCTGCGCGTCGGCGCGCGGCTTGCTCCTGCGCCGCTTCGGCAGACCACCGGGGGTGGTGTCCGCCTCGGGCGCGGCGACGGCCTCGGGGGCCGGTGCCTCGGCGGGGAGCGGTACGGCGTCCGTCTCGGCCCGGGGGGCGGGGACCGAGGGCTGGGCCGGGGCCGCGGTGGCCGGGAGCTGGCTGAAGTACTTGTGCGGGACGACCACGACGACGGAGGTGCCGAGCCAGGGGGAGTCCGCGAAGGTGACCCGGATCCCGTACTTGCGGCCGAGAGTTCCCACGACGCGCAGGCCGAGGTGGGCGTCCTCCGAGAGGCCGCCGAGGCCGGGGCCCGCGGCGACGCCTTCGAGGGAGTCGAGCGCCTGCTGCTTCTTCTCCTCGCTCAGGCCCTTGCCCGCGTCCTGGATCTCGATGCCCACGCCGTTGGGCACCTCCTTGCCCGACACGATCACGGGCTCGGTGGGCGGCGAGTAGCGGGCCGCGTTGTCCAGGAGGTGGGCGAAGATCAGCGTGAGGTGGTCCACCAGGCCGCCGTCCACGCCCAGTTCGGGCAGGTGGCGCACCTGCACGCGGTCGAAGTCCTTGATGCGGCCGATGCCGCCGCGGACCACGCTGAGCAGGCGCTGCGGTTCCTGCCACTGCCGTCCCGGCCGGTCGGTGCCGCCGAGGACGCCGATGCTGGCGGCGAGGCAGTCGGCGGGGCCGATCGCCTGGTCCAGCTCCATCAGGCCCTGGGCGACGGCGGGGGAACGGCCGTGCTCGCCCTGCATCTCGTGGAGTCGGCCACGGATCTTGCCGGTGAGGACGTGCAGTCGGCTGCCGATGCTGATGACGGCCTGTTCGGCGGCGGTGCTGCGGTTGAACTCCTCCTCGACCGCGATCAGTCCGGTCCGCAGGACCTTGCGGACCTCCTGCCGGAACTCGGGGGACACGTCGGTCTCCTGGGCGAGCGGCGGCAGGACGTCGTCGATGGCCTCGCCTGAGCGCAGGCCCTTCAGGCCGGTGGGGAGGAAGTCGTCGCCGAGGCGGGCGAGCAGTTCCTGCTGCCGGTCCACGCGCCACTGCCAGGCCGTGACCTCCTCGGTCAGGCGGGCTTCCAGGGCGGCGCGTTCGGCCGCGTACTCGTGCTCCAAAGAGGCGCGCTCGGTCGCGTACTTGTGCTCGAGGGAGGCCACGTGGTGCTGCCACTGCCGCGAGTGGCTGACCCGGTCGGCCTGGACCTGGTCGGCCAGGCGGCGCAGCTCGCTTCTCGTGCGCAACAGGATCCGTACGCAGAAGGTGGCCGCCGCGGTGGCGCCAAGTCCCGCGAGCACCAGGGATATTCGGGCCTCTTCGGGCCCGCCCACGGCGCCGACGACAGTGCCCGCGCCTAAGCCGAGCGGCAACAGCCACCAGGCGTGCCAGGCCCTTGGCTCTCGGGCCGCCGCCGGTGGCGGAGTGGCAAGTTCCATCTGCATCCTCAAACCAACGCGAACGAACATGGGGACAACCACTGACTCAAGGCCGCCCGGGGACGGCAGCACAGCAGGGTGCGACGGATCGCGATCACGTCAACACGGCGCGCCACCAGGGAGCTTATAGGGTTGAGGGGGATGTGGATCAACCCGGTCCGTTACCCAGTACGTGGCAGTAGCTATCTTTTCCGTCAAGATCATCCACTCTTTCGGCGAGCGACCGCTTCCGCGGGTAACCTTCGTGACCGGTGGCGGAACAGCGCCGCGGAAGAGGTCGCCGATGAACCGTCAGGACGCGCTGGAGGAAACGGGATCCGGGCCGCTCCGCCCGGTCGACCTGGCGCGTGCGGCCGGCGTGTCGACCCAGCAGATCCGCAACTACGCCGACGCCGGGATCCTGCCGCCCGCCCCGCGCTCCCCCGCCGGGTACCGCAGGTTCGACGCCGGGCACCGGCAGGCCCTGCTCACCTACCGCGCCCTGGTCCGCGGCCACGGCCCCGCCGCGGCCCAGCAGATCATGCGCGCCGTGCACGCGGGAGACGTGCCGCGTGCGCTCGCCCTGGTCGACGCCGGGCACGCCGCGCTGCACGAGCAGCGCGGCTCCTTGCGGACGACGGGCGAAGCGCTGGCGGCGCTCGCGGAGGAGGGGGACGACGCTCCGGCCCCGCCCCGTTCGCGTCTGCGCATCGGAGAGGTGGCCGCCCATCTGGGCGTGCGCACCTCGGCGCTGCGCGTCTGGGAGGCGGCCGGGCTCCTGACCCCGTCGCGCGACCCGGTCACGCACTACCGCTCCTACCTCCCCGCCGACGTCCGCGACGCGCGCATCGTCCAGATGCTCCGGCAGAGCCACTACCTCCTGCCGCAGATCCGTCCGGTCCTCGACGACCTGCGCCGCAGCGGTGGCGTCGGCGCGCTCCGTTCCGCCCTGGAACAGCGCGGAGCCTCGCTGGACCAGCGGGCGCGGGCCATGCTGGAGGGCGCGGCCCATCTGCAGGGCTACCTGGGACGGTACGGGGCCGAAGGTCACGCCCGGCCGTGAAACCGGGGGTTCCCGGCGGAGATCCGTGTACGCTCCACGGGCCGTTGACGCGGCCGGTCACGAGAGGAGCGGAACATGCGGTCCATGAGCGAGAGCGAGTGGCGGTCCTTCGTCCTGGAGGGGACACGGACGGGGAAACTGGCGACGAATCGTGCCGACGGGCGGCCGCACGTCACGCCGGTGTGGTTCCTGCTCGACGAGGACGTCCTGGTGTTCACCACCTGGCACGAGTCCCTCAAGTACAAGGCGCTGCGCCGCGAGCCCCGTTTCTCCCTCTGCGTGGACGACCAGCAACCGCCCTTCTCGTACGTGATGTTGGAGTGCACCGCCGACTTCACCGACGACCCCGACGTCCTGCGCGACTGGGCGACGCGGATCGGCGGCCGCTACATGGGGGCCGAGCAGGCGCAGGCGTACGGGAAGCGGAACTCCGTGCCAGGCGAGTACCTGGTACGGGCCCGCATCGACCGCGCCATCGCCTTCGGGGGCATCGCCGACTGACCGGCCGCCGGACGGCACAGGACGGTGTGCGGCGCGTGGACGGCCGGGGCGGGCCGTCCCTCCGGAGCGGACGAATCCCCCGGGACGGGCAGCGACCGCCCACCCGCGCGGCCGAACGCGCGACGTCAACGCGGGGAATCGGCCGGGCGGCGGCCTAGCCTGCGGCAACGGATCTCCCCACACCTCTGGAGGCGTCCTTTGCCGTCGAGCCGTGTCCTGCGCCGTCTCGCCCTCACCGCCCTGCTCACCGCGTCACTGGTCTCCGCGGCGCCGTCACCACCCGCGGCCCCCTCCGCCGCCCCGGGCCATGTCCGGGACCGGGACCGGGCCCCGGACCAGGCCCGTGCCCGGGGGACCAATCTCCTCGTCGTCGGCCTCGACCGCCGCACCGGCATGACGCGACGGGACATCCAGCGGCTGCACGTCGGCGGCAAGGAGTGCGACTGCACCGACGTGATGATGCTGGTCCACATCGCCCCCGGCGGGCGACGGGTCAGCGTCGTGTCCATCCCCCGCGACTCGTACGTGCCGTTCGCCGAGCACGGCCACCCCGCGCACAGCGGCAAGATCAACGGTGCCTTCGCGGAGGGCGGCGCGGACCTCGCGGTGCGCACGGTCGAACGGGCCACGGGCGTCCGCGTCGACCACTACCTGGAGGCCGACTTCCTCGGCTTCGTCGAGGCCGTGGACCGGCTCGGCGGCGCCGAGGTCTGCACCGACACCCCGCTCAGGGACCTCAACTCCGGCCTGAAGCTGGCCCCGGGCACGCACGCCATCAACGGTGCGCGGGCGCTGCGCTACGTGCGGGCCCGCAAGCTCTCCCCGCCCGGCGACCTCGGCCGGGTCCGCCGCCAGCAGCGCCTCCTCCTCGGCATGCTGGGCCGGCTCTCCGAAGCGGGCGCCTTCTCGAACCCGGCGGCCACGGCCCGCACCGCCTACGCGCTGGCGAAGACCCTGCGCACGGACGAGCACACGAGCTGGCGGACGCTCTACGACCTGGGCCGTTCCCTGAACGGGCTCGACCTGGCGCACACCGAGTTCGCGACCGTCCCGATGTCCGACTTCGACCACCGGGTGCCGGACTGGGGATCGACCCTGCTGTGGGACGCGCCGCGCGCCAAGGCACTGTTCGACGCGGTGCGCGAGGACCGGCCGCTGGTCGTCCGCCGCGCGGCGGACGCCGTCCCGGTGGACATGCGCCCGGAGACCGTACGCGTGCGGATCGACGACACCGCGACCGCCGAGGGTCTGCGTGCCAACGGCTTCGACGTGTCGGCCGTCGCGCGGACCGGTGCCCGGACCGCGGGCCCGACCGTCATCACCTACGACCCGCTCCAGGCCCGGTACGTCGACACCCTGGCGGCCGCGCTGCCCGGCGCGAAGCTGCGCGCCGTCGCCGGACACGGCCCGGTCTTCCACGTCAGCGTGGGCGCCGCGAAGCAGCGGGTGCAGGCCGTGACGTACGACCGGAGCAGCGTGGAGGGCGCGCCCGTGTCCGGGGACCGGCTGCGCTGCGGGTGATTCCCGGGTGATCCCCGGGTGAGGGGGCCCGGGATGGGGGGAACTGGGATGGGGGCCCGGGACGGGAGGGAGCTGGGATGGAGGGCCCGGGGCGGGAGGGACCCGGGGCGGGAGGGAGCCGGGGCGGGAGGGAGCCGGGGCGGGAGGGAGTTGAGGCGGGAGGGAGCTGGGATGAGGGGCCCGGGACGGGGGCCCGGGACCGGAGGGGCCCGGAACCAGAGGGGCCCGGAACCGGAGGGTGAGGACTCGGGCTCAGCCGCCCTGCGCCTCCTCCAGCGCTTCCGCCAACACGGCGTAGAACAGCGTGTGTTGGCGTGCGCTGGGCGGCAGCTCGGGGTTCCAGGGCAGGGTCGTGACGCCCTGCCCCAGGGCGTCGCCCAGCGCGGAGGCGTTGGACCGCACGTCCGTGAGGACGAGGTCGGGCTCCAGCGCC
This sequence comes from Streptomyces sp. NPDC025651, assembly GCF_055558735.1. NCBI lineage: Bacteria > Bacillati > Actinomycetota > Actinomycetes > Kitasatosporales > Streptomycetaceae > Streptomyces > Streptomyces sp. NPDC025651. The sequence goes on from NZ_JBVHLZ010000006.1 coordinate 309,532, forward strand.
GCCGCCTCTTCCCAGGTCGTCGTGGACCAGTTGGCGCCCTGCCCCGGCGCGGGGTCCACGAGGCCCACGCCGAGCCCGGCGAGCGCGGCGAGGTCCGGCCACGCGTACGGCCGGGCCAGGTGGACGGAGTCGGGCCCCGCAGGCGAGAGGGCGAGCACGCGGGAGCGTGCGGTACCGGTGGCGGCTTCGGCCAACCGGCGCTCCGCCGCGGCGAGTCCGGCGTCCGCCGCGAGCCGCGCGGTGGCGCCGAGGCTGTGCGCGAGAGCGGTGAGACGGTCCCTGATCCCCGCGAGGTCGCGGCCGCCGCCGACGTCGAGCACCACGAGCGGGAGCTGCTGCTCCAGATGCTTGGCGGCCTCCGAATCGATGCCGTAGACCTGCCCGCCGCCGTAGGTGAGCGCGACGACGAGGTCGGGCCGCGCGGCGAGGAGGGCGTCCAGGTCGAGGGCCGATCCGGCGCCGAAGTAGGCGAGGTCCTCCAGGGGCAGGCCGCCCGACTTCGCCGGGTCGGGCACGGCCGGGTCGTCGTGCGCGGAGCCGAAGACACCGGCGGGGCGTATGCCGTGGTCGTGCAGCGCCGCGGCGGTCGGCACGTAGGCGACCACGCGCGACGGGCGGTGCGCGGCCCTCACCAGGTGCCCCCGGTCGTCGGTGAACTCCCAGTCCCTGTCCGTGTCTTGTGCCATGATCTCCGACTCCTCCCGCCGCCGCGCCGCGGCCTGCCCTGCCGTGGCCGTCCCGGTGCTACCTGCCCTCGTCCGCACCGGACTACACGAGGGTGTCCGCCCCGGGACACCGGGGCGGACACCCTGTGCGGCCTCAGACCCGCGTCGGCCGCCCCGCCGCCTGGACCTGCGGCTTCCCCCCGGTCGGCGCCTGCGTGCCCCGCGCCACCAGACGCCCGCCGAGCATCGCGAGGAGCCCGCCGACCTGCAGCACCGCGAGGACCACCACGCCGGTGCGGAAGCCCTTGGCCCCTCCCCCGCCGAGGCCGTACGCGAGCGACGCCACCGCGGGGCCGACCGTGAACGCCAGGGTGCGCACCGTCGCCCCCACGCCACCGCCCGTGCCGATCATGTCCGCCGGGGTGGCGGCCAGCATCGCCGTGTTGTTGGGGGCGCCGAACACGCCCTGCCCGAAGCCGATGAGCGCGAGCCGCCAGGCCAGGTCCGCGAGGCCCGCCCGCCCGTCCAGGGTCAGGGTGGAGAGCAGCCCGGCCAGGGTGAGGGCGCCGCCGAGCGCGGCGATGCGGTGCGGCGGGTGACGGTCCGTCAATCGTCCGCTGAGCGGCGAGCCGACGGCGACGCCGCCCACGAAGAACATCATGGCGAGGCCCATCATCTCGGCCCCCGCGTGCAGCACGTCCGCGACGAAGAACGGCAGCAGGAAGAGCGAGAGCCCGATGAACGTGCCCGTCAACTGCAGGGAGAGCAGCGGCAGTCCGAACGCGGGCCGCCGGACGAGCGCGACGATCGGCTTCGAGGAGCGCAGCCGCGTCCACACCACCGCGAGCCCGACCGCGGCGACGGCGAGGGCTCCGGCCACGTACGCCGAGCCGTTCTCGACCCGGTCGAAGGCGAGCAGCAGCGCGGTGACCGCGCCGCCGAGCACCAGCACATCGGCCAGCAGGGTGCGGTCGGGCAGCGGCAGCCCGCCACGGCCGCGCGGCAGCATCCGCGCGCCGAGCCACACCACCACGAGCAGCACCGGGATCTTGACGAGGAACACCGGCCGCCAGCCGTACGCGTCGGCGACGAAGCCGCCGAGCGAGGATCCGGCCATCGAGCCGAGCGGCATGATCGTGGCGACGTACCCGAGGGCCCGGCCGCGCAGCCGCGTGGGGACGCTCGACGCGACCACCGGGATGTAGACGGCGACGACCATCGCGCCCGTCGCGCCCTGCAGGACCCTCGCCACCAACAGGACCCAGAAGGTGGGCGCGAGGGCCGCGAGGACGCTGGTCAGACCGACGGCGGTGACCGCGCCCAGGAAGACGAGCCGGATGTCGGCGCGGTCCACCCAACGCCCCGCGGGGATCGCGAGCGCGGCGGTGGGCAGGGCGTAGGCGAGGATCACCCACTTCGCCGCGCCGCTCCCCACGTCCAGCTCCTGCCCGATGGACGGCAACGTGACCGCGGACAGGCTCATCTCCAGGGTGACCATCAGCATGGCGAGCGCCATCACGACGACGGGGCCCCAACGCGGGGTGTCGATTGCCTGCTCGGGACGCTTGGTTGCGGCTGTGTTCGTCATGAGGGCGACGGTACGGAGGGGGCACCCGTCACCGCCTCTGTCGGACGACTGGGGTGTCCTCCACCGGTCGGCCTAGTCCCTGCGCAGGTACCGAACCCGGTCGCGCGACAGAGGCGGAGACGGGGCAGGCGTTCGTAGCTTCGTCGGTATCGGAAGCCAACACCGAGCCGAGGAGGCAGACATGAGCAACGCCAAGGACACGACCGTCGGCGAGCGGGTCGCCGGGAGCCGTGCGGACGAGCCCCTGAAGGTGGCCGTCATCGTGGCGAGCACCCGGGAGGGCCGCTTCGCGCCGACCGTCGCCGACTGGTTCACCGCGCAGGCCACGCAGCGCGCCGACCTGGACGTCGACGTGATCGACCTGGCCGACGCGCGTCTGCCGGACGGCCTGACCGGGCAACCCGGCCCGGAAGTCGCCCGGATCACCCCGCGCATCGACGCCGCCGAGGCGTTCGTCGTCATCACGCCCGAGTACAACCACAGCTTTCCCGCCAGCCTGAAGACCGCGATCGACTGGCACTACGCCGAGTGGCGCGCCAAGCCGGTGGGCTTCGTCAGCTACGGCGGGATGGCGGGCGGCCTGCGCGCCGTCGAGCAGTTGCGGCAGGTCTTCGCCGAGCTGCACGCGGTGACGGTGCGCGACACGGTCAGCTTCCACGACGCGTGGGACCGCTTCGACGCGTCCGGCGCCCTGTCCGACCCGTCCGGCCCCACGGCGGCCGCCAAGACGATGCTCGACCAGCTCGCCTGGTGGGGCCACACGCTGCGCGACGGCAAGGCCGTCCGCCCCTACGCGGCCTGAGTCCGCCCACCGCCGCGATCCCCTTCCTCTCACAGGAGTTGACCACCATGACGGCCGCCGCGGGTGGCGTCGGCACGCTCCTCGTGCAGGCCGCCAAGAACGCCGGGGCGACGGTGGTGGGTGCCGCGGGCGGCACGGAGAAGGTCGAGCGGGTGCGGGCCCTGGGCGCGGACGTCGCGGTCGACTACGACGATCCCAAGTGGCCCGAGCTCGTGCGGGACGCCCTGCACGGTCGCGAGGTCACGGTGGCGCTCGACGGCGTGGGCGGCGCGCCGGGGCGCGCGGCGCTCGAACTGATCGGGTCCGGCGGGCGGTTGCTGCTCTTCGGCTGGTCCGCGGGCACGATCACGGAGCTGACCGCGCAGGACCTGTACGACCGGATGCTCCAGGTGACCGTCGCGCTCGGGCCGCGCCTGCTCCGGGTGCCCGGCGGGCTGCGGGGCGCGCAGGACCGGGCCATCGCGGAGGCGGCGGCGGGGCGTCTGGTGCCCGCGGTGACACGCTTCCCGCTGCGGGACGCGGCCGCGGCGCACCGGGCCCTGCAGAGCCGCGGGACGGTCGGCAAGGTCGTCCTGATCCCCTGATCCCGCGACGGTCGGCGGGGGTCGGCGGGGGCCGGACCCTCAACCCCGTGGCCCCGCCTGGCGTCACCCGTCGCAACGTACGAAGGAGTCGTCATGAAGATGATCGCCGCCGCGCTGTCCGCCTACGGTCCGCCCGAGGTGCTGCGGCCGACGGAGCTCGACGTCCCCGAGCCGGGGCCGGGCGAGGTGCTGGTGCGGGTCAGGGCCGCCGGGGTGCAGCCCTTCGACCTGGGGGTGCGGGAGGGCTGGGTGCCGCCGGGGGCCGAGCCGGGGTTCCCCGTCGTGCCCGGCAACGAGTTCGCGGGTGTCGTGGAGCGGATCGGCGTGCGGGTCGCCGACTTCGCGCCGGGCGACGAGGTGCTCGGGTACTCGCTGCTCGGCGGGTACGCGCAGTACGTCGCGGCCCCCGCCGAGCAGCTGGTGCACAAGCCCACCGCGATGCCGTGGACGGTCGCGGGCGGGTTCTCGGGCAACGGCCAGGGCGCCCATCTGGCGCTCTCCCAGCTGCGCGTGGGGCCCGGGGACACCGTCCTGATCGGCGCCGCGGCCGGTGCGCTCGGCACACTCTCCGTACAGCTGGCGCGGGCCTGGGGTGCCACGACCGTCATCGGCACGGCGAGCGAGGCGAACCACGACCACCTGCGGGCGCTCGGGGCGATCCCCGTGACGTACGGCGAGGGGCTCGTCGACCGGATCCGGGCCGTCGCGCCGGACGGCGTCGACGCGGCGCTCGACGCGGCGGGCCCGGAGGGGCTGCGCGCCGCCGTGGCCGTGACCGGGGACCGCAGCCGTGTCGTCACGATGGTCGCCACAGAGGAGGCGGCCCGGCTCGGCCTGCCCGACTGGGGCGGCACCCGGTCCGCGGCCCGCCTCGCCGAACTCACCGCGCTGTATGAGAAGGGGGCGCTGGACGTGCATCTGCGCGCGACGTTCCCGCTGGAGCGCGCGGCCGACGCGCACCGCCTGGTGGCCACCCGCCACGGCCGCGGCAAAGTGGTCCTCAGGGTGGACTGACCGGCTCTTGGGCGGCGCCGCAGATCACGTCGAGGGGGTGCCTGGGCTCGTGCCCGGGTTCGTACATGGGCTCGTGCGCGAGCAGGTGTTCGGCTGCACGTAGGGTCATGACCATGGGGTTGTACGGGAGGGAAGACGAACTCGGCGTCATCGACCGGGTGTTCGCGGGGGCCGGGGAGGGCCGCAGCGCGGCGCTCGTCGTGCGCGGCGAGGCGGGCATCGGCAAGTCCGAGCTCCTCGCGCACGCGGTCGAACGGGCGCGCGCCAAGGGCCTACGGGTACTGCGGGCCACCGGCACCGAATCGGAGAGCGAACTCCCCTTCGCCGGCCTGCACCTGCTGCTCGGCCGAGCATCGAACCGCATCGTCGACCTGCCGGCGCGACAGGCACGGGCGCTCGGGGGTGCGCTGGGGCTGACGGACGGGGTGGGTACGGCGGTTCGGGCTGACTCCGTAGGCTCAATCAGCTCGGCGGTTCGGACTGACTCCACGGGCTCAATCAGCTCGGCGGTCCCGAACGGCGACGCGGGCTCCGTCGACTCGGCGGGCGCCAGCAGCTGGACCGGTTCGAGCGGTTCGGCGAGCTCGACCGGTTCCATGAGCTCGGCGGTCGCCAAGAGTTCCACGGGCTCAACGAACTCGACCGGCTCGGCAGGCTCGACGGTCTCCCCCGGCCCGGCTGACTCCACAAGCCTGGTGCGCTCCCCCAGCACCCCCAGCACCACCGGTGAACCCCACGGCAGTGACCGGTTCCTGATCGGGCTCGGCCTGCTCACGCTCCTCGCCGATCTCGCCGAGGAGCAGCCGCTGTTGTGCGTCATCGACGACGCGCACTGGCTCGACAAGGCGTCCGCCGAGGCGCTGCTCTTTGCCGCGCGGCGGCTCGACGCCGAGGGTGTCGTGATGCTGTTCGCCGCCCGTGACACCTACGCGCCGCAGTTCCCCGCGCCGGGCCTGGACGAGTTGCGCGTCGCCGCGCTGTCCGAGGCGGCGGCGCGGGAGTTGCTCGCCGAGCACGCCGCCGATCTGCCGCAGCACGCGCGCGTGCAGATCCTCGACGAGGCGGCGGGCAACCCTCTGGAACTGCGTGAACTGCCCGTGGCGCAGCGGGAGGGACTGGCCCACGACGCGGCGCCGATCAGCGGGCACGCGCGCGTGCAGCAGACGTTCGCCGACCGCATCGCGGGCCTGCCCGATCCGATGGCGTCGACGGGCCTGACCAACCGCGACATCGGCGCCCAGCTGTTCCTGAGCCCGCGCACGGTGGGCTACCACCTCTACAACGCCTATCCGAAGCCGGGCGTGGCCTCGCGGGGTGAACTGGCGCGCCTGAGCGAGGAGTTGCCCGCCTGAGCGAGGAGCTCCCCGTCCAGGCGCGTTCCGCTTCCGTCGCACTCCGGCCGCCGACCCCCAGGCGCTGGACGACCCCCTTCACCCTGCACTTCGTGTTCCTCTGCACGACTCGGATCCCGCCGCCTTCGCCGACGCGGCCGCACGCGGCACCGACGTGGACGTGTCCCTGGGGCAGGGGCACTTGGCGGCGAGGCTCACCGGGGACGACCGGCCGGGGCTCAGTTGAAGCGGTCGTGGTCCGCCAGGACGGCGTCGACGACGCGGCGGTTGGCCTCCGCCCTCTCCTCGTCCGTGTCGATGTGCTCGGACAGGACGAGCAGCGCCTTCCACAGGGCCCAGCCCCGGGCGCGCGCCCAGGTGCCCGCGTCCTGGTCGACCGCCCGGCGGAACGCCTCGCGGCTCTCGCCGTCGAACATCCCCCACGTGGCCACCAGATCGCAGGCCGGGTCGCCGACGCCCGAGGTGCCGAAGTCGATGACCGCCGTGAGCTTGCCGCCCTCGACCAGCAGGTTGCCGGGCGCGATGTCGCCGTGGAACCACACCGGAGTGCCGTCCCATGCGGCGGCCAGCGCGGCGTCCCACACGGCCGCCGCCCGCCCGGTGTCGACGCGCCCGTCGAGTGCGGCCAGACAGCGACGGGTCTCGTCGTCGTAGTACGCCGGAGACGTTCCCCGGTACCAGCTGTGCTCGCCGGCGAGCGGGCCGCCCTCCGTGTCGCAGCGCTGCAGCGCGTGGAGGAACCCGGCCACCGACACCGCGAACTGCGCCATGTCGTCGATGTGCCCCCGCAAGGCCGTCTCTCCCGCCAGCCAGCCGCGCACGGACCACGGATAGGGGTACCCCTCCCCCGGCTCGCCCTTCGCGAGGACCGGCGGGACCGCGACGGGCAGCGAGGGCGCGAGGCGCGGCAGCCAGTCGTTCTCCTTGGCCACGGCAGGGACGTACCCGGCGGCGGTGGGGAGCCGGACCGTCTTGTCGTCGCCCAGGCGGTAGGTCCGGTTGTCCCAGCCGTCGACCTCCACCGGCGTCACGGACAGCTCGCTCCAGTGCGGGAACTGCGCGGCGAGCAGGCGCCTGACCAGAGCGGCGTCGATCCCGGCACGGCCGTCGGGGCCGCTCCGGCTCTCGGCGTCCGCACGGCTGCCGGGTGCGCTGGGGTCGCCAGCGGCGGAGGTCGAAACCATTCGGCGATCATCGCGCCGGAACCCCCGCCCCGGCAACGGGATTACGGACCTCCCGAGTTACTCGTGCCCGGAGCCGGAGTTGCCGGTACTCAGAGCCCGAGTTGCGCCCGCCCCCTCGCGTCGAGGTCCTCCAGCCGCGCACGCCCGGCCCACGACGCCTCGTAGTCCTCGCGGGCGAAGTCGCTCGGGCTCGCGCCCGCCAGGAAGCGCTCGCCGCACTCGCGGGCGTACGCGGCGTTCTTCTCGCAGTGCGGGCTCACCGGGATGTACATGACGTTGCCCCAGCGCTCCGGATTGCTGCCGTCGGCCACGGAGTGGATGAGGTCGCCGTGCCACCACACGGTGTCGCCGGGCTCCACCGCGGGGATCGCGGTCAGCGCGGGCAGCAGGACCGAGTGGTACTCCTCGGTGACCGGCAGCGCCTGGCCGTTGACCGCGCCGCACAGATCGTCGTCGGCGACGTCGTCCTGCAGGGCGCGCAGCAGCATGTACGCCATCGCCGAGGGGATGGGCACGACGTGCAGGACGCCGTCGGTGGGCCGCATCTCGGACAGCGCGGTCCAGCCCTGGAACGTACGGAAGGCCGAGCACATGACCGTCGAGGGGAACTCGTCGACGTCCGTGCGGTGGGCGCCGTCCCAGGGGTCGTACGCACTCCAGTCGCCGTCGAAGACGTGCCGGAAGACCCGCTGGTAGGCGGGGAGCAGCCAGCGCTCGACGGAGCCGGAGTCGGTGTGCGCGGACAGGCCGAGCGAGGCGGATCCGGGCTCGCGGCGCCGGATGCGGTCGGGGTAGCCGGTGTCACGGTCGGGGTCGAACCAGATCCGCCCCTCGGACTCGTGCTTCCAGAAGGAGTTGAGGAAGGAGCGCACCGCGCTCATGTTCTCGTCCTGGCGGGCCTGCATCTGCGGCCTGGACCAGTAGACGGGGTAGATCTGCGGCGTGCCGGAGGAGAGTCCCGCGAAGACGTCGTCGGCGGGGCCGCGGTAAGTGCGCGCGAAGCCGTTGTCGTCCAGGTAGGCGGCGAGTTCGGCGTCCCAGGCCTCGGCGCGGGCCCGCGGGAAGGTGCCCTTGACGACGGCGCAGCCCCGTCGGCGCACGGCCTCGACGGTCTCGGCGGGCACTGTCCCGGCCGCGACGTCCTCGAAGCGCACCACCGGGAAGACCTCACGGCCCGCCTCTCGGTCGGCGACGACGGAGGCGACCTCGGCGCGCATCGCGGCCTCGACCTCGGCGAGGGCCGCGGCCGGGTCGCCGATCCTGGCGCGCAGTTCGCGCTTGGTGGCGGCGATGGCGGCCGGGACGTCGGCGGGCACCGGAGAGGTCGCCTTGGTGGGCGCGGGCACGCCGCGACTCGCCCCGGGCGTGGCCGCGGACTCCGTCCTGGGCGTGGCCGCGGACTCCGTCCTGGGCGTGGCCGCGGACTCCGTCCCCGGTGTCACCGCGGACGCCGTCCCCGCCTCGGTCGTGGGTGCCATGTGCGTGCCTCCAACTTTTAATAAGGAGCCCTTACTAGAACCATTGATACGCTGCCGAAGCCCTCGCCGCAACCCCCTGGGGACCCCGTTGACCGACGCCGTCGAAGCCGCCGCCCGCCCCGGCGACAAGCCGCTGCCGCGCCTCGCGCTGCTCCGCGAGATGACCGACCGCACGGTCCTCGATCAGGTCTTCGACCAGGGCCGCGTCACCCGTGCCGCCCTCGCGGAGACCACCGGCATCTCCAAGCCGACGATCTCCGAGTCGGTGCGCCGCCTGGAGTCCGCGGGCGTCCTGCGCGCGAGCGGCAGCAACGAGACGGGGCGCCGCGGCCGGGTGGCCACGTACTACACGCTCGCGCCCGACGCGGGGCACGTCCTGGCCGTCGAGGTCAATCAGCACGGCGTCCGCACCCTCTCCGCGGACCTCGCCGGTGCCCCGCGCGGCACGGCACGGCTGACCACGCCGGCGGCCGAGGGCACCGAAGCGCTCGCCGACGCGCTGCGCACGGCGGTCGCGGAGGCGCTCCGGGACCGCGCAGGCGACGGCGCCCTACGCGCCCTCGCCGTGTCCGTGGCGAACCCGGTGGCCCCGCAGACCCGCACCGTCATCGCACTGCCGGACTCGCCGTTCCCCGAGAACACCCTCGACCCGCGCGCCGTCCTCGCCGAAATCGCCCCGGCTCCCTGCCTGGTGGACAACGACGTCAACTTCGCCGCCCTCGCCGAGCGGCGTGCGGGGGCGGCGGCCGATGCGCACAGCTTCCTGTACGCCTACATCGGCGCGGGACTCGGCCTCAGCCTCTACGTCGGCGACCGGCTGATCCGCGGCGCGCACGGCCTGGCGGGCGAGATCGGGTACCTCAACACGGCGGGCACCAACCCCCCGCTCTTCCTCTCCAACTCCCTGGCCCGCCAGGGCTTCGGCCGCCCCGGCAGCCCGGCGCTGGACGTCGGCGCCGTCACCGAGCACCTCTCCCGTGCCGCGTCCGGCGACACGGCGGCCCGCGCGGCCGTCGACTCCCTGGCCAACGCCCTCGGCCAGGCCCTGGCCGCCGCCTGCACCGTCGTCGATCCCGAACTGGTGCTTCTGGGCGGCCCGTTGGGCCGCCTCCCCGAGCTCCTGGAACCGATCCGCGCGACCGTCGCGGGCGCGGCCTTCGTCCCCGTCCGCATCGAGCACGGCACCATCACCGACTCACCCGGGCTCCGGGGCGCGCTCCTCGCCGCCGTGGAGGCGGGGCGCGCCGGGGTCCTCGCGTCCTAGCCCGAGACGGTGATCAGCGACATGCCAAGGGAAACCCGCACGAGTCTCGGCCGCGTCCTCCAGGACCTGGGCCCCACGCTGCTCGACCTCGTGCACGGCACCCCGGAGCCGGCGGTCGACGTCGGCGGCGTCGTCATCCATGACCCCGGGGACGACCTCGCGTACCCGCCGCATGCCGTCGTGCTCGGTGTCGCCGTCTACGGCACGGAGGCGATCACCGACCTCCTGCACGGCCTGCGGGAGCAGGGCGCCGCCGCCCTCGTCGTGCGGGGTCCCGTCGCGCCGGACGAGGCCCTCGCCGAGGCGTCGGCCGCTTCCGGCGTGGCGTTGATCGCCCTGGCGCAGGGCGCTTCCTGGTCCCAACTGACGGCGCTCCTGCGGACGTTGCTCACCGAGGGGGACGTCGGTGACGCGGGCCCCGAGTCGCTGGGCGGGGTCCCGTCCGGTGATCTGTTCGCGCTGGCCAACGCCGTCGCGACGCTGCTCGACGCGCCGGTCACGATCGAGGACCGGCGGCATCGGATCATGGCGTTCTCCGGGCGGCAGGACGAGGCGGACCAGGCGCGCGTCGCCACGGTCCTCGCGCGCCAGGTGCCCGACGGATATCTGCGCGTCCTGGAGGGCCGGGGCGTCTTCGGCGAGCTGTACCGCAGCGACCGTCCGGTGTACATCGCCCCGGCCACGATCGAGGAGGGCGAGACGGCCCTGCCGAGGGTGGCCGTCGCGGTGCGTGCCGGGGACGAGTTCCTGGGGTCGGTGTGGGCCGCGGTGCAGGAGCCGCTGACGCCCGACCGCGAGCAGGCGTTCCAGGACGCGGCCAAGCTCGTCGCCCTGCACCTGCTGCGGCACCGCGCGGGCACGGACGCGCAGAACCGGCTGCGGGCCGACCTGGTGAGTACCGTACTGGAGGGCGGGACAGGGGCTGCCGAGGCCCTGGACCGGCTGGGGCTCGTGCACGAGTCCACGGTGGTGATGGCCATGGGGCTGGCCGCGCGGGACGGGGACCACGCCCAGGTGGCGGCCGAACGGCAGCGGCTTACCAGCGCGTTGGGTATCCACCTCAACGCGGTGCAGCCCCGCTCCGCGCTCGCGCTCCTCGGCGACGTCGCCTACGCCCTCGTGCCCGTGCCCGCGGACCCCGCGGCCGGGCGGGAGCGGGCCGTGCAGATCGCGGCCAACTTCATGGAGCGCGCCGGGCAGCGGGCCCGAGCCGTCATCGGCATCGGCTCGGTGGCGGCCGAGCCCGCGGAGCTCGGCCGCTCGCGGGCCCGGGCCGACCGCGCCCTGCGGGTCCTGCTGAGCGGCCGCACCGGCCGACGGATCGCGTCGATCGGCGACGTGTACATCGACGCGCTGCTGCTGGAGATGCGGGACCTGGCGGCCGTACGCGGGGACGAACTCCTCGCCCCCGTCGCGCGGTTGGTGGAGTACGACGCCAAGCACCAGACACAGTTGGTGCAGACGCTGAGCGCGTGGCTGGACGCCTTCGGCGACGTCGTGGCCGCGTCGGCGAACACGTACGTCCACCCGAACACCTTCCGCTACCGGCTCCGCCGGGTGAGCGAGGTCGGGCGGATCGACCTGCGCGACCCCGCTGTCCGCTTCGCGCTCATGCTCCAACTGAGCCTGATGGGCGACGCCGCGCCCCGGTCCACCGCTACACCTTGATCCACTCCTTGGCCGTGGTCACCTCTTCCAGCACGTCGGCGAGCGGATCGACACCGAGGCCCGCCCCGGCGGGCACGTCGAGGTGACCGTCGGCGAGCTCGAACGGCTCGGTGACGTCCGTGGCGAAGTAGCGGCGCGAGCCGGAGGTGTCGCCGGGCAGGGTGAAGCCGGGCAGGGCGGCCAGCGCGACGTTGGCGGCGCGGCCGAGGCCGGTCTCCAGCATGCCGCCGCACCACACCGGGACGCCGTGGGCCACGCACAGGTCGTGGATGGCCTTGGCCTCCAGGTAGCCGCCCACCCGGCCCGGCTTGATGTTGATGACCGACGCGGCGCCCAGCGTGATGGCCGCGGCGGCGTCCTCGGCGGACTCGATCGACTCGTCCAGGCAGACGGGCGTGCGCAGTTGCCGGGCGAGCGAGGCGTGCTGGACGAGGTCGTCGTCGGCCAGCGGCTGCTCGACGAGGAGCAGGTCGAAGGCGTCCAGCTTGGCCAGCTGCCGGGCGTCGGCCAGGGTGTACGCCGCGTTGGCGTCGACCTGGAGGAGCAGGTCGTCGCCGAACCGCTCCCGCACCGCCCGGACCGGGGCGACGTCCCAGCCCGGCTCGATCTTGAGCTTGATGCGGACGTAGCCCTCGTCGATGAACCCGCCGACGACGTCGAGGAGTTCGGGGATCGAGTCCATGATGCCGACCGACACCCCGCACGCCACCCGCTCGCGCTCGGCGCCGAGGTACGCGCCGAAGGACTGTCCGGCGGCGCGGAGCTGGGCGTCGAGGACGGCGGTCTCCAGCGCGGCCTTGGCCATCTTGTGGCCCTTGAACGGCTTCATGGCGCGCTTGACGCCGTGGGCGTCCGCGTCGGCGGGCAGGGCGGGGACGAGGAAGCGGCGCAGCACGTCGGCCGCTCCGTCGACGTACTCGGAGCAGTAGCGGGGTTCGGACATGGCCACGCACTCGCCCCACCCCTCGCCCTCGGGGGTGACGACGCGTACGAGCAGGACGTCGCGGGCGGTCTCGACGCCGAAGGAGGTTCTGAACGGCGCCCGCAGGGGCATCGCGATCCGGCGCAGTTCGATTCCGGTGATTTTCACGGTGGTTGACTCCTGGGGAACGGGAGGAGACGAGGGGTGGGGGCAAAGGGTGAGGGGGCGAGGGCTATTCGGCGGTGTCGCGTGTGACGACGTAACGGGCGCGGTCGTGGAACCCGGTGACGCGGGCCCCCTCGGCGAGGAGTCCGCCGAGGACCTCGCGCAGGGCGAGGCGCCACGCCTTGGCCGCGCCCGGGTCGGTCCGGCGCAACCCCTCGATGTCGGACGGGACTTCGACCAGCAGCGTGCGGGCGTCACGACGACCGAGGACCGGGAGACCGTCCCGCGCGGACAGGGCGGTCACGGCCTCTGCCGGTACGGACACGGGCGGCGCGGCCGAGGCCGCGGCGGCCGCCACGGCCGGATGGGACAGCTCCCAGGAGACGAGGGCGCGGTCGCTGTCGTCGCCGCCGTTGATCGCGTCGTCCATCGCCCCGTAGAAGCTGGTGAGGTACTCCACCGGGCGCCCGCCGAGCTTGGCCAGGTTGAAGTGGGCGTTGCGCCGCACCAGCGGGTCGTAGGTCCAGGTGACCGCGGAAAGGCCGCGGGCCAGGGCCCAGTCGCGCTGGTGCCACTTGAGGGCCAGGCCCGCGCCGTGGCCGGGCAGCGCCCCGGTGACGTGGGAGTGCAGGGCCTGCCCCACGGGGGCCGCGAAGAAGGCGACGGACGCGCCGACCAGGCGGCCGTCCGCGAAGGCCCCCGCGACGTAGTTGCCGGCGTGGGAGAGCGCCCGCATCTGCTCGACGCCCATCGGGGACGCGCCGGGCGCGGAGCCCCAGATGCGCTCGAACAGCGCGTTGACGCCCTCCAGTTCGCGCAGCTCGTGCACCTCGCGGACTTCGAGGGCGGCATGGACGGCACGGGTGGGGCGGGCGTTCACGGGGCGGGTGTTGTCAGGGCGGGTGTTCACGGGGCCTCCTCCTGCGCCGGAGCGACCAGAGCCACCAGGGCGGCGAGGAGCCGTGCGCGGGGGACCATCTCCGCGACGATCACATGCTCGTGGTCCGCGTGGGCGCCGCCGCCGACGGCGCCCAGGCCGTCCAGGGTCGGGCAGCCGAGCCCCGCCGTGATGTTGCCGTCGGAGGCCCCGCCGACCGCCGCCGAGGAGAGGGCACCCAGGCCCAGATCCCGGGCGAGGACACGGGCCTTCGCGAAGAGTTCGGCGGACGAACTCTCCTCCAGCGGAGGACGGTTGGGCCCGCCGAGCACCTCCAGTCCCGCTCCGGGCACCGTCACCTTCAACGCCCGCATCGCCGCGTCCACGCGCTCCTGCGCCGCGAGGGTCGGCACGCGGACGTCGACGCTGACCCTGGCCTTGGCGGGCACCGTGTTGGTCGCCGAGCCCGCACCGACCACCGTGGGGACCACGGTGGTGCGCCAGTCGTGCCGCGCGCCGGGGTCGACCTCGTCCGCGAGGCCCTCCAGGGCGAGGATCAGGTGCGCGGCCTCGACGGCGGAGTTGATTCCCCTCTCCGGCTCCAGACCGGAGTGGGCGGCCTTGCCGTGCACCACCAACTCGTAGGCGGAGGTGCCCTTTCGGGCGGTCTTCAGGGCGCCGCCGTCCGCCGACGCCTCAAGGACGAAGGTGGCCGCGCACTGCCGCGCGGACTCCTCGATGAGGGCCCGCGACGCCTCCGAGCCGACCTCCTCGTCACCGGTCACCAGTACGCGGATCCCCTCCAGGGAGGGCAGCGAAGCCAGGGCGTGGAACATCTGCACCAGCCCTGCCTTCATGTCGAAGACACCGGGACCGCGCGCCACTCCGTCCCGCACCGACCACGGGTGCGTGGCGAGCGATCCCATGGGCCACACCGTGTCGTGGTGTCCGAGGAGGAGCACCCGGGGCGTGCCGAACGTCCACCGCAGATGCGTGACGCCGTCGACGACGATGCGTTCGGGCGGGGCCCCGAGGTGGCGGGTCCCCTGCGCGGCCACGACGTCCGCGCTGCGGGCCACGGCCTCCAGATCCGCCGAGAAGGACTCGCACACCACGAGCTCCTCCAGATCCGCGAGCATCGCGGCGAGCGACTCCTTACCGCTGTGCAGTTCCTGGGTCACCTTCGACTCCTCCCTCGAGACATGCCGACGACGCTATGGGAAAAAGAAGGGCCTGCGTTCGTGCCCTGCACCCAAGATCAGCGGGCGGCTCCGTACCAGGCGACGAACCCGCGGTGCCGCGCGCGGTGGCCGTGCGCGGTGGCCGTGCGCGGTGCCGTCCGCCGAAGCCTCCCTGCCACCGGCTCCTCTGTGCTGACATGGACGTCCGTGTCCGCGTCCGCGTCCAGGGAGCCCCCGTGTCCAGAACGCCGCAGGAGATCTTCCAGAGCTACGTCCACGCAGGTTCCCTGTCCCGGAACGCCGACGCCCTGGCCGAGCAGTTCACCGAGGACGGGATCTTCGAGGCGCCCCTCGTGCCGGACGGCGCCGTCTTCCCGAGGAGACTGGTGGGACGCGAGGAGATCCGCGCGGCGATGGCCGCTTACTACGAGCGGCAGGCGAAGGACGACGGCCGCGGGCCCAACCTCCAGAAGTCCGGGTACGTGCTGCACACCACCGCCGACCCCGACGTGTTCATCGCCGAGATCGACACGGTCTTCGACGCGGAGGTCGGCAGCGGCAGGGAGGGCGGAGAGGGCGAGGACGTGGTCGTCTCCCTGGTGCAGATCTTCCGCGTCCGGGACGGGAGGATCGCTCGGCTTCGCGACTACTTCGCGCCCGGCGCGGTGGGCTGATCACGGTCCCGGTCGCGTCCGGGACGGCACCCGCATACCGTGTTCGCCAGGGGGCACCCCCCGAGCGAAATGGCAGGCGCACCCGCTAGATGGTCGCGCAGGCGGACGGCGTGACCGCGCCGGCCTGGCGGGCTGAGGGCCGGGGCGGGGGCATGAACAGGTACAGCAGGGACAGGGGGCCGGGACGGGGGCAGGATCAACGCCTCGCCCGCCCCTGCCCCCGCGCCGCGCCCTGAGCTCACCCAACCCTGAGCTCGCCGGACGGACCCTGGCGAACCCGCCCGGTCACTTCTTCTTGCACAGGACGTCGTCGACGAGTTGCTCGGTGCGCTCGTCCCTGTTCTCCGCGGCCAGGTTGGTCGAGCGCATCACGATGACGCCCTTCCTGCCCTTGTCGACGAAGCCGTTGGCGTTCAGATGACCCAGCGTGGTCCCGCCGTGGCCCCAGTAGCCGCCTCCGCAGCTGAGCTTCGTACGGAAGATGCCGAGCCCGTACTCCTCCTTGGTCTCCGTCTGGCCTTCTGCGAGGGCCGGCACCGTCTTCTGCATCTGCGCCAGCTGCTTCGGCTTGAGCAGCTTGCCGCCGAGCAGTCCCTGCCAGAACCGCGCGAGGTCGTTCGGGGTGGTGACGAGGTCGCCCGCCGCGCCGCCCCAGGTCATGCTCACCTCGGTGCTTTCGACGAGCCGCCCTCCGGGCTTGAACTGCTGATAAGCCTTTCCGTGGGGGTGGGGAAGGCCGGTGCGGGTGCCCGCGGAGAAGGTGTGCCTGAGGCCGAGGGGTTCGATGATCCGGGCACGGACCTCGTCGCTCCAGTGACGACCCGTCACCTTCTCGATGATCATCCCGGCGAGTATGTAGCCGGTGTTGGAGTAGCTCCATCCCTTGCCGGGCTCGAAGAGGGGGCGGTTGCGCAGGGCCAGGTCGACCAGTTCGCGCGGCTCGTAGGGGTCGAGGCGGTGCTTCTGGAAGTCCTCCTCGTCCAGTACGGGCAGGCTCTCGTCGTAGTCGGGCAGGCCGCTGGTGTGCTGCAGCAACTGCCGTACGGTGATGCGCTTTCCGTCGTTGCCGTTGTTCTCGACCACGCCGGGCAGCCACCGGTCGACCGTGTCGTCGAGGCGCATGCGGCCTTCGCCGACCAACTGCAGCACGACGGTCGAGACGAAGGTCTTGGTGTTGCTGCCCATACGGAAGTAGCCCTGGCGCGGCATCGGCCGGTCCGTGCCGAGTTCGGCGGTGCCGCTGCGCAGGGAGGTGCGGGCGCGTCCGTTCACCAAGGTGGCCTCGGCGCCGACCACTCCGTCCTCGACGATGTCGTCCAGGCTCCGCTGCACGTCCGCCCGGCTCTGACCGGCTGCTCCGCGGTCGGCCTGGGCCCATGCCGTGGAGATCGGCATCGCGAGCGTCGCCGCGACGGCGACGGCCGTCAGCGATCCCAGGGCGACTCCACGGCGCGCGGAGGCGGACCGGGGGCGGGCGGCCCGGCTGTCACGTGCGGAGTCTCGCAGCTGCGTCATGGTGGTTGCCTCACATCACTGGAAGGGGTGCGGCGGCACGCGACATCCCCGTGGGTGAGGGGTGTTGAGGGTGCCGACCGGCGGCCGGGCGGTGCGCCCGGCCCAAGATCATTCACCCATGGGAGAGCGGCACCCGACCATGACGAAGCCCCCCTGACATGGGGTACGGAGAACCCCACCTCCGCAGGGGGGCTGCCTTGAGGCCCCTGCCGTCAACTCCCTTGACGCGGGCGGCCGGTCCGGAACGGGACGGCCTGCACGCACCGCGGCAGTCGGCACGAACGGAGACAGCCGGCACGGGAACAAGGCGCTGTACCAGCACCTGTCCCGCACCGGCTGCGGCTACGAGGGCGCGCGTCATGGCCGAGCCGGCCACCGAGGACCGGGCCCGACCTGGCTCCGCGAGTTCTACCAGGAGCGGTGGACGGCCCTCACCGCCTCAGCCAGGCGCCCGCGCCCTGGACCCAGGCGGTGAACAGGGCCTCGTCGCCCAGGACTTCGATGCCGTCGGCCGGGGTCGGGGTGCGGCGCCGGTAGAGCAGGAGCAGCAGGTCCGCGAGCGGTCCGCGGACCGCCGCCGTCGCCTTCTTGTGGGCGTGGCTCCAGGTGCTGGGGTTCTCGGAGAGGTCGATGAGCCACTCGCCCTTCCCCTCCGGGGCGTCCGTGGCGTGGAAGTGGATCGAGCGGCCGGGGCCGAGCAGCGCGGCGTACTCGTCCGCGGAGGGGAAGGCCTGCGGCAGGGTGCTGAGCCAGATCCACTCGTCGAGGCCGTCGATCGCGACGTCCGCGTCGAGGGTGTACGTTCCGCCGACCGCGGCGGTGGCGTCGAAGCGGTGGACGACGGTCTCGTACGTCATGCGGCGGGCCCAGAAGGCCGGATTGCCGCCCGGCGCCACGGTCCACACCCGGACGTCCGGATCCGTCGCCCGCAGTGTCTCGGCGAACCGGGCGGCGCCCTCCGTCAACCAGGCGGACAGCGAGTCGATGTCGTCGTCCGCATCCGGCGTGACGTCGTTGACCTGCTCGTCCGGTACGGGCTCGGTGGCCCGGGTCCGCACGATCGTCTCGGCCCAGCGGTGCGTGCCGCCGACGTGGCGCAGCAGGTGGGCGAGGGTCCAGCCGGGGCATCCCGGCACGGGCGCGGCGGCGTCCGCGCCCTTGACCGTGGCGGTCAACCGCGCGGTCTGGTCGACGATTCGGGCGGCATGACGTTCGTGGACGGGGCTCGGGCTCGGATGCGTCATGCCGTCACGGTAGTCCACGGACTGCAGGACGCCGGGCACGAACCAGGGACTGCTGAGGACGGAGGGCACACCCCCACGGCCGGCGCCTCCCTCGCTCGCGCTGCCGGGCGCAGTGCCGGTGCCCGTACCCGTGCTCGCGCCGCAGGGCAGGACGCCTGTGCCCGTGCTCATGCCCGTGCCCGCGCTGCCGGGCGCAATGCCCATGCCCTCGCCCGCGCCGCGCGGCGCGAGGTCGCCCCCCGTGCCGGCGCTACCGGGCACGCCCTCGGCTCCCCCGCCCCTCCCTGCCGCCGCCTCAACGGCGGCCCCTCTGCCCGTAGGTTCCCCGGCGCTCGGCTCCGTGGCGGCCATGTCGTCCCTTGCTGTCGCTGTCGTTGTCTCTGTCGTTGTCTCTGTCGTCGGACCTGCCACGGGACCGGTCCTTGCCGCAAGCCGTGCCCCTCCCCCGCTCGTTCACGCCGACGTCGCCAGGAACTGCGTCGCCGCCAGCTCTCCGTACAGCGGGTCCTCCTCCACCAGTTCCGTGTGCGTGCCCACCGCGCGCACCCTGCCCGCGTCCATCACCACGATCCGGTCCGCCAGCGTCACCGTGGACAGTCGGTGGGCCACCACGAGGACCGTCACCTCACGGGACACCTCGGCCACCACGTCCCGCAGGGCCAGTTCGTTGACCGCGTCCAACTGCGACGTCGCCTCGTCGAGCAGGAGCAGGCGGGGTTTCCTGAGCAGCGCGCGGGCGATCGCCACCCGCTGCCGCTCGCCCCCGGAGAGCTTGGACCCCCGGTGGCCGACCACCGTGTCGAGGCCGTCGGGCAGCCGCTCGACCATGCCGTCGAGCCGGGCGCGTACGAGGACGTCGTGGACCTCGGCGTCGGTGGCGTCCGGCGCCGCGAAGAGGAGGTTCTCGCGCAGGGTGCCCGCGAGGACGGGCGCGTCCTGCTCCACGTACCCGATGGAGGCCCGCAGTTCGGCGAGCGGCCACTCCTGGACGTCCTTGCCGTCGACCAGGACCCGGCCGCCCGTCGCCTCGTAGAACCGCTCGATCAGGCCGAACACGGTCGTCTTGCCCGCGCCGGAGGGACCCACGAACGCCGTCATCCCCGCGCCCGGCACCTCGAAGCTCACGCCGTGGTGGACGTACGGCTGGTCGTCGCGGTAGCGGAAGGTCACGTCGTCGAAGGTGACCGACATGGCGGCGGGCGCAGCGGGCACCGCCACCGGTGCCGCCGGGTCCACGGCCCCGTCCGGCACGGGCCTCTCCGTCTGCTCCGTCTCCAGTCGTTCCGCCTGCACGATCCGCGCGATCGCCGCCGAGCCCACCTGGTACTGCGTCGCCGCGTCGACCAGCCGCGACACCGGGTCGATCAAGTAGAAGAGGAAGAGCAGGTACGTCACCAGCGTCGAGATCGTTATCGCGCCGGACGCGACCCGCGCGCCGCCGATGCCGAGCACCGCGAGGAACGACACCTGCACGGCGAGACCGACCGAACTCCCCGCCACCGACTGCCACTTCGCCGAGCGCACCCCGTGCCGCCACGCCTCCTGCGCCGCGGCCTCCACCGCGGCGGCCTCCCGCTGTTCGGCGCCGGAGGCCTTGACCGTGCGGAAGGCGCCGAACGCCCGCTCCAGCGCGGTGGAGATCGTGCCCACCGCTTCCTGCGAGCGCTGCGTCGCCTGCGCGATCTTCGGCATGAGCAGGGCCACCGCGCCGCCGATGAGCACGATCACCCCGAGCGTGACGCCGAGCAGCACCGCGTCCATCAGCCCCATCAGGATGATCGTCGCGATGAAGGTGAGACCGCCCGAGGCCGCGGACACCACGGACTGGGTGGTCACGGCCCGCAGCAGCGTCGTGTCCGAGGTGATGCGCGACATCAGGTCGCCCGGCTGGGTCCGCTCCACCTCGGGCAGGCGCAGCCGCAGCAGCCGCCCGATCAGGGTGCGCCGGGCCGCGAGCACCACGGACTCGGCGGTGCGCTCCAGGACGTACGCGCCGAAGGCCTCGATCGCGGTGCCGAGGACCACGAGCGCCGTGAGGAGCAGCAGCACGCCGACGATCGAGTCGTCGCCGCCGAGCCGTTCCACGAGCGCCCCGGCCGCCAGCGGCTGGGCAAGCCCCGTCGCCGCGCCGATCAGCGTCAGTACGGCGCCCAGGGCGACGGCGGCGCGGTGCGGACGGAAGTGCTGGTACAGGGCGCGCCAGGTCTCCTTCGCGGGCAGTCGCTCGGCGTCGGTCCCGGCGGGGGGTCCGGCAGCGGTCCCGGCAGCGGTCCTGGCAGCCGTCCCGGCGGAGACGGGGCCGGGCGTGGGGTCCGGCCCGGTGGTAGGTGGTGTTTCGGTCACGTCGGTCACGACTGACAGGACGCGGTACGGAGTGATCCACCTGACTGACGTGCGAAGTGTCGTGGACCGGCGCACCCCGCGTCCCGTTCCCGTACAGGAATGCGAGAAGTCGCTGCCCCGCATGATTCGGTCGGGCCCTTCACTACCCGGGATGACAGTGGGGAGTTAAACGATCTGCCGAAACGGTGCAGAGACGATTCTGCACGGGGACGGTGGCACGGGGCGGGCAGCGGGCTCGCGGCGGTGAGGGACGCGAGCGGAGTGGAGAGGCGTGCGAGAACGGGGTCACGGGAAGAGCGCTGCCCGGCCGGACGGTCCGCGCTCCGGCGGTCTGATCGGACGGGCCGACGAGCTGGGGGCGCTGCGCAGGATGCTGGCGCAGGGCAGGCTGGTCACGGTGGTGGGCGGCGCGGGCGTCGGCAAGAGCCTGCTCGCCGAGCACGCCGCCACCGCGGTGGGCGGTTCGCTGCCGGACGGTGTGGTGCGGGTGCGGTGGTGGGACGGCGGTCAGACGCGCCGCAGGCCGGTCGCCCAGGCGGTGGCCGAGGCGATGGACGACGAGGCGGAGGGGGCGGCCGCGCCGGTCGGGGCCGCGGATCTTGCGGCGCGGCTGCGCGGGCGCCGGATGCTCCTGGTCCTGGACGATGTCGATCCGGT
The DNA here is from genome assembly GCF_055558735.1 of Streptomyces sp. NPDC025651. NCBI lineage: Bacteria > Bacillati > Actinomycetota > Actinomycetes > Kitasatosporales > Streptomycetaceae > Streptomyces > Streptomyces sp. NPDC025651. Next base: position 330,709 of record NZ_JBVHLZ010000006.1, read on the forward strand.
ACGGGAGGACTGCGTACGCCTGGTCCGCGAACTCCTCGAAGAGGCCCCGGGGACACGGGTACTGGCCACCGGCCGCCGGCCACTGGGTCTCGGCGACGAAACGGTCCTGCGGCTCGGGCCGCTGGGGGTGGGGGGCGGCGGAGGTCCGGGCGTGAGCGGAGGCGCGGCTCCAGGCCCCGCCGTCGCCCTGTTCCTGGAGCGCGTTCGGGCCGCCCGCCGCGAGGTTCCCGCTGCCTGTCCCTCCCCGCCGCACCCCGGCGAGCTCCGGCTCGCCCACGAGATCTGCCGACGGCTCGAAGGCGTGCCGCTGGCCCTGGAGCTGGCGGCGGCCCAGTCCGCGCAGTATCCGTTGGCGCAGCTCGCCCGGATGCTGGAGCCCTCGCAGGGGTGGCTCGGCGTCGCGGACGCGCCTTTGCGCAGGCACCGGTCGCTGCGGGCCGCCGTGGGCGCGGGGTACGCGCTGTGCGGGACCGCCGAGCGGACCGTGTGGGCCAGGCTGAGCGTGTTCGCCGCGGACTTCGACGAGGACGCGGCCGTGTTCGTGTGCGCGGGCGGCGGCCTCGACGCCCGGGACGTGCCGGTCTCGCTCGCCCGCCTGGTGCTCGCCTCGGTCCTGGAGCCGGTCCGCGATCCCGGCGGGGTCCTCACGCCGCGCTACCGCATGACCGCCGCGGTCCGCGGGTTCGGCGCCGAACGGCTGCAGTCCGCCGGGGAGACGGCGGCCGCCGTCAGCCGCCATCTGTACTGGTACGGCCATGTCGCCTCCACCGCCCACCACTTGTGGAGCACGGGACGGCACGAGCGGGCCGCCGCGCTCGTACGCGACGAGGAGGCAGATCTGCGCGCCGCGCTCCTGCGGCAGCCGAGCGGCGCCGACCAGGCCTCCTCCGCGCTCGCCCTCGCGGTGGACCTGTGGTTCTGGTGGGCGGTCTGCGGTCACGCCGAGGAGGGGCGCGCGGTCCTCGCGCGGCTGCTGCCGCTGGGCCGGTCCGACACCCGGGTCTGCGGGCAGGCCCTGTGGCTCGCCGGATGGCTGACCGCGTGCGCCAACGCCACCGAGGCGGCCGAACTGCTCGGCCAGGCCTGGCGGGTGGCGGTGCTCGCCGGTGACGACGCGACCATCGGGCGCGCCGCGCACGTGCTGGGCGCGCTCGCCCTGGAGGACGGCAGGACGGAGCGGGCCATCGCGCATCTGCGGGAGGCCGCCGACACCATTCCCGCGCACGCGGAGCACGGCCCGCCCGCGGCCGTCAGCTGGGCGCTCCTCGCGGTGGCCCAGGCCAGGGTGAGACCGGCCGACGCGTGGCGCAGCGTCCGGCGCGCCTCCGCGGGACCGCAGCCGCGGCACGACGTGTGGACGCGCTCCATCACGCAGTACGCGCAGGCCCTCGTCGACCACTTACGCGGGCGCCGCAGCCGAGCCTGGCGGCGCGCCCACAAAGCGCTCGCCGGGACCGCCGAGGTCCCGGCCGTCGCCACCATGGCAGGGCCGCCCGGCGCCGCACTCATCCATCAGCTGATCGCGGACATCGAGGCGGGCCGGCCGCCCGCCTGAACCCCGGTGGCATCGCGGCGGCGGCACCGTTCACCGCTCGGTACGCCCCTCGATCACCGTCTGCCAGTCCGGCGCCGTCGCCGCCTCCGCCCCTGCCGTGCGGCGGCGGCCGCCGCGGGCGAAGAAGTCGGCGAGGGGCAGCGTCGCCGCGCCCACCGTGACCGCGTCCGGGCCGAGTTGGCCGAGGTCGACGGCGACGCGGGCCGCGGGGTGGCGCAGGGCGTACGCGGTGGCGTACGCCCGGACGGCGGGCAGCAGGTGCGGGCCGAGCCGCAGGCCGGCCCAGCCGCCGACCAGGACACGTTCGGGCCCGAAGAGGTTGACGAGGTCGGAGATGCCCGCGCCGAGGTACTCGGCGGTCTCGTCGAGCACCGCCGCGGCGACGGGGTCGGGCGCGGTGCCGTCGGCCGGGTGGGCGGCGGCCAGGAGCGCGCTCACCCCGCTCTCCTCGTCGGCCCCCGGCGGCAGTCGGCCCCCCGCCTCCCGCCAGCGCTCCAGCAGGGCCTCGGCCCCTGCGTACGCCTCCAGGCAGCCCCGCGCCCCGCAGCGGCAGCGACGGCCGCGGACGCTGACGGTCAGGTGGCCCCACTCGGCGGGCCCGCCCCGGGCGCCGCCGTGGATGACGCCGCCGGTGACGACGCACGCGCCCACGCCGGAGCCGATCAGGACGATCGCCGCGTCGCGCGCGCCCCGGCCGCCGCCGAACCACATCTCCGCCTGGCCGAGCGCACGGGCGCCGTTGTCGACGAAGCAGGCGGTGCCCGCGGGGAGTTCCACCCCCTCGCGCACCATGGCCTCCAGGGGCACGGCGTCCCAGCCGATCGTCTGGCCGTGCACCACGGTGCCGCCCGAGTCGTCCCGGTCGACGATGCCGGGCACGCCCACACCGACCCCGAGCAGGGGTCCGGGATCGGCCCCGGAGGTGAGGCCCGCCTCGGCGGTCACTTCCGCGACCGCCTCCCGTATGTGACGGACGATCACCTCCACGTCGTACCCGGAGCACGTCAACGGGCGCTCCGCGCGGGCGAGTTCCGTCAGCGCGAGGTCGAAGGCCTCCACGCGCACCCGCGTCTGACCCACGTCGACGCCGATCAGGCGGCCGCTCGACGGCGCGACCCGCAGCAGCGTGCGCGGGCGTCCGCCGTCGGACTCGACGACGCCCGCCTCCTCCAGGAGCCCGTCGGCGGTGAGTTCGGCGACGACGTTGCTGACGGATCCCGAACTCAGCCCGGTCGCGGGGCCGAGGGCCTGACGGCTCATCGGCCCGCCGAAGTACAGCCGTCGCAGCACCGTGGCGCGGTTGCCCACACGCAGGTCGCGCACCGTACGACTGCTCCGCTCGGCCATGTCGCCCCTCTCCGGTCCGCAACATACCGGTGCGCGAGCACTTGTCGGCCCGCGCCCGCGCCGCACCGTCAAGACGAGCGGCCGCCGCTACCCGGACCTCGTCCGCGCTCACCGGCGCAGCATGCGCAGCTCCCCCACCCTCAGCAGCCGGGCGAGCGCGAGGTAGCCCACGATCATCGTCACGCCGCCGGCCGTGAGGGCCAGCGCCGTCGCCGCCGTGCCGGTGAGCGACGTCTCGCCGCCCGCGCGGGCGGCGGCCAGGCCGAGCGCCCCTGCCAGGGCCGAGGCCAGCGTCAACTTCCCGTACGTCCGCACCAGTCGGCGTCCGTCGAGGAGGCCGCCGAGCCGTCGGCGCAGCAGCCGCGCGGTGAGCAGCAGACCGACGACGTACGAGAGGGTGTAGGCCGCGGCCATGCCGGTGACCGCCCAGCGCGCGGGCAGCAGCTGGTGGCAGGCCGTGGCCAGGGCAATGTTCACGCCCGCCACCCAGCACGCCATCCAGAAGGGGGTGCGGGTGTCCTCGTAGGCGTAGAAGCCGCGCAGGAGGAGGTACTGCGCGGAGAACGGGATCAGGCCGAGGCCGAACGCCTGCAGCATGTGGCCGAGCGGCTCGGTGGCGGCGGCGTCCGAGGCGCCGTGGGCGAACAGCAGCTCGGCGGTCCGCGGCCCGAAGGCGAGGAAGAAGAACCCGGCGGGCACGATCACCGTGCCGGTCACGCGCAGGGCTCGGGAGAGCTCGCCGCGCAGGTCGGCGGTGCGGCCCTCCGCGGCGGCCTTGCTCATCCGCGGCAGCAGCGCGGTCACCAGGGAGACGGTGACGATGGACTGGGGCAGGAGCCAGATGGTCTGCGCGTACGAGTACGCGGTGTATCCGGCCCCGGCCTTCGGCAGGCGCTGGTCGGCGATGTTGGCGTAGTTCGTCACGACGGTCAGCGCGACCTGGTTCGCGAGGACGAGCAGCAGCGTCCAGCGGGCGGCCTGGACGCTCTTGCCGAGGCCCGTGCCGCGCCAGTCGAAGCGGGGCCTGAAGCGGACACCGGCGGCGCGTACGAACGGCACGAGCGCCAGGGCCTGCAGGGCGATGCCGACGGTGGTGCCGATGCCGAGCAGTCCGACCTGGTCGGCGGTGATGTCGCCGACGCTGTCGGGCACGGTCATCAGGCCCAGATAGGCGCCGAACATCGCGACGAGCACCACGTTGTTCAGGACCGGGGTCCACATCATCGCGCCGAACTTCTCGCGGGCGTTCAGCACTTGGCCGAGCATGCCGAAGAGACCGTAAAAGAAGATCTGCGGGAGCAGGAACCGGGCGAAGACCACGGTGAGTTCGAACGCCTCGTGGTTGGCGGGGGTGTCCCGCATGTAGAGGCCGACGATCTGCGGGGCGGCCCACACAGCGAGCGCCGTGCCGACGCCGAGGACACAGACAACGAGGGTGATCAAGCGCTGCTCGAAGGCCTTGCCGCCGTCGGGGTCGCTCGCGCGGGCGCGCACCAGCTGGGGCACCAGGACGGCGTTCAGCGCGCCGCCTATCAGGAGGGTGTAGAGACTGGTGGGGACGGTGTTGGCGGTGTTGTACGTGCTGGCGAGGAGGCCGGTGCCCAGGGCCGCGGCCTGGAGGACCTGCCGGATCAGCCCGGTGGCCCGGGAGACCACCGTGCCGAAGGCCATCAGGAGCGAGGAGCGTGCGAGGGTCACGTCAGCGGCACCTCGGTCAGCCGGTCGGGACCACCGCGGAGTTCGAATTCCATGCGCTTGATCCTCGCACGGGCCTTTGACGGCGGACGCCGAGCCCGGCGCGGGGCGCGAGCGCGAGGACGCCGACCTTGCCGGTGTGGCGGTTGGTCTGCACGAGCCGGGCCGCCTCGGCCACGTCGTCCAGGGCGTACGTCACCGACAGCGCGGGCTCGATGTGACCGAGGTCCAACAGGCGGGCCACCGCGGCCTGTTCGCTGAGGTTGGCGCCGTGGCTGCCGATGACGCGCTTGAGCCGCATCCACAGGTGGCGGTTGTCGAACTCGTGGCGGTAGCCCGAGCTGGAGCCGCAGGTGACGACGGTGCCGCCGCGCCGCACCACGAACACGGAGACCCCGAACGTCGCCCGCCCCACGTGCTCGAACACGATGTGCGGGTCCTCCCCCACCAGCTCCCTGACGCGCCTGCCGAGCCGTTTGCCGACCGTCGTCGGGTCCGCGGGGGCGCCGCCGGTCAGGCCGATCTCCTCGCGGTCGACGACGGCGTGACAGCCGAACCGCCTGGCCCGTTCCGCCTTCTCCGGGCTGCTCACGACGCCGACGGCGATCCCTCCGCCGTTGCGCACGAGCTGGGCCGCGTACGCGCCGAGCCCGCCTGCCGCGCCCCAGATCAGCACGACGTCGCCCTGCGTCATGCGGGCGCCCCGGTCGCTCACCAGCATGCGGTAGGCGGTGCCCGCGCACAGCGGACTGCTGGCGGCCTCCTCCCATGTCAAGTGGGGCGACTTCGGCAGGAGTTGACTGGCCCGCGCCACGCAGTAGTGCGCGAGGCCACCGAAGTTGGTCTCGAAGCCCCAGGCCAGCTGGGCGTCGCCCAGCATGCCGTCGGCGTGGGTGGCGGGCTCCTCGTCGTCGACGTAGGCGGGGGTGACGACGACCTCGTCGCCGACCCGCCAGCGGCGCACCCCCGCGCCGGTGCGGACGACCACTCCGGCCGCGTCCGAGCCGACCACGTGGAAGGGCCGGTCGTGCCGCGCCGCCCAGCCGCCCTTCGCGCCGAACTGCCGCAGGAAGGCGAAGGTGGACAGCGGCTCGAACATCGCCGACCACACGGTGTTGTAGTTGATGCCGCTCGCCATGACCGCCACGAGCACCTCGTCGGGCGCGATCTCGGGCATCGGCACCTGCCCCACGTACAGGGTCTTGCGGACGTCCTTGTCGGTGACCCCGGTGAAGCTCCCTGCGTCCTCGGCCCGCAGGTGCGCGGCGGTGAACTCCGCCGGCACCGCGAGCCGCTCCAGGTCGTCCGCGTCGGCTCCCGCGACGACGGCCTCGGCGAGCGCGTCCATGACGGTCCTCCTTCGGGTGTGCATCGAGCCCTGATGTGCGTCGGATGGGTGCGGTGGTTCAGGCCCCCGCATGATGGGTGCGATGGTTCAGGCCCCCGCAAGGCCGAGCCCCGCCGCGAGCGTCGGCCAGGAGGCCTTGAACTCCCGCTGCCAGGACGGCCAGGCGTGCGAGCCGCCTTGGTAGAAGTGGGTCTTCGCGGGGATGCCGAGCCGTTCGAGCTGCCGGGCGAAGCCGCGCGCCTGTCCCCACAACGTTCCCTCCAGGACCGTGCCTTCGAGGTTGCCGAAGTCACTGCTGGGGATGCCGCTCCCCTGCGCGACGTACAGCCGGGTCCCGGCGAGGTGGCGGGCCTGCGCGTACGGGTTGTGGCGGGTCCAGTTGTCGCGGTGCAGGATCGGGCTGCCCCACAGGCCGGAGGGCAGTTGGAGTTCGCGGGCGACGATGGCGTTCATGACGGTGGGCATGCCGAACGCGGTCGTGTCGAGGACTCCGCTGTACGAGGCCGCCGCACCGAAGGAACCGGGACGCCGGGCGGCGAACGCCATGGCGCCGTAGCCGCCGGTGGAGACTCCGGCGACGGCGCGGGTGCCACTCGCCCGGTAGCCCTCGCGCAGGACGCGCATCAGCTCGTCGACCTGAAAGGTCTCGTAGTCGGGAGCGTCGGGGCTGCCGTGGCCCCACCAGTCGGTGGGGATGCCGGTGGGCCCGGACGACGGCATGACGGTGAGGACGTCTTTGTCGGCGAGGAACTCCTCGACGTCCGTCTCGCGCGTCCAGGAGGTGTGGTCGTCGTGCGCGCCCTGCAGCAAGTACAGGACGGGCCAGCGGTGTTCGGGCCTCGCCTCGAAGCCGGCGGGCAGGATCACGCGCACCGGAACCTCCTTGCCGACGGCGGGCGAGTCGACGGTCAGGTCCAAGGTCCGCTCCCCCGCGCGTTCCTCGGCGACGACACGCGCGCCGTCGCCGTCCCCGGACGCTTGGGCGGCCGCTCCCAATGCCGCGGGGGCACCGACGGCGCCACCGGCGGCCAGGAGCGCGGCGGCGGCCAGGGCGACCAGGCGGGTGCGGGGGCTGCGGGCGCGGTGTCCGGGCATGGGCGGTCCTCTTCTCGTACGCGGACGGGGTGGGCCGGTGGTCAGAGCGGGCGCAGGTCGCGGGTGAGGAGCGCCGCGAGGGTGTCGACGTCGGGCGGATCCAGCAGCGACAGGTGGTGTCCCGGCAGGGGGTGGACGGTGAGGTCGGAGCAGTGGGCGTCCCAGCCGAGGGCCGCGTCGTCGCGTTCGTGGCGGGCGTCGCGGACGGTGTGCGGGGCGGGTTCGCTCGCGCGGTAGAGCAGGGTGCGTCCGGCGTAGGGCCCCGGCGTGTGGCGTTCGCCGTCGCGCAGGTCCAGGTAGGAGGCGCGCTGGTGCTCCAGGACGGCGGCGGGCAGGTCGACTGCCTGCTCCAGGAGCTTGATCACCAGGTCGATCTGCCCGGCGTCGTCGAGCGACGCCAACTCCTCGTGGGGCAGCGGTAGACGACTTCCGTACGTGCGCTCCACGTACGCGGCGAAGTCGGTGAAACGGCGGCGCGCCTCGTCGGCGGGGGTGCGGTCGGGCGGCGCGGGGTGCGGCAGGACGGAGTCGAGCAGGACGAGCGCGGCGACGGTGCCGTGCGGGGTGAGCAGGCGGGCGGCTTCCTGGGCGAGCACGCCGCCGTAGGACCAGCCGCCGACCAGCCAGGGCCCCTGAGGGCTGACCTCGCGGACGCGTCGGGCGAACTCCGCCGCGCGGCCTGCCGCTTCGGCGGGGTCCGCCATGCGGTCGAAGCCGAGGACGGGGCGCACTCCGTCCAGGCTCCGGGCGAGCCGCCGGTACACGTCCGACGAGCCGCCGGCCGCGTGCGCGAGGAAGAGGGGCAGACCCGGGCCGGTCCAGGGGAAGGTGCGGAGGCGATCCCGCACAGCAGGCGCCGCGGCGTCCGCCTCGGCCATCGGAGGCTCCGCGCCGGTCACACCCGCCGTGCCCCTGTGCCCCGCGACGTCCGCGCGGTGTTCCGGCAGCAGCGCCGCGACCCCGCGCAGCGTGCCCTGCCGCAGCAGCGCGCCCGGCTCCGGCGCGCTGCCGAACTCCCTTGCCACGGCGGCCCGTACGCGGTTCGCGGAGAGCGAGTCGAGGCCGAGGTCGGTGAGCGGCGCGTCGGGGTCGATGCGGTCGGGGCCGAAGCCCATGACGGCGGCGACGTGGTGGCGCAGCCGGTCCAGGGTGGTCATGTCGCGCGGCGGGGCGGCGGACGGCGGGGCTTCGTCCGTCACCACGTCGGCGGCGCCCGGCCAGTAGCGGCGGTGCCGCCAGCGCGGCGAGGGCACGTCGACGATGCGGGCGTCCGGGTGCAGGCTCTCCCGGGGCGCGGGCGCCGCGACGCCGCGCACCAGCAGCTCGGCGAGGGAGCCGCGGAAGGTCAGGGCGTCGTCGGTGGCACGGCGCAGGGTGGGCAGCACGACCGGGTCGGCGGCGCCCGCGTCCCGGAGGGTGTCGGCCAGGGGGTGCGCCTGGGTGGGGTGCGGGGCGACCTCGACGAAGACGCGGTGGCCGTCGTCGGCGGCGGCGCGCACGGCCTGGCCGAAGCGGACGGGGCGGCGCAGGTTGGCCAGCCAGTAGGGGGCGTCGTAGGGGGCGGGGTCTCGGGGGTCGTCCAGGACGGTGGAGTAGCGCGGGACGCGGGGTGGCGCGTGCCGCAGGGTGCCGAGCTCCCAGGCGAACTCGTCGAGCAGCGGCTCGACTTCGGGCGAGTGGCCCGCTCCGGCGACCGGCAGGGCACGGGCGAAGCCGCCGTCCTGGACGACGTGGGCGATCAGGCCCTCGACGTCCCGGGCCGAGCCGGAGACCACGCACTGGACGGGTGAGGCGTGCACGGCGACGCTGAGCGTGGGAAAGCGGTCCGCGAGCGCGGCGACGGCCTCGGCGGGGCGGTCCACGACGGCCATGGCTCCCCCGTCGAGGCGGGCCAGGAGCCGTGAACGGGTCGCGACGACACGGGCGCCCGTCGCCGGGTCGAGGGCGTCGCAGACCACGGCCGCGGCGACCTCGCCCAGGGAGTGCCCGATGACGGCGGCGGGCTCGAAGCCGTAGGACCGCCACAGCTCGGCGAGGGCGACCTGAAGGCCGAACAGCGCGGGCATGACGACGGCCGGTGAGGACAGGTCGGCGTCCGGCGCGGTGCAGGCGCGCAGCGAGATCCCGGCCCGCTCCCGCAGAACGGGTTCGAGGCGGTCGACCGCGGCGGCGAACACCGGCTCGGCGGCAAGCAGTTGGTGCCCCATGCCGGGCCACTGCGATCCGTACCCGGAGAACACCCATACCGGCCCGGGGTCCCCGTCCTGCGCCCGCGCCCCCGTGACGAGGCGGGGGTCGGGCTCGCCCGCCGCGAACCGGGCCAGCGCGGCGGTGACGTCCTTCCGGCCGTGCGCGACGACGGCGGCGCGGTGGCGGCCGCGCCCTGTCCGGCCCGCGAGGGTGCGGGCCAGGTCGGCGGCGCGGACGGCCCGCGCGGCGGGCGAGCGCAGCCAGTCGGCGAGTTCACCCGCGTAGGCGCGGACGCGGTCCTCGGTGGGTCCGTCGAGGAGGACGACGGCGGGGCGTTCGCTCCGCCCCGGCTTCTGTGTCGCCCGCCTCACCGGCGCCGACTCCTGTGCCGCCTCTCTTGCCGACTCGTCTGCCGCCCGCCTCACCTGCGCCGGCTTCCTTGTCTGCGCCCGGTGTTCGGTGAGGACGACGTGCGCGTTGGTGCCGCCGAAGCCGAACGCCGAGACACCCGCCGTCGCCGTGCCCGAGTAGCGCGGCCAGGGCTCGGCGGCGCCCGCGACGACGCGGAGGCCGAGCGCGTCGAGGTCGGCGTGCGGTCCGGGCGCGGTGAAGTGCAACTGCGGCGGGATCTCGTCGTGGTGCAGGGCCAGGACGGTCTTGATGAGCCCGGCGATCCCGGCCGCCGCCTCCAGATGACCGAGGTTGGTCTTCACGGAGCCGATCAGGAGGGGCTGTTCGGGCGCGCGCCCGCGCCCGGTGCCGAGCGCGGCGCCGAGCGCTCCGGCCTCGACGGGGTCGCCGAGAGGGGTGCCGGTGCCGTGCGCCTCGACGTAGTCCACCGCCGTGGCCCCCGCGGCATGCGCCTGCTCCAGGAGGGCCCGCTGGGCCTGGGCGTTCGGCGCGGTCAGCCCGTTGGAGCGGCCGTCGGAGTTGACGGCCGTGGCGCGGACGACGGCCAGGATCCGGTCGCCGTCGCGCTCGGCGTCCGCCAGGCGCCTGAGTACGACGACGCCGCATCCCTCGCCGCGCACCATGCCGTCCGCCGACGCGTCGAAGGCCTTGCAGCGGCCGTCCGCGGCGAGCGCCCCCGCGCGCTGGAAACCGAGCGTGACCAGCGGCGAGAGCAGCAGGTTCACGCCCGCGGCGAGGGCCGTGTCGCTCTCCCCCTCGGCCAGGCTGCGCACCGCGTGGTGCACGGCGACGAGCGAGGAGGAGCAGGCCGTGTCGACGGCGAGGCTCGGACCGCGCAGGTCGAGCAGGTACGAGAGCCGGTTCGCGGCGATGCTCGACGCGAGTCCCTGCGGCGTCGCGCCGTCCACGGACGCCGGGTCGGCGGCGGCGAGGTGGGCGTACTCGGTGCCGCTGATGCCGACGAAGACGCCGGTGCGGCTCCCGGCCAGCGAGGGCGCGGGCAGCGCGGCGTGGTCGAGTGCCTCGCGGACCACTTCGAGGAGGATGCGCTGCTGGGGGTCCATGGCCCGGGCTTCGTGGGTGCCGATGCCGAAGAACTCGGCGTCGAACAAGGCGACTTGGTCGAATGATGCGCCGGTACCGGCGCGCGCGTCACCGCCGCCGAGGAACGCACCGTGCCTGCTGATGTCCCGCGGCAGCCGTGAGCCGTCCCCCACGAACGCCTCCCACCGTCCCTCCGGAACCGTCCCCACGGCGTCGCGCCCCTGGCAGAGCGCGTCCCAGAACGCGGTGGGCGAGGTGATGCCACCGGGCAGACGACAGCCGACGCCGACGACGGCCACCGCTGAACCACCCGACACCGACGCACTGTTGGGCCTGACCTTCTCGCCCGGAACCTCCTCACCGCGAGCCATCCGCTCCGCAAGCGCGGCCACCGTCGGCGCCTCCCACAGGAGAGTCGGGGGCAGCCGCACGCCCGTCACCTGGCCGAGCCTGGCCACCAGGGTCACGGCGTCGCGCGAGGTGAGGCCGAGCTCGGCCAGCGGCCGGTCATCGGTGACGTCGGCGGGGTCGATGCCGTACCAGGCACCGAGGCACTCGACGATCACGCATCGGATCTCGCGCCTCACCGAGCACCGCCCTCGAAGCCACCGTCCAGATACCGCGCCCGTCCCGCCGCCCTCGCGACCTTCCCGCTGCTGGTGCGCGGCAGCTCCCCCGGGGTGATCAGCACGAGCGCGGCCAGCCGCAGGCCGTGCCGGGCCGACACGGCCGCGCTCGCCGTGCGGACCGCGGCAGCCACCTCGTCGGGCGTCGGTTCCGCGCCGCGCCGGTGCTCGGCCACCACGACCAACTCCTCGGCGACGACGGCCTCTTCGCCCTGACCGACGGACCCGGACGGCACGCCGAACGCGGCGAGCCGGTCGCGGCGTACGAGATCGACCGCCGACTGCACGGTCTCCTCGATGTCCTGGGGGTAGTGGTTGCGGCCGTCGACGATGATCAGATCCTTCAGGCGTCCGGTGACGAAGAGCCTGCCGCCGTGCAGCGCCCCGAGGTCTCCGGTGCGCAGCCAGCCGCCCTCACCGGCCGCTTCACCCGGCGCGGACACCCCGAAGACCTCGTCCGAGAGCCCCGCGCGCTTCCAGTAGCACAGCCCGATGTTGGGACCGCGCAGCCAGATCTCACCGATCGCCCCGTCCGTGAGCGAGGCGCCCGTGGCCGGATCCGAGATCCGTACGTCCTGACCGGCAGGAACTCCGCACGAAACGAGCCGAGTCGTGGAATCCCCCACCGGATCCACCGCCGGATCCGGATCCGCCGCCGAATCCACCGCCGGATCCGGATCCGCCGCCGGATCCACCGGCCTGATCCGCCCCTCGCCGAGGGCGGCCGTATCGCATTCCAGGGCGGTCGGCGTGTCCTCGTACGCGTCCGCGGCGACGAAGACGGTGGCCTCGGCGAGTCCGTAGGCGGGGCACTGCGCCTCGGGCCGCAACCCCGCCGCGGCGAAGGCGTCCCGGAAGCGTTCGACGGTGCCGGGACGGACCGGTTCGCTGCCGTTGACGAGCACCTTCACCCGGTCGAGCCGCAGCTCGGCCGCGTCGTCCTCCTCGATGCGCGAAACGCAGTAGTCGTACGCGAAGTTGGGCGCCGCACTGATCGTGCCCGGGTAGGAGCCGAGCAGGCGCAGCCAGCGCTCCGGGCGCTCCAGGAACGCCACCGGGTCCATCAGGACGGACGGGTAGCCCGCCACGACGGGCGTGGCGATGCTGAGGACGAGCCCCATGTCGTGGAAGAGCGGCAGCCAGCCGACGCTGGTGTTCCGTGCCGCGTCGATGGCGAAGGCGGCCACGGCCTGCCGGGCGTTGGCGACGACGTTGGCGTGGCTGATGACGACGCCGGCCGGGCTGCGGGTGGAGCCGGAGGTGTACTGGAGATAGGCGATGTCGTCGGGTTCGAGCCGCTCGGGCACACCGCCGCCGCCTTCCGGCCCCTCCAATCCCCCTGAACTCCCTGAACCCCCCGAGCCCGCCAGAGCCCCCGGGCCCCCAGAGCTCTCCGAACCCCCCGCACCCTCCGGACGGTCCACAAGGACGACAGGCATCCGCGACGGCCCGCGCCCCGCCACGAACTCCTCCACCGCCCCCGACGTCGCCACGTCGGTGAGCACGCACACCGGCTCGCAGTCGTCGAGTATCGCGGCCAACCTGCCCCCGTGGCCGGGGAGTTCGGGGCTGAAGAGCGGCACGGCGATCACCCCCGCGTACAGGCAGCCGAGGAACGCCACCGGATAGTCGAGCCCCTGCGGCAGCAGCAGGGCCGCGCGGTCGCCCGGCCCCGCGACCCGGGCGAGCCGCGCGGCGACGTCCCTGGCGCGCCCGTCCAGGCCGCGCCAGCCGAGCGTGCGGTGCAGCCCGGCGGACGACGGGTCGGGGAAGTCGACGTGGCTGAAGGCGCGTTGGTGCGGACGGTGTGTGGCCCAGTGCCGCAGATGGTCGGTGAGCAGGGGGCCTGAGGGCGGCGGCGGTGCGGACATGGCGGCTCCAACGGAACGGGCGTGGGGACCGGGACGGGAGGTGCACCAGGTTCCGCCGTGCCCGGGCGCCTGGGTAAGAGGCGTTGCTGACAGTTCGTCCAAGAGCTTCTGTCACTCGGCTGACAAGGAAGCGCCGCGGTTTCGGTACCGGGGACAGACGCCCCCACCGGACGGCGCGTCGGGCCGATGCGGCACCCCGCTGCCCCCACTTCCCCCCCCACTTGCCCCCCGCTTGTCCCCCACGCGCAGTTCTCGCGCCCGGAGCTGTGCCCCCGCTGACTATCGCACCGCGTTACCCGTACGTAGCTTCACGGCTGCCCAGCACCACCTCCACCGCTCGACGAAGGGAACGCGCCGTGCTCACCAGGACCCGAACGAAACGAACCGAGCGAGCGCACCGCAAGAAGAAGCTGCTCGCCCCCGTGGTCGCGGCGACCGTCGCGGGGCTGGGCCTCGGCCTGTCCGGACTCACCGCCGGAGCCGCCGAGACCTCCGACGCCGGCACGCGCGGCGCGGCGGTCGGCACCGGCACCAGCACCGGCTCCCGCGCGGCAGCGGTCTGCGACGCCTCCGACGCGGCCGTCTACAAGCCGCCCGCGTCGGTCCCCGCCCGGCCGGGCGACGTCATCGCCTGTCGCGAGACGAAGCTTCCGCATGTGCCCGGCGACATCCCGATGCGCGCCTGGAAGGTCCAGTACAGCTCGAAGAACAACGCGGACCGGCCCGTCGCGGTCTCCGGCACCGTCGCCGTGCCCAGGGCCGAGTGGAAGGGGGAGGGCAGCCGACCCGTCGTCGCCTTCAACCCCGGGACGCTGGGCCTCGGTTCGCAGTGCGCGTTCTCCAAGCAGCTCGCGGGCGCCTACCAGGACGAGTACGAGGGCGAGAACATCGCGGCGCTCCTCAAGGCGGGCTTCGCGGTCGCCGCGACGGACGGCGTCGGCTATCTCGACGGCCAGGTCCACCCGTACGTATCCGGGGCGGACGCCGGACACGCCCTGCTCGACATCGCCCGCGCCGCGCCCGCGATCCCCGGCAGCGGCCTCGACAAGAAGACGCGGGTCGGGCTCTGGGGTTACTCGGAGGGCGGCGCGGCCAGCCTGTGGGCCGCGCAGCTCGCCGGGTCCTACGCCCCCGACCTGAACGTCGTCGGCGATGCCTCCGGCGGTGTGCCGGGGGATCTGAAGGTGGTCGCCAAGGGCCTCAACGGCGGTCCCTTCGCGGGCTTCATGGTGGACGCCGTGCTCGGCCTGTCCTCCGCGTACCCGTCGATGCCGTTCGGTGACCTCCTCAACGACCGGGGCAAGGAGACCGTCAAGAAGGCGACGTCGCACTGTCTGGTCGGGACGATCTCGACGCTCGCGTTCCAGAAGATCGAGGACAACACCAAGGGCGGGCTCACGCTCGACCAGCTCTACGCCCTCAAGGGGACGGACGGCAGGACGTGGGGCGAGGTCGTCGACGCGCAGAAGCTCGGCGTGGGCGTCGGCCCCGAGGGCTCGGGCGCGCAGCACGAGATCGGCTTCCCCGTCATGCAGTACCGCGGCCTCGTCGAGGAGGTCATCCCGACCGAGACGCAGGACGCGACGCACAAGGCGTACTGCGACGCCGGGGTTCCGACGCGGTGGAAGACCTACCCGGGCGACCACCTGCTGACCGACCAGCTCGCGAAGGACGACACGGTGCGGTGGCTGGGCGACCGCTTCGCGGGCAGGCCCGAGTCCGGCGACTGCGGATCGGCCTGACCGGCCGCGGCGGGCGGCCGGAGCGCCTCCGCCCCGGCCGCGGGCGGGGCCGCCGGCGCGGCGTCGCGTCGTCGCCCTCGAACGGGCCGCCGTGGCCGGGCACGATCAGGTCGGCCACGGCGAGCACCCGCCGCAGGCCCTCCCGGCGCAGGAGATCGCCCGCCGGTCGGCTACGGCGGCGCGGCCGTGCCGCGCGCGCAGTTCGTACGGCTCCGCGGCGCGCCTCCCCCGCTCCTACCGCAAGGCGTTCACCAACACGGTGTGACGGAAGGGGCGTTGGCCGCGGTCGGTGCCCCGATTTGTCAGCCGAGTGACAACACAAGTCCCCGGGCTTGTCGGCCGCTGATGAGCCTGCGCGCGAGGACGGCGATATCTTCACCGAACCTTTGTCCCCGCGCACAGAGGGAGCACTCGATGGTGAACGGTGCACCGCGCCCCAGAGGCGTGACGGCTCCAGTGCCCCTGGGGTCGGCCGCCGAGCCGCAGTCCGCTTTCCGCGCGTTCCCCTCCGGCCTCCACGACCATGTGCGGCCCTATCTCGCCGACATCACCGACGAGGTCGTCCGGGCGATCCGGACCCAGATCCCCGAGTACGCGCGGCCGATGGACGACACGTACATGCACGTCGTGAACCGGGGCGTCGAGCAGGCCCTGGAGGGCTTCGTGGCCCGCATGGCCCACCCGGACGCCGACTGGGACTCGGTGAAGGCCACGTACCAGGCCATCGGCAGGGGCGAGGCCGACGAGGGCCGCAGCCTCGACTCCTTCCAGTCGGCGCTGCGCCTGGGCGCCCGGGTGACCTGGCGGCGCGTCAACGCCCTTGTGGACGCGGACCTGTTGCCGCGCAGTGTGCTCGCCGCCTTCGGCGAGGCGCTCTTCCTGCACCTCGACGAGATGGCCGCGGCGACGACCGCGGGCTACACCGAGGCACGGCTGCACGCCGCGGGCGAACTGCAGCAGCGCCGCGCCCGCCTCATCGATCTGATCACCGCGGACCCGCCGGTGTCGGCGGAGGCGATCGCGGGGCTCGCGCACGCCGCCCAGTGGCCGGTGCCGAGGGAGGTCGCGGTCGTCGTCACCGACCACGCGCCCGCGCCGGAGGACGTCCGCCCCATCGTGCCGCCCGAGTTCCTCGCCCGCTTCGACGAACGGCCGGGGCGCGTCGTCGTGCCCGACCCCGAGGGCCCCGGGCGGGCCCGCGCCGTCGCGGGGGCGCTGCACGGGCTGCGGGCCGTGGTCGGTCCCACCGTCGCCGTGCACGAGGGCGCGCGGTCGCTGCGCTGGGCACTGGACGCGCTGGAGCTCTCCCGGCGCGGCGTCCTGCCCGCGCCGGACGTGCTGCACTGCGCGGACCATCTGGCGACGCTGCTGCTCTTGCGGGACGAGTCGCTCATCGATGCGCTGGTGCGACGGCGCCTGCTGCCGCTGGACGCCGTGCGCTCCCCGCAGCGCGAACGGCTCGCCGAGACGCTGCTCTGCTGGCTGCGCTGCGGCCACAACGCGAGCGAGGTGGCGCACCGGCTCGCCGTCCACCCACAGACGGTCCGCTACCGCCTGCGCCAGCTGGACGAGGTCTTCGGCGACCAACTGCACGATCCCGCGGCACAGTTCGAGATGCAGCTCGCGCTGCACGCGGTCAGCCTGCGGCCGGCGGCGGACTGAACGCCGGGTGGCGTCGCGCTCGCGGGCGACGCCGCCCACACGACGCCGTTCCTGTCCGGCCAAGGCTCCAGTGCCCCCCTCGTAGGCACGTACATCCTCGCCAGTGAACTGGCCACCCACCATGGGCAGTGCCGCCGACACCGGCCAGCCCCCGCCCGACTGGCGGCCGAGGCCGGGGCCGGTGGGGCGATGAGTTCTCCGCCGCCGAGGAGTCATTACTCGTACAAAGCCCGTGCAGGGAGCCCGCGTTGGAAGCAGGTGCGTCATGTGTTCCCACCAGCCGCCGTGCCCGACAGCCGACAGCACCGACCGCCACGCCGCCGCCGTGCTGACCGCCCACCCCGAACAGGGCTGGAGCCTGCTGTGCAACGGCACGATCGTCTTCGACGACACCGGCGAACTCCTCCCGGACGGCCGGGTCGTGCCGCCGCGGCGCGGTCACGAGCGCATGACGGACACCTCGGTGCGTGCCGTCGGCTTCGGGCGCAGGACGCCCGCCGCGCAGGCGGCGACGGCACAGAGGGCCACCGGCAGGAAGAACGTGAGGTTGAGCGGCATGAAGTGGGTCAGCGGTCCGATGACCGCGGGCCCGGCGAGCATCCCGACGTAGCCGAGCCCTGCGACGCGGGAGACGTTGGCCCCGGCAGCGTCCTGGTCGGCGTGTCCCGCGGCGCTGAAGAGCTGCGGGACACAGCCGGAGAGACCCGCGCCGAACACGGTCCAGCCGATCAGGGCCACCGGCACCCAGGGGGACAGCGCCGCCACCGTCAGACCGAGCCCGGCCACGGTCGCGCCGTGGCGCAGGACGGCCACCGGGCCGAAGCGCGCGGCCACCCGGTTGGCGAGCAGCCGTCCGACGGTCATGGCCGTGGCAAAGGCGCCGTAGGCGAGGGCGGCGGTGGCGGCGGGCGCGTCCAGGACGTCGCGCAGCTGCAGCACACTCCAGTCGTTGGCGACGCCCTCGCAGAGCATGAGCATCAGCGCGAGTGCGGCAAGTGTCCATATCCGCCGCGGAGTTCGGCGGCGTGACGTGGAGGCCTCGGGCGCCTGCGCGGTCACGGCCTCCGTACGCGACGCGGGCTCGGGACGCAGCAGCGCGGGGGCGGACAGCGCGGCGACCGCGAGCCCGAGCAGCGCCACCGCGCCGAGGGTCGTCGCGGGGCTCCAGCCCCAGCCGAGAGTGCGGGCGCCGACCAGCGCGGCCAGGACGCCGCCGATGGAGAACGTGGCATGGAAGGCGGACATGACGGGCCGCCGGTAGCCGCGCTCCACCTGGACGGCGTGGGCGTTCATGCTGACGTCCAGGCAGCCGTTCCCGAGGCCGAGCGCCAGGAGTGCCGCGCCCAGCGTCCAGACGTTCGCGGCGAGACCCGGCAGGACCAGGGCGGCGCTGCACAGAGCCGCACCGGCGGGCACGACGGTGCGGGCGCCGAGACGGTCGGTGAGCGGGCCGACGACCTGCATGCCGACGAAGGCACCCGCGCCGAGCAGCAGCAGGAGCCAGCCGAGCACGGCGTGGCCGATGCCGGCCTGGCGCTCGACGGCGGGGATGTGGACGATCCACATCCCCATGAGGAAGCCGTTCAGGGCGAAGTAGGCGAAGGTGGCCAGTCGCCCGGCCCGCAGTGTTCTCTCCATGACTTCGAACATAACGAACAGACTCCGTGTTTGGTAACTTGATTTACGAACATCAATAATGTTTGATGTGGGCGTGGCCAGTACCGATCGACTGAGGCAGATCACCGACGCCGTGCGCGACGCGGGGCGGATCGGTGTGGCGGAGCTCGCCGAACTCACCGGCGCCTCCGAGATGACCATTCGCCGCGACCTGGAGGCCCTGGCCGAACAGGGCGTCCTGGAGCGCTACCGCGGGGGCGCGCGAAGCCTGCTGCTGCGCGGCGAGGAACCGCCGTTCGCCCTGCGGGAGCGCGAGGGGATCGAGGCCAAGCGCCGCATCGCCGCCGAGGTGGCGGAGCTGATCGCCGACGGGGAGTCCGTGGTGGTCGACAGCGGCACCACCTGCCTGGAGGTCGCCCGCGCGCTGGAGCACCGGCGCCTGACCGTGATGCCGCTGTCCCTGCACGCGGTGAACGCGTTGACGGGTGCGCCCCAGGTCACCCTCCTCGTGCCCGGCGGCAGGCCACGCCCGGGCGAGCTGGCCCTGACCGGCCCGCTCACCGCCGCCTCCCTCGCCGCCCTGCGCTTCGACACCGCGGTGGTCGGGTGCTGCGGGCTGACCGCGGCGGACGGCCTGACGGCCTACGACCTGGACGACGCCGCGGTCAAGCGCGCGGCGATCGCGTCGGCCCGCCGCGTCATCGCCGTCGCGGACGCCGCGAAGCTCTCCCGTACCGCCCTGGCCTTCGTCGCCCCCGCCTCCGCGCTGCACGCCGTCGTCACCGACGAGGCGGCGGGCGAGGAGACCGACGCGCTGGCCGCGGCGGGCGTGACCGTACGAAAGGTGTGACCCCCTTGAACAACTCGGCTCAGCGGTACGGCAGTTCCCCGACCCCCGGCACCGCCCACGATGTCGTGCTCTTCGACATGTTCGGCGTCATCGCGTGCCATCAGTCCCAGGACGGCAAAGACCGTCTGGCCGCCGTCGCCGGGGTGCCCGAACCGGCCTTCTGGGAGGCCTATTGGGGGCTGCGGCAGCCCTACGACCGCGGGGACGTGACAGGCCCCGCGTACTGGCGGAGTGTGGCCGACGCCCTCGGCGTCGACTTCGACCGGGACCGGGTCGCACGGCTCGTCGAGGCCGACCTCGCCAGTTGGAGCACCGTCGACGACACCATGGTCGCGCTGATCGAGGAACTGGCGGGTGCGGGGCGGCCGATCGCCCTGCTGTCCAACATCCCCGAAGAGCTGGCAGTCCACTACGAAGAGCGGTACTCCTGGCTCAAGCACTTCCAGGTGTGCGCCTTCTCCTGCCGCATCGGGCACGCCAAGCCCGAACCGGGCGCCTACCACTGGTGCCTGGACGCGCTGGGCGCCGAGCCGGACCGCGTCCTGTTCGTCGACGACCGCGAGGAGAACATCCGGGCCGCCCAGGCGAGCGGCATGCGCGGACACCCCTTCACGAGCCCCGCCCACCTCAGGGACGCCCTCGGCCTCAGCGCGTGATCGCGCCCAGCAGCGCCTTCGCGCAGAGGTCCCGCACCTGACCCCGCGTCAGGTCCGGCTCCTCCAGCCACTCCAGGCAGACGGCCACCATGAACGCGAGCCACCCGCGCACGGCCAGGCGCAACGCGGGCAGGTCCTGGGTGATCCGGGCCGCGTCCGGATCCGCCGCGAGCGCCGCGAGGATCTGGCGCTCCTGGGCCGCGAGACCGTTCCGGTAGACCTCGCGGACCAGCGGGTCGCCCGCCGCCTCCGCCCGGTGGAAGGCGCGGAAGCCCTGCGCGTGACTCTCCACATAGCCGAGGAACGCGTCGAGTCCCGCGCCGATCTGCTCCCGCACCGGCAGGCCGGGGACGGCCGCCGTCAGCCGCAGCATACGCTCGCTCTCGCGGTGCACGACGGCGGCGAAGAAGTCCCGCTTGGTCGGGAAGTAGTGGTACAGCAGGCCGCGCGAGACACCGGCGATCTCCGCCACCCTCTCGATCCACACGTCGTCATAGGGCTTCTGCGCGAACAGCCGCGCCCCGACGGAAAGCAGCTGCTCACGCCGCTCCTCGGTGCTCAGTCTGCGGCGCGTGCGCTCCTGCGGGTTCGCGGCCATGCAGGCACCTTACTTGACGTGAATTCAATAGCGGCACCAGACTGGAAGCTCCTATTGAATCCACGTACAACAGGCCCAAGGGGCCCGTCGGACAAGGGAGATGGGCACATGGCGCAGACGACGCGGTCCGCGGCGGCGAAGGGCCCCAACGGGCGGGGCGGGCCCGTCCCGTCGTCCGGTGGCGCATCCGCCGTCCCTCCCAAGGGGTTCCGCAGCGCCGAGCTCGGCTGGCCCGAGCTGCACCGCATCCCCCACCCGCCGTGCCGGCTCCCGCTGCTCGGCGACGTACTCGGCGCCAACGTCCGTACGCCGCTGCAGGATTCGATGCGCCTCGCCGAGGAGCTCGGACCCGTCTTCCGCCGCAAGGCGTTCGGCAAGGAGATCGTCTTCGTGTGGGGCGCCGAGCTCTGTGCGGACCTCGCCGACGAGTCGCGCTTCGCCAAGCACGTGGGCCTCGGAGTCGCCAACCTCCGTCCGGTCGCGGGCGACGGGCTCTTCACGGCGTACAACCACGAGCCCAACTGGCAGCTGGCGCACGACATCCTCGCCCCGGGGTTCAGCCGCGACGCGATGGCGGGCTACCACCCTCTGATGCTGGACGTCGCACGGCAGTTGACCGCGCGCTGGGACGAGCGGGAGACCGCGGGCCGGCCGGTGGACGTGCCGGGCGACATGACGAAACTGACGCTGGAGACGATCGCCCGCACCGGCTTCGGGCACGACTTCGGCTCCTTCGAGCGGTCCGCGCCGCACCCGTTCGTGACGGCGATGGTCGGCACCCTCTCCTTCGCCCAGCGCCGCAACGTGGTGCCGCCGTTCCTCGCCCCGCTGATGCTGCGCGGCGCCGGGCGGCGCAACGACGCCGACATGGCGTACCTCAACCGCACCGTGGACGCGGTGGTCGCGGCCCGCCGCGCCTCGTCGGGCCCCGGCGGCCACGGGGACCTGCTCGACCGGATGCTGGAGGTGGCGCACCCCGAGACCGGGGAGCGGCTCACTCCGGAGAACATCCGCCGACAGGTCATCACGTTCCTGGTGGCCGGGCACGAGACGACCTCGGGCGCCCTGTCGTTCGCGCTGCACTACTTGTCGCGCTTCCCCGACGTGCTCGCCCGCGCGCGGGCCGAGGTCGACGAGGTCTGGGGGTCCGAAGGAGAGCCCGCGTACGAACAGGTGGCCAAGCTGCGTTACGTGCGCCGGGTGCTCGACGAGTCGCTGCGGCTGTGGCCGACGGCTCCGGGGTTCGCGCGTGAGGCGCGCGAGGACACCGTGCTCGGAGGTGTCCACCCGCTGCGCCGGGGCGCGTGGGCGCTGGTTCTCGCGGCCATGCTGCACCGCGATCCGGCGGCGTGGGGCGAGCGCCCCGGGGAGTTCGACCCCGACCGGTTCGCCCCTTCGGCGGTACGGGCCAGGCCCGCGCACGTCTTCAAGCCGTTCGGCACCGGAGCGCGGGCCTGCATCGGACGTCAGTTCGCGCTGCACGAGGCGACGTTGGTGCTCGGCCTGCTCCTGCGCCGCTACGACCTGCACGCGGAGCCCGGCTACCGGCTGCGTGTCGCCGAGCGCCTGACCCTCATGCCGGACGGCCTCACGCTGCGCCTCACCCGCCGCGCCCCGGCCGCGTAGGGCGCCATTGTCAGACCCGTGCGCGAGAGTGGAGATGGCATCGCCGCGATGCCGCCCATGCCACCCAGCGCAGAGGAGTCGCTCGACATGACCGGCACGACGTCCGAGGAACTGCTCGCCGCCCAGGCCTGCTTGCGTCTGCTGCACACCGCGCGGGCCGCCCTGTCCGACTCCGCGTCGGTCTCGCCCGCCGCCGCGGCGTCGCTGCTCGCCGGGCCGATCGCGGAAGCCGACGACGCCCTGCGCCGCGCGGGCCTCGCGGGCAACGAGGCAGTGCTCATCAACCGCATCTACGACCTCGCGTCTCCCCCACGACCCGAGGACGACGCCCGTCGTACGGTGCCTTCACCCGTGGCCCGTTCCTGCGCGCGCGAGGGCAGCCAGTCATGAGCGGGGCGGGCGGGAGCGGCGGCGCCGCCGACTCCCCGAAGGGCAACGCCTCGTACGGCCACAAGGAGTTCAAGCGCTCCAAGAGCCACTTCGCGGACCGCGTCACCGCCGACGGCAGGGACGGCTGGCCCGTCGAGGCGGGGCGCTACCGCCTGGTGGTGAGCAGGGCCTGCCCCTGGGCGGGCCGGGCGCTGATCGCGCGGCGGCTGCTCGGCCTGGAGGGCGCCGTGTCCCTGGCCGTCACCGACCCGATCCAGGACGACCGGAGCTGGCGCTTCACCCTGGATCCGGACGGCCGCGACCCCGTCCTCGGCATCCGCTTCCTGAGCGAGGCGTACGAGGCGCGGGAGACCGGTTTCCCGGGCGGTGTCAGCGTCCCCGCGATCGTGGACGTGCCCAGCGGCAAGCTGGTCACGAACGACTTCCAGCAGATCACCCTGGACTTCGCCACGGAGTGGACCGCGCTGCACCGGAAAGGCGCCCCCGACCTGTACCCCGAGCCGCTGCGCGACGAGATCGACACGGTCGTCGAGGGCATCTACCGCGACGTCAACAACGGCGTGTACCGCGCGGGCTTCGCCCCCGACCAGGGTGCGTACGACGAGGCGTGCCGCGCCGTGTTCCGCCGCCTGGAGCTCACCTCGGAGCGCCTGGCGGCACGGCGCTACCTGGTCGGGGACACCCTCACGGAGGCGGACATCCGCCTGTTCTGCACGCTCGTGCGGTTCGACGCGGTGTATCACGGCCACTTCAAGTGCAACCGCCGCAAGCTGGCCGAGGACCCGGTGCTGTGGGCGTACGCCCGGGATCTGTTCCAGACCCCGGGCTTCGGCGACACCATCGACTTCGACCACATCAAGCGGCACTACTACCAAGTGCACACGGGCATCAACCCGACCGGCATCGTGCCCCTGGGCCCCGACCTCGCCGGGTGGCTGACGCCGCATCACCGGGAGGATCTCGGCGGCCGGCCGTTCGGCGACGGCACGGCGCCCGGGCCGGTGCCCGCCGGGGAGGAGGTGCCTGCCTCGGGGCGGCCGTGAGAGCGCCGGGCGCGGCTACCGCCCCAGCTTCTCCAGCGGGTCCTTGCCCGGCTGCCAGGTGTACTTGTCGCCGCCCACCCAGCGCACGGCGTCCGGGTCGTCGAGGTCGTGCACGGTGATGCCCGCCATCGCTGCGGCGTCCAGCACGTCCGTGAGGGTCTTCGCCTTGCCGACCACCTCGCCGTCGATCTCCACGATGCGGAACGGCGGGTTGCCGGGCTGGACACCGAGGACGGTGATCCGGGGGTTCGCCATGTACAGGTACGCGCTTTCGCTCATGCCTGGAACTCTTCCACGATGCGCCGCGGAAGCGCCTCGCCAGTCGGCCGCTCGGGCTACGCTGTGCCCGCGCCCTCGCGGCCCCCTGCCGGCCGCCGCCCGGCGGCTCCCCGTGCACCACGTGCCGCGCGTACGCCATGAACCGCCTGTTCCGGACGAGGAGTTCGCCTCACCCGCTCGGCACCACCCGCGCCCAGGCAGGCGTCCACGTCGCTCCGTCGCGGTCGTCCGTGCCTGCGGTCCCGAGGTGGTCGCGGAGCCTGGACCCGCCGCCGACGCGCTCGCACAGCCCATGGTCGCGGGCCAGGGGCGGGCCGGTTGTTTGATCAGGTGGCCTGCCCCCGGCTTGGATGTCGGGGGCAACGCGAAGTTGTCCGAGGGCAGCACCAGGTTGTCCGGCGGGAAGGACGAGGAGCACGCAAGGCATGGCGGGGAGGCGGTCGCTGGGGCGGCGGTTCGGGTGGCTCTGGACGGCGTACACGATCAGTACGTTCGGCACGCGGCTCGCCTTCGACGCGTTCCCCCTGATCGCGATCCTGGTGCTGCACGCCGACGCGACGCGGGTCGCGGTCCTCGCGGCCGCTGGTCTCGCGGTCGGCGCGGTGGCCGCGATCCCGCTCGGCCCGTGGGTGGAGTTCCGCCGCAAGCGCCCGGTGATGGTGGGGATGGACCTGGTCCGGTGCGCGGCCCTGCTGACCGTCCCCGCCGCGTACGCGCTCGACCTGCTGAGCTTTGGACAGCTCCTCGTCGTGTCGGTGGTCGTCGCGGCGGCCGACATCACCTTCGGCGCGGCGAGCGGCGCGTACCTCAAAGCGCTCGTGCCCCCCCGAGGACCTCCTCGTCGCGAACGGCCGGTTCGAGTCCACGGCCTGGACCGCCACCATGCTCGGGCCGCCGCTCGGCGGGGCCGCGGTCGGCGTGTTCGGCCCCGTGGTCACCGTAGTCGCCGACGCGGTCAGCTATCTGCTCTCGGCACTGGGCATCCGCGCGATCGGCGGCAAGGAGCCGCGCCCCGTGCGCTCCGGCGCGGCGGCGCCCCGGCTCCGCGGGCGCGATCTGCTCGAAGGCTGGCGGTTCATCCTGGGCCATCCGGAGCTGCGCCCGCTGTTCTTCAACAACCTCCTGGTCAACGGCCTGATCATGGCGGCCACT
This sequence comes from Streptomyces sp. NPDC025651, assembly GCF_055558735.1. Classification (NCBI taxonomy): domain Bacteria; kingdom Bacillati; phylum Actinomycetota; class Actinomycetes; order Kitasatosporales; family Streptomycetaceae; genus Streptomyces; species Streptomyces sp. NPDC025651. The sequence continues at coordinate 355,506 of NZ_JBVHLZ010000006.1, forward strand.
CCGCTGCTCGCCGTCCTCATGCTCGGCCCGCTCGGCTTCGCGCCCTGGCAGTACGCCCTCGCCTTCGCGGTGCCGTGCGTGGGCGGTCTGATCGGCTCGCGCCTGGCCCGGCGCCTGGTCGCGCGGTTCGGGCAGCGCAGGGTCCTGCTCGCCTCGGGCGCGCTGCGCGTGTGCTGGCCCCTCGGTCTGGCCTTCGTCCACCCCGGCGTCAGCGGTCTCGCCCTCGTGATGGTCGTGGAGTTCGGGCTCATCACCTGCTCGGGCGTGTTCGCCCCGGTCGTCGCCACCTACCGGCTGGAGCGGACGCCGGCGGACCGGGTCGCCCGCACCCTGTCCGCGTGGTCGATCACGGGCAAGACGACCACCGCCGCCATCACCGCGCTGTGGGGGCTGCTGGCCGGTGTCACCAGCCCCCGCACCGCGCTGGCGGCCGCCGGCCTCCTCATGCTGGCCACGCCACTGCTGATGCCTCGGCGGGTGCGTACGAAACCGGAGCCGGCGGAGGTGCCCACGGCAGGCTAGAGCAGCCGCCCGGTGTGCCTGCCGGCCAGGGCAGCGGCCCGGTCGGCGCGGCCGCCCGGGGGCTGCGCGGCCACTCGCTCAGCGCGGCACTCGCTCAGCGCAGCCGCTCGATCGCCTTGAGCACATGCCCCGCGCCGTCCTCGGCGGCCATCGTCCGGGCGAGGCGGGTCGCGGCTCGTGCGTACGGCTCCTCGTGGACCGCGCGGCCGAGCGCCTCCGCGAGACGGGGCGCGGTGAGGTCCTTGAACGGGACGGGTGCGGTGGCCGCGCCCAGGGCCGCGAGCCGGGCGGCCCAGAAGGGCTGGTCGGCGGTGACCGGCACGGGCACGGCGGGCACTCCCGCGCGCAGCCCTGCCGCCGTGGTGCCCGCGCCCGCGTGGTGGACCACGGCCGCCACGCGCGGGAAGAGCAGTGCGTGCGGCACCTCGCCGACGGCGAGGACGTCGTCGCCGGACGCCACGAGCCCGGCACGGCCCGCCTGCAGCACGCCCCGAAGCCCGGCGGCCCGCAGCGCCTCCACCGCGATCCCGCCCAGCCGATCGCCGTCGCCGCCCGCCATGCTGCCGAACCCGATGAACACCGGCGGCGGCCCGGCCCGCAGGAAGTCGTCGAGCTCCGCCGGGAGCGCGCCCGCCGGGTCGTGGTGCGGCCACCAGTTGCCGACGACGTCGAGCCCGGGGCGCCAGTCCGCGGGGCGCGGCACCACGGCCGGACTGAACCCGTGGAGCACCGGCCAGCCCGACCGCTCCTGGCGCGCGCGGACGGCGCCCGGCGCCGCGGCGGGCAGCCCGAGGCGTACGCGCAGATCGCGCACCGCGTCGGCGTAGACGCGGTCGACCATGCGCAGGGAGAAGCGGCCGAGGGCGCGGTTGCCGAAGCCGCCGAGCGAGCGGGTGCCGCCGACGGCGGGCGGGAACTCGCGGGTGGGGTGCGCCGGTTGCAGATACGCCCCGACGGCAGGCACGCCCATCGCCTCGGCCAGCTGCCAGCCGAGGGGGGCCGTGGTCGTGGAGAGGATCAGCAGGTCGGCGCCGCGTACGGCGGCGTCGACGAGGCCGCCGCCGAGGCCGCGCACGAAGGTCGCGGCGGTCCGCATGAGTTCTTTGCGCCCGCCCGCGCGCTGCTCGGCGTCCGGTCCCGCGGGGACCTCGCGGAACCGCAGGCCCGCGGCCTCGACGAGGGGTTCGAAGGAGGCGTGCGTGGCGATGGCCACGTCGTACCCGGCCTCGCGGAGCCGGGCGCCGAGGCCGGTGTAGGGGGCGACGTCGCCGTACGATCCGGCGGCGGTGACGAGGATGCGGGTCATCGGTTTCCTTCGGCTTCTGGGGCGGTCCCGGAGCCCTCCGGCGCGCGAGTCTCAACCTCAGGTCCAGGGTGAGAGTTCGCCTCGGACTCATGCCGCCCCTGAGGGCTCGTCAGGGTCTTGGCATTGGCCTGGACAGCCGTACGCAGATACGCGGCGAGGCCCGGTCGCTGCTGGGAGGGCGGTACGACGAGGGCGAAGGCTCGCGGGTCCTCGGCGAAGTCGTCCGCGATGCGCAGATGCATCTCGGGCGGGCACGGGGTGAACCAGCGGGCGATGTGCCGCCGGTGCGCCTCGGCCAGCTCCCGCGCCCGCTCGCCCTCCGCGGGCTCCCCCGCGTCATGGGCGGCGATGAGCTCGTCGCGCCATCGCGCGGCCTCGCCCATCAGCCGCGCCCAGTCCTCCTTGGAGTGCGCGGCGGCGCTCCTCATCGCGGCCCGGTGCCCCGCGCTGTCCTGCCACTTGAGCTCGGCCTCGGTGGCGTAGCTGAGGTCGAAGGTGATCTCGCCGAACACCTCGAACCGCTCACGGGGGCTGAGGGCCACGCCGGTCTGCTGCACCTCCATGGCGCGTTCGGCCACCTCGACCAGGCGCTCCAGCTTGCCGATCTGCTCCCGCAGCGTCCGGCGTCTGGCCTTCAGCTGGTCGAGGGCGTTGGCCTGCGGGTCGGCCAGGATCTCGGCGATCTCGTCGAGGGTGAAGCCGAGTTCGCGGTAGAAGAGGATCTGCTGCAGCCGGGCCAGGTCGGCGTCGTTGTAGAGGCGGTATCCGCCCGCGCTCCGTTCGCCGGGCGTGAGCAGCCCGGCGCGGTCGTAGTGGTGCAGGGTACGGACGGTGACCCCCGCGAAACCGGAGACCTGCCCGACGGTGTAACTCATGGACCTCGCCTTTCGTCGACGTACAGCCTGAAGCCTGACGCGACGTGAGGGTCAACCCGGGCCGGCCGAGGCGACCGCGAGGGACCGGGCGGGGCTGCCGCGGAGCTGCCGGAGTTCAGGCTCGCCGCAGCGATCCCGGAGTGCGGCCCGCGAACTTCCGGACCGTGCGGGTCAGGTGGGCCTGGTCCGCGAAGCCCGCGTCGGCGGCGGCTCCGGCGATGACGCCCGCGCCTCCCGCGCCCTCCCCGTCCAGGAGCGCGGCGACCGCGGCCCGCAGCCGCTGCCACTGGCGGAGCGTGCTCAGCGGGATCCCCAGGTCCGCCGCGACCAGGGCGCGCAGCCGGGCCGGGGACAGACCGAGCTCCGCGGCGACGGCGTCGATGCGGCCGACCCGAGCGGATGCCCGTACGGCATGGAGAACGCGAGGGTCGACGCGGGCCCGCGCTCCGAGGAGCGCGGTCACCTCGCCCCGCAACGCCTCCACGTCCGGCCCCGCCCCGTCCCGCACCGCGGAGAGGAGGCGCCGCACGGCCCGGCGACCGAGCCACGCGGGCCCGGCCAGGCCGCCGGGCAGACACCAGGCTTCGAGAAAGACGGCGACGAAGGGCGAGGAGGTGCCGCAGGTGTGCGCGTACTGCGGCGGCACCAGCACTCCGGCCCCCGCCGCCTCCCCGACCATGGCCTTGCCGCCGTCGGGCAGGACGAGCTTCCAGGCGGGGTGCCGGTGCCGGGAGACGGCGTACGCACGGGGTTCCGCGAAGACGGCGGTGTCGGGGGCGAGAGCGAGAGAGGCCGGGCCGGGACCATGCCCGTCCACACCAAGAACGCCCCGCTCCGCACCGTCGACATCCTGCCCCACACCGCGAGCACCCCACCCCGCACCGTGGGCATCCTGCCCCGCACCGCGAGCACCCCACCCCGCACCACAAGCGTTCCGTTCAATACGGCACTCGCGGCTCGTCCCGATCATCGCCGCATGCCCACCTTCACAGCCCCCGCACTCGCCGTCTTCCTGTCCTGTACGGCCCTCGGCCACGTCGTCTTCCCCACATACTTCCGCACCTTGGTCCCCGCCTGGCTCCCCGCCCCCTCCGCCGTCGTCGCCGTGAGCGCGGTCGCCGAACTGGCGGTGGCCGGGCTGCTGTTCACCCCCGCCACGCGCACGCCCGGCGGCTGGGCGGCGGCCGCACTGATCGCCTGCTTCCAGGCCTCCCATCTGGACGCCGCGCGGCACACCCGCACCGCCACCCGGTTCCTCGACACGGCGTGGGGCGTGGCGGCTCGACTCGTCGTGAACGCCGCCTACATCGCCTGGGCCGTGGCGGTCGCGGTCGCCGACCGTTGAGCCGCCAGTTGTTAATGGGATCCATTTTCATATAGCGTGCGGACCATCAGGCCCGCCACCCCACCGCACACCCCCGGAGGACCCCATGGCCGTACCCAAGCGGAAGATGTCCCGCAGCAACACCCGCCACCGCCGCGCACAGTGGAAGGCGAGCACCCCGCAGTTGGTGCCGGTCACCCTCGACGGCGTACGCCACATGGTGCCGCAGCGCCTGGTCACGGCGTACGAGCGCGGCCTGATCCACCCGGAGGGCTGAGCGCGAGGGCCCGCGCCCAGCCCCCTCGGGGCCGGCTCCGCGACTCCCTAGCCGTCGACAGGTTCGAGGTAGCCGTGATCGAGCAGCCACTTCACGTTGAGGCGCTGCCCCTCGCCCGGGTCGAGGAAGACCGGGTCCAGCTTGATCTGCTGACCTCGTCCCGGCTGCTCGAACCAGGGCGCGATGCTGCCCTGCCAGACGTAGAACGGCTTGCTCACCTCGTAGACGCGGTAGTCGCAAGCAAAGGCGGCGTCACGGGTGTTGAGGTTCTGCGGGGGCAGCGCACGCTTCGCGTAGGCGTCCCCGGCGGGCGCGAGGTAGGAACCGAACTCCGAGCCGAAGCGATCCAGCTCCTCGCCCTTCTCCAGAAGTTCGGGGTGTTTGTCGATCTCGCCGTTGACGGTGTCGAAGCCGTCGTTCGGCGGGTACTTCCAGCTGCCGGTGTCCGCGGGGCCCTCCCAGTACTTCTTCAGGAAGGCCTTCGGCGACAGCTTGCCGGTCCGCTTCCAGTCCTTCAGGAGCGGGCCGACGGGGCGTTCCCACTTCTTGGGTAGCCACTTCGGGCCGAGGCGGGTGTCACCGAGGAACTCCCCCGTGCACGGTTCGTGCGCCGCCGCCCCGGACACCGGGGGCGCCGGCGCGGCCGTGGCGCTCGCGGCGGGCGCGGCCGCCATGGTGGTGGCGACACCGAGCGCGGCCAGAACGGTACGTATTCGGATCACATGACCGTGGTCCACTCAGCAACTCCTCGTGCGTGTAGTCGCGTTCGGCACGGCGCATGCCGAACGCTCTTTGACTGCGGTCCATTTGACTGCGGCCTACATCGATCGCTCGCACACCGTATAGGAGCAGTGGCTCTCTGTGGTCGCATTCCCTTGCGCCGCATGCCCGTTGGCCGATTTCAGCCGTCGGCCGCGGACGCGCACACCGGGCGGCTGCGGGTCGCGTACGAACGGGCCGCCACCAGCAGGGCGCCGCCGAGGCCGCCGAAGGAGCGCCCGCCGAGCACCACCATCCACGTCATCCCCGCGCCGGTGGTGAAGACTCCGGACGGCTCGATCCGCTCCATGGCGCCGAGCGCGGCGAGCGGGGCGCAGACGAGCAGCACGGCGCCGTACGCCGCGAGGGCGGCGGTGTGGTGCAGTCCTGGCTCCCACCGGGCGTGCCTCTTGTCCGCGTCATCGTGCACAAGGCACTGTGTCTGCCACGTCCGTCACACCCGTCACCACCGACGCATGAGGTGCAGCCATGAACAGCGGAGCAGGGCCGGCCGGGGACACCGGGGCAGGAAGCGGCCCCGGGCGGCGGCGGTTCCTCGGCGTGCTCGCGGGGGCGACCGCGGCGGGCGCGACGTCCTCGGTCGCGGCCTGCGCGTCGCCGGCCCCGCGGGACGAGGAACGGCCGGATCGCGCGCGCCGGGGCGCCGCCTCGTCGGCGGCCCACCGTCCGCGCCGCGAGCGGCAGTTGTTCCTGGGGACGTACACCTCGCAGGAGGGCGGCGGCTCGGGCATCGGCCTCGCGACGTACGACGAGGTGACGGGCCGCGTGACCGGCACGGGCACGCTCACCGGCGTCCCCGACCCCTCCTATCTGGCACTGCACCCCTCGGGGCACACCCTGTACGCCGTCAACGAGCGGGACAAGGGCGGTGTGACGGCAGTCGCACTCTCCCCCTCCGGCGAGCACGAGGTGCTCGGTACGCGGGACACGGGCGGGGCGGGGCCCTGCCACCTCTCCGTGCACCCCGGTGGCCGGTGGCTGCTCAGCGCGAACTATCTCTCGGGCAGCGTGGCCGTCCACCCCGTGGCGACGTCGGGCGCGCTGGGCGAGCGGACCGACGTGGTCACGCACTCCGCGCCGCCGCCGGGCCCCGGCCAGGAGGGCCCGCACGCCCACCAGATCATCACGTCCCCGGACGGTCGCCACGTCCTCGCCGTCGACCTCGGCAACGACACCGTCTACACGTACCGCCTCGACGAGAAGGCGGGCACCCTCAAGCGCGTCTCGTACGCGACCCTGCGCCCGGGCGCGGGACCGCGCCACCTCACCTTCCACCCTTCGGGCCGCTTCGCGTACCTGGCCAACGAGGTGGACGACACGGTCGTGGTCTGCGCGTACGACCCTTCGTCCGGCCGTCTCGAGCCGGGCGAGCCGCAGTCGACCGGCACCGGCGAGGGCACCAGCTACCCGGCGCAGATCGTGGTGACGCGCGAGGGGCGCTTCGCCTTCCTGGCCAACCGGGGGCACAACAGCATCGCGCGGTACGCGATCGAGCGCGGCGGCGCCCGGTTGCGGCTCCTGGACACGGTCGAGGTGGGCGGTGACTTCCCCCGGCAGCTCGCGTTCTCCCCGTCCCAGCGGCTGCTGTTCACCGCGAACCAGAAGTCGAGCTCGGTGAGTGTCTTCCGGGTGGACGGGCGCAGCGGCGAACTCACCCTGACGGGAAAGCCGTTCGCGGCGCCGACGGCGGTGTGCGCGCTCCCTCTGTGAGTCCTGCCTGTACCGCCCTTGAGCTTTTCTCTACCGCCTTTGAGCTCGTCTCTACCGCCCGTGAGTACGAGGAGCAGGGGACGGCGCGGTGGCGGCGCCGGTGTCACGGTCGGCGCAGAAGGCCGTGTTCACGGCCGCGCGGAAGTCCCGCTCTCCCTCTTCGCTTCCGGGGAGTTGATTGAGGGCGAGGGCGACGGTGCGCCCGCCCGGCCCGACCGCGCCGAGAGCACGGTGGCCGCCGGGTACCGTGCCGCCGTGCCCGTACCAGCGGCCGCCGCAGTCCAGCGGAGTGGAGATCAGGCCGAGGCCGTAACGGGCGCCGGGCCAGAGCCGGTCGGGATCGGCGGGGACGGTGCGCTTCATCTCGGCGACCCATCGCGCGGGCAGCAGCCCGCCGTCCATGAGCGCGCGGAAGAACCGCTCGACGTCGGAGGGCGTGGAGACGAGCGCACCGCCCGCACCACCGAAGGTCATGTTCCACTCGGTCCCGTCGACCCGGGCGGAGTCGGCGCCGCCCGCCACGTCGGCATCCGTCCCGCCCTCCGTGTCGCCGTCCATGAAGTCCGTGTCGCCGTCCATGAAGTAGCTGCGCGAATGCGCACCCCGAATACGCGTCTCGTCACCGGGCCAGTACGTGTCGCGCAGACCGAGGGGTTCGATGATCCGCCGGGTCACCTCGGCCTCGATGTCACGCCCGGTGACCTTCTGGACGATGAGCCCGGCGAGGACGTAATTGGTCGTCGAGTAGGCCCACTTCTTCTTCGGCGGAGGCAACTCCAGTGCCGTCTCGACCAGTTCACGGGCCCCGAAGTGCCGGAACCGCCACTGGTCCAGGGGCCGGGCGGCGATCGCGTCGGCATGGTCGGGCAGCCCACTGGTGTGCTGAAGCAGTTCCCGCACGCTGATGTCGCGCCCGTCGTACCCGTTCCCGCGGATCAGGCCGGGCAGGTACCGCTCGACGGGTGCGTCGAGCCGGATCCGCCCCTCCGCGGCGAGCTGCACGACGACCGTGGCGGTGAAGGTCTTGCTGGCGCTCCCGATCCGCAACCGGTCCCGCACACTGGCGGCGCGCCCGGTGCCCAGATCGGCCACGCCACGGGCCACGCTCCACTCCCCGCAACGCCGATCCACGACTTCGACGACCGCGCCGGGGACACCGTGGCGGTGCGTGAGCCGGTCCAGGGAGCGACTGACGGCGTCACGTGCCGTGTCACAGCCGGAGGGGGAGCCGGGACGGGCCGCCGCGCCGGCCGAGGGAACGGCGCACGCCAGAACGCCCGCCACCGCGGCAGCCACCATCGCCGCACGCCCACGTCGGCACACAGGCAAGGCAGTTGATCCCGCTCCCTCCCTCACCCCTCCGCCCGTACCCGCACCCGCACCCGCGCCCGTGTCCTCACTCGATCCAGCGCCCTCACTGCATTCACGATGCCGTAGATGAGTCATGCGCCAAGACGCTAGCGCCCCACGCACCGCGGATCACCACAGCGGGCCCATGAGCCCTACGGCTTCCTGAAGCCCACCTGGCTCGCCCTCGCCACGATCTCGACCTCGTCGCCCAGCGCCCACTCGGCGACGCGCGATGCCGTGGCCGCCGGGACGACGTCACTGATGCCCTCCGCGGCCGGGATGTCGTACGTCCCGTGTGCGTCGTGGGGCAGGACGACGCGGAAGTCGAGCTCCAGCGCCGTGCGGGCCGTCGCGCTGACACACATCTCCGACATCACGCCGCAGATGGCCAGTTCCTTCACGCCGGCGTCGCGCAGCAGCTTCTCCAGGTCGGTTTCCTCGAAGCCGTCGTCGGCGGTCTTGCGCAGGAGGATCTCGCCGCGGTCGGTGTCGACGGGCAGATGGATCTCCCAGCCCGGGGTACCGGGTTCGTCGGGAGTGCCAGGCTGTCCGTCGTTCTGCAACTGGACGACCAGCGCGCCGCTTTCGCGCGCCCTGGCCAGCAGGTCGCCGACCCGGTCGAGGAGGCGTTCCGCGTCCGGCACCGCCTCGTCGCCGGTGACGAAGGCGGACTGCATGTCGACGACGATGAGGGCCTGTACGGGCGCGACGGGCTCCATGGGCTGTGTGGGGCCCGAGTTCGTGTTCGGGTTCGTCTTCTCTGTCACCCCGCCATCATGCCTGCGCGACGCGGGGCGCCGCTCTCGATAACGTACGTGAGTATGAGCACGGAACTGACCGTTCTCCTCGTCTGCGCAGCCGTTCTGGTCGCCGTGACGCTGGCCGTCGCGATCACACTCCTCGTACGTCTCGTCCGGACCCGTCGCGCCCTGCGCAGAGCCGGAGTTCCCGTCGAACGGGAGTGGGTCTTCTGGGCGGCGATCGCCTATCTCGTGCTCCCCGCCGACCTGTTGCCCGACCCCGTCTTCCTCGACGACATCGGGGTGCTCGCGCTGGCCCTGCGGTCGCTGCGGTCAGCCTCCGACGGGCCGTCCGCGCCGGGTCGTTGAGAGGCGGGCCTTCATGAGGAGCGCGTGCATGCAGTCGGTGACCTGCGTGACGTCCTCGACGGTCTGGTGGAACGGCAGGCGCACGTCCGCCTGGCTGCGGGCCCGCTCCAGTCGCAGCGAGATCCCGTGCCGGTCGATGGCGAGCGGGCGGACCCGCACCACGCCCTGCAGACTGTCCGGGCTGATGAGCCGGGTGAGCTGCTCGACCGCGTCCGGGTGGGCGTCGGCGAGGTGGGTGAGCAGCCGCGACTCCGCCTCGGCGAGCGGATCGGGCACGGTCAGCGCCAGTTCGTCGAGCTCGACGCCCACGCGCTCGCCGGTGGACTCGTGCAGCACGGCACAGGTCGGCTCGAAGACGAGGTGCTCCCCGTCGTACGCCAGCGACCCGGAGAGCCAGAGCCGTGCGCGGATCCGGTCCCTGAGCGGCACCGGCGCGACGTCGGCGAACTCGAGCAGCGTGGACGGCTCGCCGCGCGGCGCGCAGATGAGGGCGGCGGCGAGCGCGCTGTCCTCGGGCGGCGACAGCCTGATCCTGCCGTCCTCGGTGACGCTGTGCGCGCCCACGAGTTCGTCCTTGCCGATCTCCGTGGTCACCGCGCAGGACCATGCGGTGGCGAGCACTGAACGAGCACGTGCTGCCGCTGTGGGCACGGCCGTGCTGCTGTGACGGACACCCATCCTCAACCTCCATTAGGTAAGCCTTGCCTAACTTATCGGAGATCGCGGGACAGGGCCAGTACGCGTCATGGCCCCGCGCGGCGAACCACGCGGGGCCATGAGGCATACGTCAGTTGAAGGTGCGGGGTTCCCTGCCCCGAAGGCGTCCGAGTCCCGAAGGCGTCAGTGCCCCCTGGCGATCCACTCCGCCAGGTGCGGCGCCTCGGCGCCGACCGAGGTGCTGTCGCCGTGCCCGGTGCGCACCACCGTCTCGGGGGGCAGCGTCAGGAGCCGCTCCTCGATGGACTCCACGATCGTCGGGAAGTCGCTGAAGGAGCGGCCCGTCGCGCCCGGGCCGCCGGCGAAGAGCGTGTCGCCGGTGAAGACCGTGCCGAGCGCGGGGGCGTACAGGCTGACCGCGCCGTGGCAGTGGCCCGGCGTGTGCAGCACCCTCAGGGCCGTGCCCGCGACGGTCAGCTCCTGGCCGTCGGCGAGCTCGCCGTCCGGGGCGCGGTCGGGGTGGGTCGTCTTCCACAGCTCCGCGTCCGCGGGGTGCAGCAGGATCGGCGCGCCCGTGCGGGCGGCGAGGGCCGGGGCCGCGTCGATGTGGTCGTCGTGGGCGTGCGTGCAGACGATCGCGACGAGGCGGCGCTCCCCCACCGCGCCCGCGATGGCGTCCGCGTCGTGCGCGGCGTCGATGACGACGCACTCGCTGTCGTCGCCCACGATCCATACGTTGTTGTCGACCTCCCAGGTGCCGCCGTCCAGGGAGAAGGTCCCGGACGTCACGAGGTGGTCGATCCGCGCGCCTCCGCCGTCGTTGACCGCCATCAGAACATCACCACCGAACGCAGGACGTCGCCGTGGTGCATGCGCTCGAAGGCCTTCTCCACGTCCTCAAGGGCGATGGTCTCCGTGACGAAGGCGTCCAGGTCGAGGCGCCCCTGCCGGTAGAGGTCGATGAGCATCGGGAAGTCGCGGGACGGCAGGCAGTCCCCGTACCAGCTCGACTTGAGCGCGCCGCCGCGCCCGAAGACGTCGAGCAGCGGCAGCTCGATCTTCATCTCCGGGGTCGGCACCCCGACGAGGACGACCGTGCCCGCCAAGTCACGGGCGTAGAAGGCCTGTTCGTACGTCTCCGGGCGGCCGACCGCCTCGATGACGACGTCGGCTCCGTTGCCGCCGGTCAGCTCGCGGATGGCCTCGACGGGGTCGGCGGAGCGGGAGTTGACGGTGTGCGTGGCGCCGAGGCCCTTCGCCGTCCGAAGCTTCTTGTCGTCGATGTCCACGGCGATGATCCGCGCGGCCCCTGCGAGGCGGGCGCCGACGACCGCGGCGTTGCCGACGCCGCCGCAGCCGATGACCGCGACCGAGTCCCCGCGGCCGACGTCGCCGGTGTTGATGGCGGCGCCGATGCCCGCCATCACACCGCAGCCGAGGAGTCCGGCGGCGGCGGGCGAGGCGTCCGGGTCGACCTTGGTGCACTGCCCCGCGGCGACCAGCGTCTTCTCCGCGAAGGCGCCGATGCCGAGCGCGGGCGAGAGCTCGGTGCCGTCGGCCAGGGTCATCCTCTGCTCTGCGTTGTGCGTGGCGAAGCAGTACTGCGGGCGGCCGCGCAGACAGGCGCGGCACTGGCCGCACACCGCACGCCAGTTGAGGATCACGAAGTCGCCGGGCGCGACCTCGGTGACGCCCTCGCCGACCGACTCGACGACGCCCGCCGCCTCGTGCCCGAGCAGGAACGGGAAGTCGTCGTTGATCCCGCCCTCCCGGTAGTGCAGGTCGGTGTGACAGACCCCGCACGCCTGGACCTTCACCACGGCTTCTCCCGGGCCCGGATCCGGGACGGTGATCGTCTCGATCCGTACCGGCTCGCCCTTCGCGCGTGCGATCACGCCCTGCACTTGCTGCGCCATGACTTCAGCCCTTCTTTCTCTTCACGTCTTACCTGTCTCATCGTTACAGGTCGGGCACCGGCTGTCCCAGGGGGGCGCCCCACCGAAGCAGCTGCTCCATGACCGGGACGGGCAGCGACGGGTGCCGGGCCGCGGCCTCGGCGATGCCGGTGTCGGTGTCGGTGTTCCGCAACATCCGCACCAGCACGCGCGCGGGCAGTCGAGGATGGCTCGAAGCGGCGTACCGCACGCCGTCGTTCGGGTCGTCGAGCAGCCGCACGGCCGACGCCAGGGTCAGCCGGGGGTCGGTCGCGGCCCGGTACCGCACTTCGTGGTCATCATCTCGACTGAGTCGCTCGACAAGGTCGGCTGTCGATTCCGGATCGTCCAGTGCCAGACGGCGCATCCTCGGGTTCGTGTCGTCGGCATAGCGGAGCAGGCCGTGGCGGGGGAAGTTCGGATGGCTCCGGGGGCGATCGGGCGTGCTGAGGCTGCCGGTCCACCACTGCCACACGCGCAGCAGCATGTCGGCGGGCGCGTCGTCGCAGGATTCGGCGAGGAAGAGCTGGACGACGCGGTCCTCGTCGCGGGCCAGCCGCTCCACGACATCCGGCGGCAGACGCCTGGCACGAGCGACGCTTCTGCGTACGAGGGGATGGGAGGAGGCGGCGAGACGACGCATCGCGTCCGGCTCGTCGTGCAGCGCCACGACCCAGTCGAGCGCGTGGCGATGAACGCCCGGATCGAAGTCGACGGCGACGCCCGCCCGCTGCTCCTCGGTGAGATCGGGGCGCGTGGAGACCTCGAAGCGGACGTCTTCCTCGGGATCCCGGGCGAGGCAGGCGACCAGGTCCGGGTCGAGGCGCGGGTTGCCCGCGAGGGAGCGGCGCTGGGTGGAGGTGCCGTGCCGGGCCAGGTGCGCGGCGAGTTCGCGCTCCAGGTGACAGGTCCGCACCGCGCGCTCGGCCAGCCCCCACTCCCCTCCGAAGTCCGCGGAGGCGAAGACCGGCCGCGGCATCGGATGCTCCTGGTGGTGCTCAACCAGCGCTCTGGTGCGTACGTTGTTGTCGGGGTCGCCGAGCAGCGCGGTGCGGGCCGGGCCGTCCAGGTGGGGCCAGGCTCTGCGGCAGGCCGAGGCGCGTACGAACGGATCGGCGTCGCCGACCAGGGCGGTGAGTACGCGTACGGGCAGTCCGCGAAGACCGACGGCCTCCGCGCGGATCCGTGCGGACCGGTCGGCGGCGAGCTGTTCGCAGGCGGTGTCGGTGAGTTCGGCGCCCCGGTCCACCGCGATGGTGGCAAGGACCCAGCGCCGCCGGTCGTCCGGCTCGCCCAGGATCAGGCGGGCCCGCTGGTCGGCCGTGATGTCCGGCTGGCACTCGGCCAGGAACGTCCGCATCGTCCAGTCCGGGTGGACCATGAGCTCCTCGACCACGGCCGTCGGCAGGGGCCGCAGCATGAGGGAAGGGGACCGGCTCCGCTTCAGGAGGCCGACGCGCAGGTCATCGGGGAGGTTCGGGTTCCCTGCCAGTCCCTTCGCCCAGATCTCGCCGAGCCGCTCCGGGGGCGGCGGCCCGTCGAGCAGCGCCGCCCAAGCGGCTTCCCGCTCCGCGGAGGTCTCTTGGGCGGCGGCCAGGGAGGCGGCTTCCTGCCGCTCCGGGATGCGGTCGAGCACGACGAACCGGGCTTCGTCCTTCTCGATGACCGCTCGTATCAGGGCGCTCCCGTCCGCGGAGATCGTGACGAACTCCGGGCGGCCTGGCCCCTCGCCGAGCACTCCGGCGAGGTCCCACCGGTCGGAGAGCCTCACCCGTGTCCACCTCCGGGGCGCGCAGCGCGTCCGGTCACCGGCGACATCGATGTGGATGTCGAAGTCGATGTGGATGTCGATGTCGATGAGGAACTCGCCGTCGCCGCCGATGATGCCGTGGCTCACCGCCAGTTGGTGCCACCGCGTGTTCGCGCCCGCGGCTTCTCCCCTTGCCACCACGGCTGGTTCGGCCTCGCCCGAACCGGCCATGCGCCAGGCGGCACCGGTCGGCAGCACCTTCTCGAACCGCCCGTCCCCCACGACTTCCAGCCCGGCACGCCGCAACAACTCCGCAAGGTCATCTCTCCCACCCGTCATGGGAGCCCATCCTGCCCGCGCCGCTCGGCGACCGGAAACGGTTGCCACAGACAATTGTTGTCTTTCGCACACCCCATGGCGCATCCTGGTGCGACCGTCCACACCGCCGCGGTCCCGCACCGCCGCGGCCCCGCGCGGGACCCGCCCCTGGGAGGCAGCCATCGCCGCCACACGCTCCGACGCCGCGACCGCGGGGTCCGGTGCCGCCATGGACTCCGACGAGCCGTGGATGCGCTCGCTGCACGCCGACACCGGCTACCTCCTCTACCGCATCGGGCTGCGCTCCGGGCAGCTGTTCAACGCCACGCTCCAGGAGTCGGGCCTGCGCCTGCGGCACTACGCGATCCTGCGCTACCTCGCGACCGTCGAAGGCGCCCTGCAGCGGGAGTTGAGCGACCGGCTCGGATACGACCCCAGCGCCATCGTCGGCCTCGTCGACGACCTGGAGCGGCAGCGGCTGGTGGAACGCCGCCCCTCCCCCACCGACCGCCGTCGGCGCATCGTCGTCCTGACGGAGGCGGGCGGCGACTTCCTGCGCGACACGGACGCCGCGGCCGCACGCGTACGGGACATCCTCCTCGCCCCGCTGGAAGAGGCCGACCGGCAGACACTGCACCGACTGTTGCAGCGAGTCGCGCAGGCGCCGGGAACGGAGCCGCCGCCGAGCCGGCCCATGGCGATCTAGGGTGAGCGGGTGGACGCTCCCCCCACCCTTCTCGCCGCCCGGACGCTCCTGCCGGTCGACACGGCACTCGCCGTCACCCTGCTCGTCCTGCTGCTGGCCGCGGCGACGACGGCGGCCCTCTTCCGCCTGTCCCCCGACGGCTCGCGGGGCAGGGCCCGCGACATCCTGGTCGCGGGAGTGCGCGCGACGGCCCAACTCGCCGCCGTCTCCCTGGCGATCGGCTGGGTCGTGCACCACACGGCGGCGCTGTACGCGTTCCTGCTGCTGATGTTCGCCGTGGCCGCCCGCACCGCCGGGCGGCGCATCACGCCGAACGGCACCTGGTGGTGGGCGGCGGTGCCGATCGCGGGCCCGGTCGCCCCGGTGGTGACGGGCCTGACGCTGGCCGGGCTGCTGCCCGTGCGCGGCATCGCCATGATTCCCGTGACGGGCATCCTCATCGGCGGCGCGCTCACCGCGACGGTCCTCGCGGGCCGCCGGTCCCTGGACGAACTCCGCACCCGGTACGGCGAGTTCGAGGCGGGCCTGGCCCTGGGCCTCCTCGACAGGGACGCCCGCCTGGAGCTGATCCGCCCGACCGCGTCGGACGCCCTCCTGCCCGGCCTCGACCAGACCCGAACGGTGGGCCTGGTCACCCTCCCCGGCGCTTTCGTGGGAATGCTCCTGGGCGGCGCGTCCCCACTGCTCGCCGGAGCGGTCCAGCTCTTCGTCCTGATCGCCCTGATGGCCATCCAGGCGATGGCCGTGGCGCTGACGGTCGAACTGGTCGCGAGAGGGCGGCTGCACCGGGAGGAGCCGGACCGCCCTGCCGGGGCGGCGCCCCCCGCGTCCAGCGGCGCGCCCTAGACCGCGTTCGGGCACCCTGAACCGCAGGCGTAGGCTCGGGCGCATGTCTGTCTACGAAGAAGAGATCGGCGCCCTGCAGGGCGGTTCCGCGGAGCTCGGGCAGTACACGGGCAAGGCCGTGCTCGTCGTCAACGTCGCCTCCAAGTGCGGCCTCACCCCTCAGTACGCGGGTCTGGAACGGCTGCACGAGCAGTACGCGGGGCGTGGGTTCAGCGTGCTCGGCGTGCCCTGCAACCAGTTCATGGGGCAGGAGCCCGGTACGTCCGAGGAGATCGCCGAGTTCTGCTCGGCCACGTACGGCGTGACCTTCCCCATGACCGAGAAGGTCGACGTCAACGGGGCAGGCCGGCATCCGCTGTACGCCAGGCTCGTCGAGGCCGCGGACGACGAGGGTCACACCGGGGACATCCGTTGGAACTTCGAGAAGTTCCTGGTCAACGCTGACGGCGAGGTCGTCGCCCGGTTCGGGCCGCGTACCGAGCCCGACGCCCCGGAGGTCGTCGCCGCCATCGAGAAGCACCTTCCCGCCTGAGATCGGGAACGACTTTCGTCCAGGGGGCGTCGACCTTCGGCCGACCCCCTCGCGGGGCCCCGCCGCCTAGCGTCGAGGCATGGCTTCCACCTGGCGGCTCGGCCCCGCTCTCGCGCTCTTTGTGCTGGCTCCCTTCGTCGGCGAGTTCCTGCTGGGCAATCTCACGGTGGCCGAGTTCGGGCTGGGGATCGTCCTTGCGCCGCTGTACGGCTGCGGTGCGCTTCTGGTGCGGGAGTCGGCCCGGCGGCACGGGGGCGGCTGGCCGACCATGGCTCTGCTCGCCGCCGCCTACGCGCTGATCGAGGAAGGCCCGGTCGACCAGCTCCTGTGGAACGACTCCTACGCCGGACAGGACCTGCTGCACGGACCGTCCTTCCTGCCCGGGATCGGCATGAGCGTCGAGCTGACGCAGGGCATCCTCGCGCTGCACACCGTGTGGAGCGTCCTCGTACCCATCGCGCTCGTGGAGACATGTGCCGTGGGGCGGCGGACCACTCCCTGGCTGGGGCGTACCGGCTTTGTCGTGACCGGTCTCGCCTTCGCGCTCGGTGCCGGGCTCGTCTTCTGGGGGAATTACGCCGAGGAACACTTCCTCGCCTCGCCCGCTCAACTCGCCGCCGTGGGTGCCGTCGTCGTCGCCCTCGTTCTGTTCGCCTTCCGTGTGCGGTCCTGGCGGCCCCGTCCCCTGCCCGGGGGCGCGCCCGCCCCCTGGGTCGTCGGCGCCGCCGCCCTGGTCGGGACCAGCCTCTACTGGGGCCCCTCCGTCCTCGTCACCGCGGACGCCTATGAATGGGTCGGTGTCGGGGTGTGGTGCGGCGTCGCCGCGGGTGGAGCCGTCGCCGTACGTCGCTGGTCGCGGCGGCACGGGTGGGGGCAGCGGCACGTCTTCGCGCTCGCCGCGGGGGCGCTGATGACCTATGTGTGGACGGCCTTTCCCGTCCGGCCCGAGGGCGGGGGGCCGTTGTCGGTGGACCTGATCAGCAACGCGGTGTGCGCCGCCGTCGCGACCGCCGTTCTCCTCAGGGCCGCCGCCGCGCTCCGCGGGTCAAGTGACGGTGCGCCACCTCCCACCGGCCGGCCGATACCTCCAGCCGGGCCAAGCCGATCTGCGGACTTCGGAGCGCGCTCCTACGGTGACTGAATGGTCATCAGGTACCTTTCGCGCTCCTCCTCCGTACGCACCGCGGCCCTCGCGCTCGGGGCTCTGGTCCTCCTGTCCTCACCGGTCGCGGCCACCGAGGTCCCGGCCGAACCCGCGCCGCCCCGGCCGCTTCCCGCGTACTCGTCCACCCTCCTCGACCGGCCGGGCACCCAGGTCAGGCCCAACCATGGCGCTCCCGCGCTGCCCGGGGACGTGTCCGCCCTCTCGTGGCTGGTGGCGGACGCCCGTACGGGCGAGGTGCTCGCCGCCAGGAACGCGCACCGGCGGCTGCCGCCCGCCTCGACCCTCAAGTCCCTGTTCGCCCTGACGGCCCTCCCCCGTCTCGACGCCGACAGGCGCCACATCGTCGCCCGGCACGAACTGGCAGGTGTGGGCGAGGGCAGCAGCCTGGTGGGCGTGGCGGAGGGCCGCGCCTACCGCGTCGCCGACCTGTGGCGCGGCGTCTTCCTGAGCTCGGGCAACGACGCCGTGCACGTCCTCGCGGGGCTCAACGGCGGGGTGGACAAGACCGTTCGGCAGATGCGGGCCAAGGCCCGCGAGCTCGGCGCGCGCGACACCCACGTGGTGTCGCCCGACGGCTACGACGCCGCCGGACAGGTCTCGTCCGCGTACGATCTGGCGATCTTCGGCAGGGCCGGGATCGCCGACGCCGAGTTCGCCCGCTACTGCGCCACCCGCGTCGCGAAGTTCCCCGCGGGCGGCTGGTCGTACCCCATCCAGAACACCAACCGCCTGCTGACCGGCGCCGACGGCGTGGCGCCCTACCCGGGGCTGCTCGGCGTGAAGAACGGCTACACCAGCCACGCCGGCTCCACGCTGATCAGCGCGGCCGAGCGCGGCGGGCGCACGCTCGTCGTGACGGTGATGAACCCTCAGGCGGGCGGCGGGCGCGCCGTGTACGAGGAGACGCGGTCGCTGCTCGACTGGGGCTTCGCCGCCGCCGGGAAGGTGCGCCCCGTGGGCTCGCTGCTGCCGCCCGCGAAGTCGGCCCGCACGGCGCAGGGTCCTGGGCACCCCGCCGCACGGACGGCCGCCGCCCTGACCGTGGAGTCCGACGGCTCCGACTGGCCGGCGGTCCTGATGGTCGTCACGGGCTCGGTCGCGCTCCTCGCGGGCCTGGTCGTGGCGGTCCGGCGGCGTACGGCTACGGTGGCCCGACGCACGGACGCCGCACGGGAGTTCGTGGAGTGAGCCGACGCGGGGAGGCCGCCCGGTGAGCGAGCGAGGGGAGGCTTCGGATGAGTGACCTGCTGGGGGTGGCCGTGCTCGGGGCGGGCCACATGGGCGCCGACCACGTGCGCCGCATCGGCGAGACGGTGGGCGGGGCCCGCGTGGTGGCGGTCGCGGACCCCGACACGGCGCGGGCCGAGGCGGCCGTGGCGGGGCGTGCCGGGGTGTCCGTGCACCGTGAGGCACTGGCCGCGCTGAACGCCCCCGGCGTGGACGCGGTCCTGGTGGCCTCGCCGGAAGCCGCGCACGAGGAGGCCCTGCTCGGCGCCTGCGCCCGCGGCCTGCCGGTGCTCTGCGAGAAGCCCCTCACCCCCGATCCCGCCTCGTCGCTCGGGGTCGTGGAGGCGGAGGCCCGGCTGGGGCGCAGACTGATCCAGGTGGGGTTCATGCGCCGGTACGACGCCGAGTACGCGGCGCTGAAGTCCCTGCTCGACTCCGGGCAGTTGGGTCGCCCCCTGCTGCTGCACTGCCGTCACCGCAATGTCGCCTCTCCTGCGCACTTCACCTCCTCGATGCTGATCAGCAGCTCCGTCTCCCACGAGATCGACGCGGCGCGCTGGCTGCTCGGCCAGGAGATCACCGCGGTGACGGTGGTGCGGCCGACGCCGTCGGCACACGCCCCGCGGGACCTGCTCGACCCTCAGCTGGTGCTGTTCGAGACGTCCGGGGGCGCCGTCGTCGACGTGGAGGTCTTCGTCAACTCCGGCTTCGGGTACGAGGTGCGGTGCGAGGCGGTCTGCGAGCGCGGCAGTGCGCAGCTCGGGGACGCGCACGCGATGGTCGTCCGGACGGCGGGCCAGGCGCGGGAGGACATCGCGCAGGACTACGTCACGCGGTTCGCCGACGCGTACGACCGCGAGGTACGGGCCTGGGTGGCCGCCGCCCGGCAGGGCCGGGTCACGGGACCGAGCGCGTGGGACGGGTACGCGGCGGCGGCCGTGGCCGAGGCGGGTGTCGCGGCGCTGCGGGAGGGACGGCGCACCACCGTGGAGATGGCCGGGCGACCGGCACTGTACGAGTGATCATCGCCGTACGGCAGATCGCCGCCGTACGGCAAGATCGCGAGGCCCGTCACGGCCGCCAGTAGCCCAGCGCGTGGACGCGGTGCTTGGGGACGGACAGCTCCTTGCGTACGAACGAGGCGAGGGCCCGGGTCGTCGTCGTGTCGCAGGTGATCCACACATACGCGTACGCGGGGTCGCCGAGCAGGGCGGGCAGCGCGGACTTCACCTCCTGGACGAGGTGGCCCCCGGACGTGCGGCGCTCGACGGTGCGCAGGTCGTGGCGGTCCGGGTCGACGCGCAGGCCCGCCAGGTCGGCGTCGGAGCCGTGCTGGGTCTCGAACCAGATCGTCGCGGGGGTGTCCGGCAGCGCGGACAGCAGGGAGTGGACGGCCGGCAGCGCCGCGGTGTCGCCGATGACGAAGAGCCGCGCGGGCGCGGGTTCCGGCGCCTCGAAGCCCGTGCCCTGGAGCGTCGCCGCGATGGTGTCGCCCGGTGCGGCCTTGCGGGCCCACTCGCTGGCGGCGCCGTCGTGCAGCGCGAACTCCAGGCTGAACGTGCCGTTCTCCGGGTCGGGGTCCACCAAGGTGTACGCACGCTGGTGCGGCTTGCCGTCACGGTCGAACCAGAGCCTGACCCACATCGTGGGATGCACGCCGGTCTGCGCGAGCATCCCGCCGTCCGTGACGTGGATGCGCCGGTAGTGCTCGGTGACCTCCTCGGCGCCCGTCACGGTGAACTCGAAGTCCTTGCCGCGCATCAGCTTGAGGACGACGCCCTCCCAGCCATGCCCCACCGCGGATCCCTCCCCCTGAAAAAGACCATTTCCTTAGGGGAGCCTAACCTAATCGCGAGTGGCTCAGACACCACCGAGCAGACGGGAAAGCCCCTGGTCGAGGTCGAGGCCCTCACCCTCGCCGCCGTCGGGCACCACCGCGTACGACCGCATCAGGAAGCGGCGCAGCGCGACCTTGTCGAACTGGACCAGGGCCAGCCCCTGGTGCGAGTGGAACTCCATGACGGTCCGCGCCCGGCCGCACGGCCAGATGTGCACGTCGCCACTGCCCGCCGGGGCCGCGAGGCCGTCCTCCAGGAGCTGGCGGCCGAAGATCCAGGTGACCTCCACGCCGTCGAGCGACGCCTGCGAGGGGAAGGTGACCTGGACGGCCAGGGGGTCCGCGGCCGAGTAGCGCAGGACCACGGGGAGGGCACGCTCACGGCCCTCGGGGGTGATGAGGCGGGCGCGGGCGGGCTGTTCGAGGGTGACGGCCATGATCGAGCTCCACTTCTGCTGTTCCGGTTCTCGGGATTCCGGTCCGGTTCGCGAGGTTCCGGTTCGAGCCGGTGCACGGAATTCCGCCCCGGTCCGGCTCGACCCGGTTCGGTTCACGGGATTCCGGTTCGGGACTCCCATCCGTACGACCCCGCAGAGTGGGACGTCATTACGGCAACACACCGGGCAATCCATGTGACCTGCGCCACTCGCCTCTCATAAGTCCGACATTTGTCG
The DNA here is from genome assembly GCF_055558735.1 of Streptomyces sp. NPDC025651. NCBI lineage: Bacteria > Bacillati > Actinomycetota > Actinomycetes > Kitasatosporales > Streptomycetaceae > Streptomyces > Streptomyces sp. NPDC025651. Next base: position 376,405 of record NZ_JBVHLZ010000006.1, read on the forward strand.
CCTAGAGTTTCGAACTCGTCCGAACCCCCCGCAGTGGGAACGGGAGAGTGTCCTGCCATGACCGACGTCCCTGCCGACGTCCCCTCCGGCATATCCGCCGCACGGGCCGCCGACGCGACGGCCGACGCGATGGAGCCGACCGTCGCGCCCGTCCGTGTGCCCGTCACAGCGGACTACACACGTGTATTCGAGGAACAGCAGCCCCGCCTTGTCGCGTACGCACGTTCGCTCACCGGCAACGCCTGGGTCGCCGACGACCTCGTCGCCGAGGCCCACTTCCGGGTGTGGCGCAGGTTGTCCGCCGGGCACGAGATCAAGAACGTACCCGCGTATCTGATGACGACCGTGCGCCATCTCGCGGCGACGGTCGGCCGCGGGGCGGCGGGCCGGGAGACGCCCCGCGATCCACAGGCCCCCGAGGCCGTCTGGGTCACCGGGGCGACGGACTCCCCCTTCGGCGCGAGCGGCGAGAGCCAGGATCCGGCGGCGCGGGTGTCCTCCGTCGACCTCCTGACGCGGGTGCTCGGGCAGTTGCCCGAGCGGTGGGTGAAGGCGCTGTGGCTGGCCGAGGCCGAGGGGCAGCCCCTGGAGGCGATCGGGCGGCGGATCGGCGCCGGGCGCGGGGCCACGGCCGTGCTGCTGCACCGGGCACGCGAGGGGATGCGGCAGGCCTTCCTGCGGGCGCACCCCGGGACGCCCGAGAACCCGGCGTGCGAGACGCACTGGGACCGCATGCCGGGGCACATCCGCGGCGAGGCGTCGACGCGGCAGTCCGAGCGGCTCCTGGACCACGTCGGCGGCTGCGCGGACTGCCGGGCGCGGCTCGCCCTGCTGATCCGCGCCAACGACCGGCTCCCCGCCTTCGTCGGACCGGCCCTGCTGATCTTCGTCCTGGGCGGCGCGGGCAAGTTCCTGGTGCCGCTGGCCGCGGGGTCCGCGGCGGGCGCGGGGGCCGCGGCAGCCGGGTCCGGGGGCCACGGGGGCGGGCTGCTGCACGGGGTGAAGCACGTGCTGACCGGCGGCGGCAAGATGTCCGTCGCCGTGGCGGGGGCCGTCGGCGCGACCGTGGCGGGGGCCGCTGTCGCGGCGGGCCTCGTCCTGAGCGGGAACGGGGGGTCCGCCGCGCCGGAGCGGCGGGCCGCGGTGGTGGAGAGCGGGGTTGCGCAGCCGCCCGCGCCGCCGTGGCGCGCGGCGCCCGATGCGGGGGACACCGGGGGCGGGGAAGGTTCCCGGGGCGGGGAAGGCTCCGGGGACTCAGGCGGTTCCTCGTCACGGGAGGCGCCGGACGAGGCGGCCGGGCCGACGCCGGAGCAGGAGCGTCCGGCTCCGCGGCCGCCGGTGCCCGAGCGGCCTTCGCAGCCGGCGCAGCCCGCCGGGCCGGAGAACGCGCCGAGTCCCGCCTCGGAGGCGCCGGTCGCTCCCCCGGCGAGCCCGGAGCCGACGGATCCGGCGACGCCGACGCCGGTTCCCACGCCGACGCCGGTTCCCACGCCGACACCGACCCCTACTCCTACGCCCACTCCAACGCCGACACCCACGCCGACACCGACCCCGACCCCGACCCCGGTCGACCCGACCCCCGTGGAACCGACGCCGGTTACGCCCACGCCGGTGGATCCCACTCCGGTGGACCCCACCCCGACGGAGCCTCCGACCGAGCCCTCGACCGACCCCCGGCCACCGGTCTGCGAACCCTGGATCGGGCCGATCCACATCTGCCACTGGCCCTGAGGAACCGCCCCTCCGCCCGATGACAGGATGTGAACATGACGACGAACCAACCGTGGGCAGGACTGCACGGCGACCTGATCGCGGCGAGGACGCTGGTGTACGACACGAGTGGCTTCGCCTGCTCACGGCCGGTTCCCGAACCGGAGAGCGCCGAGTACGCGGCGTACGGATTCACGCTCGACGGACGGTCGGTCGCGTTCCGCGCGGCCAAGACCACCCCGACGAAGGCCGGCCAGTTCGTCACGGTGTGGCGGCGGTCCGCCGAAGGCCCGATCCGCCCCTTCGACGCCGCGGACGGGATCGATCTCGTCGTCATCAGCAGCCGTGACGACGACGGCTTCGGGCAGTTCGTGTTCCCGCGCGAGGTGCTGTGCGAGCGCGGCGTCGTGTCCCGGAACGGCTCCGGGGGAAAGCGGGGGTTCCGCGTCTATCCGCCGTGGGTGAGCACGACCAGCCGCCAGGCGGCCCGCACCCAGGCGTGGCAGGTGGACCACTTCCTGTTCCTCGGCAAGGGCGAGCCGCACGACGCACCCGTCGACCTGGCACGCGCCCGAGCGCTCTACCGGGCCTAGTTGGTCAGGAGTCAAAGGCCAAGTCAAAGGCCCTGGGTCCCCGGCCCTCGTCCCCGCACCCACCGACGGCCACCGCGCCGCCCTCGCCGCCGAGTTGCTCGCCACCGCGCACGCGGAGTACGCACGGCAGGGCCTGGCCGCGCCTCCGGAGTGCCACGTCTTCCTGCCTCCGGACTGGCGCGGGCGTCCCGACGTCGTCGCGTCGCCGGGCCGGCGCCGTGGGGCGCCTTCGGTACGCGTGGACGCCGCAAGCCGGTCTCCCTGAACCCGAGGCGTCGCGCCAGGTCGTCTTCCGCGCCGAGCCCGACGACGACGTGTACGTCGACCTCTTCCGCCCGGTCCTGACCGGCACGCTCGACGCCGCAGCGCGCAAGGAAGCCGAGCGGATCGGCGCCGGGGCCCAGGCACGTGGGGACGTCGCCTTCCACCCCGACGGCATGCCCGCGAGCGCTCCTGGCGGCGGATCGCCCGCACACCCGGCGGCGAGCCGGTCGGTTTCGTGCCCCGTCGCGCAAGCGGACCAGCCCGGTGATCGGCTGCCTCGGACGCGCGCGTGATCCGCGCCGACACCGATCTCACGAACACCCCCTGACCGCGGCCTCGACCGCGCGGGGTACCGCAACAGCGGCTGCCGTCTGGTGCTGTCGGCGCGCTGACCGTCCGGCCCGGCGGCACGCGGCCGTGCCGCTCCTCCCCCATGCGGCCCGCCCGCCCCCGATGCAGGATGGCTCCATGCTGCTTGCCCGGGTTGCGCACGTGTCCAAGGAAGTGGCCGCCACCTCGGCGCGGTCCCGGAAGATCGCCCTGCTCGCCGAGTTGTTCCGGGCCGCGGAGGCTGAGGACGTGCCGATCGCCATCCCGTATCTGTCGGGTCGGCTGCCCCAGGGGCGGCTCGGGATCGGGTGGAGCACGCTCAAGGACGCGGGGCCGCCCGCCGCCGAGCCGACGCTGACGGTGCGCGGCACGGATGCCGCGCTCACCGCCATCGGCGCGGTGAGCGGCAGCGGGTCGCAGGCCGAACGCAGGCGGCTCGTCGCGGAGTTGATGAGCGCCGCGACCGCCGACGAGCAGCGGTTCCTGTTCGGGCTGCTCACCGGCGAGGTCCGTCAGGGCGCGCTGGACGCGGTCGCCGTCGAGGGGCTCGCGGTGGCGACGGAGACGCCGGCGGCCGCCGTGCGGCGCTCGGTGATGCTCGCGGGGTCCGTCAGCCCCGTGGCCCAGGCGCTGCTGGCGCACGGAGCCGAGGCCCTGGACGACTTCCGGCTGACGGTGGGCCGTCCCGTCCTGCCGATGCTCGCGCACAGCGCCGCGTCCGTCGCCGAGGGCATCGAGAAGCTGGGGGCGTGCGCGGTCGAGGAGAAGCTGGACGGCATCCGCGTGCAGGTCCACCGGGACGGATCCGACGTACGCGTCCACACCCGCACCCTGGACGACATCACCGACCGGCTGCCCGAACTGACCGCAGCCGCGCTCGACTTGGCGGGCACGCACTTCATCCTGGACGGCGAGGTCATCGCGCTCGACGGCGCGGGGCGGCCCCGGCCGTTCCAGGAGGTCGCGGGGCGCGTCGGGTCGCGTGTCGACGTGGCAGCGGCGGCGGCCGAACTGCCCCTGTCCCCCGTCTTCTTCGACGCCCTGTCCGTGGAGGGGCGCGACCTGCTCGACCTGCCGTTCGCCGAGCGCCACGCGGAGCTCGCGGCACTGGTGCCCGAGCCGATGCGGGTGCGGCGCGTCCTGGTGGCGGATCCGCAGGACGAGCGGCAGCGCGGCGAGGCCCAGGAGTTCTTCGAGGCGACGCTGGGGCGCGGCCACGAGGGCGTCGTCCTGAAGTCGCTCGACGGCCCCTACAGCGCGGGCCGCCGCGGCGCGTCCTGGCTGAAGGTGAAGCCCGTCCACACCCTGGACCTGGTGGTTCTCGCCGCGGAGTGGGGCCACGGGCGCCGCACCGGCAAGCTCTCCAACCTGCACCTGGGCGCGCGGCGGGGCGACGGCACGTACGCCATGCTGGGCAAGACCTTCAAGGGTATGACGGACGCGATGCTGGCCTGGCAGACGGAGCGCCTCCAGGAACTGGCGGTCGAGGACGACGGCCATGTCGTCACGGTAAGGCCCGAGCTCGTCGTGGAGATCGCCTACGACGGCCTGCAGAAGTCCACCCGCTATCCGGCGGGCGTCACGCTCCGCTTCGCCCGCGTCGTGCGCTACCGCGAGGACAAGTCCCCTGAACAGGCGGACTCCGTCGAGACGGTCCTCGGTCGGCGTAACCCATGATCTTGTGCCGCGTTGGTTCCGACGTCATGAACCGACAGGACCCGGCGCCTCGTCGCGGGTCCGCGTAGAAGGCTTGAGGGTCGCTCGCCATGCACGACATCACCAAGAAGCTCGCCGCGTTCGTCGGGGCGGTCGCCGCCGCGCTCGGCTGTCTCATCGCCACGGGCCCCTCGGCGGTCGCCGACGGCAAGTGGTGCAACCACTCGGTCTGCATCGAGACGTACGACTCGGGCACCTACCTCGGCCGGGTCGAGGTGTCGGTCACCAACACCAACCAGCCGCACCGCATCAGCGCGCGTGTGTGGACCACCAACGGCTGGAGCGCCAACACCAAGACGGAGGACGTCGCCGCGTTCCGGACCTACCGGGACCAGGCGTACCCGCAGCGGCACTTCCCCGCGGGCACCCGGCTCTGCGCGGAGGGCTTCCGCGGCGGGTCGAGCGTGGGGCTCCCCTGCGTCACCATCACGGACTGACCCACCTGCCCGAAGCAGCGTTCCGCGGCCCCGCCATCGCGCGGGGCCGCGGCGCTTTCCCGCGCGATTTTTACCAAGCCTTGGCCCCGATAGGGTGACAACAGGGGAAGAAGATCATCCATCATCATCCATCGCGCAAGGGGAGAGCTGTGCCCGCTTCACGCCTCAGCCGTACGCCGCTTCCAGGCATCGGCATCCGGTACGACCTGACCACCCGAGAACAGCGGCGTCTGTCGGTGGTCGCGCACCGGGACGGAGCCCGGACGCTCAGCGCGTACCGCTCCGACGATCCGGACGCCTGCGCGCTGTCGATGCGGCTGAGTTCGGGCGAGGCCGACGCGCTGATCGATGCCCTGATGCCCTCCCACCACAGCCCGACGCTGCTGCACACCACCGACCTGGGGCTGGTCGCCGAGCGCGTCCTGCTGTCGGCCACGTCACACTGGAACGGACGCCTCCTCGGCGAGACGCGGATGCGGACCGAGACCGGCGTCTCGATCGTCGCGGTGCTGCGGCGTGCCGACGCCATTCCGTCGCCCGCCCCCGACTTCCGTCTGGCCGGCGGTGACACCCTCATCGTCATCGGCACGCGCGAGGGCGTCGAGACCGCCGCGACGATACTCGGGCGGGAGTGATCGCGTGCATTCCGCTGTCTTCCTGATCGAGTTCGGCGCGATCATCCTGGCCCTCGGCCTGCTCGGCCGGTTCGCCGGGCGCTTCCAGTTCTCACCGATCCCGCTGTATCTGCTCGCGGGCCTCGCGTTCGGCGAGGGCGGGCTGCTGCCGCTCGGCGCGAGCGAGGAGTTCGTCGCCATCGGCGCCGAGATCGGCGTCATACTCCTGCTGCTGATGCTGGGGCTCGAGTACACGGCCAACGACCTCGTCAGCAATCTCAAGACGCAGTACCCGGCCGGTCTGGTCGACTGCGCGTTCAACGCCCTGCCCGGCGCCGTCGCCGCGCTGCTCATGGGCTGGGGCCCGGTCGCCGCCGTCGTGCTCGCCGGTGTCACCTGGATCTCGTCGTCCGGCGTCATCGCCAAGGTCCTGAACGACCTGGGCCGGGTCGGCAACCGCGAGACCCCGGTCATCCTCAGCGTCCTGGTCCTCGAAGACCTGGCGATGGCGATCTATCTGCCCATCATCACCGCCTTGCTGGCGGGCGTCGGGCTCGCCGCGGGCAGCCTCACCCTCGCCATCGCGCTCGGCGCCGCGGGCATCGTCCTCTTCATCGCGGTCCGCTACGGACGGCTCATCTCGCGGTTCGTCTCCAGCGACGACCCGGAGAAGCTGCTTCTCGTGGTGCTTGGTCTGACCATCCTCGTTGCGGGCATCGCCCAGCAGCTGCAGGTGTCCGCCGCGGTCGGCGCCTTCCTCGTCGGCATCGCGCTCTCCGGCGAGGTCGCCGAGGGCGCGCACACGCTGCTCCTGCCGCTGCGGGACCTCTTCGCCGCCGTGTTCTTCGTCTTCTTCGGACTGCACACCGACCCCGCGAGCATTCCGCCGGTGCTCCTGCCCGCTCTCGCGCTCGCCGTCGTCACCGCGCTCACGAAGATCGCCACGGGGTATTGGGCTTCCCGCCGCGCGGGCATCTCCGTGAAGGGCCGCTGGCGGGCGGGCGGCGCGCTGGTGGCGCGCGGCGAGTTCTCCATCGTCATCGCCGGCCTCGCGGTCACCGCGGGCATCGAGCCGTCGCTGGGCCCGCTGGCCACGGCGTACGTCCTGATCCTCGTCATCGTCGGACCGCTGACCGCCCGTTACACCCAGCCCATCGCCGAGTACGTGGGCGGTGTGCTGGCCAAGCGGCGGGGTGCCGCCGCCACCGGGACCACGAAGGTGCCGGGGCCGCGGGAAGCGGTCGAGACGCTGGACGGCGTCGAGTCCGTGAGCGGCGTCGAGTCCGTGGGCGGACAGGACGCGGGCGACCGGTCGTAAGCGCCGTCCGGTCCTGCAGGGCAAAACCCTCGGGAAACAGCCGATCCACGGGCGGCGTGCGGGAGATCCTCCCCGTACGCCGCCCGGGCCGTTTCCGCGATCCCCGGCCCCATCGGACGCGGCGCCCACGAACGTGCCGCTGAGCGGTCTCCGATGCGCGCCATCCGGGCACTTCAGGCAACTTGGGGACTCGCCGTCGTCCACCGCACCGCCACCTGGCACGATGCTCCCCATGACCTCAGGGCCCGCCTTCCGCCTCGCGCGCGCCGCCGTGTTCGCGGCCGTGTGCGTGGTGGCGACCGCCCTGGGTCACTCGCTCATGTCCGCCGCACCACTGCCCTGGTGGGCGGTGGGGTACGCGTTCGCCGCCACGACGGCCGCCGCGTGGTGGCTGACCGGGCGCGAGCGCGGGGCGCCGACGGTCGTCGGCGCGACGGTCGCCGCGCAGCTCGCCCTGCACGAACTCTTCGGTCTGGCGCAGCGGATGAGCGGGGCGCCGGGCGGGCACGGGGCTCGCGGCGCGGGTGCCGGTGCGAGTGCTGACGCCGGCGCCGGCGCCATGCCGTCGCACGGCGGCGACGGCATGGACCACATGAACCACGCGATGCCGATGCCCGACCCCGCGATGCCCGCGGGCTCGACCGGCGGCATGTCGTCCGGTGCCATGCCGGACGAAGGCGTGTCCCACTGGATCATGTCCGTCTTCGGGCACAGCGACGTCGGCATGTTCCTCGCCCACGTCGTCGCCGCCCTGATCTGCGCCCTGTGGCTGTGGCGCGGCGAGGCGGCCGCGTTCCGTACCGGTCGCGCGCTCGCCGCGGCGTTCTTCGTGCCGCTGCGGTTCGTCCTCGCGATCCTGGTCGCGGCCCTTCCCCCGGCGCCACCGCACGTCGGCGCCCTCGTCCCCGTGCCGCGGCTGCGCGGGGTCCTTCTCCAGTACGTCGTCTCCCGCAGAGGTCCGCCGGTCCTTCCGGCCAGTTCCTGACACCGCCTCGCGCCCTTGTGGTGCCGGGCGGATTTTCGGCGTCCGCGCCGTCTTCCGAACTTCCTTTTCACCGAAGGACCTTTTGCGATGACTGCTGCCCTTTTGCGCTCACGACCCGGCGGGGACCTGACCCGCGACGAGCTGATCACCCAGTGGGCGCTGGCCGCCCGTGACGGCGACCCTGCGGCGTTCGAGCGGTTCGTGCAGGCCACCCGGCGTGACGTGTGGCGCTTCGTGGCCCACCTCAGCGGTGATCTGCACGCCGCCGACGACCTGACGCAGGAGACGTATCTGCGGGCCCTGACCGCGCTGCACGGATACGCCGCCCGCTCCTGCGCACGCACCTGGCTGCTCGCCATCGCGCGCCGCACGGTCGCCGACCGCTTCCGCTCGGCCGCGGCCCGGCCCCGCATCGCCGACACCGACGACTGGCAGGCCGCGGCGGAGCGTGCGCAGCCGCGCGGTGTGCCCGGGTTCGAGGAGGGCGTGGCCCTGCTCGACCTTCTGGAGACGCTGGACGCGCCGCGCCGCGAGGCGTTCGTCCTGACCCAGCTCGCCGGGCTGCCGTACGCGGACGCGGCGGCCGCCGTCGGCTGCCCCGTCGGCACCGTGCGGTCGCGGGTGGCGCGGGCCAGGGAACGGGTGAGCGAGTTGCTGCTCGCGGCCGATCACGTGGCATAGCGCTCACACCGGTGCCGGGGCCCTCGCGAGGAGGCCCCGGCACCGGCGGCGAAGGCCCCGGTCGCGGCCCCCGACCAGTGCGTTTAGCGTGGTGCGGGGGTGTCTGGAGGTCACCATGGACCGCGAAGCCGTACCGGCGCCGGAACCCGTGCCCGCGCCCGATCCCGTACGCGAGGCGGGTCCGCCGCCCGCCGTGCCGCACAGGGGTGGCGGTCGGCACGAGCATCGCTGGCTGATCCTCGCGGTGATCGGCATCGCCCAGCTCATGGTGGTGCTCGACGCGACGATCGTGAACATCGCGCTGCCCTCGGCCCAGCGGGACCTCGGCTTCAGTGACGGCAACCGCCAGTGGATCGTCACCGCGTACGCACTCGCCTTCGGCTCGCTGCTGCTGCTCGGCGGACGCGTCGCCGACCTGGTGGGACGCAAGGTCGTCTTCCTCGCCGGCCTCGGCGGCTTCGCGCTGGCGTCCGCGCTCGGCGGCGCGGCGACCAGCTTCTCCATGCTGGTGGCGGCCCGCGCGCTGCAGGGCGTGTTCGGCGCGCTGCTCGCGCCCGCCGCCCTCTCCCTGCTCACGACCACGTTCACCGATCCCCGGGAGCGCGCCAAGGCGTTCGGCATCTACGGCGCGATCGCGGGCGCGGGCGGCGCGGTGGGCCTGCTGCTCGGCGGCGTACTCACCGAGTACCTGGACTGGCGCTGGTGCCTGTACGTGAACCTGGCCTTCGCCGTGGTCGCCATGGTGGGCGGCGCGCGGCTGCTGCACGCGGGCGCCCCGCCGGACCGGCCCAAGCTGGACGTGCCCGGCACGCTGCTGGTGTCGGCCGGTCTGTTCTGCATCGTCTACGGCTTCTCCAACGCCGAGACCCACGCCTGGAGCGACGCGCAGACCTGGGGGTTCCTGGTGGTCGGCGCGGTGCTCCTGGTGGTGTTCGCGTGGTGGCAGACGCGCGCCGAGCATCCGCTGCTGCCGCTGCGGGTCGTCCTGGACCGGGACCGCGGGGCGTCGTTCCTCGCGATGTTCATCTCCGGCGCCGGCATGTTCGGGGTGTTCCTGTTCCTCACGTACTACCTCCAGCAGATCCTGGAGTACACGCCGGTCAAGACCGGTCTCGCCTTCCTGCCGATGGTCGCCGTGATGGTGGTGGCCTCGGTGGTGACCACCAACAACCTGGTGCCGCGGATGGGCGCGAAGCCGATCGTGCCGCTCGGCATGGCGCTGTCGGCCGTCGGCATGGTCTGGCTCACCGCCCTCGACGTGACCAGCGGATACGCCGCGCACGTGCTGCCGCCCCTGCTGGTCGCGGGCCTCGGCCTCGGCCTCATCTTCGCCCCGGCGATGAGCATGGCGACCGCGGGTGTCGCGGCGCACGACGCGGGGGTGGCCTCCGCGATGGTCAACACCAGCCAGCAGGTGGGCGGTTCGATCGGCACGGCCCTGCTGAACACGCTCGCCACCACGGCGGCGTCCAACTACCTCGCGGGCAAGCAGCCGACGCCCGAGGTACAGGCGCAGGCCGCCATGAACTCGTACTCCACGGCGTATTGGTGGTCGGCTCTCTTCTTCGCGATCGGGCTGGTCGTTACGGTCGTCCTGTACCGCAGAGGGGCGCCCGTCCCGACGGAGACGGGCGGCGGAGCGGTCCATATGTAGGCCCTGACACCGGCGGGGGTGCGGGCAGGCGGGACGGCACGGCAGGCGGGACGGTGCGATGGCTTCGAGTCAGGCCCCGGAGGCGGCTCCGGCTCCCGGCGCGGGAGGCGGTGTCGCGCTGTCGTCCGCGCGCGGGCGCTGGATCCTCGCCTGCGCGGTCCTGGCGTCCGGCATGGCCATGCTGGACGGCACCGTCGTCAACGTCGCCCTGCCGACGCTGGGCAAGGACCTCGACGCGTCCATCGGTGCCCTGCAGTGGGTCGTCAACGCGTACATGCTCACGCTCTCCGCGCTGCTGCTGCTCGGCGGCGCGCTCGGTGACCGCGTCGGGCGGCGGCGCACCCTGGTCATCGGGGTGGTGTGGTTCGCGGCGGCGTCCGCGCTGTGCGGCCTCGCGCAGGACGCCGGGACGCTGATCGCCGCCCGCACCCTGCAGGGCATCGGCGGCGCGCTCCTGACGCCCGGTTCGCTGGCGCTCGTCCGCTCCTCGTACCGTCCCGACGACCAGGCCCGCGCGGTCGGCGCGTGGTCGGGGCTCGGCGGTGTGGCGGGGGCGATCGGCCCCTTCCTCGGCGGGTGGCTCATCGACGGGCCGGGCTGGCGGTGGATCTTCCTGATCAATGTGCCGCTGGCCGCGCTGGTGCTGTTCGCGGTCCGGCACGTACCGGAGAGCCGCGACGAGGCGGCGGCCCAGCGGCCGTTCGACGTGACGGGCGCGTGCCTCGCGGCGCTGTTCCTGGCGGGCATCAGCTTCGCGCTGATCGGCGCTTCCGGTGACACGTCGACGGCCTCAGTGGTCCTGCCGGGCGTCCTGGGCCTCGCGGCGGGCGCCGTCTTCGTCGTGGTCGAGCACCGCAGACGCGACCCGATGCTGCCCCTCGAACTGTTCCGCTCCCGGCTGTTCACCGCGGCCAACGTGATGACGCTGTGCCTGTACGCGGCCATCGGCGGCATCCTGTTCCTGCTGCCGGTGCAGTTGCAGACGACGCTCGGCTACGACGCCCTGCAGGCGGGTACGGCGACGCTGCCGATCACCGTCCTGATGCTGCTGCTCTCGGCGTCCGCCGGTGATCTGGCACGGCGCCTGGGCCCCCGACTGCCGCTCGTCGCGGGGCCGTTGGTGGCGGCCGCGGGGGTGCTCCTGATGCTGCGGGTGCGGCCCGGCGCCGCGTACGTCACCGAGGTGCTGCCCGCGGTGGTCGTCCTCGGCCTCGGCATGAGCCTGTTCGTCGCGCCCCTGACGGCGACCGTGCTCGCCTCGGTGGACGCGGGGCGCGCGGGGCTGGCCAGCGGCGTCAACAACACGGCCGCGCGCATCGCGCAGTTGCTCGTGGTGGCCGGGCTTCCGCTCGCGGTCGGTCTGTCCGGCACGGCGTACGCGGATCCGTCCGCGCTCGACACCGCCTTCGGCAAGGCTGCCGTGGGCTGCGCGGCGCTCTTCGTCCTCGCGGCCGTCGCCGCGGCGGTGTTCGTCCGGCCGAGCCCCGCCTCCTGGCACCACGAGCGCGGGAACGCGCCGCAGTGCACGACGTGTCTGGGTGTGGACGCCCCGCCGTTGGAGCCCGGGGAGCGTGGTGGGAAGTGACTTTCGGCGGCGAGAAACATCGTCGCCGGTCCGGCCGAGCGGTTCAACACCCGCCCGACCAGACCGCGAGACGCTCCGGTCCGACTCAGTACTCGTTGAATTCCCAGAACGCCTTCTTGGTCGCCGGCCCGAACTGCCCGTCGACGGCAAGGCCGTAGGCGCCCCAGTAGTTCAGGTGCTTCTGCAGCCCCTTGATGGTCTTGGGTCCGACAATCCCGTCGACGTCGCCGCCCCTCAGCCCGAACTCCCTCTGGGCGGCCTTCCAACTGGCGGTGCCCAGCTTCCCGTCGATCGCGCCGGGGTTCTGGCCCCTGGTCTTCAGCCAGCGCTGCCAGTTCTTGGCCCGCTCTGTGTTCAGGCCGAGTTGGTTCACCGCGCTCGGCGCGACGTCCTTGGTGCTGACCGTCGTCTTCGCGGCCGGCGCGTCCGCCGCGAAGGCGGCGCCTGCACCCGCGATACCACCGGCGGCGATCCCGACGGCGGCCATGACGCTCACCAGCGTCCTCGCCGCAATATTCGGTCGCATTTTGTTCCCCCTACAGGTCGTTGGTCGTAGCACGCGGAAGTGACCTGATCCCTGATGAATCCGGCCGCAGAAGCGCACGACCAGAAAGCTACATGCCCGGAGAATCCGAGTTCATCAACCCTTGAGTTGACATTCACTCAACCTGGAGTTGGGGCCCGCCTCCATCCACTGCGGTAGTGGTGAAGGACGTACAACCCCCGCGGTATCCCAGAATACGGAATGAAAGACACCGGAATGGAAGAGACCGGAATGCAACAAACCGGAATTCAAGGTCCGCTCCCCTGTTGGGGCGTCTCACGCGCGCGGCGGGGGTGGGCATGGGGCCTCCCAGGGGGAGGGCGCGGTGCTCGGTCGCGGCCGCGTGCACCTCACGCTATGAGGCGGCCGCGTCGCGCGCATGCGCAGGCGGCGCGGGAGGGTGACACGGCGTACGCGGCCGTGTCCAGGGGGGACACCGCGGGCGCCGCCCCTCCACCGCCCACCGCGCGTCAACTCACCGTGTCGATCGTGCTTTTGATCAGTTGGACGCCTGTCCGGGGCACCCCTGCGCAGCCCTTATCGTGTACCGCATGTCCGTTCCTGAGCTCATCCGCATCGTCTCCCGCTCCTCCCCCATGGCTCTGGCCCAGGTGGAACGCGTACGCACGGAACTCGCCGCGCTGCATCCCGGCATCCGCACCGAGGTCGTGCCGGTCACCACCTCCGGGGACCGCTGGATGGGCGATCTGGCGGCGCTCGGCGGCAAGGGGGCCTTCACCAAGGAGGTCGACGCCGCGCTGCTCGCCGGCGAGGCGGACCTCGCGGTGCACTGCGTCAAGGACGTCCCCGCGGACCGGCCGCTGCCCGCGGGCACCACGTTCGCCGCGTTCCTCAAGCGGGACGACATCCGTGACGCGCTCATCCACCCGGGCGGGCTCACCCTGGACGAGCTGCCCGCGGGCACCCGCATCGGCACGTCCTCGGTCCGCCGCGTGGCCCAACTCGCCGCCTCCCACCCGGAGTTGCAGTGCGTCCCGATGCGCGGCAACGCGGGCCGCCGGCTCCAGAAGCTCGCCGCGGGCGACGCCGACGCGCTGCTGCTCGCCCAGTCGGGCCTGGAGCGCATCGGCCGTCCCGACCTGGCCAGCGAGGTCCTGTCGGTGGAGACGATGTGCCCGCCGATCGGCGCGGGGATCCTCGCGCTGCAGTGCCGCGAGGACGACACCACGACCATCGACGCGGTGACGGGGCTCGGCGACAAGGACGCTTGGCGGGAGGCGACGGCCGAGCGCATGTTCCTGCACGTACTCCAGGGACACTGCAACTCGCCGATCGCCGGGTACGCGCGTTCGGAGCGCAGTGGTGACCTGTCGCTGCGCGCCTGCGTGTTCACGCCCGACGGCAAGACGGTGCTCAACGCGCACGAGTGGGCGGGCCCGCTCGACCCGGCGACGCTCGGCACGTCGGTGGCCGTCGCCCTGCTGCGCCAGGGGGCACGCGAGTTGATCGACGGTATCGCGCACTGACCGTCGTTCCCGAGAGAGTCGGAAAGGAGTGGGAGAGGGGCACCCCTATCCGACGGCCCTCGCGGCACGGGGCAGCTGTGTCTACGGACCGATGCTTCCGTCGGATTCCCGCCGCCCCAGGGCCAGGTCCGTGAATTCCTGGCGGCTCCGCCGCATGTCCCGGGTCGCCTTCGCCATTCGCTCCTTGCTCCCGTCCGAGCGGCGCTCGTAGTTGGCCAGCACGTAGGCGTGCACGGCGTCCGCGTACGCCTCGGCGCCCTTGCACACCTGCTCGGGAGTGCGCGCGCCGTCGGTCGCGGCGAAGCGCAGGGCGGTTCCGGTCCGCCAGAGCTCGGATTTCAGCACGGTGGCGAGCCGCTGCGGCGTCCCGACCGTGGCCGCCAACCGCTCCAACTCGCGCATCGCCCCGTGGAACTCGGTGATGGCGTCCCGCACCGAGTCCCTGCCGCCCTGGTCCCCCGAGGCCGCCGTGGGAGCCGACATCCGCCGCTGCACCGCGAGCGTCACGGCGACGCCCACGAACACACCGAGCAGAGTTCCCCCAACGATCAGCCGCACCGCGGTCGTTGCATCCATGCTTCGGACTCTAGGACGACAGGTCCCGGGACACAGCCGGCTCGTCGTAGCGGCGAGACCGTCACTGGTGAGGGCGACTGCTTGGTGGGCGCGGAGGTTCGCGGGGCGACCAGGTGGAAGGCCCGCGCGATGTCACCCTCGGCCGGACCACCGCGCCCCCTCAACCGGCAGGCAGAGACCTGGACTTGCGCAGAAACCGTTGGCCCAGCGACGGGCGTGGGGGCCGCACCACGACGCGGCCGAAGCTCTTCGTGCCGACCAGTTCCACGCGCAGGACGACCGGCTCGCCGGAGTCCGGGGTCTGCCGCATTCTCACCTTGCTGTGCTCCATGACCAGGGCGTCGATGTCGACCGCGATGCCCGGTCCGGTGATCAGGGTCAGGTTCTTGCCCTGCATGTCCAGGTCGATCCGCAGCGTGTCCTGCGCGATCACCGCCTGGGTGAAGTCGAGCGTCACCTCGCACCACTGCAGCGCGAGCTCCAGCCTGCGCGGCACCACCCAGCGCCCCGTGCGTTCGACCGCGCCGAACTTCCGCTCGATCCGGACCACGTCCTTGACCGCCGCGAGGTCCACGCCGGCAGGGGCGGAGGCGGGCGGCAGGTCGGCGGTGAGCGGGGCCAGTTCGCCGAGGGTCCGCGCCGACAGGGCGACCTCCAGGCGTTCGTCCAACTCGTCCGGGGTCAGCAGGCCGTCCCCCGCCGCGACACGCAGTATCTCCACCACCCCGTCCCGGTCGGCGTGGGAGGCCCGCAGGCCGGGCGACGAGCCGGGGCCGGAGTGCTTCCCGGTGGGCGAGATCTCTCCTGACATGCTTCCGTCCTCGTCCCGTTGGAACACCTTCGCGCGATACGGCTGACGCAGCCGACCGCGCGACTGGAGGACTAACGCTATATCGCGACATGATTGCGGGCCAAGTCGGCTTCGAGCAGCAGGGGTTCGAGCGGGGGCGGGAGGGATTCGGGGGAAGGGCGCGTGCGGCCCTACAGGCCCACGTCCCGGCTGCGGATGTCCTCCATGGATTCGCGGCGGACGAGGAGACGGGCGCGCCCGTCGCGCACGGCGGCCACCGGCGGGCGGCCCACCAGGTTGTACCCGGAGGCCATCGACAGGTGGTAGGCACCGGCCACGGGCACGGCGATCAGGTCGCCCGGGCGTACGTCGTCGGGGAGTCGGACGTCCGCGGCCACCACGTCACCGGCCTCGCAGTGCCGTCCCACGACCGTCACCGGAGCCGGGGTCCCGCTGCCGCGCCGGCCGACGAGACGGGGCGCGTAGCGCACCCCGTACAACGCGGGCCTGGGGTTGTCGCTCATGCCGCCGTCGACGGCGACGAAGGTGCGGCCGCCCGTGTGCTTGACGGACACGACCCGGTAGAGCGCGACCCCGGCGGGTCCGGCGATCGCCCGGCCCGGTTCGATGATCAGGCGCGGCACGGTGAGCCCGGCCTCCGCGCACGCCTCGGTCAGTTCGGCGCGGACCGTGCGGGCGAGGCGGGTGAGGTCCATGGTCCGCTCGCCGGGGAGATAGGCGATGCCGTGGCCGCCCCCTAGGTCCAACTCCTCCAGAACCACACCGTGTTGCTCGCGCAGGCGGGCCATCAGGTCCACCATGCGGTACACGGCCGCGAGATACGGCTCCACGTCGGTGATCTGCGAGCCCAAGTGGCAGTGCAGGCCGGTCAGTTCGAGCTGCGGCTGGTCGAGGATGCGGGCGATGGCGTGCTGGGCGTAGCCGTCGGAGACGGACAGGCCGAACTTCTGGTCCTCGGTGCCGGTGCGGATCTTCTCGTGGCCGCCCGCGCTGATCCCGGGCACCACACGGACCATCACCTTCTGGCGCCCTTCGGGGCCGACCGCTGCGGCGATCCTCGCGATCTCGGAGGGGCTGTCGATGACGATGCGGCCGACGCCGTACGCCAGTGCCTGCCTCAGGTCGTGCGGTGTCTTGACGTTGCCGTGCAGGACGATCTTCTCGGGCGGGAACCCGGCGGCGACCGCGAGTTCCAGCTCCCCGGCGGAGCAGACGTCGAGGCCGAGGCCCTCCTCCTCCACCCAGTGGGCCATGGCCCGGCACAGGAACGCCTTGGCGGCGTAGTGGATCTCGGCCTCCGGGAAGGCGTCCCGGTACGTGCGGCAGCGGCGGCGGACCTCGCCCTCGTCGAGGACGTACACCGGAGTGCCGTAGAGGCCCGCGACCTCGGAGAGCGCCACTCCGCCGACGGTCAGGTCGCCGGGGCGTGGCTCGCCGGTGGAGGCGGGCCACACCGAGAGGTCCTCTGCGGTGGCCGTGGCGGCGCCGGACGCCGACCGCGCGCCGGACGGGGCGCGGAGCAACTGGTCGGCGTGCGCGAACGGGGCCTGCCGGGCGGGAAGTTCTGCCATGGGACACCTCGGTGGTCAACTGATGCGGTGGTGCTCGACGGTGAGCCGGGGCGCCGGTCACGGGACCGGCGACCGGGGGCCTGCCGAGGACGCTATGCCCGCAGGCCCCGGCCCCCCGTACCGTCCTGACGGGACGCTGACGCGGATCACGGCGACGCTGACGCGATGGTGACGGGGCCTCGGTGAAGGCGGGGTGGCCGGTGTCAGGGGTGCGCCAAGAAGTGGCGTGGGGGCTGGCCGCATCCGGGCCCGCGGGAGTGGGATGGGGCGATCTCACAGCCGCACGGCGCTTGGGCTGTTCGGCCTGCGGTCTTTTCCATGTGACGAGAACCGCCGAAGGGGCATCCGGAGGCGGCAGTTGACGGACGGGGAGGCGATGTCCGGTTCCGACGCGGCGCCAGCGGCGCGTGTCGTCCGTGTCGTGGTCGGGGTGAGCGGGTCACCGGGAAGCCGCGCGGCCCTGTGCCGGGCCGCCGCCGAAGCCCGCCACCGGCGGGCCGAACTCTGGGCGGTACTGGCCTGGCAGCCGCCCGGCGGCGAACTCGCCGCGCGCCGGGCCCCGGCCGCGCCCCACGCCGCCACGGACTGGGAGAACCTCGCCCGCACCACACTGCTCACCACGCTCCGCGAGGTGTTCCCCGACGGCCCGGGCATCCCTCTGAACGCCCTGCTGGCACGGGGCACGCCGGGCCGAGCCCTGGTGGAGACCGCCGACCGGGAGGACGACCTCCTGGTCGTCGGCGCCGGGCACCGCGGCCACCTGCACCGCGCGCTGCACCCGTCGGTGAGCCGCTACTGCCTCGCCCACTCCGACTGTCCGGTCCTCGCCGTCCCGCCGTCCCCGCTGGAGGCCGACCTCGCGGCCGCGCACCGCCGGAACATGTGGCGGCTGCGCCTGGACACCCGGCGCTTCGCCGAGGAGACGGCTCCGCCCGCCGCCTGAGAGCACCCTGCCAGCGCCCGGTGCAGCGGGAGCGCCGCGCACAGGACGAAGAGGCCGAAGAGCGTGATCGGCAAGAGCCCCACGGGACGGAGGAACGTGGTGGGTCGCGCCACGACCGCGTCCCAGGCGACGATCCAGTTGCCGGTCATGTCCGCGAGCATGACCGCCGCGGCGAGCAGCGGCCCGCCGGGGCGGCCTCGGACGATCAGGAGTGCGACGAGCGGATCGAGTACCAGGAGCGCGTGGAAGAGCAGTTGGACCGGCAGCGGTGCGTAGCCGTAGGCGTCCCAGCCTCCCTGCACGAGGAAGAACCCGTGCGCTCCCGCGCCTTCCAGGAATCCGGTCACGAACACCACGGCGGCGCACCGGACGAACACCGGTTGATCCCCCCATCGCATGACGATCACCCTAGCCCGCCGAGGCCGGCCGCGCGGTGGCGGCGATGGGAGTGAACAGGAGTGCCGCTGACCAGGAGCGAGGCTGTCACTCCGTGTTAGCCTCAGTCGTTTGCACGGTCGACGGCCCGTGATGACGCCCCCGGCTCCTCCGCGTCCGTCGCCCGACCGCCACGTCATCCTGCCGGGCCTTCCTCGGTACGTCCCCTACGGAAGGCTCGCCATGGCCCACCCGGACCCCACCAGCACCCCCCGAGACGGCTTCGCCGCACTGGATCTGCCGCCCGCGCTGCTGCGCACCCTGACCGAGCGGGGCGTGCGGGAGCCCTTCCCGATCCAGGCCGCCACGCTGCCGAGCGCCCTCGCGGGCCGGGACGTCCTGGGGCGCGGGCGCACCGGATCCGGCAAGACGCTCGCCTTCGGCCTGCCGCTGCTCGCGCGGACGGCGGGGCGGCGCGCGGAGCCGAAGCAGCCGCTCGCCCTGATCCTCGCGCCCACCCGGGAGCTGGCCCAGCAGGTCACCGACACCCTCACCCCGTACGCGGAAGCGCTGCGGCTGCGCGTCGCCACCGTCGTCGGCGGCATGTCGATCGGCCGGCAGGTCGCCGCGCTGCGCGACGGCGCCGAGGTCGTCGTGGCCACGCCGGGACGGCTGCACGACCTCGTCGACCGCAAGGCCTGCCGTCTGGGGCGGGTGCGGATCACCGTCCTGGACGAGGCCGACCAGATGTGCGACCTGGGCTTCCTGCCGCAGGTCACCGAGGTGCTCGACCAGGTGCGTCCCGAGGGTCAGCGCCTGCTGTTCTCGGCCACCCTGGACCGCGACGTCGACGGTATCGTCCGGCGCTACCTCCAGGACCCCGCCGTGCACGAGGTCGACCCGTCCGCGGGCGCGGTCACGACGATGGACCACCACGTGCTGGTCGTCCACGGCCCCGACCGGTACGCCGTCACGACGGAGATCGCCGCGCGCGACGGCCGCGTCCTGCTGTTCCTGGACACCAAGCACGCCGTCGACCAGCTCACCCGGCACCTGCGGGCCCACGGGGTGCACGCCGCCGCCCTGCACAGCGGCAAGGCCCAGCCGCAGCGGACCCGGACCCTGGCGCAGTTCAGGAGCGGCGCGATCACGGCGCTGGTGGCCACCGAGGTGGCGGCCCGCGGCCTGCACGTGGACGACCTCGACCTCGTGGTGAACGTCGACCCGCCCACCGACCCCAAGAACTATCTGCACCGCGCGGGCCGCACCGCCCGAGCCGGTGCGTCCGGCCGCGTCGTCACGTTGGTGCTGTCGGGCCAGCGCCGCGCGACGGCCGAGCTGATGGCCGAGGCGGGCGTCGAGCCGACCGTCACCAAGGTGCGCTCGGGCGAGGCGGAGCTGAGCCGGATCACCGGGGCCAAGGCGCCGTCCGGCACCCCGCTCGACGGCGCGCCCGCCACGGCCAAGGCCAAGAACCACAACGCCCCCTTCCGCGGCATCGGCACCAGCAAGGACGCCTCCCGCGGCGCCGGCGGCAAGTCCCGCAAGTCCGCCGAGGCGCGCAAGCTCGCCGAGGCCCGCAAGGCGGCCCGGACCCGCCGCGGCGGCTGACGGTCCGCCCACCGCCTCCTCGCCCCCCCGACCCAGCCTAAAGAGCACGTAAAAACGTGCGGTTATGCTGGGGCGTCTTGTCCGGGTTCGATGGGGGGCCGACCGAAGTGAGCGGATCTGCCGTACGCGTGATGGTGGTGGACGACGAGATTCTGGTGAGGGAGGGACTGCGGCGCATTCTGGAGACCTTCGACGGTCTCGACGTGGTCGCGGTGTGCTCCGGTCCCGAGGCCGCCGAGCAGGCCGTGCGGCACCGGCCGGACGTGGTGCTGCTCGACCTGCGGATGCCCGACCGGGACGGCCTGACGGTCCTCGCCGATCTGCGGTCGCTCGCCACACCGCCCGCCGTCGCCCTGCTCACCACGTTCGACGCCGAGGAGCACCTGGACGCCGCACTGCGCGGCGGCGCCACGGGCTTTCTGCTCAAGGACACCCCACCGGCCCAACTGGAGTACGCGGTCAAGGAGTTGGCCCGCGGCGGCAGCGTGCTGGCGCCCCGGCTCGCGCGGACGGTCGTGCGTCACTACGCGGATTCCGCGGCGCGGGACGCGGGATCCCCTCCCCCTCGTACGCCGCTGTCCGGGCCCGAGCCGACGGGACCCGAGCTCACCGACCGTGAACGCGACGTGCTCGCGCTGGTCGCCGAAGGGCTCTCCAACACCGAGATCGGGCAGCGGCTCTTCATCGGCACCACCACGGTCAAGGACCACGTCAGCGCCCTCCTGGTGAAGTTCGGGGTCGCCAACCGCGTCCAGGCCGCCGTGCACGCGCACCGGCTCGGCCTGGTGCCCGCGGACCCGGTCGTCGTCGGCGGCGCCGCGAGACGATGAGGGTCGACCGCCGCACCGCCGAGCGCGGGGTCGCGCTGCTGGCCTGCGCCGAACTGCTCACCGTCGCCGGGACCTTCGACGCCCTGGGCCTCACCGTCTGCTCGACGGCGCTGCTCGCGCTGCCGATGCGCCACCGGTTCCCGCTGAGCACCCTGGCCGTGACGCTGCCCGCCACCGTCACCGAGTACCTGTGGCTGCCCGCCGTCCTCGCCATGTTCGTGGTGGCCTGCCGAGCCTCGCCCCGGGTGCTCTGGGGCTGCGGCGTGCCGCTGTTCGTCGCCGCGCTGGTGCCCTGGCCGCCGGGCGCGCTCCTGGACCACTCCCGGCCCGAGGTCCTCACGATGGTCGAGGGGGCCGGGCTGCTCACCCTCGGCCCGATCGTGCTCGGGCTGCTCGTGAGGACCCGCGACGAGCTCCGACACCGCCTCGCGGACCTGGCGGCCACCCAGCACCGCGAGCAGTGGCTGGAGTCCCAGCGCGCGGTGACCCGCGAACGCGCCCGCCTCGCCCGCGACATGCACGACACCGTCTCGCACCACGTCGGCATCATCGCCGTCCAGTCCGGCGCTCTCAGCGCCACCGAACGCGACAGCGAGCGGCGGGCGGACATCGACGTCGTGCGCGAGCACAGCGTGCGGGCGCTGGAGGAGCTGCGGAACATGGTCGGCGTGCTGCGCGGCGCCGACCCCGCGGCGGCGGCCGCGGTCAGCAGGACCCGTCTGACGGATCTGCACGGGCTCACCGCCGAGAGCCTCCTCGACGTCGGCGTGCACATCGCCGTGGCGCCGGGCGCCAGTTGGGACCCCGCGCTGGAGGCGGCCGCCTTCCGCATCGTGCAGGAGGCGCTCAACAACGTACGCAAGCACGCCCCCGGGGCGCCGGTCCAGGTGTCCGTCCTGGCGCCGGAGGGGCAGGACCTGCTCGTGGTGGAGATCAACAACGGACCGCCCGGGACCGACCTGCCCGCGCCCGTCCTGCCGGCCGGCGGCCACGGGCTCACCGGACTGCGCGAGCGCGCCGCCCTCGTCGGCGGTCGCGTCGCCGCGCACCCCACCGCGGACGGCGGCTTCACCGTCCGCGCCGAGCTGCCGCTGTGAACTCCCGCCCCTTCCCCTCCACCTGGAGGGGGCCGGTGGACGGTACCGGCCGACCGGGTGCCGAGGACAGCATGGTCCCCGGCCGGAACGCCCGCGACCTGCGGCGTCGGCCACCCGGCGGCGGTCCGCCACAGGACCGCCGCGAGAACCGAGACGACGCCGCCCGTACCACGGAGCGGCAGGGGGAGAACCCACGTGATGTCGACACAGCAGCGCCCCATGATCCGCCGTGCCTCGCTGGTGGGCGTGGCCGCGCTCACCGCGGGCGCCCTGTTCGCGGGCGCCGCCCCGGCCCTGGCCGCCCACGCCGCCGAGACCCGCGCCGCCTCGGCCTCGGCCTCGGAGGAGATCCCCGAGATCACCGCCGAGCAGCTGCGGTTCATCGAGGACGGCATGGGTCCCGAGGCCATGGCGGAGCTCAACAACGCCATGAGCGGGGGCGGCGAAGACGGCGAGATCCGTCCGCGGGCGTTCCCCATCGCCGCCGTGGCCATCGGTGCCGCCGCCTGGTGTGCCAAGGGCGCCGTCGCCAGCATCCCCACGTCGGTGCTGAGCGACGTCGCCGACGGCAAGTTCTCCGGCAAGGGCACCTACGTCAAGAACGCCATCGTCGGCTGCCTCGGCGGCGAGATCGGCGGCGTCGTCTGGAAGTTCCTGCCCGGCTGGGTCAAGAACAAGGCCGTCTCCATGGTGGCCGCCTTCATCATCAAGTACATCCGCTAGACACTGAGTACGACCAAGTACATCCGCTAGGCATTCGGGGCCCGCTCACTCATGGCGTACGTCTTCATCCTCTGCTGCTTCGTCCTGCTGTCCGTGGTCACCCTGCTGGCCGCCCGCGTCGGCCACCGCGGGGAGGTCTGCGACCGCGGCGTCGGCTACGAAGTGCCGGATGAGGTCAAGCGCGACCCCGTGCTGCGCGAGAAGGCCAACCGCCTGGTCGCGCACTGGTGCACGGGGGCGGCGATCCTCAGCCTCGCCCCGCTGATCCCGGTCGGCAACGTCCTGTTCGCCGGCGACGGGCGGACCATCGGCACCGGCGGGCTGATCGCCGTCGCGGTCTACGGACTGATCGTGGTGGTCGTCGCGGGTTATCCGTTCGAGAAGATCAAGCACCTGGGCCGCTGAGCTCCCGTGTCTCACCCGGGGTGCTGAGCCCCGTACCCGGTGCCCCTGTGTCCCGGCCCCTCACTTGGGCCGGGACACAGGCATGAGCCGCCGCCACTCGGGCAGTCGTGCTCAGCCCGCGAACCGGGCCATCCACGCCTCGACCTCGTCCGCGGACCGCGGCAGCCCCGCCGACAGGTTCTCGTGGCCGTCGGCGGTGACGAGCAGGTCGTCCTCGATGCGGACGCCGATGCCGCGCCACTCCTCGGGCACCGTGAGGTCGTCGGGCTGGAAGTACAGGCCGGGCTCGACGGTCAGGCACATGCCCGGCTCAAGGACGCCGTCCACGTATCCCTCGTTCCTGGCCCGCGCGCAGTCGTGGACGTCCAGGCCCAGCATGTGGCCGGTGCCCGCCATGGTGAAGCGGCGCTGCAGACCGAGTTCGTAGGCACGCTCGGCCGGTCCCTCGATGAAGCCCCACTCGACGAGGCGGGCCGCCAGGTGGCGCTGGGCCGCCTCGTGGAAGTCGCTGTACGCGGCGCCCGGCTTGACGGCGGCGAAGCCCGCCTGCTGTGCCTCGTACACCGCGTCGTACACCGTGCGCTGCAGGGGCGTGAAGGTGCCGCTGATCGGCAGGGTGCGGGTGACGTCGGCGGTGTAGAGGCTGCGCGTCTCCACGCCGGCGTCGAGCAGGAGCAGGTCCCCGGGGCGCACGGGACCGTCGTTGTCCGTCCAGTGCATGATCGTGGCGTGCTCGCCCGCAGCGCAGATCGAGCCGTAGCCGACGGCGTTGCCCTCCAGGCGCGCACGGCGGAAGAACGTGCCCTCGATCCACCGCTCGGACGAGGCGACGGCCCCGGAGAGCTCGCTGATCACATCGGTGAATCCGCGCACCGTGGAGTCCACGGCCTTGCGCAACTCCCCGATCTCCCAGTCGTCCTTGACCAGGCGGAGGTCGCTGAGGGCCTCCTCCAGTTCGGCGTCGCGCTCCTCGTCGGTGGCGACGGCGGCCTCCAGGGCCGGGTCGACGCCGCGGACGATCCGGGTGGGCGCACCGGACGCGGAGACCGAGGCGGCCAGGTCGGCGGCGGCCGTGCGGACGTCGCGGCAGGCGAGCCCGAGCACGCGCTCCGACTCGGCGAGCGAGCGGCGCCGGCCCATCCAGAGCTCCGCGTGGGGGCCGGTCCAGAACTCGTCGTCGTCCCTGCTGTCGCGCGGCAGCTGGTAGCAGTACGCCTCGTGGCCGCCGTCGGCCAGCGGTTCGAGCACGAGCGCGCCGTCACGGGCCTGGTCCCCGGTCATGTGCACATAGCCCGAGTACGGCCGGAACGGGTAGGTGTCGTCGTTCGAGCGGACCTTGAGGTTTCCCGAGGGGATCACGAGGCGCTCGCCCGGGAAGCGCGCGGAGAGCGCGGCGCGGCGCCGGGCCGCGTGCGGTGCCTGCTCGTCGAGGGTCAGGTCGTGCCGCTCGGTGTCGGCCCACCCGGTCCGCATGAGCGCGGACAGTTCATCGGAGATCCCTGCGTAGAGACCGTTCTTCCGGCCTTTCGCCACGGCGTACACCTTCCTCTGGGTACCTGCGCGGGTGCTTTCGCCGCCGTCGGTCGTGGGCGGCTTCCGGAAACTATCCCCGGCAGCACCCGCATGGGGCCAGGAAGTGTCAGTGGCACTGATCGGCCAAAGGCCCCGCCCCGCGCCGTCGATAATGCCGACCATGACGAACGCGAAACTCGGCGAGGCCCTGCGGTTCCTGGGGCTCGCCCCCGCGGCGGCCCGGGTCTATCTGGCCCTGCTCGACCTGGCGCCCGCCCCCCTGAGCGCGATGGGCCCGGCGGCGGGCCTCGACGGCGCGGAGCTCGCCACCGCGTACGGCGCGCTGGTCGACGCCGGTCTGGCCGGCGCCGCCGAGGACGGCGGGGACGTGGTGGCTCCGGTGCCGCCCACCGCGGGCCTGGAGATCCTCGCGCGGCACCGGGCGGCCGAAGTGGAGGAGGCACGCATCGCCGTCGGGGGCGCGTTCGAGTCGTTCCGGCGTCAGCGGCTCGCCGCGTACAACGACGATCTCGTCGAGGTCGTGACCGGCGAGGCCGTCGGCCCCAGGATCCGTCAGGCGTGGGCGAGCGCCCGCGAGCAGATCCGGCAGCTGGAGTCACCGCCGTACGTCATCCTGCCCGGCGCCACGGACGACGCGCTGGCCACGCTCGCCCGCGGGGTGACGCAGCGCGTCGTGTACTCACGGGAGTCGCTGGAGCACCCGGGCCGTCTCCGCGACGCCATCGAGCCGGTCGTCAACGCCGGTGAACAGGCCAGGGTGCTGCCGTCCGTGCCGGTCAAGCTCGTGATCATCGACGAGGCGTACGCGCTGGTGTCCCTGTCCATCAAGGAGGCCGACGTGCACAACACGATGCTGGTCGTGCAGCCGTGCGGCCTGCTCTCCGCGCTCATCGCGCTGTTCGAGCAGTCGTGGCACAACGCCCTGCCGCTCCACGGCGGCACCACCCGCCCCGGCGGTCTGCCGCCCGGGGACCGACGCCTGCTGTGGCTCCTCGCGGGCGGCGCGAACGACGACGTCATCGCCCGCGAACTGGGCATCAGCCGCCGCACGCTCTTCCGCCGCCTCCAGGTCCTGATGGCCCGCCTGGGCGCGGCGAACCGCTTCCAGATGGCTCTGCAGGCGCAGCGCAATGGCTGGCTTTGATCGGGTGGGGCCTGGCGTGCCTGCCTCCGTGGTACTCAGACTCGTTTGAGGGATCCCGCGCGAGCCGGCGCACTCCTACGCTGACCGGCAGAACACCCGTTGTCGCACCGGCCCTTGTCCCGGCCCTTGTCGGCCGAGGATGTACGCGTCGTTCGTTCGGCCCCGTGCCCCCGGGCCCGGGCACATCCCAGGGCCATGCGTATTCCAGGGCCGTCCGGACGGGCCGGAGCCGCACCACAGGCAGCACGGCTCCGGCCCTTCGTCCTCCCGGCCTGTTCCACGACCGGGGCGAACTCCCGCGTGCTCCGGAGCTGGTGAGGACGAGTGACACGGGGTCCCCCGCGCAGGGGAGCCGCGGCAGCCCCGTGCGCCGATGCGGTCGCCACTGGCCAGGGCCCGCCCTTCAGCGGCGACCGCGTTGAGCATCCGCCCTGTTCCCGGACCACAGAGCGGTCGCCGTCGGGGGCTCTGCCCGCGCCGACGGCGACCGCGTCCGGGCGCGAGGGTGCCCGGCTCCCCTCCCTGGCACCAGCGCGCAACCGCCCCCGGCGGCGGCCGGTCCGCGGGAACCATCCCGGCCGCCGGCCACGAGGGCGGAAGCCGGGGCCGCGTGTCGGCGTGTCGCACGGCCCCGGCCGCCTGAACTCCCGCAGCCCGCACGACAGATGCGGTGGTACGGGTCGAGCGACCGCTGCGCGGGGGCCAGGCGCATCGGCAAGTGATCCAACTCCCCCTGCGGGGAGCATATGCAGCGTGGGCCGCCGAGTTGAAGAGCGCACCCCGCGCCGGGACGGGTTTGCGCCACTTGGGCAGGTGGCGCGAGGTCAGCCTCCTTTCACCTGGGCCCCGCCGACCCCCTGATCCATGATCCGCAGCAGATACGTGTCCATGATCCAGCCGTGCCGCGTCCGCGCCTCCGCCCTCAACTGACGGATACGGTCGGAGACTTCCCGCAGGGGACCCGCGACCAGCAGCTCGTCGGGGGTCCCCAGGTAGGCGCCCCAGTAGATCCAGACGTCGTCCCCCTCGAACTGCGTGAACGACTCGTGCGCGTCCAGCATGACGACGATGTCCCCGTCGTCGTTCTGACCCACCTCGGGCAGACGGCGGGCCGGAGTGATGTGCACCGGACGGCCGACCTGGTTCAGCGGAATGCGGTGCCGTGCGGCCAGCGTCGAGACGCTGGTGATCCCGGGGACGACCTCGACGGTCGCGGTGACGGAGCCGCGCGCCTCGATGTCGGAGAGGATCCCGAGGGTGCTGTCGTACAGCGACGGGTCGCCCCACACGAGGAACGCCCCCGTCTCGCCTGCCGTCATCTCGTCGCGCATCAGCCCCTCGAAGAGGTCCGCGCGGCGGGCCCGCCAGTCCTGGACGGTGGAGGTGTAGTCGGCGCGGTCCATGGGCCCGCGGGCCCGGCTCGGGTCCTCGACCTCCACGACGCGGTACGGCGCCCGCGCGTGCTCGTCCAGCATGCGGTGGCGCAGGTCCGTCAGGGCGGACTTGTCGGCCCCCTTGCCGACGACGAAGAAGACATCGGCACGGCGCATGGCCTTCACGGCGCCGAGGGTCAGATGGTCCGGATCCCCCGCTCCGATGCCGATGACGAGAATCGTGCGGTGTTCAGGGCCTATGGAGTGCGTGGCCGTGCACTTCGTGGTCGTGGCCTGCGTACTCATGGAGGACTGCGTGCTCATGGACTGCGTGCTCATGGAGTGCAGTCTCGGTCAGCGGTACTCGGCGATCAACGTCCGGGCCATCGCCTGCGCTCGGCGGGCCGCGTCGATGTCCCCTTCGGCCGCCGAGATGATCGATCCCTTCATCAGGATGTGCCAGGAGCGGGCGAACGAGTCGGCGTCGCGCAGGCCCGCCTCCTCGGCCATGGCGCGTACGCAGGAGCGGATGTTCTCCAGATACGCGATGCTCGCCCGCCCCAGTGGATGATCCGAACGCATCTCCAGCAGGACGTTGACGAACGTGCAGGCGTCGAAGTCCTCGCCGTGGAACCACTCGTCGAACACGTCGAAGATGGCGAGCAGTTGCTCCTCCGGCGTCCGTCCCCGCTGCCGCGCCCCCGCCATGACCATTCCCAGCGTCCACGTCTGCTCGCGGCGCGCGAGGAACGCGAGGGCCAGCTCGTCCTTGGACCGAAAGTGCCGGTAGAGGGTCGCCTTCGCCACCCCTGAACGCACGATGACCTCCTCGATTCCGACGTCACGGATACCGCGTCGTGCGAAGAGCTCATAAGCAGCGGTCAGTATGCGTTCGCGTGCAGGAAGCTGACGTGCCGTCCGCCGGTGGTTCTTGTCCATAACCGTCCAGAATATTCCTGGACAGGGTTGTCGTCCGCTGCCATCGTGAGGATGCACCGCCAGAGACAGACCGGTCTTTCTTGTACGGGCAACACCCCTTGTCCACCCGGAGAACGGCGGCACCCCCAGTCCCACACACGCACCATCACAGGCTCCCGGTGTAGAGCAGTGTCCGGCGGGGCGGCGGCTGCGGGAGAGCCCGACCGCCCAGGCCACCACCGGGAAGCGCCCGACGAGTGAGGCAGCACGCTCCCTGGAGCTCCCCCCTCCCGGCGAGCCGTCTCACCTCACCCGTCGGGCACACCCGGCCACTCCCCCTCCAGACGGCACGGCGGGCTTCCATGGCGGCGTACGCGAAGGTCGGGCCCCGGCGTGACCGGGGCCCTGCCCGCCCGCGCCCGGCGCAACCCGGTGCACGCCGCGTGAAACCCCTGATCAGAAGAGTCCACAGGTCACGACAGGTGGCGTAACTCCGGCGAAACACCGTCCGGCGCGGCTCTGGAGTAGCTTCCGAGGGGCGTGAGGATCCGTGCGGCCCCGTGGAGGGAGGAGTGAGGGAGGAGTGTCGGCCATGAGCGAGGAGAGCGGAGCGGGCCCGGCGGACCGCCCTGCCCGAGCCGCCCGCCCCCGGCCTCGCCCGCGCGCCGAGCGGGCCCGGCAGGTCGCCGACGTCCTGCGCCAACGGATCACCGCGGGCGCCTTCGCCGACGGCGTGCTGCCCGACGAGCGCGTCCTCGTCCGGTCCTTCGGCGCCACGCGCAACGTGGTCCGCGAAGCCCTCGGGCTGCTGCGGGACGAGGGCCTGATCATCCGCCGTCGGGGCATCGGCACCCTCGTCACGACACCCAAGTTCGGGCACGGTCTGCACCGGCTCACCGGACTCGCCGAGACCCTGACCGGATACGGCACCCTCACCAACGAGGTGCGCGCCGCGCGCGTCGTGGCACACGCGCCCCAGGTGATCACGGAGCGGCTCGCCCTGCCCGACGGCAGCCCCGCCGTGTACGTGGAGCGGCTGCGCCGCCTGGACGGCAGGCCGCTGTCCCTGGACACGACGTGGCTGGCGCCGGACATCGGACGGCCGCTGCTCGCCTGCGACTTGGCGGGCCGCGACGTGTTCGACCTGATCGAGGAGACCACCGGCAGCCGGCTGGGCGCGGCAGATGTGACCGTCCACGCCGTCACGGCCGAACCGGACACCGCCCACCTCCTGGGCATCGCCGAAGGGGCCCCGCTCTTCGCCATCGACCGCCTGACCACGCTGGCCGACGGCAGGCCCGTGGACGCCGAGACGCTCCGCGTGCGCGCGGACCGCCTCGCGCTACGGGCCCGGCTGCACCGCGACGGGGCAGGCAACGCCTGACACACCTGCCGGGGCAGGGCGCCCCTGCCCCGATCCACGTGTACCGCCCACCCCAACCCCCCTGTTCGGCACACCTGTTGACCCACCATCACCTCTCGGAGGCTGCGCCATGCCCGCGGGACTCGACGTCCTCACCCTCGCTCTGCTCGCCCTCTTCGGGCTCGCCGGAGGCATCGGCATCACCGCGGTCGGCCCTGGCGGGGTGCTGCCCACCATCGGGATGTTCCTGCTGACCGGCCTCGCGCCGCCGGTCGTCGGCGGCACCGCGATCGCCACCCACGTCGCGACCGGCGCCCTCGGCACCGCCGCCTACACGCGCTCCGGGCAGCTCAAGGACCCGGCCACCCGACGCGTGGCCGCCCTCCTTGCCGCGGCCGCGCTCGTCGCGACTCCGCTGGGCGTACTGCTCAACACCCGTGTCTCAGGGCGGGCGTTCGGGGTGCTGCTGGCCTGCGCCGTCGCCGTGACGGGTGTCCTGGTGCTGCTGCGGGAGCGCCGCGAAGGCCCCACGAAGGCACCGGCCCCGCTCCCGACGGCGCGGGCCGTGGCCGTGGGCGCCTCCGTGGCGGTGGCGGCGGGACTGTTCGGGCTCGGCGGGCCTCTGCTCGGCGTCCCGCTGCTCGTGGCGTGCGGAATGCCGCTCCTCCCAGCCCTCGGCGCGGCGCAGGCGCAGTCCGTGGTGATCGCGGGAGTGGGCACGGTCGCGTACGCGTTCAACGGCTCGGTCGACTGGACACTCGCGGCAGTCGTCGGCGTCCCGGAACTGATCGGAGTGCTCATCGGCTGGCACATCGCCCACGCGGTCCCGGCCGAACGACTCAGGTACGCGCTCGTCGGCGCGCTGCTCCTCATCGCGCCGTACCTGGCACTCCACGGCTGAGGCGGCGGGGCGAGGCGGGGCGCGTACGCAGGCCACGGCCGACGCCCCGCGGCGGCCACCGCCCGACCGAGGGGCGGCACACGGCTCAGCGGCCGTCGGCCCGGCAGATCGGTAGATCAGCCGTCGAGCGTCACAGACGTCTCGGGGCGCCTCACACCCGCCCGGTCACCGTCACCGAGACCCTGGGCGGCGTCGGATCGCCCGTGAGTTTCCGCAAGGTCGTGGCGACCGTCGCGCGGATCTCACGGGTGACCGCAGCGGCCTGGCAGTCGCGGTGCAGGACGACTTGGACGTCGACCTGCCACCCCTCGGCACCGCTGCCCCGCGTGATCCGCACTCCTGAGGAGCGTGCGGCGCCGCCGGTGTCGGCGGGCCGCCCCCACGCCTTCGTCAGCGGGTTCGCGGCACGCAGGAGCTCGGCGATGCCCGGGCGGAGCAGGGCCACGCCGGGTGTGGCGAGCACCGCGTCGCCGATGGCGTCGATCAGGTCACCGGAGGCGATGTGGTCCGTCACGGCTGCCTCACCTCCATGCTGTCGTCGTCGATGATGTCGGCGATCGTCACGTCGACGGTCGCGACCCGCATGCCCAGCTCGGCGTCCACGGCCGCGAGGACCCGCTGCCGGACCTTCTCCGCGACCTCCTGGAGATTCCAGGTGAGGCCGACTTCCACGGCCACGCGGATGCGCACCGGGTCCCGCGGCCGGTGTCCCGCGCCGGAAGGCGCGGAACCGTCACGGGGACGGCTCTCGATGCGGCAGCTGCCCGCCCGTACGCCCGTCAAGGACTCGGCGGCGGCGCGGACGGTTCTCGCCGCCGCGGCCTCCACGACCCAGGCGTCCTCGTCCTCCTCGCCCAGCGGAAGCGTCCGGCCAGGCCTCAGTTCGAGGCGCACTATGTCCATGACGCGGCCGACGAGCCCGGAAGCGTCCGGCTCCGGTTCCCGTGGTTCCGCCTCGCGGACGGCGGAGACCGCGTCCTCCAGGCTCCGCAGCCTGCTCAGGGCCTCGGCGCAGTGCGGGCACGTGTCGGCGTGCGCATCGGCCTCGCCTGCTTCCCAGTGCTCCCACACACTCCACAACTCGCGTCCGCAGGGCAGCAGTTCGTCCTGCGCCTGCTCCTCCTGGGGCAGGCCATCCGCTCCGTTCCCCTCGTTCACCGCCATGCGGACATCGCCTCCGTGAGATAACGCCGTGCCCGGAAGACCCGGCCCCGTACCGCCTCCGGGCTGATGCCGACGGTCTCCGCGATGGATTCGTAGGGCAGGCCGTTCAACTCCCGCAGCACCCAGCACACGCGCTGCTCCGGGGACAGTCCCTCCATCGCCTTGGTCAGGTCCGCCACCGCGGCGTGCGCCTCGGCCACCCTGGCGGGAGACACCGCGTGCTCGGGGGCCTGCGGCTCGGGCACCCCCTCCAGGTCGACGGCGGGCCGACGTGAGCGCAGCACGTTCAGGCACCGGTTCGTGACGATCCGGTGCATCCACGTGCCGAACTGCGCGTCCCCGCGGAACTCCGGCATCTTGCGCCAGGCGCTCACGAAGGATTCCTGCACCGCGTCCTCAGCCTCCGTCCGACTCCCCAGCAGCCTCGTCGCGAGCCGCAGCAGTCCCGGCGCATGGCGGCGCACGAGCGTCTCGAAGGCCTCTTCGTCGCCTTCCGCGGCTCGCACCGCCAGCAATCCGTCGTCGCGCCGCACGGACTCGTCCGCTTCTCCCGGCGCTCTGTCCCGGTCCCCGGGCACACGCGGCTCCTCTCGCTCAGGTCCTTCTCGTACGACACCTGGAAGGCCGCCCGCGTTACGCGGCGCGGGCACGGTACCCGTCGGCCGAGGAAATTCCTCCGAAGCGCGTAACGAAGGCCGGATGCCGGTGTCGGACAAGTGCGGGGCCGGGGCACCCGCACGGAGCGCTCGCGACGGCGAGCGGACGACGACAGACCTCTGACGACGAGGAGATGCCGGTATGGCGACGCAGGAGATCACTTCGAAGGCGACCACGTCCGGTGACACCGGCGCGACGCACGGCGGTGTGCCGGGCAGCACCACCCTGGCCGGCGGCACCGGGGTCACCGAGCCCGCCGCCACCCGCGGAAAGACGTCCATCGCCGACGTGGTGGTCGTGAAGATCGCCGGGATGGCGGCGCGGGAGATCCCGGGTGTGTACGACATGGGCGGCGGTCTCTCGCGCACCATCGGGGCGGTCCGCGACCGCGTCCCCGGCGGGCGGCCCAACGTCGGGCGGGGCGTGAAGGTCGAGGTCGGCGAGCGGCAGACGGCGATCGACCTCGACATCGTCGTCGAGTACGGCGTGCCCATCACCGACGTGGCCCACGACGTGCGCGAGAACGTCGTCTCGGCGGTGGAGCGCATCACCGGCCTCGAGGTCGTCGAGGTCAACGTCGCGGTCAACGACGTACGCCTCCCCGACGACGACACCGCGGAGTCCGGCGGCGAGACGCGCGTGGAGTAGCACCCGCCCGGTCGCGGGTCCGGCACTGATGTCTCCTTCTGTGGTGTGAGGTGAGTGGTGAGCACAGCTCTGGTAGGCCTGATCGCCGGAATGGCCCTGGGGTTCGCCGGCTGGTTCGGCGGCTTCGGCGCCTTCCTGCTGGTCGCCGCGCTCGGCGCGGTCGGCTTCGTCGTGGGACGCCTCGTCGACGACGGCACGGACATACGGGGGTTCCTCGCCGGCCGTGACCGGGAGCG
The DNA here is from genome assembly GCF_055558735.1 of Streptomyces sp. NPDC025651. Taxonomy (NCBI): domain Bacteria; kingdom Bacillati; phylum Actinomycetota; class Actinomycetes; order Kitasatosporales; family Streptomycetaceae; genus Streptomyces; species Streptomyces sp. NPDC025651. The sequence goes on from NZ_JBVHLZ010000006.1 coordinate 409,202, forward strand.
CCGATGAGCACGCCCGCGGCGGAGCGCGGCTCGACCAGGATCGCCGACCGCGCGGTCCGGCGCATCGCCGAACGCGCCGCCACGGAGGCGCTGCCGCCCGGCGAGGTCCGGACCACGGGGAGCGCGGCGGCCGTGCGCGGCCGCCGCGCGCGGGTGGACGTCACCGTGTCGCTCCCCTACCCCGCGGTCCTCGACGACGCAGGCGAGAAGGTGCGCGCGCACGTCGCCGACCGGACGGCCCGCCTGACCGGACTCGCCGTGCCGTCCGCGCGCGTGCGCGTGCGGGAGCTGTCGCGGCGGGACGAGGAGGAGCCGCTCGGCACGGAACGGGCCTCGGCGGGGACGGCGCCCGCGCAAGGGCGGGCCGGTGCGCGCCGCCGGTGGTCCCAACGCCGCCTGCCCGTCGCGGTGTTGCTTCTCGGCGCCGCCGCGGTCTGCGGCCTGTTCCTGTACGACGTCCTTGCCGTGCACGCGGCCGGGCGGCCGTCCGCCCGCTGGCGCACCCGGCTCATGGAATGGCTTTCCACGCACGGTCCCGACACCGGGGTGTGGCCCGGCGTGGCGCTGGCGGCGGCCGTGTTCGCTCTCGGTGTGTGGCTTCTCGTGCTCGCCGTCACACCGGGCGTCCGGCGCAGGCTGCCCATGTCGCCGCCGCTGCCCGGAGTGCGCGCGACCCTGGATCGCCGGGCCGCCGCGGACGCGATGCGCGACGCCGTGGTCGAGGTGGTCGGCGTCGGCCGGGTCCAGGTCCGTGTCGGGCGGCGCACGGCGCGGGTGCGTGCCGGACTGGAGTTCGGCGATGTGGATGCCGCGCGCAGGGCGGTGACGAAGGCAGCGGAGGCGGCGGCCGACGGGCTCGGCCTGGCCCGGCCGCCGCGGCTGCGCCTCCGTCTGCGCACGGAACCGGCGTGGCGCGCCCCCGCGCACCCTCCGCCGGGCACCGGTCCGGCCGCAGGTCCGGCCCCGCGGGCCGGTGAATCGGCACAGAGGAGCACTCCCTGATGAGCCGACTCCGCGGCACCGTGAATCGCGCGACTCTTCTCTGCGCGGCGGCGGTCCTACTGCTTTCGGCGGCCGTTCTGGCCTCGGCGACCGCCCTTGTCCGTGACCGCCTGCCGTCGGGCTGGCCCCGGATCGGCGCCGACCGCGTGTGGCTCGACCAGCAGACGGTCAGCGGCTGGCGCGCCCACGCGTGGTGGCCGCCCGTCGTGAGCACCGGGCTGGCCCTGCTCGTCGTCCTGCTGGCGTCCTGGGCGCTGCTCCAGCTCAGGTCGGGGCGGCTGCGCGAGCTCCCCCTGGGGCAGCCCGGCGTCACCCTGACCGGCGCCGCCCTGGCCTCCGCCATGGCCGACCGCGCCCGCACGATCGACGGCGTCGCCCGCGCCCACGTACGCCTGCTCGGGCGCCCCCGGCGGCTCCGTGCCCGCATCACGCTGGTCCTGGATCCCGGCAGCTCGCCGGAGGCGGTGCTGCGCCGTCTCGCCCAGGGCACCATCGCCGAGGCGCGAGCGGCGACGGCACCGCGCACGCTGGCCGCGGACGTCCGCATCACCACCCGGACCCACCGGGCTCGACGCCTCCGCTGAGGCCCAACCGCCCACGTTCCGGGCGCGTTTCGCTACGGGGTGTGCCGCTCCGAACCGCTGGTGATCCACTCGGCCACGGCCGCGGCGGCCTCGGCAGGACCGCGGCCCGTGGTGGTGAACTCCCGGTCCACCGAGGCCCGGAGCTCCGCCGCGTCCCGGATCGACTCCTCGATCTCGTCGGGCGCCCGGCCACGGGCGGCGAGGCGGGCACGGCGGTCCGCGTCGGCGCAGTCGAGGCGCGCCCAGGCGGCCCGCGCCGGGTCCACGGTGTCCGCGGCCGCGCTCGCCCATTCGCCGGGCGTCAGGGGGCACAGGACCAGCACCGGCCTGCCCGCCCTGAGCATCATGTGCGCGATCTTCACCCAGAGCCTGTTGTAGGCGGGCCACACGGGGGCGGCCGAGGGCGAGGTGATGTCGACGCCCATCAGGCTGCCGTCGGGCTCCGGCAGCTCGTCGAAGTCGACGGTGCCGAACGGATACGCCCCCAAGTGCCGCAGGAGCGTGGACTTTCCGGCGCCCGGAGCGCCCGTGACGACGTACAGCTTCGACACAACCCGCCCCGCTCCGGTTCTCGGTGGTGTTCCGGCAGACCCACGGCACTCTACGGGCGTGAACCGGGAGCGCTGGTCGCGGGAAGCACGGGGAGCCGGCCGGCGCCGACTCGCAGACAGGTGCGTCAGGCACCAGCATGGGCTCATCGGGAACTCTGCGGAAAGGCCCTTCCATGCACCCCGCGCTCAGCACCGACGTACTCGCCATGCTGCGGCAGCCCCGCACCTTTCCTGCCGTCTCGCTCCTCATGCCGACGCACCGTCGCGAGCCGGACAACGCCCAGGATCCGGTGCGCCTGCGCAATCTCCTGGCCAGGGCGGAGAAGGCCCTCCAGAACGACCCGGCCGTGCCCGGTGAGCGGCGTACGGACGTGCTGCGCCGGCTGGAGCAGGCGGCCGCCGAGATCGACCTCGCCCATGCGGAAGAGGGGCTGGTGATCTACGCCGCCCCGGGCGAGCACCACGTGTGGACCGTGGGGCGGACGGTCCCGGAGCGCGTGGTCGTCGCCGACACCTTCCTCACCCGCAACCTCGTCGCCGCCCAGGCCGCCGAGCAGCCCTACTGGGCGCTGGCCGTGGCGGCCGACCGGGTGTCGCTGTGGAGCGGCGGGCCGGAGCGGGCCGTCGAACACGTGGAGGACGGCTTCCCGCTGACGCGGAGCCTGGAGGACCCGGACGCGGAGCGCAAGGAACGCATCGGGGACCTGCCGAGCACCTTCCAGGACGAGGACACCCGCGCCTTCTTCCGCCAGGCCCACCAGGCACTGCGCGCCGTCCTCGCCGCCACGCCCCGGCCGCTGTACGTGATCGGCGACGCGCCCGCGCTCGCCCTGCTCGCGGAGACCGGCCTGCTGGAGCAGGGCGCGCCGGCCGTCGAGCGCGGCGGGCTCGCGCAGGGACCGGCCGAAGCGGTGCGCCAGGCCGTCGAGCCCGTGCGTCGCGCCCGGGACGAGGAGCTGGCGACCGCCGTGGCCGCGGAGTTGGACGCGGCACAGGGGCGGCATGCGTTCGCGGGCGGTCTGGACGAGGTGTGGCGCGCGGCGAAGGAGGGCCGGATCCGTCTCCTGGCGGTCGAGGACCACTACCGCGCCGTCGTCCGGGACTACGGCGACCACCTGGAACCCGCGGACCCATCCGACCCGGACGCCCGCGACGACATCGTGGACGAGATCGTCGAACAGGCCCTGGAGACCGGTGCCGAGGTCCGGTTCGTCGGCGACGACACCCTGGCGGGGTCGGGCCGCATCGCCGCCGTGCTGCGCTTCTGACCCGCCCTCACCAGGCAGGGCACCGGCTCACCCGGCAGGGCACCGGCCGCGCCCGCCGCCGTGTCGGGGGGGGGCACCGGCCGAGCGCGCGTGACAGGCGACTCGTACAGTTGAGCGCATGCCTCGTACTTCTCCCTCGACCGCTCTCGACACTCTGCTCGCCGGCAACCGGCGTTTCGTCAAGGGCACGCAGGACCACCCCAACCAGGACGCCGCCCGCCGCGCGCAGCTCGCACCCGGGCAGGAGCCGTTCGCCGTCGTCCTCGGCTGCTCCGACTCGCGGCTCGCCGCCGAGATCATCTTCGACCAGGGACTCGGCGACCTGTTCGTCGTGCGGACCGCGGGGCACGTCCTCGGCGCCGAGGTGCTGGGCAGCGTCGAGTACGCCACGAGCGTGCTCGGCTGCCGGCTGGTCGTCGTGCTCGGCCACGACTCGTGCGGCGCGGTCGCGGCCGCCCGCACCGCCGTGGAGGACGGCCTGCCCGCGGCCGGATTCGTACGGGACGTCGTCGAGCGCGTCACGCCGAGCATCCTGGCCGCCCGCGCCGCGGGTCTGACGGAGGACAGCGACATCATCGACGAGCACATCCGGCACACCACGAAGCTGCTCATGGACCGCTCCCGCGTCCTGGCGGACCAGGTGGCGTCGGGCGAGGTGGCCGTCGTGGGCCTCGGCTACCGCCTGGCCGAGGGCAACGCGCGGCTCGTCGCGTCGCACGGCGTCGAACAGACCTCGTGAACGACCCCATGGCACAGCACCACGACTGCTCGGATCCGTCGGCCCGTTCGGCGGGGATCGACGCGGCGGTGACCGCGGTCGGCCAGGGCGACCTCGTCGTCCTGCCGACCGACACCGTCTACGGCGTCGGCGCCGACGCGTTCGACCCGCGCGCCGTCGCCCGCCTGCTCGCGGCGAAGGGGCGGGGCCGTCACAAGCCCTCCCCTGTCCTCGTCGGCTCGACGGACGCGCTCGGCGACCTCGTCGGGGACCTTCCGGCCACGGCCGAGGACCTGGTCAAGGCGTTCTGGCCGGGTGCCCTGACGCTGGTGCTCCGGCACCGGGCCTCGCTCTCCTGGGACCTCGGCGAGACCGGTGGCACGGTCGCCGTGCGGATGCCGGACCATCCGCTCGCGCTCGAACTCCTGGCCGCGACGGGCCCGATGGCGGTCTCCAGCGCGAACCTCACCGACCGGCCGTCGCCGGAGACCTGCGAGGCGGCCTTCCGCATGCTCGGGGACTCCGTGTCGGTGTACCTCGACGGCGGCCGGACCGCGGGCCCCGTGTCGTCGTCGATCGTCGACCTCAGCGGCGACACCCCGGTACTCGTCCGGGACGGAGTCCTGCCCGCCGCGGCGCTCGCCGAGGTCGTGCCCGGCCTGATCGTGCCCTGACCACCGGTTTCCGCCACCTGCTGATCCCACGTCAGCTCCCCGCCACTCCCGGCCGCGCCCCCGGTGGAAACGCTGGCCAGGCCGACTGCCGCGCGGTACATCACAGAGATGACCCATGAGGAGACCCGGACCACGAAGGGACGTCTTGACGGCAAGGTGGCCTTCGTCACCGGCGCGGCCGGAGGGCTCGGCCGCGCCCACGTCCGTCGGATGGCGGAGGAGGGTGCCGATCTGGTCGTCGTGGACATCTGCCGGCCGGTCGACACCGTGCCCTACCCGCAGTCCACTCCGGAAGAGCTGTCCGAGGCGGTCGAGGAGGTGCGCTCCCTGGGCCGCCGCGTCGTGGCGCGGCGGACGGACGTGCGCGACCGGGCCGCCCTCCAAGAGGCGTACGACGCCGGGCTCGCCGAGTTCGAGCGGATCGACGTCGTGGTCGCCAACGCCGGTATCGCACCGCTGCTGGTCGAGGACAGGGTGCAGGCGTGGCACGACGCCATCGACGTCAACCTCACCGGCACCTTCCACACCGTCGAGGTGGCCGTCCCCTCGATGATCGAGGCCGAGCGGGGCGGCTCGATCGTGATCGTCAGCTCCACCGCGGGCCTTGTCGGCATCGGCGGGGCCAGCAACGGCGGCCTCGGATACGCCGCCTCCAAGCACGGTGTGGTCGGGCTGATGCGTACGTACGCCAACAACCTCGCGCGGCACAGCATCAGGGTGAACTCCGTGCACCCCACCGGTGTGGCCACGCGCATGGTCGCCGACCCGGCCATGGCCGAGTTCGTCGCCCAGGACCCGATGCTGTCCGAGGGGTCGCCCAACGCCCTTCCGGTGGACACGATCGAGCCGGTCGACGTGGCCAACGCGGTCCTGTGGCTGGCCTCGGACGAGGCCCGCTACGTCACCGGCGTCACGCTGCCCGTCGACGCCGGATTCATCAACCGCCGCTGAGCCGCCGGGCAGGACGAGTGGAGGTGGAGCGCCATGACCGATCAGTACGCGGACACGATCCTGGTGGGTGGGCAGGTCAGGACGCCGACGGGCTGGGCCGAGGGGCTCGCCGTGCGCGCCGGTGTCATCGAGACGGTCGGCGGCGGCGAGGACGTGCTGCGGCGGCGCGGACCGGACACGCGGGTCCTCGACCTGGCGGGCGACACCGTTCTTCCCGGTCTCCACGACCTGCACGTGCACCCGATCTACGCCGGAGTCCGCGAACGCCGCTGCAAGATCCCGCAGGGCTCCGACCTGACCGAGACGCTCCGCATCGTGGCCGAGCACGTGTCCCGGGCCGCCCCCGGCGCGTGGGTCCTCGGCGGTCAGTGGGACGCGTCCGCCCTCGGCGGCACCCCGCACCGCACCCTCCTCGACGCGGTCGCCCCCGACCGGCCCGTCCTCCTGGAGGACACCAGCGGGCACAGCTCATGGGCGAACAGCGCGGCGCTCCGGCTCGCCGGCATCGGCCCCGGCACACCCGACCCGTTGGGCGGCATCTTCGAGAGGGACGCCGCGGGCCTGCCGAGCGGCATACAGCGCGAGACCGCCGCCGATCTGCTCGCCGCCTCCGCCCCCAAACCGTCCGACGACGAGGTCGAGGCGGCCCTGGAGTGGGCCCTGGGGGAAATGCTCTCCTACGGGATCACGTCGTTCACCGAGGCCGCGGTCGGGTTCACCGCCGGGCCGCGGGCCGAGTTGCGTGCCTACACCCGGCTCGCCGCGCGCGGGGCCGTCAAACAGCGCGTACGGCTCTGTCTCGCGTGGTCGCCCCACGATCCGGTGTGCGAGGAAGTGATCGCGCACCGGAACCTCTGCGCGAGCGGCCGCGTCGCGCCCGACTGCGTGAAGATCTTTCTCGACGGGGTGCCGACCGACAGCCACACGGCGGCGATGATCGAGCCCTACAAAGACACGGTGGAGGGACGGGACACCGAGGCGGGGCGGCACGGAATGCTCGCGATCGCGCCGGCGGTCCTCGACCGTGCGGTGACCCGTTTCGACCGGATGGGCATCACGGTCAAGTTCCACGCGGCGGGCGACGCGGCGGTCAGAGCGGCCCTCGACGCCATCGAGGCCGCCCGCGCGGCCAACGGCCACGGCCCGTACATGCACAACGTGGGACACTGCACGTTCGTCGCGAAGACCGACATCGAGCGCGCGACGCGGATCGGCGCCACGTTCGAGGTCTCTCCCTACCTGTGGCGCCCCTCCCCCATCTGCTCCGACATCGCGGCCGCCGTCGGCGCGGAAGCGGTCGAACGGGCGTGGCCGGTGCGCGAGATGCTCGAAGCCGGCGCGCTGGTCGTGCCGGGCTCGGACTGGTGCGTCGTGCCGTCGGTGAACCCGTGGTCCGCCATCGAAACGCTCGTCACCCGGCGGGAGCCGGGAGGCGGCTCCGACTCCTTCGGCGCGTCCGAGGCCATCACGCTGGAGCAGGCCTTCGACCTCTTCACCGTCAACTCCGCACGCCAGGAGGGCATGACGCACCGCGTAGGGCGCATCGAAGAGGGCATGCTCGCCGACCTCGTCGTGGTGGACCGGAACCCCTTCGAGGTGCCGATCACCCAAGTGCACGGCACCGAGGTCAGGATGACGTTCATCGAAGGCGAACCGGTCCACGAGGCGGGGGCGCGACGGTCCGGGGCGCCCCCGCGGTGACGCCCGCCCCTTGCTAGCGCCGCAGTTGCTCGGGGGCGACGAGGCGAGGCGGCACCGGCGACGTGCCGGGGGCCTGCTCGGCCGGGGCGCTGCCCAGCGCTTCGCCCATGTAGCGCAGCAGCGCGTCGCCGATCGGGTTCGGCAACGGCGTGCCGTCGTCGTCGAACCGCTCGTACTTCATCAGGTTGTAGCCGATCGCGACCTGGCGACGCCCGTCCTCGGTGGACAGCGCCCAGGTCCCCGCCCCGAACACCCCGCCGTCGTGGCCCCAGTACCAGCCGCCGCCGGGCCACTTGAGGGTGTACAGGCCGAGGCCGTACCGCATCGCCACCTCCTGCCCCGGCTCGGGCTCGTACGCGGGAACCGTGGTCTTCATCTCCCGCAGCTCCGCCGCGCCGAGCAGCTTCCCGCCCAGGAGCTTGCGGTAGAAGTCGTTGAGGTCGCTCGTCGTGGAGACCATCGCACCGGCCGTCCCCGCCCAGGACATGTCGTAGACGCTGTAGTCACGTGCCGGTTCGATGGCGCCGTAGAACGACTCGTACATCTTGGCGTGCGGCCCCTGGATGCGGGCGGAGCGCGGGAAGTACGTGTGCCGCAGTCCGGCCTTGCGGATGACGTTCTTGGTGATGTACGCCTCCGGGTCCTGGCCCGTGACCTTCTTCAACAGCAGCCCGGCGATGATGTAGTTGGTGTTCGCGTACGCGTGCTTGCCACGCGGAGCCCGCGGCTGGGCCGCGAGGCCCAGGCGGACCAGTTCCTCGGGATCCATCGTGCGGAACCGGCCCTCGTCCAGGGCCTGTGCCGGGTCCGTCACCAGCTTGGGGAAGGCGGGCAGTACGTAGTCCGCGATGCCGCTCGTGTGGTTGAGCAGCATCCGCACCGTCACCTTCCTCCCCCGCTCGCCCGGCACGAGCTGCGGAAGGTAGTCGCCGATCGGGGCGTCCAGGTCGATCCGGCCCTTGGCCACCTGCTGGAGGACGGCCACCGCGGTGAAGGTCTTGGTGACACTGCCGATCCGGTGCTCGAAGTCGGGGCGCGTCGGCCGCCCGCTGTCGATGTCGGCGACGCCTGCCGCGCCGCTCCACCGCTCGGCACCGTCCCTCACCGACGAATAGGCCCCGTACATCCCCGCCTCGTGGAACGCGTCGAGGGCGGCGCGCAGCGCCTTCCGGTCGAGCTGGGACGTGGTGGAGGCGGCGGACGCGGGGGCGGGGGCCGATAACGGGGTGGCGGCCCCCGCCGGAAGCGCGCCGACCGCGAGCGACAGGAGGGCCGCCGATGCCACGGCGGCCAGACGCGCCCTCCTGCGGTGGGGGCGAGGGCTGGGGTGGGTGTGAGGCATGGGATCCCGTCTCGAATCAGGTGTGCGCAGTGGACGTCCCCATCCTCATGCGCGCCATGCCCCTCGCGCCTCCACCCTCTGAATGATCTTGTGTACAGGAAGAGATGACGTTTGTCAGGCGTCAGGGGCGCCGGTCAGGCCGCGTACCCCTTCGGCGGGATCAGGCCGGCCAGTTGCTCGAAGGAGAGCCAGTAGATCTGGTTCCCGCCGAAGGAGGCGGGGTCGGCGATGAGCACCGTGCGGTTCGCCTCGTCGTACCCGATGGCCGTGAAGTAGTGGTAAATCGTCTGGTCCGAGGGGTAGCCGGGCGGCTGGTTGCCGGGCGGGGCGACGATGTTGGTCACCAGCGGGTAGTTGTTGTCGATGTCCAGCACGATGTCGTTCCACAGCAGGTCCTTCTGGGCCTGGGTGGGCGGGTCGTCCGGCATCTCCTTGGTCTCGTACCAGCCGGTGCCGAGACGGGCGTTGAGCACGCCGGTCACCTGGCTGATGTGGTCGGTGCCCGCCTCGGTGGTGCCGAGCTGGGCGGCGAGGTCGGCCTGGCTGGGCGGGGCGATGCGGGCGGACAGCGCGATGCGGGTGGCGGCGGGGCCGCACCAGTAACCGGTCTCCTGCACCTGGTAGTCGACGGGGAGGGTGTGGGCGCTCGCGGTCCGCGCGCCCTCGACGCTCAGGCGGGTGCCCGCCTCGTTCCGGCCGCTGACGACCGCGGTTCCGTCCTCGGATCCGTGGCCGAGCACGGAGACGGCGCGGGGGCGCGCGGGATCCGCCTGGGCGGCGGCCGGTGCGACGAGGGCGCCGGCCGCGGCCGCGGCGACCGCCATGGAGACAACTCTCCTACGCATGGGGGCTCCTGGGGTGGGGGCTGAGTGGGGACGTCTGCGTGGGGGCGCCTGCGTGGGGCGTGTCTCAGGGGATCGGCGGGACCGACGGCCCTTCCTGCGCGAGCAGGTCACGGGCGAACTGCTCCCACTGGGCGTACCGGTCGGGGTAGGCCGAGACCTGCACGGCCTGGCAGACGTCGCCCGGCGGCATCGTCTGCCAGCCGTCGATCTGGATCAGGCCCGGGTTGCTGCCGAACGGGGCCACTCCGTAGAAGGACTTGGACGACGTGGCGACGTCGGTGATCTGCTCGGGCGTGCCCCAGCCCGTGCTGGGTCGCTGCTGGAAGATGCCCAGGGAGTCGTGGTCCACCGGCGTCAGGTAGTTGACGAACTTCGACTCCTGCATGGCCGTCATCAACGCGATGACCTGGCCCTGTTCCGGGATCTGGGCACCCTTGCCGACGCCTATCACCGTGCGGGCGTTGCCGAGTTCCTCGGGGCCGAGGTCGGCCGCGGTGCGGAAGGTCCGGTGCAGCTCGGCATCGGAGGCGTGCCGCAGCGCTCTCGCGGTCGTGCCGTCGACCGTGCCGGTCCGCGGCAGCCCATGGCGCTCCTGGAACCACGTGAGACCGTGTCCTGGCGCGGCTGCCGCGGTGCCGGAGGCCGGGCCTGCCTGCGCCACGCCGGGCGCCGCGAACAGGGCCCCGACGGCGGCGAGTGCGGCAGCCATGACCGCGGTGCGGCGTGGAACGCCTCGGCGGGCGCGACGGTGGGTGCGGTCGTGGCCGAGGGCACGGTCGTGGGTGTGGGTGTGGGTGTGGGTGTGGGTGTGGGTGTGGGCACGGTCCTGCGTGATGGTGCGGGCGTCGGTGGTGCGCAAGTCCACTCCTTCGTCGGGTCGTCGGGTCGTCGGGGTGTCCCCCGGCCGAGCGCGACGAGAAGTCAACGGCGCGCGTACAGCACGCTGTTGGGACGCAGCACGGTGGGGGACGCGCCTGCGACAGCCCGGTCAGCGTCCTAGCATGCCCATGCCATCCACAACCGACGAAAGCCCAGGCTTACGGCGCGGATGGCGCACCCGCCCCCGGCTACCCCCTGTCGCCGCGCTGACAACTGCGCAGCAGCGCCCGCCCCTCCGCCGTCGCCACGTGCAGCGACCTCCCGCGCCCGCGGACCGTCGTCACCAGACCGGCCCCGCGCAGCACCTTCATGTGCTGGCTTATCGCGGGGTGGGTGACCCCCAGGAGACGGGCGAGTTCGACGATGGTGGAGCCGGAGCGGACCGCATCGAGGACGGCGGCGCGGGTGTGTCCGACGAGCGCCCCCAACGCGCTGTCGTCCGGGCGGACTTCGGGCGCGGGGCGCGTCCAGTCCCCCGCGTGCTCGATGGGGTACACCAGCACGGGCGGCAGCGCTCCGTCGGCGAGCGTGATGGGCGTGGGCCAGCAGAAGAACGACGGCTGCAGGACGAGTCCGCGCCCGTCGAGTCGCAGCTCGTGCGCCACGGGGTAGTCGGCTTCGAGGACCGGTGGCCGCCAGCGGAACTGCGGGCCGAGACCGGCGAGGAGTCCGTCGGTGCCGCCGTCCAGGAGACTGCGCATCCGCAGCATGCGGTCGGCGTCGACGTGGACACGGACGTGCCGCCAGAACGGTGCGAGCACTTCCAGGTGGTACGTGTGGAGCGCCCGCCCCAGCTGTCGCAGGATGTCACCGTCTCCGCCCGCCAGCGCGTGCGTCCATCCCGGCAGGCGGCGCGACGCGGCCACCCGCTGGAGATCGGCGTGCAGGCGCGGCCGCGGCGTGCGTACGAGCGTGTCGACCGCGGCCTCCAGCGTCTCGCCGCCGCCGTGCGTGGGGGTGAGGAAGTCCGGTGAGTTCCCGTGCGGCGGCAGGAGCGGTGCGAGGAGTCGACAGCTTTCCGGGAGCCGTGGCCGCGCCCACCGGCGCCACTCGCCGAACACCCGTGCCCCGTCCCGCCGTTGCAGGGTCTGCACGCTGTTGCTGATCTCCCACAGGTGGTCGGGCCCCGGGGCGACCCGCACCCGTGCCAGGTCCTCGGACGTGAAGTACACGCGCAGCATGGCCGGTTGCTCCCCCGTGCATCGTGCTCGGCTCGATGGACGCCGCGGCTCCGCGCGGCAGGGTCCAGGCGACCGCCGCGGGGCCGCCGCTGTCAAGAACGCGGCGGAGACCGCGCTTGCCGAAGTACCTGACGCCCATCGTCACTTCCGTACGCCCGTGCTCTCCGTACGCCCGTGGTCAGGGAATTCGGTGACGCCTGCGGCCGAGGACGGCATGGACGCACTGTGGAGCGGATGACACCATCTGCCGGATGGTCGACGCCGGCAGAAGACATTCCTCGATCTGGCACAACCGTGAGTTCCTGCTCTTGTGGAGCGGGCAGACGGTCAGCGAGACGGGAACGCAGATCACCGTCCTGGCCCTGCCGTTGGTCGCCGTCGTGCTGCTGGACGCCACTCCGTTCCAGGTCGGCCTGTTGGCGGCCGCCGAGACCAGCGCGTACCTCCTCGTCGCGCTGCCGGCCGGGGCCGTCGTGGACCGCGTCGCCAAACGACGCCTGATGATCGGGTGCGACGGCGCGCTGTTCCTGGTGATCGGCTCGGTGCCGCTCGCCCACGCCCTCGACGCCCTGACGCTCGTCCACCTCTACGCCGTCGCGCTGGTCTCCAGCGTGCTCTCCGTGTTCTTCGCGGTCGCCTACCAGGCCTACCTGCCCGTGGTCATCGAGAACCGCCAACTCCTCGACGCCAACGGCAAGCTCGCCGCCTCCCGGTCGGTCGCGCAGGTCGCCGGCCCCAGTACGGGCGCGGGCCTGGTGACCCTGGTGGGCGCCGCGGGGGCGATGGTCGCCGACGCGGTCTCCTTCGCGCTGTCCGCGAGCGCGCTGACCGCGATCCGCACCCCCGAGCCACGCCGGAAGGGCTTCCCCGGCCCGCGTCCGACGATGCGGTCCCAGATCCGCGAAGGGCTCGACCACGTCTTCCGTGACCGCATCCTGCGGAACTCGGTGGCGTTCAACGGCACGGCCAACTTCTTCGTCATCATCGTGGAGACACTGGGCCCGGTGTTCCTGATCCGCACCCTCCACCTGCGCCCCGGCCTGGTCGGACTGCTCCTCGCGCTGGGGGCCGTCGGCGGCGTGGCGGGCGGCGTGGCGGCGCGGCGCCTCGCCCGGAGGTTCGGCTCCGCGCGGATCAGCTGGATCTCGATGACCGTCCTCTCGCTGCCCGGCCTGCTGATCCCGATGGCCGGATCCGGCTGGCGGGTGCTGCTGTTCGGCTTCGGCTGGATCTCGTGGACCTTCTCCTCCACCGTCGCGGGCATCTCGCTGACCAGTTACCGCCAGGCCGCCTGCCCGCCGGAGCTGCTCGGCCGCGTCAGCGCCGCCGCGCGCTGGATCACGTGGGGCACCCTGCCGGTCGGCGGACTGGTCGGCGGCGGGCTCGCCACCGCCTTCGGCGTCCGGACGACGTTGTGGATCGCCGTCATCGGCGGCTGCTGCGCGGGCCTTTGGCTGTTCTTCTCGCCCTTGCGGGGCATGCGCGACATTCCACTCAGCGCACCCGAGCCCCGCCCTGAAGCCGCAACGGCAACGGCAACCGAAAAGCCGTAGGAGCACTGCGGTTCATCCACGACCGGCGAGATGAAGGGCCAACTCCCCTCTCGCCAGATGGACTTCGCCCCGTGCCTGATGGTGCCCGCTGTCGACGGCGCAGCGTTCGGCACGGTCGAGGAGAGCGCCGGCCTCCTCAGGGTCGCGGGCCAGTCGGACGCGGGCGAGGGCCACGCAGGCGAAGCTCAGCGCCGCCTCACCAAAGGGTTCGGCCAGTTCCACCGCGGCGCGGGCGAGCTGTTCGGCCTCGGCGAGCTCGCCTCGGAGCAGGTGCAGTTCGGCGAGGTTGGCGCGCTCGAAGGCGGTTGCCGTCGGACGAGCGGCACGCTCGGCCAGCGCCAGGGCCCGGCGGCCGTGCGTGAGGGCTTCGTCGAGGCGGCCCGCTCGACGGGCGTTCTCCCGCAGGACGGACAGGACCCCGGCGAGAAGCGCGGGATCGCCGCAGGCCTCCGCCGGGGCCAGGGCCTCTTCGGCGGGGGCGATGGCCTGCTCGAAGCGGCCCGCAAGGCCGAGGCAGGTGGACTGCTGGGCCAACGCGCGGGCCCGCAGGGCCAAACCGTCCGCACCTTCGACGGAGACGCTCGCGTCCTCTGCCGCGCGCGCGGACGCCAGCGCCTCCTCGTACTCGCCCGCGTAGAAGCCGACCATGGCCCATGCGAGGTGGTGCGCCCCGATCAGGGCGGCACAGGCGTGCGGCCCCGGCACGTACCTCCGCAGCGTGGCACGCGCCTCTTCCGGTGTCGCGCTGCGGCACAGCACCTCGGCGAGACGGGCCGCCGTCAACACGCGGTCGCCGTGGACGCCGTACCGCTCGAAGATCGCCAGCGCCTGCCGCAGCGCGCGGGCGGCCTCCTCGTAACGCCCCGACCGCTCAAGGGACTTGGCCCAGTCGAGTCGCACCCGTGCCGCGTCGGTCTCGGCGCCGCGGGACCCGACGTCACGGGGCACGAGGTCGTGGCGCTCCTCGGTCGACGCGGGATGTCGCGGGCCGGGCGTCCTAGGGGTGCGCAGCGCGGCGTCGTACAGGCGCACGGTCTCCTCGGCCGGGCGGGCACCGAGCTCGCTGTCCAGCGCCGCCGCACAAGCCTCGTACTGCGCGATGGCCGCCCGCCGCGCCCCCTTGCGCAGATACGCCTCGATCAGCACCTGATGGGCACGCTCCTCGGCAGGGCTGTCCTCCAGGGCCCTGCGGGCGACGCGCTCCGCGCCGTCCAGATCCCCATCGGCGAGCCGGGCCTCGGCCAGTGCGAGTCGGACGCGGCGGCCGAGCCCCGCGACGCTCTCGCGGCACGGTTCGGCCCACGGGGCGTAGCGGTCCTCGGGCAGCGGTTCACCGGTGAACGCGCGCAGGGCGGCGGCGAGTTCGGTTGCGGAGCCTGCGGCGAGGGCCCGCCGCGCGAGCGTCCGGGCGTGGTCGACGTCGACCCACACCCGATCAGGGGCGAGCCGCAGCAACGCACCGTCACCGATCAGATAGGCGGAGGCGGCACGGGGCGCCAGTTCCGGCTCCAGCGCACGCCGGGCGGCGTGCAGGGCGACGCGCAGACTGCGCAGGGCGGCCGCCAGTTCGGCCTCCGGCCAGCACACCGCCATGATCTGCTCTCGGTGCAGCTGGTGGCCCGGGGTGACCGCGAGCAGCTTCACCAGCGTGCGCGCGCCGGGCCGTGGCCAGCGCGCGACGGTGTGCGCGCCGCCCTCCCGTGACGTACGGAATCCGCCCAGAAGGCGCACGCGGAGCAGCGGCGCGGCTGCCGGGGTGCGCGCCGCGGTGTCGCCCGTCTGTGCTGTCGCGCTCATCGGTCACGCACCCTACAGCCCTCCGGCCGGATCGCCAGGGGCAGTTACGGAGATGTCACTGGCCGGAAAGCGAGGGTCGTTCCGGCACGTCAGAGCCTTGTCGACGGGAGATCAGGACAGTCCCGGAGGGCGGAACGCCAGCCATGGAACCGGTGTTGACCTCGGGAAAGCCGGTGCTCAGGATATGAGCGTTCACATCACGCCCACCCCCCACGTCCCTCCCTGAGGAGGCAGTATGAAGCGCTCCCGAGCCGCCGCCGTCGGTGCCCTGATCCTGCTGGGCACGACCGCCGCCGTCGCCCACGCGGCACAGGGCGGGGCCCCCGATCATGGGCCGAAGGCCCGCTCGTCCGCCGCCACTTGGTGCGAGCGGCAGGGCGGCACGGCGCAGAAGCAGTACCCCTACCGCGTGGACCCGGCCACGCAGAAACCGGTCCGGCTCGGCGGCGAGCGCGAGATGTGCACCTTCACCGCCGACGACGGCTCCAAGATCATGATCGCCGCCGATACGCTCGGGGCCGACAAGGAGACGCTGGCCCAGCGCGCCTACCTCGGCAAGCCCGCCGACCCGGGCGGCGGCGTCGGCAACCCCTCCATCGCCTACTGCCACGCCATCAACGGCACCGCCATGTACGGGCCCGGCAAGCTCGACAGCGGCGGCTGGGGGCCCAAGGGAGCGACCAAGACGGACCAGGTGATCTCCGCCTGCATGTTCGGCGACGGTTCGGTCATCGACGCGTGGGGCCTCAAGTACCACACCGGCGGCGTCATCCGCGGCGCCGACCTCGCGGACAAGTTCCGGGCCACGAAGAGCTCCTGAACCGGGGCGCTGCGGCATGCTCGTGAGGCCCGTCCCGCAGGGCGGTGCCGCGTCGCCCATGGACGGCAACGCGGGTGGCGCGGGCGCCCCTGCCGCGCTCCTCGCGCGCGTGGACCACACCGGTCAGTGGACCTCCGGCGCCGTCCCCGGCCGGAGCCGGCCCCGGGCTCATCGGGCTTTCCGGCCGGCGGACTCCCCGACCGCGGCCGGGGCGGCGTCAGGCGTGCCCCGGCCCTCCACCCTGCGCAGACTGCGGATCGCCGGGACGGACAGCAGCGCCACCGCCACGCCCACGGCCATCACCGCGTTGAACCCCAGCACCTCGCGCGCCCCGAAGAGCTCCGACGCGGGACCGGCGAGGGCCTGCCCCACGGGCAGCATCGCCACCGATCCGGCGACGTCGTAGGCGTGCACCCGGCTGCGTACCTCGGTCGGCACCTGGGTCAGGATGCTGGTCGTCCACATCACGCCCCAGAAGGCGTTGGCCGCACCGGCGGCCGCGAGCCCCGCGGCGATCAGCGGCACCGGAAGGCCGAGCGCCACCGACGCCGGCTGCAGCCAGTACAGCAGCAGCGCCACGGACCCGGCCCGCAGGGGCCGCACCGGCCGCACCCGCATGGCGACGAGCGCACCGGCCACCATGCCCGCGCCCATGGCCGAGTTGACGAGGCCGAGCGTGCGGGGGCCGTGCTCGGCGACGACTTCGGTCGCGATCAGCGGGATCATCGGCCCCCAGGACGAGAGCATGAGGACCATCCAGATCACGATGACGCCCCAGAGCCAGGTGCGGGACCGGAACTCGTGCCACCCCTGCACCAGATCGGACCGGAAGGACTTCTCCTTCGCGGCCACGGACCGGTCCGCGGCCGGCAGCCGCAGCAGCGCCAGGCACACGGCGCTCGCCAGATACGTGAAGGCGTACACGAGGAAGACCCCGCCCGGCTCGGTCAGCCCCACCAGCGCACCGGCCACCGCGGGTCCCGCCATGGTCATCAGGGACTCGATGGTGCGGATGGCCCCGTTCGCGCCCTGCACGTCCGCGGCGATCCGCGGGATGAGGGTGGGCAGGCCGGGCTGGAAGAGGGCGGCGCAGATGCCGTTGACGGCGGAGAGCAGACAGATCTGCCAGACGACGATGTGGCCGGTGAAGAAGAACCCGGCCATGACGGCTTGCACGACGACGCGTACGAGATCCGCCTCGATCATCAGCACCCGGTTGTTCACCCGGTCGGCGATCACCCCGCCGAAGACGACGAACCCGGCGAAGCAGGCCGTCATGCTGGCGAGGACGGCCCCCACCACCCCGGCCCCGTACCCGCTCAACACCAGGCCGGCGGCCAGCGCCACCGGGGCCATCATGTCGCCGAGCCGGGCGACACCGCGGGCGACGAAGAAGAGCGAGAAGTTACGGGACCACAGGCCACCTGGCCCGGCGGATATGTCCTCCGGGGAACCGGTCGATCCTCGGGTCACTCCTGGGCACCCCCGCCCGGTGCGATCAGTCCCGTCTCGTAGGCGAAGACGACGGCCTGGACACGGTCGCGCAGGTCCAGCTTCGACAGGATGCGGCCGACGTGGCTCTTGACCGTGGTCGGGCTGAGGAACAGCCGGGAGGCCAGCTCGGCGTTGCTCAGGCCCCTCGCGAGCAGGCGGAGCACCTCGAGCTCGCGCGGGGTCAGACCGGCCAGGTCGCGGTGCGGGGCGGCGGTCCGCGGCGCGTCCTGAGGGGCGAAGCGCTCGATGAGCCGACGAGTGATCGTGGGCGCGAGCAGGGCGTCACCCGTCCGCACCAGGCGCAGGGCGGAGACCAGGTGCTCGGGGGCGACGTCCTTGAGCAGGAAGCCGCTGGCGCCGGCCGTGAGCGCGGCGTACACGTAGTGGTCGAGGTCGTACGTGGTGAGGATGATGACCCGCGCTCCGTCCGGCCCCGCCTCGCCGACGATGCGCCTGGTCGCCTCGATGCCGTCCATCTCCGGCATCCGGATGTCCATGAGGACGACGTCGGGCCGCGTGCGGCGGACCGCCGCGACAGCCTCGGCCCCGTCGGCCGCCTCGGCCGTCACGTCGATGCCGTCCGCGGCCAGGATCATCTTGAACCCGGTGCGTACGAGGGCCTGGTCGTCGGCGACGACCACGCGCAACGGCGCCTGTGTCACGGTCATACGGCGCTCCGCGGGATGCGGGCCACGACGCGGTAGCCGCCGGCGTCCGTCGGCCCGGCCGTCAACTCGCCCCGGTAGACGGCCAACCGCTCGCGCAGCCCCATGAGGCCACGTCCGTTGCTCTCCACCGGCGGGGCGTCCGCGGCGCCGCCGGTGTCCGTGACGTCGATCTCCAGTCGGTCGTCGGTCCACCCGATGGCTATGGACGCCCGCGCGCCGCGCGCGTGTTTCACCGTGTTGGTCAGCGCCTCCTGCACGACGCGATACGCCGCGAGGTCCACCCCTGGTGGCAGCGGATCCGGCGGGAGCGACACCGTGACGCCCACGGGCGTCCCGGCCGCGCGGACCCTTGCGACCAACGCGTCGAGCCGGGCGAGCCCGGGCTGGGGCTCCAGGCCGTCGGGTCTCTCGTGGTCCGGGGCGGCCAACAGGCCCATCACATGCCGGAGTTCGGCCATGGCGGCCCGGCCACCCGCCTCGACGGCCAGCAAGGCCTCCTTCGACTGCTCGGGCACCACGTCCATCACCTTGCGGGCTGCGCCCGCCTGGATCACCATCACGCTCACATTGTGGGTCACGACGTCGTGCAGTTCGGCGGCGATACGGGAACGCTCCTCCGCGACGGCCCGGCGCGTGGCCTCCTCCTGGGCCTTCTGGAGGGTCGCGACCCGCTCCCTGCTGGACTCCAGACGCAGTTGGAGGAAGCGGACGAGGCTGGCCAGCATCCCGGCCACCAGCAGCACGAATCCCGGGCTCGACCATCCCGGCAGCACGGGGTCCGCGTCGCGGAAGGCGACGCCGGACAGCGCCGCCGCGATCACCAGGACGGCGATCGCCGCTGTCCGGTGACGGCTGTGCACGACGGCGCTGTAGGCGCCGATCACACAGGCCAGGACGGTGATCCAGGAGGCCGAGCCACCGATGGCCAGTGCCGCGGCGAGGACCACCACGAACTGGGTCAGCGGATAACGGCGCCGGACCGCCAGCGGCAGCGTCGACAGGACGACCAGGGCCCAGGGCACGGAGGCGCCCTCGTCCGCCGCGGGCGCCTGTCCCGGATCGGGTGCCCGACCGGGGGCGGGCGGCGGGGGCGGGCCCGGAATCCCGGTCCCGGTATCGGCCCGCGGGCCGATACCGACCGGCCCTTCGCCGGGATGACGCACCGCCACGAACAGGGCGATGACGGTCAGTACGACCGCCAGCACCACATCGGCGCGCACCGCTCGCCGGGACAGCGGGGCCGCTTTCGCCTCCGGGCGCAGCGCGTCGACAAGCTGCTGGTGCCGGCCGCGCCGGTCCTCCGTCTCCATGCGTTCATTGTGCTGCCCTCTCCGCACGGCCCGCGTCCGCCTGTCCGGCAAGGGAGTTGTCCCCGAGGCCTCCTCCGCGGGGAGGAGGCGGCGGCCAACTCCGCCGCGGGAAGGGCCTGATGTCGATTCCGCGGCCGAGGCGCCCCCTGCCCGGCCGCCTCTAGGTTCGCCGGGCCGGCAACGGCACGCGTCTCCCGCAACCGCAGGACATGCGCCATCCCAACCGTCAGGACGGACACCTCCCATGCATCAAGTGATCGAACTGGAGGGTGTGGTGAAGCGCTACGACAGCGCCGACGCACCCGCCCTCGGACCGCTCACGCTCGGCGTCGCCGAGGGTGAGGCCCTTGCGGTGACGGGCCCTTCCGGCAGCGGCAAGTCCACGCTCCTGAACCTCGTCGCCGGTCTGGACAGGCCGACCGACGGCGCCGTGACCGTGGCCGGGCGACGGATCGACCGGTTGAGCGAGCACGCCCTCGCCAGGTTCCGTCGCGCACACATCGGCATGGCCTTCCAGTTCTTCAACCTTCTCGACGACCTCACCGTCACCGACAACATCCAGCTCCCGGCCCAGCTGACCGGGACCGGGCGGCGCAAGGCCGCGGCCCGCGCGGGTGAGCTCATGGAGATGCTGGGCATCCAGAAGCATGCCCGCGCCTACCCGGGGCGGCTGTCCGGAGGCGAACGCCAACGGGTCGCGGTCGCCCGGGCGTTGGTCAACTGGCCCGCGCTGCTGCTCGCCGACGAACCCACCGGCGCGCTCGACAGCGCCTCGGGCCACGACGTGCGTGATCTGCTGACGGATCTGCACCGGGCCGGACAGACCATCGTGCTGGTGACGCACGACCTGGCGCTGGCGCAGGCGTGCGCGAGCCGCACGCTTCACCTGGTCGACGGCCGCGTGGCCCTCGACTCGTCCGTGCGGACCGCCCGATGAGCCTGTTCCCGACCGGCGCGCTCGGCCGGGTCGTGCGCTCGGGCGTCGGCCGGCGGCGGGTGCGGACCGTGGTGATCGCCATGGCCACGATGATGGCCGTGGCCTCGGCCGTGGTCGCCGGGGCGCTGCTGGTCGCCGCGGCCGCGCCCTTCGACCGCGCCTTCGAGAAGCAGCAAGGGGCGCACCTCACCGCGCAGTTCGACGCCGCCGAGGCGAGCTCGGCACAGCTCGCCGGGACCAGGAAGCTGCCCGGCGTCACCGCGAGCGCGGGACCGTACCCGGCGACGGCGCTCCGCCCGGTGGACCGGGCGGGCTTCCGACTGCCCGCACTGACCCTGGTCGGGCGGTCCGGTCCGGAAGGCGACGTGGACCGCGTGGATCTCACGTCCGGCCGCTGGGCGCGGAATCCGGGCGAGATCGTGCTCGCCGCGTCGTTCGAGGGGCCCTCCCTCGGTATCGGCACCCCCCTGAAGGCGTCGGACACGGCGAACGCCGCGCCCCTCTCGGTCGTCGGCTTCGCGGTGTCGGCCGGCAGGAGCGCCGACGCCTGGACGACCCCCGCGCAGGTCGACGGGCTGGTGTCGCAGGGCAGCACGCTCACGCGTCAGATGCTCTACCGCTTCGACTCCGCGGGCACGAAGGAGCAGATCCTCGCCGACCGGAAGAAGCTCGCCGCGTCCGTGGGATCCGGGGCGCTCCTCGGCACCCAGTCCTGGCTGGACACCAAGCGCGCCGCCGACCGAGGCGCGGCGGCGACCGTCCCGTTCGTGACGGCTTTCGGCGTGCTCGGCATCGTGATGTCGGTGATCATCGTCAGCGGCGTGATCAGTGGTGCGGTCGGCACCGGCCTGCGCAGGATCGGCGTTCTCAAGGCCATCGGCTTCACGCCGCGCGAGGTCGTACGCGCCTACGTGGCCCAGGCGTTGATCCCGGGGTCCATGGGCATCGCCGTGGGGATCGTCCTGGGGAACCTCCTCGCGGTGCCCCTCCTGTCGGACACCGAGGAGGCGTACGGCACCGTCTCGCTCTCGGTGGCCTGGTGGGTGGACGTCACGGTCGCTGCCGCCGCCCTGGCCGTCGTGGGTCTCGCGGCGCTGATCCCCGCGCTGCGCGCCGGACGACTGCGTACGGTCGAGGCCATCGCGGTGGGCCGGGCACCGCGTACGGGACGCGGGCAGCGGGCGCACCGGGCGATGGGTCCGCTGCCGCTGCCCCGGCCGGTGACCTACGGTCTCGCCGCCCCCTTCGCTCATCCGGTGCGCAGCCTCGCGATGCTGCTCGCGGTGGCGTTCGGTACGGTCGCGGCGACCTTCGCGGTGGGGCTCACGTCGTCCCTGACCGCGATCGGCGCCTCGCAGGACCCCGAGAGCCGTGCCGCGGTCACGGTGACGACGACCGAGCCGATCGGCACCGCTCCCCCTCCGCCTCCTCCGGTGGTGGCGAAGGCGGGGACAGGGACGGGGACGGCAAGCCCATCTCCCGCGGACGACGGCACGGCAGGCACATCCGGACGCCCCAGGGCTGCCGACCCGGCGAAGGTGCGGTCCGCCATCGAGTCGCAGACGGGCACGGAGTCGTACTACGGCAAGGCCGAGACCGAGGTGGCCGTCGCCGGGATCTCCGGCTCGGTGCGGGCAAGTCTCTACGAGGGCGACGCGCGCTCCGGCGGCCACGAGATGATCTCCGGGCACTGGATCACCGGTGCGGGGCAGGTCGTCGTGCCCACCCGCTTCCTGGACAGGACCAGCACCAGGATCGGTGACACCGTGCGGGTGACCTACGAGAAGGAGACCGCGCGCCTGCGGATCGTGGGCGAGTCCTTCGACACCTCGGGCAACGAGCTGGAGATCCACGCGGACATGAGCGACTTCGCGTCGGCCGAGCCCGGTACCTACCTCGTCGAGGTGAAGCCCGGCGTCTCCGCCGACACGTACGCCCAGAGGGTGGCCTCGGTCGTGCGGCCGCTGGGCGGCGACGCCACGGCCAACGCCCCCTCGGGGCAGGAGGGCGTCCTGCTCATCATGTCCGCGATGGCCGTGCTGCTCACCCTCATGCTGGTCTGCGTGGCCGGCCTCGGCGTACTCGACTCCGTGCTCCTCGACACCCGGGAACGCCTCCACGACCTGGGCGTCTGCAAGGCGATCGGCATGTCACCGCGGCAGACCATGAGCCTCGTGCTCTCCTCGGTGACCGCGATCGGCGTGCTCGGCGCCCTGGTCGGCGTGCCGGCGGGGTACGCGCTGCACGGCCTCGTCATGCCGGTGATGGGCCGCGCCGTGGGCACGGCTCTGCCACCGCCGGTCCTCGAGGTGTACGAGCCGGTCCACCTTCTCCTGCTGGGCCTTGGCGGGGTGGGTACCGCGGTCCTCGGCGCGCTGGTCCCTGCGGGGTGGGCGGCGAGGGCCCGGACGGCCAGGGTGCTGCGCTGCGAGTAGCGCTCGACGGCAGGCGCACCCGTCGTGACGCCTCTCTGTTCGGAGCGGGGCTGACGGCCGGATACGGGATCGGCCGTCAGCCCCGTCCTTTCCTTGCCTGGCTGACTGTTCAGGTCAGCTCTAGCTGCTGCCGCTGGCCAGTAATGCGTCTCCTTCCGGCATCCAGGTCATGTCGCGGTCTACCTGACGTGCGGCAACGGTGGACTGGGCCATGCGTTGGGCGGTGCCGAGGAGCCCCCGTAGTGCCCGGGCCCGTCCAAGCCGCAGAGCCAGTTCAGAGGGATCGTCAGGATCCGATCTCACTGAAGCGGCCATGACGATCGGCTCCTCCGCCCACGTGGGTGCCACGTGATCCGGTTGCCGTGGTTCCGCTCCCGTTGTCACCGCTACGGGTACGTCGGGATTCCTGTCCGCACCGGCGATCGGGATTTCCGGCGGCGTCGCCTCCCCAGTGGGCAACGCCTCCTCCTGCCTCAGCAGCTCGACGTAGTCGATGGCGTCGGCGTCCCCGAGAGCCGCCGCCAAGTTCCACCAGCCTCGCGCTGCTTCTTCCTCGTCCAGGAGCTCCAGCAGTTCGGCTCCGCGTCTTGCCTGAGCCCCTGTGATCTGTTCCAAGCGCAGGAACTGCCGCAGTTCCTGGTCCGGCGTCATCTCTGGCGTCCGGTCAGGAGTGCTGTCCCCCCCCGGTCGGTCCCCGTGTGCACGGGGGAGGCCGGGGCGGTCGGCCGCCTGATGGCGGCCGACCGTCTCGCTCAGATCGTCTTCTGCGGGTGTCCGGCCTCGGGCGGGCTGCGCCAGCCAGCGGTCGATGAGCGACTGCAACAGGCCAGCCGCCACCCGGTCGAGGCGGTGCAGTTCGTCGACGATGAGCAAATCCCCGTACTTCACGCGACCACCTCCTTGTGGATCTGCTGCGCTCCGGCCTTGAGGTTCTTCTTGGCCAGGCGCAGGTATCGGACGACTGACTCGGGCTTGATGCCCAGGTGTTGAGCGACTTCCTCCTTGTCCATCTGTTGCCAGAACATGAGCTTCACGACCTCGCGCTGCCGCTCGGGCAGCGTGTCTATGAGCCCGTTCACCCCGGCGGCCACCTTGCGGTAGGCGAAGGCGAGCACCGCCTCCTCCGGACTCGCCTCGTCGGACTCGTCCCGCGGCGGCGGGATGTTGAGCCCCTGGGGGACCACGCGCTTGCCGTACGTGCGGTGGTGGTCCTTGGTCATGTTGTCGATCGCCCGGCGCATGTACTGGACGAGCTTGGAGGGATCACCGGGGATCTCCAGATCCCGGGCGACCCTCCGGAGCACCTTCACGTAGACCTCCTGGAGGACGTCGGCCGCCAGGTGCGGGTCTCCGTCCGCGCGCCATATGGCGCACTTGAGGAGTTCCGGGTGGTGCTGATCGACGGTGGCCTCGAACACGGTGCGCGGCGGGGACGCTGGGCCGAGCGTCCCCGCCACCGGGTTGGGCGTCGTCACCGCACCGACCCACGCGAGTAGGCCAGGAAGCGGGGCGGGATCACCCACGCACGCCAGGCCCGTCCGCCGTCGTGGACGGTGACCGCCGTGCCGTAGGGCAGGGCGGTGGTGACAGTGGTGATCGTGGCCCGACGCTCGCGCTCCTGAAGGATCTGGAGCCATCCGACCACGCACAAGGACGCTGCAGGGGCCAGCGTTCTCGTGCAGACGGTGAGGAACGTGAGGGCGGCCAGGGCCACCACCTCGCCGCCGCTCAGGAAGTCTTGCCAAGCCATAGGGACTCGGCTCCTTTCGGGGAACTCAGGAGAGGGCGGGGACCCTCTCGCTAAGTACACGACGCGGCGGCCGGAAAGCGGATGCCCGTGAGGGCCGAGGGGAGCAAGGGGCTTCGATGGCCCGCCCCCTTCCGGTGTCCTCAGCGGGCAGCGGCGCAGAGGTCCGTGCTCCATCCGCCCATCGACCTGATGCTCCCCCAAAGAGAAGCTGGGCGAGCCCCGTTCACGAAGAACTCCGGTCCCCCGAGCTGCCCGTGAGCCTCTCCAGGAACCTGCTCACGATCTCCACCTCGTCCGGTCCCCTTCCGGTCGTGTCGCGGCCAAGGGCAGGCACGACAGGGCCGCCCACAGGCCACAGCGGCGCCCTCCCGCCATCTCTCAGCAGATGCGCGGCAGTTGTTCCCCGAGCGGCATGTCGACCACCCGTCGCGCGCCGATGAGGGTGCGCAGCTCGACCCGGGCGGCGGCAGCCTCCCCGCAGTGCCCGATGCGTACGGCCCGCTCCCCTTCCGGGTGCGTGCGCAGCGCGGCGAGGATCTCGTCCGTCGCGTCCGCGGCCACGAACGCCACCAGGCAGCCCTCGTTGGCGACGATCAGTGGATCGAGCCCGAGCAGGTCGCAGGCCGCGGCCACGGGCGGTGGCACGGGTACGGCCTCTTCCTCGATCTCCACCGTGAGGCCCGAGGCGTACGCGATCTCGTTCAAAGACGCGGCCAGGCCGCCCCTCGTGGGGTCGCGCAGGCTGTGCACGGCATCGCCGAAGGACGCGAGGGCCCGTACCAGGCGGTGCAGGGGGCGCGTGTCCGAGGCGATGTCCGTCTCGAAGCCGAGGCCCTCACGGGTGGAGAGCACGGCGGTGCCGTGCAGGCCGATGGGGCCCGAGAGCAGGACCGCGTCGCCGGGGCGGGCTCCGGCGGCGGAGGGGGTCAGGCCGGGGATCCGGCGCCCGATGCCGGTCGTGTTGAGGAAGAGACGGTCGGCGGCCCCGCGTCCGACGACCTTGGTGTCCCCGGTGACCACCGGGACGCCTGCCTCGCGGGCGGCCTTTCCCGCGGAGTCGAGCACGGAGCGGAGTTCGGCGAGCGGGAGCCCTTCTTCGGCGATCACGGCGAGGGTCAGGGCGAGGGGCAGGGCGCCGCGCATGGCCAGGTCGTTGACCGTTCCGTGGACGGCGAGGGAGCCGATGTCCCCGCCGGGGAAGGACAGCGGGCTGACCACGAACGAGTCCGTGGAGACCACGAGTTCGCCCGTCCCCGGGAGGAGGGCCGCGTCTTCCGGTGGACCGTCCGGAGGTACGCCGAGCGCGGGCAGGACCAGTGTGTCCAACAGCTCGGCGGTGAGCCTGCCGCCCGCGCCGTGGCCGAGTTGGATCAGTTCGTGCTCGCTGTGGGGAAGAGGGCAGTCGAGGCTCATGCGCGGGCGCTCCTGGTTCGTCCGGCGGCGTGGAAGGCGGCGCAGGTGCCCTCGCTCGACACCATGGGCGCGCCGAGCGGGGTACGGGGTGTGCAACGGGTGCCGTAGGCGTGGCAGTCGGTGGGCAGCCGGGCTCCGGTGAGGATGTCCCCCGCGATGCACTCGGGGTCCTCGACGGAGCGCAGGCCGCTCACGTCGAATCGGCGGGCGGCGTCGAACGCCTCGTACTCCGGGGCGAGTTCGAGGCCGCTGGCGGGGAGCGTCCCGATGCCGCGCCAGGCCCGGTCGGTGATCCGGAAGACGCGGGCGAGGACGTCCTGGGCGGCGGTGTTGCCCGTGCGGCGTACGGCGCGGGCGTACTGGTTCTCCACGTCGTGCCGGCCCTCTTCGAGCTGGGTGACCGCCATGAGGATGCCTTCCAGCAGGTCGAGCGGCTCGAACCCGGTGACGACGACGGGCACGTGGTGGAGCGCGGCGATCGGCTCGTACTGCGTCCAGCCCATGACCGCGCACACGTGCCCGGCGGCCAGGAACGCCTCGACCTCGCAGCCCGGGTCGTCCAGGAGAGCGGTCATGGCGGGCGGCACGAGGACGTGGCTGACCAGGAGCGAGAAGTTCGCCAGCCCCAGCCGCTCGGCGTGCAGCACGGTCATCGCGTTGGCGGGCGCCGTGGTCTCGAACCCCACGGCGAGGAAGACCACTTCACGGTCGGGGTTCTCCTCCGCGGTGCGCACCGCGTCCATCGGCGAGTACACCACCCGCACGTCCGCGCCGCGGGCCCGCAGGGAAAGGAGGTCGGTGGTGCTGCCGGGCACGCGCAGCATGTCGCCGAAGCTGGTGAGGATCACGCCGGGGCGGGCGGCGACGGCCATGGCCCGGTCCAGGACCGCCAGCGGTGTGACGCAGACCGGGCAGCCAGGGCCGTGGATCATGCGGATGCCGGCGGGGAGCAGTTCGTCGATGCCCTGGCGGACCAGGGTGTGCGTCTGGCCGCCGCACACCTCCATGATCCGCCAGGGGCGCGTCGCGGTGCGGCGCAGCTCCGCCAGCAACTGCCGGGCCAGCGCGGGGTCGCGGTACTCGTCGAGGTACTTCATCGCGGCGGAGTCCGGTCCTGTCCGGTGAGATCCATACGGACGTCGACGACACCTTCGACGGCCCGGGTGAGGCGGGCGGCGACCGGCACGAGCGTCCTGTCGCGGATCCCGCCGCCGAGGGTGACCACGCCTCCCTCGACCGTCACCGTGACGGCATGGTCCGGGAAGAGGAAGGCGGTCACGGTGCGCCGCACCTCGTCGGCCAGGTCCTCGTCGGTGCGCAGGAACACCTTGAGCAGGTCGCTGCGGCTGACCACCCCTTGCAGCAGCCCGTGGGCGTCGACCACCGGGAGCCGCTTGACGTGCCGCAGGGCCATGATGCGGGCGGCCTGCGGGAGCGTCGTGTCCGGGTGGACGGTGACGGCGGGGGTGCTCATGACCTCGCCCGCGCTCACGCCGCCGGCCTTGGCCAGGTCGGAGAGGCGGCGCAGCTGGTCGAAGTGGGAGGGGTCGCTGTCGCGGAACTCCTCCTTGGGCAGCAGGTCCGCTTCGGAGACCACGCCGATCACCCGGCCCTCGCCCGCCAGGACGGGCAGCGCGCTGACCTTCCACTGTTCCATCAGTCCGACGATCTCCTTGAAGGGGGCCTCTCGGCCCACGGCGACGACGGTGTGCGTCATCACGTCGCTCACGGTGCGCGGGGTGTGGAGCACGGCATCCTCCCGGAGGTCAGGTGCGGTCGACGGTCAGGTCGAGGAAGTGCGTGGAGCACGAGATGCACGGGTCGTGGTTGCGGATGGCCCGCTCGCACAGGCGCGTCAACTCCTCGTCGCCGATGTCGCGTCGAGTGATGGCCGCCTGGGCGGAGCGGCGCAGGTCGTCCTCGATGGCTCCCTGGTTCTGCGCGGTGGGCGGCACGAGCCGGGCATCGGTGACCGTGCCCTCGGCATCCAGCACGTAGCGGTGGTAGAGCAGCCCTCGGGGGGCCTCCGTCGCGCCGTGGCCGGTGCCCGCGGCCGCCGGGACTTCGGTGTACGGGCGCCGCGGTGGCTCGTACCCCGCGATGATCCGCAGGGCCTCCTCGACCGCGTACACGGTCTCGACCGCCCGGACCAGGATCGACCTGTACGGGTTGCGGCAGACGGCGCCTGCGTGCGGATCGCCGAGCCCGGCCGCGCGGGCGGCTTCCGCGGCGGTGTGCGACAGCCACCGTCCGCTGATCCCGAACCGGGCCAGTGAGCCGGTGAGATGACGGCGCCCGTCGAGGGTGGAGTGCAGCGCGGTGGAGTGCGGGAGGTGCTCCTCGTGCACGTGGTCCAGGAAGGCCGGGAGGGGGAAGGTGCCCGGTGTGCCGTCGGTGCGCAGGACGGTGGGGGTGCCGCTTTCGACGGCGTACGTTCCCGGGGCGGCCAGCGCGAACAGGTCGGCGTCCGTCTCCGCGTCGGGGAAGTCGAACCCGCAGACCCATTCGACGGTCTTCCAGGCGTCGTCCATGGCCCGCCTCAACTGCCGTGCCAGCGGCTTCAGTTCCGCGACCGTCGGGGTGCGGTGGAAGCCGCCGACGCGGACGTTGACCGGGTGGATGGCACGCCCCCCGAGGAGTTCGAGGATCGCGTTGCCGGCCTGCTTCAGGCGCAGGCCCCGCTCGACATGCGCCCGGGCGGTGCGGGCCAGCTCGATGGCGCCGTCGCAGCCCAGGAAGTCGGGGGCGTGCAGGAGGTAGATGTGCAGGGTCTGGCTCTCGATCCATTCGCCGCAGTACAGCAGCCGCCGCAGTGCGCGCAGAGCCGGGTCGACGGTGACTCCGCAGGCGTCCTCGATCGCGGCGCAGGCGCTCAACTGGTAGGCCACCGGGCAGATTCCGCACACCCGGGCGGTGATGTCGGGCGGCTCGGTGTGCGCCCTGCCCCGAAGGAACGCCTCGAAGAACCGCGGCGGCTCGTAGATCCGCAGTCGCGCCTCGGTGACGATGCCGTCGCGCACGCTCAGGTACAGGGCGCCTTCGCCCTCGACCCGGGAGAGGGAGCCGACGTGGAGTACGCGGGAGCCCCGGTGCGTCATCGGCGTAACTCCTCTTCGAACGCGGCGCTGTTGAAGGTGTGCAGGAAGCGCTCGGTGTCGCGGTCGTCCATGCCGTCGCGGTGCAGGACGGGGATCAGCGCGGGCAGGTTCACCGACCCCGACGGGCCGAAGCAGCCGTAACAGCCGCGTCCGTAGGCCGGGCAGATCGCTCCGCAGCCGGCGTGCGTGACCGGTCCGAGGCAGGGGGTGCCGTGGGCGACGGTGACGCAGACGGTGCCGCGCCGCTTGCACTCGAAGCACACGCTGTTGTTCGGGATGTCCGGCTTGCGGCCCGCCAGGTGGGCGGTGACGACCTCCAGGAGCTGCCCGCGGTCGATGGGGCAGCCGCGCAGTTCGAAGTCGACGTCCACGTGGGCGGACACGGGGGTGGAGGTGGCGAGCGTGCCGATGTAGTCCGGGCGCGCGTAGACGGTCCTGGTGAACTCCTCGACATCGGCGAAGTTCCGCAGTGCCTGGATGCCGCCGGCGGTCGCGCAGGCGCCGATCGTCACCAGGTGGCGGGAGGCGGCCCGGATCTCGTGGACCCGATCGAGGTCTTCGGGTGTGGTGACGGAGCCCTCGACCAGCGCCAGGTCGTAGGGGCCGGGCGCGGTGGCGCTCGATGCCTCCAAGAAGTGCGCGATCTCCACCCGCCCTGCGAGGCCGAGGAGTTCGTCCTCGCAGTCGAGCAGGGTGAGCTGGCATCCGTCGCACGAGGCGAGCTTGAACACGGCCAGGGTCGGCGTACCCATGTCACAACTCCCTCACGTAGAGCAGCGGTTGCGCCTGGTTCCAGGTGACGACCGGCCCGTCCCTGCACAGCAGCACCGGACCGAGCTGGCAGTGGCCGCAGTGTCCGGTGGCGCAGCGCATGTTGCGCTCCAGGGAGACGCGGATGCGGTCGCCGGGCATACCCCGGTGGAGCAGGTCGCGCGCGGTCGCCCGGATCATCGGCTCCGGGCCGCAGACGAACGCCGTCGAGTCGTCCGGAGCGAAGTGCGCCTGGTCGAGAAGCCTGGTGACCACGCCGATCCGGCCCGTCCAGGCGCGGTCGGGCCGGTCGACGGTCACTCCCGTGTACGCGGTCGCCCACTGCCGGGTCTCCACCTTCGCCATGAGGTCGGCGGGGGTGCGCGCCCCCACCAGGAGGTTCAGGCGCCCGTACGGTTTCGGGTCGGCCACCGCGTCCCGGATGAGAGGGCGCAACGGGGCGAGGCCGATGCCGCCCGCGACGACCACGAGGTCCTGCCCGATGGCCTTCTCCAGCTCCCAGCCGGTCCCGAACGGCCCGCGCAGCCCGATCACGTCACCGACTCCGGCGGCGTACAGCCCCTCGGAGACCGCGCCCACGCCGCGGACCGTGTGCGCCAGGCCCCCGGTGGTGGGGATCGCACTCACCGAGAGCGGGATCTCGCCCCGGCCGAACGCCCACACCATCGCGAACTGGCCCGGCACGAAGGCGGGCAGCGGCTCTCCGACCGGCTCCAGGCGGAGCGTGGCCGTGTCCGGGGTCTCCGCCCAGCGGGCGACGACCCGGTACGGCACCGGCACGGAGCTCATCCCCGCACACCGCTTCCGCTGCCGTAGGGGGCGTACAGGTCGAGCAGTCGCGTCCGGGCGGACTGCAGGCGGTGGGCGAGGACGCGGCCGACCCACTGGCCGACGACGGCGCCCATGGCCGGGTCGTCCTCGCACATGAGGCGGACCGCCATCGCGTCGAACTCGTAGGCCCGCACCGGGCTCTGCGCCACGGCGCCGAGCTGCCAGACGTACGGCGGGAACAGCCAGGACCAGCCCACCAGTTCGCCGTGGCCGAGCGTCTCGATCACGGGCGAGCGGCGGCCGGGGACATGCATGTCCAGGGCGATCGATCCGGTGCGCACGATCCAGAACCGGTCGGCGTGCCGGCCCTCTTCGAAGATGCGGGCTCCGGCGGGGAACGACACCTCACGCGCGATCCGCATCAGCCGTGTGCGGTGCTCGGTGGGAAGGGCACCCGTCATGGTCGTCGTGTTGCTCATCGCTCCGTCTCCTTCTCTTTCCTGTCCGCCTCTTCCGTGTCCGCTTCGTCCCTGAGCGCCGCGACCTCTTCGGTGATGTCGATGCCGACGGGACACCAGACGACGCAGCGGCCGCAGCCCACGCAGCCGGAGCCGTCGAACTGGTCGTGCCAGGTGCCGAGTTTGTGGGTGAGCCACTGCCGGTAGCGGCTGCGGCCCGAGGAGCGCACCGGTCCGCCGTGGACGTAGGAGAAGTCCAGGTCGAAGCAGGAGTCCCAGCGCTGCCAGCGCTCCGCGTGGTCGCCGGTGAGGTCGGTGACCTCCTCGGTCGTGGTGCAGAAGCAGGTCGGGCAGACCATCGTGCAGTTGCCGCACGTCAGGCAGCGTGAGGCGACGTCGTCCCAGCGTTCGGCCTCCAGGCTCGCCCCCATCAGCCGCCGCAGGCTCACCGGCGGCATCGCCCGGCCCATCCTGCCGACGGCCTCGCGGACCGCGGTGGCCGCCGCGTCCCGCGTGAGGTCGTCCGCCTGCTGGTGCGGAACCCTGGCGAGCAGTTCCGCGCCCGCCTCGCTGCCGACGCGTACGAAGAAGCGGTGCCCCGCGTCGTCGACGACCTCGGTCAGGGCGAGGTCGAATCCGGTGTCCGCGCCGGGGCCGCTGTCCATGGACACGCAGAAGCAGGTGGCCCCCGGCTCGGTGCACTCGGCGGCTATCAGAAGTGCCCCCCTCCGGCGCTCCTGATAGCCGCCGTCCCCGTACCGGCCGCCCGTCAGCACCCGGTCCTGGATCGCGATGGCCCTCAGGTCGCAGGGCCGGACTCCCAGGAAGGCGTACGAGGGTCGGCCGGTGGGCTCGGGAGTGACGGACACCGTTCCGTCGGACGCGCGGTCGGCGCTCCACAACCGCTCGCGCTGCGGGTGCAGGAAGTTCTTCCAGGACTGCGGTCCCGCGGAGTGCGCGAAGGCCGCGCCGTCCTCCCTGCGCCGCAGGCGGTAGCGGCCGGCCTCCAGCTCCACGCCCCATCCGTAGGGGAGTTGGTCGGCCGAGTCGAGTTCGGCGAGGACGATCGCGCCGTCACGGACGGTGGGGCCGACGACGGTGCGCCCTTCGGCCGCCAGGGCCGTGACGAGGGCGCCCAATCCGTCGCGGTCGAGGACTGCCGTGGATCCGGTGGTCGTCATGTCCGTCCTTCCACGTCACGGGTGCTTCCCTGCTCACCAGGCTCGGCGAGGCGCCGCACGCGCGGCAGGGGCCGAGCGGCCCCATTCGGGTCCGTCCGGGCCCGAGTCAGGGCCGGCTGCCGGTCCACCGGGGTCCCGTCCGCGCCCACGCCCGCCCCCACTCGGCCATCCGCCGGCGGCGCGTCACGCCACGCAGGGCCAACCAGACGCCGCCGGTCAGCGCCCAGCCCGCGAAGGTCACGGCGCCGCCCACGGCGATCGCGGTGCCCCACTGGACGTCCGGGGCCGTCGGGGCGGCGATGACCCTGTCGCGGGCGTCCAGCCAGATGTCGGTCCGGCTGCCGGCTTTCGAGCCTGCCGCGGCCTCGGCCGTGGCGGTGTGCTCGGTGCCGCCGGGACCGGTCCAGCGCACCTCGACCGGATGGGCCGCCCTGGACCCGACGGACGTGGCCCCCGGAGCGTCCTCGGTGAGCGTGGCCCGCACGACATGGCCGATGGCCTGCTGCCTTTCGGCCTTCGCGTGCGCGCTGTCGTACGTGAAGGCCCCGGCGAGCCCGCCGGCCAGGGGCGCGACGAACAGCATCACGGCCCCCAGCAGCAGCACGGTCCATGCCTCCACGACGTCGCTGCGCCGGCGCAGCGGGTTCCTGCGCCACCGCCACGCCATGGGCCACTCACGCACCCGCGTCCCGGCGCGCATGGCCTCAGCTCCCCTGTCGTCGAGGTGGCTCGCCCCTCAGCGCGGCGGCAACGCTCTGCGCCCACCCGCAGATGTGCGTGAAGTCGCGGAAGTCACCGCCCTTGCCCGACGTGACGATCATCCGGGCCACCCAGCCCCTCACGTCACCTTCGAGACAGCCGCCGAAGGTGACGTGCTCCTCGGCGCCGACACGGGTGAGGATGCGGCGCACGGACGGCACGGGCGGAATGTTCCGCTCGCCCGCCGAGGAGTCCAGCGGTCCGCTGCTGAACAGCCACACCGGCCGCCGCACCAGCGCCTCCCGCCGGCGCCGGGCGAACCGGCGGGCGTCCTTGTGCCAGCGCCCCGCGTAGAGAGGGCTGCCGAGAATCACGGCGTCGTAGGCATGGAGATCTCCGGCATCGGCGGCCGGCCGCATCTCGGCCTCAAGGCCCTCCTTGTGCAGGACCTCCGTGATGGTGCGGGCGATCTCGGCCGTGGACCCGTTCTTCGTCGCGTAGGCGACGAGCACATGGGTGGTCATGTCGGCTCCGCCTCCTCAGAGTGTGCGCAGCCAGTCGTCGGCCACGCCCCGCAGGGCCTGGTCGCTGGGCCGGAGGTGGGCGTCGTCCACGCGGTAGGTGAGCCTGTCGACGACCGCGACGACTCCGTCGACCTCGCGCGCCATGTGCAGCGCGATGGGGATCTCGCTGCGGCGCTCCAACTGGCCGTCCAGGGACACGACACCCTCCTGCACGTCGACCTTGATCGTCTGGGGTGCCAGCCACAGGGTGCGCACCAGCACCTGTTCGATCACCTCGTGCCGGATCGCGTCGTCGGGGCGCAGGAACACCTGGAGCAGGTCGCGCCGGGTGACGATGCCGACCAGGCGGTCCTCGTCGTCGACGACGGGCAGCCGCTCCACCTTGTGCTGGGCCATGCGACGGGCGCCTTCGGCGATGGTGTCGTCGGCGTGGGCGCACACGGGCGGGGTGGACATCAGCTGTCCTGCCGTCCGTGCCGTGGCCTTGCCCCGGTCCTTCCGCGCGGCACCGCCCGGCCGGGGCAGCCTGACGCGCCGCTGCCGCCGGTACGGGTCGGGGGCCTGGGCCTCGCGCACCAGGAGGTCCGTCTCGGAGATCACGCCGATCACCTTGTCGTCGGCGTCGATCACGGGCAGCCCGCTGATGCGGTGCTCGGCGAGGCTCCTGGCCACCTCCTTGAACGGGGTGCCGTACCGGGCGCTGACGACCTCGTCGGTCATCACGGAACCGATCTTGCTGTGCTTCATCTCTGTCTCCTCCTCAGCGCAGGCGGCGCAGATACGGATCGTGGGCGGCCCGGGGCAGCAGCCGGACGCGTACGTCGAGTGCCGTGATGCCGCCCGGCCGTGCCAGGACGGGGTTGAGGTCGGCCTCGGCGAGCTGCGGCAGATCGCAGGCCATGCGAGACAGCCGGTGCAGGAGCTGTTCCAGGCCTTCGAGGTCGACGGGGCCGCTGCCGCCGTGACCGAAGAGCAACGGGGCGCAGCGCGGCGCGGTGATCAGGTCGTGTACGTCGAGGTCGGTGAGCGGGGCGAGGCGGGCGGCGTGGTCGGCGAGGATCTCGGTGGCCGTACCGCCGAGCCCGAACAGAACCAGGGGGCCGAAGACCTCGTCCTGGACGACGCCCGCGAACAGTTCGGTGCCGCGCTCGGCCAGCGGCTGGACCACCACTGCGGTCAGGAGTCCGGCGAAGCGGGTCTCGAAGTCCCGGAAGGCGGCCCGTACTTGGCTGTCACCCTGCAGGTCGAGGTGGATGGCGCGCTGCTCGCTCTTGTGCAGCAGGCCCGGCCAGTGGGCCTTCAGCACCACCCGGCCGTCCGGGCCGCGCAGCCGCTCGGCGGCGGCGACCGCCTCGTCCTCGGTCCTGGCGCAGGCCCAGGGGAGCTGGGCAATGCCGTAGCAGCCGAGGAGTTCGGCACAGGTGCCCGGGTCAGGCCAGCCGCCTTCGGGGTGCTCGGCGAGCCACTTCTCGACCACGGCACGGGCCTGCCGCGTCTCCACACCGGCGAGGTCGGGGACGGTGCCGGGCGGCCGGGCCAGCCACTCCGCGCGGCGCACGGCATGGGCCAGGGCGCGTGCGGCTGCCGCCGGGTCGGCGTAGGAGGGGACGGAGCCGCCTCCCTCGGCCGGCAGCAACCACACGGGCAGCGCCTGGTCGAGGCGGACCGCGGCGACCGTTCGGGAGCGACGGCCGGGGGCGCGGGTGAGGGCCCGGACGAGATCGTCGCCGGTCGCCGCGGCGACCGCGGTGGGGACGAGCACCACCAGCACGGCGTCGATGCCGCCGTGCCGGACGAGCCGGTCCACACAGTTCTTGAGCTGCTCCTCGGTGACGGCGGCGGTGGCGTCGACCGGGTTGCCGGTCGAGGCGCCGTCAGGCAGGACGACGCGCAGGTCGTCGACGAGGTCGGCCGGGAGCGGCGGCAGGGTGAGTCCGGCCTCGGCACACGCGTCCGCCGCGAGGACTCCCACGCCACCCGCGTTGGTGACGACGGCGATCCGGCGCCCGGCGGGCGCGGGCTGGGAGTGCAGCAAAGCGGCGGTTTCGAGGAGTTCGCCGATGGTACGGGTGGCGGTGATGCCCGCCTGGGTGAACAGGGCCTGGCGGGTCATGGTCCGGCTGGCGGACGCCGCGGTGTGCGAGGCGGCGGCCCTTCGCCCGGCCTCGGTGCGGCCCGCGTCGACGGTGAGGACGGGCATGCGCCGGGTCACGCGTCGCGCGGTGCGCGAGAACGCCCGTGGGTTCCCGAAGGACTCCAGGTGCAGCAGGGCCAGGTCCGTGACGCCGTCGCGCTCCCACCACTGGAGCAGGTCGTTGCCACTGACGTCGTACTTGTCGCCGAGCGAGACGAAGCTGGAGACGCCGAGTCCGAGGCGGGAGAGGCCGTCGAGCAGCGCGATCCCCACTCCCCCGGACTGCACGGCGACTCCTGCGGTGCCGCGGCGCGGGTGCCGGGCGGCGAAGGTCGAGTCCAGCGACCACGCCTTGTCCGTGTTGGAGATGCCGAGGCAGTTGGGGCCCACCAGACGCATCCCGTAGGTCCGGCAGGTGCCCAGCAGGGCGGCCGCCTGTCCGGCGTCGAGTCCGGCCGTGACGACCACCAGGGCGCGCACGCCCGCCTTGCCGCACTCCTCGGCCGTGGCGGGCAGGGCCGGCGCGGGCACCGCGAGCACCGCCAGGTCGGGGACCAGGGGCAGCGCGGCGACCGACGGGTAGGCGGGCACGCTCATCAGCGACGACACGCTCGGGTTGACGGCGAACAGCCGCCGGGCGAAGCCGCCGGTGCGCAGGTTGCGCAGCACGGCACGGCCGACGGAACCGGCCCTGCGGCCCGCCCCGACCACGGCGATCGAGCCGGGCCGCAGCAGCGGCTCCAGGCTGGCCGCATCGGCCGCGCTGCCGCGTGTCTCGACCGCCGTCAGGTAGGTCTCGTCCTCCTGCAGCTGGATGGTGCAGCGCACTTCGGGGCCGTCGAAGCGGCGGGCGGTGCGCAGTCCGAGGTCGGCGAAGACCTTCAGGACCTCGTGGTTCTCGGCGAGCGCGTCGGCCGTGAAGGCGGTGATGCCGTCGGCTCGGGCAGCCGAGACCAGGTGTTCCAGGAGCAGGGTGCCGACGCCCCGGTGGTGCAGGCCCTCGGCGACGGCGAGCGAGATCTCGGCGGTGCCGGGCTCCTCCGTCCGCGCGTACTCGGCCAGGCCGATGATCCGGCCCTTGGCCTCGGCCAGCAGCGCGCGGTGTCCGGGGCGGGGAGCGGCGCAGGCCCGGTCCGCGGCCTGAGCGGCGGACCGGCGGCTCGCGGCGAAGAACCGCAGCCGGAGGTTCTCGGGCGACATCTCCTCGTACAGGCCCTGGAGTTGGGCGTGATCGTCCGGACCGACCGTGCGGATGCAGGTGGTCGAGCCGTCGGCGAGCAGGGCGTGGACCGGGGGTCGGCTGTGCTCGTCGTGCGTCATCTCGGGCCTCCTGTCGGCGGGTTGACCCTTCGAGAATCAGCCGGCGCGGGCCGGGCACCCAGGGGCTGGACGGGTGCGGCCGGAGGGCCGACCGGCCCTATGTGGACGGGCCGGGCAGCGGCTCGCCGAGTTCGGCCTCCACCGCGCCCGCCATCGCCCGCAGCACGTCCAGGGTCCGCTCGGCCTCGGCTTCGTCGACCTCGGTGATGGCGAAGCCCACGTGCACGATGACGTACGCGCCGACCGTCGCCGTCGGTGTGTAGGCGAGGCACGCCTCACGGCGGACGCCGCCGAAGTCGACGGTGGCCATGCGCAGACCGGCGTCGTCCCTGGTCTCCAGGATCCGGCCGGGAATGCCCAGGCACATGGTGCTCACCCCTTCGTGAGCCGGGCGGCGGCGACCGCTGCCTGGCCGTAGCTGATGCCGCCGTCACCGACCGGCACGGCGCCGGGCACCAGGACCCGCAGTCCTCGTGCGCGCAGCCGCAGGCCGACCTCGGTGAGCAGCCGGCGGTTGAGGAAGCAGCCGCCGGCGAGGCAGACGGTGCGCGGTGCGCCGTCCTCGACGGCGTGGCCGACCAGTTCGGCGGTCACGAGGGCCAGGGTCAGATGGAACGCCGCGGCGAGCGCGGGGACGCCCTCGCCGTTGTGCCGCCGCTCCAGGAGGTCGATGAGGGTCGGGCCGGGGTCGTACACCCACAGCCCGTCCACCCGCACCAGCCGATGGTCGAGGGGCAGCGCGCTCGCCGTGCCCGCCGCGTCCTCCAGCGCCGCGGCCGCCTCGCCTTCGTAGCTCGCCGAGTGGGCGAGGCCCAGCAGGCTCGCCACGGCGTCGAAGAGCCGTCCGGCGCTCGACGCGCGCGGGGAGTTGACGCCCCGGGCCACCATGGCTCGTACGACTGCGGCTTCGCCCGGATCGAGGCGGTCGGTGAAGGGCTTGGTCAGCCAGGGGTAAGGGCGGGGGCCGCCCAGCGGTTCGAGGCCGTGCAGGTAGCCGAGGGCCATCCGGTAGGGGTGGCGGATCGCGGCCTCACCGCCCGGCAGCGGCGCCGTCGCGAAGCGTCCCGCCCGTCGGCAGCCGCTCAGGTCGGCGACGAGGATCTCTCCTCCCCAGAGCGTCCCGTCGTCGCCGAGTCCCAGGCCGTCATAGGCGACCCCGACGAACGAGGTGCGCAGTCCGTGTTCGGCCGCGCACGCCGCCACGTGGGCGTGGTGGTGCTGGACGGGGATGCGGGGCAACGGCTGAGCCCGGGCCCATTGGGTGGAGAGGTAGCCGGGATGCAGGTCGTGCGCGACGACGCGCGGTGTGACACCGGTGAGCGCGACGAGATCGTCGTACGCCCGGGTGAATGCCTCCATCGTCGTCACGTCCGCCAAGTCCCCGCCGTGCGGGGACAGGTGTGCGCTCTGCCCGTCCGCGAGGGTGAACGTGTGCTTGAGGTGGGCGCCGACGGCCGCCAGGGGTACGGGGGCCGCGACGTCGAGCGGAAGCGGCGCCGGTGCCAGGCCTCGCGCCCTGCGCACCGTGAGGACGGTGGCGCCGACCGCCTGTACGACCGAATCGTCGTAGCGTGCCCGGATCGGCCGGTCGTGGGTGAGGAAGCCGTCGGCGACCGTGGCCAGCGTGCGGTGGGCCTCCGCGTCGCCGGTGGCGATCGGCTCGTCGGCGAGGTTGCCGCTGGTGACCACGAGCGGGCGCGCCAGCTCGTGGAGCAGGAGGTGGTGCAGCCCGGTGGTGGGCAGGAACAGACCGACCCGGTGGATGCCGGGATGCACCGCGGGCGCGAGGCCGTGCCCCTGTGCGGCGAGCAGCACCACCGGACGCGCCGCCGACTCCAGGGCGGCGCGCTCGGCCCGCGACGTGCGTGCCAGCTCCCCCGCGGCGCACAGGTCCTGGACCATGACGGCGAAGGGCTTCGCCGGGCGGCGCTTGCGCTCCCGCAGCGCCCGGACCGCAGCCTGGTCGGTGGCGTCGCACACCAGCTGGTAGCCGCCGATTCCCTTCACCGCGACGATGCCCCCGCCCTCCACGGCCTCGACCGCGGCGCGCAGCGCGGCTTCCCCGCGGAGTTCGCCCCAGGAGAGCTGTGGTCCGCAGGCGGGGCAGGCCAGGGGTTCGGCGTGGAATCGCCGGTCGGCGGGATCGGCGTACTCCGCGGCGCAGGCCTCGCAGAGCGGGAAGTGACGCATCGTGGTGCGGATCCGGTCGTACGGGAGGCCTTCGATGACCGTGGCGCGCGGGCCGCAGTCGGTGCAGTTGATGAAGGGGTAGCGGAACCGGCGGTCGTTCGGGTCCAGGAGCTCGCTCAGGCACGCGGCGCAGATCGCCGCGTCGGGGGGAACCTCTCGCGATCCGCCTCGTGCGGTCCGGGCGGCTTCGCTGTGCCGGATCGTGAAGCCGGAGTCCGGCACCGGGAGTTGTCCGCGCAGGGCGGTCACCCGCACCTGCCGCACCCTGGCCAGCGCGGGAGCACCGGTACGCAGCCGAGCGGTGAACTCCGCGACGGCGT
This sequence comes from Streptomyces sp. NPDC025651, assembly GCF_055558735.1. Taxonomy (NCBI): domain Bacteria; kingdom Bacillati; phylum Actinomycetota; class Actinomycetes; order Kitasatosporales; family Streptomycetaceae; genus Streptomyces; species Streptomyces sp. NPDC025651. The sequence continues at coordinate 448,541 of NZ_JBVHLZ010000006.1, forward strand.
ACGGCGGTCCGGCCACCTCGCCCCGCACGTGCCCCTCGGTGTTGGCGGCCCAGCCGTCCAGGCCGAGGCCGGTCGCGAGCCGGTGCACGAAGGGGCGGAAACCCACCCCCTGCACGGTGCCGAACACCTCGAAGCGCAGTGCGCCGCGCTCCTGCATGGTCCCCCCTCTCAACCGCGCGCGGCGGCGTCGCGGTGCCGCACGATCTCGTCCTCGATGTCCTTGGCGAGCGGTTCCACCACGGCGGCGACACGCGGCGAGAGGCCGGTGCCCAGCGCGGTGTCGGCGCCCTCCACCGCGTACACGACCAGCCGGTCCGGCAGTCTGCCGAGGACCCGGGCGAGCTCGACGGCCTCGCCGAGCCCGAGCCCGTGCGAACTGGTCGTCCGCGGCCGGTCGAGCTCCTGCGCGTCGAGCGACAGCCGGTGTACGTGCCCGGGGTGGGCGGGGTGCGCGTGCGCGGCGTCCACGACCACCGCGAGATCCGCCCCCTCCCACAGGCCGATCAAACGGGCGGGGTCGCCGTCGCAGGTGGCGAACACCGCCCCCGAAGGCGGGGGCCGCTCGCGGAGCCGGGCGATCACCGCCCACCCCACGCCGTCGTCACGCCGGAACTCGTTGCCGACGCCGATCACCGCGATTCGCGTCCGGGTGGGCATCGCGACTCCTTCCGCCGGGCCGTGCTGCCACTGTGGGAATGCGGCGACGGCCTCGCCAGGGGCCGAAAGGCCCCTACTGGGGCCGGTTCGCCCCTCCACGGCCGGCCCTCCCGGTGGAACCGTCCGAAGCAGAGCCCCTGCCAGGGGCGCGCCGGAAGGTGGTGGCACCGTGGACAGGCCCCTGATCGTCGGAGTGGACGGCTCTGATCCGAGCCTGCGCGCGCTGGACTGGGCCGCGGACGACGCAGCGGCACGCGGAGTGCCGCTGCGTGTCGTCCACGCGCCGAGGTGGGAGCGGTACGAGGGGCACGAACCGTCCTTCGGCACCAACCGGCCGTCGGCACAGGTGCTTTCGGACCACATCGTGGCCTCGGCGGTCGAGCGCGCGCTGCGCCGCACCGTCTCGGTGAAGGTGACGAGCGAGGTGGTCCCCGAGGAGCCGGCCCGTGCGCTCGTGCGGCTCAGTCCGGAGGCCGGTGCGGTCGTGGTCGGCAGTCGGGGCCGCGGCGAGCTCGCCGAGCTGCTGCTCGGTTCCGTCGGCCTGTCCGTGGCCGCGCACGCCGCGTCTCCGGTGGTCGTCGTGCGTGGTCGCGAGAAGAACGTGTACGGCGACCTCCGCGCCGTCGTGGTCGGCGTCGACGACCCTCAAGAGGCCGCCGCGGCAGTGGACTTCGCCTTCCGTGAGGCGGACGCGCGGCACGCCTGCGTGACCGTCGTCCATGCCTGGCGCTGCCCGGCCCGCGAGCTCCCCGACGTCCCCACGATGGTCCACGACGACCATCAGCGACGCGCCGGGGCCCAGGTCGACGAGGCGGTACGGAAGGCGGCAGCCGACCATCCGGACGTCACGGTCCGCCGCGAGGCCGTCGAGGGACACGCGCGCACGGTGCTCCTCGACGCCTCGCGCACGGCCGACCTCCTGGTGGTCGGCGCCCGCCGCAGGAAAGGCCACATCGGCATGCAGCTCGGGCCGGTCGACCACGCGGTGCTGCACCACGCGGCGTGCCCGGTGGCGGTCGTCCCGCACGCCTGACCGCCCCCCCTGTACGCGGGCCGTCCGGCCGTCCGCCGGATCCGTCCGAGGGGCAGTGGACCTGCCCCAGCCGATCCTCCGACCGCACCGTGGAGGTGCGCACCATGACCTCACAACAGACCGTCACCGCCGGGATCGACGGCTCCCCCGAGAGCCTGGCCGCCGCCGACTGGGCGGCCCGCGAGGCCCTGCTCCGCGATCTGCCGCTCCATCTCGTGCACGCCTTCGACCAGCCCTCGGAGCGAAGCCGTCTGCCGGAGATCGACGTCCCGTTCCACCGGGAGAGCGGTGCGCTGGACCGTGCCGTGCTTCAGCTCTCCGGCGCGCACCCCTCCCTGGGGATCCTGGACGAGCAGGTCTCCGGACCGCCGGTGCAGGCGCTGTTGGCGGCGGCCCGGTCATCGGCCCTGCTGGTGCTCGGCTCGCAGGGCTTCGGCGCTCTCGCGGGCCTTCTGGTCGGCTCGGTGGCTCTGGCCGTCGCGGCCAGGTCCTCCTGCCCGGTCGTCCTGGTGCGGGCGGCCGAGCATGTCGAGGACGAGCGTGCGGGCTCGGCGGCAGAGCCGATCCGTCCGGTCGTGCTCGGGCTCGACCTTGACCGTCCCTGCGACGAGCTGTTGGAGTTCGCCTTCTTCACGGCGGCCGCGCGCGGCGCGCCGCTCCAGGTCGTGCACGCCTGGACCGTGCCCCTGGTCCCCAGCGCCGACGCCGCCGACCACGCGATGACGAAGCCCCGGCTCCTCACGGCCGTCCTGGCTCCTTGGCGGCACAAGTTCCCGGGGGCCCAGGTCACCGAGCGGCACGTGCACGGCCTTGCCGGGCACCAGCTGGTCAAGGCGGCGGCCGGGGCCGGCCTGCTCGTCGTCGGCCGCCGCGTCCCCGCCGGGGAGCGCCTGGGAGCGACTGCCCACTCCGTGATCCACCACGCCAAGTGCCCGGTCGCCGTCGTCGCGCACAACTGACGGCGCCCCGCTGACGGCGCCCGGCGCACATCGGGGGACCGGAACATCGGGTCGGGGGACCGGGGGCGCGGCATGCGCGCGCGAGGCGCCCGCGCGGCCGGGCCGACTCGGCCGCGCGGGCGTGTGCGACCTCCGCGGGTCCCGCTCAGGAGTGCCGCACCGGGATGGTCCTGGTCGCCGACTTCCCCTGCGGCACCGGGACCGTGATGGTCAGAACGCCGTCCTTGTACTCCGCGGCCGCCTGATCGCCGAGCGCTCCGGCGGGCAGCCGGACGGCTCGGGCGAAGGTGCCGTAACGGAACTCCGTGTGCCGCTCCCCCACGTCGTCGCCACCGCGCTCGGCACACAGCGTCAGAACGCCTTCCGCCACCGTGATGTCGACGTCCTCGGCCGGGTCGATGCCGGGGAGTTCGGCGCGCAGCGTGTACGTCCCGTCGGTCAGGGACTCCTCGATCCGGATGCCGTGGACGCCCGGGGCCGGGTGCAGCCCCGGAATCCCGCCCTCGATCCAGCCGAACAGGTCCGGCAGCACCTGCGGCCAGTGCGGGAACCTCTCGATCATTCCGCTCATCTCGCTCTCCCTCAGGGCTCGTTCCCGTCCTCCTCACCTCCAGCGTCGCGCCGGCGGGTGGCACCGGCGAGGGCCGACCGGGCCACCCTCCGGACCCGGTCGGCCCTGGCCGTCGACCTCGACGGCCGTCAGCGTGGAGAGGGAGGACAAGCCCGCCCGACCACGGACAGGGGAATCACGATGCAACGGTCAGTGATCGTGGGCGTCGACCGATCCGCCCGCAGCCGCGCGGCCGCCTCGTGGGCGGCCCGTGAAGCCCTGCGGCGTGGACTGCCGCTGAAGGTGGTCCACGTGTCCGCGCTCGCCCCGGACGAGCTCGCGGACCTGTGGCCCTACCGCGCCGTGCCGCTGCCCCGTCCGGTGGCGGCCGAACTCTCGCGCAGACACCGGGAGTTGAAGGTCGAAGGCGTTAGGCTGACCGGCCCGACCGTCTCCTCGCTGCTCGACATGTCCCCCTCCGCGGAGCTGCTCGTGCTGGGCACCCGCGGGTCCGGCGGTTTCGCCGGGCTCACGCTCGGATCGACGGCCCTCGGCCTCGCCGAGAACTGCGGCACTCCGGTGGTCCTGGTACCCGGCGGGCTCGCCTGGGGGCGCACCGGCGCCCGGCCCGACAAGGTCACCCTCGGCATCGACGCACACGAACCGGCCGATGCCGTCGTCGACTTCGCGTTCGACGCCGCCCAACGGGCGAACGTACGGCTGCACGCCCTGTACGCGTGGGCGCTTCCCGCACCGGCGGCCGACTGGATGCCGTTCCCCGTACCGGAGAAGGACCGCGCCCGCTGGGAGGACCAGGAGGTGCAGGCCCTCGCCGACGCCCTGCGGCCCTGGCAGGAGAAGTACCCGCGGGTCCAGGTGCTGCGCGACGTCGTGCTGCACACCCCGTCCCACGCCCTCGTACGGGCCTCGACGTGGGCCGAACTGGTCGTGGTGGGCCGAAGCCGCAGGAGGCTCGGCGCGGTGGCGAGTGCGCTCGTCCACCACACCCGCTGCCCCGTGGCCGTGGTTCCCCGGTGACTCCGGGACACGGGCACGCTGCGGCGCAGCCCGCCCGGCCACACGCGCAGCCGTACGCCCCGGTGTGCGCTGCCAGGTGTCCGCGTCCGGTGCGTATCCCAACCGGCCGAATAGGGGGCCCAGTTCGGCCGGAGAGGAGAGGTAGCCGAGCACATGAAGAAGGAACTGTACGACCGCGAGCTGTACCGGCTGCAGACGGAACTGGTGACGCTGCAGGAATGGGTGCGGGCCGAGGGGGCGCGCCTCGTCGTGGTCTTCGAGGGACGCGACGCGGCGGGCAAGGGCAGCACCATCAAACGCGTGGCGGAACACCTCAACCCCCGTGTCGCCCGCATCGTCGCACTGCCCGCGCCCACCGAGCGGGAACGCACCCAGTGGTACTTCCAGCGGTACGCCGAGCACCTCCCCGCCGCCGGGGAGATCGTCCTCTTCGACCGGAGCTGGTACAACCGCGCGGGTGTCGAGCACGTCATGGGCTTCTGCACCAAGGCCGAGCACCAGCGCTTCCTCCACCAGTGCCCCCTCTTCGAGCGCCTGCTGGTGGAGGACGGCCTGCTGTTGCGCAAGTACTGGTTCTCGGTGAGCGACGCGGTCCAGGAGCAACGCTTCCGGCGCCGCCTCCAGGACCCCACGCGGCGCTGGAAGTTGTCCCCCATGGACCTGCGGTCGATCACGCATTGGGAGGCGTACTCACGGGCCAAGGACGAGATGTTCGTGCACACGGACATTCCGGAGGCGCCCTGGTACGTCGTCGAGAGCGACGACAAGCGCAGCGCGCGGCTGAACATGATCGCCCACCTGCTCTCGACGATCCCGTACCACGACGTGCCGCCTCCCGAGCTCGAACTCCCGCCCCGCCCACCGACCACGGGGTACGAACGTCCGCCGCGGGATCTCCAGTCCTACGTTCCCGACCACGCCGCCGGGCTCGGCAACTGATCGCAAACGCGTCCGCGGCCGGGGGCGGGGCCGCGCCGGTCGCTCACCCGCGATCCAGTTCTCCGGCGATCTCGTCGGCCCAGTCGTCGATGGCCGGCCAGTCGCGGTGGTCCCCGTACCTGCAGCCCATCAGACGGAAGGCCAACCGGCCGGTGAGGGGCAGCTGACGAGGGCGGATCACCCCGGACAGCAGGCGGTGGCCGCGGTACGGGATGTGCGCGGGAAGGTCCTCCGTGATGACATCCGCTTCCTTGCGGGCCGCCTTCTTCCGCCATGGGCCGCGCAGCGCGGCGGGCATGCCCACGCTGAAGACCCAGACAGGGCGGCAGTGGAGCAGGTCGCTGTTGCGGCGCAGGAAGTCCTTGGCCTCACCCAGCCAGGCCTGCCCGTGTACGGCGCTTCCGAGGACGTACGCCTCGTAGGCGTCGGCGTCGTCCACGCCGTTCATGGGCCGGGCCTCGGCCGACAGCCCGGCCTTGCCGAGCCGCTCCGCCAGATGTTCCGCGATCTCACGGGTCGATCCGTGCGCGGTGGCGTACCCCACGAGAACGTTCATGTCCCACCTCGTTGCCGTGTGCCGGAGCCGGCGAAGAGGCCACCGGGCACCGGCTTGCGAGGCCACCGGCACCAGGTTCCCGCCTCGGTCACCAGCCTCGGGCGGCGACGGGCGGGCGGACAAGGGCCGACACGTCCCCATCCGGGGCCGGTCGGTACACGGTTGTACCCACTTGACCCCCTGCGTGCGGACCGTCAGACGGCTGCCTGGTGAGGGCGGAAGGTGCGGCGGTACGTCTGGGGGCTGACACCGATGGCGGCGTTGAGGTGTTGGCGCAGGGAGGCGCCCGTGCCGAATCCGGACCGGTGGGCCACCAGGTCGACCGGCCAGTCGGTGGTCTCCAGGAAGTGGCGCGCGAGGTCGACGCGTTGCCGGGTGAGCCACTGTCCGGGCGTGATGCCGACTTCGTCGCGGAAGCGGCGGCTGAAGGTGCGGACGCTCATGTTGGTGCGGGCGGCGAGGTCGGCCAGGGTGAGCGGTTCGGCCAGGTGCCGCATGGCCCAGGCCCGGGTGGTGGCCGTGCTGCCGACGGCCGGGTCGGGGACGGGGCGCCGGATGTACTGGGCCTGGCCGCCGTCGCGCCACGGCGGTACGACGCAGGAGCGGGCGACCTCGTTGGCGACGTGGCTGCCGTGGTCGCGGCGGACGAGGTGCAGACACAGGTCGATGCCCGCGGCGACTCCGGCGGAGGTGAGGACGTCGCCGTCGTCGACGTAGAGGACGTCGGGGTCGATGCGGGTGCCGGGGAACATCCGCCGCAGCCGGTCGGCTTCGCGCCAGTGGGTGGTGGCGGGACGGCCGTCGAGCAGCCCGGCGGCGGCCAGGACATAGGTGCCGGTGCAGATCGCGACGATCCTCGTTCCGGGGCGGACGGCGGCCAGGGCGTCGCGCAGCGGGCCGGGCAGACGCCCCTCTTCCCTGATCGGTCCCAGTCGGTGGGAGGGCGGGACGACGACGGTGTCGACGGTGGCCAGCAGAGAGGCGTCGTGGGCGACGGCGAGGTCGTAGTCGCCCTCGGCGTGCACGGGCCCGCCGTCCAGGCTGCAGGTGGCCACGGTGTACAGCGGGTTGCCGTCCCTGTCACGGGCGGCGCCGAAGATACGGGCGGGGATGCCCAGCTCGAAGGGGACGACGCCCTCCAGGGCCAGAACGCCAACACGGTGCATGGCCGGATCTTTTCAGTACATGGCCATCACGCCGACACCGGGGGCGCCGCCGACCGTCCAGTCTGGGGCCGTGCCGGTCCACCGGCGCGAGAACCCGAGTACGCCCCCGGAGAAGGAACACCTCCATGCACCAGCCCACCACCGCCCCTTCGACCATGCGCGCCGTGTCCCAGGACAGGGCCGGAGCCCCCGACGTCCTTCAGGTCGTCGAGACCGGGCGGCCGGAGCCCGGCCGGGGCGAGATCCTGGTCCGTGTGCGCGCGGCGGGCGTGAACCCCGCCGACTGGAAGACCCGCGAGCGCGGTGTGTTCGCCACCGGTGCGACGCCTCCCTTCACCCTCGGCTTCGACGTGGCCGGAACCGTCGAGGCCGTCGGTGCCGGCGTGACGATCTTCCGGCCCGGCGACGAGGTGTTCGGGATGCCTCGCTTCCCGCACCCGGCGGGGGCGTACGCCGAGTACGTCACGGCGCCGGCCCGCCACTTCGCCCCGCGCCCCCGCGGTCTCGACCCCATCCGGGCCGGTGCCATGCCGCTGGCCGCGCTCACCGCCTGGCAGGCCCTGGTCGACACCGCGCACGTCCGGCCGGGGCAGCGCGTGCTGATCCACGCCGCGGCCGGTGGCGTCGGCCATCTGGCCGTGCAGATCGCCAAGGCCCGCGGCGCGTACGTCATCGCCACCGCCAGCGCCGCCAAGCACGAGCTGCTGCGCGGCCTCGGCGCCGACGAACTCGTCGACTACCGCACCCAGGACGTCGCCGACGCCGTCCGGGACGTCGATGTCGCCCTCGACGGAATCGGCGGACCCAACTGGACACGCTCCCTGCGCACCCTGCGCCGGGGCGGCATCCTCGTCTCCCTGCTGCCGCCGGACGACACCTTCCCCCTCCGGCAGGCCGAGCAGGCCGGCGTACGGGCGGTGTTCATGCTCGTCGAACCCGACCAGCAGGGGCTGCGCGAGATCAGCGCCCTGGTCGAGGACGGCCGCCTGCGGGTGATCGTCGACGCGACGTTCCCCTTCGAACAGGCGGCGCGGGCCCACGCGTTGGGGGAAACCGGCCGCACGACCGGGAAGATCGTCCTGACCGTCGCCTCCGACCCCGAGCGGCCCTGACACGGGAGCGGGTCGCCGGATCCGGACCTCATCCCGGCGACCCGCTCCGATCAGCGCCGAAGGGCTCGGTCAGTTCCCCTTCTCGCCCAGCTTGCCCACGTAGTCCCGGGCCTTGTCCACAGCCGCGTCGATCTTGTCGCTGTGCTTGCCGTCGGTCTTGCCGTCGATGAAGTCGCCGACCTTCTCCAGCCCGCCGGAGATCTTGTCACCGTGGGCCTCCGCAAGGTCCTCCGCCTTGTCCTTGAGGTTCTTCAGGGCGTCAAACATGGGAGGGTCCCGTCTCCTTCACTCGAACTGATCGACGTAAGCAGGGAATGCGCGACCGCGGCGCAACACACCCCTCGGCATGGCGAATTGACGGCATGCCGACCGACTGGACCTCTACATTACTGTAGATTTTCCTCGCGGCGCATCCGGCGACCGCAGGCCGAAGACGTCATCGGCGCCGGGCCTTTCGCTCAGTTCTCGACCGTGATCTCCCGCTTGAGGATCTTGCCCGTCGGGCCCTTCGGCAGGCCCGGCACCAGCTGGACGATCCTCGGGTACTTGTACGGGGCCACGCGGGACTTCACGAACGCACGCAGTTCGTCCGCCGTGACCTCCGCGCCCGGCTTCAGCGTGACGACGGCCGCGATCTCCTCGCCGTGCAGCTCGTGCGGGACGCCGAGGACGGCGGCCTCGGCGACGGCCGGGTGCTCGTAGAGGACTTCCTCGATCTCGCGCGGGTAGACGTTGTAGCCGCCGCGGATGACGAGGTCCTTCTTCCTGTCCACGATGAAGTAGAAGCCGTCCTCGTCGCGCCGCGCGAGGTCCCCGGTGCGGAACCAGCCGTCCGTGAACGCGGCCTCGTCGGCATCGGGCCGGTTCCAGTAACCGGGCGTCACATTGGGTCCCTTGACGGCCAGTTCGCCGACCTCGCCCTCGGCGACGTCCTTGCCCTCGTCGTCGATCAGCCGCACCCGCACGCCGTCGATGGGGGTGCCGATGGAGCCGGGCCTGCGGGGTCCCTCGATCCCACCGAAGGTGACCACCGGGGACGTCTCGGACAGGCCGTACCCCTCGGCGACCGGGCAGCCGAAGACCGCCTCGACGCGGTGCAGGACCTCGACGGGCATCGCCGAGCCGCCGGTGACGCAGAACCGGATTCCGCCGCCGTCCGCGAGCCCGGTCGAGCCCGCCGCGTCCGCCGCGGCGAGCAGGCCCAGGAACATGGTGGGCACGCCCTCCATGACCGTGACCCGGTCGCGGGCGAGGATCTGCAGCGCCTTCGCGGCGTCGAAGCGCGGCAGGAGCGTCACACGGGCGCCGGTGAGGACCGCGGCGTTCAGCCCGCAGGTCTGGCCGAAGACGTGGAAGAAGGGCAGGCCCCCGAAGAGGGTGTCCGACGCCGTGAGGCCCAACTCGCGTACCACGGCCTCGGTGTTGCTGCCGAGGTTGCCGTGGGTGAGGCGGGCGCCCTTGGGGCGGCCCGTGGTGCCCGAGGTGTAGAGCAGGACGGCGAGGTCGTCGGCGTCGCGGTCCGTGATGTCGGTACGCGGCTCGACCGCGCCCAGCGCGGCGGCGAAGTCGTCCGCGGTGACGTCGGTGCAGCCGATGCCGAGCTCGCCGGCGGCGGCACCGGCCTCGGCGAACGCCGGGCCGCAGGCCAGGATCGTCCGGGCGCCGCAGTCGCCTGCGCTGTAGCGGATCTCGGGGGCCTTCAGGAGCGGGTTCATCGGCACGGCGACCGCGCCGAGGCGCAGCACGCCGTAGTAGACGACCGCGAAGTGCGGAATGTTCGGCAGCAGGATCGCCACCCGGTCACCTGGTACGACGCCCTGAGCGGCCAGCCAGCCTGCGACGCGGGCGCTGCGCTCGTCCAGCGAGCGGTAGTCGAGCGCCTGTCCGTCCAGCTGTATCGCGGTGGCCTCGGGGCGTGCCGTCGCGGTACGGGCCAGGTTGAGGGCGAGGTTGGTCACCGTTGACCTCTTTCCAATCCTTGTGGGGGCTCCAGCGGACCTTGATCCTCCGGACGGGTTTCGAGCGTCCCGCGACGCGGCACGGCGCACAAGGTGGGAAAGATCACCGAACTCGTTCTTGTGTCAGGAGTACGAGGGTGTGCGCACTCCGCGGCTCCGGCGCCGGGGCCTGACGCGACGACGAGAGCGGCCGGGCGGATCAGCGGCCGCCGACCGGGCGAGCCGTGCGGTGATCCTGCCCGGAACGAGCCTCACCTCAGTCGGCGTGCGCGCAGCACCAGGTCGTGGCTGTGGTGCGCGCCCGCACCGCCCTCGGGGGTCACGCGTGGCCGCTCCTCGTCCACCTCCACCTCCCAGTCGTCGTCGAGGAGGGCGGCGACCATCGAGGGCCAGACGTAGTCGGCCGGGTCGAAGTCGCCGTCGCGCGCCTCCCGGGTGTCCATTCCGGCGTGGTGCACGAGCAGCAGCACGCCGCCCACCGCGACAGCCCCGAGCAGCGCCCGCTCGGCCGCGGCGTCGGGGGTGCGCAGCAGGGCCGGGTACTGGGCGGAGACCAGGTCGAAGGAGGCCGAGGGGAGCGCCGCCTCCGTCAGCTCGGCGTGCACCCAGCGCACGGTCACCCCGGCGTCGCGCGCGTGCCCGGCCGCCCGCTCCAGCGCCACGTGCGAGACCTCGAGCGCCGTCACGTCCCAGCCCTCACGCGCGAGCCAGACGGCGTCCGCGCCTTCACCGCAGCCGACGTCGAGCACCCGCCCGGGAGCGAGCCCGGCGGTCTCGGCCACGAGCGCGCCGTTGGGCCGGCCGCTCCACAGCTGGTCCCGGTCGGCGTACATGCTGTCCCACTGCGCCCGCACGGCAGGGTCTCCGACGTAGCCGTCGGCGGGCGGGGCGAGGTGGGAAGCGGGCGAAGCTGCTGCGGTGTCCTCAGTCATGGACCCACCGTCGCCGCACGCCTGCCGTGGCCGCCATTCCTGTTGCCGATCCCGCAAAACGCATGCTGTGGGCTGGGGGGGGACGGCACGGTAAGCCGGCCCGGCCGCGTACGGCTTCTAAGCTGGCGGTCATGAGGACGCGTCCGACGTTGACCTGGGAGCCCCAGGGCCACCTGCCTCCTGCCACCACCGACCTCTCGCCAGTGGTCGCGGCCGTCCGCGCGGGAGGTGTCGTCGTCCTCAGCGGAGCGGGCCTGTCGACGGAGTCAGGTATCCCCGACTACCGCGGGGAACACGGCTCCCTGCGGCGCAACCACGTCCCCATGACCTTCCAGGAGTTCATCGGCGACGACCATGCGCGCCGACGGTACTGGGCCCGCAGTCAGCTGGGCCGGCGCGCCATGGTCCGAGCCCGTCCGAACACCGGCCACCGGGCGGTCGCCGCTCTGGCCGACGCGGGCCTCGTCACCGGTGTGATCACCCAGAACGTCGACGGCCTGCAGCAGGCCGCGGGGGCACGTGACGTGATCGAACTCCACGGCAGCCTGGGCCGGGTGATCTGCCTCGACTGCGGCCGCCTCAGCGACCGTTCGGAGCTCGCCGACCGGCTGCGGGAGGCCAACCCGTGGTTCGAGGCCGTCGCCGAGCGGCACCGCGCGGCGCGGGTCAATCCTGACGGCGACGTCGACCTGCCCGATGACGCGGTCCGTGAGTTCCGGGTCGTGGCGTGCGCCGCCTGCGGTACCGGGGTGCTCAAGCCGGACGTCGTCTTCTTCGGCGAGAACGTGCCGCCCCAGCGGGTGGAGGCGTGCCGGAGCCTCGTCGGCGGCGCGGCCGCCCTGCTCGTCCTGGGATCCTCCCTGACGGTCATGTCCGGACTGCGGTTCGTCCGCCAGGCGGCGCGGGCTCGTACGCCGGTCCTGATCGTGAACCAGGGCGCGACCCGCGGGGACCGCTGGGCCACCCACCGTGTCGACCTGCCACTGGGGCGTGCGCTGACCGAGGTCGTGGCTCAGGTCGGCCTCTGATCTTCCATGGGATTCGTGGTGCCGAACGGGAGCACCGAGGACTTTCGGCCTGCGGGCGCTTGAAGGCTGTTCCTGACGGGTCCGTCGCGCTGGGGGAATCCCAGGGCTCCCCCAGCGCGAGTGGCCGGCAACCCAGGGGACATCGGACTCCCGTACCGCTCCTCGAACGAGGCCGGGGGCGTTCTCCCCGTCCGCTTCCCGGACGAGACAAAGGCCTCCCTGCGCGAGGGGGTAGTGCGCGAGTGTCCGCCCCGAGCACGGAAGGAGCGATTCCGCAGGAGTCACGCTCCGTTCGCGTGGCCCCTGTCTCAATGCTCTGAAGTGCGACGATGCGCCTGGCCTGCGGGGTTGATCGCCTGCGGTGGCGTGGAGTTGAGTCAGTTCTGCGAGATGCCGGTGGGTTTCACAATCGTGCAATTCTGCATCATGCGCACTGCTTTGCTGCCGTGCAGCGGCTTGTGCGGTGTACCGCCCTGCGGCGCGATGACAACAGCTCACTGGTGCACGCCCTTTGAGGGCTGGACGAGAAAGAGACCGGTGATGGCGCGGTACGTGTTCGACAACAGTGCGGTGGAAGCCGGTAGTCGTTTCAGTTCTCTGGAGGCCACCTATGACACGGCATCCCGCGCAACCCTGGCCGGCGTGGGTGTCGGTGCCGGCTGGAACTGCCTTGAAGTCGGCGGCGGGGGAGGCTCAATTGGTGACTGGCTGGCCGAGATGGTGGGCCCTGCCGGGCAGGTGACCGTCACCGACATCGAGCCACGGTGGATGAGCTCCCGCGAGCAGCGCGGGAACATGCGGCTGTGGCGGCATGACATTGCCCGTGACGCCTTGCCGGAAGGCGAGTTCGACCTCATTCATGCCCGTCTCGTGTTGGTGCATGTGCCCGAGCGCCACCAGGTGCTGCCTCGTCTGGTGCGGGCCTTGCGGCCGGGGGGCCGGCTCGTCCTGGAGGAGTTCGACTGCGGGTGGGTGCCGGTCCTCGCCGCTCCCAGCCCTGCTACGGCGGACCTGTTCACGCGGGTGCATGCCGAGGTCCTGAACCTGTTGCAGGCGGCGGGCGGTGACCCGCTGTGGGGCCGCAGAGTGCTCCAGGCCATGGCGGACAGCGGGTTGGAGCAGCTGGGCGCGACGGTCTTCGCACAGGCGTGGCCTGGACAGAGCGTGGGGATCGATCTGCACCGGGCCAACACGGAGCAGCTCAAGGACGAACTGCTCGCCTCCGGCCTGAGCGTGCAGCAGCTCGAGGCCTTCTGGTTGCTGCTGCAGGATCCCGCTTTCGTCGTCAACTCCTACCCGTTGCTGAGCGCGGTGGGACGGCGTCCCACGTCCTGACCCGCGAGGCCCGCGCCGCACGCACGTCGCTGCTGTGTTCTTCGTGCCGTCCCTCGTGTTGGGGGCCCTGTCCGCTTCTTGCCTGCCCATGTGTCAGTGCCGTGGGGCGTCGCGCCCGCACATGGGTACCCACGGAGGAATCTCATGAATGACTCAGTCAACGAGCGGCAACTTGTCGCGATCATCGGGATGGGATGCCGTTTCGCCGCCGGTATCTCCTCGCCCGCGCAGTTGTGGGAGTTCCTGCGGGCCGGGCAGAACGCGGTCGGCGACGTCCCCGGCGAGCGGTGGGCCGGTTACGGGGCTGGTGACCCGGCTGCTGCGGAGGCTCTCGCGCGTACCCCGGCGCGGGGGTGCTTCCTGGATGACATCAGCGGATTCGATGCCGCGTTCTTCGGGATCTCGCCGCGCGAGGCCCGGTTGATGGACCCGCAGCAGCGTCTGGCGCTGGAGGTGAGCTGGGAGGCGCTCGAGCACGCGGGCATTGCGCCGCGCAGCCTGGCCGGGGCGGATGCCGGCGTGTATGTCGGCGTGGGTTCGGACGACTACGGACGCAGGTTGCTGGAGGATCTGTCCCGGATCGAAGCATGGACCGGGATCGGGGCCTCGCCGTGCGCGGTGGCCAACCGGATCTCCCACGCGCTGGACTTGCGCGGGGCGAGCCTGACGGTGGACACCGCCTGCTCGTCCGCGCTCGTCGCCGTGCACCTGGCGGCGCAGGCCCTGCGCGCGGGCGAGGTGGAACTGGCCCTGGCCGGCGGCGTCATGCTGATGGCGGGGCCGGGGCTGTCCGTAGTCCTGCACGAGGCCGGCGCCGTGTCCGCTGACGGCCGTTCCAAGGCGTTCGACGAGAGCGCCGACGGCTACGGCCGGGGAGAGGGCTGTGGCATCGTCGTCCTCAAGCGCCTTGACGCCGCCCTGCGTGACGGCGATCGCGTCCTGGCCGTGCTGCGCGGCTCGGCCGTCCACCAGGACGGGCACACCGACGGCATCATGAGCCCGAGCCGACAGGCGCAGGAGCATCTGCTGCACCGCGCGTACGCGGATGCCGGACTCAGCCCGAGCCGGGTCGACTACGTCGAGGCCCACGGCACCGGCACCCGAGCGGGCGACGGAGTGGAGGCGGCCGCGCTCGGCGCGGTGCTCGGCACCGGCAGGCCCGCCGACCGTCCCTGCCTGATCGGTTCGCTGAAACCCAACATCGGGCACCTGGAGGCCGGCGCGGGCGCCGCCGGACTCATCAAGACGGTGCTGGCCCTGTGGCATGAGGAGCTTCCGGCGTCGCTGGTGGCCACCGAACCCAGCACCCGTATTCCCTGGGGCAGCAACGGGCTGTCCCTGGTGACACGCCACATCCCCTGGCCACGCAAGGAGGGACAGCCGCGGCGGGCCGGTGTGGCCAGCTACGGCTACGGGGGAACTCTCGCCCATGCGGTCCTGGAAGAAGCAGGCGTCCGGCCCCGGCGCTCCCGATCCGCCGCAGGAGAAGCGGCGAGGCACGTCGCCGGCCCGCTCCTGCTTCCCGTCAGTGCCATGACCCCCGCCGGCCTGCGCGCGCACGCAAGGTCTCTGGCGGCCTACACCGAAGACACCACCGCGCGGGAGCTGCCCGCCATCGGTGCGACCCTGGCGCACCGGCGCAGTCACCTCGTCGCACGCGCCGTCGTCGTGGCTGACACCCCACGTGATGCCACCGCCGCTCTGCACGCCCTGGCCGACGGCATGGACCACCCCCGCCTGGTCACGGGCCCCCCGCAGCTGCGCCAGAACGCTGCCGCGCCACCGGTGTGGGTGTTCTCCGGGCACGGATCGCACTGGGCGGGCATGGGCCGGGAACTGCTGACCGGCGAACCGCACTTCGCGGAAACGATCCGGCTTCTGGAACCGGTCTATCGGCAAGAGGCCGGCTACTCCCTGCACGCGCTGCTCACGCACGGCCCCCTGGACCGCACCGACCGCATTCAGGCGGCCGTCTACGCCGTACAAGTGGGCCTGCAGGCCGTCTGGCGCAGCCGCGGCATCGAGCCCGCGGCCGTGATCGGGCACTCGGTCGGGGAAATCGCGGCCGCCGTGGCTGCCGAAGTGTTCTCGCCCGAAGACGGCGCCCGCCTCGCCTGCCGCCGCTCGGCCCTGCTGCCGCAAGTGGCGGGCCACGGGGCAATGATCATGGTGCAACTGCCGTTCGCCGACGTCGTCAAGCGCCTGGCCGCCAAGGCGGACCTTGAGGCCTCCGTGGCCGCGTCGCCTACCACCGCCGTGGTCTCCGGCAGCGTGCAGGCCATCGACCGGGCGAGGCGTGCGTGGGAGGCGGAAGGCGTGCGGGTGCGGCGCGTGGATTCCGACGTGGCCTTCCACAGTCGCAGCATGGAGCCCCTGTGCGCGGAACTCAGTAACGCGCTGGAGGACTTGGAACCCCTCGCGCCCAGCCTGCCGCTGTACTCCACCGCCCTGGATGCCCCGCGTACCTGTCACCCGCGCGACGGTGCGTACTGGGCCGCCAACCTGCGTAACCCCGTGCGCTTCGCGCAAGCGATCCAGGCAGCGATCCAGGACGGGCACCGCATGTTCCTGGAGATCTCCGGACACCCCGTGGTCGCGCATTCGATCGAGGAATGCCTGGAAGCCAGCGGAGCCGCCGACGGCCACGTGGCCTATTCGCTCCGCCGCCACCAGCCCTCACAGGACACGCTCGCCCACAACCTCGCCGCACTGCACTGCCACGGCGCCGCCGTGGACTGGTCGGCGCTCCATCCACAGCAGCACCTGCTCGTGGACCTGCCGACGATGACCTGGCAGCACACCAGCCACTGGGTCCCCCACCCCGCACGGGACACACAGCGCGCCCCCGCACGGCACCTCCCGTCCTCGTACACCCTGCTCGGCCCCCCAACCCTGGTACGCGGCACGCTGCGCACCCACCTGTGGCAGACCCGACTCGACACTGCCACCCGCCCCTTCCCGGGACGCCACCCTGTCCAAGGCACCGAGATCGTGCCGGCGGCCGTGCTGTTGAACACCCTCTTCACCGCTGCCGCCCATGCCTGCGGCCGGACCTCCTGGCCCGCGCTGCGCGACATCACCCTGCGCACCCCGGTCCCGGTGGGCGACGACCCCCGCGAGGTACAGCTGACGTGTCAGGACCGGACCCTGACACTCAGCTCCCGGCTGCGCAGCGCGCCCGCGCCCGAGGGCGCTGAACACGACGGCTGGACCACCCACACCACCGGCCTCATCGCACACGACGACGATCTCGCGACACCCGAGCCGCCGGACACAAGCGGCCTGGAGGAACTCGACCCCACGCACGTCACCACCTGTCTCACCGCCCTCCAGGTCACGGCCATGGGGTTCCCCTGGCGTATCGACAAGCTCCTGCGCGGACCCGACACCCTGATCGCCTGGATCACCACCGACCCCGATCAGGAACTGACCGGACCGGGGTGGGCCTCGGTTCTGGATGCCGCCCTGTCCACTGCCTCTGTGATCTTCCCCGGTGAGCGGGTGCTGCGCATGCCCGCCCACATCGACCACGCCGCTATCGCCGGAGAAGCCCCGGCACACGCCGTGGCGCAGGTCCGCCTCACCCCCGACGCCGACACCCCGCCGTCCGCGGGCACGGTCGATGTGACCGTCCGCGCGCTCCAGGGCACGGCGTCAGCCCGCCTGAACGGTCTGACGTTCCGGAAGCTGGAAGCCGACGCCCCACACGAGCTGCCCGCCACCCCGCTGCTGCACGACGTGCGGTGGAAGCCACTGGCCCGTGCCGAATCCAGCACGCCCGCGTACGCGCCGTCCATCGCAGTGATCGGCGACGACCCGCTGCTGATCGACGAGCTGCGCCGGGTCTGCGCGCGCGAAAACCGGCCTTTCACGGTCACCCACACGACCGCCCGACCCGTCCCGGCGGACACGCTCCTCCTCCTGCCCGCCCATGCACCCGACGCCGACACGGACGCCCTGGCCGCCCACGCCGACCAGCTGGCCGACAACCTCATCAAGCACGTCCGCGCCCTCGCCGACACCGGCACCGCCGACGGGCCGTCGCCGCGCCTGTGGTGCCTGACCCACGGGGTCCGAGAAGCGCACAGCCACAGCGCGCTGGCCCAGGCGCCGTTGTGGGGCATCGGCCGCATCTGCGCCACCGAACACCCCGACATCTGGGGAGGCGTCCTCGACCTGCCCGCACAACCCACCGAAGCCGACATCGAAGAAGCGCTGCGCCTGCTGCGGGACCCCGCTGCCGACCCGGTCATCAGCATCCGCGACGGCCGGGCCAACGTGCTGCGCCTGCTCCCGCTCCGCACCACCGGGACCGCCACCCGCCCAGCTTCGACCGCTCAGGACTGGACCACCACGTGCACGGCCGATGCCAGCTATCTGATCACCGGCGGACTCGGGGCTCTCGGACTGCGCACCGCACTCCGGCTCGCCGACCGCGGAGCCCGACGCCTCGTCCTCCTCTCCCGCCGGGGCCTGCCCCCACGCTCGATGTGGAACACCACGCCCCGCACACCGGCCACGGCACAGGCCCTGGACACGATCCGCACCCTGGAGGCCGCCGGCGTGACCGTCCGCGTCGTGGCCGCCGACGTCTGCAACCGTGAACAGCTGCGTACGGCACTGGCACCGGACACGCTCGCCATGCCCGCCATCCGCGGCATCGTGCACGCCGCCGGCCTCACCGACAACCGCTGGCTACGCGACTGCGACACATCCGCTCTCCGCGACGTCACCCGCCCGAAAATCACGGGCACGCTGCTGCTGCACGAACTGTTCCCGCCGGGCTCCCTGGACTTCTTCGTGCTCTTCTCCTCGATCGGCCAACTCCTTGGCCTGCCCGGCCAGACCCTCTACGCCGCCGCCAACGCCTTCCTCGACGCCTTCGCCCACCACCGCCGAGGCCACGGAGCCAACGACACAGTGAGCCTGGCCTGGACAAGCTGGCGCGGCCTGGGCATGTCCACCTCCTCCGACGCCATCGACGCCGAACTCGCGGCCCGCGGCACCGCGGACATCACCGCCGAGCAAGCCTTCGCCACCTGGGAACAGGCGGCCGCCCACCCCGCCGCGCATCTGGCGATCCTGCGCCTGCTGCCCGGCGTTCCCCCCGAACACCGCCCCACCGCCCTGCACGACGTACCGCTGCCGCACCACGCGACCCGGCAGGCCGCCGAACCGAAACGGCCCGTCTGGAAGGAGCTGACCGACGACCAGCTCCGCGCGACGCTGAGCGAGCAGGTCACCCGTACCCTCGCCGCCATCCTCGGCATCGAGCCGGACTCACTCGATCCCCACTGCCCCCTCACCGACATGGGCGTGGACTCCATCATGACCGTGACCCTGCGCCGACGACTCCAACAGCACACTGGACACCCCCTGCCCGCCAATCTCCTCTGGGACCGCCCCACCCTGACAGCCATCACCGACTACCTCACCGAACGGCTCCGCGATTCCGCGCCCCGGCCCCGGTGACCGCACGTCGCGCCGCCGCCAAGGCCAACGCCCCGCCCCTGGGGGAAAACCCCCAGAACAGACGGAGGAAAGCAGCGTTCCGCGAGGGGCCGTCGGATTCCTAGCGTGGAGTCAATGACCACGTCAGGTATGCGGCAGGGAGTTGTGATGATCGAGGTGCAGGGGCTCAGCAAGCGGTACGGGCCCGACGTCGCCGTCGACTCGTTGAGTTTCGATGTGCTGCCGGGGGCCGTGACCGGGTTTCTCGGGCCGAACGGGTCCGGCAAGTCGACCACCATGCGCATGATCATGGGCTTGGACCGGCCCGACGCCGGGCACGCCCACGTCTACGGGCGGCCCTATGGAGAGCTGCGCTGGCCTGCCCGTGAGGTCGGGGCGCTGCTGGAGGCCCGTACCTTCCATCCGGGGCGTACCGCCGCCCAGCATCTGACGGCGCTCGCCGCCGCCGGCGGCATCGCTCGGGGGCGCGTCGACGAGGTCCTCGGCATCGTCGGGCTCGGCCATGTCGCGGGGCGGCGCGCGGGGACCTACTCGCTCGGGATGGCGCAGCGGCTCGGGATCGCCGCGGCCCTGCTCGGCGATCCGGGGGTGCTGCTCCTCGACGAGCCCGTCAACGGGCTCGACCCCGAGGGCGTGCGCTGGATCAGGGAGCTCATCAGGTCCCTTGCCGCCGAAGGGCGCGCCGTCCTGCTCTCCAGCCATCTGATCAGCGAAATGGCCCTCACCGCCGACCACTTGGTGGTGATCGGGCAGGGCAGGCTCCTCGCCGACTCGTCCGTGCGCGACCTCACCTCCCAGGGGCGCTCCCTTGAGGAGGCCTTCTTCTCGCTCACCGCCGCGTCCACGAAAGCCGCCTCCACGGAAGGGGTTTCCCGATGAGCGCCGACGCATCCGTCTGGCAGCGTGACGTCCGGGTTCCCGCCGGGCACTACGGCTTCGCGAACGCCGCCCACATGGAGTGGATCAAGCTGCGGAGTCTGCGGTCGACCTGGTGGACGCTGCTGCTCGTCGTGGTCGGCATGGTGGCCATCGGCATCGTGACCATGGCCAACACCAAGGCCCCCGGCCCCGACAAGGCCGCCGCCTTCGACGCCACGAACAACGTCCTGGCCGGAGTGGCCGTCGGGCAGCTCCTCGTCGGTGTCGTGGGAGTCCTCGTCGTCACCGGTGAGTACGCGTCGGGCACCATCCGCTCCACCCTCGCCGCCGTGCCCGACCGCCGCCTGGTCCTCACCGCGAAGGCGGCCGTGTACGGCGGGGTCTCCCTCGCGGTGGGCGAGGCCGTCTCCTTCGTGACCTTCTTCGCGGGGCGGGCCGCGCTCGGGGACGGCGTGCCGCGGCCCGGCATCGGGGACGCCGGGGTACTGCGGGCGGTCCTGATGGCCGGTGCGTACCTCGCGATGATCGGGCTCATCGGCATCGGGATCGGCGCCGTCACGCGGCACACCGCGAGCGCCGTCGCCGTACTCGTCGGCGTCACCTTCGTGCTGCCCGCGGTGCTCGGCGGGGTCTCGGGGACGGCGGTCGCGAAGTTCTTCCCGACCATCATCGCGGCCAACTCCCTCGCGGTCTCCAAGCCGGTCCCGGGCGTGCTCTCGCCGTGGGCCGGATTCGCGCTGCTGTGCCTGTACACCGCAGCGGTGCTCGTGGCGGGCGGGCGTCTGCTCGCCCGCAGGGACGCGTGACAGGAACTCGCCCGCAGCGACGCGTGACAGGAAACTGACGGCATGCATGTGCAAGAGATCGACCGCCCGGCGGGCGCGGAGCCTCGGGATCGCCGGCCGCGGCTGCGCGGGAGGGCGCTCCGCTCGGGAGTGCTCCGCGCCCCCTTCACCCGCCGGGCCTGGGCCGAAGCGGCGTACTGCCTGATCGGCTTTCCGCTGGGCCTCGCGGGCGGCACCGTCCTCGCGGTGGTGCTCGCCCTCGGCGGCGCCTTCACCGTCTCGCTGGTGCTCGCCGTGGTGGGGGCGCTGCTCCTCATCGCCGGACTGCGGCTCGCCCGCGCGCTCGGCTCCGTCCACCGCGCGCTGGCCGCGGCGTTCCTCGGCGAGCGCGCGTGCACGCCCGCGCCGCCGCCCTTCCGGCCCGGCGAAGGCTTCGTGGGGCGCGTCGACGCGCGGCTGCGGGACGGGACCGGCTGGCGTGCGGCGGCCTACGTCCTCGCGAAGCTGCCGGTCGGCGCGCTGGGCGCGTACGCCGTCCTGTGGTGGCTCACCGGCCTGGTCAACCTCACCGCCCCGCTGCGGTGGGGCGTCTTCGGGCAGCACCCCGAGGCGGGCGACCCGGAGGGCATGCCGGTGCTCACGCCCATCCCGTTCGGCGGTCCGCACGTCGACACGTTCGCCGGCACCTGGTTCGCGGTGCTGCTCGGCGCGCTCACCCTGCTGTGCGCGCCGTGGGTCACCCGGCTCGTCGTCGAAGGCGACCGCCGGCTCGTCCACGCGCTGCTCGGTCCGGGGCGGCTCGCCGATCGCGTACGCGACCTGGAGGAGACGCGCGCGCTGGCCGTCGACGACTCGGTGGCGCTCCTGCGCCGGGTCGAACGGGACCTGCACGACGGCGCGCAGGTCCGTCTCGTCGCGGTGGCGATGGGCCTCGACATGGTCAAGGAGCGCCTCGACGGAGGACAGCCGCTGGACGTGGCCCGCATCCGGCAGCTCGTCGACGGCGCGCACCGCAACGCCACCGAAGCGCTCACCGAACTCCGCGACCTGGCCCGCGGCATCCATCCCCCCGCCCTCGACGACGGGCTCCCCGACGCCCTCGCGACGCTCGCCGCACGCAGCACGGTGCCGGTCGAGCTGACCGCCGACGTGCCCCTGCGGCCCACCCCGGCGATCGAGACCATCGCGTACTTCTGCGCCGCCGAGCTCCTGACCAACGTCATCAAGCACAGCGGGGCTCGCCGGGCCACGATCGGCGTGACGCAGCGGGACGGGCTGCTGCGTCTCCAGGTCACCGACGACGGCCGTGGCGGCGCCGCGCTCGGCGAGGGCAGCGGCCTGACCGGACTCGCCCAGCGCGTGCGCACGGTGGACGGGCGCATCGACATCCGCAGCCCCGAGGGCGGCCCCACGACCGTCACCGTCGAGCTGCCGCCGCATGCCTGAGAGCGGCCGCGGGAACGCGGGCGAGGACAGAGGCGAGAACAGAGGCAAGAGCGCAGGTGAGAACGCGTGCAGGACAACGTGAGAGCATTCCGACCATGCGTGTCGTGATCGCCGAGGACGCCGCCGTGCTGCGGGAGTTGCTGGCCCAGATGCTCGCCGAGCGCGGGCACGAGATCTGTGCCGCCGTGGGCGACGCCGACGCCCTGCGCGAGGCGGTCGCCGCGCACCGGCCCGACGTCACGGTGGTCGACATCCGGATGCCGCCGACCCACACCGACGAAGGGCTGCGCGCCGCCATCGACATCCGCGCCGAGCACCCGGGCACCGGGGTACTGCTCTTCTCGCAGTACGTCGAGACGAAGTACGCCACGCGGCTCCTCGCGGCGGGTTCCGCGGGCGTCGGCTATCTGCTCAAGGACCGGGTGGCCAACATCGCCGAGTTCACGGACGCGTTGGAACGGGTCGCGGCGGGCGGCACCGCGCTCGACCCCGAGGTCGTGACCCAGCTGGCGGGCGCGGGCCACCGCTCGGCCGAGCTCGCGCCGCTCACCGAACGGGAGCGCGAGGTGCTCTCGCTGATGGCCGAGGGCCGCTCCAACGCGGCGATCGCGCACGCCCTCTTCGTCTCGCCGGGCACGGTGGAGAAACACGTGGCGGCGGTCTTCGACAAGCTCGGCCTGCCGGCCTCGCACGACCACAACCGGCGGGTCCTCGCGGTCATCCGCTATCTGCGGCCCTGAGGTGGAGAACCCGAGACGGAGAAGTCGACGAAGAAGTGAACGACTTCGACGGACGCGCTTTTCATGGTCGAACACCGGCCCGATCTCATCGTGTTGTGGCCGCACGGCGACTGCTGCCGCCTCGGCGAGCGGAGGAGAACGCGATCAACGCGTACGACGACCACCGCCCCGCCCGCCTGAAGCAGTGACACCGTGCAATTCCCGCCGTTCTCACCACCCCCTCACCACCCGCTCTCCACACCCTTTCCCCCGCCGATTCCCGCCGTCTTCCGACGTCATTCGCTCTCCCTCGCGATGCGTTCGCTCACTCGTCTTATTTCCTCCTCCGGAACACCACATTCCAACGCGATGGCCTACGCATCCTTTACCGTTTGCCCATAGACTCCCACCTCGGGCCTCCGGATATCCGCACGCCAAGGGCATATGCCAGAAGCACCACTGCATCGTGTGTTGCCAAATCCCTTACAGGCCACCTTCTGCTGTGCGAAAGTCATTAGCGGTCCACCACCCGTCAAGTTGGTCGCACCGCATCTTCAACGGAGCACCTCATGCCGCCCCATGTCTTCGCGGACCACGCCGCCCAGCCGCCCGAGCGCGGCACGGTCGACGCGTTGATCTCGCAGACGCGCCGGCTCCGGGGCGAGGTCGACGCCGTACGGCGCGACGCCGTGACCGACCACACAGACCCCGCGGGCCGCTGGCAGCGCGCCCTGTGCGATCTGGCGGTGCATCAACTCAACGACCTGGACAGCCACTTGGCCCAGCTGCGGGACGGTCCGCCGCGGGCGGGCGGGGAGCCCGCGGCGCCGACCGCGACCGCGGTGGAGGCGAGCCCCGGCTCACTCCTGAGCCGGGTGGGCAGCGCCGAGTGGAACCTCCTCACCGACGAGGCCAGCTGGTCCTGCGAGCTCTACCAGATCCTCGGCCGCGACCCGGCCGCTCCCCCGCTCTCCCTGGACGAACTCCCCTCGCTGGTGCACGCCGACGACCAGCCCCGGCTGACCGCGATGGTCACGGACTGCCTCGTCGACGGCAAACCCATCGACGGCGAGTTCCGCATCGTGCGGTCCGACGGGCGCGTACGCCACGTGCACATGATGGGCGAGCCCGTGCTCGCCGCCGACGGCTCCACCGCCTCCATGTGGGCGGTCCTGCGGGACGTCAGCGAACTGCGCCGCAGTCAGCGCGCGGTGCGCGAGAGCCGTGACACGCTGCAGCGCCACCGCGACATCGCACAGACGGAGCACCGCCTCGCCGTCGAACTGCAGGAGGCGGTCCTGCCGCCGTGGCGCGGCTCCCTGCGCCTGCCGCACGGCGGCCCCGGTCAGCTCGACCTCGCCGCCCACTACCTCCCTTCCTCCTCCAGCGCCCTCATCGGCGGCGACTGGTACGACGCGATGCAACTGCCCGACGGCAACGCCCTGTTGAGCGTCGGCGACCTCACCGGACACGGCGTCACCGTCACCTCCGGCATGGCCATGCTCCTCGGCGCGCTCCGCGGCATGGCCGTCGCCGGATCGCAGCCGGGCCAACTCATGGGCTGGCTCAACCATTTACTGGACGCCACGGTCCAGCCCGCTCTCGGCAGCGCCATCTGCTGCCGCTACGACCCCGCCACGCACCTGCTCACCTGGGCGCAGGCCGGGCACCCCGCCCCGCTGCTGTTCCGCGACGGGACGGGGCGCGCGCTGACGCCACCGGACGGCGTGCTCCTCGGCGCCACCTCCGGCGCGACCTACGAACAGGCCGGCGAGCAACTACGGCCGGGAGACCTGCTGTTGCTGCACACCGACGGCCTGGTGCCACGGCGCGACAGGGACGCGTCGACGGGCCTGCTGCTCTCCCTCGCGTCCCGCTTCACCGGGGCGCGTACGGCACAGGAATGCGCACGGACCGTCGTCGAGGAGTTCGGCGGGGCACCGCGTGAGGACGACGCCTGCCTGTTGATCGCACGGATCTGACATCGCACGGATCCGTACCTGTTGACCGCGCGGACCTGGCCTTGCTCCACGCGCGCTCGCGCTATGCCCTTGCTGTCCTCCCCGCCCCCTTGGCCCCCCTCGGCAGCGCGAGCTTGATCTCCTCGCGCAGGTCCTGGATCTTCGGGTATCCGGCGTACTGCGCCGTGAGCCGGTACATCTCGCGCAGCCGGTCCCAGGTGCGGTGCGAGGAGTTGGCCCGCATCGACACCAGCGCCAACCTGGCGTACCGATCGGCCTGTTCCGGGTCGTCGGCGATGAAGCAGGCCGACGCGAGCGAGATGTAGTCGAAGATCTGCGACCGGTCGCGGTTCTTGGCCCGCAGCTCGATCGCCTCCTTGGCGTGCCGCTGCGCGATGTTCGCCGCGGACGGTTCGTGGTCGGCGAGGGTGCGGTAGGCCAGGGCCTGCATGCCGTGCAGGTCCGCCTCGTCGAACATCTGCATCCAGCTCGGCGGCGGCACGTCCCCCTTGTCGGACACGAAGAGGTCCTCGGCGAGGCCGAGGGTGCGCCGCATCGCCTGTCCGCGGCCCATCGAGGCCTGTGCCCAGGCCTCGATGGTGTACAGCATCGCCTGGGTGCGGGGCAGGGCCTCCTCGCCCGCGCCCGACTTGGCGAGCTTCATCAGGTCAAGGGCGTCGTCCGGCTTGCCCAGGTGCACCATCTGGCGTGCCGCCCGCGACAGCGCCTCGCCCGCACGCGGCCTGTCCCCTCCTTCTCGGGCCGCGTGCGCCGCGATGACGAAGTACTTCTGCGCCGTGGGTTCCAGGCCGACGTCGTGCGACATCCAGCCGGCGAGGACGGCGAGGTTGGCAGCGACGCCCCACAGGCGCCGCTGGAGGTGTTCGGGGTGCCGGTAGGCGAGCATGCCGCCCACTTCGTTCAGCTGGCCCACCACGGCCTTGCGCTGCAGCCCGCCTCCGCGGGCCGCGTCCCAGGCGCGGAACACCTCGACCGAGCGCTCCAGTTCCTCGATCTCCTGGGACCCGATGGGGGCGGCCTCATAGCGGTCGAACCCGGCGGGGTCGGCGTGCAGGGGGTCGTCGAGTCGGGGGGCGTCGGCCGCGAGAGCCGGATCGGCGTGCAGCCAGTCGTGCATGGCGCTGCTGAGTGCGGAGCCTGCGGCAAGCGCAGCGCCCGCGCCCACCAAGCCGCGTCGGTTGAGCATGAGGTCCATTCCCGTGAATTCGGTGAGGACCGCGGCCGTCCGCTCGGGCGCCCACGGCACGCCGTCGGGGTGCTCCACACTCCCGTCGCCACGCCGCTTCCCTACGCGCCCGTGCCGGACCAGACCCAAGTCCTCAGTGGTCACGACACGGCCGAGACGCTCGGTGAACAGAACAGCCAGCACCCGCGGCACCGGATCGCGCGGGATCTCTCCCATGTCGATCCACCGCCGCACCCGCGAGGTGTCGGTGGCCAGTTGGGGGTGGCCCATGGCCGCCGCCTGCCTGTTCACCAGTCTCGCGAGCTCCCCCTTGGACCAGCCGGCCAGGCCGAACAGGTCCGAAAGGCGGGTGTTGGGTTGTCCGTTCACGTCAAGCCCCCAGGTTCTCGGCTGAGTTGACAGTAACCCTCTGTCAGTTGCTGAGCGACTATTCGCCAGGGTTCGCCAGGGTGCGCCACATGGTGTGCCAGGGGACGACGGGTGTCAGGTAGGAGTGCGCCACCCCGACCCGGTCGCCGCAAGGCACTCCCCAGGGTGCACCCGAAGCGATCGGGCCGGGAGGCGCACGCAACTCGCAGGCACACGAAGGGATCTGTATCGCCCATGTACGCAGCATCGTCCTCCGTGTCCGCCCCGCCCCGGCCGCTCCACCCGCGCCCCCCGGTCCCCCGGACCCGCGAGGTGCCCCCCTCATCGGGGAACGGCCCCTATCTGGAGCCGTTGCGCCCCACGTCCGCGCAGCTCGGCGGCGGCCGCACGCGCCGAGTGCCGGGCGCCGGGAACCAACCGCTCAGCGGGAGACTCGACTTGTCCGGCCCCCAGGGGGCGCAGCTGCGCACCGCGATTGCCTCGGTGCACCGCATCTGCCCGGAGTTCAACCCGGTGCAGGTGCTCCGCAGAAGCGGCCGCACCGTGCTGCTCGTCGGTACGGCAGGGCGCAGCACCGCCGTCGCCAAGTGTTTACTCGATCACTCCCCTCTGTGGGCCGAGCGGATCAGGCACGAGATAGCGGCATACCGCGCGTTCGTCCGGCACCGTCCGCCGGTCCGGGCGCCGCGGCTCATCGCCGCCGACCCCGACGACTGCACGCTGGTGATCGAGCGGATGCCGGGACGCGTGGCGGCACTGCACCGGCACCCCGCGGAGGCCCCGCCGCGGGCGGACATCCGGGCGGCGCTCGGCTCCATCTGCCGCCTCAACCAGTGGCGGCCGCCGACGGAGATGTTCGGCAGGCCCTTGGACTACGGCAAGCGGATCTCCCGCTTCCACGAGCTGGGACTGCTGACCGACCGCGACATGGGCGACCTGCAGAAGCTGCTGCACGGCATCGCGCACTCGGTCGCCCATCAGGGCAACGGCCACCAGTCCATGTGGCAGTTCTGCCACGGCGACGCCCTGCTGTCGAACATCATGCTCTCGCCCGCCGGGCCCGTCCTGGTCGACTGGGAGCACGCGGGGTGGTACCTGCCGGGGTACGACCTGGCGACGCTGTGGGCGGTCCTCGGTGACGCCCCGGTGGCGCGGCGCGAGATCAGTCAGCTGGCACAGGCGGCGGGCCCGGCGGCGCGCGACGCGTTCCTGGTCAACCTGATGCTGGTGCTGACCCGAGAGATCCGTACGTACGAAACGGCCGTGCAGCGTTCGATGCACGAATCGGCCCCGGCGGCACCGGGCCCGGCCCATCCCGGTGCTGCGCCGTCCGGCGAGGAACAGCGGCTGCTCCTGAGGCGGCTGCACGACGACTGCCAGCTGGCCCGCCGGGCCGTGCGAGCGGCAGTCGGTACTCGCTGACGGGGACGGCGGTCCGCGGTGCGCCTTTGAGCAGTGGCGCACCGCGGACCTTCGTATGCCCCTGGCTACTACCTCATGACTATGACGAACCGCCTATGACGGACTGTCTATGACGGTCTGCCTATGACCGACTGCCTATGACGCGGCGAACTGCACCGCGTCCACGTCGAACGAGTTGTCCTGCGGAGCCTTGAACACCAGATACAGCTTGTGCGTTCCCGTCAGGGATCGAGCGGCACGGCGGGCGTGGACCGGTAGCTGTCCCAGCGGGATGCCCTGATGCGGGACGCCTTGAAGCCGGGCGCCTTGAAGCGGTGGCGGTGCCCTGCCGCGTGGGCCCCGGGCGCCGGTGAGCCCCGCGAGCCCGACGCGCCCCGCGACCGCACGATCCGGAAGGGCACACGGCAGTATCGGCCAGACCGCCAACTCTCCCTTACGGCACGGCACTTGCAACCGTAGCGTCAGGGTATGTCCGCTACCGACGCAGAGCAGATCGACCGGGCCAACGCCTCCGGTCGCACGCCCGCCGTGTTCGTGCACGGCCTGTGGATGCTGGCAAGCAGCTGGGACCACTGGCTCCCGCACTTCGAGGCCGCGGGGTTCGCCCCGGTCGCGCTGACCTGGCCCGGCGAACCGGCCACGGTGACCGAGGCCAGGGAGCGCCCCGAGGCGATCGCGGGCAGGACCGTGGGGCAGGTCGCCGATCATCTGGCGGGCCTCATCGGCACGTTGGAGCGCAAGCCCGTGGTGATCGGACACTCCGTGGGCGGAATGCTCACCCAGATCCTCGCGGGGCGCGGCCTGTCCACCGCATCGGTGGCCATCGACCCGGCGCCGTTCCGCGGTGTTCTCGCGTTCCCCGTGTCCACGGTGCGCTCGCTGCTCCCGATGATCGCCAACCCCGCCAACCGGAAGCGCGCCAAGCCCCTGACGTACCGCCAGTTCCGCTACGCCTACGCCAACGCCGTCAGCGAGGAGGAGGCCAAGGCGATCTACGAGCGGTACGCCGTCCCCGCGCCGTGCGCCCCGCCCATGCAGGCGGCCATGGCCAACTTCAACCCCCGCACCGAGGCCAAGGCCGACTACCGCAACCCGGGGCGCGGCCCGCTCCTGATCATCTCCGGCGGCCAGGACAACGCGGTGCCCTGGGCGCTCGCGAGCGGCGCGTACAAACGTCAGAAGCCCAACCCGTGCGTCACGGAAATCATCGAACTCCACGGCCGGGACCACGCGCTGACCCTGGACAGCAGGTGGAAGGAGGTCGCGGACGCCTCACTGACGTTCGTGCGCCGCTTCGTCTGACGGATCGCACGCATTCGCCTGACGGGCCGCACGTATTCGCCTGACGGGCCGCACGTATTCGCCTGGCGGGCCGCACGCGGAAGGCGCACCCGGCCTCCGGCAGAAATGGGGCGCGGGTCACCCCCGTTCCCCGCGGCCCGATCCGAAATCATGCCCCGGCAATTCCGGGAACGCGCACGGGAGTTCGATGTTTCGCGCTCCCCCGAAACCCATGTCTTTCCCTCCTCTCCCCTCTCTACCTTCGACATGTCCGAAGCCGCCCGCCGGCCCCACGGAAAGCGCAGGGCCGACGCGGCGGGAAAGAGAGGGAACATGCGTATCACTGCGAAGATCGCAACGAGCACCGCTGCCGCCGCCATGGTGGCGGGCACCTTCGCCGGCGTGAGCAGCGCCCAGGAGGCCGGGTCGACCGGTCATCCGCAGGGCGCCCGGGCGACGCTCGACGGAGACTCCATCGACCTGCGCACGTCCTGGGAGGGCGCGGACGTCTGCGAGGTCGGGGCGACCGGGAAGGCGCGCTGCTGGGACCGCGAAACCGCCGACACGCGCGCGGAGAAGGCCGAGTTCGCCAAGCAGTACAAGTGCGATCCGGGCTGGGTCTGCCTCTACGACAAGACCAAGCTCAGGGGCCGCATGCTCCGGTTCAACGACGGAGGGTGGAACAACCTCGGCACGTACGGCTTCAACAACAAGACGTCCTCGGTCTGGAACCGGCAGAGCGGAATCGGCAGCAGGGCCTGGTTCTCCACCAAGAACAGCGGCAAGGGCACTCAGTGGTCCTACGACCCCGGCAAGGTCAAGAAGATGGGCAAGTTCGACAACAAGGCGAACGCCGTCTATCCCTGATCGGGGCCTCTGCCCTTCACTGCGGCTCGCCGGTTCGGCCGGCGAGCCGCTTCGGCCCACGCATTCCTTGAACGGGAAAGGACGGAGAACATGCGTATCACCGCAACGATCGTGACGGGCACTGTTCTTGCCGCGATGACGGTGGGAAATTTTTCCGGTGCGGCCCATGCGCAGGAGGCCGGGTCGGCCGAGAAGAAGTGCAACAAAGGCTGGATCTGCCTCTACGCCGGCAAGAACTTCACGGGCCGCATGCTGAGGTTCAGCGGCGAGTACGCGGTCGACCTGACCGACTACGGCTTCGGCAAGAAGGCTTCTTCCTGGAGGAACAAGCAGTCCGGGCCGGGCGGCAACGCCTATCTCGACGGATTCGGTCCCAAGCTCAAGCTCAGGGCGGGTTCTTCGGACGGCGACATGGGGCGGTTCGACAACTGGGCCACTGCCCTGTACCCCTGATCGGCGCGGCATGCTTCCCGGCCCCTCAGGGCAGGGAAGCATGCGCACCGCCGTCGAGCAGATCAGCGCCCAGCTTCGTCACGATGTGCCGCACCCGTTGGCGTTCCCGCACGCTGGCGATCAGACCGGCCCGGCGCAGCACCGCCGCGTGTTCGCTGGCCGACGACAAGGAAACCCCCGCCCTCTTCGCCAACTCCGTGGTGGTGCAGGGCACTTGCAGGGTCTGTAGCACAGCGGCGCGCGTGGGGCCCAACAGGGGTGCGAGGCGGGAGTCCGGCGTGGTCGTCCGGTCCTGGACCGGCGGATGGGCCGGATAGACCAGGACGGGCGGCAACTCCTCGTCCAGGAGAGCGACCGGCCTGCGGCGGCAGAAGTACGAGGGAACGAGGAGCAGGCCGCGGCCGCCGAGGTGCACGTCCCTGTCGACCGGATAGTCGGCGCACAGCACCGAGGGCCGCCAGCGCAGCATGGGCCGGAAGGTGTGCAGCATCGCCTCGGTCCCCGCGCGGCACTGGACCCCGGTGCGGTGCCGCCGGTCGGCCTCGACGCGGACGGCGACGTCCTGCCACACGGGCCCGAGGACGCACTCGTGGTAGCGGTGGAGGGCCCGGCCCAGCCGGCGCAGTGTGCCGGCATCGCCGTCGGCGAGGGACCGCGTCCAGGAGGGCAGCGCGTTGTCCCGCGCCAGCAGGGTGAGTTCGCGGCGCAGCCGCCGTCTGGGAGTGGACAGCACGGCGTCGATCCCGCTCCCGAGACCGCCCGACGCCGCCGCGGGAGTGAGGAAGTCCGGGAAGTATCCGCGGGACGGCATCAGCGGAGTCAGCGCACGCAGCACCTGCTGCCGACGGGGAGCCCCCCACTGAGCGGTGGCGGGCGCTCCTTGCCTTGCGCGTTCCTGGAGTTGGTGCATGCTCAGGACGATCTCCCACAGTGGGTCCGGTTGGTCGGCGACCCTGGTGCGGGACAGGTCTCCCCCGGTGAAGTGCATGCGCAGCACGGCTACCCCCGACAGTCCGCTACGGCTCTGTCCCTACGCTAGAAGTCGCCGTGTTCGTCGGCCAATGTGCACGGTGCTCAACTACGGGCGCCGGTTGTGCACGCTGCTCAGGCGGTGCGCGCCGCCGTGATGTCCAGGGCGTGGACGACGTCGTAGGCACCCGCGCCGGTGGTCAGCAGATCGCGGCCGAGGACGGCCTCGGTGGCGCGCAGATGGGCACGGACCGTGTTGCGGCTGATGTCGAGGCGGCGAGCGGCGCGCTGGGCGTCGGTGTTGGCGTCGATCCACGCCTGAAGGGTGCGGCGCTGCCGGGGCTGAATGGGGCGGAGGACCGTCTGGGCCCAGGCGGCCGCGGCCTCGATGCTCAGCAAGTCGTCGAGCGTGGGCGGCAGTTGGTGGTCGTCGGCTTCGGGAGCCGCACAGGTGCTGCTCAGCGCGAGCGCCAGCTGGAAGGCGGCACGGCAGCGGACGTCGGCGAGGTCCTGCCCCAGGGCCTCTTCCGCACGTCGGAGATGGGCGGCGACGGTGTTGCGGCTGAGGCCGAGCAGCCGGGCCACACCGGACCGGGGGATGTTCACGGCCAGGCGGGTGATGTCGACGCTGGCCTTCGAGATCGAGTCGAGCGGCCGCAGGAACGCTCGGGCCCAGGCGAGGGCGGGCTGCTGGGGGAGCACGCCCGCAAGGGGCGTGCGGCCGTGGTAGAAGGCGACGCGGCCCGGGGTGGCGGGAGCGCCGGCGAGCGCGTGGACGGCCTGGCTGTAGGCCTCGGCCGTGGCCGTCAGGGGCTGCGCGCCGCTGACGCCCAGCGCATAGCGCGGATTCTCGCGTACGAGACGGAGCAGGGTCTCGCCCAGGCCGTGCGCCCGGTCGGCGGGTGCGCTGCTTCCGTCCCCGGCCTCTGCCTTCGCCGCGGCCTCCGTCTCCGTCGCCGCCGCTGTCTCCGCCGCCTCCGCCTCCGCCTCCGCGATGAGGCAGATCAAGTGCTCCTTGAACACGGGGCAGTGCACCATCAGGGCCGTGCCGTGGTAGCCGGAGGCGTCCTGGTGGGCCTGCGCGATCCGGTCGCGGTCGGCGCTCGGGCAGCGCAACAGGTGGATGCGCAGCCGGTCCGCGTCCAGCAGCGGCGGCACGGCACCGGTCGTCATCCGGCGGGCCAGCAGCGGTCCCCCCGCCAGCAGCCCGTGCAGCACGGCGAACCGCAACTGGCGTGCCTTGTCGTGGTAGACGCGCCCCATCCGGTCGCCGCCCTCCGCTCGGCGCAGGAGTGCGAGCACGTTGGCGGTGTACGAGGTCAGGGCGAGCGCCTGCGGAGTCGGCACCGCGCGGCCGACCACCACGAGCACCGGGCGCGGCCCGAACGGCCCGAGGGCTTCACAGCGCACGTGCAGCGATCCGTACTCCGTGGCGGCCGAGGCCAACTGCCCGTCGGACAGGCGCACCAGGAGGGGAGCGAGCGGGTGCAGCACCTCCCGGGGGAAGCCTGCCGTGGCCGACTCCACCGCGCCCGCGGCGTCCGCGACCACCGCGGCCTGGACGCCGGTCTGCCGGTGCAGCAAGTCGAGAATCCTGCGCAGGTCCGGCCCGTCCTCGCGGGACGCCTGGCGCCGCACCTCGCGCAGCAGCCCGCCGAGCCCTGCTTCCTGCCCCGGCTCCGGCTCTCGCTCCGGCTCCGGCTCCGGCTCCGGCTCCGGCTCCGGCTCCGGCTCAGACTGCTGCTCTCGCCCCGGCTCCCGTGCGTCCGCCACGCTTCCATGTCCCCTCTGCCGACGTCCCAGCTTGTCATCGCAACGGTGGACCGGGGAGTCCGGATATCGGCCCGGCTCCCTTGGCCATGGATCGGCGGCCGTTCGTGCCCGTGAACTGCTGGGTCACCTGGAGGTTCCCCAGTCACCGAAAAGTGCGTTCTTCCATGTCAGCGCGGGGTTTCCTACGGTTCCCCGGTAACCGCTGGAGAGCACGACGAGGAGGAGCTCAGCATGACCCTCACCCTGATGAACCCCGATGGACTGCCGGAGGTCGACGTCTATCGGCAGGTGTCGATCGCGTCCGGATCACGGCTGGTCTTCGTCGCCGGACAGGTCGCCGTGGACGCCGAGGGGGCCACGGTCGGCACGGGCGACCTCGCCGCGCAGGCCGAGCGGTGCTATCTGAACATCGCCACCGCTCTGGCCGCGGCCGGCGCCTCCTTCGACGACGTCGCGAAGCTGACCGTGTACGTCGTCGACTGGACCCCCGACAAGATGCCGCTGTTCCTGGACGGGATCGCTCGGGCGGCGGCGCACCTCGGCGGCACACCGGTGCCGCCCGGCACGCTCGTCGGCGTCGCGGCGCTGGCCGCGCCCGAGTATCTGGTCGAGGTCGAGGCGACCGCGGTCATCGACTGACCGGGGCCGCGGTGCGGCGTCGGTAGGAGCGTGCCGCCACGAACAGGCCGCCGCCCCACACCAGGAACTGGGGGATGCCGTAGACGACGGTCCAGGGGCTGAAGATCCCGTCGTCGCCGAAGTCGTCGACCAGCCGCACGGCGGCCCAGACGGTGTACAGGAGCAGGAGGGCCGAGACGCCGAAGGCGGTGCCCGCGAGGGTCCGGCGCGGCACGGGCCGCCCCGCGAGAAGCGGCGTCCACTTCGGGAAGACCAGGCCCCACGGTCTGACCAGACTCAGCGCCAGGACCCCCGCCAGCGCGGCGAGGCCGTTGAGCACGAAGAGGTACGGGCCGCCGCCGAGCTCGTACCAGTCGTGGAACTTGTCCTCGTCCGCCCACAGCGGGATGCCCAGCGCCCAGACGGCGTGCAGCGGGATGAACCCGACGGTCGCGGAGAGCGCCGAGGCGTACGCGGCGCGGACGGCCCGGAGCGACGGCGGGGCAACCTCGGCGGCCGTGCCGGGGCGGGGGACGGTGACGGCGTACTCGGACATGGTCCGTGCCTCCTGAAGGACGGTGCGAGGCGACCCGGTGGGGGCCGGACGTCACCTGGCGGGGATGGGAGTTCGGGTGCGAGAGCCACGTTTCCATCGGGCGCCCCGCCAGGGCGTCGAGCCGAGGAACGAAGATCACTCGTCCTGCGCGACGGCCGGGGCGCGGGGTCCCTCCCCCGCGCGGGGGAGCCGCTCCCATCCCGCCCCGCAGGGCAGTCGGGGGACGACGGCCTTCAAGGACAAGGCCCTCGTCCAGGGGCCTGTCCCTCCCCCGCCAGCCGTTCACACAGGGACCACACCGCCGTGCCCGTCGCCTCGTCCGTGGCGAACACCGGCCACGGCACACGGCGGCACTTGGCGTCGAAGGACGCGCCGGTGACACCCGCCAGTTCGGGGGGCGGACGCCAGATGGACGCTGGACCGGGCCGGCTCGGCGAGGTCGGCGCGGAGGACCGGGCCGAGCAGGCGTACCAGCGGGGCCGCCGGGCGGTATGCCCACGGGAACGCCCCCATCGGGGTGGCCCGGTTGCCGGGCGTGCAGGCGTGCCCCGGACAGGCGACGTCGACGGCGATCCCGTCGGGCTCGGCCCGGCGGGCGCACCGGTGGCTCATGGCCATCAGCGCGGCCTTGGTGGCCCGCGCCCGGCGGGCGATGAAGGCCGAACTGGCCCTGCTGGCCCTGGAGTTGTTCGCCGAGCGCGGCTACGAGGAGACGACGGTCGAGGACATCGCGCGCGCCGCGGGGCTGTCCGAGCGCAGTTTCTTCCGGTACTTCCCGGCCAAGGAGGACGTGGTCTTCGGCAGCGTCGGGTCCATGGCGGACGAGGTCACCGACGAAGTCCTCGCCCGCCCGGCCGACGAGGCCCCGTGGGGCTGCCCGCACCGGATGCTCGGGGCCCGGCAGGGCCGGATCCACTCCTGCGAGCGGCAGTTGGCGGAGCTCACGCTCATCGAGTCGACGCCGTCGCTGCGGGCCCGGCGGCACGGCAAGCGGGACGAGAGGCGCGCCCGGGTCGCCGAGGCACTGGCCGCCCGTCCGGGCACGGAGCTCGACGCGTTCGCCGCCGACGCGCTCACCTCGGCCGCGGCGGCCGCCCTCGACTCGGCGAACCGCGCCTGGCTCGCCTCCGGCGGAACCGAGGACCGGCAGACGCTGGTCGACCGCGCGTTCACGTTGCTGCGGCCCGTCGGCCCCTGACCTCGGGCGAAGCCTTCCCGCCCCGGGAGCCCCCTCCTCGCTCCCCCGAACAGGTGGATCTCCGTACCGCTCATTGGTCCACTCCACTGACGCACCGCAGGCGGTGGGGCCGCCCCTGGCGAAAACCCGCCCGTAACCCGCCGGGACCGGCGCTGACATGGGAAATCCCGTCTCCTGGGCATGATTGACGGATCGTCGGAGAGCCGGTACCACTGACGCACGCCCGGCCCCGCACGCCCCGTCACGCTTCATCGGCCCAGGAGTCCCAGGAGGCTGCATTGCGAGGATCCGCCACCGCCCGTACCCCGTCCGCGCGCAGACGCACCGTCAGGACGGCGGGCGCCCTCGCGTCGGCCGGTCTGCTGGTCCCGCTGCTCGGCGCGGCACCGTCGTCGGGCGCACCCCAACAGGCTTCCGCCACGCGGCTGCAGGGCGCCTTCGCGGCCGCCGCCGCCGAGTACCGCGTCCCGCAGAGCGTGCTGCTCGGCGTCTCGTACCTGCAGTCCCGCTGGGACGCGCACGGCGGCGCGGCCAGCGTCACCGGCGGCTACGGCCCCATGCACCTCACCGACGCCCGCGCCGCCCTGGCGAGCGCCCCGCACCACAGCGAGGGCAAGGAGGACCCGCGCGGCGACACCTCACGCCCCGCCCCGCCGCCCACCGCGAAGGTCCCGGAGGAGTCCCAACTCCCCGCCCGCCTCAAGACGTTGCCCCGCGCGGCCGAGCTGACCGGTCGCTCCGCGCAGGAGCTGCGCACCGACACGGCCGCGAACGTCGAGGGCGGCGCGGCCCTGCTCGCCGCCGCCCAGAAGAAGCTCGGCAAGCCGCTGAGCTCCGACCCCGCCGACTGGTACGGCGCCGTCGCCCGCTTCTCCGGCGCGGACGACGAGGCCACCGCGGCGACGTACGCCAACGACGTGTTCGCCGTCATCCGCGACGGCCAACGGCGCACCACGGACGCGGGCCAGCGCGTGGCGCTCGCGGCCGAGCCCGGTCTGCGGCCGGATGCCGCGCAGGTGCAGCGCATGGGGCTGCGCAAGGCGGCCGCGGGCGGGACCGAGTGCCCGAAGACCGTGTCGTGCGAGTGGATCCCCGCGCCGTACGAGGAGTTCAAGGACCCCAACGGCAATCCGGACTACGGCAACCACGACCTGTCGGACCGGCCCAAGAGCCAGAGCATCGACTCGATCATCGTCCATGACACCGAGGGCCGTTGGGAGGGAGTCCTCAAGATGGTCCAGGACCCCACCTACGTGTCCTGGCAGTACACGCTGCGCTCCACCGACGGCCACATCGCCCAGCACGTGAAGGCGAAGGACGTCGCCTGGCACGCCGGCAACTGGTACGTGAACTCCAAGTCGATCGGCCTGGAGCACGAGGGTTTCCTCACCGCGCCCGACACCTGGTACACGGAGGCGATGTACCGCACGTCGGCGCGTCTGGTGAAGTACCTCGCCAAGAAGTACGACATCCCGCTGGACCGCCAGCACATCCTCGGCCACGACAACGTCCAGGGCACCGTGCCGTCGTCGATCCCCGGCATGCACACGGACCCGGGCCCCTACTGGGACTGGCAGCACTACTTCACGCTGCTCGGCAAGCCGTTCCGCCGCACGGCGGGCCCGAACGGCGGCGTGGTCACGGTGGCGCCCCAGTACTCCAAGAACCAGCCGGAGTACACGGGTTGCGTCAAGCCCGGCGAGAAGTGCGTGCCGCACGGCTCGGCCGCGGTGCGCGTGCACACCGAGCCGCGTGACGACGCGCCGCTGATCAAGGACATCGGCAAGCGCCCCGGCGGCCAGGACTCCACGATCGACGTGAACGACGTCGGCGCGCGGCTCTCCACCGGCCAGCAGTACGCGGTCGCCGACCGCGAGGGCGACTGGACCGCCGTCTGGTACCTCGGCCAGAAGGCCTGGTTCAAGAACCCGAGGAAGCAGCCGACCGCGGTCGACGCGAAGGCCCTCGTGCTCACGCCGAAGGACGGCGCGAGCGAGATCCCGGTGTACGGGCGCGCGTACCCGGAGAAGGAGGCCTACCCGGCGGGCGTGCCCGTGCAGGCGGTCACCCCGCTCCCGTACAAGATCCTCGCCGGTCAGAAGTACGTGATCGGTGACAAGGTCCCGGGCGAGTACTTCTACGCCCCGACGTTCGACACCGCGCCGCACAAGGTGGTGCGCGGCAAGGACATGTACTACGTCGTCCAGTACGGGCACCGGATCGGCTATGTGCGGGCGGCGGACGTGAAGGTGGTGCCTTCCGCCTCGTAACCCCGCCCAGGGACAGTCGGGTCCGGGTCCGCGTGGGGGCGGGCCCGGACCCGACGTACGATCTCCGGGGAACCGGAGGTGCACCATGGGGGAACACGTGCGTTCGCGCGTCTCGGCGTACGCCGTCGCCACCGCGCAGGACGAGATGCTGCTGACTCGGCTCTCGGACGCCTCACCGGTGTTCGAGCCCGGACGGTGGCATCTGCCCGGCGGCGGGATCGATCCGGGCGAGCAGCCGCGCGAGGCGCTGGCCCGCGAGCTGCGCGAGGAGACCGGCCTCGAACTCCTGGGCGCGCGCCTGGTGGACGCGCGGACGTACACGGCCCGTCGGCTCGGGGTGAGCTGGCATCTGGTGGGGCTGTTCTACGTGGTCGAGCTCGCGCCTGGCCCCGTCCGGGTCGCCACCTCGGACGACTCCACGTCAGCCGTCGCCTGGCAGCCCCTGTCCGGCCTGGACGAGTCGACGCTCTCGCCGGCCGCCGTCGACGGGCTCGGGATGATCGGTCTGCGCGTCTGACACGGGTTCGTGCCCGAGGTCGCGGCGCGCCTGGTGGCTGACGGCCAGCAGAAGGGCGATCAGCAGCCAGTTGGCGACCATGGAGGATCCGCCCTGGGCGAGGAACGGCAGGGCCTTTCCGGTGAAGGGCATCAGGCCGGTGACGCCCGCGGTGATGATGAACACCTGGAACGCGAGCACCACGGACAGGCCCGCCGCGAGCAGCTTCCCGAAGGGGTTGCCGCAGGTGAGGGCGGTACGGAAGCCGCGCGCCACCAGCAGCGTGTAGAGCAGCAGGACCGCCATGACCCCGGCCAGGCCGAGCTCCTCGCCGACGGTGGTGAGGATGAAGTCGCTGCGCCCGGCGAAGCCGATGAGCTCGGGGTGGCCCTGGCCGAGGCCGGTGCCGGTGACGCCGCCGCTGCCGAAGCCGAACAGGGCCTGGGCGGCCTGGTCCGAGACGAGTCCCGCGGGGCGCTGGTCGGGCGGCAGGTAGATGTCGAAGGGGTGCAGCCAGGCCACGACGCGGCCCCGGACGTGGGGTTCGGTCGCGCCGACGGCGGCGGCTCCCACCAGCGTCATGGCGATGCCGCACGCCACCCAGTTGGTGCGTTCGGTGGCGATGTAGAGCATGACGACGAAGACGCCGAAGAAGAGCAGCGACGTGCCCAGGTCGCGCTCGAAGACCAGGACCAGCAGGCTCAGCAGCCACACGGCGGCGATCGGGCCGATCTGCCGTCCGTGCGGCAGCGTCATGCCGAGCACGCGGCGTCCCGTGCAGGCGAGGGCGTCGCGGTTGAGCACCAGGAAGCCCGCGAAGAACACCACGATGCCGACCTTCGCGAACTCGCCCGGCTGGAAGGAGAGCGGGCCGAGGTACACCCACCGCTTGGCGCCGTAGGTGTCCCCGGGGAAGAAGGCGGGCGCCATGAGCAGGGCCAGGGAGGCGGCCATGGTGACGTAGAGGTAGCGCTGCAGCTGCCGGTAGTCGCGCAGGGCCCAGAGCACGACCACGGCGGCGGCCACCGCGAGGACGGTCCACACGAGCTGCCCGCCGCTCGCGGGGGCGGAGTCGAAGCGGGTGGCGTAGGCGTGGTCGAGACGCTGGATCAGGACGAGACCGAGGCCGGTGAGGAGGAAGGCGAGCGGGAGGATCAGCGGGTCGGCGTACGGGGCGAACCTGCGCACCGCGAGATGGGCGGCGGTGGCGAGGCAGAGCTGGGAGACGCCGAAGCCGAGGAGCTGGGCGGGGAGTTCACCGGTCAGCGCGAGGCCCGCGGCGGCGTGGCCGTAGACGACGACGGTCAGGGCGAGGGCGAGCAGCAGGGCCTCGGCGCGCCGGGCGTTCAGTCGACGCACGGCACACCGCCTCCGTCGACTTTCTGCTGCGGGGTACCGGAGTCGGAATCGGAATCGGAGTCGGACGGCGTGTCGCCCGAAGCGGGCTTGTGGGCGTGCCCCTTCTCGTCCGGCTTCTTCTCGTCCGCCCCTCCTATCTGCTCCTGCACGCGTCGCCGTATCAGGTCGCGGTCGACGATGTTGACGTCCTCGCCGTTGTGCTTGGCGAAGCTCTCCACCGGCAGGGTGGTGAACTCCACCTTGCCGCCCGTGAGGTTCTTGGCCTGCTGGACGAAGGAGAAGACGCCCCAGCCCTTGTCGAGGACCACGTTGTCCTTGACGACGTCCTTGAGGTCGAGCAGGCGGGCGGGGTTGGTCAGCGTGCCGAGGCTGTTGACCTGGTGCAGGGCCGAGGCGAGGAACGCCTGTTGGCGGCGGGTGCGGTCGAGGTCGCCGCGCTCCAGACCATGCCGTTGGCGTACGAAGGCGAGGGCCTCCTGTCCGTTCAGCCTCTGCCGGCCTGCGGGGAAGTCGGCGCCGGAGTAGCGGTCCTTGACGGGCTTGTTGAGGCAGACCTCGACGCCGTCGAGGGCGTCGGCGAGACGGTAGAAGCCGGAGAGGCTGACCTCGGCGAAGTGGTCGACGGGGACGCCGAGGAACTGCCGCACGGTCCTGATCTGCGACTGGCGGCCGGCTTCGCGCCCCGCGCGCTCCAACTCCCGCTGGTCGGTGACGCCTTGGGCCCGGAGCCTGCTCTCCTCGTCCGCCTTCGCGAGACCGTACGCCTTCTTGATCTTGTCCTTGCCGTGGCCGGGGATGTCGACGAGGTCGTCGCGCGGGATGGAGAAGCCCTTGGCCTTGCCGCCGTCGGCGGGGACGTGCAGCAGGATCAGCGTGTTGGCGTTGTACCCGCCGATGTCGGAGCTTCCCGCGTGCAGCTTCTTCAGGACGTCGGCCGGGAGGTCGTCGCCGTTCTGGTCCTTCCGCGTGTCCAGGCCCATGAGCAGGATGTTCGTCGAGCCGTCCTGGGACTTGGGGGCGTCGGAGCCGAGGGCGGAGGAGGATCCGATGCTGTCGATCTCGCGGTACAGGTACCAGGCGGCCGCACCGCCGCACAGCACGAGCACCACGGTGAGAACCAGCAGCGTACGCAGCACCCGGCCCCGGCGGGAGGGGCCGCGTCGACGCGCCGGCCTGGCGCGCGCACGGTGTCGTCGGGGGTGAGGGCTGACGGCGCGGTGCTGAGGCATGGGGACGATCCTGAACGCCCTTTCCTGAGCGCTTCCTGAGGAGCCGGAAGGGATCTTCAGGAAAGGGGGCGGGGGAAGCGGCCGCCGGTCGTCAGGAGTTCGCTCCGGGACGGGCAGCGCCGGCCGTCACGCGTTCGCCCCCGGCAGGCGCAGGACGAAGCGCGCGCCACGCGTGCTCGGTGCCACCCGCAGGGTTCCCCCGTGGGCCTGGGCGATCTCCCGCGCGATGGCCAGACCAAGGCCCGTGCCGCCGCTGGTGCGGTTG
This sequence comes from Streptomyces sp. NPDC025651, assembly GCF_055558735.1. Taxonomy (NCBI): domain Bacteria; kingdom Bacillati; phylum Actinomycetota; class Actinomycetes; order Kitasatosporales; family Streptomycetaceae; genus Streptomyces; species Streptomyces sp. NPDC025651. The sequence continues at coordinate 489,398 of NZ_JBVHLZ010000006.1, forward strand.
CGGTCGGCTTCGAGGCGGGTGAAGCGGTCGAAGATCTTCTCCCGTGCCTCCGGGGGGATGCCGGGGCCGTCGTCCGACACCTCCAGCGACGCCGTGCCGGTCGCCGGGTCGGTCGTGGCCGTGACGCGCACCTCGGAGTCCGCGAAGCGCTGGGCGTTGTCCAGGAGGTTGGCGAGCAGGCGCTCCAGCTGGCTCGGGTCCGCCCGTACCAGTACGGGGTCCTCCGCTTCCAGGAGCAGCGGTACGCGCGCGGAGCGGCGGCGGGCGAGCTTCTCGGCCGCCAGCAGGGACAGGTCGACGAGCTGCACGGTCGGGGGCTGTCGCGCGTCGAGGCGGGCGAGGAGCAGCAGGTCGGCGGCGATCCGCTCCAGCCGTACCGTGCTGTCGAGCGCCTGCTCCAGGGAGGCCGCCGTTTCGGGGGCGGGTTGCTTCAGGAGCGCCAGTTCCAGCTCGGCGCGCGTCGCCGCGATGGGGTTGCGCAGTTCGTGCGAGGCGTCGGCGACGAACTCCCGCTGCCGGGACACCGAGCGCTCCAGGCGCTCCAAGGTGTCGTTGACGGTGCGGGCGAGGCTGGTGATCTCGTCCTGGCCGCCCGGCGCGGGCACTCTGCGGCTGAGCCGGTCGGCGGTGACGGCGGCCAGCTCCTTGCGGATGGCCTCCACCGGGCGCAGCGCGGCGCCCGTCACGGACCAGGCGATGAGGCCCGTGAGCAGGACGACCAGCGGGCCGCCGACCAGGACGGTGACGCCGAGCGCCCGTTCGGCGTCGGACACGGCGTCGAGGACGGTCAGCGCGTAGACGTAGCGCTCGCCCTGCGGCGACGGCGTGCGGACGACGGCGACGACGCTGGTGTGGCTGGCCAGGGCGGGGGCGGCGGCGAAGTCCCGTACCGCCGAGTCGTCGCCGGGCCCGGGCCGGAAGCCCGCGAGGGCCTTGGCGCGCGCGGCGGGGTCGGGCGCGGTACTGGCCAGCGCCCGGCCCTGCCCGTCCAGGACGAGCAGGGCGTCGACGCCGCCGTCGGGCTCCGGGAGGTCGCGCGGCAGACGGCCGGGGTCGGCGGCGATGTCCGCGACGGCCTGGCGGGCGGCGAGTTCGGTGCGGGCCGCGGCGTTCTCCATCAGGTTGCCGCGCAACGTGACGTAGAGCCAGCCGCCTCCGATGGAGAGGGCGGCGACCATGATCAGCACAGCCGCGGCGGTGGCCCTGGCCCGCAGGGTGCGGGGCAGCCGGGGCCGGAGCCGGCGCACGAGCCGGGCACGGCGACTGCCGGGGGCCTCCCCGGAAGCGGGGGGTTCGTCAGGGCGCATCGGGGGCCAGCCGGTAGCCGATGCCTCGCATGGTGCGGATGGTGTTGCGGCCGAAGGGGGCGTCGACCTTCTTGCGCAGGGAGCTGATGTAGACCTCGACGATGTTGGGGTCGAGGTCGGCCGGTGAGTCCCAGACCTCGTCGAGGATGTCCTGCTTGGAGACCGTGCCGCCGTCCGCCGCCAGCAGGCAGCCGAGCACCTCGACCTCCCGCGCGGTCAGCTCCACGGTCTGCTCGCCGCGCTTGCACAGCCGGGCCACGACGTCGAGCGTCAGGTCGCCGACCTGCAGGGTCGAGGGCCGCTCACGCCCGGCCCTGCGGCCCAGGGCGCGCAGCCGGGCGAGCAGGACGACGAGCGAGAAGGGCTTGGTCAGATAGTCGTCCGCGCCCGCGTCGAGCCCGTCGGCCTCGTCGTACTCGCTGTCCTTGGCCGTCAGGATGAGGACGAGGGCGTGCTTGTCCAGGGTCCGCAGGCGTCGGCAGACCTCAAGGCCGCTGAGCCCCGGCAGCATCAGGTCCAGCACGATCACGTCGTATCCGCCGGTCAGCGCCATTTCGAGGCCCGTGTGCCCGTCGTGGGCGACATCCACCCAGTGGCCGTCCGACGAGATGGCCCTGCGGAGGGTGTCGGCGAGTGCGTGCTCGTCTTCGATGACCAGGATCTTCACGGCTCAAATATCACATATCTCGTAAATGCGACGCGGACTGCCCACCCTACGGTGCTCTTCCTGAGCGCTCCCTGAGGAAGCTGAACCCCGAGGTGACCGCGCCCGCAGGCCGAAGCTGAAGGCGGGCTCAGATCGCTCAGGTTGCCTTCAGAGGCCCGGCCGCATGGTGGTGGGGCGGCGCGAGAACGCGCTGCCCGAGGATGTGAGGAGGTGGTCGTTGTGCTCTACGGCGACCCTCCCAGTCGCGCGTCCCGCTGTCCCCTGTGTGCCGTTCCCGCAGGACAGCCGCGGCGGTCCGCCGCCTGACGTGCGCCGTGGCCCGGCCCCTGCCGCGCCCCGACGTGTCGTGCCCTCACCACCCGTCCCCCGGGCCCTTCCCGCGCGGCCTCGCCGCGCCGTGCCGTCGTGCCCGCAGACCTTCCGGGTTCCCCCATGTCGAAACTCCGTCAGTTTCCCTCCCGCGGCGCCGTGCGCGTCGCCCGCATGCGCCCCGTCGACGTACTCGTCCTGCTCGGCGTCGTCGCGGTCTTCTACCTCGCCGCCCGGGTCGGCGCCTCGGCCGACCAGCCCTTCGACGCCGATCGGCCGCCGGTCGTCTCCACCGACCCCGCCGAGCTGCCCTACTACGCGGCGCGCTCCCTGTTCCGGATGTTCGCGGGCCTCGTGCCCGCCGTGATCTTCACCTTCGTCTTCGGCACCTGGGCCGCCCGCTCGCGGCGCGCGGCCAAGGTGATCGTGCCGGCCATCGACATCCTGCAGTCGGTGCCGGTCCTGACCTTCCTGAGCATCACCGTCACCGGCTTCATCGCGATGTTCCCCGGCTCCACGCTCGGCCTCGAACTCGCCTCGGTCTTCGCCGTGTTCACCGCGCTGGTGTGGAACATGACGATGGCCTTCTACCAGTCGCTCATCACCCAGTCCAAGGACCTCGACGAGGCGGCCCGGCTGATGCGCCTCACCCGCTGGCAGCGGTTCTGGAAGGTGGACGTGCCCAGCGGCATGATCGCCCAGGTCTGGAACGGCATGATCAGCTTCGGCGCGGCGTGGTTCGCGCTCTCCGCCTCCGAGACGATCAGCGTGCACGGCCGGGACAACGGCCTGCCGGGCGTGGGCTCGTACGTGGCGCGGGCCCTCGACAACGGCGAGGGCCCGCGGGTCGCGCTGGCCGTCGTCGTCATGATCGCGATGGTCGTCTCCGTCAACTTCTTCTTCTGGCGGCCGATCACGGCCTGGGCCGAGCGGTTCCGCACCGAGGACTGCGAGATCGCCGAGCAGCCCCGCAGCTGGTTCCTGGACCTGCTTCGCCGCTCCACGGTGCCCGCGCTGCTCGGCCGGATGCTGCGCCCGGCCGGTGAGCGCCTGGACCGCGCCATGCGCGTGCTCGGCACGAGCCCGGGGCGGCTGCGCCACGACCCGGTCCGGCGCAGGCGCGCCGACCTCGTCTTCCACGCCCTGTACACGGCGGCGGTCGCGGCGATCCTCTGGCAGGCCTGCTCGTACATCCTGGCCCACGTGCCCGTGGGCGAGATCGGCCACGCGGCCTGGCTCGCGCTCGTCACGTACGGCCGCGTCATGGTCCTCGTGGTGTTCTCCACCCTGGTGTGGGTGCCGATCGGCGCATGGATCGGCATGAACCCCAAGGTGAACCGGATCGCCCAGCCGATCGTGCAGGTCCTTGCCTCCTTTCCGTCCAACTTCCTCTTCCCCCTCGCCGTCGTGGTGCTCGGCGCCTCCGGCATCTCGCTGAACTGGGGCGCGATCGCCCTGATGGCGCTCGGCGCCCAGTGGTACGTCCTCTTCAACGTCATCGCCGGCGCCAGCTCCATCCCCGGCGATCTGCGCGAGGCCGCCGACGACCTGGGCCTGCGGGGCTGGCTGCGCTGGAAGAAGCTGATCCTGCCGGCCGTCTTCCCCTCGTACACGACCGGCGCCCTCGCGGCGTCCGGCGGAGCCTGGAACGCCTCCATCCCCGGCGAGCTCGTCAGCTACGGCACGACGACGCTGACCGCCGTCGGCATCGGCGCGTACATCACGCAGGCCACCGACTCGGGTGACTTCGCGCGCAACTTCCTCGGCGCGGTCCTGATGAGCGTCTACGTCGTGATCATCAACCGGCTGCTCTGGCGCCGTCTGTACCGCTTCGCCCAGCGGCGCTGCGCGCTGTGAACCGCCGCGCCCCGATCCCCTTCCCCCTCCTCCCGTCGCACAGGAGCGATCCCATGAAGAACGACATCGCCAAGAACAACGGAGCCCGTGCCAGGAACAACAGGGCCCGCGCCAGGAACAACATCCCCGTCCACCACGTCCCCGTGCGCACAGAGACCTCCGTCATCGCCGTGAGCGGTCTGCACAAGCACTTCACCGCGCCCGGCGGCGACAGGCTGCCCGTCCTCGACGACATCAACTTCACCCTGCGCGAGGGCGAGATCGTCGCGCTCCTCGGCCGCTCGGGCTCCGGCAAGTCGACGCTGCTGCGGCACATCGCCGGGCTCCTCGCCCCGTCCAGCGGCACCGTGCACTACCGCGGCCGCCCGGTGGAGGGACCCAACCCGGGCACGGCCATGCTCTTCCAGTCCTTCGCCCTGATGCCGTGGCTCACGGTGCAGCAGAACGTCGAACTCGGCCTGCAGGCACGGGGCGTGGAGCCGGTCGCACGCCGGGAGCGGGCCGTTGCGGCCATCGACATGGTGGGCCTCGACGGCTTCGAGAACGCGTACCCGAAGGAGCTCTCCGGCGGCATGCGCCAGCGCGTCGGTTTCGCCCGCGCCCTGGTCGTGGAGCCGGACGTGCTCCTGATGGACGAGCCGTTCTCCGCGCTGGACGTGCTGACCGCGCAGACCCTGCGCAACGAACTCCTCGAACTGCTCACCCACCCCGAGAGCCCCACCCGTACCGCCCTCCTGGTCACCCACTCCATCGAGGAGGCCGTCCAGCTCGCCGACCGCATCCTCGTCCTCGGCACCGACCCCGGCACCATCCAGGTCGAGCTGCGCGTCGATCTGCCGCGGCCCCGCAACCGCCACACGCGCGGCTTCGAGGCCCTGATCGAGGACGCCTACGAGTCGTTGACCGGCGAGCGCGCCGAACTGCCGCCCACCGTCGGCACGCACGACCCGCTGCGGGCGGCGGCGCCCCTGCCGCAGGCTGACGTGGAGCAGCTCACCGGGCTCCTGGAAGAGCTCGACGAGCGCGGCGGCACCGTCGAACTGGCCGTCATCTCCGACGCGTTGTCCTACGAGGTCGACGACCTGATGCCGCTCGTGGAGGCGGCCGAGATGCTCGGCTACGCCCGGGTGGAGACCGGCAGGCTCCGCCTGACGAGCGCCGGGCGCGGCTTCGCGCTGGCCGACATCCTGACCCGCAAGCACCTCTTCGCCGGCGCCGTGCTCGCCAACGTCCCCCTCATCGCCACGATCCGCACGCTCCTCATGGCGTCCGACGGCGGACGGCTGCGGGAGCAGTACGTGACGGACCGGCTGCGCGCGAGCTGCTCGGAGCACGGCTCACGGCAGCAGCTGGGCACCGCGATCACCTGGGGCCGTTACGCCGAGCTGTTCGAGTACGACGCCCGCGACGGTGTCCTGCTGCTGCCGCGCGAGGACCGCGGCGCGGGGAGCGAACGATGAGCGTCCCCTTCCTCTGCGCCGCGCTGTTCGCGGCCTCGGTGGCGGCCGTCGGGTTCGCCTGCGCCGGCTGGGGGTCCTCCTGGCGGCGCCCCGGCGGCGATCTGTGGAACGGACCGGTCTGACGATGCGCATCGCCGTCCTGGCGCTCCTCCTCGCCGCGCTGCTCGTCTTCCCCGGCCTGCTGCCGAACACGCCGGGCCACCTGGGCAGCCTGGCCGAGACCGCGCTGCCGTGGTGCGGCCTCGGCATCCCGCTGCTGCTGGTGTGGGCGACCGTCCGCCGCTCCCTCAGGGGGGCGGCGGCCGTGCTGGTCCCCGCCGTCGCGTGGGCCGCCGTGTTCGGCCCCGGCATCGTCGCCGAACGCGCCCCCGGCCGCTCCGACCTCCAGGTCCTGACCCTCAACGTCGGCGGCGACCGCACCACTCCGCAGGACGTCGCCCGCGAGGTACGGGCCACCGGCGCCGACGTCGTGGCCCTGGAGAAGGTGCCACGGCCCGCCATGCGTACGTACGAACAGGAGCTGCGCGCCGCCTACCCGCACCGGGCGACGGGCGACACGCTCGGCCTGTGGTCCCGCTATCCGCTGCGCGGGGTCGAACGCCTCGACCTGGGCGGCGCCTGGCCGCACGCGATCAGAGCCGTGGCCCGCACGCCCGTCGGCGACACGGCGGTGTACGCGGTGCGCCTGCCGTCCGTGCGCGTCGGCGTCACCAAGGGCTTCGCCGTCCGGCAGCGGGACGCGAGCGCGGCGCGCCTCGCCGAGCGCGTCGCGAGGGACCGGACCCCGCACGTGGTGCTGCTCGGGGACCTCAACGGCAGCCTGCGCGACCGGGCCCTGGCGCCGCTGACGCGGGGGCTGCGGTCCGCGGACGACCGGGCGGGGCGGGGCCTCGGCTTCACCTGGCCCGCCGCGTTCCCCCTCGTCCGCATCGACCACGTCCTGGTCCGCGGGCTCGCACCGACCGGTGCCGCCGTGCTCCCCGACCTCGGCAGCGACCACCGTCCGGTCCTCGCGGGGCTGCGGGCCGACCGGTGAACCGGGCCGCGGCCAGAGGGCGAAAGTCCCCGCCTTTATGGACTTTCGCCTACGAGGCCGGACGCATCGGCCTGTGACGATCGAGACGTACGGAAGATCATCTGCCGCGCCGTCAACACCGGTTTTCGCGCCGGTAGTTGCCGGTTCCCGGCAGTCGCCCATCTCGCGGAAGAGCTCGCAGGAAAGGCAGGAGACACAGTGCGGACACCGGAGTTCACCACCGAACGACGCGGAGCGGCGCGGCACGGCGCGACACGGCCCGGCGCGGGGCGGCGCTGCGCCGGGCGGCACGCGGCCCCCCGGCCCCCGCGGCGCGCCGTGCGCGGCACGGTCGTCACGGCCATCGGCGCGGCCGCGCTGCTCGGCGTCGGGGCGGGTACCGCGAGCGCGGAACCGGCGCCGAGCCGCGCGGGCTGGGACGGCTCCAAGTACTGGTACAAGGACGCCACGGGATGGTGGCGCTGGACCAGCCACAAGGACCGCTACGAAGCCCTCACCGGGACATCGGGCGCAGACGGCCCGAGGGCGAGCGCTACCACCCGCAGCACCTCAGGCACCAGCACGGGCACGGGTACAGGCACGGGCACGGGCACGGCCCAGGACTCTCCTTCTCCGGGCAATGCCCCGAGCGCCGTCCAGTGGGCCAAGGGCCAGCTCGGCAAGCCCTACATCTGGGGCGGCACCGGCCCTCACGGGTTCGACTGCTCGGGCCTCGTCCAGCAGGCCTACCGGCACATGGGCATCGATCTGCCGCGCGTCGAAACAGATCTCGCGCGCCGAACTGCGCCCCGGCGACCTGGTGTTCTGGTCGTCCAACGGCTCGGCGTCCGGCGTCCACCACGTGGCGATCTACCTCGGGGACGGGCGGTACCTGGAGGCCCCGCGCCCGGGCACGTCGGTGCGCGTCTCGTCCTTCGCCGCCTACCACCCCAATCTGTACGGCCGCGTGAGCTGACCCCGCTCCCCCGGCCCGCACTCGCAGAAGGCTCGCAGAAAGGCTGCCCTCATGGCCCCGTCCCACGACCCGCGTACGCACGGTTTCCTGCCGCGACGTCTGCCCGCGCCCCATCTCTCCGGGGCCTGGACGGATCTGGACGCGCTGGCCGCGGCCGCCGCTGCCGCACCGTCCAGGGAGGAGGCTCGCTTCCTGGTCGAGAAGGCGGCCCGCTGCGGCGAGTTGACGGTGCTGCGGCGGCGCGTCGCGCGGCTGCCGCAGCACCGGGCCAGGGCGGCGGCGATGCGGGTGGCGGTCGTCGTGGCGGCGTGCGGCTGGACCGATCTGGACCCGCTGGCGCCCGTGTCGCGCCGGGGGGCGCACGAGGAGTTCCTGGCGCTCTGGGCGGCGCTCGCACACCGCGGCGACCACCAGCAGTTCGTGGCGCTGCCCACGCTGTCGCTGCTGAACTGGGCGCCGTCGCGCAAGCCGGGCAGGACCGTGCCGGTGGACCAACTGGCCCGCACCGAGCGCCTCGTACCCATCGTGCGCTGGGCACCGGAGGACCAGCCGCTGTCCCGGCTCGACCGGCTCATGCTGGCCGGGGTGCGGCTGGAGGCCCACGGCATCTGGATGTTCCGGCTCGCGCACACCCTCGCGGGCCGCTCCCCCGGTGACGGCGCCGTGGCCGTCGCGCTCGCCAGGCTGACCCGCGTCCAGCACGCCCTGCGCGGACAACTCCAGCTGGAGGAGCGGAATATGGGACCGGCTCCGGCGAACGGGCAGCAGTGCGCGGTGCTCACGGCGCTCGCCGGGCAGGGGGCGCTCGAACCGCCGGTGCTGCTGACCGCCGACGCGGTACTCGGCATGGGCGGCCGCATGGGCGGGGGCAGCCGCCACCAGCTGCGCCGCCACCTGCCCGACCAGCACCGCGCCTGGCTCTCCGCCCTGGACCGCCACAGCGCGGGCGTCCGCACCCTCACCCATCGCCGCGGCCCCGACGCGGACGCCTACCGCGAGGCCCAGGAATCCCTGGTCGCGCTGCGCCGCACGTATGCGCAACTGGTGCGGACCGCCACGCTGACGAGCACGGGCACGGCACCCCGCAGGCCCCGCGCCCTGCACGCTGTGAACTGAATCACAAGGGCGAAGTGTCACGCTCGGCCCGTGCGACGTGTCTCGATGGGTGGCCGCGGGGCCGACGAGAGGAGCCGGGTGTGATGCCGAAGTGCCGACGCGTGCGTGTGGTGGGGGTGTGCCGTGGCCGCTGACGCCGAGGACGCCTTCACCGAGCACCGTCCGCTGCTGTTCACCATCGCGTACGAGATGCTGGGCAGCGCCGCCGACGCCGAGGACGTGCTGCAGGAGAGCTATCTGCGGTGGAGCGCGGTCGACCGCGCCACGGTCGAGCATCCGCGCGCCTATCTGGTCCGACTGGTGACGCGCCAGTCGCTCAACCATCTGCGGGCGGTCAGGGCGCGGCGCGAGGAGTACGTCGGCACGTGGCTGCCCGAGCCCATCCGCACCGCCCCCGAGGTGAGCGAGGACGCGATCCTCGCCGAGTCGGTGTCGATGGCGATGATGCTGGTCCTGGAGACGCTGAACCCGACCGAGCGCGCGGTGTTCGTGCTGCACGACGTGTTCGGCTACACCCACGGCGAGATCGCCGCCTCGGTCGGCAAGGCCGAGGCCACCGTCCGGCAGATCGCGCACCGCGCGCGCCGGCACGTGCACGCGCGGCGCCGCCGCTTCGAGCCCGACTCCGGGGCCGCCCGTGAGGTCGTCGAGCGGTTCCTGCGGGCGACGACGACCGGTGAGGTCCAGGCGCTGATGGACCTCATGGCGCCCGACGTGGTGCAGATCTCCGACGGCGGGGGGAAGCGGTCCGCGGCCCGCCGCCCGATCACCGGCCGCGACGACGTCGTCAAGTTCCTGCTCGGCGTGGCCCGCACCAGCCTCACCGCGAGGACCAGCGTCGAGCACGCCACCTACAACGGCATGCCCGCGGCGCGCTGCCTCACCGACGGAGAGCTCGACTGGCTGCTCGCCTTCGAGATCGACGACGGACGGATCACCCGCCTCTACGTCATGCGCAACCCGGACAAGCTGCACCGCGCCGACGCGGTGCGTCCACTCGACCGAGGAGATCACCAGCCATGGAAACCATGACCGTCGAGCGCACCGTCGACGCCCCGATCGACGCGGTGTTCGCCTGGCTCACCACGACCACGAACTACACGAGCTCGCCGCTGGTGGTCCGCTGCCGGCTGGCCCGTCGCGGCGAGGGCGCGCCCTACGGCGTCGGGGCGGTGCGCAACCACCTGTGGCTGATCGGCTGGTTCCGGGAGCGCATCACCGTCTACGACCCGCCGTTCGCCACCGAGTACGTCGTCGACCGCAGCCTGCCGCCGTCGCGGCACGAGGTGGGCCGCATGACGTTCACGGAGGTCGAGGGCGGCACCCGGGTGCGTTGGACCACCCGCGCGGAGATCCCCGTCCCGCTGGTCGGTCCCTTCCTCACCCGGCGCGTCGCGCGGCCGATCATCACCCGCACCTTCGGCAACATCCTGGAGGCCGCGGACAAGGCCCTGGCCCCGCGGCGCGCGCGTGCGGGGTCACAGGGCGACTGACGCACGGAGCGGTCGGCTCACGGAGCTGCTGGCTCACGGAGCGGTCGGCTCACAGAGCGGCTGACTCACCGCGTGACCGGCTCACAGCGCGACCGGCTCCTGGGCGTCCGCGCGTTCGGGAGCCGGACCCGAACGCTTGCCCTGCGGGCGCAGGGCGAGCACCAGGAGGGCCGCGCCGCAGAGCGCGATCAGCATGGTCCAGACGGCGCCGACGTGCATGGCGTGGATGAAGGCGTCGTCGGCCGCGCGCGCGAGGGCGGGCCGGTCGGTGGTCGTGGCGACGTGCCGCGCCTGTTCCGCGGAGACCCGTGCCCGCTCCCGCACCGGGGCGGGCAGATCGCGCAGCGAGCCCTCGATCGCGCGCCGGTACACGATCGACATGACCGTGCCGCCCACCGCGATCCCGAGCAGACTGCCGGTCTGCCGCACGGTGTTGGTGACGGCGGATCCGGCGCCGGCCCGCTCCAGCGGCAGGGTGTCCATGAGCGCCGCCGTCACCGGGCCGATCACCATGCCGATCGACAGGCCCTGGACGGCGAACACGATCTCGTTCCAGACGAGCGGGGTGCGCAGTCCGAAGAGCGCGGAGCACCCCATCGCGAGCGCCGCCGCGGTCAGCGCCGTCGCGGTGACGGGACGCAGCGACCAGCGGCGCACCAGACGGACACCGAGCGGTGCCCCGACGATGGTGCCGACCGCCGTCGGGGCGACGGCGAGCCCCGCCTCCAGCGGTGAGAAGCCGCGTGCGCCCTGCAGATAAAAGGCGCCGTAGAAACCGGCGGCGGTCATGGCGAACAGCAGCATGCCGAGCGCCGCGTTGGCGCCGCCGAACATGCGCCGGGCGAGCAGCCGGGGGTCGAAGCTGGGCTGCCGGACGCGCAGTTCGACGCGGACGAAGGCGGTGAGGAGCACGGCTCCCGCGACGATCGGCGCCCACACGTCCACCGGGCGCCAGGAGGCCACCTGGCCCGCGCGGATCAGCCCGTACGCCAGGGAGGCGAGGCCGCTGATCGAGAGGAGCAGTCCGGCCGGGTCGGCGCGGCGCCGTGTGGGGCTGCGGAAGTTCGGGACGAGCATGAGGATGCCGGTCAACGCCACGGCCACGACAGGGATGTTGACGAGGAAGACCGAGCCCCACCAGAAGTGCTCGAGGAGCAGGCCGGACAGCAGCGGGCCCGCCGCGATCCCGACGCCGGCGGACGCCGAGGAGACGCCGACCGCGGTCGCCCGCGCGGGGCCGCTGAAGGTCCACATGAGGACGGCCGTCGCGGCGGGCATGATCAGCGCGCTGCCGAGGCCCATCACGGCCCGCGCGGCGATGAGCTGGCCCGCGTCACCCGCGTACGCGGCCCAGACCGAGGAGACGCCGAAGACCGCCATGCCGCTCGCGAGTACGGTCCGGTGACCGAGCCGGTCGCCCAGCGCGCCCGCGGTGAACATCAGGGTGGCGAAGACCAGGGTGTAGGAGCCGGTGGCCCACTGCAGCTGGGCGGGGTCGGCGCCCAGGCCGCGGACGGGGTCGGCGAGGGTCTCGAAGGCGGTGGTGAGGACGGTGTTGTCCAGCCAGATCAGCAGCGTGGACAACAGGAGGACGGCGAGGACCAGTTGCTGCCGGGACTTCGGCAGGGGCCGCGGCGTCGGTAACGGCTGAGGCGTCGTCATGGGGACCTTCGGTAGGATCGTCAAGAACCTGACGGTCGGATTCTGCGAGATCGTCAAGAACCTGTCAATCTCCCTTCGAGGAAGGCCGGACGTTGGACTGCCACCGAGAGGAACTCGGCTCCCTGACCTTCATGGTCCGCAGGGTCTGGCTGAACATGCGGTCGGCGATCGCCGCGGAGCTCAAGGAGTTCGGCCTGTCGACCTCGCAGTACGCGACGCTGATGATGGCCGCGGCACAGCCGGGGATGTCCGCGGCGGAGGTCGCCCGCGAGGTGGCGAGCTCACGGCAGGCCGCGGCTGAAATGCTCGGCGGCCTGGAGTCGCAGGGCCTCATAGAGCGGCGCCCCAACCCGAAGGACCGGCGCAGTCACCGGATCCACGTGACGGAGACGGGTCTTGCGCGCCTGGCCGACGCCCGCGTCGCCGTCGACCGCCGCGAGGCGGAGCTGGAGGCCGCGTTCTCCCCGGAGCAGCGCGCCGTCGTGCGCGACTGGCTCGCGGGCGTCTCCGAGGCCTGCCGCTGAGCCTCGGCCCACTCACCGCCCGACTCACCGCCCAACTCACCGGCTCACACCGGCCGTTCACCTTCCGCTCACGGCCAGGACGCGTTACCTCTCGGTAAGTCGTCACACGTGGATCGCACACTCCCGATGCCTCACCGCGTTCCCACACTCACGACCTCCCCACCGAAGGAGTCCTCACGTGCTCACGTCCCGCACCGTCCGCCCGGCGGTGCTCGCGCCCGCCCTGGCCCTGGCCGCGCTCGCCGTCGCCGTGCCGTTCCCCGCCGACGCCGCGGCGCCGCCCGCCGTGCCCCCGCGGGCGGAGACCCCCGCCCTGCACGACGACGAGGCGGGCGGCGACGCCGACGCGGACGACCCGGCGATCTGGCGCAACGCCGCGGACCCGGACCGGAGTCTGGTGATCGCCACGGCCAAGCAGGGCGGCCTGCGCGTGTACGACCTGGGCGCCCGCGAGGTGCAGTCGGTGCCGGCCCCCGCCGCGCCGGGCCCGGACCACGCGCCCGGCCGCTTCAACAACGTCGACCTCGTCCACGGGCTCCGGACGCCGTCCGGCCGGGCCGACCTCGCGGTGACCAGCGACCGGGGCGGCGACCGGCTGCGCTTCTACCGCATCGCGCCGGACGGCCGCGGCGGCCCGCTCACCGACGTCACGGACCCGGCCGCGCCGCCCGTCTTCTCCTCCTCCCAGGAGGAGATCGACGAGCAGCGCACCGCATACGGCCTCGCCACCTGGACCGACAAGGCGACCGGCCGTTCGTACGCGCTGGTCAGCCGCCGCGAGCGCACCAGCATCGCCCTGCTGGAGCTCCTGCCCAAGAGTGACGGGACGGTCGGCTACCGCAAGGTCCGCACCCTGGACCTGCCCGCCGACTTCCGCCTGCCGAACGGCACTTCGTGGTCCCCGTGCGGCGAGCCGGGTGAACTCCCGCAGGTCGAGGGCATGGTGGTCGACCCGGCGAACGGCACGCTGTACGCGGGCCAGGAGGACGTCGGCATCTGGCGGCTGCGCGCCGACCTGACCGGGACGCCGCGGCTCGTCGACAAGGTCCGTGAGTACGGCGTCCCCGGCACCTACGACGAGGAGACCGAGGAGTGCGCCGCGGGCGCCGACCCGGGCTACGGCGGCACCCGCCTCTCGGCGGACGTCGAGGGCCTCACGCTCGTCACCGAGCCGGACGGCGACGGGCTGCTGCTCGCCTCAAGCCAGGGCGACAACACCTTCGCCGCCTACGACCGCGAGGTGTCCGACACCAACGAGTACGAGGGCGGCTTCCGCGTCACACCTGCCTCCGCCGCCCTCGACGGCTCGGAGGAGTGCGACGGAGCCGCCGCGCTCGCCGCCCCGCTGGGCTCCGCGTACCCGAACGGGCTGCTCGTCGTGCAGGACGGCCACGACGCCCCCGGGGACGGCGAACGCCCCTCCACCAACTTCAAGTTCGTGGATCTGGGGAAGGTGCTCGACGCGGTCGACGACTGAGCCCTTCCGCGCGGGCGGCCAGGTGCCCCTTGAGCGTGAACCCCGGCGACGCGACATCGCCGGGGCTCACCTCGGCACCCATGGCGAGGAGTTGACGGGCCGCCAGGTGATCGCCGGGACGGTTGACCGACTCGACCGCCCGCAGCTCGCCGCCCCGGAAGAGGAGCACCGAGAACGCGCCGGGGTCCTCGCCGAGTACCAGCTCGGTGTCGTGGCCCTCGTCGATCCCCGCGATCTGCAGGGTCGTCGAGAACTGGTCGCTCCAGAACCACGGCAGTTCACCGTAGGCGTGACGCGCCCCGGTCAGCCGCTCGGCGACAAGGCGGGCGTGGCCGACGGCGTTCTGCACCGACTCCAGGCGCAGCCGGCGGCCGGAGCGCACCTGCGGGAACGCCGCGCAGTCCCCGATGGCCGAGATGTGCGGATCGGCGGTGAGCAGCCGGGAGTCGACGGTGACGCCGCCGTCGACCGGGAGCCCGGCCGCGGCGGCCAGTTCCGTGCGCGGCGCCACACCGACGCCGACCAGGACCAGGTCGGCCGGGAGCCGTCGGCCGTCGGTGAGCTCCACCGCCGTCACGGCTCCGCGCCGGTCGCCGTGCAGGGCGGCGACGCCCTGGCCGAACAGCAGTTGAGTGCCCTCCTTGCGGTGCAGCCACGCGAAGTGCGCGGCGGTCCGCGCCGAGACGGCGCGGGCCAGCGGTCGCTCGCACGCTTCGACGACCGTCACCTCGCGGCCCGACTCCCGTGCCACGGCGGCGAATTCGAGACCGATGAACCCGGCCCCGACCACCACCGCGCGCCGGGCCGCGGCGAGCGAAGCCCGCAGTGCGGCCGCGTCCCGCGCGGTGCGCAGGGTGTGCACGCCGCGCAGCCCCGCGCCCGGCACCGCGAGCGTGCGCGGCCTGGCCCCGGTGGCCAGGACGAGATGGCCGTAGTCGCGGAGGGCTCCGTCGGCGAGGCGGATCGTGCGCGCGGCCGGGTGGATCGCCGTCACGGTGCCCTCGACCAGTTCGATCGACTGGCGTACGTAGTACGTCGCGGGCCGCAGCCACAGCAGCGCCTCGTCCGCGTCGCCCCTGAGGTATGCCTTGGACAGCGGAGGGCGCTCGTAAGGGAGCGTGTCCTCGCCGCTGATGAGGGTGATGCGTCCCGTGTGGCCGCGTTCGCGCAGGGAGGCCGCCGTCTGGTAACCGGCCTGTCCCGCGCCCACGACGACGACGGATGCGGGGTGTGCGCCGTTGGTCATCAGTTCTGCCGTTCGGGGAGGTGGACGGTCAGGCCGTCCACGGCGTCGGTCACCACGAGTTGGCAGCTGAGCCGGCTGGTGGGCCTGCGCGGGCTCGCGGTGAAGTCGAGCAGGTCGTCCTCGTCGGGCCGCGCGGGCTCAAGGCGGTCGACTGCCGCCTCGTCGACGTAGACGTGGCAGGTGGCGCACTGGGCGTTGCCGCCGCACTGGGCGACGATGCCGTCGATGTCGTTGAAGACTGCGCCGCGCATGACGCTCGTGCCGCGGGCGACGTCGACCGTCGTCGCGGTGCCGTCGGCGGCGACATAGGTGATCTTGGGCATGCCGGAACTCCTCGATGGCATCCGGCGGGGGCGCGAGGGCGCGCCGCGGCACGGATGCGGGTGAAGGGAAGAAAAGGGAGGAAGGGATCGGCGGGGGACGCGACACCCCTTGCCGACTCGCCGTCGCCCGGGGGCCGTTCGGACACGCGACGTCCTCGGCCCGAGGTGCGGCGGCGCATGGGAACGTACCAGAGGAGTTCCCGGCACGCCAGGGCTGATCGCTAGGGCTGTTCCTGTCCGCGCTCGCGGCGGGGGTCGGGCAGGTGGTGCGTCATGAAGGGCCTGCTGGTGACGAACTCCCGGAATCTCAGGGCCGCTTCGGACAGGTGTGTGTCGCGGTTCCACACCAGGGTGAGCACCCGATGGCAGTCGGGCGCGTCCAGGTGCACCCAGGCCACCGGGACGCTCGTGTGCGTGCCCACCATGCGGGAGATCGCCGGGATGAGGCCGATGCCGAGGTCCGCGCTGATCATGTGCTGGCTGGCGCCCGGCTCGTCGCCCTCGCAGGCCACCAGCGGCGTGAGCCCTTCGGCCGCGAACAGCCGGTCCAGAAGGGCGCGTTGCCAGTGGCCCAGGCGCGTGGTGACGAAGGGTTCGTCGGCGATCTCGGGGATCGTCACGCTCTCCCGGCCGTCCAGCCAGTGCCCGTAGGGAACCGCGAGCAGCACCTCCTCGCGGGCCAGCTCGATCTGCTCCAGGTGGGCGCCGCTCAGGGGCTGCGATGCGACACAGAAGTCGACGTCCCTGGCGCGCAGTTGGCGCTCCATCTCGTCCGCGGTCGACTGGTAGAGCCGTACGTCGGCGCGGGGGTGCGCGGCGCGGAAGCTGCCGAGCAGCGGGGCGATCGTCAGGAGCGTCTCCGAGGCGACGCTGACCCGGCCGAGTCCGAGGTCACGGGCCTCACGGATGGCCCTGCGGCCGTCGTCCAGCTCGCTCAGCGCGCGGTCGACGTGGCGCAGGAAGATCGCGCCGTACTGATTGAGCCGGATGCGGCGGCCCTGCCGGTCGAAGAGCGGGGAGCCGAGCTCGGCCTCCAGGCGCGCGATGGTGCGGCTGAGCGAGGGCTGGGCCACGCACAGCTCCTCCGCGGCGCGGCTCATGTGCTCGTAACGGGCGACTGCCTGGAAGTAGCGCAACTGCAGAAGATCCACGGTCCACCTTCACTTATGTCATCCGAGTCATCTTCACATAGCGAAACCGGTCTTGGAATGCATAAGCGATTCTCCCTACGGTCGTCATCGAGGTCACCGCACGGGTGACGGGCAACGGCGCCCGGCATCCGTACACGCGACGCGGGGGCCTCCCCACTTCTTTCCGGCTTCCACCCTCCACCCGCCCCAGGAAGGTCACATCATGAGCGCTGCGGAGCTGGCCCGACTCCAGTTCGCGGCCACGACCGGCATCCACTGGCTGTTCGTGATCCTCACCATGGGGCTCGTCCCCCTGGTGGCCGTCATGCACACCCGGGCCGCCTTCACCCGCGATCCGGCCAGGAGAGCCGTCCGGGAGCGCATGACCCGCTTCTGGGGACAGCTCTACGTCATCAACTACGCGGTCGGCATCGTCACCGGCCTCGTCATGGAGTTCCAGTTCGGGCTCAGCTGGAGCGGCCTGAGCAAGTTCGCGGGCAACGTCTTCGGCGCACCCCTGGCCCTGGAGACCCTCATCGCCTTCTTCGCCGAGTCCACCTTCCTCGGCATGTGGATCTTCGGCTGGGGCCGGCTGCGCAAGGGCGTGCACGTCACGCTCATCTGGCTGGTCGCCCTGACCGCGTACGCCTCCGGGTACTGGATCATGATCGCCAACGGCTTCATGCAGCACCCCGTCGGCCACGAAGTCCGCGGCGGCGTCGCCTACTTGACCGACTTCGGGGCGCTGCTCACCAACTCCAGCGCCCTGGTCGCGCTCGCCCACGTCTCGCTCGGCGCGCTCACCACGGGCGGCGTCTTCGTCGCCGGCGTCAGCGCGTACCACTTCCTGCGGGGCACCAAGGAGACCGAACTGTTCCGCGGCTCCATGCGCTGGGGGATCTGGGTCTCCATGGCCGCCTCCTTCTTCGTGGTCGTCGTCGGCGAGATGCAGCGGCCCGTGATCGAGCGGACCCAGCCCATGAAGGAGGCGGTCCTGCGGGGCAGCGGCGTGGCCGAGGCACAGGCACGACTCGTCAAGGAGTACGGCCCCGGCGACTACGTGCCCTGGCAGGACACGATGCGGATCTCGATGGACGCCATGACGATCATCGGCAACACCGTGTCCACCCTCACGCTCATCGCCGTCGTCCTGCTCTGGAGGAACCGCCTGATGCGCTGGCGCCCCGCCCTGTGGGTGCTGGTGGCGACGGTGCCGTTCCCCTTCGTCGCCTCCGTGGGCGGCTGGATCGTCCGCGAGGTGGGGCGCCAACCCTGGCTCGTGTACGGCGAGTTGACGGTCGAGGACGCGCTGTCCCACGTCAGTACGGCCGCGCTCGCCGTGTCCTGCGCCGTGTTCATCGCCGTCTTCCTCGCGCTGGCCGTGACCAACTGGACCCTGATCACGCGCTTCGCCCTCCGGGGCCCCGAGGCCACCCAGCTCGGCGCGACCGATCCGCTCCCCGACGAACCGCCGAAGACGCCTCCGGCCCTTTGGACCAACACCCCCACCCCGATGGAAAGGTGAGCGACATGAGCCTGGAGACTCTCTGGCTGGCCCTCCTCGGCCTGCTCCTCGCCGGATACTTCGTGCTCGGCGGCTACGACTACGGCGCACAGATGCTGCACCCCCGCCTCGGCGGCAAGAACGGCCAGGAAGACACCGGGCGGAACGCCGCCCTCGACGCCATCGCACCCTTCTTCCTGGGCAACGAGGTCTGGCTGGTGGCCTTCACCGGGGTCCTGTTCGGCGCCTTCCCGCACCTGGAAGGCAGCCTCCTGTCCGGCCTCTACCCACTGATCGTCGCGATCCTCGTCGGCCTCGTCGTCGGCAACGCCGCGATCCAGCTGCGCGGGCGGGCGCGCACCGCGGGCGGGCGCCGGACATGGGACGCCCTGATCGTGTTCGGCGGCGCGCTGCCCGCCGTGTGCTGGGGGTTGGTCCTGGGACTGCTCCTCCACGGCGTGCCCCGGCGGGCCGACGGCAGCTTCCACATCGGGTTCGGCGAAGTGTTCTCGCCGTTCGTGCTGGCCTGCGGCGTGACCACCGCGCTGCTCTTCGCGGCACACGGGGCGGCCTTCGTCGCGCTGCGCTCCGGGCCGGGCCTTACCCTGCGGGCACGGGGGTTGGGCGGCCAGGCGCTGCGCGGAGCAGCCGCCGTGGGCAGCCTCGCGCTGCTCCTCACGCTCTTCGGGGCGGGCGCCTCGATGACGAACCGCGCGGCCTCGGCGGTCGTCGCCGCGCTGTTCGCCGCGGCGCTCGCCGGGGCCTGGTGGTCCTTCGACCGCGGGCACGGCGTGCGGGCGTTCGTGGCCACCTGTTGCGCGACCGCGCTGCCGGTGCCGCTCGTGGGCGCGGGCCACTACCCGTACGTCCTGATCAGTTCGGCAGGGACGGGCCTGACGGTCGACCACGCCGTCACGGACGGCGCCACGTTGAAGATCCTGAGCGCGTTCGGGGTCCTGGTCGTCCCGACGATCCTCGCCTACCAGGCGTGGAGCTGGTGGGCCTTCCGGGGGCGGACGGGCCGCCGTCACCCCAGCTACTTCTGATCCCCCGTTCCTCCTGCCCCACTCCCCCCAACCTCCGCTCCCACCTCCGCCCCCGCTTCCCGCACACGAGAGGGCCCCAGGATGAAACCGGTCGAACGCCGACTGCGGCGTGAACTCCCGGTGCTGCGCCGCCACATGACGTACTCGACCGGCCTTGCGCTCCTCGGCGCCGGGCTCGTCGTCGCCCAGGCGAGCCTGCTGGCGGCGGTCCTCGCGGACGGCTTCGCCGGGCACGCGCTCCGGACCGGCCCACTGCTCGCGCTCGGCGCCGTCATGGCGCTGCGCGCGCTCCTCGCCTGGGCCCGCGGGGCGCTCGCGCAGCGCGCCGCGGCCGACGTCAAGCGCACGCTGCGCGACCGGATCACCGGCCGCCTGCGGGGCACCGGCCCCCTGCGCCTCGCGGCGGGACGGCACGGCGAGACGGCGACGCTGCTCACCCGCGGCCTCGACGCACTCGACCCGTACGTCGTCGGCCACCTGCCCGCGACGGCGGCCGCCGCGGTGGTGCCCCTCACGGTGGTCGCCTGGCTGTGGTGGACCGACTGGGCCTCGGCGCTGATCGTCCTCGTGACGCTGCCGCTGATCCCCGTGTTCGGTGCGCTGGTCGGTCTGCACACCGCGCGGCGCACCGCACGGCAGTGGCGGCTGCTCGCCCGGCTCGGCGGCCACTTCCTGGACGTGGTGGCCGGGCTGCCGACGCTGCGGGCGTTCGGCCGCGAGGGGCAGCAGGCGCGGGTGGTGGGCGAGATGGCGGACGCCCACCGCCGGGCCACCCTGCGGACGCTGCGCGTGGCGTTCCTCTCCTCCCTGGTCCTGGAGACCGTCGCCACCCTGTCGGTCGCACTGGTGGCGGTGCCCGTCGGGCTGCGGCTGCTCGGCGGCGAGGTGGACCTGCGCACGGCCCTGACCGTCCTCTTCCTTGCCCCCGAGGCGTATCTGCCGCTGCGTGCCATGGGCGCCGCCTTCCACGACAGCGCCGAGGGCATCGCCGTGGCCGAGCGGGTCTTCACGGTCCTGGACAAGGACCAGTACGAGGACGGGTACGAGGACGAGGGAGCCGACCGAGCCCCGATGCCGGACGCCCGTACCGCGCACCTGCGACTCGACGGCGTCACGGTCCGGTACCCGGACCGCGCGACACCCGCGCTCCGCGACGCGTCCCTGACCATCCGCCCCGGTGAACACCTCGCCCTGGTCGGCCCCAGCGGCGCGGGCAAGTCCACGCTCCTCGCGCTGCTGCTCGGCTTCGCGGCACCCGCGTCGGGCCGGGTCACGGTCGGCGGCACCGACCTCGCGGACCTCGACCCCGACGCGTGGCGGGCGCAGGTGGCGTGGGTGCCGCAGCGCCCGCATCTCTTCGCGGCCTCCGTGGCGGACAACATCCGCCTCGGCCGCCCCGGCGCGAGCGACGCCGAGGTGCGCGAGGCGGCACGCGCCGCCCGGGCCGACGGCTTCATCGAGGAGCTGCCGTGTTCGTACGACACGATGCTCGGCGAGCACGGCGCCGGCCTCTCGGCGGGCCAGCGCCAACGCGTCGCCCTGGCGCGCGCGTTCCTCAAGGACGCCCCGGTGCTGCTCCTGGACGAACCGACCGCCCACCTGGACCCCGAGAGCGAGGCGGCCGTCGTGCACGCCACGGTGCGCCTGATGCGGGGCCGCACGGCCGTCGTGGTGGCCCACCGCACGAGCCTGCTTCCCCACGCGGACCGGATCGTCACGGTGCGCGAGGCGGGCATCGCCCGGCCCCGGCCGAGGCGTGAGGAAGCGCTCCCGGCGCGGAACGGCCCGGTGGCGCCCCAACCGATTCCGCTGTCCCGCCCCGGACGCCCACCCCTCGCCCGCCGCCGTCCGCACACGCCCGTCACGGAAAGGCCGTTGCCTTGACCGCCGCCGCCGAGCGCACCCTCCCCCTCCTCACCCGAACCACCCGAACCACCCGAACACCCCGCCCCACCCTTCGCCTGCTGCGCCACCTCCTCCCGTACTGGCGCAGGCTGCTGCCCGCCGCGCTCGCCGCGGCCGGGAGCGAACTCGCCGGTGCCGCGTTGATGGCCACCGCCGCCTGGCTCATCACCCGGGCGGCCGAGCAGCCGCCTCTCGCCTCCGTCGGCGTGGCGATCGTGTCCGTGCGGGCCCTGGCGCTCGGGCGCGGAACGCTGCGCTACGCCGATCGGCTCCTCGGGCACGACGGTGCGCTGCGGGCCGTGGCGGGTTTCCGTACCCGGGTGTACGAGGCGTTGGTGCCGCTCGCCCCCGCCGGCACCCCCGCCTTCCGCGGCGGCGATCTGCTGACCCGTCTCGTCGACGACGTCGACGCCGCCCAGAACCTGCTCCTGCGCGTCCTGGTCCCGGCCGCCGCTGCCGCTGCCGTCGCCGCCACCGCCACCGCGACGGCAGCGGCGCTGCTGCCGCAGGCGGGCCTGTTGCTCGGGCTGCTCCTGGCCGTGGCGGGGCTTCTCGTACCCGCTCTGGTGTTTCGACTGTCCCGCCGCGCCGGGCCCGCGGAGAAGGCCGTACGGGCCGAACTGGCCGCGCTCACCCTGGACTTGACGCGGGGCGCGGCCGACCTCGCCGCGTTCGGCGCGCGCGGCCGTGCCGCCGAGCGGGCCAGCCGTGCCTCCGCCCGGATCGCCGCGCTGGAGCGGCGCGGCGCCCTGACCACGCAGCTCGCCACGGCCGTGGTCCTGCTGCTGCAGGGCGCGGCGGCGGTCGGCGTCACCTGGCTCGCGCTGCGCGCGCACGCGGCCGGCGCCCTGCCCGCCGTGCACCTGACCGTGCTCGCGGTCCTCGCGCTGGTCGCCTTCGAGGCCCTCGCCCCGCTGCCCGCCGCCGCCCGCCGGCTCACCGACGTGCGGGCGTCGGCAGACCGGTTGGCGGATCTCCTCGACACGCCGCCGCCCGTCGCCGACCCGCCCGACCCGGCGCCGCTCCCGCTCGACGAGCCGCTCGGCGTCACCGTCACCGAGCTGCGGGTGCGTCACCGCCCGGACGGTCCGGCCGCCTTGGACGGGGTGAGCCTGTACCTGCCGCCGGGCCGCCGGGTCGTGCTCGTCGGCGCCAGCGGCTCCGGGAAGTCGACGCTGATCGCGGCGCTCATGCGGTTCGTGCCGTACGAGTCCGGGAGCATCCGCATCGGCGGGCGCGAGGCGCGCGAACTGCGCGACTGCGCGGGCGCCGACGTGCGCCGCGCGATCACCGGCGTCACGCAGGACGCGCACGTGTTCCACACCACGATCCGCGCCAACCTGCTCCTGGCCCGCCCCGACGCGTCGGAAGTCGACCTGCGCGAAGCCGCGGGCCGCGCCCGGCTCCTGGACTGGGTCGGCTCCCTGCCCGACGGCTGGGACACCGTCCTCGGCGCGGACGGCGCCGCGATGTCGGGCGGCCAGCGCCAACGCCTGCTCCTGGCCCGCGCGTTGCTCGCCGACCCACCCGTCCTCGTCCTGGACGAACCCACCGAGGGCCTCGACCCGCGGACCGCGGCCGCGGTGCTGGCCGACATCCTGGACGCCACCCGCGGCCGCACCACGCTTCTCGTCACGCACGAGCGGTCGGGCATCGCCGCGGCCGACGAGATCGTCACGCTCGGCTCCGGCCCGGGACCGCTCTCGCTCAGTGGAACTCGTACCGCTGTCCCGCCCGCGCCCTGAACGTCTTCGCCCCGCCGCTGAACAGGTCGCTGCGCACGGTGAGTTCACGTGTGCGCGACGCCCTGAGGGCGACGCGGGTGGCGCGGCCCGACGCCCAGGCGATGTCGACGGTCGCCCCGCCGCGCGCCCGCAGCCCGCGCACCGATCCGTCGGGCCAGCTCGCGGGCAGGGCGGGCAGGATCTCGATGGCGTCGTGCCGGCTCTGCAGGAGCATTTCGACGACACCGGAGGTCGCGCCGAAGTTGCCGTCGATCTGGAAGGGCGGGTGCGTGTCCCAGAGGTTCGGCAGGGTCGATGACTTGAGCTGTTCGCCGAGCATCCTGTGGGCGTGGTCGCCGTCGCGCAGCCGCGCCCAGAAGTTGATCTTCCATGCCTTGGACCACCCCGTGCCGCCGTCTCCGCGCGCCCGCAGGGACACCTTCGCCGCCTCGGCCCACTTGCTGCCCGGCTCGATCTGCCGGCCGGGGTGCAGGGCGTAGAGGTGGGAGACGTGCCGATGGTCGTCGGCCTGATCGTCCACGTCGGCCTTCCACTCCTGGAGTTGACCCCACGAGCCGATGCGCAGGCCGGGGTCCAGTCCGTCCAGGGTCTTCTCCAGCTCGGCGCGGAAGGCCGGCGAGTCGCCGAGGACGCGCGCCGCCTCCAAGGTGTTGGTGAGCAGTTCGTGGACGATCTGCTGGGCCATGGCGTCGCCCGCGGTGAAGTCGCCGTGCTCGGGCGAGTAGCTGGGGGTGACGACGAGCGTGCCGTCGCGCGGGTCGGAGCGCAGGTTGTCGAGCCAGAACTCGGCGGCCCCCTTCATCGCCGGGTAGGCGGTGCGGCGCAGGTAGTCCGTGGAGCCGCCGAAGCGGTAGTGCTCGTAGAGCTGCGCGGTGAGCCAGGCCGCGGCCTCGGGGAACCAGAACGCGGTCGACCAGTCGTGCACCCCGGTGAAGCCGTAGGGGTTGGTCTCGTTGTGCACGACCCAGCCGCGGCTGCCGAACATCTCCTTGGCCGTACGCCGCCCGGGCGCGATCAGCGCCTGAACGAAACGGTCGTACGGGGCCGTCGTCTCGGGAAGGTTCGCGGCCTCGGCGAGCCAGTAGTTCATCTGGAGGTTGATGTTGGTGTGGTAGTCGGCCGACCAGGGCGGCGTCGTGCTGTTGTTCCACACGCCCTGGAGGTTGGCGGGCAGCGATCCCGCGCGCGAGGAGGCGATGAGCAGGTAGCGGCCGTACTGGAAGAACAGCGCCTCCAGGGCCCGGTCGGCCGCGGCCCCCGCCGGTCCCCCGTACTCCTTGAGGAGCCGGTCCGTGGGGACGTCGGCGGGCAGGGCCTGGCCGATGTCCAGGGCGACGCGGCCGAACAGCGCGCGGTGGTCGCGCAGATGGCGGGCGCGGAGCCGCTCGTGGCCCGCGGCGTGCGCCCGGTCGACGGCGCGGGTGACGGCGGCGTGCGGGTCCTCGCCGCGGTAGCCGGGGTAGGTGTCGGCGTAGTCGGTGCCCGCGGCGAGGACGAACCAGACGTGGTCGGCGCCGGTCACCGTGACGCTGCCGTCGCCGTGCGCGACGCGCGTGCCGCCCTGGTGGGACAGCCGCAGCTGGGCCTCGAACTTCAGGGCGTTGTCGGCGAGTTCGCCCCGCACGGTCACGCGGTCCCCGTCCGCGCTCGCGGTGAAGTCGGCGCGGGGCGAGGTGTAGCGGAAGGTACAGGCGACCTGCCCCGTGCGGTCGGCGGAGAGCCGGCCGACGATCACTCCGTCGGGGTACGAGGCGAAGAACTCCCGGTGGTGGCGCACCTGTTCATGGCCGTACGAGACGGTCGCGAGCCCCTGCCCGATGTCGAGGGCGCGGCGGTAGGAGGCGTCGGGCGAGGCCGGGGCGCCGGGCACGTCGATGTGGAGGTCGCCGAAGGTCTGGTGGGCGCCGTAGCCGCGCCGGGGCTGGCCGAGCCGCGCCGCGACCGCGTCGGGATCGAGCCTGCCCTTCTCGTCGAGCTCCTTGCGCACGGCGTCGAGGGCACCGGGCCGGGGCGCGCGCCAGTTCCCGAAGTCGTATCCCTCGCGGGAGCCGGGGCCGCCGGTCCACAGGGTCTTCTCGTTGAACTGGAGCCGCTCGGAGGCGAGGGTGCCGAAGACCATGGCGCCGAGGGCGCCGTTGCCGATGGGCAGGGCCTCACGCTCCCAGTCCGCGGCGGGGGCTCCGTACCAGAGCACGGACCCCGCCGATTCATCGGATGTATCGCGCCCAGGCTCCTCCGGGGCCGCCACCGCCGACCCGGCGTCGGCGACCGCCCCACCTCCCGCCGCCAGAACGGCCGCGGTGCCGAGTGCGGTCTTCATGGTGGTTCTTCGCGTGATCCCCTGAGTCATGACCGGTCACGTTAAAAGTCCGATGACTGCCGTGGCAAGACACAAAACCGCCCCGCTCCTTGGACGGAACGGGGCAGTGCTTGGACGGAAGTGCGTGAGGCGCCGGGCCCGGGAACG
The DNA here is from genome assembly GCF_055558735.1 of Streptomyces sp. NPDC025651. NCBI lineage: Bacteria > Bacillati > Actinomycetota > Actinomycetes > Kitasatosporales > Streptomycetaceae > Streptomyces > Streptomyces sp. NPDC025651. Next base: position 514,627 of record NZ_JBVHLZ010000006.1, read on the forward strand.
GCGCGACGGAGCGGTCAGCCCTGCTGGAAGAGCTCCGCGGGGAGCGGCTTCAGGAGCGCGTACAGGTCGTCGGTGATCGGACGGTCCCAGGCGGCGATGGTCACGAGGACGTTGTCGCTGCGGTCGAACTGCACGCAGGAGATCCGGCTCTCGGAGAGCTTGAGACGGCGCACGATGAGGAGGTTGTCGCCCTGCATCACCGGCACGTCCTCGGTGGAGACGACCGTGATGTCCTCGTCGTTCTCCAGGGCCAGGAGCAGCTGGGCCACCTCGAAGGGGACCTCGCCCTCGGCGGTCTCGCGCGCGGGGGAACCCTCGGGGAGGTTGCCGATGATCATCGCGGGGCCGCGGCCGCCGAACAGGTCGTACCGCAGGAACACACCCTGGCAGCTGCCGTCGGGGGCGGGCAGCAGGCCCGCGCCGAGATTGCCGGGCCAGTCACCGGGGTCCATGGCCAGGACGTCGAAGTCCGGGCCCGCGGGAGTGGCGGAGCTGCGGCGGCGGAGGAAGGACATGCGCCCATGGTACGTGGCCCTCCGGGCACATCGGCGCGGGGGCAGGACGCGTCCCGTAGGGGCGCGGGGAACTGCGCGACCAGCCAGAACGGACCCGCACCCGCATCCGGACAGACCAGCCCCCGAGGCGAAGCCCCCCTGCACAATGGCACCCCCGAACCCCGGAGTCCCAGTGGCCGACACCCCCGTTCTCGACTACTGGCGCGCCGCCCTCACCGCCGTACCCGAGGAGGCCTGGCACCACCCGCACCTGGAAGTCCTGATCCTGGCCGACACCGGACTCACGCACCTGCCCGCCCGCATCGGCATGCTCACGGCCCTGCACACCCTGGACCTCGGGCACAACAAACTGCGCGCGATCCCCGCCGAGCTCGGCGACCTGCCGGCGCTCAGCCGCTTCCTCTACCTCCACGACAACGACCTCACCGAGCTGCCGGAGTCGATCGGCCGCCTCACCCGGCTCGCTTACCTGAACGTCGGCGAGAACCGTCTGGCCTCGCTCCCCGACACGCTCGGCGCCATGACCGGACTCGTGGAACTACGCGCCCAGGACAACGAGTTGGCTCGCCTCCCCACGACGATCGGCTCCCTCACCGCGCTGCGCGAGCTGTGGCTGCGCGGCAACCGTCTCGAAGAACTGCCCGACTCCGTCGGCGACTTGGGCGAGCTGCGCGAACTGGAACTGCGCGAGAACGCCTTCACGGCCGTCCCGGAGGCCTTGCGCGGCCTCCCGCTCCTGCGCCGCGTCGACCTGCGCTCCAACGAGGTACGCGCACTGCCGGACTGGATCGCCGAGCTGCCCGCGCTGGAGAAGCTGGACCTCCGCTGGAACGACGTCCGCGTCAGCGAGCGACTGCTGCGGGCTCTCCACGCCAAGGGCTGCGTGGTGCTGCATTGAGGTCACGCCCTTACAGAGGGACAGGCTCCGGATCGGCGCCCGCCGCACCCTCGGCACCGTCGAGAGGCGGGTAACTCGTGCCGCCGAAGCGCTCGGCCGCGTCCACGTAGTCGGCAAGGGCCTCGCGCGAGCGGGCCAGGCTCTCCATCTGGTCGTCCAGGCGCCGCAGCCTCGACCGCATCGCGTCGAGCAGCTCGGGACACCCGGGCAGCTGCGGGGCCTCTCCGACCGCGCACGGCAACACATACGCGATGTCCTCGGACGACAGCCCCGCACCCAGCAGGTGCCTGATCTGCTTCACCCTCAGCAGGGCGCTCTCGTCGAACTCGCGGTATCCGTTCGCGCCGCGGTCCGCCTGCAGCAGCCCCTGGGCCTCGTAGTAGCGCAACTGGTGGGCGTTGACGCCCGCCCGGCGAGCCAGTTCCCCGATCCGCATCGCAACCTCGCTTGACCTTCACACCGGTATGAACGTCGACGATGCTGCCATGACCAACACGAACGAAGCACCCGTTTCAGTGATCGGCCTCGGGCTGATGGGCCAGGCGCTCGCCGGCGCGTTCCTCAAGGCCGGGCACCCCACGACCGTGTGGAACCGCACGGCGGCCAAGGCCGACCGACTCGTCGCCCAGGGAGCACGACTTGCGCCCACAGTCGGCGACGCGGTCCAGCCGGGATCCCTGACCGTCCTCTGCGTCACCGACTACGACGCCGTGTACGGCCTGCTCGACACGGACGGCGTCGAGCTGGCCGGCACGACACTGATCAACCTCACCTCGGGCGACTCGGCGCAGGCCAGGGCGGCCGCCCGCTGGGCCGAGCGGCGCGGCGCCCGCTACCTGGACGGCGCCGTCATGGCCGTCCCTCCGGCGATCGGGACCGCCGAGGCGGTGATCCTGCACAGCGGCCCGCAGTCCGACTTCGACGCGCACAGGGCGACGCTCGACGCGCTCGGCACCGCCACCCACCTCGGCGAGGACCACGGCCTCGCGTCGCTGTACGACGCGGCCGGTCTCACCATGATGTGGAGCATCCTCAACGCCTGGCTCCAGGGCACCGCCCTGCTCCGGACGGCCGGCGTCGACGCCGTGACGTACGCGCCGTTCGCCCGGCAGATGGCCGCCGGGGTGGCCGAGTGGCTGCCGGGGCATGCCGAGCAGATCGACAGCGGCTCCTTCGCGGCCGACGTGGCGTCCCTGGAGACCCATGTCCGCTCGATGGAGCATCTGATCGAGGAGAGCCGGGCGGTGGGTGTCAACGCCGAACTGCCGGAGCTGATCAAGGCGATGGCCGACCGCGCGATCGCCGCCGGACACGGCGGGGAGGAGTACGCCGTCCTGATCGAGGAGTTCGGCAGGCCCCACGAGGGCTGACGGGCCCGCGGCGGCCGGATCCCCTCAGGCCGCCCCCTGCGGCACCACCGCCACCGGGCAGGCGGAGTGCAGCAGCACCGCGTTGGTGACCGAGCCCAGCATGCGGCCCGGGGCGGGCCTGCGGCGGTGCCGCCCGACCACCACCAGGTCCGCGGAGCGCGAGGCCTCGACGAGGTGGCCCGCCGCGTCACCGGACGCGAGGGTCACGTCCACCGGCACGTCGGGGTGACGGCGCCGGTGGGGCGCGAGCACCCCGCCCGCGAGTTCCCCGTACTCCTTCTCCGTCTCGGCGTCCTCGACGGCCTTCACCACGAAGTCACCGGCGGCCGTGGCACTGAGGACGGGCCACGGGTAGGCGGCGACGACCTGGAGGTGTGCCCCGCGCCGCGCGGCCTCGGCGAAGGCGAAGGCGAGCGCGCCCTCGTCCGGCGCGGGCGCCGAGAGCCCGAGGACCACCCTGGGGACCTGGTCCTGGCCCTGCCCCTGGTCCTGGTCCGTGCCGGTCCTGTCGCCCTCGTTCGCGTCCCGCCGGGGGCGCGGCACGACCACCACCGGGCAGGCCGCCTCCCGCGCGCACGCCAGGCCGTTCGAGCCGAGCAGCAGGCTGGCGAAGCCGCCCCTGCCGCGCGAGCCGAGGACGAGGAGCGCGGCATCGGCGCCGAGCCGCGGCAGTTCGCGCCCCGGGCTGCCGTCCACCGTGACGAACTCCGGGTCGGGCACGTCCGCGCGCCCTTCGAGGGACCCGCGGACATGCTCGATCACCGGGTCCGCGTCGGGCCGCTCCAGGACGGCCGTGAACGGGCCGTCGACGAGCGGCACGTCGTACGCCCGTACGTGCGCGATCCGCAGGGGCACGCCGCGCAGCCGTGCGGCGGTAAGCGCCCACTCCAGGGCGCGGCCGCTGCCGGCCGAACCGTCCACCGCCGCGACGACGGGCCCACTGCTGTTCACGTTGCCGACCGGTTCGCTGCTCATGGCTCCAGCCTTGTGCAGCGCCCTCGGCGAGGGGAGGGCCGAAGGTCACGCGATCAGCAGGGCCGAAAGGCCGTCGGGGCGCGCTTCGGCAGGTCCGCTAGGTGAGGTCGAACTCGCCCTCGCGGGCACCGTGGACGAAGGCTCCCCACTCCGCCGGGGTGAAGATCAGCGAGGGGGCCTCCGGCCGGCCACCGTTGCGCATCGCGACGAAGCCTTCGACGAAGGCGATCTCCACGTCCCCGCGCCCCGCGCTGCTCGATCGCCAGTCGGCCCTGCTGAGGTCGAGCTCCGGCTTGTCCCAACCCGCGAGCGGATGCTGCTGAGTGGTGCTGTCGGCCACGTCCGTGCTCCTCCCGAATGCGTCGTCCGGCGCCAGCCTAGCTTTCGCTTCCGGCGCCGGACAGGCCGCGACGGCAGGACCCTCGCGGGCGCGCTTCAGGTGGTGGGCGGCTCGGCCCCGACGAGCCACATGGAGAAGAACTGCGAACCGCCGCCATAGGCGTGCCCAAGTGCCCTGCGCGCCCCGTCCACTTGGTGCTCCCCGGCCTGGCCACGCACCTGAAGTGCCGCCTCGGCGAAGCGGATCATGCCGGAGGCCCCGATGGGGTTGGTGGACAGGACACCGCCGGACATGTTGACCGGGAGGTCGCCGTCGAGCTCGGTCACGCCGGACTCGGTGAGCTTCCAGCCCTCGCCCTCGGCGGCGAAGCCGAGGTTCTCCAGCCACATCGGCTCGTACCAGGAGAACGGCACGTACATCTCGACGGCGTCGATCTCGCGGCGCGGGTCGGCGATCCCCGCCTGCCGGTAGACGTCGGCCGCGCAGTCCTTCCCGGCCTGCGGGGAGACGAAGTCCTTGCCGGCGAAGAGCGTCGGCTCGCTGCGCATCGCGCCGCCGTGCATCCAGGCGGGCGGCCGCGGCGAACGGGCCGCGCCCGCACGGTCGGTGAGGATCATCGCGCAGGCCCCGTCGGAGGACGGGCAGGTCTCCGAGTAGCGGATCGGGTCCCACAGCATCGGCGACGCCTGGACCTTCTCCAGGGTGATGTCCTGCTCGTGGAGGTGCGCGTAGGGGTTCTTCAGGGCGTTGCGGCGGTCCTTGTACGCGACGAGCGAGCCGACCGTGTCGGGGGCGCCGGTGCGCCGCATGTACGCGCGCACGTGCGGGGCGAAGAAGCCGCCCGCTCCCGCGAGCAGGGGCTGCTGGAACGGGATGGGCAGCGAGAGGCCCCACATCGCGTTGGATTCCGACTGCTTTTCGAAGGCGAGCGTCAGGACCGTGCCGTGGACGCGGCCCGCGACGAGGTTGGCGGCGACCAGGGCCGTGGACCCGCCGACGGAACCCGCCGTGTGCACGCGCAGCATGGGTTTGCCGACGGCGCCGAGCGCGTCGGCGAGGTAGAGCTCCGGCATCATGACGCCCTCGAAGAAGTCGGGCGCCTTGCCGATGACGACGGCGTCGATGTCGGCCCACGTCAACTCGGCGTCCACAAGGGCGCGTTGGGCTGCCTCACGGACGAGGCCCGCGATCGACACGTCGCGCCGGGCGGCCACGTGCTTGGTCTGCCCGACCCCGACGACGGCCACGGGTTCCTTGCCCACCGAAGTGCTCACCGAACTGCCCACCGGACCGCTCATCGGGCGTCTCCTTCCAGGACGGCGACCAGGTTCTGCTGGAGGCAGGGACCGGACGTGGCGTGGGCGACGGCCCGGTCCGACGCGCCGCGGTGGATGCGGGCGGCGGCCTCGCCGATGCGGATGAGGCCCGCGGCCATCACGGGGTTGGCGGCGAGGGCGCCGCCGGACGGATTCACGGCCACGTCGTCGCCGAGCCGCAGCGCCTTGCGCAGGACGACCTCCTGCGAGGTGAAGGGCGCGTGCAACTCGGCGGTGTCCACGGGCCGTTCGAAGAGCCCGGCCCGCTCGGCGGCACGGCGTGCGGAGGGCGAGTCGGTGAGGTCGCGCACCCCGAGGCCGTGCGCCTCGATGCGGTGGTCGATGCCCCGGATCCACGCGGGCCGTTCGCACAGCTCCCCGGCCCGCTCCCCCGCCGCGAGGATCACGGCGGCGGCCCCGTCGCCGATCGGCGGGCAGTCGCCGGTGCGCAGGGGACGTACGAGATAGTCGCCGTGCGGCACCGAACCACGAAGCTGCGCACGGGAGTTGGCCGCCGCGTCCGTCCGGCTGCGCCGGGCGACCCCGGCGAGCGCGGGCTCGTCGGTCTCCCCCGCGTCGATGAGCGCCTGGGCCTGGAGGGCGGCGAGCGCCACGGAGTCGGGCCACAGCGGCGCCACGTAGTACGGGTCGAGCTGCCGGGTCAGCACGTCGCGCACCGAGCCGGGCGAGGACTTCCCGTAGGAGTAGACGAGCGCGGTGTCGGCCTCGCCTGTCTGCAGCTTCACCCAGGCCTCGTACAGCGCCCAGGCGCCGTCCATCTCCACGTGCGACTCGGAGATCGGCGGCCAGGCGCCCACCCCGTCGAGCGCCATGGTGAAGGAGAAGGCACGCCCCGCGAGGTAGTCCGAGGACCCCGAGCAGGTGAACCCGATGTCGCTGGTCTTCAGGCCGGTGGCGGCGAGGACCTCGTGCAGTACCGGCATGAGCATCTCGACCTCGGAGAGCTCGTCCGTGGAGCGCAGGTGGTCGCTCTGCCCGAAGGCGACGACGGCGACGTCCCGTGCGGGCCGCCGCGCGGCGGACGATGACGACGTCATCTACACCAGCTCCTTGTACGTGTCGTAGTCGGCGTCGGGCTCGCCCGTCGGCCGGTAGTGGTCGGGGTAGCGGGCACCTGACGAGGGATCGGCCCACACCGGTTCGACGCGCAGCCCCATGCGGACCTGGTCGTAGGGGATCCCCGCGATGCGCGCGTGCAGGGCGAGGTCCGCGCCGTCGAGGGCGATGTGCGCGTAGACGTAGGGGACTTCGATGTCGAGATTCTTCGCCTTGATGTTGACGATGCAGTACGTGGTGACGGTGCCGCGCGGCCCGACTTCCACCCGCTCCGCCGTGGCGACACCACAGGTGGGGCAGGCGCCCCGGGGCGGGACGTACACCTTGCGGCAGGACGGGCAGCGCTCGCCGACGGTCTTCCGCTCGGAGAGGGCGTGGATGTAGGCGGACTGGGCACGGCCCGGCGAGTAGGTGTAGTCGAGCCGCGCGGTGGCGACGATGCCGCCCACGGGCTCGTCGAACTCACCGCTGTGCGGGGCGGGTTGTCCCCCTTCGGCCTCCCCCTCGTACGGCTCGAAGCAGGCGATGTCCGTGATGGCGCCGACGCGCTCGGCGGCCCAGCGGACACGGACGCGCAGGCCGGTGCGGACGGCGTCGGGGCCCGGCGCGTCGAGGGCGTGGAGCAGGGCGGTGTCGGCCCCGTCGAGCTTGACGAGGACCCAGGCGAAAGGGGTGTCCAGGGGCTGGCCGCGGCGGGGTTCGTGGTTCCAGGCCCAGGTGGTGACGGTGCCGGTGGTGGCGACCTCGACCAGGTCGCGTATCTCCTCGGCGGTCACGGGGTCGTACTCGACGGGCGGCACGAGGGTGCGCCCGTCACCGGTCCTGACCCCGAGCACGGTGCGCTCGCGCAGCCCGGTGAGGAAGGCGCTCTGCACGGGCCCGAGGGACCGGGTGAACGGGAACTCGACGACGAGCGGAGCGCGAAGCACCTCCGGTGGGGGAGCGGATGTCATGGCTGGGACTCCGTTTCCGAGTAACTCCGAGTGACTGGTGGTCTGTTGTCTGCGGGCCCGACGTGGCCGGTCGCGCAGTTCCCCGCGCCCCTTTCGGGGGCGCCCTACGCACGCCGGAAAACAGGCGCCCTCTTCTCCGCGAAGGCCCGCGCCCCCTCCTTCGCGTCGGCCGTGTCGAAGACCGGCCACCCCCGCTTCAGCTCGGCCGCGAGCCCGTCGGCCTCCGTCATCCCGGCCGTCTCGTACACGGACGCCTTGACCGCCTCGACCGCCAACGGCCCGCACGCGTTGATCTGCTCGGCGACGGCAAGCGCGCTCTGCAGCGCCGTGCCGTCCGGCACGACCCGCCCGATGAGACCGATCGCCGCGGCCTCGGCCGCCGTGTAGGGCCGCCCGGTGAGCAGCATCTCCAGGGCATGCGTACGAGGGATCTGGCGGGGCAGCCGCACGGTCGAGCCGCCGATCGGGAAGAGGCCACGCTTCACCTCGAAGAGACCGAACGTCGCCGACTCGCCCGCGACGCGGATGTCCGTGCCCTGCAGGATCTCCGTACCGCCCGCCACACAGGGGCCCTCGACGGCGGCGATGACGGGCTTGCGGGGCCGGTGGTGGCGCAGCATGGCCTTCCAGTGCAGATCGGGGTCGGCCTTGAGCCGGTCCCGGTACCGCTCGCCCTCCATGCCCTTGCCGGCGAGGGCCTTGAGGTCCATGCCCGCGCAGAACGCGCCGCCCGCGCCGGTGAGCACGATGGAGCGGACCGCGTCGTCCTCGTCGGCCTCGACCCACCCGTCGTACAGGCCCACGAGCATCGGCAGCGAGAGGGCGTTCTTCGCCTCGGGCCTGTTCAGCGTGAGTATGAGTGTGGCGCCTTCGCGCCGCACGGAGAGGTGTTCCGTCCCACCCATGTGCCGTGCTCCCTCCATCGACGGCCACCGGGCGACTGGCCTGTCGCCTGCGGACCTGGAACAGGTTGCAGTAGGCGGAGTGGCAGTTCAAGAGTTTTCTGACAGTCAGTCAGTTTTGTTGTGCGAGGGCCCTTCCCACTTGTAGGTGCCTCTGCTCTGATGACCGCCAAGCGAGACGTCACCTGGACGCCGGGGTCAGGAGGAGCGTGGTGGAGTACAACCTTGCCGACCTGTTCGAGTCGGTCGTCGACGTGGTCCCCGACCGCGAGGCGCTCGTCTACATCGACCACCCCGGCACGGGCGCGGAGCGCAGGCTGACCTACGCCGAACTCGACGCGGCCGCCAACCGCGTGGCGCACCACCTGATCGACAGCGGCCTGAAGCCCGGCGAGCACCTGGGCCTGCATCTGTACAACGGCGTCGAGTATCTGCAGACGGTCCTCGCCTGCCTCAAGGCGCGTCTCGTTCCGGTCAACGTCAACTACCGCTACGTGGAAGAGGAGTTGGTCTACCTCTACCGCGACGCGGACCTCGCCGCGCTCGTCTTCGACGCCGAGTTCACCGAGCGGGTCGCGGCGGCGCTCCCGCGCACGGAGAGGCTGCGCCACCTGATACGGGTGGGCGCGCCGCCCGCCGAGGCGCCCGCTCTCGACGTGGTCGCGTTCACGGACGCGGAGGCGGCGGGTTCGCCGGACCGCGGCTTCGGGCCGCGCTCGGCGGACGACCTGTTCATCATCTACACCGGCGGCACGACCGGCATGCCCAAGGGCGTCATGTGGCGCCAGGAGGACCTGTTCTTCGCGGGGCTCTTCGGCGGCGAACCCGCGGGTGAGCCGGTGAAGCGGCCCGAGGAGCTGGCCGAACGCGTCGCGGCGGGCGGCCCCGGCATCACCTTCTTCCCCACTCCCCCGCTGATGCACGGCACGTCCACGCTCACGTCCTTCATCGCCTTCAACTACGGCCAGCGGGTGGCCATTCACCGCAAGTACGTCCCCGAGGAGGTCCTTCGCACCATCGAGCGGGAGAAGGTCTCCAGCGTGTCCCTCGTCGGCGACGCGATGCTCAGGCCGCTCATCGACGCCCTGCACGGGCCGCTCAGGGGCACCGACCTGTCGTCGCTGTTCAGCGTCTCCTCGTCCGGGGCGATCATGTCGGAGACGGTGCGCGCCCAGTTCCAGGAGCTCGCCCCGAACGTCCTGCTCCTGAACAACTTCGGCTCGTCCGAGTCGGGCTCCAACGGCAAGGCGACGGACGACTCGGGCCCGGAGAAGGGCTTCCGCCTGGAGGTCAACGAACGGACGCAGGTGGTGGACGTCGTGACGCACGAGCCGGTCGCGGTCGGCGAGGTGGGCCGTCTCGCCCAGCGCGGCCACGTGCCGCTCGGCTACTACAACGACCCGGCGAAGACCGCCGAGACCTTCTTCCAGAAGGGCGACGAGCGCTGGGTGCTGCTGGGCGACATGGCGACGGTCGACGAGGACGGCATCGTCACGGTGCTCGGCCGCGGCTCGCAGTGCATCAACACGGGTGGCGAGAAGGTGTATCCGGAGGAGGTCGAGCAGGCACTCAAGTCCCATCCGGACGTGTACGACGCGCTGGTCGCCGGAGTACCCGACGAGCGCTGGGGCAACCGCGTGGCCGCGGTCGTCCAACTGCGCCCCGAAGCCCCCGCGTTGGACCTCGAAGCGATCCAGACGCACTGCAGGGCCCTGCTCGCCGGCTACAAGATCCCCCGCGCCCTGGTCCTCACCGACCACATCCAGCGCTCACCGAGCGGCAAGGCGGACTACCGCTGGGCGAAGACGGTGGCGGCCCGGGGCTAGGAGGCCGACCGCCCCGTCCCCCGCCGCGGCCTGCCTCACGCCACCCAGTGCGGGCGGCTCGTGCCGGACGGCGGCGTGAGGCCCGCGGCGAGTGCGGCGGCCATGCGGCGGACCGCCTCGCGCAGGACGTCGGGCGGCGCGGTGTACGGGATGCGGAGGCGCTGCTCGAAGACGCCCGGGTCGGTGGCGAAACGGGATCCGCTCTCGATCCGTACGCCGTCGTCCCGTACCCGGTCGGCAAGGGCGGAGGCGACGGGCTCGCCCAGGTCCACCCAGAACGACAGGCCGCCGGGCGGCAGTTGCCAGCTCCACCGCGGGACGTGCTCGGTCAGGGCGGCGGCCAGCGCGGCACGCTGCTCGCGCAGCCGCTCCCGGCGCGGCGGAAGGAGTTCGTCGGCGCTCCCCAGGAGGTCGAGGGCGAGCAGCTGGTCGAGGACCGAGCCGCCCATGTCGGTGGCGACGCGCTGGCCCGCGAGTTCGGTGACGAGCCGGGCCGGGGCGCGCAGCCAGCCGATGCGCAGGCCCGCCCAGTGGGTCTTGCTCATCGAGCCGACGGTGACGACCTGGCCGCCCGATCCCGGCTCCGCGTGGGCGGCGAAGGGCGGCGGCGCGGGCACGTCGAGGGCGAGCTCGGCGAGGGTCTCGTCGACGACGAGCCAGCCGCCGGAGTGCTGGGCCGCGCGCAGCACCCGGCCCCGCGCGGACTCGGGCATGAGGTGGCCGGTCGGGTTGTGGAAGTCCGGGATCAGGAAGGCGAGTCGGGGCACGGCTTGGCGGAAGGCCGACTCGACGATGCCGACGTCCCAGCCGGTGTCGGTCACCGGCACGGACACCGTGCGCAGCCCGGCGCGGCGCACGGCCTCCAGGGCGTTCGGGTAGGACGGGTTCTCGGCCATGACGCGGTCGCCGGGGCGGCACAGCAGCCCCAGGAGCAGGGTCAGCGCGTGCTGCGCGCCGGAGGTCACGAGGATCTGCTCGGGCACGGTGGTCAGGCCCCGCCGGGTGAACCGCTCGGCGACGGCGGCGCGGAGTTCCGGCAGTCCGTAGGGGTGGTAGCCCGGCGTGTGCGCGTGCTCGGACAGGCGCGGCGCGATCCGTGCGAGGGCGTCGGTGAGCGTCCGCTCCGGTAGCCCGGGAGCCGCTCGGGCCAGGTCGATCTCGGTGTCCTCCGCGGCGAGGAGCCGACGGACGCCGCTGGGGGCGCGGCCCTCGGGCAGGGCCGTCCAGGTGCCGGCGCCCTGGCGGCTGTGCGCGTAACCGCTCGCGCGCAGCAGGTCGTAGACGGCGGTGACGGTGGTCCTGCTGGTGCCGAGCGCGGCGGCCAGCTCGCGTTCTGCCGGGAGGCGGACGTGCAGGGCGACGCGTCCGTCGAGGATCAGCTCGCCGATGGCCCGGGCGAGGCGGCGGTAGGCGGGCCGTGCGCCGGCCGGGTCGGGCAGCATCGCGGCGAGCTGCCGACTGCCCAGTGTCCGGCCCGCGTCCACATGCGCCGCACCCCCCTCGACCACACCATTCTCCTCACATTGGCCGTTCTTTCCGGGCCAATGACTCTACAGAGTGGCCTCACTGGCCTTGAAGGCACGCCAGTGGCCTTCAAGGCGTCACACCGCGCTTCCCACCCGGAACCGCACCACACTTCTCGGAGGCCATCAGGCATGCGGCAGGACATCTCGTACGTCCCCTTCCACGAGCGCCCCTTGAGACGCCTGCCCCAACTCCTCCTGGGCCTCGCCCTGTTCGGGTTCAGCGTCTCGCTCATGGTCCGTGCCGCGCTGGGCGTGAACCCGTGGGCCGTCCTGTACGAGGGCCTGGAGCTGCGGACGCCCCTCAGCTTCGGCACGATCAGCGCCGTGCTCGGGGCGCTCGTCCTGCTGCTGTGGATACCGCTCAGGCAGCGGCCGACGCTCGGCACCGTCGCCAACATCGTCGTCCTCGCCGTCTCCTCCGACCTCGGCCTGCTCGTCGTCCCCGAGGGCCTCGCCCTGCCGGTCCGGATCGGGCTGCTGGTCGGCGGGGTGCTCCTCAACGCGCTGTCCGTGGCCGTCTATGTGGGCGCCCGCTTCGGTCCCGGGCCCCGCGACGGGCTGATGACCGGCGCGGCCGCGCTGACCGGCCGTTCGATCCGGCAGGTCCGCACCCTCATCGAGATCACCGTGCTCGCCCTGGGCTGGCTGCTCGGCGGGACCGTGGGCGTCGGGACCGTCCTGTACGCGCTCGCGGTCGGCCCCGCCACCCAGTTCTTCCTGCCCTGGTTCGCCTACCGCGGCCCGCGCGACGAGCCCCGGGAGTCAGCCCGCGCAGACTGACCGCAGCGTACGGCCCAGCGCGACGGAGTGCAGGGCGTCGAGCCGCTCCTCGTGCCGGACGCGCACGGCCGCCGCGGTGAGCACACCCCCGCAGTACGGGGCGGTCCGCGCCTGCGGGGACGCGGCGATGCCCCGCACCAGCTCCGTGTTGATCCGGTTGATCTCCTTGCGGACCTCGGCGAGGTCGGGCCGTCGCGTCGGGGCCTGGGACGGGTCGGCGTCCCAGCGGCGGAACAGCCCCCGCTGGACGACCTTGTTGGCCTCGATCTGATCGCGGAAGATCCGCACGGTCGCCGCCGGGTCGGCGCCCAGCTCCCGCGCCTGCAGGGCCACGGCGTCCAGGACCTGCTTCTCGCGCGCCGGGTCGTCGATGGGGCTGTCCGTGCCGTACTTGGCGGCGGCGACGAGATCGGCGGTGGCCAGGCGCTGCGCGGACAGGCCGGCGAGGGGGTGCAGCAGGGCGTACGGCCCCGCGGTCGCGGAGGCACCGGCCGCGGCCGGCCGCGCGGGCGCCGCCACCGCCGCGCCGCCCCCGGCGAACAGGGCGGCGGTCACGACGCCGACGGTCAGGGTGCGGGCCGCGGTCGGGAAGAGCTGCACGGAGTGTCCCCCTGCTGGTTGCCGGTGAGGCGCCCATCGTACGAGCGCCGCCGCCCCTCGGGCCCCGCGCCGCTCAGTCCTGCGCGCGTCAGTCCTGCGCGAGGAACCCCGCCACCCGCCGCACGAACCACTCCGGGTCGTCCAGCCAGGGGAAGTGACCGCCGCGCGGCTGCACTTGGCGCACCCCGCGCGGGAAGAGGCCCGCGAACTCCTCGGCGTGCGCCGGGTTCGGGCCGCCGTCCCACTCCCCCGCGAGGACGAGGACCGGCGCGTTCAGAGCGGTCAGGGCGGCGCGCGTGGCGGACGGGTCGAAGGCGCCGTCCCCGTAGAAGACGGCGGCGGCTTCCGCGTTCTTCTCCGTGGCGCTCGCCGCCCGGTGCGCCTGGGCCTCGGCGTCCCAGCGGCCGTAGGCGAGCGGTGCGAGAGCGTCCCACACCTCGGCGGTCGCACGCCCCGCGGCGATCTCCTTCAACGCGGCATCGGCGGCCGGGTACCAGGGTTCGTCCGCCCGCAGGGCCGCCGCCGCGCGGTGGTCCTCGTCGGTGACCGTGAGGCCCACGGAGTGCGTGGCCGGGGCGACCAGGACGAGCGTGCGGACCCGCTTGGGGTGGCGGGCCGCGTACAGCGTGGCGATGTTGCCGGACGCCGAATGGCCGAGCAGGTCGACCTCGTCGAGCCCCAGGTGCTCGCGCAGCGCCTCCACGTCGTCCACGAGCCGGTCGCAGCGGTAGGTCGCCGCGTCTTCGGGGACCGCGGATTCACCCGTCCCGCGCAGATCGAGGAGGATCAGGCGCCGGTGCGCGGTGAGCCCGCCCAGGTCGCCGAGGTAGGCGGAGGCGCGCATGGGACCGCCCGGCACACACAGCAGCGGCTCGCCCTCCCCCTTCTCGTGGTAGGCGAGCACCGTTCCGTCGTACGCGCTGAATGTCGGCATGGGGGTGATCATCACATCCCGCAACAGGCGTGGGCAACGGCCGCCCGCCGCGCCCATGACGGTGGCCCATGCCGCCGCGTCCCAGCTCAAAGCCGCTGCGCCCGATCCCTTGACGCCCATCGTCGGGACTGGATTACTGAGGTCGACGGAAGATCGACGACCGAATGATCGGTCGCCCGTTCACGACGGGAGCATGCCTTATGACGCGTGAGCCGCTATTCCTCGACGCCGCGGAACGGCTCGGCCCCAGGGAGCTCGGGGCCCTGCAGCTGGAGCGCCTTCAGGACACCCTGCTGCACGCGTACGAGAACGTCCCGTTCTACCGGGCGGCGTTCGACAAGGCGGGCCTGCGCCCCGACGACTGCCGCTCGCTCGCCGACCTGGCACGGTTCCCGTTCACCACCAAGGACGACCTGCGCGCCAACTACCCGTTCGGGATGTTCGCGGTGGAGCAGTCCGAGGTGCGCCGCCTGCACGCCTCCAGCGGCACGACGGGCCTGCCGACGGTCGTCGGGTACACCGAGCAGGACCTGTCCATATGGGCGGACGTGGTCGCGCGCTCGATCCGCGCCGCGGGCGGCAGGGCCGGCGACAAGGTCCATGTGGCGTACGGGTACGGCCTGTTCACCGGCGGCCTCGGCGCGCACTACGGCGCAGAGCGGCTCGGCTGCACGGTGATCCCCGCGTCCGGCGGCATGACCGCGCGTCAGGTGCGGCTCATCCAGGACTTCCGCCCCGAGATCATCATGGTCACCCCGTCGTACATGCTCACGCTCCTGGAGGAGTTCGAGCGGCAGCGCGTCGATCCCCGCACGACGTCCCTGCGGGTCGGCATCTTCGGCGCGGAGCCGTGGACGGAGGAGATGCGGCGGGAGATCGAGGAGCGCTTCGCGATCGACGCCGTCGACATATACGGCCTCTCCGAGGTGATCGGCCCCGGTGTCGCGCAGGAGTGCGTGGAGACCAAGGACGGGCTGCACATCTGGGAGGACCACTTCTTCCCCGAGGTCGTGGACCCGATCACGGGCGAGGTGCTGCCGGACGGCGAGCGCGGCGAGCTGGTGTTCACCTCGCTCACCAAGGAGGCCATGCCCGTGATCCGTTACCGGACACGGGACTTGACGCGCCTGATGCCCGGCACCGCGCGGATCTTCCGGCGGATGGAGAAGGTGACGGGGCGCAGTGACGACATGGTGATCCTGCGGGGCGTCAACCTCTTCCCCACCCAGGTCGAGGAGATCGTGCTGCGCACGGCGGGCGTCGCCCCGCACTTCCAGCTGCGCCTGACGCGCGAGGGGCGGATGGACGCCCTGACGGTGCGGGCCGAGGCACGCGCGGACACCACGCCCGAGCGGCGCGAGGCGGCGGCCCGGGAGATCGCGGCGGCGGTGAAGGACGGCATCGGGGTCTCGGTCGGCGTCGAGATCGTCGACCCGGAGACGCTGGAGCGGTCGGTGGGGAAGTTCAAGCGGATCGTGGACCTGCGGGGCTGACGGGCCGGGACCGCGGAGCGGGGGCCGTCAGGTGTTGGCGTGCTCCCGGCCGCCGGAGCCGGAGGACGTGCTCCGGTCGGCCTCGTCCCTGGCGAGCAGGGAGAGCAGCGAGGCCACGGCGAGGCCGGACTCGGCCGGGTGGCGGAGCACCTTGCTGGGGTCGATCTCGTACGTGTTGGTGCGCCCCTCCCGTGTGTGGGAGAGATAACCGTCCTGCTCGAGGTCGGCGATGATCTTCTGGACAGCACGCTCGGTGAGCCGGCAGTGCGCGGCGATCTCGCGGATACGGGCGTTGTGGTTGTCGGCGATGGCCGCCAACACCCGCGCGTGATTGGTCAGAAACGTCCATCCGGTGTGTGGCTCGGGCACTCCATCCATGGGACAACCCTAGGGGCGGGCATACACGTTTTCAAAAACACGTACTACATTTCATGTATTGATTGACGTGCCTGAGGGCAGAAAGGCAGCCTAGGAACGGCGGTTGGCAGAGACGAGAGGGAGAGGCCATGCCGGAGCCCGCGCACTCTCAGCAGCACCTCGCGGGAGAGCGAGCCGAGCACAGCGAGAACAGGCGCCCGTCGGTGCCCCTTCCGCGACCGCCGGCGTCCGCCGACGCGCTGCCGGGCGGCGGCAGGAGGCGTGTTGCGGTGCGAGGCGAGCTGGACCTCGACACCGGCCAGCGGATCCGGTCCGACCTGCGCCTGGCACTCGGCCGCTCGGCCGCGGGCATCGAACTCGACCTGAGCCAGGTGGGGTTCTGCGACTGCTCCGGCCTCAACCTCCTGCTGTGTCTGCGCCAGGACGCGAAGAAACAGGGCAAGACCGTCACGATCCACGCCACCAGTCCCGCGGTCGACCGGATGCTCGAACTGACCGGCACCCTCGGCCTGTTCGTGCCGCCGGGCCAGGGGGGCGAGGACCTGGCCTGCCCGATCACCCACGAGGCGGCGCCGGACGAGGATCCCACCGAGGATCTGACCGTCGTCGTGGCCCAGTTGAGGCGGGCCATGCAGACCCGGCCGACCATCGACCTGGCGCGCGGCATCCTGATGTCGTCCTTCAGCCTGAGCCCCGAAGCGGCGTGGGACGTCCTGGTGACGGCCTCGCAGAACACCAACACCAAGCTGCACCGGCTGGCCGGGGACGTGGTGGGCACGGTGCAGGGCAGCGCGCTGCCCTGCGCCGTGCGCAAGCAGCTGGAAGCGGCGATCGCCAAGAGCACGGCGCGCTCGGCGCCGGAGCCCGCCGAAGCCGAAGCCGAAGCCGAAGCCTTCCTAACCCGGGAGAACGTGCCCTAGTACGGTTCACCGATGTCACACAGCGCACGCCTGACGGCCCACGCCTCGGTCTCCACGTCCCTGTCCCTGCGCAGCGATCACTCCCTGCGCGAACTCGTGGACAAGGCCGTGCCGTCGGGCGTCGGCATCGGCGGGAAGTCGGCGCTGCTCGATGTCGAGGG
This sequence comes from Streptomyces sp. NPDC025651, assembly GCF_055558735.1. Classification (NCBI taxonomy): domain Bacteria; kingdom Bacillati; phylum Actinomycetota; class Actinomycetes; order Kitasatosporales; family Streptomycetaceae; genus Streptomyces; species Streptomyces sp. NPDC025651. The sequence goes on from NZ_JBVHLZ010000006.1 coordinate 531,591, forward strand.
AACGCCGGTCTTCGTGAAGCGGGTGCCCCTCACCGATCCCGAGCGGCAGCCGAAGGGCATGCGCTCGACGGCGAACCTGTTCGAGCTGCCGCTCTTTTGCCAATACGGCATCGGCGGGCCGGGGTTCGGGGCCTGGCGCGAGCTCGCCGCACACACCATGACGACGAACTGGGTCCTCACGGGGGAAGGCGAGAACTTCCCCCTGATGTACCACTGGCGAGTGCTGCCGGACTCGACTCCCCTGCCCGATGAACTGGCCGACGTCGAAAGGGCCGTCGCCTACTGGGGCGGCGGCCCGCAGGTACGGCACCGCATCGAGGCCCTGCAGCGGTCCTCGGCGAGCGTCGCGCTGTTCCTGGAGTACATCCCGCGGAACCTGCACCAGTGGCTGGGTGAACAGACGGCCATCGGCGGCGAGGCCGTCGACCGCGCCTGCGCCATGGTGGAGCGGGAGTTGGAGGCCGGCACCGCGTTCATGAGGAGCCGCGGTCTGCTGCACTTCGACGCCCACTTCGAGAACATCCTGACGGACGGCCACCGCCTCTACTTCACGGACTTCGGCCTGGCGCTCTCCACCCGGTTCGACCTGTCGCCGGAGGAGACGGCGTTCTTCGGGGCCCACGGCGCGTACGACCGCTGCTACACACTCAACTACCTGGTCAACTGGCTGACCGCCGACCTGTACGGCTACGAGAGAGACGCCCGCGAGGCTCACGTCCGCGCCTGCGCCCGGGGCGCCCGGCCCACCGGCATCCCCGAGTCGGCCGCCTCGGTCCTGACCCGCCACGCCCCCCTGGCGGCGGTGATGACGGACTTCATCCGCGAACTCCGGCACGGGAGCAGGCAGACCCCGTATCCCCTGGACCGCCTCCGCGGCCTCGGCCACGCGTGAGTGGCCGTCAGGGTCCGTGGCGGCGCGAGGTGTCCTCCACGGTGATGGCCCAGCGCTCGTGGTCGCGCCACGCGCCGTTGATGAACTGGAAGGCCGGGGAGTAGCCCTCGCGCCGGAAGCCGAGGCGTTTCACGAGGTTCAGCGAGGCGGTGTTGTCCGGCTGGATGTTCGCCTCCAGACGGTGCAGTTCCAGCGGCCCGAAGGCGAACTCGACCGCGAGCCCCAGGCCTTCGGTCAGGTAACCGCGTCCGGCCGTCGAGGCGTAGGCGGCATAGCCCAGGGTTCCGCTGCGCAAGCCGCGCCGGACGATGTCGTTGATGTTGACGCCGCCGACGATCGCCCCGGTGTCGCGCAAGCAGATCACGAAGCCGTCGTGCGCGGGCCCCTCAAGACGCTTCAGGCGCGCCTCGAAGGCGGCCACCGTGTTGTCGCGGACTCCCAGCCAGCGGCCGTGCAGCTCGGCGCTCTCCTCGGCCAGCGCCGCGATCTCGTCGTAGTCCGCGCGGCAGATGCGTCGTAGAGCCACGCGCGGCCCGTGCGCGAGGCCCCTCACGCCGTGCCCAGGCGGTCGCGCAGCTCGCGTTTGAGGATCTTGCCGCTGGCGTTGCGCGGGAGTTCGTCCACGAAGACGACGCGCTTCGGCGCCTTGAAGTGGGCCAGTTTCTCGCGGGCGTGGGTGATGAGGTCGGCCTCGGTGAGGTCCTTGTCGCTGCGGACGACGACGGCGGTCACCGCCTCGATCCAGCGCTCGTCCGGCAGGCCGATCACCGCGGCCTCGGCGACGCCCGCGTGTGCGTACAGCGCGTCCTCGACCTGGCGCGAGGCCACCAGGACACCGCCGGAGTTGATGACGTCCTTGACCCGGTCGACGACGGTGAAATAGCCCTCGGCGTCCCGCACGGCGAGGTCGCCGGAGTGGAACCAGCCGTCGCGGAACGCCTCCGCCGTCTCCTGGGGCTTGTCCCAGTAGCCCTCGCACAACTGCGGTGAGCGGTAGACGACTTCGCCCCGGGTGCCGTCGGGCACCTCCCGGCCGTGCTCGTCGACGACGCGTGCCTCGACGAACAGGACGGGCCGCCCGCAGGAGTCCATCCGCCCCTCGTGCTCGTCGGGCCCGAGGACCGTGGCGAGGGGGCCGATCTCGCTCTGCCCAAAGCAGTTGTAGAAGCCGAGCTCCGGCAGCCGGGACCGCAGCCGCTCCAGGACCGGCACCGGCATGATCGACGCCCCGTAGTACGCCTTGCGCAGCGCCCCGAGGTCACGGGTCGCGAAGCCCGGGTGGCGCGAGAGGCCGATCCACACCGTGGGCGGCGCGAAGAGGCTGTCGGCGCGGCCGGCCTCGACCAGGTCGAGGATCCGCCCCGCGTCGGGCCCGTCCAGGATCGTGTTCTCGGCCCCGACCGCCAGGTACGGCATGAGGAAGACGTGCATCTGCGCCGAGTGGTAGAGCGGCAGCGCATGGACGGGCTTGTCCGTCTCCTCTAGGTCCAGCGCGGTGATCGCGCTGACGTACTCGTGGACGAGCGCCCGGTGCGTGAGCATCGCGCCTTTGGGCAGGGCCGTGGTCCCCGAGGTGTAGAGGAGTTGCGCCAGGTCCTCGCTGCCGGGGCCTTCGCCCTCGTACGCGGATGTGGCGGCGAGCCGCTCCAGCAGCGAGCCTTCCGCGTCACGCAGCGCGAGGACCGGCACCTCCTCGGGCAGCCGCCCCGCGATGTCCGGGTCCGCGAGGACGAGGGAGCTGCCCGACTGGCGGACGATGTACGCGAGGTCGTCGCCGGTCAGGTTCTGGTTGACCGGCACATGGACCAGGCCCGCCCGCGCGCAGGCGAGGAAGCCGATCAGATACGCGTCGGAGTTGTGGGCGTAGGCACCGACGCGCTCGCCGCGGGCGAGGCCGTGCCCGCGCAGTACGGCGGCCGCGCGCGAGACGGCGTCGTCGAGCTCCTCGTACGTCCAGGACCGCTCGCCGAAGCGCAGCGCCGTGCGCCGGGGCGTGCGGCGCGCACTGCGCCCAAGGACTCCGTCGACCGTGTTGTCACGTACACCCGTCATGGCGTGATCCTCGGCCCGCGTACCGGCGAGGTCAAGAGAGCCGCTCCCGGACCGGGAGAAAGTGACCGACCGCTTGGTACGCTCAACCGCTCCTTCCCGAACTCCAGTTGGGAGGCACGATGCGCATCGGCACAAGACGCACGGCGGCCGTGGGAATCGCCCTGTTGACGGCGGTGGCCCTGCTCCCGTCGTCCGGCGCGGGCGCCGCGCCCGAGGACGCCCGCGGGGACGCCCGCCCCTCGGGCGGCGGCCTGCACGCCACCATCCGCTACACCGAGTACGGCATTCCGCACATCCTCGCCAAGGACTACAAGAACCTCGGCTTCGGCACCGGCTGGGCGCAGGCCGCCGACCAGGTGTGCACCCTGGCCGACGGCTATCTGACCGTACGCGGCGAGCGCTCCCGCCACTTCGGGCCCACCGCCCCTCCCGGCTCCGCGCTCTCCTCGGCGTCCACGAACCTCAGCAGCGACCTGTACTTCCGCGGCGTGCGCGAGGCCCGCACCGTGGAGAAGCTCCTCGACCTGCCCGCCCCGGCGGGCCCGTCCCGCCACTCCAAGGAGCTCATGCGGGGCTTCGCCGCGGGCTACAACGCCTGGCTGAGGCAGAACCGCATCACCGACCCGGCCTGCGCCAAGGCCGACTGGGTGCGCCCGATCACCGCCCTCGACGTGGCCCGGCAGGGCTTCGCCGTGCAGGTGCTCGGCGGACAGGGGCGCGGCATCGACGGCATCACGGCGGCCGCGCCTCCCGGCTCGAAGAGAGCCGACCGCGCGGCCGACCCGAAGCGCACCGCGAAGGCCGCCCGCGAGATGTTCTCCCCGCAGGACGCGGACATGGGCTCCAACGCCGTCGCCTTCAACGGAAGCACCACCGCCAACGGCAAGGGCCTCCTCCTCGGCAACCCCCACTACCCCTGGCAGGGCGGCCGCCGCTTCTGGCAGTCGCAGCAGACCATCCCCGGTGAACTGAACGTCTCCGGCGGCTCGTTGCTCGGCACGAGCGTGGTCAACATCGGCTTCAACGGCGACGTGGCGTGGAGCCACACCGTCGCGACCGGCGTCCCCCTGAACCTGCACCAGCTCACCCTGGACCCGGCCGACCCGACCGCCTATCTGGTCGACGGCAAGAGACACAGGATGACGAAGCGCACGGTCACGGTGCCGGTCAAGGACGGCCCACCGGTGACCCGCACCCAGTGGTGGACCCGCTACGGCCCCGTCGTCACCGGCCTCGGCCCCCAGCTGCCGCTCCCCTGGTCGGCCACCACCGCGTACGCGCTGAACGACCCCAACGCCGTGAACCTGCGCGGCGCCGACACCGGCCTCGGCTTCGGCAGGGCCCGCTCCACCGCGGGCGTCCTCAGGTCGCTGCGCGACACGCAGGGGCTGCCCTGGGTCAACACCGTCGCCGCAGACCGGCACGGCCACTCGCTGCTCAGCCAGTCGCAGGTGCTCCCGCGGATCACCGACGACCTCGCGGAGCGCTGCAGCACGGCGCTCGGCAAGGTCACCTATCCGGCCTCGGGCGTCGCGGTCCTCGACGGCTCGCGCGGCGCGTGCGCGCTCGGCTCCGACAAGGACGCGGTGCAGCCCGGCATCTTCGGCCCGTCACGGATGCCGACCCTCAAGGACGCCCCGTACGCGGAGAACTCCAACGACAGCGCCTGGCTGACCAACGCCGACCGGCCGATCACCGGGTACGAGCGGATCTTCGGCACGATCGGCACGCAGCGCTCGATGCGTACGCGCGGCGGCATCGAGGACGTGGCGGCGATGGCGGAGCGGGGCGAGCTGACGGTCAAGGACCTCCAGCGGCAGCAGTTCGCCAACCGGGTGCCCGCGGCGGACCTCGCCGCCGACGACACGGCGAAGGCCTGCGCGGCACTGCCGGGCGGGACGGCAACGGGCAGCGACGGAAAGGCCGTTGACATCGGCAAGGCGTGCACGGTCCTGGCCCGCTGGGACCACGCGATGGACACCGGCAGCCGCGGCGCCCTGCTCTTCGACCGCTTCTGGCGCAAGCTGACGGCAGCCGTGCCGAACGCGCAGCTGTGGAAGGTCCCCTTCTCGGCCGCCGACCCGGTGCGCACCCCGAACACCCTCGACACCGCACTGCCCGGCTTCGGTACGGCGCTGGCCGACGCGGTCACCGAGCTCACCTCGGCGGGCATCGCCCTGGACGCGCCGCTGGGCGAGAACCAGTACGTCGTACGGGGCGGCAAGCGCATCCCGGTCTCCGGCGGCACGGAGTCCCTCGGCGTCTGGAACAAGGTCGAGGCCACCTGGGACGCGAAGGCCGGCTACACCGAGGTCGCGCACGGCACGAGCCACCTCCAAGCGGTCGGCTGGACCGAAGGACGCTGCCCCGAGGCCCGTACGCTCCTCACGTACTCCCAGTCGTCCAACCCCAACTCACCGCACTACAGCGACCAGACGAAGCTCTACGCGAAGGAGCGCTGGGTGACGTCGCGCTTCTGCGAGAAGGACATCCTCGGTGATCCCGCGCTGAAGGTGGTGCGGGCGCGCGAGCGCCGCTGACACCGGACCGCACGAGGACGAGGCCGGACCCCGCGGCAGGGGTCCGGCCTCGGCTCTCCCGCGCGGCATCACAGCGCGCGTTCGCGCCCCTCCCAATAGGGTTCACGCAGACGCCGCTTGTACAGCTTGCCGTTGGGGTCGCGCGGCATCGCCTCGATGAAGTCGACGCTCTTGGGCCGCTTGTAGGCCGCGAGCCTGCTCTCGCAGTGGGCGAGGATCTCGGCGGCGAGCGCGTCGTCGGCGGCCCGTCCTTCGGCGACCTCGACGACGGCCTTGACCTCCTCGCCCCAGTCGTCGTGCGGGATCCCGAAGGCGGCGGCGTCGGCGACCGCGGGGTGGGTGAGCAGCGCCGACTCGATCTCGGCGGGGTAGATGTTGACCCCGCCCGAGATGATCATGTCGATCTTGCGGTCGCGCAGGAAGAGATAGCCGTCCTCGTCGAGCAGCCCGAGGTCGCCGACGGTGAAGAAGTCGCCGATGCGGTTCTTCTTCGTCTTCGACTCGTCCTTGTGGTACGAGAATCCGCCGGTGGACATCTTCATGTAGACGGTGCCGAGTTCGCCCGGCGGCAGGCGGTTGCCGTCGTCGTCGAAGACCGCCAACTCGCTGATGGGCCAGGCCTTTCCGACCGTTCCCGGCTTCTTCAGCCAGTCCTGCGCGGTGGCGAACGCGCCGCCGCCCTCGCTGGCCGCGTAGTACTCCTCGACGCACTCGCCCCACCAGTCGATCATGGCGCGCTTCACGTGGTCGGGGCAGGGCGCGGCGCCGTGGATGGCGTGCCGCATCGAGGACACGTCGTACGCGGCCCGCGTCTGCTCGGGCAGCGCGAGCAGGCGGTGGAACTGCGTCGGCACCATGTGCGTGTGGGTGCACTGGTGCGCGTCGATGAGGCGGAGCATCTCCTCGGGCGTCCACTTGTCCATCAGGACCAGCGGATGGCCGATGTGCAGGGCGGCACCCGCGAACTGGAGGACGGCCGTGTGGTAGAGCGGCGAGCAGACCAGGTGGACGTTGCCTTCGAAGGGCCTGATCCCGAAGATGCCGAGGAAGCCACCGAGGTAGGACTCCTCGGGGAGCTTGCCGGACAGGGGGCGGCGGATGCCGCGCGGGCGGCCCGTGGTGCCCGAGGTGTAGTTCATGACCCAGCCGAGGGTGCGGTCGGCGGGGGCGGACTCGGGCTGTCCGTCGAGGAGTTGAGCGTAGGGCCGGAAGCCTCGGACGTCCCCGACGGCGTACCGGTGGCTGACCGGCAGGTCCGCCTCGTCGGCCGCCGCGACGGCCGCGTCCGCGAACCGCTCGTGCGCGATCAGGACCTTGGCGCCGGAGTCGGCGACGATCCAGGCGATCTCGGGTCCGACGAGGTGGTGGTTGACGGGGACGAGGTAGAACCCGGCCTGGGACGCGGCGAGATACGCGGTGAAGAACTCCACGCCGTTGGGCAGCACGACGGCGAAGGCGTCGCCGCGCTCCAGGCCCGCGGCCCGCAGCCCGTGCACCAACTGGTTGACGGCGCCGTGCAGTCGGCCCGCCGTCCACGCCTCGCCGTCGGGCGCGACGAGGACGCCACGGCCCGGGTCGGCCGCGGCCTGGGCCCAGAACCCGTTGGGAGGCGTGCTCGCGGTTGTGCTCGCAGATGTGCCCGCGGATGCGCTCACGACTGACTTCCCCTTCCCGCGATGCGGTTGACCCGGTCGACGGCCCGCTCGAAGCCGCGGGTCAGATCGTCGAAGACGGCCTGGACGCCGCGTTCGCTGTTCATCCGGCCGACGATCTGCCCGACGGGGGTGCCGAGCAGGTCCTCCACCTCGTACTTCTGGATGCGTGAGACGGCCTCGGCGACCAGGAGCCCCTGCAGCGGCATCGGCAGCGCTCCCGGCCCCTGCGGGTCGTCCCACGCGTCGGTCCACTGCGTACGCAACTGGCGTGCGGGCTTGCCGGTCAGGGCGCGGGAGCGGACCGTGTCGCCGGACCCCGCGGCAAGGAGTTTCCGTGTGAGGGCGGGCGAGTGCAGATCGGCCTCCGTGGTGGTGAGCCACAGGGAGCCGAGCCAGACGCCCTGCGCGCCGAGCGCGAGCGCGGCCGCGATCTGCTCGCCGCTGCCGATGCCTCCGGCGGCGAGGACCGGCAGCGGCGCGACCGCCTCGACGGCTTCCGGGGTGAGCACCATGGAGGCGATCTCGCCGGTGTGGCCGCCCGCCTCGTAGCCCTGCGCGACGACGATGTCGATGCCCGCGTCCGCGTGCTTGCGGGCGTGCCGTGCGCTGCCCGCGAGGGCGGCGACGAGGACGTCGTTGTCGTGGGCCCGCCGGATCACGTCGGCCGGGGGTGAACCGAGCGCGTTGGCAAGGAGTTTGATCGGGTAGTCGAAGGCGACGTCGAGCTGGTTGCGGGCGACCTGCTCCATCCAGCCGGTGATGCGCCAGCCGGACGCCTCGCCCTCGGCGAGTTCGGGCACGCCGTGCTTGGCGAGGGTGTCTCTGACGAACTGCCGGTGCCCCTCGGGGATCATCGCCTCGACGTCGGCCTCGCTGACGCCCTCGACCTTCTTGGCGGGCATGACGACATCGAGCCCGTAGGGCTTCCCTCCGACGTGCTCCTGCATCCAGTCGAGGTCCCTGGCCAGTTCGTCGGGCACCGTGTAGCGGACCGCGCCGAGCACCCCGAACCCGCCCGCCCTGCTGATGGCCGCGGCCACCGCGGGGAAGGGCGTGAAGCCGAAGATGGCGTGCTCGACTCCCAGTCTCTTGCTCAACTCCGTCTGCATGGGCGCAGGATGCCGCAGCACCCTGTCCGAGGGAAGAGATTTTCTGATGCAGCGTCAGTTATTTGCGTCCTGACCGCATGGTCAGATGACTGACCGCTCGGTTAGTGTGCCGCGAGTGAGCCCGCACGTGGTGCGGTTCGGCTCGACCGACGGAGGAAACCGACATGGAACACACGACGTGCTGCGTGGTGGGCGGCGGACCGGCCGGCATGATGCTCGGCCTGCTCCTCGCGAGAGCGGGCGTCGAGGTGACCGTCCTGGAGAAGCACGGCGACTTCCTGCGCGACTTCCGCGGCGACACCGTGCATCCGTCGACCCTGCGCCTGCTCGACGAACTCGGCCTCGGCGAACGCTTCGCGCGCCTGCCCGCCCGCAAGCTGCGGGACATGCGCATGCACATCGAGGGCACCACCGTGGTCGCGGGCGACCTGCGGCACGTCCCGGGTCGGCACAAGTACATCGCGATGGTCCCGCAGTGGGACTTCCTCGACCTCCTCGCGGGCGCGGCGGCCGAAGAGCCGTCGTTCACGCTGCGGATGCGGACGGCGGCGACCGACGTACGCAGGGACGACACGGGCCGCATCACCGGCGTCCACTACGTCGACGAGAGGGGCAGGCCCGGCCAACTCTCCGCGGACCTGACGGTGGCCTGCGACGGCAGGAACTCGGCGGTCCGCGCGGCGGCGGGCCTCACCCCCACCTCCTTCGACGTCCCGATCGACGTCTGGCAGGTCCGCGTGCCCGCGCCCCGCGACGGGCTCAAGGACGGCCGTGTCTTCCTGAGCATCCGTGACGGCCAGATCGCCGCCACCATGGACCGCGGCGACTACTACCAGACCTCCTACCTCATCAAGAAGGGCACGGACGCTGAGCTCCGGTCCCACGGCGTCGACTGGTTCCGCGACCGGCTCGGCGCCCTGCTCGACTGGGACCGCGCGGCGATGCGGGAGATCCGCTCCTGGGACGACGTGAAACTCCTGGAGGTCACCATGGACCGCCTCCCCCGCTGGCACACCGAGGGCCTCCTCTGCATCGGCGACGCCGCGCACACCATGTCGCCGGTCGGCGGCGTCGGCGTCAACCTCGCGGTCCAGGACGCGGTCGCGGCGGCCCGGATCCTCGCGGCACCGCTGCGGCGAGGACGTGTGGACGTACGCGACCTGGCCCGCGTCCAGAAGCGCCGCCACCTCCCTACGGCCCTGACCCAGCGCCAGCAGCGGGGCGAACACGAGATGCTGCTGCGCCCGGCCCTGGAAGGAACCCTCAGAGCCGACCGCCTCCCACTCCCCCTCCGCATGCTCCGCACGGTCCCCGCGCTGCGGACGGTGACGGGCTACTTGGGCGGCGTGGGAATCCGCCCGGAACATGCGCCGGGGTTTGCGCGGCGCTGAGACACGACACGGCTCGGCGGCCGCGAGCTCCAGCCGATGACCGACGCCAGGACAGCGACCACCGGCACCAGCAGGAGCGCCGCCCTGCTGCCCTCCGCGGCGCCGATCTGCGTGAACACCGCGGCGCCCAGGGCCGCGCCGGCCGTGTCGAGGCCCGACAGCCACGACATCGTCTCGGTGACCCCGCCCGAGGGTGCCAGGTCTCCGGCGAGCGTACGCACGGCGCCGAACGTGCCGCCGATCGCGAGACCGGCCACCGGACAGACCAGGAGAACCACCGTCGGCGAGAACAGGGTGGCCGTCGCCAGCGCGCCCGCCCCCGCCGCGAAGACGCAGAGCAGCACGGACACCTTGCGGCCGCGGGCCAGCAGGGCCGGGGCCGCTCCCAGGGCAAGGCTCCCCAGGACGCTGCCGATGGACAGCGCAGCCAGGTACAGGCCGGTGTACGCGGTCGCGCCGTACTCCTTGGCATAGATCGGCAGGACGATGTCGACAGCGGCCACAGCCGTGACGAAGAGGAGGTCGGTGGCCAGCAGTCGGCGCAGGGGTGCGGAGGCCAGAGGGCCGAGCCGATGAGCTGAGGGGGCCTGCCCCGAACCGGCCCGCACCGAAGGCGACCGGACCAGCAGCGCGACCACACCCGTGTTCAGCACGGAAATCACGACGAACGGCGCTGCGGCCGACAAGGACAGACTGAGCCAACTGGCAAGCACCGGGCCCGTGATGAGAGCGGCACCGGTCATGGCCGAGTCCAGGGCCATCGCGGTGGCCAGCGTCCGGCCGTCCGTCAAGGGGTGCCAGACCGTGCGCATCATGACAGCGACAGGAGGGGTGGTGGCCCCCAAGGCAGCGGCGAGGGCCAGGACCGCCGGTGTGGGACCGTCCTCGTACACCGCCGTGATCAGGAGCCCGGTGGCTGTGAGGTGCCCCGCGAGACAGCAGAGCAGGACGGTGCGCGGGGCGTGGCGGTCGATGAGCCGCCCGCGCAGCGGTGCGGTCACGCCCTGGCCAATCGCCAGGGCGCTCACGGCCAGGCCCGCGGTGCCGTAGGCGTGGTCGCGGCCGACCAGGAGCAGCAGGCTCAGGGACAGCATGCCGAACGGAAGCTTCGATGCCATGCCGAGCGCCGCGATGCGCCGGAAGCCGGGGAGCTCCATCAAGTCCCGGTAGCCGACGAGCAGTCGCTGTCGTGGTCCGCCGCTCATGCCGCGCAAGGGGCACGCAGCGCCCGTACCGCCCAGTCCAGTGCCGGGGTCAGGCTCTTCGGGGCGGGCCAGGCGTTGGCGGTTGCCAAGAGGTGTAGATAGCGGTCCCTGCGGGGGTCGTTCATCGTGGTCAGGTGGGCTGCCAGGTCGTGGCGGAGCCGGGCGTCGTCGGGGCGGTCGACGATGCGGGCGTAGTGCGCGGCCAGGGCCGCGGCGATCGGGGCCGCCAAGGGGGAGGTGGGCTCCATGCCCTCGCTCAGGGCCGGTTCGGCCAGGGAGCGGACGGCATCGGCCAGGACGCGGGGCAGGCCCGTGGTGTCGTCGGGGGCGCGGTCTGCGGCCAGTTGCTGGGCCATGCAGTGCAGGCTTGTACGGAAGTCGGGGTCCGCGAGCAGTCCTGCCAGCTCCACCCAGGCCTCGATCTGCTCCACGGCGGGACGGTCGGGCAGCTCCGGTGTCATCGAGCGGATCACCGCGGGGAAGGCCGGGTGGGCGTCCAGGCCCGCGAAGACCGTGGCGAGGAAGTCGTCCGTCAGACGGCGGCGTTCCTCCTCGGAGAGCGTGGCCAGCCGGTGCAGGAGGTCCAGCTCCTCGGGCGTGGAGCCTCGCTCGGCCACCACGGTCAGGACCGCGCGGCGCACGCGCAGGGCGTGGATCTGGACGTCCAGCGCCTCGGCGTGCGCCGCGGCCACGTCGGGCAGCGCGACCTCCCGGTCCACGACCCTGCGGATCGTGGGCAGGTCGAGGCCCAGTTCCCGCAGGGTCCGCACGAGGTCGAGCCGGGCGGCGGCCTCGGGGCCGTAGCGCCGGTAGCCGGCCGGGCTGCGCTCCGTCGGCGCCACGATCCCCGAGTCCGAGTAGAAGCGGATGGTCTTGACCGTCAGACCGGTCCGGCGGGCCAGCTCGCCGATCGAGTAGAGGGGGCCGCTGTGGAGGGTGTCGGCGCAGAGGGTGTCGGTGCGGAGAGTGCCGCTTTCGTTCATGCCGCCCACTCTCGTCTCTCCCCTTAGGGGAGACTCAAGGCGGCATGACCCAGATACGCCAGAATCCCGCTACGGGATGATCTTGCTGGCCCCTCCGGCCTCGGGGTCGGACGCGAGTTCGGCGCGGACGAGGGATGTCATCGACGTCCCGGAGGGCGGCGAAGTCGGCGTGGGCTGCCTCGACGGCTTCGGGGTACGTCTGAACATCGGTGCAGCCATCAACGCCAAGCGCTTGATCTTGAACCCCGATTCGCGGTTCCGAGGGGGTCGCGCGGGCGGAGGGCGGTCTGTCGCAGGGCTGGTTGGGATCTTCAAGGATCTGCCCATGTCGAAGCAGAAGCGGGACAGGCAGCACCGGACGCCGCAGAAACGGGTTCCCGGCCGCTCCTCGGTACCGGGTCCGCGTGCGGCGGTTGCGGTACTGCGGGCGGCGGGTTGCCGCTGCGGGGAAATATGGACATGGCGGCGCGGATGCTGGAGCACGCGAAGCCGGACCAGCTGGTGGAGCTGGTGCTGCCGTATCTGTGGGTGGGCCTCGCCGAAAGGCGTGTCCCGGCGAACGTGTGCGTGGACGCGTGCATGACGCTGCGGAACGCCTACGGCGAGCTGGGCGTGCGGACTGAGCTGCTGCCGGTCGAACTGGCGATCCCGAACAACAAGACCATCGGCGGCGCGGGCGTCACCGACGAGTCCATGCTGTCCATGGCCCTCCACCTACGCGACCAGGAGATGAGCCTGCCCGACATCGCCAAGCGGCTCGTCATCACCACGGGCACGAAGAAGGGCTGGCATCCCTCCCCCTCCACCGTCACGCGGAAGCTGTGGGAACACGACGAACAGGACACCACCGCGGCGGGCGCCTGGTCACCCAACTGGTTTGCGGCCGCGGATGAAGCCACACCCGCGTGCGCGGTTCGGTAATCCGAAAGGATTATCAATGCCCGTTCGACGCCACCTGGCGAGGGGGCCGACGTTATCTGACGAAAGCCTTCGTCACCGCCGAGCAAGGGGCAACAGTTGCTGAATACCGCGGACCACGTCACCGACCTGCTGATCAGGATGTACAAGCTGTCACCCGACTCCGTGCTTCCTGATGTGCCGCTGCACCGACTGCGCATCGACTCCCTCGCGCTGGAGGAGTTGCGGCTGGTACTCGAGGACGAACTGCACATCGACCTGGAGGACGTCAACCTGACGTCCCGCAGCACCGTGGGGCAGCTGGTGGACGTCGTGCGCCAAAAGTCAGCGGTGTCGTGATGCCCGGGACGGAGCACGGCGCGGCCGCAGTGACAGGGCTCGGCCTGGTGACCGCCGCGGGCAGCGATGCCAAGAAGACCTGGAACGAGATCACTTCCGCCGGCGCTCCCCGGGGGGTACGCACGCTGGAGGGGCTGCAGGGCCTGCCCTGTGACTTCATGTACACCGTCGAGGGACTCGACCTGGAGGCGGAGCTGGGCCGGGACACGTTGCTCATGGATCGGTTCGCCCAGCTGGCGGTGGTCGCGGCCCGGCAGGCCGTGGCCGACGCGGGACTCGACCCGACCACCTGGGACGGTTCCCGCGTCGCGGTGGTGGTCGGCACGGCCCACGGCGGCCTGCACTACTACGACCAGCAGCAGGCCGTCCTCGACCGGCGGGGACCTCGCAAGGTCTCGCCGAAAGTCGCGCCGCTGAGCGTCAACAACAACGCCGCCGGCAGTGTCTGCCAGGACCTCGGCGCCCGCGGGCCGAGCCTGGCGGTCAGCACGGCCTGCGCCTCGGGCACCGACGCGATCGGTACCGCGTTGGGCTGGTTGCGCGCCGGTCGCTGCGACATCGCTGTCGCCGGCGGGGCGGAAGCCCTGCGCTCGCGGCTGCTGTTCGCCAGCACCTGCCGGTTGCGGGCACTGTCCACCCGGGTGGACGACCCCGCGGCCGCCTGTCGGCCGTTCGATGTCGCCCGGGACGGCTTCGTCGTCGGAGAGGGTGCCGGGATGCTGGTGCTGGAGCGCCCGGAACACGCCCGGGCCCACGGCGCCACCGTCCGGGCCCACCTGGCCGGGTACGGGTCGTCCAACGACGCCTTTTCCCCCGTGGCCAGCGACGAGGAGGGGGCAGGCATCGAGCGGGCGCTGCGGGTCGCGCTGGCCGATGCCGGCGCCACCGCCACGGACATCGGGCACGTCAACGCCCACGGCACCTCGACCGTCATGAACGACCTGGTCGAAAGCGCCGCTCTGTATCGCGTCTTCGGCGACCGCCCGCTCGTCACCTCCACCAAGGCCATGACCGGCCACGCCCTGGGCGCCGCCGGCGGCATCGAGGCCGCCCTGACCGCCCTCGCCCTGGAGGAGCAACTGGTCCCACCGACAGTGAACCTGGACGTACAGGACCCGAGAGTGCCCGTCGAGGTGGTGGCCGAAACCGCCCGCCCCGCACGGCTGGAATCCGCGGCCTCGTCCTCGCTCGGCTTCGGCGGCCACAACGCCGTACTCGTTTTCACCCGGCACTGACCGAGAGGGACCCCTGTTCATGGAGTCTGTTCGCACCCTGTCCGTGGACGGACTGGCCTACACCTATCGGTCGCTGCGGCCGGCCACGTCACAAGCCGAGCCCCTGATCGCGCTGGGCGGCGCCTTCCAGGGCATGTACGACTGGCCGCAGTTGGAGGACGCCCTCACCGGCGTGGCCGGCCTGGTGACCGCCGATCTGCCCGGCTCCGGCGACTCCGACCTGCCGAGACCCGAGCACACCGTGGAGATCCTCGACGCGGCGCTCGACGCCATCGTCGACGACCTGCGCCTGCCGCGCATCAACCTCTACGGCTACTCCTACGGCGCGGTCCTCGCCTACCGGTACGCGCAACGTCACCCGGAGCGCTGCGCCCGCCTGCTGCTCGGAGGCGTCCCCGCCTACCTCTCCGAGGCCCCCTTCACGCGGTACAGGCAAGCCGGAGCGCTGCTGCGCGCCGGCGACGCGGAGGGCTTCGTCACCCGGGTCACCGCGGAGATGTTCTGCCTGGACGAGAGCCGGCACGTCCATCGCCGGGAACTCGCCCTGCGCTACTTCCGGCGCTCACTGCTCAAGACCGCCCACCAACCGCACGCTCCCTACCTGCTGGAGCGCGCCCTCGGCACCCGCACCGCCCTCACGGGCGGCCTGACCGGCGTACCCACCCTGGTCTTCGCCGGCGAACACGACACCCTCACCACCCCCGACCTGCAACGCGCCTTCGCCTCGACCATCGACGGCAGCGACTTTGTGACGATCGCCGACTGCGACCACATGATGCTCCTCGAACGACCCGACGCCGTCACCCGTCTCATCACGTCCTTCATCACCGACAGCCGGTCACTTTCATGCCACATCGACGGCCACTTCACGGAAACGCTCTCTGCCGATGAGCGGAAGAAGACGTCCCACACGTGAGCAGTAGTCGAGTTCGGGGTCTTCCAGGTCCGTACGGACTATGCCCGGTGATCCCCGGGCCCCTGAACTCGTTCTTCCGGGCCGGGCGATCTGTCGTCGAGCCGCACTCCTGCGACACGCCGCGTAGCGACGGCACCACCAACGACACCGGTCCGTACGAGTGACGGGCGAGGGACTCAGCCAACCAAGATCATCCCGTGGCGGGTTTCTGGCGTATCCGGGTCATGCCCCTCAAGGGGATGTGCACGGCCGGGCGTTCGACCACGTGCGCGACCAGAACGCCCGCCCCCGTGGCCACCACCGGAGTCGCACGAAGTCCGGATCGGCACTCCGCCGTGCCGTGCGGATGCGCCTCAGCCGCGCTTCTCGATCGCGTACAGCGTGAACCTCTCCAGCTCGTCCGCCGCCGCGTCCAGGTCCAGCTCCGGGTGGGCGAGCCACTGGCCGATCACCCCGTCGATCGCGCCGCCGACCGCGAGGGCGATCGTCGGCGGGTCGAACTCACGGAACTGGCCCGCCCGTTGACCCGCGGCGAGGAGATCGGCGAGGGCGCTCCAGCGCCCCGCCGTGTCATGGCCGCCGGGGTTCTTCAGGCGCGTGCCCTCCGCGTCGTCGAGGAGCATCTCGGTGATCACGCGCACGTGACGGCGGTTGTCCCGCTGGTAGCCGACCATCGCGTGGACGTAGGCGACGACGGCCGCGCGCGGGTCGGCCTCGGCGGCCACCTTCTCGTTCACGTACGCGGTGAACTGCTCCAGGACGTGCGACAGCGTGGCCCGGGTCAGGTTGTCCTTGGACGAGAAGTGGTAGAGGACCGCGGCCTTGGACAGGCCCGCCTGCTCGGCGATGGCCGCGAGGGACGTCGCCGGGTAGCCCTTGGTGGCGATCATGTCGATCGTGCACTCGACGAGCTGACTGCGGCGGGCCTGCTCGGTGAAGGTCGGCGTGCCGCTCCCCCGGCGCGAGGCACGGGGAGTTCCAGGAGTGCGGGAGGCCATCGTGGCACCCCTCCTCTCGTGACGCGCGCCGGTGATCGGCATCCGACCGTACACCAGCGGCTAAACCCCCAGCGCGGCCATGGCCGCGTTGTGCCCCGGGATGCCGCTGACCCCGCCGCCGCGCACGGCTCCCGCCCCGCACAGCAGGACGTTCGCGTGCCGGGTCTCCACGCCCCAACGCCCGGTGTCCTCCTGCGCGTAGGGGAAGGCGAGGTCGCGGTGGAAGATGTTGCCGCCGGGCAGCCGCAGGTCCCGCTCCAGGTCGAGCGGGGTCCTCGCCTCGACGCAGGGGCGGCCCTCGGCGTCGAGGGCCAGGCAGTCGGCGATCGGCTCGGCGAGGTGCGCGTCGAGCTGGGCGAGGGTGGACTTCAGGAGTTCGGCGCGGGCGGCGTCGTTGTCGCGGACGAACAGCCGTGCGGGGGTGTGCAGTCCGAAGAGCGTGAGGGTCTGGTAGCCGCGCTCCACCAGGTCGGGGGCGAGGATCGTCGGGTCGGTGAGCGAGTGGCAGTAGATCTCCGATGGCGGCGCGGAGGGCAGCGACCCGGCGGCCGCCTGGGCGTACGCGGTCGCCAACTCCTCGTACCCCTCGGCGATGTGGAAGGTCCCGGCGAAGGCCTCGCGCGGGTCGACGGAGGTGTCGCGCAGCCTCGGCAACCGCTTGAGCAGCATGTTGACCTTCAGCTGTGCGCCTTCGGCGGGCGGGGGCGGCGCGTCGCCGAGCAGCGCGGCGAGGGCCTGCGGCGAGGCGTTGACCAGGACGTGGTCCGCGGCGACGGTGCGCTCGCCGTCCCGCGACGCGTACGTCACCTCGGCGCGCCGCCCGTCGGTGGCGATCCGCGTGGCCTCGCACCCGGTGCGCAGGGTGGCGCCCGCCGCCCGCGCGGCGTCGGCGATGGCCGAGGTGAGGGCGCCCATGCCGCCGACGGGCACGTTCCAGTCGCCGGTGCCGCCGCCGATGACGTGGTAGAGGAAGCAGCGGTTCTGGCGCAGGGACGGGTCGTTGGCGTCGGCGAACGTGCCGATGAGCGCGTCGGTCAGGACGACGCCGCGCACCAGGTCGTCGTCGAAGCGCTCCTCGACGGCGGCGCCGATCGGCTCCTCGAAGAGGGTGCGCCAGGCGGTGTCGTCGTCGACGCGGGCGCGCAGTTCGGTGCGGGTGGGCAGGGGTTCGGTCAGGGTGGGGAAGACGCGGCGCGCGACCTGTCCCGTCATGGCGTAGAAGGCACGCCACGCCTCGTAGGCGCGGTGGTCGCCGGTGAGCTTGGCGAAGGCCTGCCGGGTGCGGGCCTCGCCGCCGCCGACGAGCAGGCCGGTGGGTCGTCCTTCGCGTTCGGTGGGCGTGTAGGAGGAGACGGTGCGGGTGCGCACCCTGAAGTCCAGGTCGAGATCCCGGACGATCTTCTTGGGGAGGAGGCTGACCAGGTACGAGTAGCGGGAGAGCCGCGCGTCGACCCCGGCGAAGGGCCGGGAGGAGACGGCGGCGCCGCCGGTGCCGGGGAGCCGCTCGAGGAGCAGCACGGACCGTCCGGCGCGGGCGAGATAGGCGGCGGCGACAAGACCGTTGTGACCACCGCCGACGATGACGGCGTCGTACGCATCACGATCAGGCATGCCTCTTCCTAGCACGGTGGCCCGGAGCCGGGAGGCTTTGAACTCGACGGCCGCCCGGGGTCGGTGCGCACGTGTGCGCGCAGCCCCTGCGGGCCGAACAGGATGAGCAGCTCGACCGCGCCGCCGTCGGCGCTGCCCAGCCAGTGCGGCAGGGACGTGTCGAACTCGGCCGCCTGACCGGGTGGCAGCACCAGTTCTCGGTCGCCGGTCACGAGCCGCAGGCGGCCTGCGAGGACGTAGAGCCACTCGAAGCCCTCGTGGGTCTGCGGGGTCGGTTCGAGGGGCTTGGGCCGGGCGGGGATGAGCATCTTGAAGGCGTGCACCCCGCCGGGCCGCCGGGACAGGGGTACGAAGGTCATGCCGTGCCGTCGGATCGGCTTGAGGTGGATCCGGGGGTCGCCGGTGCGCGGGGCGCCGACGAGGTCGTCCAGCGGTACGTCGTAGATGCGGGCCAGCGGCAGCAGCAGTTCCAGGCTCGGGCGGCGCAGTCCGCTCTCCAGGCGGGACAGCGTGCTCTCCGACACGCCTGTCGTCGCCGCGAGGTCGGCGAGGGTGATGCCGCGGTCACGGCGCAGGGCGCGCAGCCGCGGGCCCACCGCGTCGAGTACGTCGTCGTCCGTCGTGGGGTCCATGGGGCCCATCTTGCGGTTACCGCAAGATTCCGTGCCAGGTCGTGGTGGCCCCGGCAAGACTCGCACCCCATCGACGCACCATCGACACGAGGAGACTTGATGAGCACCACTGATGCGGTCGCGTTCTGGGACGACGTGTACGCGGGGCGCCCCGCGGCCGACAGCCCCCGGCCGAACGCCCGCCTGACCGAGACGGTCGAGACGGTGACGGGCCTGGCGCCCGGCGACGCGCTGGACCTCGGCTGCGGCGAAGGCGGTGACGCCCTGTGGCTCGCCGGACAGGGGTGGCGGGTCACCGCCACCGACATCTCGGGCGTGGCGGTCGAGCGGCTCACCGCTCTCGCCCGCGCGCACGGTCTGGGCGAGCGGATCACCGTCGTACGGCACGACCTGCACGCGTCCTTCCCGTCCGGCGGCTTCGACCTGATCAACGCCCATTACCTGCACACCCCTTGGGACCTGGACCGGTCGGCCGTCCTGCGCTCGGCCGCGCACGCGCTGCGGCCGGGCGGGCGGCTGCTGGTCGTCGACCACGGCTCGGCCGCGCCGTGGTCGTGGGACCAGGATCCCGGGACCCGCTACCCGGGCCCGCGGGAGGTCGCCGCGGGCATCGGCCTCGACCCGGCGTCCTGGACGGTCGAGCGGGCCGGGACACCTCGCCGCACGGCGACGGGACCGGACGGGAGCACCGCCGAGGTCACCGACCACGTCCTCCTCGTCCGCCGCACCGCCTGACGGCCCCGCTGACGCGCCCTCCCACTGACACGACATCCCACTGAAGTGACAGCTCCCGCCGAAGGAAGGCGACCACCCATGACCGGCACCACGCGCCCCCGCCGGCGCCCCGACACCCCGCCGCCCCGCACCGGAAGCAGCGAGACCGAGGTCCTGCGCGGCTTCCTCGACTACCTCCGTGCCTCGGTCGCCGCGAAGGTGGACGGCGTCCCCGAGCCGCGGGTCCGCACGGCCGCGGTGCCCTCGGGCACGAACCTGCTCGGCCTGCTCAACCACCTGACCCACGTCGAGCGTTCGCTGTTCCTCGGGGACACCGTCACCGACTGGCAGGCGACGTTCCAGGCGGCGCCGGCGGACGGCGTGGCCGCTGTCGTGGCCCGCTACCGCGCGGCGGTCGAGCGCGCGAACGACGTCCTCGACGGCTGCGCCGACCTCGGCGCACCGGTCCCCCGACCGCGCCCGGGGCGCCCGGCACCCAGCGTCCGCTGGGCCCTGACCCACATGATCGAGGAGACCGGACGCCACGCGGGCCACGCGGACATCCTCCGCGAGCTGATCGACGGCTCGACCGGCCGCTGAGTCACCGGCTCCGCCCGGGGGTTCGGCCCGGTGGGTGCTTCAGTGGCCCCCGGCGGCCCGCCGCTGCCGCAGCGCCGCGACCCTGCGGTACAGCTCGACCGCCTCCGTGCCGCGGCCCAGCTGTTCCAGGCAGTGCGCCTCGTCGTTGCGGCTGGCCAGGGCGTCGGGGTGGTCGGCGCCGAGGACCTGTTCGCGGGCCGCGGCGACCCTGCGGTACTCGGTGAGGGCGTCGGCCCAGCGGCCGAGCCAGCCGAGGCCGACGGCGACCTCGCGGCGGCTCACCAGCGTGTCGGGGTGGTCGGGGCCGAGCACGCGCTCGCGGATGGCGCACACGTCCCGCGCCTCCGCGAGGGCCTCCTCCCAGCGGCCCTGCCGCCCGAGGTTCACGCCGAGGCCGTGCCGGGCCCGCAGCGTCTCGGGGTCGGCGGGGCCGTTCACGCGCGTGCGGTCCTCGATCAGGTCGCGGTACAGCTCCAGGGCCTCCCCGCTGCGGCCGAGCCTGCCGAGGCTGATGCCGACCTCGTAGCGGGCCGCGAGGGTGTCGGGGTGGTCCGCGCCGAGCGCCCGTGCCCGCGCGTCGGCGACTTCGCGGTAGGTCTGCAGAGCCTCGGGCCAGCGCCCCAACTGCCCGAGCGCGTAGGCGACTTCGTACCGCGTGACGAGCGTGTCGGGGTGCGTCGCGCCGAGGACCCGCGCGCGGGCCGCCGCCACCTCCTCCGCGAGCCGGTAGGAGTCCTCCAGGCGGCCGAGGCGGCTCAGGTTGTAGGCGAGGTTGTGGCGGCAGCGCAGCGTGTCCGGGTG
Source organism: Streptomyces sp. NPDC025651 (assembly GCF_055558735.1). Classification (NCBI taxonomy): domain Bacteria; kingdom Bacillati; phylum Actinomycetota; class Actinomycetes; order Kitasatosporales; family Streptomycetaceae; genus Streptomyces; species Streptomyces sp. NPDC025651. Next base: position 552,182 of record NZ_JBVHLZ010000006.1, read on the forward strand.
GTCGGGGCCCGCGGTGCGCTCACGGACGGCGAGCACCGAGGTGTACGTCTGGTGGGCCTCGAAGTGCCGACCGAGCTGGCCGAGCACGTACGCCATCTCCTGGCGGGCGGCGAGCGTCTCCGGGTGCTCGGGGCCGAGCGTGCGCTCGCGGCCCTGGGCGACGCGGCCGTACTCGCGCAGGGCGTCGGCGGCGCGGCCCGTGCGGCTGAGCGTGAAGCCGACCTCGTAGCGGCTGGCGAGCGTGTCGGGGTGGTCGGGGCCGAGGGCGTGCTCGCGCTCGGCGGCGACCGCGCGGTGCACCTCGCCCGCCTCGGCCCACCGCCCGAGCCGCCCCAGGCTCAGCCCCGCGTTGTGCCTGCTGGTGAGGGTGGCGACCACTTCCGGTGGCGGGGTGGGCCGTTCGGCCCCGCGGGGCGCGGCGGCGCGGCGCGCGTCGGTGCGGGGGATCCACTCGCCGGTCAGGCCCGCCGCCGCGTCGGGCGGGGTGGCGCGCAGCACGGACGCGCCGCTGGCCTTGTGCCCGGTGGTCATGCCGCGGGTCCAGGCGGGCAGGCGCGGCTCGTGGGACGGCAGCGGTTCGGGACCGCGCACCGGGCGCACGGGAGGCGTGGCGACGGTGGGCACGTACGTGGACGAGGTGCGGCCGGTGGCGATGCGGCGGCCCAACTCCCGTGCGTCGTGCGGCCGGTCGCCCGGCTCCTTGGCGAGCAGGTCGAGGACGATCCGGTCGAAGTAGGCGGGCAGTTCGCCGCGGCGCCTGCGCGGCGGCTCGGGCGCGGTGTCGCGGTGCCCGACGAGGACCGCCCAGGCGTCCTCCAGGTCGAACGGCGGGGCGCCGGTGGCGATTTCGTAGAGCACGCACCCGAAGGAGTACAGGTCGCTGCGCTGGTCGACGGGGTCGCCGCTGATCTGCTCGGGCGACATGTAGTGCGGGGTGCCCATCGCGATGCCCGTACCGGTCAGGCGGGAGGTGAAGCCGATGTCGGCGCCGAGCCTGGCTATGCCGAAGTCGCAGATCTTCACTGTGCCGTCGGCGAGCCGCATGATGTTCGCGGGCTTCAGGTCCCGGTGCACGATGCCCTGTTCATGGGTGTAGGCGAGGGCGGCGGCGACCTGGTCGGCGATCTCGACGACGTCGGCGACGGGCAGGGGATGCTGTTTGTTGTCCTCCAGGAGCTGGCTGAGATTGCGTCCTTCGAGGAGCTCCATCACCAGGTACAGGACGCCCTCGTACTCGCCGAAGTCGTGGACGACGGTGACGCCGCGGTGCTGGAGCGCCGCGGCCACGCGCGCCTCGCGCCGGAAGCGCTCGCGCAGCACGCGCGTGAAGGACTGGTCGTGCTGGGGCCCCATCGGCTTGAGGCACTTGACGGCGACCTGGCGGCCGAGCGACTCGTCACGCGCCCGCCACACCTCGCCCATACCGCCGCGCCCGATCAGATCCAGGAGTCGGTAGCGGCTCTGGATCAGCCTGGTGTCCGCCATCTCGTGCTGTCGCCCCCGTTGTTTCGCTGCGCCCTCCCCGGCCCGTCCAGTATGGCGTTCCGTCTGTCGAGTTTGTACGGTGCCGGGCGGCTGCCGGGGCCGAGGCGGGCCATGGCGCGCAGGACGTGCTTGGGCGGAAGTTGCCAGCGCACACGGTCGGGGATGCGGCGCAGGACGGTGCCGGTGAGGACCAGGCGGCGCGTGACGGTGGCGGGCGGTGGGGCGGGCCTGCCGTACAACTCGTGGGCGTACGGCGGCAACGAGGCGTACGCGAGATCGGCCACGCGCCGCCACAGCAGGGCGCGCGCCGGGACGAGCAGGGGGTGCGTCGGGGGGCGTTGCAGGAAGTCGTCGACGGCGCGGGCGTCGGCGCCCACGGCGAGTGCGGGCCGCACCTTCTCGAAGTACGCGGCGAGTTCGGCGGTGGAGGCGGGGACGCCGGCGGGGTCGAGGCCGACCAGGCGGGCGCTCTGGCGGTGCTCGGCGACGTACCGGTCGGCCAGGGCGTCGGTGAAGGGAAGCCCCGAGCGGCGTGCGACGTGCAGGTACGAATCGATCTCCGCGCAGTGCACCCACAGGAGCAGCTCGGGCTCGTCCACGCCGTAGCGCTCGCCGGTCTCCGGGTCGGTGGCCTTGAGCATCGTGTGGATCCTGCGTACGCGGGCCCCTGCCTTCTCGGCGGCCTCGGTGGTGCCGTACGTGGTGGTGCCGACGAAGTTGGCCGTGCGCATCAGACGGCCCCAGGCGTCCTTGCGGAAGTCGGAGTTCTCCATGACGCCGCGGACCGCGCGGGGGTGCAGGGCCTGGAAGTAGAGGGCGCGGATCCCGGCCACCCACATGATGGGGTCGGAGTGGGCCTGCCAGGTCACCGATGCCGGTCCGAAGAGACCGGGGTCGGCCTCGGGCGCGGGCGTGTGCTCGGGCGTGTGCTCGGGCATGGCGCGACCACCTCCTGACGTCCTGAGGGCCCAGTGTGGCCAGGTTTCCCCGCGGGCACCAGGCACGGTCGCGCCCCGTCGGCGGCCGCATCGAGCAGGATGGGATCCGGATTCGATCAGGATTCGAGAAGCGCCCGCACCCGGGTCGCCTCTAGCGTGACTGCACGGTCGTTTTCCGGCCGTGGATCCGGCCGTGGATACAGATGGAGACGTGATGAGCATGGCCAAGAGAACGAGTACGCAGTCGCCTGCGCCGCACGCCGCCGACAGCCACGACATGATCCGCGTGCACGGCGCGCGCGAGAACAACCTCAAGGACGTCAGCATCGAGATCCCGAAGCGCCGTCTGACGGTGTTCACGGGCGTCTCCGGCTCCGGCAAGAGCTCCCTGGTGTTCGACACGATCGCCGCGGAGTCCAAGCGGCTGATCAACGAGACGTACAGCACCTTCGTGCAGGGCTTCATGCCGAACATGGCGCGTCCCGAGGTCGATGTCCTGGACGGCCTGACGACCGCGATCACCGTCGACCAGCAGCGGATGGGCGGCGACCCCCGCTCCACGGTCGGCACCGCCACCGACGCCGACGCGATGCTGCGCATCCTGTTCAGCCGGATCGGCAAGCCCTACGTCGGCCCGCCCAGCGCGTTCTCCTTCAACACCGCGACGGTCCGGGCGAGCGGCGGCATCACCGTCGACCGCGGCGCCGCCAAGACGAAGACCGTCAAGGCGACCTTCAACCGGGTCGGCGGCATGTGCACGCACTGCGAGGGCCGCGGCACGGTCTCCGACATCGACCTCACCGAGCTCTACGACGACTCCAAGTCGATCGCCGAGGGCGCCTTCACGATCCCCGGCTGGAAGTCGGACAACGTGTGGACCGTGGGGATCTACGCCGAGTCGGGCTTCCTCGACCCGAACAAGCCGATCCGCAGGTTCACGAAGAAGGAGATGCAGGACTTCCTCTACCGCGAGCCGACCAAGGTGAAGGTCAACGGCGTCAACCTCACCTACGAAGGCCTGATCCCCAAGATCCAGAAGTCGTTCCTGTCCAAGGACAAGGAGGCGATGCAGCCGCACATCCGGGCCTTCGTGGAGCGGGCGGTCACCTTCACCACCTGTCCCGAGTGCGAGGGCACCCGGCTCAGCGAGGGCGCCCGGTCCTCGAAGATCAAGCGGAAGAGCATCGCCGACGCCTGCTCGATGGAGATCAGGGATCTCGCGGAGTGGGTCCGCGGCGTCAAGGACCCTTCGGTGGCCCCGCTGCTCACCGCGCTGCAGCAGACCCTCGACTCGTTCGTGGAGATCGGGCTCGGCTATCTCTCGCTGAACCGAGCGTCGGGCACGCTGTCCGGCGGCGAGGCGCAGCGCGTCAAGATGATCCGCCACCTCGGCTCCTCGCTCACCGATGTCACGTACGTCTTCGACGAGCCCACTGCGGGCCTGCACCCGCACGACATCCAGCGCATGAACGACCTGCTGCTGCAGCTGCGAGACAAGGGCAACACGGTGCTCGTCGTGGAGCACAAGCCCGAGGTCATCGCCATCGCCGACCACGTCGTCGACCTCGGTCCCGGCGCCGGTGCAGCGGGCGGCACCGTCTGTTTCGAAGGCACCGTCGAGGGGCTCCAGGCGAGCGACTCGGTCACCGGGCGCCACCTGGACGACCGGGCCGCCGTCAAGGACGCGGTGCGCGAGCCCACCGGCGCCCTGGAGATCCGCGGCGCGACGGCGAACAACCTGCGCGACGTCGACGTCGACATCCCGCTCGGCGTGCTCACCGTCATCACCGGTGTCGCGGGCTCCGGCAAGAGCTCGCTCGTGCACGGCTCGATGCCCGAGCAGGCCGGGGCCGAGGGGGTGGTCTCCATCGACCAGAGCCCGATCCGCGGCTCGCGGCGCAGCAACCCCGCGACGTACACCGGGCTGCTCGACCCGATCCGCAAGGCGTTCGCGAAGGCCAACGGCGTCAAGCCGGCGCTGTTCAGCGCCAACTCCGAGGGCGCCTGCCCCACCTGCAACGGCGCGGGCGTCATCTACAGCGACCTGGTGATCATGGCGGGCGAGGCCACCACCTGCGAGGACTGCGAGGGCAAGCGGTTCGACGCGTCGGTCCTGGAGTACCGCCTCGGCGGCCGCGACATCAGCGAGGTGCTCGCGATGTCGGTGGCCGAGGCCGAGGAGTTCTTCGGCGGCGGCGAGGCGCGGACGCCGGCCGCGCACAAGATCCTCCAGCGGCTCGTCGACGTCGGGCTCGGCTACCTCACCATCGGCCAGCCGCTGACCACCCTCTCCGGCGGCGAGCGCCAGCGCCTCAAGCTGGCCACCCACATGGCAGAGAACGGCGGCGTCTACATCCTCGACGAGCCGACCACCGGCCTCCACCTCGCCGACGTCGAGCAGCTCCTCGGCCTGCTCGACCGGCTCGTCGACTCCGGCAAGTCCGTCATCGTCGTCGAGCACCACCAGGCGGTCATGGCGCACGCGGACTGGATCATCGACCTCGGCCCCGGCGCGGGGCACGACGGCGGCCGGATCGTCTTCGAGGGCACCCCCGCCGACCTGGTCGCCGCCCGCTCCACCCTCACGGGCGAGCATCTCGCCGCGTACGTCGGGTCCTGATCCCCGCGCCGACGGCGGGCCGGCCCGTGGCCGTGCCCGCCGCGACGGCGTTGGCGGTGACGATGACCGTGACGGCGAGCCACGAGGCCGCGTCGAGCCGCTGGCCGAGGACCACCAGGCCGACCAGCGCGGCGAACACCGGATTGACGCTCATGAAGATCCCGAAGTGCGCGGCGGGGATCCGGCGCAGCGCCAGCAGGTCGGCGAGGAACGGCACGGCGGAGGAGAGCACTCCGGCGGCGAACGCGCACCACAGGGCCGCTGCGGTGGGTCGCCCCGCGTACAGCACGGCGATGCCCACGGGAACGTAGAGGAGCCCGGAGACGGCCGCCGCCGCTGCCGAGCCCTGCACGCCGGGCAGCCGCTCGCCCACAGTGCGGTTCAGCAGGATGTAGCAGGCCCAGCAGAGGGCGGCGAGCAGTGCGAGGCCGATGCCGAGGTAGTCGGTGCTCGGTCCCGGGCGGGTCAGGACGACCACCGCCCCGGCGGCGGCGAGCGCGCAGAGCAGGTCGGCGCGGCGGCGCGAGGCGGCCAGGGCCACGGTGAGCGGGCCGAGGAACTCCAGCGTGACGGCGAGGCCGAGCCCGATCCGGTCGATCGCGGTGTACAGGGAGAGGTTCATCGTCGCGAACACCACGGCGAGGGCGAGGACCGGCCGCCACTGCGCCGCGGTGAACGTCCGAAGGCGCGGCCTGCCCGCGCCCGTCAGGACGAGCGCGGCCACCCACTGGCGCACCGCCACCACGCCCACGGGGCCAAGGACGGGGAAGGCGAGCGCGGCCACGGACGCCCCCACCTGATTGGACAGGCCGCTGCCCAGCATCAGTGCCGTCCCCGACCGGCGGCCCGAACTCACCTGCTCCACACGCGTGTCGACTGCCATGGCACGAGACTCCGCGCCCCGGCCGCATGCGCAAAATGCATCCGACGCCCCACCTATACGCTCGGCGCATGGACGGACGAGCGGAGCTGGAACTCCGGCACCTGCGCTGCCTGATCGCGATCGTCGAGTACGGCAGCTTCACCGACGCCGCGATCGAACTGGGTGTCTCCCAGGCATCGGTCTCCCGTACGCTGCTCGCCCTCGAACAGGCCCTCGGCGTACGGCTCCTGCACCGCACCAGCCGCACGGTCACGCCGACCACGGCCGGTGTGCAGGTGCTCGCCCGCGCCCGGCGCGTCCTCGCGGAGGCGGAGGCGCTGGTGAGAGAGGCCGCCGTCGGCCACACCCGGCTGCGCCTCGGCCACGCGTGGTCCGCGCTCGGCCGCCACACCGCGGAGTTCCAGCGCCGCTGGCACGCCCTGCACCCCGACGTCGAGCTCCATCTGATCCGCCACAACACCCCTACCGGCGGGCTCGCCGAGGGACGGTGCGACCTGGCCGTGGTGCGCGGCGCGATCGACACGCGCCGCTACGCCCACGCCCTCGTCGGCCACGAGCGGCGCTGCATAGCGCTGGCCGCGGACGACCCGTGGGCGCGGCGCCGCAGTGTCCCGCTGGCGGAGGTCCGCGAGCGGACCGTCGTCGTGGACCGCCGCACCGGTACCACCTCCGTGGAGCTGTGGCCCGAGGGGGCGCGCCCCGTGGTGGAGCACACCCACGACGTCGACGACTGGCTCGCCTCCATCGCCACGGGCCGCTGCGTCGGCGTCACCCCGCAGGCCACCGCGACCCAGTACCGCCGCGTCGGCATCGTCTACCGCCCGCTGCGCGACGCGCCGCCGGTCCCCGTCCGTCTCGTCTGGCACCGCGAGGACCCCCATCCGGCGACGGACGCGGCGGTGGCGCTCGCGCGCGGCCTGTGGTGAGCGAACTCCCGGAGCGTCAGGCGGCGTTCAGGGCCCGGGTGAAGGCCAGCAGGAGGGCCGCGGTGCGCTCCGGTTCCTCCAGGATGGGCGTGTGTCCGGCACCGGACAGCCACTCGACCCGCGCGCCGGGGACCACGCGGTAGTCCGCGGCGGACGAGGGCCGCCACCTGCCGTCCAGTTCGCCGAAGACCACCTGGAGCGGCTTGCCGAGTGTCCTCAGGCGGTCCGGGAGCGCGAGTTCGCGCAGATAGGCGGTGGCCGCCCGCATGGCCGCGGTGAACGCGTGGTGCGGCATGGCGCGCAGGTCGTCGACGAGGTCCTGCGGCAGGGGGTGGCCCGGCCGGAATCCGGTGCTCGCGAGCGTGCGGATCTGCTCGTCGGTGGGCGGCCACTGCGCGGGGCCGGTCGCCGCGGACTCGGGGGCGATGAAGGCGTCCAGGGAGGGGCCGGTGCCGATGAGCGCGAGCGCGGTCACCAGGTCCGGGCGTTGCTCGGCGAGGGCGGTGGCAGCATAGCCTCCGCTGGAGTGGCCGACGGCGATGACGTGCCGGACACCGAGCCGGTCCAGGACCGTGCCGACCGTGCGTCCCTGCTCGGGGGTCTCGTAGCCGCGGCCGGCCGGTGCGGACGAGCGGCCGTGCCCGAGCAGGTCGACGCGGATGACGTGATGGGCCGCGGTCAGCAGCGGGACCAGCGCGTCCCACGAGCGGGCGGAGGACGCGGAGCCGTGGACGAGCAGGAGCGCGGGTGCGTCGCGGGGGCCGTCCTGGCATACGTGGATGTCGCCGACGTCGAGAGGAAGGAGCGCGTGCTCGGTTGCTTCGGCGCCGTGGTTCACGTGGAGTTGTCCGTCGGAAGGAGTCATGGGCCCACTGTCGTGGCCGTCGTACGCCGCCGTCTTGGACGAATGTTCCCTCCTGGCGAGGAGTGCTCCCGCCTAGCCTGGAGCGATGAGGGCCATTGTCGGCGAGCGGGTCGATCCGGCCGCGTGGGACGTCGTGCGTCCGCCGCGGTCCGCTCTCGCGCCCGGTGTGGACATGGCCGGGTTCTCCGTCCCCGGCCCGCTGGCGGGCAGCCTCCGGGTGGTCCCCCACCCGGCCGTGACGCTGTACCTGGAGTTCGGGGCGAGCCTGTCCGGCGTGGACGACGGCGCCGGTCGCCGGTATCGGGGCAGTCTCGTCGCCGGGCCGGGTTTCGGGTCCGGAGGCGCTGTCCGGGCGTGGGGCGAGCGCGTCGAGTGCGTGCAGGTGCGGCTGTCGCCGCTGGTCGCGCGCGCGGTCCTCGGCATCTGGCCGGCCGACCTGGCCGGTGGCGGGGTGACCCTCGACGACCTGTGGGGCCGGGAGGTGTCACGGATCCGCGAGCAACTGAGCGGCATCTCCTCGTGGGAGGGCCGCTTCGCGCTGACGGACGCGCTGCTCGCGCGCCGCCGCGCCGCGCGGTCGTCGGTGGACCCGGAGGTCGCCCGTGCCTGGCGCCGGATCGTCGCCGGCCGTGGTCTCGTCCGGATCGACCGGCTCGCGGCCGAGGTCGGCTGGAGCCGCAAGCGCCTGTGGTCCCGGTTCCACGCGCAGATCGGCATGCCGCCCAAGCAGGCCGCGAAGCTGGTCCGCTTCGACCACGCCGCCCACCGTCTCGTCGCGGGCGAGGCCGTGGCCGAAGTCGCGGCGGACAGCGGCTACTTCGACCAGTCCCATCTGCATCGGGACGTTCTGGCGTTCACCGGACTGACCCCGGTGGCCGTGGCCGACGAGCCGTTCCTGACGGTCGACGACATCGCGTGGCCGACCGCGGTGCGGCTCGGCTGACGTCTCCTTCGCCGACTCGGCGGTATCCGGCGGTGCCCCGCGCGCGCAGGCTGGTGGTGACGTACTCCCACCCCCGTGAGGCGGCTGCCCATGTCCGAGACCACGAACGCGACGCAGGCCACGACCGCGTACCGCTACGACGAGCTCAGCGCGCTCTACGTCAACTGCACGCTCAAGCGCTCCCCGGAGACGAGCAACACCGAGGGCCTGATCGACAAGAGCCGTCTCCTCATGGAGAGGAACGGCGTGACGACCGAGCTGATCCGCGCCGTCGACCACGACATCGCGACGGGCGTCTGGCCCGACATGACCGAGCACGGCTGGCCGTCCGACGCCTGGCCCGCGCTGTACGAGAAGGTCATGGCCGCCGACGTCCTCGTGCTGTGCGGGCCGATCTGGCTCGGCGACAACAGCTCGGTCATGAAGCGGGTCGTCGAGCGGCTCTACGCCTGTTCCAGCATCCTCAACAGCCAGGGGCAGTACGCCTATTACGGCCGCGTGGGCGGCTGCCTGATCACCGGCAACGAGGACGGCGTCAAGCACTGCGCGATGAATGTCCTCTACAGCCTCCAGCACCTCGGCTACACCATCCCGCCGCAGGCGGACGCCGGCTGGATCGGCGAGGCGGGCCCCGGCCCCTCCTATCTGGACCCCGGCTCCGGCGGCCCCGAGAACGACTTCACCAACCGCAACACCGCCTTCATGACCTGGAACCTGATGCACCTGGCGGCGCTCCTGAAACAAGCGGGCGGCATCCCGGCCCACGGCAACCAGCGCTCCGCGTGGGATGCCGGATGCCGCGACGACTTCCCCAATCCTGAGCACCGCTGAGAATCCGCCGTGGTGGCGGCACTTGGCGACGCCGGCCGGGTTCCCGCGCCTACGGCCGGGCCAGATCGCCGAGTTCCGCGAGGCGTGAGAGCGCGGGAAGCGCCTCGGTGATCGCCCGCTGCTCCTCGGGCGTCAGCCGGGCGACGAGCGGAAGCAGACGGCGGGTCCGGTCCTCGAGACGGGACCTGCCGACCTGTCGGCCCGCCTCGGTGATGTGCACGAGCGTGGCGCGTCCGTCCGTCGGATCGGGGCGGCGTTCCACGAACCCGTCGCGTTCAAGTCGCGCGACCAGCTGGGTGAGTCCCGGCTGGCTGATCTGTTCGGTCCTGGCGAGTTTGGTGAGTCGCGTCGGGCCGCGGGAGGTCAAAGTGTCCAGCACGGACAGCGTCGTGAACGACAGCGCCTGCAACGCGGGCAGGCGAATGTAGAAGCGGTTGAAGTTCTCGATTGCCGTGGTCAGGGCACTCACGTCCAAGTGGTCCCGCGGGCCGTTGGTCTGCGAAGTGGTCACCCTAGAAAAATAGCGCGCACTTATATAAGCTCCTTGACGCATTGGTGGTCAGCGCCTCGCTGCGGTACGCGGGCCGCACCGGACCTCCATGGCGCAACGGCGCGTCGACCCACGTCAGTAGCGCAAGGCGAGGAATGCATCTATGACCACGCGTATCGGCATCAACGGCTTCGGGCGTATCGGACGCAACGTCTTCCGCGCGGCGGCCGCGCGGGACTCGGGACTGGAGATCGTCGC
>NZ_JBVHLZ010000007.1:0-542630 GCF_055558735.1 Streptomyces sp. NPDC025651
ACACCTCCTCAAACACCTCACCAAAGCCCGGAACAGACACCAACTCACGCCCCATACCGACCCGCTGAGCCCCCTGACCCGAGAACACCAGAGCCAGGCGGCGGTCGCCCGCGGCGATGTCGCGCACCACGTTCCCGGCCGGCTCTCCGGCGGCCAGGGCGTCGAGCCCGGCCAGGAGTTCGGCGCGGTCCTCGCCGAGCACGACGGCGCGGTGTTCGAGGCTCGCTCGGGTCGACAGCAGCGACCAGGCGATGTCCATGGCGGCGGCGTCCGTGGTGGCGGCGAACTCCCGCAGTCGCGCGGCCTGTCCGCGCAGACCGGCGGCGGTGCGACCGGAGACGACCCACGGCAGCACACCGTCGACCGCGGGGGCCTCGACGGGCTCCTCCGCGGGAACGGGCTCCTCCACCGGCGCCTGCTCCAGGACGACATGGGCGTTCGTACCGCTGATGCCGAACGCGGAGACACCCGCCCGGCGCGGGCGGCCGGTCTCCGGCCACGCGCGGCTCTCGGTCACCAGCTCCACGGCGCCCGCGGTCCAGTCCACGTGCGGTGTCGGCTCGTCGACGTGCAGCGTCTTCGGCACCACGCCGTGCCGCATCGCCTCGACCATCTTGATGACACCGGCGACACCGGCGGCGGCCTGCGTGTGACCGATGTTCGACTTCAGGGCGCCCAGGAGCAGGGGCTGGTCCGCCGCCCGGTCCTGACCGTAGGTGGCGATCAGGGCCTGGGCCTCGATCGGGTCGCCCAGGGAGGTGCCGGTGCCGTGCGCCTCGACGACGTCGACCTCGGCCGCCGCCACGCCCGCGCTGGCCAGCGCCTGGCGGATCACCCGCTGCTGCGAGGGACCGTTGGGCGCGGTCAGGCCGTTGGACGCGCCGTCCTGGTTCACCGCCGAACCCCGCACCACCGCGAGCACCTCGTGCCCGTTGCGCCGCGCGTCCGACAACCGCTCCGCCAGCAGGACGCCGACGCCCTCGGCGAAGCCGGTGCCGTCCGCGTCCGCGGCGAACGCCTTGCAGCGGCCGTCCTGGGAGAGCCCGCGCTGCCTGCTGAAGGAGACGAGCAGCCGGGGGGTGGGCATGACGGCGACACCGCCGGCCACGGCGAGGGTGCACTCGCCCTGCCGCAGCGCCTGCACCGCCTGGTGCAGCGCCACCAGCGACGACGAGCACGCCGTGTCCACCGTCACCGCGGGACCCTCGAACCCGAACGTGTACGAGAGGCGGCCGGAGGCCACGCTGGTCGCGTTGCCGGTGAGCAGGTGGCCGTCGAGCCCGTCCTCCGCGGTGAACAGGTCGGTGCTGTAGCCGGAGACGGCGCCGCCGATGAAGACGCCGGTCGGGGTGGAGCGCAGGCTCAGCGGGTCGATGCCGACGCGCTCCATGGCCTCCCAGGTGGTCTCCAGGAGCAGGCGCTGCTGCGGGTCCATGGCGAGCGCCTCGCGCGGCGAGATACCGAAGAACTCCGCGTCGAAGTCGGCGACGTCGTCGACGAACCCGGCGGTGCGGGTGTGGGAGGTGCCCGCGCGGTCCGGGTCCGGGTCGAACAGGGCCTCCAGGTCCCAGCCGCGGTCGGTGGGGAAGTCGCTGAGCGCGTCGGTCTCGTCGGCGAGGAGCCGCCACAGGTCCTCGGGCGAGGTCACGCCGCCGGGGAAGCGGCAGCCCATGCCGACGATGGCGATGGGCTCGTCGTCGGCGCGGGCCACGGTGACCGTGAGGGGCTGCGCCGGGGCCGCGGGCGCGGCGTCGGGCAGCACCAGCGGCAGCAGGTGCGCGGCCAGCGCGAGGGGCGTGGGGTGGTCGAACACGGCGGTGACGGAGAGCCGTACGCCGGTGGCGGTGTTGATGCGGTTGCGCAGTTCGACGGCGGTGAGCGAGTCGAAGCCCAGGGCCTTGAAGGGCCGGTCCGCGCCGACCTCGCTCGTGTCGTCGTGCCCGAGCACGGCCGCGGCCTGGGTGCGCACCAGCTCCACGAGGGTGCGGCGGCGCTCCGCCTCGGGGAGCGCGGCGAGCCGGTCGCCGAGTTCGAGGGTGGCGCTCTCGGCCGACGCGCGGCCGAGGACGCGGCGCGGCCGGACGAGGCCGCGCAGCAGCGCGGGCACGGTGTCGGCCGTGCGGGCCTTGACCAGGTCGATGCCGATGGGCACGGTGAGCGCCCGGTCGAGGCCGAGGACCGCGTCGAACAGGGCGAGCCCCGTCGCGGTGTCCAGCGGCCGGACGCCGGTCCTGCCGATGCGCTGCAGGTCGACCTGGTCCAGTACGCCGGTCATGGCGCTGGCGTCGGCCCACAGGCCCCAGGCCATGGAGTGCGCGGGCAGGCCCTGGGCGCGGCGGTGCTGCGCGAGGGCGTCCAGGAACGCGTTGGCCGCGGCGTAGTTGCCCTGGCCGGGGGCGCCGAAGACGCCGGCCGCGGAGGAGAACAGGACGAAGAAGTCGAGGTCCGCGGTGAGTTCGTGCAGGTGCCAGGCGGCGTCGGCCTTGGGGCGGAGCACCGTGTCGAGGCGCTCGGGGGTGAGGGCGGACACGACGCCGTCGTCCAGGACACCGGCGGCGTGCACGACACCGCGCAGTGCGGGCAGGGCGGTGACGAGCCCGGCCACGGCGTCCCTGTCGGCCACGTCGCAGGCCACGACGCGGGCCTGGGCGCCGAGTTCGGCAAGGTCGGCGGTCAGCTCGCGGGCGCCGGGGGCGTCCTGGCCGCGGCGGCTGGTGAGCACGAGGTCGGTGACGCCGTGCGCGGTGACCAGGTGGCGGGCCACGGCGGCGCCGAGCACACCGGTGCCGCCGGTGATGAGGACGGTGCCCTCGCCGGCGCGCGGGAAGGGCGCGGGCTCGGCGTCGCGGACCCGGGACAGCCTGGGCACGCGGGCGGCGCCCTCACGCAGGGCGACTTCCGGTTCACCGGCGGCCGTCGCCGCCGCCACGACGGCGGGCAGGGCCGCGAGGGAGGAGGCGGTGCCGTCGAGGTCGATCTGGGTGAGGCGGCCGGGGTACTCGGCGGCGGCCGAGCGCACCAGGCCGCGCGCGGTCGCCGCGGGGACCTCGACGGGCTCGTCTGCGGACACGGCGGCGCCGCGGTGGGTGAGCACCACCAGGTGGACGGCTTCGAGGGCGTCGTCCGTCAGCCAGGAGCGGACGGCCCGCAGAGCGTCGACCGCGGCGTCCCTTGCGGCCTGCGGGGTCCCGGCCGCGGTGTCCGCTTGCGTGCCCGCGGTGTTCGCTTGCGTGCCCGCGGTGTCCGGCACGGTCAGGTACACCGTGTCGGGCGCGGTGGCCCCGCCCTCGCCTGCCACGGCGGCGCGCACCGCGTCGAGGTCGGCGAGGACGGCGGCGCCCTCGGGAGCCTGCCCCTCGCCCAGGACGGCCTGAACGCCGTTGCCCTGTACGGCGGTTGCGTCCTGCAGTGCCGTCCAGGAGACCTCGTACAGCGAGGACAGGGCCTGCGGCGTACCGGCGATCTCGGCGGCGACGGTGTCGACGGGGCGGGTCGTCACCTGCTCGACGGTGAGCACGGGGCGTCCCGTGGGGTCGGTCAGGAGCAGCTCGACCGCGTCGGACCCGGTGGAGCGCAGCCGTACGCGGACGGCGGTGGCGTCGGTGGCGTGCAGCTCGACGCCCGTGAAGGCGGCGGCGGTCGCTCCCTCGGCGGGCTGGAGCGCGGCGTCCACCAGGGCGGGGTGCACGCAGAACCGCGCGGCGTCACCGGCGGCGGACTCGGCGAGCTCGGCCTCGGCGAAGACGTCCCGGCCGCTGTGCCAGACGCCGCGCAGGCCGCGGAGGACCGGGCCGTGGGCGAAGCCGGCCTCGGCCAGGCGGGCGTAGAGCTCATCGGGGTCGGCCGCGGTGGCACCGGCGGGCGGCCAGACGCCGCCGAGTTCGTCGGGGGCGGTGGCGTCGGAGCGGGTGCCGAGGACGCCGGTGGCGTGCAGCGTCCAGGTGCGCTCGGGGTCGTCGGAGGCGTCGGCGGCCGCGAAGATCCGCACGCGGCGCTCGCCCCGCTCGTCGGGGGCGTCCACGACGACCTGGAGGTCGACGCCGGGCGCGCTGCCCTGCGCGGCGTCGGGCAGCACCAGGTGCTGGTGGAGTTCCAGGTCCGCGAGGCGGTCGGCGCCCAGGTGCTCGCCCGCGTGCAGGGCCAGTTCGAGCAGGACGGCGGCGGGCACCACGGTGCGGCCCGCGACCGTGTGGTCGGCGAGCCAGGGGTGGGAGTCGGGGCCCAGGCGTCCGGTGCAGACGTACCCTTCGCCGTCGGCGAGGGCGATGCCCGCGGACAGCAGCGGGTGGGCGAGCGCGGTCAGCCCGGCGCCCGAGACGTCGGCGGTGCCCGCCGCGCTGTCCAGCCAGTAGCGGCGGCGCTGGAAGGCATAGGTGGGCAGGGCGACGGGGGCCGCGCCGGACCCCGCGAACACGGCCTGCCAGTCGGGCTCCACGCCGCGCACCCACAGCTCCGCGAGGGAGGTGAGCAGGCGGCGCGGGCCGCCCTCGTCGCGGCGCAGGGTGCCGACCGCGACGACCTCGGTGTCCAGGGCGCTGCCCGCGTCCTCGACGGCGGCGGTGAGCACCGGGTGGGCGCTGGCCTCGACGAAGGTGGTGCTGCCCTCGCGGATGAGGGCCTCGATCGTGTCGTGGAAGCGGACGGGCTCGCGCAGGTTGCGGTACCAGTACTCGGCGTCGGCCGTGCCGTCCTCGAGGAGTTCGGCGGTCACCGTCGAGTACATCGGCACCTGGGCCGGGCGCGGCGTCACGGGAGCCGCGAGCTCCAGCAGGGCCTCACGCAACTGCTCGACCTGCGCGGTGTGCGATGCGTAGTCCACCGGAATGCGGCGGGCCCGTATCCCGTCGCGCTCACAGGCGGCCATCAGCTCGTCCAGAGCCGCGGCCTCACCGGCGACGACCGTGGACTGCGGCCCGTTGACGGTGGCGACGTCGATCCGGCCGTCCCACGGGGCGATGAGTTCCTCGGCGGCGGCCCGGGGCAGCGGCAGCGAGACCATGCCGCCCTGGCCCGCGAGCTCCCGGCCGATGAGGCGGCTGCGCAGCGCGACGACGCGGGCGGCGTCGTCCAGGGAGAGCACGTCGGCGACCACGGCGGCCGCCAACTCGCCCTGGGAGTGGCCCACTACGGCGGCGGGCTCGATGCCGTGGCCGCGCCACAGGTGGGCCAGGGAGACCATGACCGCCCACAGCAGGGGCTGGACCACGTCGACGCGGTCCAGCGACGGCGCGCCCTCGCGTTCGCGCAGCACGTCCTCGGGCGCCCAGTCGATGTGCGGGGCGAGCGCGGCCGCGCACTCCTCGAAGCGGGCGGCGAACACCGGGGAGGAGTCGAGGAGTTCGGTGGCCATGCCCGCCCACTGCGCGCCCTGGCCGGGGAAGACGAACACCACGTCGGAGGAGAGCTCTCCGGACAGGACGCCGGAGACGACGCCCGCGGCGGGCTCGCCGTTCTCGACGGCGGCCAGGCCCGCGGCGAGCTCATCGGGGTCGCCGCCGAGCACCACGGCGCGGTGCTCCAGACCCGCGCGGGCGGTGGCGAGCGACCAGCCGGTGTCGACGGCGGCCGCGCCGGTGGCGTCGGCGAACTCCCGCAGCCGCGCGGCCTGTCCGCGCAGTCCGGCGGCGGACTGGCCGGAGACCGGCCACGGCACGACGGCGCCGGTGGCCACCACTCCGGCGGGGACCTGCCGTGCCGGCGCGTCACCGGGCTCGGCGGGGTCGGCAGCCTCCGCGGGCTCCTCCGCGGGCGCCTGCTCCACGATGACGTGCGCGTTGGTGCCGCTGACGCCGAAGGAGGAGATGCCGGCCCGGCGCGGCTGCCCGGTGTCCGGCCACGCGCGGCTCTCGGTCACCAGCTCGACGGCGCCGGAGGCCCAGTCGACGTGGGTGGTGGGCTGGTCGACGTGCAGCGTCTTGGGGACCGTGCCGTGGCGCATCGCCTCGACCATCTTGATGATCCCCGCGACGCCCGCGGCGGCCTGGGTGTGGCCGATGTTGGACTTCACCGAGCCGAGGAGCACCGGGCGCTCCCGCGGGCGGTCCTTGCCGTAGGTGGCCAGGAGGGCGTCGGCCTCGATGGGGTCGCCGAGGGTGGTGCCGGTGCCGTGCGCCTCGACCACGTCGACCTGGGCGGGGGCGAGTCCCGCGGTGTCCAGGGCCTGGCGGATGACGCGCTGCTGGGAGGGGCCGTTGGGCGCGGTCAGGCCGTTGGAGGCGCCGTCCTGGTTGACGGCGGTGCCGCGGACGACGGCGAGGACCTGGTGGCCGTTGCGGCGCGCGTCGGAGAGCCGCTCGACCAGGAGCAGGCCGACGCCCTCGCCGAGCCCGGTGCCGTCGGCGCTGTCCGCGAAGGCGCGGCAGCGGCCGTCGCGGGAGAGCCCCTGCTGGCGGCTGAACCCGACGAAGACCTCGGGCGTCGACATGACCATCACGCCGCCGGTGAGCGCCAGCGAGCACTCGCCCCGCTGCAGCGCGTTGACCGCCAGGTGCAGCGCCACGAGGGAGGACGAGCAGGCCGTGTCGACGGTGAGCGCCGGGCCTTCGAGGCCGAGGGTGTAGGAGATCCGGCCGGAGATGACGCTGTCGGCGCGGCCGGTGAGCAGATAGCCCTGCACCTCGTCGGGGGCGGTGGCCGGGTCGCCGTACCCGTGGAAGCTGGAGCCCACGAAGACGCCGGTGTCGCTGCCGCGCAGCGCGGTGGGGTTGATGCCGGAGCGCTCCAACAGCTCCCAGGAGGTCTCCAGGAGGAGCCGCTGCTGCGGGTCCATGGCGAGCGCCTCGCGCGGGGAGATCCCGAAGAAGGCGGAGTCGAACTCGGCCGCCTCGTGCAGGAATCCGCCCTCGGCGACATACGAGGTGTCAGGGCGCTCGCCCGTGACGTCGAACTGGCCCGCCACGTCCCAGCCGCGGTCGAGCGGGATCCCGGAGACGGCGTCGGTGCCGTCGGCCACCAGGCGCCAGAGCTCCTCGGGCGAGGCCACGCCCCCCGGGTAGCGGCAGCTCATGCCGACGATCGCCACCGGTTCGGCGGTCGCCGACTCCACCTCGCGCAGCCGTGACTTGGTCTCCTTGAGCTCGGCGGTCACGCGCTTGAGGTAGTCGAAGAGCTTCTCTTCATTGGCCATGGGGGACGGGTCCATTCCTTTGCAGCACTAAAGGGTCGGCAGTCGTGTTCCGGGTCGGGTCACAAGGGCGGCGCGCAGGGCGTCCGGCCGGTGCGGATCACGACTCCCCCAGCTCTTCGTCGATCATTGCGAACACTTCGTCCTGGGAGGCGGCCTGCAGGTCCCAGCCCTGCGCGGCCCCCGCGCCCGAGGTGACGACCGAGTCGGGGCTGACGCGGCGCAGCAGCTTCTCCAGCCGCTCCGCCACCTCTCCCCTGGCCGGGTCGTCGTCGCGCAGGGTGGCCAACTCGACGTCCAGGCGGTCCAGTTCGGCAAGGAGCGGGCTGGTGGACGTCTCGTCGCCGCACAGCAGGTCGTGCAGGTAGGCGACGAGGTCGGCGACCGTCGGGTAGTCGAAGATGAGTCCCGCGGGCAGCTTGTGGCCGACCGCGTTGCCGAGCCGGTTGCGCAGCTCCACCGCGGTCACCGAGTCCAGGCCGAGCTCCCCGAACGGGCGGGCGAGCGGCACCGATTCGGCACCGTCGTGGCCGAGCACGGCGGCGGCGTGGGTGCGGACCGCCTCGCGCAGCACCCGGTCCTGCTCCTTGCGGGCCAGGCCGCGCAGGCGTTCGGCGAGCGCGGGGCCCGCCGTGCCGCCGGTGCCCGCCCCGTCCGCGCCCGTCTCCTGGGGGCGCTGGACCTCCGCGAGGCCGTACAGCAGGGGGCTGGGCCGCGCGGCGGTGTAGGCGAGCTGGAACTTGTCCCACTCGATGTCGGCGAGGACCACGAAGGTGTCGTCGCCGGCGAGCGCGCGCTCCATGGCAAGGGTGGCGCGCCGGGGGGACATGAGCGGCACGCCGTGCCTGCGCCGCAGGTCGGCGACGGCGTCCTTCTCCGCCATGCCGCCCTGGTCCCAGGCGCCCCAGCCGATGGAGGTCGCCACCTGGCCGTGGGCCCTGCGGTACCAGGCCAGCGCGTCCAGGTAGGCGTTGCCGGGCGCGTAGTTGCCCTGGCCCGCGGCGCCGAAGGTGCCGGCCGTGGACGAGAACAGCACGAACGCCGACAGGTCCGCGTCCGCGGTCAGCTCGTGGAGGTTCCACGCGGCGCCGGCCTTGGAGCGGAGCGAGGCCGCCACGCGGGGCACGGTCAGCGTCTCCAGCGGGCCGTCGTCCAGGGCGGCCGCGGTGTGGAAGACCGCGGTCAGCGGCAGCTCCCGCGGGATGTCGGCCAGCACGGCCGCCAGTGCGTCGCGGTCGCCCGCGTCGCAGGACAGGATGGTCACCCGTGCGCCCGCCGCGGTCAGTTCGGCCCGCAGCTCGTCGGCGCCGTCGGCCCCGGGGCCGCTCCTGCTCAGGAGCAGCAGGTGCTCGGCGCCGCGCTCCGCGAGCCAGCGTGCGATGTGGCCGCCGAGCGCGCCGGTGCCGCCGGTGATCAGGACGGTGCCCTTGGGGGTCTGCCAGGCGCCGCCGCGTCCCGCGGAGGCGGCCGTGCGCACCAGCCTCCTGGCGCGGACGCCGGAGGGGCGCACCGCGAGCTGGTCCTCGCCCGTCTCGCCGGTCAGCAGGGCGCAGAGCCGGTCGATGTCCCGCTCCCCCGGCTCGGCGGGCAGGTCGACCAGGCCGCCCCAGCGGTCCGGGTACTCCTGGGCCGCGACCCGGCCGAGGCCCCACACCATCGCCTGGCGGGGCCCGGTGAGTTCGGCGCTGCTGCCGGTGGTGACCGCGCCGCTGGTGACGCACCACATGGGGGCGGTGACGGCGGTGGTGGCCAGGGCCTGGATCAGCCCGAGGGTGCGGGTGAAGCCGAGGGGCACGCCGGGGTGCGCCGGGTGGGAGGCCTCCTCCCCTCCGGTCAGCGCGAGGACTCCGGCCGCCTGCTCGTGTCCTTCGACGGCACGCAGTCGTACGGAGATCTCGGCGACGTACGGGAGTTCGCCCGCGGTGGCGGCGTCATCGGCGTCCTCGGCACGCTCCGCGGGGAGCAGGACCTGGCGGACGGTGCCGCCGCGGCGTTCGATGCCCGCGCCGACGGCCCGTACCGACGGGTCGTCGGCGCGCTCCTCGGGCACGGCCAGCAGCCAGGTGCCCGTGAGGCGGGCCCCGGTGTCCTGGACCGGCGCCCACTCGATCCCGTAGCGCCAGGCGTCCACGGCGGACTCCTCGCGCTGCTTGCCGTGCCAGGCGGAGAGCGCGGGCAGGACGGTGGCGAGTGAGGAGCGCACGGAGTCGTCGGCCACGCCGAGCGCGGCGGCGAGCTCTTCGGTGTCGCCGCCGTCGACCGCCGTCCAGAAGGCGCCGTCGACGCCGGAGTCCGCGGTGCCCCTGGCGGGCGCGGGGGCGTCCAGCCAGTAGCGCTGCCGGTGGAAGGCGTAGGTGGGCAGGTCCACGGTCCTGCCGCCGTCGAAGGTGCCCGACCAGTCCACGGGGGCGCCGGCCACGAACAGTTCGGCGAGGGCGGTCAGGAGCCTGCTGCGGCCGCCGTCGTCGCGCCGCAGGGTGCCGGCGACCACGGGGTCGGCCGCGAGGTCCGCGAGGCTGGCCTCGATGCCGGTGGTCAGCACCGGGTGCGGGCTGACCTCGACGAAGACACCGTGGCCCGCGTCGGCGAGCGCCTGCGCGGTCTGCTGGAAGCGGACGGGCTCGCGCAGGTTGCGATACCAGTACTCGGCGTCGGCCGTGCCGTCCTCGAGGAGTTCGGCGGTCACCGTCGAGTACATCGGCACCTGGGCCGGGCGCGGCGTCACGGGAGCCGCGAGCTCCAACAGAGCCGCGCGCAACTGCTCGACCTGCGGCGTGTGGGAGCCGTAGTCCACCGGAATGCGACGGGCCCGTATCCCGTCGCGCTCGCAGGCGGCCATCAGCTCGTCCAGAGCCGCGGCCTCACCGGCGACGACCGTGGACTGCGGCCCGTTGACCGTGGCGACGCTGATGCGGCCCGCCCAGGGCTCGATCAGCTCCTCCGCGGCGTCCTCGCCGACCGGCACGGACACCATGCCACCCTGCCCCGCCAGCTCACGCCCGATCAGCTGGCTGCGCAGCGCGACGATCCGCGCGGCGTCCTGGAGGGAGAGCACACCCGCGACCACGGCGGCCGCCAACTCGCCCTGGGAGTGGCCCACTACGGCGGCGGGCTTGACGCCGTGCGCGCGCCACACCTCGGCGAGGGAGACCATGACGGCCCACAGCATCGGCTGGATCACGTCCACACGGTCCAGCGACGGGGCGTCCTCGCGCTCGCGCAGCACGTCCGCGGGCACCCAGTCGATGTGCGGGGCGAGCGCGGCCGCGCACTCGCCGAACCGCTCCGCGAACACCGGGGAGGAGTCGAGGAGTTCGGTCGCCATGCCCGCCCACTGCGAGCCCTGGCCGGGGAAGACGAAGGCGGTCCTGGTGTCGCGCGCCGCGGTGCCCTGGATCACGCCGGGGCTCTCGTCGCCGCGGCCGAACGCGGCCAGGCGCTGCAGCATTTCCTCGCGGTCGCGGCCGATGACGACGGCGCGGTGCTCGAATCCCGCGCGAGTGGTCAGGAGCGAGCGCGCGATGTCGACGACGGCGGCCTCGGGGGCGGCGCTCACGTGCGCGTGCAGCCGCAGGGCCTGCTCGCGCAGGCTCTCCGGGCTCTTGGCGGAGATCACCCAGGGCAGGTGGTCGCCGGTGTCCTCGGTGGCCTCGGGCTCGGGCTCCGGGGCGTGTTCGAGGATGACGTGGGCGTTGGTGCCGCTGATGCCGAAGGAGGAGACGGCGCCGCGCCGCGGCCTGCCCGTCTCGGGCCACGGCACGCTCGCCTCGGCGAGCCGCACGCCCGCCGAGTCCCACTCGATGTGCGAGGTGGGCTCGTCGATGTGGAGCGTGCGCGGCACGACGCCGTGGCGCAGGGCGAGCACCATCTTGATGACGCCCGCGACACCGGCCGCGGCCTGGGTGTGGCCGATGTTGGACTTCACCGAGCCGAGCAGCAGCGGCTTGTCCTCGGGGCGGTCCTGGCCGTACGTGGCGAGCAGCGCCTGGCCCTCGATGGGGTCGCCCAGCGGGGTGCCGGTGCCGTGCGCCTCGACGGCGTCGACGTCGGCGGTGGTGAGTCCGGCGTTGGCCAGCGCCTGGCGGATGACGCGCTGCTGCGCGGGGCCGCTCGGCGCGGTCAGGCCGTTGGACGCGCCGTCCTGGTTGAGGGCGGAGCCGCGGAGCACCGCGAGGACGGGGTGGCCGTTGCGGCGCGCGTCCGAGAGCCGCTCGACGACCAGCATGCCGACGCCTTCGGCGAAGCCCATGCCGTTGGCCTCGGCGGAGAAGGCCTTGCAGCGGCCGTCCGGCGAGAGACCGCTGATGCGGCTGAACTCCACCATCGGGCGCGGGGTCGACATGACGGTGACGCCGCCGGCGACCGCGAGCGTGCAGTCGCCGTTGCGCAGGGCGTGCGCGGCCTGGTGCAGGGCGACCAGCGAGGACGAGCACGCCGTGTCGACGGTGATCGCGGGGCCCTCGAGGCCGAGCGTGTAGGCGATGCGGCCGGAGGCGACGCTGTTGGCGCTGCCGTTGCCGAGGTAGCCCTCGTAACCGCTGAGCAGGTCGGGGAAGCGCGCGGCGTAGTCGTTGTAGATCAGGCCGGTGAAGATGCCGGTCGGGGTGGAGCGCAGGGCGTTCGGGTCGATGCCGGCCCGCTCCAGCGCCTCCCAGGTGGCCTCCAGGAGCAGCCGTTGCTGGGGGTCGGTGGCCTGCGCCTCGCGGGGCGACATCCCGAAGAAGCCGGGGTCGAAGTCCGCCATGTCGTGCAGGAATCCGCCGACCTTGGCGAAGTGCAGCTCGGGGGCCTCGGGGTTGTGCAGGTCGACGGAGTCCCAGCCGCGGTCGGTGGGGTAGTCGCCCATGGCGTCGCGCTCGTCGGTGAGCAGCTGCCACAGCGCCTCGGGCGAGTCGACGCCGCCGGGGAAGCGGCAGCTCATGCCGACGATGACGATCGGGTCGTCGCCGGACGCCACGGCCGGGGCGGCGACCGGGGCCGCGCGGTCCGGCGCGGCACCGGCGTCGACGCCGAGCCGCACGCCCACCTCGGCCGCGAGCGCGGCGGGCGTCGGGTGGTCGAAGACGGCGGTCACGGGCAGGCGCAGGCCGGTGGCGGAGCCGATCCGGTTGCGCAGTTCGACGGCGGTCAGCGAGTCGAAGCCCATGTCGCGGAAGGCCCGGTCGACCTCCACCGCCCCGGCGGAGCCGTGGCCGAGGACGAGGGCGGCCTGGGCGCGCACCAGCTCGGTGAGCTCGCGGTCGCGCTCGGCCGGGGCCAGCGCGGCGAGGCGCTCGCGCAGCCCGTCGCCGCCGCCCGCGGGCGTGTTGGCGGCGGCGCGCTTGACCGTGGTGCGCACCAGCGCGCGGAACAGCGGGGCCGGGGGCCGCTGTTCGCGCAGCGCGGCCACGTCGAGGCGGACCGGGACGGTGTACGGGTACGGGAGGCGCACCGCGGCGTCGAAGAGGGCGAGGCCCTCCTCGGTGGCCAGCGGCCGGATGCCGATGCGCCGCATGCGGTCCAGGTCGGCGGTGCCGAGCGCGCCGGTCATGGCGCTGCGGTCGGCCCACAGTCCCCAGGCGAGGGAGTGCGCGGGCAGGCCCTGGGCACGCCGCTGTTCGGCGAGGGCGTCGAGGAAGGAGTTCGCCGCCGCGTAGCTGCCCTGCCCCGCGGAGCCGAGGGCGCCCGCGGCCGAGGAGAACAGCACGAACAGGGCGAGGTCGCGGCCGCGGGTGAGCTCGTGGAGGTTCCAGGCGGCGTCCAGCTTGGGGCGCAGCACGGTGTCCAGGCGCTCGGGGGTGAGCGCGGAGACGATGCCGTCGTCGAGGGCTCCGGCGGCGTGCACGACGCCGCACAGCTCGTCGAGTCCGTCCAGGAGCGTGCCGAGGGCCGCGCGGTCGGCCGCGTCGCAGGCCTCGACGCGCACGGTGGCGCCGAGCCCGGCAAGGTCGGCGGCGAGCTCCCGGGCGCCGGGGGCGTCCTGGCCGCGGCGGCTGGTGAGCACGAGGTCGGTGACGCCGTGCGCGGTGACCAGGTGGCGGGCCACGGCGGAGCCGATGAGGCCGGTGCCGCCGGTGACCAGAACGGTGCCGTCGAGGGTGGTGCGCGTGTTGGTCAGGACGACCTTGCCGGTGTGCCGGGCCTGGCTCATGTGCCGGAAGGCCTGCGGGACGTGGCGGGTGTCCCAGGCGGTGACGGGCAGCGGCGCGAGCTCGCCGTCGGCGAAGAGTGCGGCCAGGTGCGTGAGCATCTCGCCGAGCCGGTCGGCGCCCGCCTCGCCGAGGTCGAAGGCCCGGTACCGCACGCCGGAGTGGGCGGCGGCGACCTCGTCGGCGTCACGGATGTCGGTCTTGCCCATCTCGACGAACCGGCCGCCGCGCGGCAGCAGCCGCAGCGAGGCGTCCACGTACTCCCGGGCCAGGCTGTTGAGGACGACGTCGACGCCGCGTCCCTCGCTCCGCTCCAGGAACCGGTCGGCGAAGTCCAGGCTGCGCGAGGAGGCGAGGCGCTCGTCGGCGACGCCGGTGGCGCGCACGGTGGGCCACTTGGCCTCGCTCGCCGTCGCGTACACCTCGGCGCCGAGGTGCCGGGCCAGCTGCACGGCGGCCATGCCGACGCCGCCCGCGGCCGCGTGGACGAGCAGGGACTCGCCCTCGCGGAGCTCGGCGAGGTCGTACAGCGCGTAGTAGGCGGTGAGGAACGCCGCGGGCACGGAGGCCGCCTGGGCGAAGGACCAGCCGTCGGGCATCGCCACGAGCATGCGGCTGTCGGCCACCGCCGAGGGCCCCGCGTACGAACCGGACAGCAGGCCCATGACGCGGTCGCCGACCGCGAACCCGGTGACGCCCGGGCCCACTTCGGTGACGACGCCCGCGCCCTCGCTGCCGAACAGCGCCTCGGTGTGGGGGACGACGCCCAACGCCACGAGGACGTCTCGGAAGTTGACGCCGGTGGCGCGTACGGCCACCCGGACCCGGCCCGCCGCGAGGGGCTCGGCGGCGCGCGGGGCGGCGGCGAGGCTCAGCCCGTCCAGGGTGCCCGCCGTGTCCAGGTCCACGCCCCAGACGTCCGCGTCGGGCAGGGCCAGGGTGCCGGCGCCGGCGGAGGAGACCCGGCCGAGCCGGGGCACGGACGCCGTTCCGGAGCGCAGGGCGAGGGCGGACTCGCCCGCGGCCACCGCACCGGCGACCGCGGCGGTCAGGGCGGCGGCGGACGCCGGGGCCCCGTCCAGGTCGACCAGCAGGAAGCGGTCGGGGTGTTCGGAGTACGCCGTGCGGATCAGGCCCTGCACGGCGGCCTGCCCGGGCTCGGGCCGCTCGCCCGGCGCCACGGCGGCACCGCCGCGGGTCACCACGGCAAGGCGCGCCTCCTCCAGCTCGGCGATGCCGAGCCACTCCTGCGCGGCGGCGAGCACGGAGGCCAGCAGCTCACGCACGGCGGCGGGGGTGTCCGCGGCCGACGGCGCCGGGCAGGGCAGGAGCACGGTCGCGGGCACGGCTCCGCCGTCCCGGACGCTCCCGGCGAGCGCGGCGAGGTCCTGGTGGCGCGGCAGTCCGAGTTCCGGCAGGCCGTCGCCCAGGACCACGGTCGACCCGGGGACGTCGGTGATGTCGCCGGAACCGCCCGACAGGGGCGTCCAGTTGACCTCGTACAGCGAGTCCACGCTCTGCCCTGCGAGCGCGTCGGCGGTGAGCGGCCGCGAGGTGATCGTGTCGATGGTGAGCACCGGAAGGCCGGTGCCGTCGGTCAGCCGCACCGCGAGCGAGTCGGCGCCCGTCGGCGTCAGCCGGACCCGTGCCGTGGTGGCACCGGTCGCGTGCAGGCGGGCCCCGGCGAAGGAGAACGGCATCATCCGCTCGCCGTCGCCCTCCAGCAGGGTCACGAGCCGTGTCTGCAGCGCGGCGTCGACCAGCGCGGGGTGCACCCCGAACCGCCCGGCGTCCCGCTCGGCGCCCTCCGGCAGCGCGACCTCGGCGAACAGCTCGTCGCCCCGCCGCCATACCGCGCGTACGCCCTGGAAGGTCGGACCGTAGCCGTAGCCGGTGGCCGCCAGGCGCTCGTAGAGTCCGTCGATGTCCACGGCCTGTGCCCCGGCCGGCGGCCAGGCGGCGTCGGCCGCGTGCTGCTCGTCGGCGGGCGCGGCGGTCAGCAGTCCGTCGGCGTGGCAGACCCACTCCGCGCCGTCGTCCTCCTGGCCCGGACGCACGGCGCGGGAGTGCAGCCGCACCGCGCGCCTGCCCTGCTCGTCGGGGGCGTCGACGGCGACCTGGATGTCGACCGCCGTGTCGCCGGTCGGCACGACCAGCGGGGCGTGCAGGACGAGTTCGTCGAGGAGTTCGCAGCCGACGCTCTCGCCCGCCCGCAGCATCAGTTCGAGCACGGCGGCGCCGGGCACGATGGCCCGGCCGAGCACCGTGTGGTCGCCGAGCCAGGGGTGGGTGTGCAGGGAGATGCGGCCCGTGGAGAGGTGGCCCTCGCCGTCCGCGAGCGCGATGCCCGCGGCCAGCAGCGGGTGGCCGAGCGCGGAGAGACCGGCCCCGGACACCTCGGCGGCACCGGCCGCGCCGTCCAGCCAGTAGTGGCGGCGCTGGAAGGCGTACGTGGGCAGGTCGACGCGCCGGGCGCCGCTGCCGCCGAACACGGCCTGCCAGTCGGGCTCCACGCCGCGCGCCCACAGCTCCGCGAGGGAGGTGAGGAAGCGCCGGGTGCCGCCCTGCTCGCGACGCAGGGTGCCGCCCGCGAAGACGTCCGTACCGACGGCCTCGCCGGTCTCCTCGACCGGAGACGTCAGCACGGGATGCGGGCTGACCTCGACAAAGGTGGTGTGACCCGAAGCGATCAACTCCCGCACCGTGTCGTGGAACCGCACCGGCTGCCGCAGATTACGGAACCAGTACTCCGCATCCGCCACACCATCCGCCAGCAGCTCACCGGTCACGGTCGAGTACATGGGTACGTCGCCCGAACGCGGCGTCACGGGAGCAGCCAGCTCAAGCAACGCGTCCTTCAGCTGCTCGACCTGCGGCGTGTGGGAACCGTAGTCCACCGGAATGCGACGGGCCCGTACCCCGTCGCGCTCACAGGCGGCCATCAGCTCGTCCAGAGCCGCGGCCTCACCGGCGACGACCGTGGACTGCGGGCCGTTGACCGTGGCCACACTGATGCGGCCCGCCCAGGGCTCGATCAGCTCCTCCGCGGCGTCCTCGCCGACCGGCACGGACACCATGCCACCCTGCCCCGCCAGCTCACGCCCGATCAGCTGACTGCGCAGCGCGACGATCCGCGCACCGTCCTCGATCGACAGCACACCGGCCACCACAGCAGCCGCCAACTCGCCCTGGGAGTGGCCCACTACGGCGGCGGGCTTGACGCCGTGCGCGCGCCACACCTCGGCGAGGGAGACCATGACGGCCCACAGCATCGGCTGGACGACATCCACACGGTCCAGCGACGGCGCGGTCGGCTCCTCACGCAGGACGTCGACCGGGACCCAGTCGATGTGCGGCGCGAGGGCGGCCGCGCACTGGGTGAAGCGGTGCGCGAACACCGGGGAGGAGTCGAGGAGTTCGGTGGCCATCCCGGCCCACTGCGAACCCTGCCCCGGGAAGACGAACACCACGCCGTCACCCTCGTCGGCCCGCACCCCGGACACCACACCCTCGGCGGGCTCCCCCGCCGCCACCGCCTCCAACGCGGCCAGCAGCTCCCCACGGTCCGCCCCCAGCACCACAGCACGGTGCTCAAGACCCGCACGCGAAGACGCCAACGACCACCCCAGGTCGGCGACCGAGGCCTCGGAGGAAGCCACGAACTCCCGCAGCCGCTCCGCCTGTCCGCGCAGACCCGCGGCCGACCGCCCCGACAACACCCACGGCACGACACCACCGTCGGAGACGAGTCCGGCAGGACCGGACGCGACCTCGGCCTCGGGGGTCTCATCGGCAGGGGCCTGCTCGACGATGACGTGCGCGTTCGTCCCGCTCACACCGAACGACGACACACCCGCACGGCGCGCCCGGCCCGTCTCCGGCCACGGACGCGACTCGGTCACCAGCTCCACGGCGCCCGCGGTCCAGTCCACGTGCGGCGTCGGCTCGTCGACGTGCAGCGTCTTCGGCACCGCGCCGTGCCGCATCGCCTCGACCATCTTGATGACGCTCGCCACGCCCGCCGCGGCCTGCGTGTGGCCGATGTTGGACTTCAACGAGCCGAGGTAGAGCGGGACTTCACGGTCCTGGCCGTACGTGGCGAGCAGGGCCTGCGCCTCGATGGGGTCGCCCAGGGCCGTGCCGGTGCCGTGCGCCTCGACCACGTCGACGTCGGAGGTCTTCATCCCGGCGCTCGCCAGGGCCTGCCGGATCACGCGCTGCTGCGCGGGGCCGTTGGGCGCGGTCAGACCGCTGGAGGCGCCGTCCTGGTTGACGGCCGAGCCGCGGATCACGGCGAGGACCTGGTGGCCGTTGCGGCGCGCGTCCGAGAGCTTCTCGACCAGCAGCAGGCCCACGCCCTCGGCCGCGCTCATGCCGTCGGCGGTGGCGGCGAACGCCTTGCAGCGGCCGTCCCGCGCCAGGCCCTGCTGCCGGCTGAACTCCGTGAAGAGGTCGGGCGTCGACATCACCGCGACGCCGCCCGCGAGCGCCATCGCGCACTCGCCCTGCCGCAGCGCCTGCACCGCGAGGTGCAGCGCCACCAGCGACGACGAGCACGCCGTGTCCACCGTCACCGCGGGACCCGTCAGACCGAAGCTGTACGCGATGCGGCCCGAGGCCACACTGCCCGCGGTGCCCGTCATGGCGTGGCCCTCGACCTCTTCGGGGATCGCGGGCAGCCTGCTGCCGTAGTCCCGGAAGCTGGAGCCGATGAAGACGCCGGTCCTGCTGCCCTCCAGGGCGTCGGGCGCGATGCCGGAGCGCTCGAACAGCTCCCAGGAGGTCTCCAGGAGGAGCCGCTGCTGCGGGTCCATCGCGAGGGCCTCGCGCGGGGATATCCCGAAGAAGTCGGCGTCGAACTCCCCCGCGTCGTGCAGGAATCCGCCCTCGGCGACGTACGAGGAGCCGGGGCGCTCCCCGGTCACGTCGATCAGGGACGCCGGGTCCCAGCCGCGGTCGGCGGGCAGGCCCGTGATGGCGTCGCCGCCCTCGGAAAGCAGCCGCCACAGGTCCTCGGGCGAGGCCACGCCGCCGGGGAAGCGGCAGCTCATCCCGACGATCGCCACCGGCTCGCTGCCGGCCGACTCCACGGCCTTCAGCCGTGACTGGGTCTCCTTCAGCTCGGCGGTGACCCGGGTCAGATAGTGGCGGAGCTTCTTGGCGTCATCCATGCTTGCGTGTCCCCCGAGGGTGAGACGGAAGTGTGCGTGCGCCCGCGGGAAGGCGCTGGTCAGAGCCGCGACGTCGGCAGGGGGTTCAGGAGATCCCGAACTCTTTGCCGATGTAGTCGAAGATCTCGTCGTTGCTTGCGGATTCGAGGTCCTCGACGTCGACGGCTTCCTCGCCGTCGGGGGCCGAGCCGGTGGCGGCGCGCAGCAGCTGCCGCAGCCGTCCGGCCATCTCTGTTCTTGCGGGGTCGGCTTCGGGCAGATCGGTCAACAGCGCCTCGATCCGGTCGAGTTCGGCGGCGCCGGGCGCCGCCGCGTCGGCGGCCTCGCCCTCGTCGCCGAACAGTTCCGTGCCGAGGTAGCGCACGAGCTCCGTCACGGTCGGATAGTCGAAGATCACGGTGGTGGGCAGTCGCAGGCCGGTCGCGGTGTTGAGGCGGTTGCGCAGTTCCACGGCGGTGACCGAGTCCAGGCCGAGTTCGAGGAACCGGCGCCGGAGCTCCACCGTCTCCACCGAGTCGTGGCCGAGGACGGCGGCGACCTGGGCCCGGACGACCTCGCGCAGCTGCCGGTCGCGCTCGGCCGGTGCGAGCCCGGCGAGGCGTTCGGGCAGACCGGTGGTGACGGCGCCCTCCGCGGGCTCGTCGGCCGTCAGCACGGCGCGGGCTTCCGGCAGTTCGTCGAGCAGTCGGCTGGGCCGCGTCGCGGTGTAGGCGTGCGCGAACCTCTCCCAGTCGATGTCGGCGATGACGAGGCTGGTGTCGCCGTGCGCCAGGGCCGCCTCCAGGGCGACGGTGGCGCGCTCCGGCGGCAGCAGCGGTACGCCGTGCCGTGCGCTGGTCTCCCCGACCGCGTCGAGTCCCGCCATGCCGCCCTTGGCCCAGGAGCCCCAGGCCACGGAGGTGGCCGCGAGGCCTTGTGCGCGGCGGTACTGGGCGAGCGCGTCCAAGTAGGCGTTGCCGGGGGCGTAGTTGCCCTGGCCCGCCATGCCGACGGTGCCGGCGAGGGAGGAGAACAGCACGAAGGCCGTCAGGTCCAGGTCCCGCGTCAGCTCGTGCAGCTGCCACGCGGCTCCTGCCTTGACCCGCAGGACCCGGTCGAGCTGCTCGGGCGTCAGGGTGGTCAGCGCCCCGTCGTCCAGGACGGCCGCGGTGTGCACGACCGTCGTCAGCGGGCTGTCGGCGGGCACCTCGGCCAGCAGGCGGCGCAGCGCCTCCGGGTCCGCGACGTCGCAGGCGGCCGTGGTCACGCGGGCTCCCGCCGCGACCAGTTCGGCCGCCAGCTCCGCGGCGCCCGGGGCCGCCGGGCCCTGCCTGCTGACGAGCAGCAGGTGTTCGGCGCCCCGCGCGGCGAGGCGGCGGGCGACCTGGCCGCCGAGCGCGCCGGTGCCGCCGGTGATCAGGACGGTGCCCTTGCCCGGGGTCCAGTCCTCGGGCGAGGTGTCGCCGAGGGTGGCGCGGACGAGGCGGCGTCCGTAGGTGCCGGTGGCGCGGACGGCGACCTGGTCGTCGTCCGCGTCGCCCGCGAGCACCGCGCCGAGCCGCGCGAGGGCGCGCTCGTCGGGCTCTTGCGGCAGGTCCACCAGGCCGCCCCAGCGGGCGGGCAGCTCCTGCGCGGCGACCCTGCCGAGGCCCCAGACCAGTGCCTGGGCCGGGCTGGTGAGCGGGTCGCGCTCGCCGGTGGACACGGCGCCCTGGGTGACGCACCACAGCGCGGTGTCCGCGTCGGAGGCCTCCAACTCCTGCAGCAGCGCCAGGTTCAGGGCATACCCGTTCGGCAGGACGGCGGCGTCCGCGAGGGGCGTCTCGTCCTGGGCGAGCAGCGACAGGACACCGGCCGCGCCGGGGTGCGCGGCGAGCCCTTCGGCCCACGGACCCGCGCCGTCACCGGACGCCGCGGCGACCAGCGGTTCGACCTGGGCGCCCTGTGCGCGCAGGGCGCCGACGACCGTCTCGTACAGCGTGCCGTCGAGCTGGTCGGGGGTGACCGCCACCAGCCAGGTGCCGGAGAGGGCGGCCTTGGCGCCGCCGGGCAGCGACTTCCAGTGCGCCCGGTACCGCCACGACTCCAGGGTGGCCGCCTCGGCATGCCGCTTGTGCCATGAGTTGAGCGCGGGCAGCACGGCCGTCAGCTCGGACCGCCCCGCGTCGAGCCGCAGGGTCCTGGCGAGTTCCTCCAGGTCCTCGCGTTCGACGACCTCCCAGAAGTCGGCGTGCGGGTCCGCGCCCGCGGCGGCGCGCGCCGGTGCCGTGTCGAACCAGTAGTGCTTGGTCTGGAAGGCGTACGTGGGCAGGTCGACGCGCCGGGCGCCGCTGCCGCCGAACACGGCCTGCCAGTCGGGGACGACGCCCCGCACCCACAGCTCGGCCAGCGAGGCGAGGAGCCGCTGGGGGCCGCCCTCGTCGCGGCGCAGGGTGCCGACCGCGGTGACCTCGGTCCCCGCGGCCTCGCCCGCGTCCGCGATCGCGTACGTGAGGACGGGGTGCGGGCTCGCCTCGACGAAGGTGGTGTGGCCCGTGGCCATCAGCGCGCGCACGGTGTCGAGGAAGCGGACGGGCTCGCGCAGGTTGCGGTACCAGTACTCGGCATCGGCCGTGCCGTCCTCGAGGAGTTC
Organism: Streptomyces sp. NPDC025651; assembly: GCF_055558735.1. Classification (NCBI taxonomy): domain Bacteria; kingdom Bacillati; phylum Actinomycetota; class Actinomycetes; order Kitasatosporales; family Streptomycetaceae; genus Streptomyces; species Streptomyces sp. NPDC025651. Next base: position 21,034 of record NZ_JBVHLZ010000007.1, read on the forward strand.
GGCGGTCACCGTCGAGTACATCGGCACCTGGGCCGGACGCGGCGTCACGGGAGCCGCGAGCTCCAGCAGGGCCTCACGCAACTGCTCGACCTGCGCGGTGTGCGATGCGTAGTCCACCGGAATGCGGCGGGCCCGTATCCCGTCGCGCTCACAGGCGGCCATCAGCTCGTCCAGAGCCGCGGCCTCACCGGCGACGACCGTGGACTGCGGCCCGTTGATCGTGGCGACGCTGATGCGGCCCGCCCAGGGCTCGATCAGCTCCTCCGCGGCGTCCTCGCCGACCGGCACGGACACCATGCCACCCTGCCCCGCCAGCTCACGCCCGATCAGCTGACTGCGCAGCGCGACGATCCGCGCACCGTCCTCGATCGACAGCACACCGGCCACCACAGCAGCCGCCAACTCGCCCTGCGAGTGGCCGATCACCGCGGCGGGCCTGACGCCCGACGCACGCCACACCGCGGCGAGCGAGACCATCACGGCCCACAGCATCGGCTGGATCACGTCCACACGGTCCAGCGACGGCGCGGTCGGCTCCTCACGCAGGACGTCGACCGGGACCCAGTCGATGTGCGGCGCCAGGGCGGCCGCGCACTCGCCGAACCGCTCCGCGAACACCGGGGAGGAGTCGAGGAGTTCGGTCGCCATACCGGCCCACTGCGAACCCTGCCCCGGGAAGACGAACACCACGTCCGAAGCGCCTTCCGACGCCACGCCCGTGACCACACCGGCCGCCGGTTCGCCTTCTTCCAGGGCCTTGAGGGCGGTGAGCAGTTCCTCGTGGTCCGCGCCGAGCACCACGGCACGGTGCTCAAGACCGGCGCGCGTGGTCGCCAGCGACCAGGCCAGGTCGTTGACGGGCGCCTCGGAGCCGGACGACGTCACGAACTCCCGCAGCCGCTCCGCCTGCCCACGCAGACCCGCGGCCGACCGCCCCGACAGCACCCACGGCACCACACCGCCGCCGGCGACGAGACCGGCCGGACCGGACTCGGACACGGCCTCGGGGGCCTCCTCCACGGGGGCCTGCTCGACGATGACGTGCGCGTTCGTCCCGCTCACGCCGAACGACGACACACCCGCGCGGCGCGCGCGCCCCGTCTCGGGCCACGGGCGCTCCTCGGACACCAGCTCCACGGCGCCCGCGGTCCAGTCCACGTGCGGCGTCGGCTCGTCCAGGTGCAGCGTCTTCGGCACCGCGCCGTGGCGCATCGCCTCGACCATCTTGATGACGCTCGCCACGCCCGCGACCGCGGAGGTGTGGCCGATGTTGGACTTCAGCGAGCCGAGCAGCAGCGGCTTGTCCTCGGGGCGGTCCTGGCCGTAGGTGGCGAGCAGGGCCTGCGCCTCGATGGGGTCGCCCAGCGTGGTGCCCGTGCCGTGCGCGTCGACCACGTCGACGTCCGAGGACGTGAGCCCCGCGTCGGCGAGCGCCGAGCGGATGACGCGCTGCTGGGAGGGGCCGTTGGGCGCGGTCAGGCCGTTGGACGCGCCGTCCTGGTTGACGGCGGTGCCGCGGATCACGGCGAGGACCTGGTGGCCGTTCTGCCGGGCCCGGGACAGCGGCTCCAGGAGGAGGACGCCGACGCCCTCGCCCCAGGAGGTGCCGTCCGCCGCCGCGGCGAAGGGCTTGCAGCGGCCGTCGGGGGCGAGCCCGCGGTTCTGGCTGAACTCGGTGAAGACGCCCGGCGTCGACATGACGGTGACACCGGCGGCGAAGGCCATCGTGCACTCGCCCTGCCGCAGCGCCTGCACCGCGAGGTGCAGCGCCACCAGCGACGACGAGCACGCCGTGTCCACCGTCACCGCGGGACCCGTCAGACCGAAGCTGTACGCGATGCGACCGGAGGCCACGCTGCCCGCGGCCCCGGTGAACAGATAGCCGCCGGACTCCTCGGTGTTGGTGGCGCCGGTGCCGTAGCCGTGCGGGACGGCGCCGACGAACACGCCGGTCCTGCTGCCGCGCAGCGTCGCCGGGTCGAGGCCCGCGCGCTCCATGGCCTCCCATGAGGTCTCCAGGAGCAGCCGCTGCTGCGGGTCCATCGCGACGGCCTCACGCGGCGAGATCCCGAAGAACCCGGCGTCGAACTGCCCGGCGTCGTGCAGGAATCCGCCCTGGTCGACATAGCTGGTGCCGGGCCGCGACGCGTCCGGGTCGTACAGCGCGTCGAGGTCCCAGCCGCGGTTGTCGGGGAGCCCGGAGATGGCGTCCTGCCCGTCGAGGAGCATCCGCCACAGGTCCTCCGGGGACCGTACGTCGCCCGGGAAGCGGCAGCTGGTGGCCACGATGGCGATGGGGTCGTCGCCGGTCGCCGTGCGGGCGATCCTGGCGGCGACGTCCGCCGCCTCGTCGGCCGCGCCGTCCGTGCCCTGCCCGCCGAGGATCCGGTCGCGCAGGTGCTCGGCGAGCCGCAGCGGCGTCGGGTAGTCGAAGACGGCCGTGGGCGCGAGGGTCTGTCCGGTCGCGATGCCGAGGCGGTTGCGGAGGTCCACGGCGGTCAGCGAGTCGAAGCCGGCCTCGCGGAACGCCCGGGTGACCTCGACCTCCTGGGCCGATGCCCAGCCGAGGACGGCCGCGGCCTGGCCGCACACCTCGTCCAGGACGACGCGCAGCCGCTGGGCGTCGGTGGGCGCGTCGAGCACCTTCTGCCGGAAGCCGTCGACCGGTTCGGAGACCGGCGCGGAGGGCAGCTCGACCCGCACCGGGGCGCCGGCGGCCGAGGGCGCGAGCCAGTAGCGGTCGCGCTGGAAGGCGTAGGTGGGCAGGTCGACCGGCTCGGCGCCGTCGGCGGCCGGGGCGAAGAGCGCGGTCCAGTCGGGCCGCACGCCCCGTATCCACAGCTGTCCGAGGGAGGTGAGGACCTGGCCGATGCCGCCCTGGTCGCGGCGGAGCGTGCCGGCGCAGAGGATGTCGCGCTCGGCGGCGTGCCCGACGGCCTGCAGCGGGGCGGTGAGCACGGGGTGCGCGCTGACTTCGAGGAAGATCCGCTTGCCCGCGTCCAGCATGGTCTCGACGGTGTCCTGGAAGCGGACCCTCTGGCGCAGGTTGTTGTACCAGTACTGCGCGTCGAGCGTCGCGCCGTCGATGAGTTCGGAGGTGACGGTCGAGTACATCGGGATGGTGCCGGTGCGCGGGCTCACCTCGGCGGCGCCCGCGAGCAGCGGCTCCTTGATGGCCTCGACCACGGGGGTGTGCGAGGCGAAGGCGGCGGGGACGACCCGCGGGCGCAGCTCGGCCCGCTCGGCCTCCTCGCGCACCGCGGCGAGGGCCTCGGGGAGGCCGCCGACCACCGTGGAGCCGGGGCTGTTGGCGGCCGCGATCCAGATGCCCTCGCGTCCCGCGAGCAGCTCCTCGACCTGGTCGACCGGCGCGCTGAGCGTCAACAGGGCGCCGCTGCAGTCCAGTTCGGCCGCCGCGAGCCTGCTGCGGAGCACCACGAGACGGGCGCCGTCGGCGAGCGAGAGCGCACCGGAGAAGCAGGCGGCGGCGAGCTCGCCCTGGGAATGGCCGACGACGGCCGTCGGCACGACGCCGACGGAGCGCCAGACCTCGGCGAGCGAGATCATGACGGCCCACAGCACGGGCTGCAGGACGTCCACCTTGTCCAGGCCCTCGTCGTCGCGCAGGACGTCGAGCAGGTCCCAGTCGAGTTCGGCGGAGAGCGCCTCGGCGCAGCGCCGCATGGAGTCGGCGAACACCGGTGAGGTCTCCATCAGTTCGGCGGTCATGCCCGCCCACTGGTGGCCCTGTCCGGGGAAGACGAACACCAGGTCGCCCGCCTCGTCGGGCGCGCGGCCCGTCAGCACGTGCGCGGCGGAGTCCCCCGCCTCCAGGGCGTCGAGCCCGGCAAGGAACGTCTCCCGGTCGTCGGCCACCACGACGGCGCGGTGCTCGAGTGCCGACCTGGTCGTGGCCAGGGCACGGCCGAGCTCCTCGTCGGTCGCGTCGGTGTCGGCCGCGAACTCCCGCAGCCGTGCCGCCTGTGCGCGCAGTCCCGCCGCGGTGCGTCCCGAGATCACCCAGGGCAGCGCGCCGCCCTCGCGCATCCGCGCCGTGGGTGCGGGCTCCGCCTCGACGGGGGCTCCGGCGCTTTCGGGCGCCTGCTCGATGATCACGTGGGCATTGGTGCCGCTGATGCCGAACGAGGAGACACCGGCCCTGCGGACCGGGCTCGCCTCGGGCCACGGCGTGCTCTCGGTGGCGAGGCGGACCGCGCCGGTGGACCAGTCCACCTCGGGCGTCGGGCCGTCGACGTGCAGGGTGCGCGGCACGAGGCCGTGCCGGATGGCGAGGACCGACTTGATGACGCCCGCGACGCCCGCGGCGGCCTGGGTGTGGCCGATGTTGGACTTGAGCGAGCCGAGCAGCAACGGCCGCTCCTCGGGCCGGTCCTGGCCGTACGTGGCGAGCAGCGCCTCGGCTTCGATGGGGTCGCCGAGCGCGGTGCCCGTGCCGTGCGCCTCCAGCATGTCGACGTCTGCGGACGCGAGACCGGCGCTCGACCAGGCGTCCCGGATGACCTGCTGCTGGGAGAGGCCGTTGGGGGCGGTCAGGCCGTTGGAGGCGCCGTCCTGGTTCATCGCGGAGCCGCGGACGACCGCGAGCACCCGGTGGCCGTTGCGGCGCGCGTCCGAGAGCCGCTCGACCAGGAGCATGCCCGCGCCCTCGGAGAAGCCGGTGCCGTCGGCGGCCGCGGCGAAGGCCTTGCAGTGGCCGTCGAGCGCCAGGCCCTGCTGGCTGGTGAGTTCGGTGAAGATGCCGGGCGTGGACAGGACCGTGGCACCGCCGGCGAGGGCCAGCGAGCACTCGCCGCGGCGCAGGGACTGCACGGCCAGGTGCAGGGCCACCAGCGAGGAGGAGCAGGCGGTGTCCACGGTGAGCGCGGGGCCGGTCAGACCGAGGACGTAGGCGATGCGGCCGGAGGCCACACTGGTGCCCTTGCCGGTGAGCATCAGGCCGTCGAGCGTCTCCGGCGCCTCGTGCAGCCGGGGGCCGTACTCCTGGTCCATCGTGCCGACGAACACGCCCGTCCTGGTGCCGCGCAGCGCGTCCGGGTCGATCCCGGCGCGCTCGAGGAGTTCCCAGGAGGTCTCCAGGAGCAGCCGCTGCTGCGGGTCCATGGCGAGCGCCTCGCGCGGGGATATCCCGAAGAAGCGAGGGTCGAAGTCCGTGACGCGGTCGACGAATCCGCCGACGCCGACGGAGACGCGGCCCTGGCCGTCGGGGCTCAGCAGCCGCTCCAGGTCCCAGCCGCGGTCGTCGGGGAACTCCGAGATGGCGTCCTGCTCGGAGGTGACGAGCCGCCACAGGTCCTCGGGCGAGGCGACGCCGCCGGGGAAGCGGCAGCTCATGCCCACGATGGCGATGAGGTCGTCGTCGGAATCCGCCGCGCCGTCACGGCCGGGCCCGCGCACCGCGACGGCCGCGGTGGAGCGCTCTCCGGCGCTGCCGCGCACGGACTCCAGGTGCCCCGCCAGCCTGGCCGGGGTCGGGTGCGAGAAGAGGGTGGCCATGGTGAGCCGCTCGCCGAGCACGGTGTTCAGCCTGCCGCGCAGGTCGCCCAGCATGATCGAGTCGAAGCCGAGGTCCTTGAACGAGCGCCGTGCGTCGATCTCCTCCGGCGTCCCGTATCCCAGCACCGCGGCCGCCTGGGCCCGCACGGCGTGCGCGACGTCCTGCGTCCCCTCGGCTGTGCCGCTGTGCGTACCGACGGTCCCTGCCGCCTCGGCGGACGCGGGCGCGTCGGCCACGGCCTGAGGGGTCGCGGCCTCGCCGTCGAGCCAGAACTGCCGACGCTGGAAGGCGTACGTGGGCAGCTCGACCCGTCGCGCGTCCGTACCGGCGAACACCTGGGACCAGTCGGGAGTACCGCCGTGCGCCCAGAGCGCGGCCAGCGAGGTGAGGAAGCGCCGGGTGCCGCCCTGCTCGCGACGCAGGGTGCCGCCCGCGAAGACGTCCGTACCGACGGCCTCGCCGGTCTCCTCGACCGGAGACGTCAGCACGGGATGCGGGCTGACCTCGACAAAGGTGGTGTGACCCGAAGCGATCAACTCCCGCACCGTGTCGTGGAACCGCACCGGCTGCCGCAGATTACGGAACCAGTACTCCGCATCCGCCACACCATCCGCCAGCAGCTCACCGGTCACCGTCGAATACATCGGCACATCACCCGCACGCGGCACCACAGGAGCGGCAAGCTCCAACAAAGCCCCACGCAACTGCTCGACCTGCGGTGTGTGCGAGCCGTAATCCACCGGAATACGACGGGCGTTGACACCCTCACGCTCACACACGGCCATCAGCTCATCCAGAGCCGCCGTCTCACCGGCAACCACCGTGGACTGCGGCCCATTGACCGTGGCGACACTCACACGGTCGCTCCACGGCCCGATCAACTCCACCGCCGCAGCCTCGGCCAACGGCACCGACACCATGCCACCCTGACCGGCCAACTCACGCCCGATCAACTGACTGCGCAGCGCGACGATCCGCGCCCCGTCCTCGATCGACAGCACACCCGCCACCACAGCAGCCGCGATCTCCCCCTGGGAGTGCCCCACGACAGCCGAGGGCCGCACGCCGTGCGCGCGCCACACCTCGGCGAGGGAGACCATGACGGCCCACAGCATCGGCTGGACGACATCCACACGGTCCAGCGACGGCGCGGTCGGCTCCTCGCGCAGGACGTCCACGGGCGCCCAGTCGACGTGCGGCGCGAGGGCGGCCGCGCACTCGCCGAACCGCTGCGCGAACACCGTTGAGGAATCGAGGAGTTCGGTCGCCATACCGGCCCACTGCGAACCCTGACCCGGGAAGACGAACACCACGCCGTCACCCTCGTCGGCCCGCACCCCGGACACCACACCCTCGGCGGGCTCCCCCGCCGCCACCGCCTCCAACGCGGCCAACAACTCGTCACGGTCCGCCCCCAGCACCACAGCACGGTGCTCAAGACCCGCACGCGAAGACGCCAACGACCACCCCAGGTCGGCGACCGAGGCCTCGGAGGAAGCCACGAACTCCCGCAGCCGCTCCGCCTGCCCACGCAGACCCGCGGCCGACCGCCCCGACAACACCCATGGCACGACGCGGTCCTGAGCGGAACCGGGCTCGGCCGGAGCCCCGGCCCCGACGGGCTCCGTCACCGGAGCCTGCTCCACGACCACGTGCGCGTTCGTCCCGCCCACGCCGAACGACGACACACCGGCCAGCAGCGGCACGTCCGGGCGCGGCCAGGAGGAGAGCTCCGTGTTGACCCGCAGACGCCAGTCGTCCAGCGGAATGGCGGGGTTGGGCGTCTCGAAGTTGAGGCTCGCGGGCAGCTCGCCCGCTTCGACGGACAGCAGGACCTTGATCAGGCCCACGATGCCCGCGGCACCTTCCAGGTGGCCCACGTTCGTCTTGACCGAGCCGACCCGCAGCGGTGCGTCCGCAGGGCGGGTGGAGCCGAGGACGGAGGCGAGCGCCGCCGCCTCGATGGGGTCGCCCACGGCGGTGCCCGTGCCGTGGAGTTCGACGTACTGGATGTCGTCGGGGCGGACGTCCGCCGCGGCGTACGCGCGACGGAGCACCTCCTCCTGGGCCTGACGGTTGGGGGTGGTGAGGCTGTCGCCGCCGCCGTCGTTGTTGACGGCGCTGCCGCGCAGCACGCCGTGGATGTGGTCACCGTCCCGCAGCGCCCGGTCCAGGGGCTTGAGGAGGACAAAGCCGCCGCCCTCGCCGCGTACGTAGCCGTTGGCACGGGCGTCGAAGGTGTAGCAGCGGCCGTCGGGCGAGAGCCCGCCGAAGCGGGAGACGGTCAGGGTGCCGTCGAAGGTGAGGTTCAGGTTCACGCCGCCGGCGAGGGCGATCTCGCACTCCCCGGCCTTGAGGCTCTGGCACGCCATGTGGACGGCGACGAGGGAGGAGGACTGGCCCGAATCGACGGTCAGGCTGGGGCCGTTCACGCCGAGGAGGTAGGAGAGCCGGTTGGCGATCATGCTGCGCTGCAGACCGGCGAGCGTGTGGTGGGAGACGGCCGCGGAGCTGCGCTGCCGGGTGAGGGTGGCGTAGTCGTCGCTCATGGCGCCGACGAAGACGCCGGCGCGCTGGTCCGTGAGGCGCTCGGGGGTGACGCCGCCGTTCTCCAGCAGCTCCCAGCCGAGTTCGAGCGCGAGCCGCTGCTGGGGGTCCATGGCCGCGGCCTCGCGCGGCGAGATGCCGAAGAAGTCGGCGTCGAACTGGTCGACGCGGTCCAGGAAGCCGCCACGCTCGGAGGTCAACTCCGCGTCGTCCGAGGGGCGTTGCGGCCAGCGTCCTTGCGGTAAGGCGCTGATGGCGTCGACTCCGTCGCGCAGGAGTCGTCGTAACTGCGCCACCGAACCGGCCTGCGGCAGGCGGCAGGAGATCCCCACCACCGCGATCTGGTCGCCGCCGCCACCGTGCTGCGCCGACCGAGCAGCCCTGGACAAAATTGAACCCCCGCTTAGATCTTCAGATTCGCCGAAGTCGTCCCGCAATATCTTTGTACCGACAGCCGCCAACAACCAAATTCTCGACCGGTAGGAGTGTCGGGTGGATTATCGCGAGTTTCTCAATTCACCGCGAAAAAACAGCAGTTCAAATGCGTACATCAACTCTGCCACACCCCTAACGGAGGTGACAATGTGACGGGAGTCACAAGGGTCCCGCTCCGGGCTTCACCATCAGAACTTCGTCAAAGAATCGCAGATGGCACCGGCAATGAACCGCCCTGGAAGCACCTTGGGCAGTACGCGGGATGGACATGCCGAAGTCGCATGAAACGAGTTGACAGGCGTCGCGGGGAGACGTAGGACTAGCCGGGGTCAGAAAACGCAGGACTAGGCGCATGCTCCCCCGGGAATGTCGGGAGTTGACGGTGTATCACCGCGCACCGGAGGCGGCCGTCCCAAATGCGGAACCTCCCCCCACACACTCCGACCACAGACCCTCGCCAGGGAACAAGGAGCGACTGATGACGCACGCCCCGACGGGCAGCGCCAACGTGTTGACCAGGCCGGGGGCCGGTCCGGCCGCCGGAATCTCTGATTCCATGCGAGATGTGGATCACGCCATCACAAGTCTGCGGGATTTTCACGCGTGGTTCACCGCGTACCGCGACACGGAACAGTCGAAGGTTCGTCACATCCCGTTTACGGAACTGAAGGGCTGGCGATTCGAGGAGTCGAACGGAAACCTCGTTCACGACAGTGGCCGGTTCTTTTCGGTGCAGGGCCTGCGTGTTCGTAACGCACCGGGATCAGTGTCTTCTTGGGAACAACCGGTCATCAGCCAGCCCGAAGTCGGCGTACTGGGCATCCTGGTCAAGGAATTCGACGGCATACCGCACTGCCTGATGCAGGCGAAGATGGAGCCGGGAAACCACAACGGGGTACAGCTCTCCCCCACCGTGCAGGCAACACGGAGTAACTACACCAGGGTGCACGGCGGCCGCCCGGTGCCTTATATCGACATCTTTCGGAATGCCTCCCGGCATCGCGTGCTCGCCGATGTGCTCCAGTCCGAGCAGGGCTCCTGGTTCCACCGGAAACGCAACCGAAACATGGTCGTCGAAACCACGGAGGACGTGGAGCTGCTCGACGGCTTCTACTGGCTGTCGGTAGGACAGCTGCACGCCCTGCTGGCGGTGGATGATCTGGTGAACATGGACGCGCGCACGGTCATGTCCTGCCTCCCGTTGACGGATCCCGCGTTACCCAACTTCAGGCCCCCGGACGGTGATCCACGATCACTGTATCCGGTCGGAGCCGACACCGTCGGTTCATCGCTCACAAGATCGCTTGATCCCCGGCACGGCGCGCTGCACTCCCCTGGCTCGCTGCGCAACTGGTTCACCGGCGCCCGGGCGGACTTCGAGGGCGAGGCCACCCTGGTCGGCCTCGACTCCGTCCGCGGCTGGCACCGCTCCGAGGAGCGGATCTCACACGAATCCGGCCTGTTCTTCGATGTGATGGCCGTGGACGTGGAGACCGGCAGCCGCGAGATCGGCGGCTGGACCCAGCCGATGATCGCGGCGCACGGCCAGGGCGTCACGGCCTTCCTGGTCCAGCGGATCGACGGCGTACTGCACGCTCTCGTCCGGGCCAAGCACGAGCCCGGCTTCATGGACGCCGTCGAGCTCGCGCCCACCGTGCAGTGCACCCCGGAGAACTACGCCGCGCTGCCGGCCGAGGCCGCTCCCCCGTTCCTGGACGAGGTGTTGAGCGCCCCCGCCGAGGCCATCCGGTTCGACACCGTGCTCTCCGAAGAGGGCGGCCGGTTCTTCGACACCCGCAGCCGCTACCTCATCGTGGAGGTTCCCCCGGAGCGCGAGCTCCAGGAGCCGCACGACTTCCGCTGGTTGACGGCTCATCAGCTGGCCGGGCTCGTCCAGCACAGCAACTACCTGAACATCCAGGCAAGGAGTCTCCTTGCCTGCCTGCACAGCCTGTTGTGCCAGACCAGAGGGGAATGAACGTGAGCACCTCCACTCCGCCGGGTCCGCCGCTGAGGGTCGGTGTGCTCGGCGCGTCCTCGATCGCCGCGCGGCGCACGCTGCCCGCGCTGCGCGACGTGCCGGACACCGTCGTCGCCGCCATCGCCAGCCGGGACCGGGAGAAGGCGGAGCGGTTCGCCGCCGACTTCGACTGCGAGGCCGAGCACGGCTACGCGCGCCTCCTCGAACGGGACGACATCGACGCGGTCTATGTGTCGGTCCCCAACTCCCTGCACGTCACCTGGGTGAACGCCGCACTCGAAGCGGGCAAGCACGTGCTGTCCGAGAAGCCGCTGACCACCACCGCGGCGGACACCGGGGAGCTGGCCCGGGTCGCGGGGGAACGCGGCCTCGTCCTGCGCGAGAACCTCGCCTTCGTCCACCACGGGCTCCACCGGCGCGTGGCCGAGTTGGTCGCGCAGGGCCGGCTCGGCGAACTCCGGCACGTCGACGCGGCGTTCTGCTTCCCGCCGCTGCCCGCGCACGACGTCCGCTACCGCCCCGAACTCGGCGGCGGCGCGCTCTTGGACACCGGCATCTACCCCGTGCGGCTCGCGCAGTACTTCCTCGGCGACGACCTCACCGTCGCCGGCGCCGTCCTGCACGACGACCCCGCCTCGGGCGTCGACGTCGCGGGCAGCGCGGTGCTCGCGGCCGCCGCGGGACAGATCGCGACCGTCAACTTCGGCTTCGTGCACACCTACGGCTCGCGCTACACCCTCTGGGGCAGCCAGGCGCGCCTGACCGTGGACCGCGCCTTCACCCCACCGGCGACGATGGCGCCCGTCGTGCGCATCGAGGAGCAGAACCGCACCGAGGAACTCGTGCTCCCCGCCGAGCACCAGTTCGCGGGCTCGGTCGCCGCGTTCGCCGCCGCGGTGCGCGAGACCGCGGCCACCGGTGTCGACTCCGGCCACGCGTCCTGGGCCTCCACCACCGTACGCACGGCCGAACTGCTCGACGGCATCCACAAGTCGGCGGTCCGCGTCACCGCCGCGGAGGGCCCCTGATGGAGATCATCGGCAAGGGGTTCATCGCCCGCAACCTGGCGGCCGTCGAGGACCGCCACCCGAGCGCCACGGTCCTGGCCGCCGGGGTCTCCAGCACCTGGACGAGCTCGGACGCGGAGTTCGACCGCGAGGCGGCCCTGGTGGAGGAGGTCAGCCGCACGTGCCGCGCCGAAGGCCGCCTCATGGTGTTCCTCTCCAGCGCGTCCCACGCGCTGTACGGCACCGGGGAGGCGCCGATGCCCGAGGACTCCGAGCTGCGGCCGACCTCGCCGTACGGCATCCAGCGGCTGCGCCTGGAGAACATCGTCACCGAGTCCGGCGCGCCGTGGCTCGTGCTGCGGGTGAGCCACGCGACGGGCCGCTGGCAGCGCCCGCACCAGCTGCTGCCCGCCCTCGTCCAGCAGGTCCGCGACGGCAGCGTGCAGCTGCACAAGGGCGCGCACCGCGACCTGGTGGACGTGGCCGACCTGGTCCGGGCCGTCGACGGTCTCCTCGAACAGGGCGTCGACAACGAAGTGATCAACGTGGCGTCGGGAACGCCGCTGCCCGTGGAGACTGTCGTCCAGGGCATCGAGAAGCGTCTGGGGCTCTTCGCCCGGCACGAGATCGTCGACGTGCCCGTCAGCCTGACCCGGGTGTCGGTCGACAAGCTCTGCGCCCTGCTGCCCGCGCTGCGGTCGGTGACCGACCCCGACTATCTGGACCGCATGCTCGACCGCTACGTCCCCTACTACTGAGCACTACTGAGCAACAGCCGAAGCAGACCGCACCACCACTCACAGCCATGGCCGCAGCACGGCGCTCGGGCGACTCCCCTCAACCGTCCCTTCCGTACGGAGGATTCATGCACGTCTCGCTCGTTGTCACCGGATCACGGGGTGACGTCCAGCCGTTCATCGCGCTGGGCAGGACCCTGACGGCCCGCGGACACTCGGTGATCCTCGCCACCCACGGTGACTTCGAGAAGCTGGTGCGCGAGTCCGGCCTCGACTTCGCCGAACTCCCGGGCAGCCCCCGGGACTTCCTCGCGCACCCGGCGCTCGCCGAGGCACTCCAGCAGGGCGCCTCGCTCTTCCGCGCGGCACGCAAGGTCCCCCGGCAGACCAAGGAGCACATCCGCTTGCTCGCCTCCCGCATAGCGGAGGTGTGCGAGGGGGCCGACCTCGTGGTCAACAGCGTACTGAGCCGCATCCTGTTCGAGGACAACGGCAAGGCCCCCTGGGCCTCGCTGACCTGGTGGCCGCTGAACCCCACCAGCCAGTGGCCGGCCATGATGGCACCCCAGAGCAAGATGGGCCCGCTCTACAACCGTCTGACGCACCGCGTGGCGGGGCTCCTGGACTGGGTCTCCATCCGCGGCTACCGCAAGGACGCGAACATGCCGGCGCTGCCGTTCGGCGCGCCCTACGGCGAACTGGGCCGCGACGTACCGCTGTTGTGCCCGGTCACCCGCGAGATGTTCACCGAACCCGCCGACTGGCCCGCCCTCTCGCGGTTCACCGGCTACTGGTTCTGGGACCGCGAGTGGAGCCCGTCGGACGCGCTGGTCGACTTCATGGAGTCCGGCGACGCCCCGGTCACGCTGTCGTTCGGCAGCATCTGGCCGGTGCACCAGCCGGACAAGACGCTGCGCAAGGTGCTCGGCGTCGTCCGGTCGTACGGAAAGCGCCTCGTGCTGGTGGGCGGCGGCCCCGAAGAGGTGCCGGACGACGTGTTCCGCGTCGAGGACGTGCACTACCCCTGGCTGTTCCCCCGGTCGTCGGCGATCATCCACCACGGCGGCTGCAACACCACGGGCGAGGCGCTGCGTTCGGGCACGCCCCAGGTCGTCGTGCCGACGTTCGCCGACAGCCCCTTCTGGGCGGCGCAGGTGCACCGGCTCGGGGTGTCCCCGCAGCCCATCCCGTTCTCGAAGTTCACCGCCGAACTCCTCGACGAGGCACTCGGCAAGGCCCTCAACGACGAGGGCATGGCCCGGCGCGCGGCGAGCGTCGGCGAGGCCGTGCGCGCCGAGAACGGAACCGAGACGGCCGTCGACATCCTGGAGGACTGGGTGAAGCGCTGGCCCGGCCCCAAGTCGGCGAACGCCCGTGCGTGACAAGGGCGTCGGAGCGCCCCGCAGACCCGGTACCGAGGAGCAACCACAGCCATGACAGACACGACGGATCTCACCACCCCTTCCATACGCCGCTTCCACCCCTCCGACGCGGGCGTCCGCCTGGTGTGCTTCCCGCACGCGGGCGGCGCGGCCAGCTACTTCTTCCCGGTCTCGCGGCAGCTGTCGCCGGTGGCCGACGTGCTGGCCGTCCAGTACCCGGGCCGACAGGAACGCCGCAAGGAGCCGTGCATCGACAGCGTGACCGCGCTCGCCGACGTCCTGGCGGAGGAGCTGCTGGAGTGGGCCGACAGGCCGCTGGCGTTCTTCGGCCACAGCATGGGCTCGCTGGTGGCCTTCGAGGTCGCCCGCAGGCTGCGGCAGAAGGACATCGAGCTGGTCTCGCTCTTCGCCTCGGGACGCGCGGCGCCCTCGCTCTCGCGGGACGAGGGGGTGCACCGGCGCAGCGACGCGGGTCTGCTCGAGAAGGTGAAGGAGCTGGGCGGCACCGCGGGCGGCCTCCTGGACGACCCGGACGTGGTGGAGATGCTGCTCCCCGCGATCCGCAACGACTACCGCGCGGTGGAGACGTACCGGCTCACCCCGGGCGAGCCCCTGAACTGCCCGCTGGTGGTCCTGACCGGCGACGCGGACCCCATGGTCACCGTCGAAGAGGCCCAGGGCTGGCGCGAGTTCTCCACCGGGTCCTTCGAGCTGCACTCGTACCGCGGCGGGCACTTCTACCTGGACACGCACGCGGCGTCCGTGCTGGAGAAGATCCGTACGCGCCTGACCGCCTGACCGGCCGGGGCGGCGAAGCCCCGACCGGATGGACCCGACCGAGCCCCCGCCGTGCCCACGGCGGGGGCTCAGCCGATGGCGAGGACGATCTCCAGCGGGGTTCCCGCGTCCCGCCAGTGCTCCACCGCGGCGGCGAAGACCTCCTGCGCGACGGCCCACTCCCCGGGCGCCTGTGCCGCGTACTCCTGCCAGCCGGAGACGACGAGCAGCCGCCCGCGCGCGGCAGGGGCCCACGACAGGTCGGTGAGGCAGTCGGCGAGGGCGTCCCAGTTCCGCCCGAACCAGCCGGGCAGGCCGAGACCCTCGGCACAGCGCTCCATGAAGGCGGCCTTGTCGGCCACCCCGGCCAGGGAGAGCGTCACGGTGGTCCATCCCGCGCCGCGCGCCGCCTCCAGCACGGGAGCGAGCGGATCGGGCGTCGTGTCAGTACCGCCGGCCATTACCTGAGCACCGCCTTGAAGGACGCGTAGTGGTCATCGGTGTAGTACGTCTCGCCGCCGTTCCCGGTGACGATGCGCCGGGCCCCGCGGTCGCGCTCGCCCGGCGTGCGGACGGTGTACTCGTGGTAGTAGCCGCGTGTGCGCCGCGGCAGCTCCCGCTCGAAGTTGCCGAAGACGCTGCCGTCCTTCGCGTACGGGAAGGGCCCACCGTCATCGATACGCCGCAACGTCGCCCGAGCCTCGGCAGGCAACCGCGAGACCTGAACGGTCGCCATGCCGCGGGCCCAGGCGGGGGCGGAAGCCGACGAAGCCTTGCCTGCGTCCGTTGCACACCCGGCCACCAGGAACGCGAGACAGACCAGCAACGCCCCCAGCACACGGGGCACGAACCGCAACAACATGGGACAGATGCTGCCACAACGCGCCCCTTAAGGCGGCGCGGGAACTGCGCGACCAGCCACAACGGACCCGCAGACGCCGTCCGCGCCCCGCGAAGTACTCAGTTTCCGTCCGGATCCGCCCGATTCAGAGCCGGCCGAGGAGGGGGCCCGGCCACCAACAACTGATCAGCCGCAGCCGTATCGGTCACGAGGCTGGTGACAAGACCGGACCGAAGCACCGCGTCGATGGCGGCAGCCTTCCGCTGCCCGCCCGCGATGGCGACGACCTCGGGAATCCGCCGCAGCCGATCCGCTTCGACGGTGATGCACCGCTCACCGAGGTCCCGCCCCACCCGACGCCCCTCGGCGTCGAACAGATGGGCGGACATCTCCGCGGCCACTCCCAGCGAGGCGTAGTGCGCCCGCTCCTCGTCGCTGAGCATGTCGTGGACGGTGGAGATGCCCGGCTCCCAGGAGCCGATGGAGACGCAGGCGACCGTGACCTTGTCGAAGTACTCGAAGGCGCGGGCGATGCCGGTCTGGTTGCGCAGCGCCGCGGCCGTGGCCGGGTCGGGCAGCAGCATCGGCGCGTAGATGGGGTGGGCCTCGCCGCCGGAGACCTGGGCGGCGCGGCGGACGGCCTCGACGGAGCCGCGCTCGGCGGTCCCGGCGTCGTACACGCCCGTCAGCTGGACGACCGTGCACGGCGGCAGCTGGTCGAGCGCGGCCGCCATGTGGATCGTGGAGCGGCCCCAGGCGAGGCCCAGGACGTCGCCCTCGGTGACGAGCTCGCCGAGCAGGTCCGCCGCGACCTCGCCGAGGTTCTCGGGGTCGGGCGACTCGTCGATCTCGTCGCTGGGCGCGGGCGACTCCACGACGACCGCGTGCCGCAGGCCGTAGCGGGCGCGCAGCGCGTCCGAGCGCTCGGCGTCCAGCTCCGCGGGGACCCTGATCTCGATGCGTACGAGATCCCGCTCGAGCGCGGTCTCGAGGACCCGGGCCACCTTGAAGCGGCTGACGCCGAACTCCTCGGCGATCTGGATCTTCGACTTGCCCTCGAGGTAGAAGCGGCGGGCCATGGCCGCCGCCTGCACCAGCTCCGCGGGTCCCATCCGCATGGCTGACCGACCCGCCGACATGGCCGACACGGCGCTCTCCTCACTGCTGTTCACAAACTGGGTTCGCCGTTCATCCTTGCAGATCCGGCCTAGTTGATCAGCCCTGAAGGACTGCGTTCACGTTCCCGTGGCTCAGTGGTCGCATGCCCACGCGCTTGACGCGGTCTTTGCCTGGGCTTGGGTGCGCAATGAACGTACCGCCTCGGCGGGATCCCCGGCGCCGTAGACCGCGGAGCCCGCGACGAAGACGTCGGCGCCCGCCTCGGCGCAGCGCTCGATGGTCTCGGCCGAGACACCGCCGTCGACCTGCAGCCACATCTCCAGGCCGTGCTTGGCGATCAGCTCACGGGTGCGGCGGATCTTGGGCAGCATGATGTCCAGGAACGCCTGGCCGCCGAAGCCCGGCTCGACCGTCATGATCAGCAGCATGTCGAGCTCGGGGAGCAGGTCCTCGTACGGCTCGATGGGCGTCGCCGGCTTCAGGGCCATGGAGGCGCGGGCACCCTTGGCACGGATCTCGCGCGCGAGGCGCACGGGCGCCGCGGCGGCCTCCGCGTGGAAGGTGACGGATCCCGCACCCGCTTCGACGTACTGCGGGGCCCAGCGATCGGGGTCCTCGATCATCAGGTGGCAGTCGAGAGGCGTGTCCGTCGCACGGGCCAGCGACTCTACGACCGGCACACCGAGCGTGAGGTTCGGGACGAAGTGGTTGTCCATGACATCGACATGGAGCCAATCCGCGCCTTCGACGGCCTTTGCCTCCTCGGCAAGGCGGGCGAAGTCCGCGGACAGGATGCTGGGGTTGATCTGCACGGCCATGCCCCAAGCCTGCCATGCCCGGCGCCGGTTGCTGACCGCAGTCCAAGCCATGGGCGCAGCGGCTCCCGTGACAGGACGCCCCGTGTCATGCTGGGCGGTCCACCGGCACCGCGCACGGCAAGCGGGGGGACGCCATGGCGGACGTACGAGGGCAGGGGCGGCGCGGCGTCGCATGGCTGGTGTGCGGACGGCGCGCCAAGTGGCTGGTGGTGCTCTTCTGGCTGGTGGTGATCGTCCTCGCGGCGCCGCTCGCGCAGAAGCTCACCGACGCCCAGGAGAACGACGCGGAGTCCTGGCTCCCCGGCTCCGCCGAATCCACCCAAGTCCTCGACATCTCGGCCGAGTTCAGGCCCGAGACGATCCCGGCCGTGGTCGTGTACGCCCGCGAAGGCGGTCTGACCGCGGCGGACCGCGAGCAGATCTCCGAGGACGTGCGCGAGGCCGGGGAACTGCGCGCCCACGGCATCCGCGGCGCGGAGACCCGCGGCCCCGTCTACGACAGGAAGCAGGGCGCGGAGGCGGCCCAGATCTTCGTCCCGATCACGATGGACGCGGAGGGCTGGGAGCGCATCGGGCCCGCCGTCGACGCCATCCGGGAGCGGGTGGGAGACGGCGCGGACGGCCTGAGCGTGCACGTCACAGGCCCAGGTGGCACGGCCGCGGACTCCGCCGAGGCCTTCGAGGGCATCGACTCGACGCTGCTGTTCTCGGCGGCGGGCATCGTCGTCGTGATCCTGCTGTTCACCTACCGCAGCCCGACCCTGCTGCTCGCCCCGCTGGTCGCGGTGATCATCGCGCTGTTCACGGCGCAGGCCTTCATCTATCTCCTCGCCGAGCACGCGGACCTCACGGTCAACGGCCAGAGCGCGGGCATCCTGACCGTCCTCGTCTTCGGCGCGGGGACCGACTACGCCCTGCTCCTGGTCGCTCGCTATCGCGAAGAGCTGCGCCGCCACGAGGACCGTCACGAGGCGATGGCCCTCGCCCTGCACCGGGCCGGTCCCGCGGTCCTCGCCTCCGGCGCGACCGTCATCCTGAGCATGCTGGTGCTGCTCACCGCCGAGATGAACTCGACGAGCGGCCTCGGCCCGGTCGCCGCGATCGGCGTCGCCGTCGGGCTGCTCGCGATGCTGTCGCTCTTCCCCGCCCTCCTGGTGATCTTCGGCAGGTGGTTCTTCTGGCCGCTGATCCCCCACCTCGGCTCCCCCGAGCCGACCGAGCGCGGCGTGTGGGCCCGCACCGGCCGGCGCATCGACCGCCGCCCGCGGCTGATCTGGGGCGTCACGGCGGCGGCCCTCGCCCTGCTCTCGCTCGGCCTGCTGCAGCTGCGCGCCGAGGGACTCGGCAACGCCGACGCGTTCACCGACAAACCCGAGTCGATCACCGGCCAGGAGGTGCTCGCCGAGTACTTCCCCGCGGGCTCGGGCGACCCGCTGGTGATCGTGACGGACAAGGCGCGGGGCGACGAGGTCGCCCGGGCCGTCCGGAACACGCGGGGCGTGGTGCCCGACACCGTCGTCCGTCCCCCGGGCACGAAGGCCGAGCACGACGGCAAGGTGCTGTTCGAGGCGACCCTGACCGACCCGTCCGACAGCGCGGCCGCCAAGCGGACCGTGGAGCGGGTGCGCGACGCCGTCCACGCCGTCCCGGACGCGGACGCGCGGGTCGGCGGCGGCACGGCGGCCCTGCTCGACATGGACCGCGCCACGGCCCACGACAACAAACTGGTGATCCCGCTGGTCCTGGTCGTGGTCCTGCTGATCCTCGCGGTCCTGCTGCGCGCGGTCGTCGCCCCGCTGCTCCTGATCGGGACGGTGGTCCTGTCCTTCGCGACGGCCCTCGGCCTCAGCGCGCTGGCCTTCCGCCACCTCTTCGACTACGCGGGCGAGCCCACCGACTTCCCGCTCTTCGTCTTCGTGTTCCTGGTGGCGCTGGGCATCGATTACAACATCTTCCTGTCGACCCGCATCCGTGAGGAGGCGGGCCGCCAGGGCACCCGCGCGGGCGTCCTGACGGGCCTCGCCGCGACCGGCGCGGTGATCACCTCGGCGGGCCTGGTCCTCGCGGGCACGTTCGCCGCGCTCGGCACGCTCCCGATGGTGGCGTTCGCCGAGATCGGCTTCGCGGTGGCGCTCGGCGTGCTCCTCGACACCTTCGTCGTACGTTCCGTCCTGGTCACGTCCCTGTTCCTGGACGTGGGCCCGAAGGTGTGGTGGCCACACGCGCTGGCCCGCCGCCCCGAGCCCTCCGCGCCCGCCGAAGGGGCCGGGGACCCGGCGGCGACACACCCCTCGTGAGCCTCAGGCAGTGCGCCTGATCAACGCCAGATACATCGCGTCCGTCCCGTGCAGATGCGGCCAGAGCTGTACGTCAGGCCCGTCCCCCAGCGCCGGGACACCCTCCAACAGGGGCCGCGCGTCGATGAGTTCGGCGCCGCCCGTCTGCTTGAGCACGTCGTCCACGACGGCCCGCGTCTCGGCCAGGTGCGGCGAGCACGTGGCGTACCCGACGACACCGCCGACCCGCACCGACTCCAACGCCGTGCGCAGCAGGGCGCGTTGCAGTGGGGCGAAGCCGTCGAGGTCCTGCGGGCGGCGGCGCCAGCGGGCCTCGGGGCGGCGGCGCAGCGCGCCGAGGCCCGTGCAGGGCACGTCCATCAGGACCCGGTCGAAGGTGCCGGGCCGCCACGGCGGACGCGTGCCGTCGGCCGCGATGACCTGGTAGGGGCCGGGGTTTCCCGCGAGCGCCTGCGCGACGAGACCGGCCCGGTGCGGCTGCTTCTCTGAGGCGAGCAGCGCCGCGCCGCGCTGGGCGGCGAGCCCGGCGAGCATGGCCGCCTTGCCGCCGGGCCCCGCACAGCCGTCGAGCCACTTCTCGTCGGGGCCCTCGACCGGGGCGTTCGCCAACGCCAGCGCGACGAGCTGACTGCCCTCGTCCTGGACGCCCGCGCGCCCCTCGCGCACGGCCTCCAGCGAACCGGGCTCACCGCCCTCGCTGAGCCGCACGGCATACGGCGACCAGCGGCCGGGCAGCGCGGAGTCCTCGCCCACGGAGTCGAGGAGCTCATCGGCGGTGGAGCGGCCGGGCCGCGCCACGAGCGTCACCTCGGGCCGTTCGTTGTCGGCCTCCAGCAGGTCCTCGATCCCGGCGCGGCCGCCGCCGAGCGAGTCCCACAGCGCCGAGACGACCCACCGGGGGTGCGAGTGGACGACCGCGAGATGGTCCTCGGGGTCCTCGTCGTAGGGCGGCGCGACGCGCTCCACCCATCCGTCGAGGTCGTCCTGGGAGACCTTGCGAAGGACGGCGTTGACGAACTTGGCCCGCCCGTCGCCGAGCACCACGCGCGCCAGCTCCACCGAGGCGGAGACGGCGGCGTGCGTCGGGATGCGCGTGCCGAGCAACTGGTGGACGCCCATGTTGAGCACGTCGAGGACCGGCGGGTCGACCTCGCGCAGCGGCCGGTCGATGCAGGCCGCCACGATCGCGTCGTACGTGCCCTGGCGGCGCAGCGTCCCGTAGACCAGCTCGGTGGCGAGGGCGGCGTCCCGCGCGTCGAACTTCTCGGGCCCCTCCTTCTCCCTGGCCTTGCGCAGCAGGGGCGGCAGGACGAGGTTCGCGTACGCGTCCCGCTCGTCCACGGCCCGCAGCGCCTCGAAGGCGAGGATGCGGACGGGGTCCTTCTGGGGCCGGCGGTAGGGCTTGCCGGGCTTCCCGGGCCTGCCGTTGGACTTGCGGGGACTCCGGTTCGGCTGGTCGTTCAAAGGTGCTCCGCTGCTGAAATGGTTCGAGAGGTGGATCGTTCGAGAGGTGGATCAAAAGGGGCGAACGGCCTGGATGTCCACAGACCGGCTCGTTCAGCCTACGCCGACGTCGCCCACGCGCTCGCCGGAGGCGATCCGCACCCCGCGCGCCCAGTCCGCGCCGCGCATCGGCTTCTTGCCCTGCGGCTGGACCCAGAGCAGCTCGACGGCGTGCGATCCGGAACCGACGTACACGTTGTTCTTGGCGGCGGACAGCTCACCGGGAGCGAGGTCGGTGCGGTCGGGCACGAGGGCCGCCTGGATGATCTTCAGCCGCTCGCCGCGGAAGACGGTCCAGGCACCGGGGGCGGGCGTGCAGCCACGCACCACGCGGTCCACCCGGAGCGCGGGCGCGGCCCAGTCCACCTGAGCGTCCTCGACGGTGATCTTCGGAGCGAGGGTGACGCCGTCGGCGGGCTGCGGCACGGCCTTCAGACTGCCGTCCTCGATGCCGTCCATCGTCGCGACGAGCAGCCCGGCGCCCGCGAAGGCGAGCCGCGTCAGCAGGTCCCCGCTGGTATCCGTCGACCGCACCGCCTCGGTGACCGTCCCGTACACCGGGCCGGAGTCGAGCCCCTGCTCGATCAGGAAGGTCGAGGCGCCGGTGATCTCGTCGCCCGCCATCACCGCGTGCTGCACCGGCGCGGCACCGCGCCAGGCGGGCAGCAGCGAGAAGTGCAGGTTGACCCAGCCGCGGGCCGGGACGTCGAGGGCGACCTTGGGCAGCAGCGCGCCGTAGGCGACGACGGGGCAGCAGTCGGGGCCGATCTCCCGCAGCCGGGCCAGGAAGTCCTCGTCACGCGGCTTCGCGGGCTTGAGCACCTCGATGCCGGCCTCCTCCGCGCGCTCCGCGACCGGGCTCGCCACGAGCCTGCGGCCCCGGCCCGCGGGCGCGTCCGGGCGGGTCACGACGGCGGCCACCTCGTGCCGGTCGGAGGCGATCAGGGCGTCCAGTGCGGGGACGGCGACCTCGGGAGTGCCTGCGAAGACGAGCTTCACTGGTGGGTACCTCGGATCTCTGGTCTGGGGTGGAGCGACGGCAGCGCACCAGTCTATGGGCCGCTCCCGGAGCCCGCCCGGGGCGGTCTTCCCGAGGCCTGAGGTTGACGCTGTTGGGGGCGTACGAAGTGGCGCGCGCCCTGTGCATATGCGCATACGCCCCTGCACCGTGACCCCACACGAACTAGCGCGTTGGTCAAGAAAGAGTTGACCACAACGGGCCGCGGATGCGGCCCGATCCTTTTCAACGCCGGTTCGAGAGGCTTGTTCATGGCCGACCACGCAACCCACGACGCCCAGGCACGGGCCAGCCTGCACCTCCTGGTTCGGGACATCGAGCGGGTCCGCCGGCAGGTGGACGCACTGCGTACCCTCACCGCCCAGCTCGGCAACGTCTACCGCCCGCGCCGCTCCAGCCCGTCCGCGGGCTTCGTCGTGTACGGGCGGGCCCCCGCCCCGACCGTCCGCCTCGCCCAGGAACTGCGGGACAGCGTCGAGACACTGGTCACCGCCGCGGTGGACTTCGACCGCTCGCTCGGGTTCTCGTGGGACGCGGTGGGCTCGGCCCTCGGCGTCACCAAGCAGGCGGTCCACCGCCGGTACGGCGCGCGGCGGGCGACCACGCAGGCGGCAGCCGAGGCGGAGCGCGCCGCGGAGACCCCGACGCCGACCGTGACGTCCACGGCCCCCCGCCCGCTCCCGGTCGGCACCCCCCTGCCGTCCGTCCCCGCCGCCCGCGCGATGCCGACCCAGCCGACCGCAGGCAGCCCCACCCTCCGCGAAGACCCCAGGCCGACCGCTTTCCCCGGTCCGCGCAACGGCTGACGTCTCTCCCCCCCCCGCTGCCCCTCGTCCTCACCAGGGCGAGGGGCAGCGGCTTTCCACGGCGCAACCGGGCGCCCCTGGGGGCACCGATCGACGAGGCCTCAAGCGCACCGCCCCGCCCCAAGCGGTCACCCGATGTCCAACGGGTCCACCCGAATCCGCACCGGCTCAGCCCCACCGTCCCGGGCCGCCGCCCCCTTGGCCCCCCGCGCCATCCTCGCCGCCTGCGCCACCTTCAGAGCGGCGGCAAGCGCGGCCCCACTCCCCGGCGGCACCCGTACCAGCACCCGCTCCCAGGGCTCACCGGCGGGCGGCCCGCCAGGCCTCCGAGAACCCCGGCCCCCCACACCCGGGTCAGCGACAGGAACAGGCCCCAACACCACCGCGTCCCGCGGAAGTTCAGCGGCGGAAAGAAACGCGGCAAGCGCCTCCGCCGTCCCCGAAACCGCCGCCATCCGCGAGACCGGCGGAAACCCCAACTCGGCCCGCTCCTCCAGCTCCCGCACCGCATGCCCCACGGGATCCCAGCGCACCAACGCCTGCACGGGCCGAAGCGTCGGCTCGGCGACCACCACCACGGTGCCCCCCGCCCCCTGCGGACGCACCAACGCGGCGGCCCCGATCCACCGCCGCAACGCATCCTCCCCGGCCCGCAGATCGGGCCGCCCGAGCATGGCCCACCCGTCGAGCAGCAGGGCGGCCGCGTAACCGCCCTCGGCGACCGGCTCGGCCCCCGGAGTGCTCACCACCAGGGCCGGCGCCCCCGGCACCGTATCGAGCACGTGCTCACGCCCCGACGTCCGCACCGGCACGGCCGGAAACGCCCGCCCCAACTCCTCGGCGGTCCGCCGCGCTCCCACGATCTGCGCCCGCAGCCGGAACCCCCCGCACGACTCGCAGTGCCAGGCGGCCTCCTCCACCCCGCACCAGCCGCACCGCAGCGCGCCCCCGCTCTCCTGCGCCTCCAGCGGCCCTGCGCACCGCCGGCAGCGCGCAGGCTCCCGGCACCGCTCGCACGCAAGGCGCGGCACATACCCGCGCCGCGGCACCTGCACCAGGACGGGCCCGTGCTTCAGCCCCTCCCGCGCGACCTGCCAGGCCAGCGTCGGCAGCCGCGCGGCACGCGCCGCCTCGTCCCGCGCGAGATCCCCGTCCCCCACGGTCCGTACGAGGGGCGCGGCGCCCCGCACCTGCTCGCGATCGGCGACGAGGGGCGAGGCCCAGCCGCTCTCGACGAGCTGGGCGGCCTCGACGGTGCAGCTCCAACTCCCCAGCAGAAAGGCACACTTGTCCCGCGTGGCCCGAAGCTCCAGGACCTCCCGCACATGCGGAAAGGGAGCATGGTCATCGCTGTGGCTGGAGTCCCCGTCGTCCCAGACGACGACCAACCCCAGATCCCGGACGGGGGCGAACATGGCGGCCCGCGTCCCGACGACGGCCCGAACGGCCCCGCGCCGCACGGACAGCCACTCCCGGTAGCGCCGCTCCTGCCCGGCATCGGCGGTGAGAAGGGCGTGCTGCCCCTCGCCGAGGAGCTCGGTGAGCGCGGCGTCCACGCGCGCGGCGGGCCGCCCGGTCGGCACGACGACGAGCGCCCCGCGCCCCGAGGCCAGTGTGGCCTGCACGGCGCGCCCGATCTCCTGAGCCCACTCCGGCCCCGGCAACGCGGTCCACACCGCACGCGGCGCGCCCCCCGAGGCCAGCGCCCCGAGGAACTCGGCCCCGCGCCCGTACCGCCGCCAGCTCCCCGGCTCGGGCGCGGCGGGCGGAGCGGG
The DNA here is from genome assembly GCF_055558735.1 of Streptomyces sp. NPDC025651. Classification (NCBI taxonomy): domain Bacteria; kingdom Bacillati; phylum Actinomycetota; class Actinomycetes; order Kitasatosporales; family Streptomycetaceae; genus Streptomyces; species Streptomyces sp. NPDC025651. The sequence goes on from NZ_JBVHLZ010000007.1 coordinate 45,592, forward strand.
TGGCGCGGCGGAGGCCTGCGACTCGGCCCGCGCATGCCGCGGCGGAACGGCCAACTGGAGCACGTCGGCAAGGCTCCCGGCATACCGGTCGGCCACGGCCCGGGCGAGTCCGAGCAGCCCGGCATCGAGCACGGGCTCGGGCGACACGACCTGGGCAAGCGCGGCCAACGGCCCGCTGTACTCGCTCTCGGCACACCGCTCGACGATGAACCCGTCGATCAGCCCGCCACCCTCACGCCGCCCGTCCCGCACGTTCCGCGCCCCGGCCCCGAACCGCACCCGCACCCGCACCCCGGGCTGAGCCTCGGCATCCAGCTCCTCGGGCACGGCGTAGTCGAAGTACCGATCGAGATGCAGCACACCTTTGTCGACAAGCACCCGAGCAACCGGCAACTCCTTGGCAAGCGCGGCCCCCCGCCACGTCCGGGGCTTGGCCCGCGGCACCTTGGCCTTGCGCACACTGTCCCGAATCAACGCGAGCTGCTCGGGCGGTGCGCCCTCCGCACCACCGTTCTCTTGTTCGTTTCCGCTGCTCACAGCTGCATTCCTACCAGACCGCACTGACAGTGCCGCGTGCCTGAGGGCGGACGCGGCCCCCGCGACCATGGCCGATATCGCTTTCTGGACACCCAGAGCCCGGTCGGATTCCCTCCGGATGAGGAAACGGGAAACCCCACTGTCCACCTTGCTCGGCCCTGTCGGCCGTCGCACGCTGATTCGCGGCGCTCACCGACCGCTGGCCGGGAGTGACGGAGGTCGAAGTGCTGGAGAAATCGAACGACTTCGGGCACGAGCTGCGTGTGCGGCGTCTGGCCGTCGGACTTTCTCTCGAACAGCTCGGGCAGCTGGTGCACTACAGCAAGAGCCAGCTCAGCAAGGTGGAGCGCGGCATAAAGAGGCCCACCACCGAACTGGCCCGACTGTGCGACACACAGCTGAAGGCCGGGGGCACCCTCGCCCGGCTCGTACCCGCACAGCGTCCGCCTTCGCCGCTCCCCGGTCCAGGTCACGACGATGAGGTGTGGTTGATGCATCTGAGCAAGGACGGTTCCAGCTCGTTCCAGCCCGTGAAACGGCGCAGCATCATCGCCGCTGGAGCGTCGGCACTGGTGATGCGAGTGGGCGACGGGCACTCCCACTCGCCGTCCGAGGAAGGGGCCTCGACCGCGCTGGACGCGTCACGCCTGCTCTTCGACCAGTTTCGCCGCCTCGGGCAGGCCTCCGGTCCCGGCAGCGTGCTCCCTCCACTCATCGCGCAGACACACAGCCTGGAGCAGCTAGCCGTGCACGCCGGCTCCCGTACGCGACGTGAGATTCTCCTGCTTGCCTCGCGTTACGCGGAGTACGTGGGGTGGATGGCTCAGGAGTCCGGCGACGACGTGGCCGCCCTCTGGTGGACCGAGCGTGCGGTCCAGCTGGCGGAAGCCGGTGCGGACAAAGGGCTCGCAGCCTACGCATACGTCCGGCATTCGCTGATCAGCCTGTACCGAGGGGACGTGTCCCACGCCATCCAGCTCGCTGCGCACGCGCTCGGCATCAGTGCGTCGTTCCGCATCCGTGGTCTGGCCGCGCAGCACCTTGCACAGAGCGCGGCGGTCGACGGGGACTACAACACGTGCATGCGCAGCCTGGACCGGGCACGCGAGCTCCTCGCTCGGGACGCCGCCGAACCTGACCGGCCGGTCCTCGGAGCCTCCCACGTGCCGGACGTGGTCGCGATGTTCAGCGGCTGGTGCATGTACGACCTCGGCCGACCGCGTCAGGCTGCCGCGTTGCTCGACGTGGAGACGGAACGGATTCCTGAGCACGCCTTCCGGACCCGAGCGCGTTATGGCGTCCGACGAGCCCTGGCCCATGCTGCCGCAGGCGACGTCGACCAGGCGTGCGCCGTGACCAAGGACGCTCTTCCTTCGGTACGGCTCACCCACTCCGCGACGGTCGCCGCCGATCTCCGTCGGCTGTCCCACACGCTGGGGCGCTACTCCCGCAATGCCGCGGTTCGCTCCCTCACTCCAGACCTCACCGCGGCGGTCAAGCGCACCACCGCACCCTAGAGAGGACCCAGCCATGCACGAAGTCTTCATCAACTACCGCACGCAGGGCGGCAAGGAAGTCGGGTACATGTGCGATGCCGTCCTGTCAGCCAGGTTCGGCGCCGACAGCGTGTTCCTTGCCAGGAAGTCCCTCGACCCCGGCCGCAAGTACGCAGTGGACATGATCCAGGCCGCACGTCGCTGCCACGTTCTGCTCGCGTTGATCGATGAGCACTGGCTCGACGCACCTGATCGGCGCCGCCCCAGCAGAAGGGCCCTCGACGATCCGCAGGACTGGGTCCGACGGGAAATCGAGGCCGCCCTGGAATCCGGCGCGCTGGTCGTACCGCTCCTGATCGGCCGACGGTTGGAACAACTCGATCCCAATCGCCTCCCCAAGTCGTTGGCGGAGTTGGCGGAGCACCAGTACGCGCGCGTGGAGTTGCACAGCAAGGACGAGGACCTGGCCCGGCTCGGCGATCGTCTGGTACGCCAGGTCCCCGAACTCGCGAGGCTCGACGGCCAGAGCCAATCCGACGCACCTGCGGAGCCCACACCGGAAGCAGGCGTCCGCACGGATCACCAGAGCGGGGGCATCGGCCAGGTCGGCGGTTCCGTGGGGAGCTTCGTGAACGAGGCACACGGACCGCTGCACACCGGTAACGGCAACCAGTACCAGGGGCCGCACATCACCGGAGACGGCACCAATCTCATATCCGGAGACAACAGCGGCGAGATTCGGCAGCGTTTCGGGTCCCGCAGCCCACAAAAGGACGACGAGCGGTGAATGGGTTCGCGAGCTCGTACATCAACGAGGCCCTGGGTTCCGTGCACAGCGGAGAGGGGGCTCAGTACAACATCTACGTCCAAGCCGCCGCATCCCGGCTGCGGGAGCAAGTCGGCCGGCGCCGGCTCGCCATCGCGCATGCCGACCGTGAACACCTCCACCGGCGATTCGTGCCCCCTCCTCGCTTTCAGCAGGCCCGGCAGTCACTTCACGGCTCCTGCACAGTGCTGCTCGACGGCATCCCGGGCAGCGGTCGCCGCACGGCGGCCTTGATGCTGCTCCATGAACTCTCCGATGCCGCTGGGAGTTTCCACGAGCTCCCCGACACCTCTGACGACATGGCTGCGTCGCCACTCGACATACGCGACATCAGTCGCGGCGACCGGCTCCTGCTCGACCTGTCCGAGGTGGACGAGTCGCGGTACCTGGGAGTCCAGGAGGAGTTCTCCGATTTCCGTAGTCACCTCGTCAGGCACGGCGCTCATCTCGCAGTGGTACTGCCACACCATCTCAGCTATCTCCTGCGGGGCGACCTACGCCATCTCACCGTGGACATAGGCCGCCCATCGGCGAAGAGACTGTTCGTCCGCCATCTGCGGTGCGAGAACATCTCGCCGCCACCGGACGAGCTCAACGGTCCGGAGCTGTCGTCCTACCTGGCCCGGTCACCGCTGCGCGACGTCGCAGCACTGGCCGACCGCGTCAGGCGCTGTCGAGATGCGGCAGGGGCGGATCAGGGGTTTCCGCACTGGCTCTCCGAATCCCTGACCGTCGCCGCCGATCACACCGCTCGCGTGGCGGCAGATATTTCGGCAGAGCAGAACGGCCGCAGAAGGGCTCTGTTGCTCTCTCTCGCCATGTTCCATGGCACGGCTCCCGGCACGGTCCTGCGGGCGGCGAACGACCTCCTCAATGTTCTTGGACACCCACCGGACACCACTCCCCGGCTCGAGCACAGCGACCTTCACGCGGAGCTCTCCGCGATCGGCGCCGAGGCTCTCCCGGACGGGCGCGTCCAGTTCCGGATCCAGGGATACGACCAAGCCGTCCGGAATCACTTCTGGACCTTCCTGCCGGACATCCACCGCCAGCTGCGGGATTGGTTCAGCGCCTGCCTGACGCAGACCGGGACCGACCCGGCCGAACGGAACGACGCAGTCGGCAGGTACGCCGAGCAGGGCTTGCGGTCCAATCGCCCCGAAGACCTGACATGGCTGGCGAAGCAGTGGACGCTCCCCACCGCTCGAGCCGACCTTCTGCCGGACGCCACGCAGGTACTCGCTCTCGGCCTCACGGACGACCAGCACGGTCGCTTCTTCCGCCAGCAGATCTACGACTGGTCGAAGGACACAACGGCAAGTCACGCGCTGCGGCGGGTTCTCGTCCTGGTCTGTTCGGAAGCCATGGCACGATCGCACCCGGATCAAGCGCTGGTTCGCCTGCACCACCTGGCACGACGAACCCGAGGGTCTGTGGGAGAAGCTGCCCAGCAATCAGCGGTCGACCTGGCCAGGACCGACAATCGGTTGTACCGGACGATGTTGGACCGCTTGAGCACAGGGATCACACAAGGCCACTGGGACATCGATTTCGACTTGTTCCTGACACTCGCCGATCCAGTACGCCTGATCAGATCCCGCAACGTGAGCAGCAGTCTGGTTCTGGGATGGACCGGGATCCTGAGCCGTCCCGTCGACTACTGGACCGCCCGAACCATGCACTGGCTCAACGCCTGTCGCGACATCCGCCATCGCGCCCCCGCGCTGGACGTGCTTGCCGCAGCCTCAGCGACGGATGTCCGCACCTCAGGCCGCCTGTACCGCGTCGCTCTCGACTGGTCGCGCGCCGGACCGGACGACAGGGCCAGCCGTGAAGAGACCGTCTCCGATCTCCTTCTGAAGATCAACACCGCTCAGGGCATCAAGCCCTACAGCCACGCCGTCTGACACCGAAACCGGGGGCCACCATGAGTTCTGGTCAGAAGACAATGACCGCCTTCGTCACCGTCATCCTCGGACTGATCCTCGTCATACTCGGCTTGAGCGCCGGCTGGCCGCCATGGGCCTGGCCGACCGCGACTGCCCTGCTCCTCGTCATCGCGGTGGTGACGCACAAGATCCTGGGCCAGGGCACGGATACGCCCCCTCCGTACTTCCCTCCGGATCCCGACGAGCCCGTGCCGGCGGTGCAGCGCCAGGAGCAGCGCGTCGCGTACGTCGCGCTGCCGAGCTCCGTCGCGGACTACGACTTCTCCTTCTCCGCCACCGTACGGTGGGCCCTGTTGGACGCGCCCGAAGACGCCCCGTACATCAATCCCGCAGGGCTGGCGATCGATGCCGTGCTCCAGCGCGCGAGGACGGTGACGGCTCAACAACCGCCCCATCAGGCCGCATTGGTGCAGCATCAACTCGACGGGGCCCTGGGCACGATGCGGCCCGACACGACAGGTCGCATTCTGGCGATGGCCCAGGACGTCGCGCTCCACCTCCCGGACATCGACCGCGAGCGCCTCGCCAAGCTCTCCAACGTCCGCAAGGACGAGGATGTTTGGGAGCACGAACGCAATTACGAGCGGAGCAAACGAGCCTATCTGGGCGATGACGTCCTCAAGGACCCTGGAAGCGCCGTGGTGTGGTGGCTTGCCCGGAACGACGAGAAGGTCGAAGGGGCGGTCGATCGCATCGGGCTCCTTGCACGGCTGTCAGCGGCAGCCAACAACGAACGAGTCGCTCCCGCCTTCGAGCACTTGGTGACCCCGGCCATGCCGACGTTCGCGACTTCTGCCGCGGGGGACGGTCATCGTTCGACATCGGCGTGGGAACCGTCACCCGACATCAGTTGGTCGACCGTGTCCGACGACGAAGCATCGGACTCTCCATTCGACTCCCTGCTGTCATGGTTCGGCTTCTCCGATGACGACGAAGACCTGGAACTGTTCGCCGAGAGGTTCATCGACCTGGCTCGGGCCCACGGCAAAGCAGATGTCATCGACGAAGTCAGGCGCCGCTTTCAGTCAACTCATCCCGACGGTGATGAGGCATCGCCGCCGGAGCACGGCCTCTGATACGCCAAGGCCCGGCCCTCGAAGAGAGAGCCGGGCCCCGAAATTCGGCGGTCGAGGTTACAGCCCCGCGGCCTTCCGCAGCGCCTCCACCCGGTCCGTCCGCTCCCACGTGAAGTCAGGCAGCGCCCGGCCGAAGTGACCGTACGCGGCGGTCTGCGAGTAGATCGGGCGGAGCAGGTCGAGGTCGCGGATGATCGCGGCGGGGCGCAGGTCGAAGACCTCGCTGATCGCCGTCTCGATCTTGTCCGTGTCGACCGTGGCCGTACCGAAGGTCTCGACGAAGAGACCCACCGGCTCGGCCTTGCCGATCGCGTACGCGACCTGGACCTCGCAGCGGGCCGCGAGACCGGCCGCCACGACGTTCTTGGCCACCCAGCGCATCGCGTACGCCGCGGAGCGGTCCACCTTCGACGGGTCCTTGCCCGAGAAGGCGCCGCCGCCGTGGCGGGCCATGCCGCCGTACGTGTCGATGATGATCTTGCGGCCGGTGAGGCCGGCGTCGCCCATCGGGCCGCCGATCTCGAAGCGGCCGGTGGGGTTGACCAGCAGGCGGTAGCCCTCGGTCTCCAGCTTGATGCCGTCCTCGAGCAGAGCCTTCAGCTCGGGCTCGACGACGAACTCACGGATGTCGGGGGCCAGGAGCGAGTCCAGGTCGATGTCCGACGCGTGCTGCGAGGAGACGACGACCGTGTCGAGGCGGACGGCCTTGTCGCCGTCGTACTCGATGGTGACCTGGGTCTTACCGTCGGGACGCAGGTAGGGGATCGTGCCGTTCTTGCGCACCTCGGAGAGGCGACGCGAGAGGCGGTGCGCGAGGTGGATCGGGAGCGGCATCAGCTCCGGGGTCTCGTCGCAGGCGTAGCCGAACATCAGGCCCTGGTCGCCCGCGCCCTGCTTGTCGAGCTCGTCCTCGTCGCCCTCGACACGCTTCTCGTACGCCGTGTCGACGCCCTGCGCGATGTCGGGGGACTGCGAGCCGATGGACACCGAGACACCACAGGAGGCGCCGTCGAAGCCCTTCTTCGAGGAGTCGTAACCGATCTCGAGGATCTTCTCGCGCACGAGCTGCGCGATCGGCGCGTACGCCTTCGTCGTGACCTCGCCGGCCACGTGGACGAGGCCGGTGGTGATCAGCGTCTCCACGGCGACCCGGGACGTCGGGTCCTCCCGCAGAAGCGCGTCGAGAATGGTGTCGCTGATCTGGTCAGCGATCTTGTCGGGGTGACCCTCGGTCACAGACTCCGAGGTAAAGAGGCGCCGGGACACATCGCTCCCTGTGGTTGCAGCGGCTGCTGGCTGATCATTGATGGACGAGCCGAGAGCTGCGCTCGGCTTCGTCCGGGACCAGTTTATCGGTCACACTCGTCCGCCGGACCACATGTCTCGCCACTTGGGAGCCCTGTGACCTGCGGCACTGCATTGTGCGGTACGACGATCAGTCTCCACCAGAGGGCCTCGCGCCCGATTTTCCCGGTTTTGAGGCGCCCGGTGGGGCGAAGATGACATTGAGCCCCGGCCGCGCGGACCCCGTCAAGGGAATCGGCGAAATGCGGCCAATTTCCGCCAAGAGACGAAAGGGCCAGGGGCGAAGCCGGAGGGAAACCAGAGGGGAAACTGTCACACGATCTGTCCACATGATGAGACGCGGGCGAGAGAATCCGGCAATCCCGGCACTCGCTTCCCCCTCCGGCCGACGCAGGCCGACTCAGGCCGACTCGGACAGCCTCTCCGCCACCAAGTCCCAGACCGTGTCCGCAAGAGCCTCCTTGGGCCCGTACGGCACCGCCGTCTCACTGCCGTCGGCACCGAGCACGACCGCCTCGTTCTCCTCGGCACCGAACGTCTTGCGCTCCCCGACCTCGTTCACGACCAGCAGGTCACATCCCTTGCGTTCGAGCTTGGCCCGGCCGTTGGCGAGGACGTCGTCCGTCTCGGCGGCGAAGCCCACGACCACCTGGCCGGGGCGCGGCCTGTCCCCCGCGATCTCGGCGAGGATGTCGGGATTGCGGACCAGGGCGATCGGCGCCGGCTCCTGGCCGTCCTTCTTCTTGATCTTGCCTGCCGCGTACGTCTCGGGACGGAAGTCGGCCACCGCGGCCGCCATCACCACGGCGTCGGCGTCGGCCGCGGCCTTCAGGACGGCCTCGCGCAGCTGCACGGCGGTGCCGACCGGCACGACGTCCACGCCCGCCGGGTCGGGCAGCGTCGCGTTCGCCGCCACGAGCGTGACGCGGGCCCCCCGCGCGGCGGCGCTGCGGGCGAGCGCGTACCCCTGCTTGCCCGAGGACCGGTTGCCGAGGAAGCGGACCGGGTCGAGGGGCTCACGGGTGCCGCCCGCGCTCACCACGACGTGCCGCCCCGCGAGGTCCCGCGCGAGGTCTCCGCGCGCCAGTACGCGGCGTACGACCTCGAAGAGCTCGACGGGGTCCGGGAAGCGGCCCTTGCCGGTGTCGACGCCGGTGAGGCGGCCGACGGCGGGCTCGACGACCAGGGCGCCGCGGCGGCGCAGCGTGGCGACGTTCTCCTGGGTGGCCGGGTGCTCCCACATCTCCGTGTGCATGGCCGGGGCGAAGACCACCGGACAGCGGGCCGTCAGGAGCGTGTTGGTGAGCAGGTCGTCGGCCAGGCCGTGGGCCGCCTTGGCGAGCATGTCGGCGGTGGCCGGGGCGACGATCACGAGGTCGGCGTGCTGCCCGATGCGGACGTGCGGCACCTCGTGGACGTCGGACCACACCTCGGTCGACACGGGGTTGCCGGAGAGCGCGGACCAGGTCGCGGCGCCGACGAAGTGCAGCGCCGACTCGGTCGGCACGACGCGTACGTCATGGCCCGACTCGGTCAGCCGCCGCAGCAGCTCGCACGCCTTGTAGGCGGCGATGCCACCACTGACCCCCAGAACGACCTTGGGCTTCTCCACCGTCCGTGCCTCCCCGCACTCGGATCTCCGCACTCGGAGACGTACGACTCCATGACACACCACAGGCCCGGCAGTCGCTCTGCCGGGCCTGTGGTGAAAGAAAAAATGCCTACAAACAGCGCCTACTGGGCGGGGCCCTCGATGGCCTCGGACGTCAGCAGGCCCGCGTTGATCTCGCGGAGCGCGATCGACAGCGGCTTCTCGTGCACGTGCGTGTCCACCAGGGGACCGACGTACTCGAGGAGGCCCTCACCGAGCTGCGAGTAGTACGCGTTGATCTGGCGCGCGCGCTTGGCGGCGTAGATCACGAGGCTGTACTTCGAGTCGGTGGCTTCGAGCAGCTCATCAATCGGCGGGTTGATGATGCCCTCGGGCGCGGTGATGGAAGAGGACACTCTCTGCCTTCCGATGGGGGCCGGGACCGGGGTCCCGACTGGGGTAAAGATCAAAGAACCTTCATCAAGGCTAGCAGCTCACGCGCCACGTCCTCGACGGAGGTGTTGACCAGGGTCGTGTCGAACTCGGCCTCGGCGGCGAGCTCCACCTTGGCCGCGGCGAGCCTGCGCTCGATCACCTCGGGCGCCTCGGTTCCCCGGCCGGTGAGCCGGCGGACCAGCTCCTCCCAGCTCGGCGGCGCGAGGAAGACCAGCTGCGCCTCGGGCATCGACTCGCGCACCAGGCGCGCACCCTGCAGATCGATCTCCAGGAGGACGGGCTCGCCCGCCTCCAGGCGCTCGAGCACGGCGCGACGCGGGGTGCCGTAGCGGTTGCCCGCGAACTCGGCCCACTCCAGGAGCTCGCCGTTGGCGATCAGCTTGTCCATCTCTTCGTCGGAGACGAAGAAGTACTGGACACCGTGCTTCTCACCGGGCCGCGGCTTGCGGGTGGTGGCCGATACCGAGAGCCAGACCTCGGGGTGTTCCTTGCGCATATGAGCGACGACCGTGCTCTTGCCGACCCCGGAGGGGCCGGAGAGCACGGTCAGCCGCGGACGTTCACTCATGCAGCGATTATCCAGGTTCTCAGGAGTGCCTGAGAACATCAGCCGGCGGCACCGCCGAACTCGCGCTCGAGCGACGCGATCTGGTTGGAGCCGAGACCGCGCACGCGGCGGCTCTCGGAGATGCCAAGACGCTCCATGATCTGCTTGGCGCGGACCTTGCCCACGCCCGGCAGGGACTCCAGGAGGGCGGAGACCTTCATCTTGCCGATGACATCGTTCTCCTGACCCTGCTTGATGACCTCGTGGAGGGAGGCGCCGGAGTGCTTGAGTCGATTCTTGACCTCGGCCCGCTCCCGGCGAGCCGCGGCGGCCTTTTCGAGCGCGGCTGCGCGCTGTTCAGGGGTAAGGGGCGGAAGAGCCACGCCTACGTCACCTCGGATGTCGAACTGTCGGATACGGACCGGTGAGGAACCTAGTCGCCCCACACCTGGGGAGCAACGTGCAACGCGCTTGCCCGTTCTCCCCCACTACCTCGAAGGGTGTGGGAGGTGCCCCCACTCGTCGGAGACTAGCGGCCATGGCCGCTGGAGTCAGCGAGAACAGACGAAAAGTCCTGGTCAGCCTCTGCCGAGCCGTACATATCGGGCATTTCGCCCCGGATTTGTGCCGACGGCAGGGCGGCGACCCGTCAACGGAAGGTACGCGCGGGGTCCGTTGTTCCGCTCAGGCCGTCTCGACCGCCGCCCTGATCTCGTCCGCGAAGCGCGCCGCGGACTCGCGCAGGCCCGCGACGTCGGGGCCGTGCCGCAGCACACCCCGGCTGACGCTCGGCACCACATTGCGCACGGCCGCGCCGAAGACGCCCGGCAGATCCGCCGGAGTCGCTCCCTGCGCGCCGATGCCGGGCGCGAGCAGCGGACCGTTGACGCCGGCGAGGTCGTACGAGGACAGGTCGCCCAGCGTCGCCCCGACGACGGCGCCGAAGGATCCCAGGGGCTCCTGACCGGCGTTCTCCGCGGCGAGGTGCCCGAGGACGGTGGCCGCGACCGTCCGGCCGTCCTCGCGCACCGCGTGCTGCACCTCGGCGCCCTCGGGGTTGGAGGTGAGGGCGAGCACGAAGAGCCCGGCGCCGTTCTCGCGCGCGAGGTCGACGGCCGGCGCGAGGGAGCCGAAGCCCAGGAAGGGCGAGACCGTGAGCGCGTCGCTGAACAGCGGGGAGTCCTTGTGCAGGAAGGTCTCCGCGTACGCGGCCATGGTCGAGCCGATGTCGCCGCGCTTGGCGTCCATCACCACCAGGGCACCGGCCGCCCGCAGCTCCTGGACCGCCGTCTCCAGTACCGCGATGCCGCGCGACCCGAAGCGCTCGAAGAAGGCGCTCTGCGGCTTGAACACGGCGACGGTCCCTGCCAGCGCCTCGACGACGGTGCGCGTGAACCGCTCCAGACCCGCGATGTCGTCGTTCAGGCCCCACGCGGACAGCAGCGAGGCGTGCGGGTCGATGCCGACGCACAGGGGGCCGCGCTCGTCCATGGCGTGGCGCAGGCGCGTGCCGAAGGGCTCCAGGGGGCTCATGCGGTGACCTCGGGCTTCCTCACATCGGCGCCGACGGCGTCGGCGAGGGTGGCGTACGGGCTCGTGCGAAGGCGTGCGGCGAGGCCCTTGTGGATCGCGCGGCCCCAGAAGGGACCTTCGTAGATGAAGGCGCTGTACCCCTGGACCAGGGTGGCGCCCGCGAGGATGCGCTGCCAGGCGTCCTCCGCGGTCTCGATGCCGCCGACGCCCACGAGCGTGATCCGGTCGCCCACGCGCGCGTAGAGGCGGCGCAGGACCTCCAGGGAGCGCTCCTTGAGCGGTGCGCCCGACAGCCCACCGGTCTCTCCGTAGAGAGAGGGTTCGGATGTCAGACCGAGGCCCTCGCGCGCGATGGTGGTGTTCGTGGCGATGATGCCGTCCAGGCCGAGCTCGACGGCGAGGTCGGCGACCGCGTCGATGTCCTCGTCGGCGAGGTCCGGCGCGATCTTGACGAGCAGCGGGACGCGACGGCCCTCGACGCTGCGGTCGGCGGCCTCGCGCACTGCGGTCAGGAGCGGCCGCAGCGACTCGGTGGCCTGGAGGTTGCGCAGGCCGGGAGTGTTCGGCGACGAGACGTTGACGACCAGGTAATCCGCGTGGCGGGCGAGCCGCTCGGTCGACTTCACGTAGTCGGCGGCGGCCTCCTCCTCGGGCACCACCTTGGTCTTGCCGATGTTCACACCCACGACCGTCCTGAAGACGGGCGTACGCGCGGCCAGGCGCTCGGCCACGGCCGCCGAGCCCTCGTTGTTGAAGCCCATGCGGTTGATCAGCGCGCGGTCCGGCACGAGGCGGAAGAGCCGCTTCTTGGGGTTGCCGGGCTGCGGCTCCCCCGTGACCGTGCCGATCTCGATGTGGTCGAAGCCGAGCATCGACATGCCGTCGATCGCGACGGCGTTCTTGTCGAAGCCGGCGGCGAGCCCGAAGGGCCCGTGCATCCGCAGCCCGAAGGCCTCGGTGCGCAGTTCCTTGAATCGGGGCGCGAGGACGGCCGCGACGAACGTGCGCAGCACGGGGACGCGGGCCGCGAGGCGGATCCAGCGGAAGGCCATGTGGTGGGCCTGCTCGGGGTCCATGCGCTTGAAGACGAGGTTGAAGAAGAGCTTGTACATGAGTGTCCTCGGGTGTCCTCACCAGAAGGGGGACACCGTGTCCGGTGTCCCCCTTGTGGGTTGCTAGTCGCGAGCCGCGGTCAGGTGCTGCGCGTGTTCCTGGAGTGACCGGACGCCCACGCCGCCGTGGTTGAGCGCGTCGATCCCCTGGACGGCCGCGGCGAGCGCCTGGACCGTCGTCAGGCAGGGCACGGAGCGTGCCACGGCGGCCGTACGGATCTCGTAGCCGTCGAGGCGGCCGCCGGTGCCGTACGGAGTGTTGACGATGAGGTCGACGCCGCCGTCGTGGATGAGCTGGACGATGGTCTTCTCGCCGTTCGGGCCCTCGCCCTCGGACTGCTTGCGCACGACCGTGGCGTTGATGCCGTTGCGCTTGAGCACCTCGGCCGTGCCGGACGTGGCGAGCAACTCGAAGCCGTGCGCGACCAGTTCGCGCGCCGGGAAGATCATCGAGCGCTTGTCGCGGTTGGCCACCGAGATGAAGGCGCGGCCCTTGGTCGGCAGCGGACCGTACGCGCCCGCCTGCGACTTGGCGTACGCGGTGCCGAACACCGAGTCGATGCCCATGACTTCGCCCGTGGAGCGCATCTCCGGGCCGAGGACGGTGTCGACGCCGCGCCCGTGGATGTCGCGGAAGCGCGACCACGGCATGACGGCTTCCTTCACCGAGATCGGCGCGTCCATCGGCAGCGTGCCGCCGTCGCCGGTCTTCGGGAGCAGGCCTTCGGCGCGCAGCTCGGCGATGGTGGCGCCCAGCGAGATGCGGGCGGCGGCCTTGGCCAGCGGCACCGCGGTCGCCTTCGAGGTGAAGGGGACGGTGCGCGAGGCACGCGGGTTGGCCTCCAGGACGTAGAGGATGTCCCCGGCCATCGCGAACTGGATGTTGATCAGCCCGCGGACCCCGACGCCCTTGGCGATGCCCTCGGTCGAGGCGCGCAGGCGCTTGATGTCGAAGCCGCCGAGCGTGATCGGGGGCAGGGCGCACGCCGAGTCGCCGGAGTGGATGCCGGCCTCCTCGATGTGCTCCATGACGCCGCCGAGGTAGAGCTCCTCGCCGTCGTACAGCGCGTCGACGTCGATCTCGATCGCGTCGTCGAGGAAGCGGTCGACGAGGACCGGCCGCGAGGGGCTGATCTCGGTCGACTCCTCGATGTACGCGGAGAGGCGCGCCTCGTCGTACACGATCTCCATGCCGCGCCCGCCGAGCACGTACGAGGGGCGGACGAGGACCGGGTAGCCGATCTCGTCGGCGATGGCCTTCGCCTCGGCGAACGTCGTCGCGGTGCCGTGCTTCGGCGCCGGGAGGCCGGCCTCGTCGAGCACGCGGCCGAAGGCGCCGCGGTCCTCGGCGGCGTGGATGGCCTCGGGCGAGGTGCCCACGATCGGCACGCCGTTGTCCTTGAGCGCCTGCGACAGGCCCAGCGGGGTCTGGCCGCCGAGCTGTACGACGACGCCCGCGATCGGGCCCGCGAGGGACTCGGCGTGGACGATCTCCAGGACGTCCTCGAGCGTCAGCGGCTCGAAGTACAGGCGGTCGGAGGTGTCGTAGTCCGTGGAGACGGTCTCGGGGTTGCAGTTGACCATCACGGTCTCGTAGCCCGCGTCGCTGAGCGCGAAGGAGGCGTGGACACAGGAGTAGTCGAACTCGATGCCCTGGCCGATGCGGTTCGGGCCGGAGCCCAGGATGATCACCGCGGGCTTCTCGCGCGGCGCGACCTCGCTCTCCTCGTCGTACGCCGAGTAGAAGTACGGCGTCTTCGCGGCGAACTCGGCGGCGCAGGTGTCGACCGTCTTGTAGACCGGGCGGACGCCCAGGGAGTGCCGCACCTCGCGCACGACGTCCTCGCGCAGGCCGCGGATCTCGGCGATCTGGGCGTCGGAGAAGCCGTGCCGCTTGGCCTCGGCCAGCAGGTCGGCGTCCAGGCGCTCGGCGGCGGCCAGCTCGTCGGCGACCTCCTTGATCAGGAAGAGTTGGTCGACGAACCACGGGTCGATCTTGGTGGCGTCGAAGACCTCGGCGGGGGTCGCGCCCGCGCGGATCGCCTGCATGACGCTGTTGATGCGGCCGTCGGTCGGGCGGACGGCCTCTTCGAGGAGCCGGGCCTTGTCGCCGGGCTCGCCCACGAACGTGAACTGCGAGCCCTTCTTCTCCAGCGAGCGCAGCGCCTTCTGCAGCGCCTCGGGGAAGTTGCGGCCGATGGCCATGGCCTCGCCGACCGACTTCATGGTGGTCGTCAGGGTCGAGTCCGCCGACGGGAACTTCTCGAAGGCGAAGCGCGGGGCCTTGACGACCACGTAGTCGAGGGTCGGCTCGAAGGACGCCGGCGTCTTCTCGGTGATGTCGTTGGGGATCTCGTCGAGCGTGTAGCCGACGGCCAGCTTGGCGGCGATCTTGGCGATCGGGAAGCCGGTGGCCTTGGACGCGAGCGCGGACGACCGGGACACCCGCGGGTTCATCTCGATGACGATCACGCGGCCGTCCACGGGGTTCACCGCGAACTGGATGTTGCAGCCGCCGGTGTCGACGCCGACCTCGCGGATGATCGCGATGCCGACGTCGCGCAGGATCTGGTACTCGCGGTCGGTCAGCGTCATCGCGGGCGCGACGGTGATCGAGTCGCCGGTGTGCACGCCCATCGGGTCGAAGTTCTCGATGGAGCAGACGACCACGACGTTGTCGTTCTTGTCGCGCATCAGCTCCAGCTCGTACTCCTTCCAGCCGAGGATGGACTCCTCCAGGAGCACCTCGGTGGTCGGCGAGAGCGTGAGGCCCTGTCCGGCGATGCGGCGCAGCTCGTCCTCGTCGTGCGCGAAGCCGGAGCCGGCGCCGCCCATCGTGAAGGAGGGGCGCACGACGACGGGGTAGCCGCCGAGCTCCTCGACGCCCTTGAGGACGTCGTCCATGGAGTGGCAGATGTACGAGCGGGCGGACTCGCCGTGGCCGATCTTCTTGCGGACCTCTTCGACGACGTCCTTGAAGAGGTCGCGGTCCTCGCCCTTGTTGATCGCCTCGACGTTGGCGCCGATGAGCTCGACGCCGTACTTCTCCAGGACGCCCTGCTCGTGCATGGAGATCGCCGTGTTGAGGGCCGTCTGGCCGCCCAGCGTCGGCAGCAGCGCGTCGGGGCGCTCCTTGGCGATGATCTTCTCGACGAACTCCGGGGTGATCGGCTCGACGTACGTGGCGTCGGCGATCTCCGGGTCGGTCATGATCGTCGCCGGGTTGGAGTTGACGAGGATGACGCGCAGGCCCTCGGACTTGAGGACGCGGCACGCCTGGGTGCCGGAGTAGTCGAACTCCGCTGCCTGGCCGATGACGATCGGGCCGGAGCCGATGACCAGGACGGACTGGATATCGGTGCGCTTAGGCACGCTGGGCTCCTTCTGCGGTCATCAGGGATACGAAACGGTCGAAGAGGTAGGCGGCGTCGTGCGGACCCGCGGCGGCCTCGGGGTGGTACTGGACGGAGAAGGCCGGCTGGTCGAGCAGCTGCAGGCCTTCGACGACGTCGTCGTTGAGGCAGACGTGGGAGACCTCGGCGCGGCCGAAGGGCGTCTCGCTGACCTTGTCGAGCGGCGCGTCCACGGCGAAGCCGTGGTTGTGCGCGGTGACCTCGACCTTGCCGGTGGTGCGGTCCTGCACCGGCTGGTTGATGCCGCGGTGGCCGTACTTCAGCTTGTACGTGCCGAAGCCGAGGGCGCGGCCGAGGATCTGGTTGCCGAAGCAGATGCCGAACAGCGGCGTCCTGCGCTTGAGGACGGCGGTCATCAGCGCGACGGGACCGTCGGCGGTGGCCGGGTCGCCGGGACCGTTGGAGAAGAAGACACCGTCGGGGGCGACGGCGTACACGTCCTCCTCGGTGGCGGTGGCGGGCAGCACGTGCACCTCGATGCCGCGCTCGGCCATGCGGTGCGGGGTCATGCCCTTGATGCCGAGGTCGATGGCGGCGACGGTGAAGCGCTTGGTGCCGACCGCCGGGACGACGTAGGCCTCCTTGGTGGCGACCTCCTCGTACAGGCTCGCGCCCTTCATCTGGGGCTGCGCCTGGACGCGGGCGACCAGCTCGGCGTCCTTGGCCAGCGCGGTGCCGGAGAAGATGCCGGAGCGCATGGAGCCGCGCTCGCGCAGGTGGCGGGTGAGGGCGCGGGTGTCGATGCCGGAGATGCCGACGACGCCCTGCTCGACCAGCTCGTCGTCGAGCGAGCGCGCGGCGCGCCAGTTGGAGGGGATGCGGGCGGGGTCACGGACCACGTACCCGGAGACCCAGATCCTGCTGGACTCGTCGTCCTCGTCGTTCCAGCCCGTGTTGCCGATCTGCGGGGCGGTGGCGACGACGATCTGGCGGTCGTACGAGGGGTCGGTGAGGGTCTCCTGGTAGCCGGTCATGCCGGTGGAGAACACCGCTTCGCCGAAGGTCTCCCCCACGGCCCCGTAGGCGCGACCGCGGAAGATGCGGCCGTCCTCCAGGACGAGTACGGCGGGAGCCTTGCTGGCTCCCCTGGTGGAGGTCGTCATCGTGCGGTGCCTTCCGTCGTGCTGGACGTGTTGATCATGTTGTTGATGGCCTCGGCCCATTCGGCCTGCTCGGCCGCGTGGTCGGAGCGGAAGCCGGAGTCGAGCCGCTTCCCGCCGTGCTCCCAGGTGACGATCAGGAGACCGCCCTCCGCGAGGACCTTGCCCGCGATGCCCTTGTCGAGGCGGGCCTCGCGCAGCTGGTGGGCCGGGATGAAGAAGTCGGTGGCCCCTGGGCGTACGACGTCCAGGCCCGCGTCGGTCAGCGTCAGCTCGACGCGGCTGCGGGTGCCCAGGCCGTGCGCCACGATGCGGTCGAGCCACTGCCCGGCCGTCGTGGAGCCGTGGTACCGGCCGCTCAGCTCAAGTCTCGCCGGGCCCGGCTCGCTCGGCGCGCCGGGCAGCTCGGGCAGGTCGCTCTGGAGCGTGCCGCGCCATTTCCAGCCCTCGCGCATCAGCCAGTAGACGAGCGCGATGAAGAGGAGCAGTCCGACGACCCAGCCGATGCGAGCGGCCCAGTCGGTCACGTCCGCCGATTCCTTCTCGGCGGCCAGTTGCAGAAGAGATGTCACGCGAGCTTCCCGTCGACGAGCGTGGCCCGACCCCGGAGCCACGTGTGCGTGACGCGGCCCGGCAGCTCACGGCCCTCGTAGGGAGTGTTGCGGCTGCGCGAGGCGAAGCCCGCGGGGTCCACTTCCCCACGGTAATCGGCGTCGACCAGGACGAGGTTGGCGGGCTCACCTGCCGAGACGGGGCGTCCGTGGCCGGTGGCCTGCCCGATCTGCGCGGGCTTGACGGACATCCGGTCGGCGACGGCCGCCCAGGTCAGCAGGCCCGTCTCGACCATCGTCTGCTGGACGACGGAGAGCGCGGTCTCCAGGCCGACCATGCCCATGGCGGCCGCGGCCCACTCGCAGTCCTTGTCCTCGTGCGGGTGCGGGGCGTGGTCGGTGGCGACGATGTCGATGGTGCCGTCGGCGAGGGCCTCGCGCAGCGCCATGACGTCGCGCTCGGTGCGCAGCGGCGGGTTGACCTTGTAGACGGGGTTGTACGTGCGCACCATCTCGTCGGTCAGGAGCAGGTGGTGCGGGGTGACCTCGGCGGTGACGTCGATGCCGCGGGACTTGGCCCAGCGGACGATCTCCACGGACCCGGCGGTCGACAGGTGGCAGATGTGCACCCGCGAGCCGACGTGCTCGGCGAGCAGCACGTCACGCGCGATGATCGACTCCTCGGCGACGGCGGGCCAGCCGCCGAGGCCGAGCTCCGCGGAGACGACGCCCTCGTTCATCTGGGCGCCCTCGGTGAGCCGCGGCTCCTGCGCGTGCTGCGCGACGACGCCGCCGAAGGCCTTCACGTACTCCAGGGCGCGGCGCATGATCACGGCGTCGTCGACGCACTTGCCGTCGTCGGAGAAGACGGTCACGCCGGCGGCGGACTCGTGCATGGCGCCGAGCTCGGCGAGCTTCTTGCCCTCAAGGCCCACGGTGACGGCGCCGATGGGCTGCACGTCGCAGTAGCCGGACTCCTTGCCGAGGCGGTAGACCTGCTCGACGACGCCGGCGGTGTCGGCGACGGGGAAGGTGTTGGCCATGGCGAACACGGCGGTGTAGCCACCGGAGGCGGCGGCGCGGGTGCCGGTCAGGACGGTCTCGGAGTCCTCGCGGCCCGGCTCGCGCAGGTGGGTGTGCAGGTCGACGAGGCCCGGCAGGAGCACCTTGCCCTCGGCCTCGACGACGGTCGCGCCCTCGGCGGAGAGCCCGGCGCCGACGGCCTCGATGGTCTCGCCGTCGATCAGGACGTCCTGCGCCTCGCCGCCGAGCACCTTCGCACCACGGATCAGGATCTTGCTCATGGTTTTTACTTCTCCTCGGTACGGGTGTGGGTGACGGCGGGCTCGTTGCCGCCCAGGAGCAGGTAGAGGACGGCCATGCGGATGGAGACGCCGTTGGCGACCTGCTCGACGACCGTGCAGCGGTCGGAGTCGGCGACCTCGGCGGTGATCTCCATGCCGCGGACCATCGGGCCGGGGTGCATCACGATGGCGTGCTCGGGCATCTTCGCCATGCGCTCGCCGTCCAGGCCGTAGCGCCGGGAGTACTCGCGCTCGGTGGGGAAGAACGCGGCGTTCATCCGCTCGCGCTGCACCCGCAGCATCATCACGGCGTCGGACTTCGAAAGGACGCGGTCCAGGTCGTACGAGATCTCGCAGGGCCACTGCTCGACGCCGACCGGCACCAGCGTGGGCGGGGCGACCAGGGTGACCTCGGCGCCGAGGGTGTGCAGCAGGTCGACGTTCGAGCGGGCGACGCGGCTGTGCAGGACGTCGCCGACGATGGTGATGCGCTTGCCCGCGAGGTCCTGGCCGAGTCCGGCGTCGGGCCCGACGAGGCGGCGGCGCATGGTGAAGGCGTCGAGGAGGGCCTGCGTGGGGTGCTGGTGGGTGCCGTCGCCCGCGTTGATGACGGCGGCGTCGATCCAGCCCGAGGTCGCCAGGCGGTAGGGCGCGCCGGAGGCGCCATGCCGGATGACGACGGCGTCGACGCCCATCGCCTCCAGGGTCTGGGCGGTGTCCTTGAGGGACTCGCCCTTGGAGACGGACGACCCCTTCGCGGCGAAGTTGATGACGTCCGCGGAGAGGCGCTTCTCCGCGGCCTCGAAGGAGATCCTGGTCCGCGTCGAGTCCTCGAAGAAGAGGTTGACCACGGTGCGCCCGCGCAGCGCGGGCAGCTTCTTGATCGGCCGGTCGGCGACCCGCGCCATCTCCTCGGCCGTGTCGAGGATGAGGACGGCGTCGTCGCGGGAGAGGTCGGCGGCCGAGATGAGGTGTCGCATCATCGGGGTGTACTCCGGTGTGTGGAGGTCTTGCGGGCACGCGGGCGCACAGGGGTGTGCCCCGGGCCCGTGAGGGGGGAAGCCGGTCCTATGCGGAGGCGGGCTTGGCACCGAGCAGCACGGCGTCGCGGCCGTCCTCCTCGGCGAGCTGCACCTTGACCGTCTCCCGCAGCGACGTGGGGAGGTTCTTGCCTACGTAGTCGGCGCGGATGGGCAGTTCGCGGTGGCCGCGGTCGACGAGGACGGCGAGCTGGACCGCGCGGGGGCGGCCGATGTCGTTCAGCGCGTCGAGGGCGGCACGGATGGTGCGACCGGAGAAGAGCACGTCGTCGACGAGGACGACCAGGCGGCCGTCGATGCCGTCACCGGGGATCTCGGTGCGGGCCAGTGCACGCGGCGGGTGCATGCGCAGGTCGTCGCGGTACATGGTGATGTCGAGGGAGCCGACCGGGATCTTGCGGCCGGTGATCTCTTCGAGCTTGTCGGCGAGCCGGCGGCCGAGGAAGACGCCGCGGGTGGGAATGCCGAGCAGGACCACGTCGTCGGCACCCTTGGCGCGCTCGACGATCTCGTGGGCGATGCGGGTCAACACCCGCGCGATGTCCGGGCCTTCGAGTACGGGGCGCGCGACACCGGGGTCATTCGTGTCCATATGAAACGGACCTCCTTCTCCGCCTCACGGGACGGACTTTAAAGGACGTCGAAATTGCGCCATCCACAGTACCAGCACTGATGACGGGGCACGTCATCACCCTCCACCGAAGGGGCGGTACGGACCATTCGGCTTGACGGAGGCAAGTAACGCTGCGTAACCTCACAGTGAGTTACCAGCCACGCGGCGGAGCCGCATGATTGTCGCAGCGTCCGGGGAGCTATATGTCCAGCGAATACGCCAAGCAGCTCGGGGCCAAGCTCCGCGCGATCCGTACCCAGCAGGGCCTTTCCCTCCACGGCGTCGAGGAGAAGTCCCAGGGACGCTGGAAGGCGGTCGTCGTGGGGTCGTACGAGCGCGGCGACCGTGCCGTGACCGTGCAGCGCCTCGCCGAGCTGGCGGACTTCTACGGCGTCCCTGTGCAGGAGCTTCTTCCTGGCACGGCCCCCGGTGGCGCGGCCGAGCCGCCGCCGAAGCTCGTCCTGGACCTCGAGCGTCTTGCCCACGTCCCGCAGGAGAAGGCGGGCCCGCTGCAGCGGTATGCCGCCACGATCCAGTCGCAGCGCGGTGACTACAACGGCAAGGTGCTCTCGATCCGCCAGGACGACCTGCGCACCCTCGCCGTCATTTACGACCAGTCCCCCTCGGTGCTGACCGAGCAGCTGATCAGCTGGGGCGTCCTGGACGCGGACGCGCGCCGCGCCGTCGCCCACGAAGAGGTCTGAGCCCCCGAGGAAGACTTCAGCAGAAACGTGCCGCCGGGGTGGCCGCAGCCGAAAGGCGCGGCCACCCCGGCGGTTTTCTCGCATTTCCCGGAGTATTTCCCCCGGTGACGCTTTCTCCCACCTGATGCTTTCTCCCGCGGGGCGAGAAGCCCCGACAGAAAATCGGAGGGCCCGCAGCGCATTGCTGCGGGCCCTCCGATGACGTACGAGGCTGCCTTACCGCCCTTACGCCTCGTCCCGGCGCAGGGACGGCTTCAGGTCCTTGAAGCGCCCGAGGAGGCCGTTGACGAAGGACGGGGACTCGTCCGTGGAGAACTCCTTGGCGAGCTGTACCGCTTCGTCGAGGACCACGGCGTCGGGCGTGCCGTCCTCCCAGACGAGCTCGTAGGCGCCGAGCCGCAGGATGTTCCGGTCGACGACCGGCATGCGGTCCAGGGTCCATCCGACGGCGTACTGCGAGATGAGTTCGTCGATGCGTCGCTCGTGCTGCGCGTACCCCTCGACGAGCTCCATCGTGTACTCGCTCACCGGCGGCTGCCGGGTGTCGGACCGCGAGTGGCGCACCCAGTCCGCGAGGACCGTCAGGACGTCGGTGCCGCGCTGGTCTGCCTCGAAGAGGATCTGGAAGGCGCGCTTGCGGGCCGTGTTACGAGCAGCCACGGTTAGCTGTTCACCCGGCCGAGGTAGTCGCTGGTGCGGGTGTCGACCTTGATCTTCTCGCCGGTGGTGATGAACAGCGGCACGTTGATCTGGTGGCCGGTCTCCAGGATGGCGGGCTTGGTGCCGCCCGTGGAGCGGTCGCCCTGGACGCCCGGCTCGGTCTCCTTGATGGTGAGCTCGACGGCGGCCGGCAGCTCGACGAAGAGGACCTCGCCCTCGTGCTGCGCGACGGTGGCCTCGAAGCCCTCGATCAGGAAGTTCGCGGCGTCGCCGACGGCCTTCTTGTCGATGTGCAGCTGGTCGTAGGTCTCCATGTCCATGAAGACGAAGTAATCGCCGTCCATGTAGGAGAACTGCATGTCGCGCTTGTCGACAGTGGCCGTCTCGACCTTGACGCCGGCGTTGAACGTCTTGTCGACGACCTTGCCGGAGAGCACGTTCTTGAGCTTGGTGCGCACGAAGGCCGGGCCCTTGCCGGGCTTGACGTGCTGGAACTCGACGACGGACCAGAGCTGGCCGCCTTCGAGCTTGAGCACCATGCCGTTCTTGAGGTCGTTCGTGGAAGCCACGGTTGCGGAATCTCCTGGACTGACGTGGACGACGCCGGGGCACGCGCTGCGGGTGGTCCCGCTAGAGCGCGAGCAGCTCCTTGGTCGTAATGGTGAGTAGCTCGGGTCCGCCATCCGCCTCGGGGCGGACGACGAGCGTGTCATCGATCCGGACGCCGCCCCGGCCGGGGAGGTGAACCCCCGGTTCGACGGTGACCGGCACGCAAGCGTCCAGTTTACCCATGGCCGCGGGCGCCAACTGCGGGTCCTCGTCGATTTCGAGCCCCACGCCGTGTCCGGTCAGCGGAGCGAGCCCGTCCGCATAGCCCGCCGAGTCCAGTACGTGGCGTGCCGCGTGGTCCACGTCGCGGCAGGCCGCACCGGGTGCGAGGGCCTCGCGGCCGGCCCGCTGGGCGGCGAAGACGAGGTCGTAGAGCTCGATCTGCCAGTCGGCGGGCGAGGTGCCGATGACGAACGTACGCCCGATCTCGCAGCGGTATCCACGGTAGTTCGCCCCCAGGCACACGGAGAGGAAGTCCCCTTCCTCCACCCGCCGGTCCGAGGGGCGGTGGGCGCCCTTCCCCGAATTGGGCCCGGTGCCGACCGAGGTCGCAAAGGCGGGCCCGTCGGCGCCGTGGTCGACGAGCCGCCGCTCCAGCTCCAGGGCCAGGTGCCGTTCCGTACGTCCCACGAGAATGGACTCGAGCAGCTCACCCAGGGCCTGATCGGCGATCTCGGCGCCGATCCGCAGACAGGAGATCTCCTCCTCGTCCTTGACCAGACGCAGCTGCTCGACGGCCGAGCCGAGATCCGTCAGCCGCAGCCGGGGCGCGACCGAACCGAGGGCCCGGTGCCGGGCCACGGTCAGGTGGTGCTCCTCGACGGCCAGCGCGTCGGCCCCCTGCGCGGCCGCGAGCCCCGCGCCCGCCACAGCGGGATCGGCGCCGGGCGCGGGCAACACCTGGATCCGCAGCGCCTCGTCGGGCCGCCCCTCGTCCTGCCGATCACCGGGCGGACGCCCGCACAGCAGCACGTCCTCGCCCCTGCCCATCAGGAGGACGGCGCCGTGCGGCGCCGCGCCCGCGAGATAGCGGACGTTGGCGGGCCGGGAGACCAACACAGCCGCTCCCCCACCCCCGGCACACCGCTCCCTCACCCGCTCCCTGCGCACCGCGTACACCTCTGACATGGGGCGAGCCTACGAGCCCCACCTCCACCCGGCCCGGCCAGCGCGTCCGACCGGGCGTCGGGGACGTCAGTACGAGGGCAGGACGGCCCTCGCCGCTACCACTTCGGCGGGCTCGCGATGGCTCGGGCCAGGACGTCGTCCAGCACTCGGGCCGTGTCGGGGACGTTCAGTTGGGAGTTGTCGATGATGGGGAGGCCCGAGCCGTACCAACCGGCCATGCGACCGTGGATGCGGGCCACTTCCTCGTCCGTGAGGCGGCGGTTGCCGCTGCGCTGCGCGTTGCGCTCCAGGACGATCTCCAGGCCCGGGAGGAGGACGACGGGCAGCAGGCCCGGGCCCACGTGGCGCTTCCAGCCGCCGAGGCCGACGACCGGGCGGTCGGGGAAGACCGCGTCGTCGAGGATGCAGGAGATGCCGTTGGCCAGGAAGTTCCGCGCGGCGAAGCCGCAGGTGCGGCGGGCCAGGCGGTACTGGGCCTCGGAGTGGTCGTTCCAGCCCGACTGGGGGTCGGCGAAGCCGGAGCGCACCCACTCGCGTACGTCGTCGAGGCTGATGTGGGCCGTCGGCACCCGGCGGTGCTCGGCCCAGAACTTGGCGACGCTCGTCTTGCCCGCGCCCGCGGGGCCGATCAGGAGGACGGCGAGCGTCGTCGCCCCCGTGTCGGCCTGCGCCGTGCCCTGTGGTGGGCTCGGCATCGCGACGGGGCCGCCCGGCGGCAGCTGGACGTGCCCCGTGGTGTCGGGGGTGGGAGGCACCGGGCCGTGCCCGAGCTGCAGGGTGGCCGGGCCCTGTCCCGGGGTCTGCGGGGCGGCCTGGCCCTGGACCCGCGGGGCGGCGCCGCCCGCGAAGCCCGGAGCCGGCGGCGGCGAAGCGCCCTGGGGCGCGGCACCCGGACGCGGCGCGCTCGGGTGGTGTGCGGCCGGGGACCAGCCGGTGGCCGGTCCGTGCCCCGGCTGATGGGGCGGCGGCAGCGGAGATCCCACTGCGTGCTGCATCCGGTGCCACTCCGTCTCGTGCGACTGACGCTGGTCGGGCGGCGCCCGGGCCGTCCGTTACCGAACGGTACCGTCCCCGGCCGCCGTTGTGTGAACGGCCGGGGAGGCAAAGAGGTGCCCGTGGCCGGATTGCCGGGCCACGAAGGCGCGCTACTGGCCGACTTCGCCGTACGCGGCGAGCAGCACCGCCGGGTCGGGGCCCTCCAGGACGGTCGGCTTGCCGAGGCCGTCCAGGACGATGAAGCGCAGCAGGTCACCGCGGGACTTCTTGTCGACCTTCATGGTCTCCAGGAGCTTGGGCCACTGGTCGTAGCGGTAGCTGAGCGGCAGCCCGACCGATTCCAGGACGGTGCGGTGCCGATCGGCGGTGGCGTCGTCCAACCGGCCCGCCAGACGGCCGAGTTCGGCCGCGAAGTGCATGCCGACGGAGACCGCGGCGCCGTGCCGCCACTTGTAGCGCTCGTTCTTCTCGATGGCGTGCGCGAGGGTGTGGCCGTAGTTCAGGATCTCCCGCAGGCCCGACTCCTTGAGGTCGCCGGAGACGACCTCGGCCTTGACCCTGATGGACCGCTCGATCAGCTCGGCCGTGTGCGGCCCGGCCGGGGTGCGCGCGGCCTGCGGGTCCTCCTCGATGAGCTCCAGGATCCGCGGGTCGGCGATGAAACCGGCCTTGATGATCTCCGCGAGCCCGGACACGTAGTCGTTCACCGGCAGCGAGTCGAGCGCCGCCAGGTCGCACAGCACGCCGGTGGGCGGGTGGAAGGAGCCCACCAGGTTCTTGCCCTCGGCGGTGTTGATGCCGGTCTTGCCGCCGACGGCCGCGTCCACCATGCCGAGCACGGTGGTCGGCACGGCGATCCACCGCACCCCGCGCAGCCAGGTCGCCGCGACGAACCCGGCCAGGTCGGTGGTGGCACCGCCGCCCACGCCCACGATGACGTCGCTGCGGGTGAAGCCGGACTGGCCGAGCGCCTTCCAGCAGTACGCGGCGACCTCGGCCGTCTTGGCCTCCTCGGCGTTGGGCACCTGGATGGCGACCGCCTCGTACCCCTGCTCTGCCAGGTCCTGGCGCAGCGCGTCGCCGGTCTCGGCCAGCGCCTCGGGGTGGATCACGGCGACCCGCATCACCTGGTCACCGATGAGGCCGGGCAGCTCGCCGAGGAGCTGCCGACCGACCAGGACCTCGTACGGATCCGAGCCGGCGGTGCCACCGACGTGGATACGGGTGGGGGTCTGCTCCGTCGTCATGCTTCCTTCAACTCCAGTGCGTCGAGGACCGCTTGGGCGACCTCTTCGGGGGTGCGGCCGTCGGTGGCGACGACCGCGCGGGCGACTTCCGCGTACAGATGGCGGCGGGCGTCCATCAGCTCGCGCCACTGCTTGCGCGGGTTGACCGCGAGCAGCGGGCGCGCCTGATTGAGGCCGGTGCGCTTGACGGCCTCCTCCACGTCCATCGAGAGATAGACGACGGGGTGCGCGGACAGCAGCGCACGCGTCGACTCGTCCAGGATCGCGCCCCCGCCGAGCGCGAGGACACCGTCGTGCTCGGCGACCGCGGCGCGCACGGCCTGCCGCTCCAGATCACGGAAGTACGGCTCGCCCTCGTCGACGAAGATGTCCGAGATCTCCCGGCCCTGGGCGGCGACGATGTCGGCGTCGGTGTCCCGGAACCCGGCACCGAGCCGCGCGGCAAGCAGCTCGCCGACCGTCGTCTTGCCCACACCCATCGGGCCGACGAGAACGATCTGCGGGCCGGTCACCGGATCTGCAGGTTGTCGAGGTAGGACTGCACGTTCCGCCGGGTCTCGGGCACGCTGTCGCCGCCGAACTTCTCCGCGACGGCGTCCGCGAGGACGAGCGCGACCATCGCCTCGGCGACGATGCCCGCGGCCGGCACCGCGCACACGTCGGAGCGCTGGTGGTGCGCCTTGGCCGCCTCACCGGTGGCCACGTCGATGGTGGCAAGGGCACGCGGCACGGTCGCGATCGGCTTCATCGCCGCCCGCACCCGCAGCAGCTCACCCGTGGTCAGACCGCCCTCGGTACCACCCGAGCGCCCGGTGGAGCGCTTGATGCCGTCCTCGGTCGTCACGATCTCGTCGTGCGCCTTGGACCCCGGCACCCGCGCCAGCTCGAAGCCGTCGCCGACCTCGACGCCCTTGATCGCCTGGATGCCCATGAGCGCGGCGGCGAGACGGGCGTCCAGACGCCGGTCCCAGTGGACGTGCGAGCCGAGGCCGACCGGCACTCCGTACGCCAGCACCTCGACCACACCGCCCAGGGTGTCGCCGTCCTTGTGGGCCTGGTCGATCTCGGCGACCATCGCCTTCGACGCGTCCGCGTCCAGGCAGCGCACGGGGTCGGCGTCCAGCTTCTCCACATCGGCGGGCGTCGGGTAGACGCCGTAGGGGGCCTTCGCCGCGGCCAGCTCCGTCACATGGCTGACGATCTCGATCCCGGCCGTCTCCTTGAGGTACGAGCGGGCAACCGCGCCCAGCGCGACGCGGGCCGCGGTCTCGCGGGCGGAAGCGCGCTCCAGGACCGGACGGGCCTCGTCGAAGCCGTACTTCTGCATGCCCGCCAGGTCCGCGTGGCCGGGCCGGGGCCGGGTCAGCGGAGCGTTGCGCGCGAGCTCGGCGAGCTCGGCCGGGTCCACCGGGTCGGCCGCCATGACCTGTTCCCACTTGGGCCACTCGGTGTTGCCCACCATGACCGCCACCGGCGACCCCATGGTCAGACCGTGCCGGACACCGCCCAGGAACGTGACCTCGTCACGCTCGAACTTCATCCGCGCGCCGCGACCGTAACCGAGCCGCCGCCGCGCCAGGTGGTCCGCCACCATGTCCGTCGTGATCGGCACGCCGGCGGGAAGCCCTTCCAACGTCGCCACAAGTGCGGGTCCGTGCGACTCCCCCGCGGTCAGCCAACGCAACCTGCTCAACGGTGCTCCTCATGCTCGCGCCTCGAACTGCTGTCTTCGACGGCGCGGCCGGGTGCGCGGCCCTGGCCCGCCTCCCCCGATCCTCCCACGACCGGGGGCGGGCCCCGGCGTCCGGTCCATCTGCCGGACGCCGTCGGACGCGGTCCTACCGTGCGGCGAGCGCGTGCTCCCCCGCCTTGCGCATGGCGCCGAGCGGCGCGGGGGCGTGGCCGGTCATCTGCTCGACCTGGAGCACCGCCTGGTGCACGAGCAGGTCGAGGCCGCTGACGACCGCCCCTCCGTACGCCGACCAGCGGGCCGCGAGGGCGGTGGGCCACGGGTCGTAGAGCACGTCGAAGAGCGTGGCGGGCCGCTCGGGCACGGCGGTCGAGAGGACATCCGTGGTCCCCGCGGGCGTCGTCGCGATCACCAGCGGCGCGCTCAGCGCCCGCTCGGCATCGGCCCAGTCCTCGGTCCGCACCTCGATGTCAAGGCGCTCGCCCCACTGCCGCATCTCGGCGGCACGGGCCTCGCTGCGTACGTACGCCACGACCTCACCCGTGCAGATCCGTGCGAGCGCGGCCAGGGCCGAGGACGCGGTGGCGCCCGCGCCGAGGACGGCCGCGGACTCCACCTCCTCGATCCCGCGCTCGCGCAGGGCGGCGACCATGCCGGGGATGTCGGTGTTGTCGCCGACCTTCCTGCCGTCCTCCGTGAACACGACGGTGTTCACGGCCTCGACGGACGCCGCGGTCTCACTGACCTCGTCGAGCAGCGGAATGATCGCCCGCTTCAACGGCATGGTCAGCGAAAGCCCCGCCCATTCAG
The DNA here is from genome assembly GCF_055558735.1 of Streptomyces sp. NPDC025651. NCBI lineage: Bacteria > Bacillati > Actinomycetota > Actinomycetes > Kitasatosporales > Streptomycetaceae > Streptomyces > Streptomyces sp. NPDC025651. The sequence continues at coordinate 73,885 of NZ_JBVHLZ010000007.1, forward strand.
GGCCGAGCCCTTCGATGAACCCCGGCAAAGCCGCCTCATCGACCTCGAAACGGTCGTACGTCCACGTGTTCAGCCCCAACTCCCCGTATGCGGCGCGATGCAGCACCGGGGAGAGGGAGTGGGCGATGGGTGAGCCGAGGACCGCGGCTCTGCGGCCGCTCTCAGTCGCCATTCTTCTGCCGATCATTGAACTTCTCGACCAGCTTTTCGTGCTCGGACAGCGTCTTGGTGAACTCGGTCTTCTTTCCGTCGATGGAAATGAAGAACATCCAGCCGCCGTCGTCCGGGTCCAGCGTGGCCTTCAGGGCATCGTCCCCCGGGTTTCCGATCGGTCCCGGCGGAAGGCCCTTGTGGTAGTAGGTGTTATACGGGTTGGGGTCGTTCCTGATCTCCGAGATCGGGATGTTGATCTCGCTCTGACCCTTGATGTAGTTGTACGCCGAGTCGAATTCGAGCTTCTGGTTGGTCACCGTGTTGGACGGCTTGAGGCGGTTGTAGACGACGGCCGCCATCTTCTTGAAGTCGTCGTGCGTCATGCCCTCGGCCTGCACGAGGCTGGCCACGGTGAGGACCTGCAACGGGTCCTTCAGATTCAGCTCGTCGGCCTTCGACTTGAGACCGAACTCGTCGTACTTCTCGTTCGCCTGGGCGACCATCTTCTTGAGGACGTCCTCGGGCTTCTGGCCCTTGGCGACCGGATAGCTGGAGGGGTAGAGGAATCCTTCCAGCGGGTCCTTGATGTCCTTGTTGGTATTGGCCCAGTCAGGCAGCCCGAGGCTCTTCCATTCCTTTTGGGCGACCTTTGCGGTGGTGCCCTTCTCCAGCTCAAGACGATTATCGATCTGCTGGTAGATCGCCGCGTTCCGCTTCCCCTCGGGAACGATGAGGTTATTGCGGCTCTTCGGGTCGAGCATCAATTCGACGGCGCTCGCAGCGGACATCTGTTTCTTCAGTACATAGACGCCCGCCTGAATCGACTTGCCCTGCGGATTCTGCCCCTGCGCGGAGACGAAGGCGTCGACGCTCTTGACGACTCCGGCGTCCTTGAGCTTCTGGCCGATCGCGTAGCCGCTGGAGTCCTTGGGGATGTCGACCGTGGCCGTCCCCGACCCCTCGCCCGCGTAGTCCGGCGCCGTGCCGAAACGGTCCTGGTAGAACTGGTAGCCGAAATAGCCGACGCCGCCGAGGCCGCCCGCGAAGACCAGCGTCACGACCAGGCAGGCGCAGCCGCTGCGGCGCTTCTTCGGTTTCTTTCCGCCGCGTCCGCCGCGACGGTCGCCGCGGCCACCCCTGCGGCCGGGCTCGTCGTCGTAGTCGTCATCGTCGTCCCCGCCACCGGCGAAGAACGCGTGCTCGCCCTGGTCGGGACCCGGGTCCCAGTCCTGCTCGGCCTCTTCGGAGGGCTCGGGAGCGGGCGGACGGCGGCGGCCCGGCGGCTCCGGCGGCGCATAGGCATCGGGCGTCGCGTAGTAGTCGGGGGCCTCCGCGCCATAGCCGCCCTGCTGGTTCCCATAGGGGTCCATCGGGTCGCCGCTGTAGGGGACCTGGTCCTGGCGGCCGGTGTCCCAGCCCCCCTCGTAGGAGCCGGGACCTCCGTTGTATCCGTGGTCGGGGCCGCCGTTGTAGCCCTGGGCGGGACCGCCGTTGTACTGCTGCTGGCCACCGTCGTACTGCTGCTGGCCGTAACCCTGCTGCTGACCGGTGTTCCAGTCACCGCCGTACTGCGACTGGTGCGGCGGCTGATGCTGATGCGGCTGCTGCGGGTGGTACTGCCCCTGGCCGCCGTAGGTGGACTGGCCGCCCGTGGGCGCCTGACCTCCCCATCCGCTGTCCCCGTACAACGGGTCCTCCGGATGCCACGGTTCGGAGCCTGGGCCCCGGCCATACTCAGTCATCGATCCCCTACATGCCGCGAGGCGGGGCCGCCGTCCGAGCAGTCGGGCAACCGTTCCGCCTCTTGATGCTGTGCGGCAGCTGTTCGAACGCCGCCGCATCGCGCGGAACGTTACCGTATCGCGATCAGATGACCACTTCGACGCCCTCGCCCGGAGCTTTACCTGACGCCCGTTCGGACTCCAGGGCCTGCTGAAGGATGATCACGGCCGCGGCCTGATCGATGACAGACCTGCCCTTTTTGGACTTCACGCCGGAGGCGCGCAGGCCCTGACTGGCCGTCACTGTGGTCATCCTCTCGTCCACGAGCCTCACCGAAATGGGGGCGACCATGCGGGCGAGCTCCTGCGTGAACGCACGGATCTTGGCGGCCGCCGGGCCCTCGCCCCCGTTGAGGGAGCGAGGGAGGCCGACGACGATCTCGATCGGCTCGTACTCGTCGACGAGCTGCTTCAACCGGCGCTGAGCGGCCGGGACATCGCGTCCCGGCACCGTCTCGACCGGTGTGGCGAGGATCCCGTCGGGGTCGCACGAGGCGACCCCGATCCGGGCGTCACCGACGTCGATGGCCAGACGCCGGCCCCTGCGCATGCCGTCAGCCGAATCGGACATCAGGCCGTCTCGGCGACGAGGCGCTCGACGGCGGCGACGGCCTCGGGGATGGCGGCCGCGTTCTGGCCGCCGCCCTGGGCGACGTCCGGCTTGCCGCCGCCACCGCCGCCGAGGGTCTTGGCCGCCGTACGCACCAGGTCGCCGGCCTTGAGGCCGCGCTCACGGGCGGCCTCGTTGGTGGCGATGACCGTGAGCGGCTTGTCGTTGGCCGTGGTGAACAGGGCCACGACGGCCGGGCGGTCGCCCTGGATGCGGCCGCGCACGTCGAGCACCAGCTTGCGCAGGTCGTCGGCGCCCGTGCCGTCCGGCACCTGGCCGGTGACCAGAGCGACACCACGTACGTCCTTGGCGCCCTCGACGAGACCGGCGGCGGCCGCCAGGACCTTCTCCGCGCGGAACTTCTCGATCTCCTTCTCGGCGTCCTTCAGCTTCGCGAGCATGCCGGAGATCTTCTCGGGGAGCTCCTCGGGACGGCCCTTGACCAGCTCCTGGAGCTGGGCGACGACCGTGTGCTCCTTGGCGAGGAAGTTGTACGCGTCGACGCCGACCAGGGCCTCGATGCGGCGCACGCCGGAGCCGATGGAGGACTCGCCGAGCAGCTTCACGAGGCCGAGCTGGGCGGTGTTGTGCACGTGGGTGCCGCCGCACAGCTCCTTGGAGAAGTCGCCGATGGTGACGACGCGCACGCGCTCGCCGTACTTCTCGCCGAACTCGGCGATGGCGCCGGACTTCTTGGCCTCGTCGAGCGACATGACCTCGGCCTGGACGTCCAGCTCGCGGGAGAGCACGTCGTTGATCCGCTGCTCGACGTCGGTCATGACCGAGCCGGGGACGGCGTTCGGCGAGCCGAAGTCGAAGCGGAAGCGGCCGGGCTGGTTCTCGGAACCGGCCTGGGCGGCCGTCGGGCCGAGCGCGTCGCGCAGCGCCTGGTGCGTCAGGTGCGTGGCGGAGTGGGCGCGGGCGATGGCGCGGCGGCGGTGGGCGTCGATCGAGGCCCACACCGGGGCGCCGACAGTGATCTCGCCGACCTGGACGACGCCCTTGTGGACGTGCACGCCGGGGACCGGCTTCTGCACGTCACGGACCTCGACGACGGCGCCGCTGTCCAGGCGGATGCGGCCGGTGTCGCCGATCTGGCCGCCGCCCTCGGCGTAGAACGGGGTGCGGTCGAGGACGATCTCGACCTCGTCGCCCTCGGTGGCGGCGGGCGAGGAGACGCCGTTGACCAGGAGGCCGACGATCACGGCCTCGTTCTCGGTGAGGGCGTAGCCGGTGAAGTCCGTGGCGCCGGAGGCGTCCGCGATCTCACGGTAGGCGTGCAGGTCGGCGTGGCCGGTCTTCTTGGCCTTGGCGTCAGCCTTGGCGCGGTCCCGCTGCTCCTTCATCAGGCGGCGGAAGCCGTCCTCGTCCACGGTCAGGCCCTGCTCGGCGGCCATCTCCAGGGTGAGGTCGATAGGGAAGCCCCACGTGTCGTGCAGCAGGAACGCCTTGTCGCCGGAGAGGACCTTGCCGCCGGCGGCCTTGGTCTCGGTGACGGCGGTGTCGAGGATGTTCGTGCCGCCCTTGAGGGCCTTGAGGAAGGCGGCCTCTTCGGCGAGCGCGACGGTCTCGATGCGCTTGCTCTCGGCGATGAGCTCGGGGTACTGCAGGCCCATCGTGTCGACGACGACGTCGATGAGGTCCTTGACGACCGGGCCCGTGGCACCGAGCAGGCGCATGTTGCGGATGGCGCGGCGCATGATGCGGCGCAGGACGTACCCGCGGCCCTCGTTGCCGGGCGTGACGCCGTCGCCGATGAGCATGGTCGACGTACGGATGTGGTCGGCGACCACGCGCAGGGAGACGTCCGAGCCGTGGTCGGCGCCGTAGCGCACGCCGGTCAGCTCGGTGGCCTTGTCCATGACGACGCGCAGGGTGTCGGTCTCGTACATGTTCTGTACGCCCTGCAGGATCATGGCCAGACGCTCGAGGCCGAGACCCGTGTCGATGTTCTTCGACGGGAGCTCGCCGAGGATCGGGAAGTCCTCCTTGCCGTCGCCGGCGCCGCGCTCGTACTGCATGAAGACCAGGTTCCAGATCTCCACGTAGCGCTCGTCGTTGACGGCGGGGCCGCCCTCTTCGCCGAACTCCGGACCCCGGTCGTAGTTGATCTCGGAGCACGGGCCGCACGGTCCGGGGACGCCCATGGACCAGAAGTTGTCCTTCTTGCCCAGGCGCTGGATGCGCTCCTTGGGGACGCCGACCACCTCGTGCCAGATGCGCTCGGCCTCGTCGTCGTCGAGGTAGACGGTGATCCAGAGCTTCTCCGGCTCCAGGCCGTAGCCACCGTCGGCCACGGAGCTGGTGAGCAGCTCCCAGGCCAGCTTGATGGCGCCTTCCTTGAAGTAGTCCCCGAAGGAGAAGTTGCCGCACATCTGGAAGAACGTGCCGTGGCGCGTGGTCTTGCCGACCTCTTCGATGTCGGGCGTACGCACGCACTTCTGCACGCTGGTGACGCGCGGGGCGGGCGGCTTGACCTCACCCAGGAAGTAGGGCTTGAAGGGGACCATGCCCGCGGGGACGAGGAGCAGAGTCGGGTCGTCCGCGATGAGCGACGCCGAAGGGACGACGGTGTGCCCGCGCTCCTCGAAGAAGCTCAGCCAGCGGCGGCGGATTTCAGCCGACTCCATCAGTGGTCCTCATTCCGGTTGTACGAGTACGTCGTGTTCTCGATGTACTTCGTCTTCTTGTCGATCTTGTTGTTGCTGTGGTTCTCGATGACCGCGAAGCGGCGCTGCGCGGGAAGCTCGGCATCGGGGTGGTCGTGCAGACCCAGCACCTCTCCCAGCTCCGCCTCGCGCTCGTTCATTCCGTCGCGGACATCGAGCGCGAAGTCCTTGAGCCGGTGACCCGCCTCGATCGCCTTGTTCGCGGCCTGCGCGGCAAGGCTTTCGGGGGTCAGCTGCTTGAGCTTGCGGTTGACCTTGGTGGTGGCCCATACGCCGGCGGCTGCGCCCGCGGTGAACCAGAACGTACGGCGGAACATCGCTGCGTCAGTCCTTCTTCCGCTTTCCCCGCCGTGCGGATGGGACGGTGCGGCCCACGATCACCGTACGACGGGACGGCTTGGCGGGCATTTCCTTCGCTTCGGGGCCTGCCTTGCGGCTGATGGCCCGGCGCACGCCGTAGCCGAACGCGGCCACCTTGACGAGCGGGCCGCCGAAGGTGGAGGCGACCGTCGTGGACAGCGCCGACGCGTTCGACGTGACCTCCTGGACGTCGGAGGCGATGGCGTCGACGCGGTCGATCTGCGTCTGCGCGGAGCGCACCGCGGTGGAGGCGTCTGCCAGCAGGGGGACCGCCTGCTCCGTCACGTCCGCGACGAGCTTGGTGGTCGCCCTGAGCGTCTGGGCCAGCCTCGCCAGTGCCACCGCGAGGAAGGAGACCAGGATCGCCCAGAAGACGGCCACCAGGATCCCGGCAACCTCTCCACCGGACACTTGGCACCGCTCCCTGAGACATCGTCGAGACATCGTCTCTGAACATCGAAAAGTCGTCCCCCGACCCTATCGCGCCGGGGCCGCGGGTCCGTACCGCATTCCCCCTCGCCGCAACAGGAGTTGCCCGAAGTGATTGTACGGACCGCATACGGATGAGTACGCTCCGTACCCCATGCGACCTCCTCAGCCCGGCAACCTCCCCCTGGAACTCAACGCCTTCGTCGGACGCTCCACCGAACTCGCCGCGCTGGCATCGGAGTTGGGGAGCGGGCGGCTGATCACGGTGACCGGGGTCGGCGGGGTGGGGAAGTCCCGGCTCGCCGTGCGGGCCGCGGCGAAGTGCTCGCCGCGGGACGGTGCCTGGCTGGTGGATCTCACGCCGCTGCGCGACGCCGATCTGCTGGAGCACGCCTTCGCCGAGGCGTTGGAACTGACGGACCACACGAGCAGGCCGCCGCGCGAGGTGCTGCTCGGGCACCTCGCCGGGCGGGAACTGCTCCTGGTCGTCGACGGCTTCGAGCATCTCGTCGACGACTGCGCCTCGCTGGTCCACGACCTTCTCGTGCGCTCCCCCGGCCTGCGGGTGCTGGCCGTGGGGCGCAGGCCCCTGGAGACCGACGGCGAGCGGCTCTTCCCGCTGGCGCCGATGCCCGCGACGGACGCGGCCGCGCTCTTCAGCGACCGGGCGGCGGCCGGTCTGCCCGGCTTCGCCCTGGACGACGGCAACCGCGAGGACGTCCTGGAGCTGTGCCGCCGCCTGGACGGCATCCCGCTCGCCGTCGAGCTGGCCGCGGGCCGACTGCGGGCGCTCTCCCCCGCGCAGCTGCTCTCCCGCCTCGGCGACCGTTTCCGGCTGCTCACCGGCGCCCGTCGCGACGTTCCACCACGCCATCAGACGCTGCGCACGGCCATCGGCTGGAGCCACGAGCTGTGCGCCCCGCGCGAGCGGCTGCTGTGGTCACGCCTCTCCGTGTTCGCCGGGCAGTTCGACCTGGAGGCGGTGGAGTACATCTGCGCCGGGGACGGGCTGCACGCCGACGACGTGCTCGACGTCCTGGAGGAACTGCTCGCCCAGTCCGTCGTGAACCGCGAGGAGGGCGCGTCGGGCGTGCGCTACCGCATGCTCGACACGGTCAGGGCGTACGGAGCCGAGTGGCTGGAGGCGACGGGCGAGAGCGTGCGGATGCGGCGCAGGCACCGCGACTGGTACATGGGGCTCGCCACCTGGTGCGAGCTGGACTGGTTCTCGCCGCGCCAGCCGGAGGTCGCCGCCCTCGTCGACGCCGAACTGCCCAATCTGCGCGCCGCGTTGGAGTTCTGCCTGACCGAGCGGGACGAGGCGCACCTGGGGCAGCACCTCGCCGGGACCCTGTGGTTCTACTGGGTCGGCTGCGGGCGGCTCGCGGAGGGCAGGCACTGGCTGGACCGGGCCCTCGAACTCGACGGCGGCCACGAGGACTCGCGGCTCAAGGCGCTGTGGGTGCTCGGCTACGTGGCGGTGCTCCAGGGCGACACGGTCGCCGCCCTCGCCGCGCTGCACGAGTGCCGTGACGGGGCGGAACGTTCGGGCAGCGCGATCGCCGCCGCCTACGCGGAGCACCGCATCGGCTGTCTGGCCCTGGTCACGGACGACATCCCGCGTGCGGAAACCTTGCTGCGCTCGGCCCTCGACCGCTACCGGGAGATCGGCGAGCTCAACAGCAACGTCCTGATGGGCCAGGTCGAGCTGGCCATGGCGCTCGCCTTCGGCGGCGAGCTCGACGACGCGGTGGAGCTCTGCGAGGACGTACGCCGGGTCTGCGAGGACCACGGCGAACGCTGGGCCCTCGCCTACGCCCTCTACGTGCTCGGCTTCGCGGCCTGGACCCGGGGCGAGGCGCGGACGGCGCGGGAGCTGCTCACCCGGTCCCTCGATCTCGACCACCGCTTCCACGACCTGCTCGGCACGGTCCTGTCCGTCGAGCTGCTCGCGCTGTTCACGGCGGCGGAGGGCGATCCCGCGGAGGCGGCGGTGCTGCAGGGCGCCGCGTCCCGCATCTGGCCCTCGGTGGGGCTGCCGCTGTTCGGCTCGGGCCACTTCGGCGCGCCGCACGCGCTGTGCGAGCGGCAGGCCCGCGAGGCGCTCGGCGACGAGCGGTACGAGGAGTGCGTGCGCGCGGGGGCGGGGCTCGGTCTGGACGAGGCGGTCTCCCGTGCGCTGCGCCACGACCCCGTGAACGACCGAACCCGCCGCCCGCCCCGCCGGGAAGGGCGGGGAGGCGACGGGCTGAAGCAGGGTGAGCTACGTCCGGGTCAGCGGGCGTAGTACTCGACGACGAGCTGCTCGTCGCAGATCACGGGGATCTCCTTGCGGTTCGGGTCGCGGTCCAGACGGAAGGCCAGGGCCTTCAGGTTCACCTGGAGGTAGCGCGGGGTCTCGCCGTCGGGGGCGAAGCCACCCTCGCGCGCGACCTGGAACAGCGGCTTCTCGCGGCTGCGCTCGCGGACCATGACGACGTCGTCCGGCTTGACGCGGAAGGACGGCTTGTCGACCTTCTGGCCGTTGACCTCGATGTGGCCGTGCACGACCATCTGGCGGGCCTGGTAGATCGTGCGGGCGATGCCCGAACGCAGAACCAGGGCGTCGAGACGACGCTCCAGCTCGATGACCAGGGCCTCACCGGTCTTGCCCTGCGTCTTGGCGGCACGCTCGTAGGCGCGGACGAGCTGGCGCTCGGACACGTCGTACTGCGCGCGCAGACGCTGCTTCTCGAGCAGACGGACCTTGTAGTCCGAGTTCTGCTTGCGCCCACGGCCGTGCTCGCCCGGCGGGTAGGGGCGGGCCTCGAAGTACTTGACGGCCTTCGGGGTCAGCGCGATGCCGAGGGCACGCGACTTCTTGACCTTGGGGCGGGACTGGTTCGGCATGAACCAACCTCTCTGTTCTGTGTGAAATCGGCTTCACCAGTGGTTAGGGGAGGTCGCATCCGCAGCCTGGGAAACCTCGTGGTCCGGGGCTCGAAAGCCATGGGCCGTGAGGCAGCCGCTCCCTGGTCTGGGCACTATGTGCAGCACGCGAGTGGCCCACCGACCGATTCCCGGGGCTCCGGGGTGGTGGTGGGCTGCCCGCGACACCTTCGACGGTGCGCGACGCTCCTGGATCCCCTTGCCTCGCGGCGGTGGGGTTCCGGCTGGATGTCCCGTTCTGGTGGTGCCGGTACGAGACCGGACACGGGACGCAGCACTTCGGGCAAGTGTACCGGGTGCGGCGACGTGCCTCAGCCGCAGGTGGCGAGGAGGTCCTGGAGGGCCAGCTTCTCGGGGGCGGTGACCGTCAGGCCGTACTTGGCCTTGATGCCGGTCCAGCGGCGCCCGTACTCGCACCAGTATTCCTTGCGGGGCGGCTTCCACTTGTCGGGGGTGAGGCTGCTCTTCTCGTGGTTGGTTTCCTTGTCGGCGGCGAGCAGGACGTCCAGGTCGTTGGCGTAGGTCAGGCGCCGCTCGGGGGTCCAGGACCAGGCGCCGGCCCGCCAGGCGGCGCCGAGCGCGACGACGTGGTCGGTCTGGATCTGGGAGGCCCTGCGGTAGGAGTAGGGCAGCTCTTTGCCGGTGTACGGGTCGGTCAGGGTGCCGGAGAGCACGACACAGGGGTTGCGGTCGCCCTCGCGCAGGTTCTTCAGGTCGCGTCTGAGGACGTCGTCCCGGGTGTCGCAGCCGTTGCGGCCGCCGGGGGCGTCGACGGCGTCGGACCAGGTCTCGCCGAACTCGGAGCGTTTATACGTCTGCCAGTTCCTGCCCCGGGCGACGGTGAGCCGGGCCAGCTGGTCGCGGGCCAGGGCGGCGGTGGGCGGGAAGCCGGGGCTGACGAGGGTCGCCGCGGGCTTGGTGACCGTCGACGGCGGGGGCGTCGTGCGGCGGGGGTCCGCGCGCTCCAGCTGCGGCGGCGTGCAGGCCGCAGCCACGGCGGCAAGGACGAGCAGCGCCCCCGCGACGGTTCCGGCAGCTCTGCCCATGGCGCCGAGCGTAGGCGGCGGGGCCGGGGCTCGCCTGTCGGCTGAACCTGATTCGCCGGGGTTCGGATGCGCCCCGAAGGGGCGCGGGGAACTGCGCGACCAGCCACGACGCGCCCGCAGAAACAGACCACAGGCCCCGCAGAGCGCTCAGCTCTCGGGCTGCTCCCCCTTGAGCCGCGCACGGACCCGCTCGACCACGTCGGCGTACCGCGCCTCCGCCCCGTACCGAGTGGGTTGGTAGTACCGCTTGCCCTCGATCGCGTCCGGCGCGTACTGCTGGGTGGCGATGCCGCCGGGGACGTCGTGGGGGTACACGTACCCCTGGGCGTGGCCGAGCTTGGCCGCGCCCTTGTAGTGGCCGTCGCGCAGGTGGGGCGGGACCGGTCCCGCGAGGCCGCCGCGGACGTCCGCCTGGGCCTGCTGGATCGCGAGCGTCGCGGCGTTCGACTTCGGGGCGAGGGCGAGCGCGATCGTCGCGTGGCTGAGGGTGAGCGCCGCTTCCGGGAAGCCGATCATGGCGACGGCCTGGGCGGCGGCGACCGCGGTGGGCAGGGCGGTCGGATCGGCGAGGCCGATGTCCTCGCTCGCGGAGATCATCAGGCGGCGGGCGATGAAGCGGGGGTCCTCACCCGCCTCGATCATGCGGGCCAGATAGTGCAGGGCCGCGTCCACGTCCGAACCGCGGATGGACTTGATGAGGGCGCTCGCGACGTCGTAGTGCTGGTCGCCGTCCCTGTCGTACTTCACGGCGGCCCGGTCGACCGACTCCTCCAGGGTCTGGAGGGTGATCTCCTTCTCGCCCTTGGCGAGGGCCGATCCCGCGCCCGCCTCCAAAGCCGTCAGCGCGCGCCGGGCGTCCCCGCCCGCGATGCGCAGCAGGTGCTCCTCGGCCTCCGCCGGAAGCTCGACGGCGCCGCCGAGGCCCCGCTCGTCGGTGAGCGCCCGGCGCAGCAGGCCGCGCAGGTCGTCGTCCGTGAGCGGTTCGAGGGTGAGCAGCAGGGAGCGCGAGAGCAGCGGGGAGATGATCGAGAAGTACGGGTTCTCGGTGGTCGCCGCGATCAGCGTCACCCAGCGGTTCTCGACGGCCGGGAGCAGGGAGTCCTGCTGGGCCTTGCTGAAGCGGTGGATCTCGTCGAGGAAGAGGACGGTCTCCTTGCCGTGACCGCCCATCGCCCTGCGGGCGCCGTCGATGACCGCGCGCACTTCCTTCACGCCCGCGGTGATCGCGGAGAGCTCGACGAAGCGCTTGTTGGTGGCTTTGGAGACCACGTACGCAAGGGTGGTCTTGCCGATGCCCGGCGGGCCCCACAGGAACACCGAGGACGGTCCCGCCGGGCCGCCGCCGCCCTCGCCGACCAGGCGGCGCAGGGGCGAGCCCGGCTTCAACAAGTGCTGCTGGCCGACGACTTCGTCGAGGGTGCGCGGGCGCATCCGGACGGCCAGGGGACTGCTGGACGGGTCCTTCTCCTGGCGGTCTTCGGCTGCGGCGGTGAACAGGTCGGGCTCCACGTCCAGAACCCTATGTCACCCCACTGACAATCACTCCAGGCGCTGCTCAGGCACTGCTCAGGCACTGCTCAGAAACGCTGCTCAGAACCTGGTCAGGCCCAGAGGTCCGCGCCCCACCGCGTGAGGATCAGCATCGCGATGACGCCGGTGTGCATCACCGGCAGCGCCCAGGTGAAGTCCTCCAGGAAGCTCCTGGCCCAGCGCGGCGCGGGCAGGAAGCCGTTGCGGATGTTGAAGGACGTGACGTACCAGAACATCAGGAGCGTGGCGACCCAGGCCAGGCAGCACCACAGGCAGAGCGCGTTGATGTGGTACAGCGACTGGATCATCAGCCAGGTGCAGAATCCGACGCCGAACAACGTGCCCGCGTTGAAGGTGAGCCAGTACCAGCGCGGGAAGCGGGCGCCGGCGAGCAGGCTCATGCCGACGCAGACCACGATGCCGTAGGTGACCAGGCCCAGCATCGGGTTCGGGAAGCCGAAGGCCTCCGCCTGCTCGCTCTTCATGATGCTGCCGCACGCGACCACGGGGTTGATGCTGCAGCCCGGCTGGAAGTTCGGGTCCTTCAGGAGCTCGAACTTGTCCAGGGTGATGATCCAGGAGGCGAGCAGACCGGCCGCGCCCGTGATCACCAGAAGCACGGCGAGCGCGCGACTGCCGCCGACCGCGCCGGGAGAGTCCTTCTGCTCCTGGCCGTCGTCGAGGGCGTCGTCCTTCGCTGACATCGTTTTGCTCATCACGCCGTTCCGTCGCTTGTGGTGGCCTGCGGGCAGGGACATTGTGCCGCACGCGCGCGTGTGTCCACCGTTCGATGGACATAAGGAAGACGGACATAAGGAAGTACCCCGCGGAGGCCCCCGGCGTTCGGGCGGGCGGAACGCTCGACGGCATGACAGCACAGGGATACGAACTGGCCGGGGGCGTGCGGGGGCCGCGGCCCGCGCGCTCCCGAAGGACCTGGCCCGTGGTGAACCGACCGAAACGCCGGAGGGGCTGGATCCTCCAGCCCCTCCGGCGTTCACGCGAGATGTGTCAGCCGAGCTTCGCCGTCAGCTTCGCGACGATCTCGTCCACCGCGACCGCCTCCTGCTCGCCGGACTCCATGTCCTTGAGCTGGACGACGCCCTCGGCGAGGTCACGCTCGCCCGCGACGACGGTGAAGCGCGCGCCGGAGCGGTTGGCGTTCTTCATCGCGCCCTTCAGGCCCTTCCCGCCGTACGAGAAGTCGGCCGCGATCCCGGCCTTGCGCAGCTCGGTCACCTTGGCGAACAGGACACGGCGGGCCTCGTCGCCCAGCGGCACCGCGAACACGCTGGTGGACGCGGGCAGTTCGAGCTCGACGCCCTCCGCCTCCAGGGCGAGCACCGTGCGGTCCACGCCGAGCGCCCAGCCGACCGAGGGCAGCGAGGGGCCGCCGATCATCTCGGACAGGCCGTCGTAGCGACCGCCGCCGCCGACCGCGGACTGCGAGCCGAGGCCGTCGTGCACGAACTCGAAGGTGGTGCGCGTGTAGTAGTCCAGGCCGCGGACCAGCTTCTCGTCGTCCTCGAAGGCGACGCCCGCCGCCGTGACCAGCTCGCGGACCTGCTCGTGGTACTCCTTGCAGGCGTCGCACAGGTAGTCGCGCAGCGAGGGCGCGCCCACCAGCTGCTTCTGGACGTCGGCGCGCTTGTCGTCGAGGACGCGCAGCGGGTTGATGTCGATGCGCCGACGCGTCTCCTCGTCCAGGTCGAGCCCGCGCAGGAAGTCCTGGAGCGCGGCGCGATAGACGGGGCGGCACTCCTTGTCGCCGAGCGAGTTGAGCAGGATGCGGAAGTTCCGCAGGCCGAGGGTGCGGTACGCCTGGTCGGCCAGGATGATCAACTCGGCGTCCAGCGCCGGGTCCTCGGCGCCGATCGCCTCGGCACCCACCTGGGAGAAGTGCCGGTACCGGCCCTTCTGCGGGCGCTCGTAGCGGTAGTAGGAGCCCGAGTACCAGAGCTTGACGGGCAGGTTGCCCGCCTTGTGGAGGTTGCCCTCCAGCGCCGCGCGCAGCACGGACGCGGTGCCCTCGGGACGCAGGGCGAGCTCGTCGCCGCCCTTGGTCGTGAAGGCGTACATCTCCTTGGTGACGATGTCGGTCGACTCACCGACACCGCGCGCGAAGAGCTCGACGTTCTCAAAGCCGGGCGTCTCGATGTAGCCGTAGCCGGAGTTGCGCAGCGGCGCGGCGATGGCCTCGCGGACCGCCAGGAACTTCGCGGAGTCCGGCGGAAGCAGGTCGTAGGTGCCCTTGGGGGCCTTGAAGGTGCTCACGGTTGTTCTCTCGTCACATTCCTCGTCGCGGGGCGGACGTCTGGTCCGCACTGTGGCCTCGACGGACAGCGGCCACCTGCCGCAGATACGGGTTGGTGGCGCGCTCCTGGCCGATGGATGTCTGGGGACCGTGGCCGGACAGGACCACGGTCGAGTCGTCGAGCGGCAGGCACACGCGGGCCAGGGACTGAAGGATCTCGGCGTGGCTGCCACCGGGCAGGTCGGTGCGTCCGATGGAGCCGGCGAAGAGCAGATCGCCCGAGAAGAAGACCGAGGGGATCTCCTGGGTCTCGGGCATCTGGAAGGTCACCGACCCCTTCGTATGGCCCGGCGCGTGCGCGACGGAGAAGTCGAGGCCCGCCAGCTTCAGTTCGGCGCCGTCGGTCAGCTCCCGCATGTCGTCGGGCTCCCCCACCGTGAGCTCGCCCATGAGCGGCATCCCGATGGAGCGGCCGAGGGCCTTCTCGGGGTCGCTCATCATGTACCGGTCGGAGGGGTGGATCCACGCGGGTACGTCGTGCGCTCCGCACACCGGGACGACCGAGGCGACATGGTCGATGTGGCCGTGGGTGAGGATGACCGCGACGGGCTTGAGCCGATGCTTCTTGAGTGCGTCCTCGACTCCCTGGGCGGCCTGATGGCCCGGGTCGATGATCACGCACTCCTCGCCTGCGGCGGGGGCGACCAAGTAGCAGTTGGTGCCCCAGGCCCCGGCGGGGAACCCGGCAATGAGCACGATCGTCCTTCGTTCGTCGTCCGGCGGGGGCGCCGCGGCCCCTTGCGGGAGATCGCGGCAGATCAGAGCCTACCGGCGCTGCCGATTCCACAGCTAACCCATATACGGTACGGGTCGACTCAGGCGGTCACCCAGGAAGGGGAGAGAACCCGGTGGTCAGCAACGAGCAACGGCGGCGGCAGCTCGCCCGCGAGAAGTTGGCGCGTCAGCAGCAGCGGCGCGAGGCCGCGCGGCGCAGGGCGCGGGCGCGCAACGCGGTGATCGCGGGGGCGCTCGCGGTGATCGTGGCGGGCGCCGCGGTCTCGTACGCGGCGGGCGCCTTCGACGGGGACGACACGTCGGACCAGGCGAGCACGCGGCCCAGCAGCACTCCCCCGAAGGACCCGTGCGAGCAGGCGGCGCCCGGCAAGGTGAAGCCGCTCAGCTTCAAGAAGGAGCCGGCGCTCACCGTCGACAAGTCCGCCGACTACACGATGGACCTGAAGACGACGTGCGGGGACATCGGCATCGACCTGGACGCGGCGAAGGCTCCGCACACCGTGAACTCGTTCGACTTCCTGGTGAACAAGGGCTACCTCGACCACACCAAGTGCCACCGGCTGACCACGGGAGGCATCTACGTCCTGCAGTGCGGCGACCCGAAGGGCACCGGCGAGGGCGGCCCCGGCTACTCGATCCCGGACGAGAACCTGAAGGACAAGCGTCTGAAGGGGAACGTGTATCCGGCGGGGACGGTCGCCATGGCGAACCAGTACAACGCCAAGGCGAAGAAGGGCCGCGACACCGGCGGCAGCCAGTTCTTCCTCGTCTACCAGGACAGTCAGCTGCCTCCCGATTACACACCGTTCGGGACCATTTCCGATTCCGGGATGAAGGTGCTCAAGAAGATCGCCGCCGCCGGTGAGAGCAGCGGGCAGGGCGACGGTGCCCCGAACGCGACGGTCGTCATCGACAAGGCGACC
The DNA here is from genome assembly GCF_055558735.1 of Streptomyces sp. NPDC025651. Taxonomy (NCBI): domain Bacteria; kingdom Bacillati; phylum Actinomycetota; class Actinomycetes; order Kitasatosporales; family Streptomycetaceae; genus Streptomyces; species Streptomyces sp. NPDC025651. The sequence goes on from NZ_JBVHLZ010000007.1 coordinate 89,363, forward strand.
GTCACGAAATCCTGACCGCCGCCGGGCAAACTTCGGTCGTGCGGGATGCGGACAGCCGACCCGCCGGTCGCCTATGTTGGCGGAGACGAAACTGTGGACGATGCCGGGGGCCCCGAGGCCCTGCGCAGGCATCATGTGGAGGAGGCGCTGTGAGCAGCGACCCGTGGGGCCGCGTCGACGAGACGGGGACCGTGTACGTGCGTACGGCCGACGGCGGCGAGCGAGTGGTCGGTTCGTGGCAGGCAGGATCTCCCGATGAGGCCCTCGCTTACTTCGAGCGCAAGTACGACGGTCTGGTCGTCGAGATCGGACTTCTCGAGCGCCGGGTGAAGACGACCGACCTGTCGGCCAAGGACGCCATGACCGCCATCGACCACCTGCGCCAGCAGGTGGACGAGGCACACGCGGTCGGCGATCTGGACGCCCTCAGCAAGCGGCTCGACAAGCTCGTGGAGAGCGTCGAGGCGCGCCGCGAGGAGCGCAAGGTCCAAAAGGCCAAGCAGTCCGACGAGGCGCGGCACGCCAAGGAGGCCCTGGTCGCCGAGGCCGAGGAGCTGGCCCAGAGCGAGCAGTGGCGGGCGGCCGGCGAGCGGCTGCGGGCCCTGGTGGACACCTGGAAGGGTCTGCCGCGCCTGGACCGCAAGTCGGACGACGAGCTGTGGCACCGCTTCTCGCATGCCCGCTCGGCGTTCTCCAAGCGGCGCAAGGCGCACTTCGCGTCGCTGGACGCCCAGCGCGAGGAGGCCCGCAAGACCAAGGAGAAGCTGGTCGGCGAGGCCGAGGCGCTGTCCGACTCGACGGACTGGGGCCCGACGGCCGCGCGGTACCGCGAGCTGATGGCCGACTGGAAGGCCGCGGGCCGCGCCCAGCGCGAGCACGAGGACGACCTGTGGAACCGCTTCCGCGGCGCCCAGGACGTCTTCTTCGCGGCGCGCAGCGCGGTCTTCGCGGAGCGCGACGCCGAGCAGGGCGAGAACCTCAAGCTCAAGGAGGAGCTTGCTGACGAGGCCGAGAAGCTCGTCCCGGTGACGGACCTGAAGGCGGCCCGTGCCGCGTTCCGCTCCATCAACGAGCGCTGGGAGGCCATCGGCCACGTCCCGCGGGACGCGCGCCCGAAGGTCGAGGGCCGTATGCACGCGGTCGAGCGGGCGCTGCAGGAGTCCGAGGAGGCCGAGTGGCGCCGGACGAACCCGGAGGCACGCGCGCGTGCCGAGGGCCTCACCGGTCAGCTGCAGGCGGCCGTGGACAAGCTCCAGGGCCAGATCGAGGCCGCGCGCGCCGCGGGCAACACCTCGAAGGCCGACAAGCTCCAGAAGGAGCTCGACGGTCGCCAGGCGCTGCTCGACCAGGCGCTGAAGGGCCTGCACGAGTTCGGCGGCTGAGCCTCGCGGGCATGCGCGACGGCCCGGACCGCATCCGTGCGGTCCGGGCCGTCGCACGTCCACCGCGTGACGGCGCGTCATGACGGCGGGTCGTGACGGCGCGTCCGCCGGGCTGCGGCGCCGCTACCGGCTTGCGGTGCTGTCGTGCTCGGCGATGTCCAGGGCGTGCTTGAGGACTTCGCACGCCTCGATGTGGTTGCCCGACTCCTGGAGCAGTTCGGCGAGGCGGCGGCAGACGAGCACGGCCTCGGGCCCGTAGATCTTGTGGACGCGCTGGAAGGCGGACTCCAGGATCTCGATGGCTTCCTTGTTCTGCCCGGTCTCGGCGAGCAGTTCGGACAACTCCAGCTGTACGGCGAGGAGTTCACCGCTTCCGTCGATGCCCTGCTCCTCCAGGGCGAGGCGCAGCACCGGCAGCGCGTCCTTGATGGCGCCCTGGGCACGCAGCAGCCGGGCGAGGTTGAGCCCGGTGGCGACCATCGCGGCGCGCACGTCGGCGTGCAGGACAGGTCCGGCCGGGGTGCTCCGCACAGACCGGGCGCGGTTGCGGGCCAGGGCGAGCCGGCCGACCCCGTTCTCCTGCGAACGCTGCGGCAGGGGACGGTTCTTGGCGCGCAGCCGCTCGTCGAGAACGCGGTACAGCGTCTCCAGGTCGATGAGTTCGGGCCCCTCCGGCACGCCGTCCCGCAGGATCCCGATGAGCTCCCCGGTGAAGGCGGTGTACCGCTCGCCGTCCGGGGCGAGCGCCACCCGGTCGCGCGGGGACGCCGTCAGGACGTACGCGCCGTCGACGGCCGCCTGCGCGGCCAGCACGTCGTCACCGCCCAGGGAACGCGCGACCCGGCCACTGAAGCAGCAGTCCAGGATGACGATCTTGCGGCGGGCCCGGGAGGCCCGCAGGGCGGCGCGCAGATGCTGGTAGGCGACGGCGGTGTAGCCCATGTTCTCCCGGGACTCCCCGAGGCCCAGATACAGGTCGGCGGACTCGGCGTCGCGCATGCCGTGACCGGCGTAGTACACGAGCAGGGTGTCCGTGGCCTCGTCGGCCGCCTGGTGGACGGGGTCGAGCATGGCGGGCGGGCTCGGCGGGTCCGCGACGACGGTGCAGTGCTGCACCGGCAGGCCCCAGACGGTGGCGTCGCACAGTTCGCCCGCCAGGTCCACCAGGTTCGTCTCGACGGCGGAGAGCTGGGGAAGGTGCCGGTAGGAGGCCGTTCCGATCAGGACGGCTCGCGACAGGCTCGGGTCAGGCAGCGCCGCCATCGCGCTCCCCGTCCCCGGCCGTGACGGCCGGCTGCTGGTCCAGGAGTTCCACCACGCGGCGCAGCGTCTCGGCGTCGCGCGCGCCTTCCGGAGTCACCTCCACGCGCAGTTCCCCCCGGCTGAGGACGAGCGCAGGCGCGCGCCTGCGGGCGAGCTGCCACTGCAGGAGGGAGACGGCGAGCGAGGCGGCGGACAGGCCGCCGCCGAGGGCGAGTTGGAGGATGTCGAAGCCGCCCGCGCCCATGTGGCCCGCGACCGGCGCCGCCGAGGCGCCGACTGCGCCGCGTACGGAGCCGGTCAGCGTCTCGTCCTCATGCAGCCAGCGCAGCAGGGACCGCAGGGCGTCCTCGGACTCCTCGCCCGGGTCCGCCGCCAACCGCACACAGACGTCAGTCACTTGCCGCTCCTTTGCGCCGGTCGACGTACTTGTTCACCCGGGCAAGCAGCTCCAGGGATTCCCGTCCCGCGCCCAGCCGGGCCAGGCATACAGCCTGCCAGTACTGGCTCGTCAGTGTGGTCGGATGTTCGGGTCCGAGGCGGGCGACGCACACCGGTACGACGGCCGCCAACATCCGTGACGCCGACTCCAGTTCGCCCCGCAGGACGAGGTTGACCGCCTCACGCTGGCGGGACAGGGCCGTCTCGCGGGACATGCTGCCGATCACCATGCGCCGGGTGTCGTCGCTGAGGGTGGGCGTGCCGCGGCCCGTGGTGGACGCCACGCCGTCGGACCGTGCGGACGGCACCGTGACGTCGTCCCAGTCGAACTCCGGCCCTTCGGCGGACGGCACACGGTCGGTCAGGGCCTCCTGCACGGCCTCCTCGCGCAGCAGGGTGGTGAGCCGGTCGGCCACGGCCGCCTGGCCTCCCACGGCCATCCGGCCGAGCGCCCCCGCCACCTCGGCCGCGCCACGCGGCCGTTCCCCGGGGTCCTGCGCGCACAGCCGGTCGACCAGCACGGCCACTTCGACGGGCGGCCCCGAGACCCGGTCCGTGAGATCCGCGAGGCGGGGGATGCCGGGGCCGAGAGCCCGCTCCACGACGGCCCCCACGTCGACGGCGGAGCCGAGCGGACTCTCGCCCGTGAGCATGAAGTACATGCAGGCCCCGAGCCCGTACAGGTCGGCTGCCGCGTCCGCGAGCCCTCCCTTGATGGCCTCCGGGGCCATGAACTGCGGGGAGCCGAGCACCACTCCGGTGGACGTGATGGCCCGCTCCCCCGCGAGCCGGGCCAGGCCGAAGTCGTGCAGCACGACGCGGCCGTCGCGGGTGAGGCCGACGTTCGAGGGCTTGATGTCCCGGTGCGTCACCCCGGCCTGGTGCGCGGCGGAGAGCGCCTCGGCCATGCCGAGGGCGATCCAGCACACGGACCGTACCGGCAACTGGCCCGTGGATCCCACGAGATGGGCGAGGTTGCGGCCGTCGAGGATCTGCATCACCAGATACGCGACACCCCGGTGCAGTCCGCTGTCGTACAGCGTGACCACCCCGGGGTGCTCGATCCTCGCCATCGCGCGCGCTTCGCGCCGGAACCGGTCCAGTTCCTCGCCGCCCTGTTCCATTCCGTCGACCGCGGTCAGGAGCTTCACCGCGACCCGGCGCCCCAGCTGCATGTCCTCGGCCTCGTAGACCTCACCCATGCCGCCGCGGCCCAGGAGCCCCACCAACCGGTAGCGCCCGTCGATCAGTTCGCCCCGCGCCATGCCCACTCCCCCGTGAACTCGCCCTGGCGCCAGGCTAGTTCACGGGCGGCGTGCCGAGGTCACCCGGTACACGTCGTACACGCCCTCGACTCCCCTGACGGCCTTGAGCACATGGCCCAGGTGCTTGGGGTCGCCCATCTCGAAGGTGAAGCGGGACGTGGCGACGCGGTCGCGAGAGGTCTGGACGGCCGCCGAGAGGATGTTCACGTGCTGGTCCGAGAGGATGCGCGTGACGTCCGAGAGCAGGCGCGAGCGGTCCAGGGCCTCGACCTGGATGGCGACCAGGAAGACCGAGGACTGCGTGGGCGCCCACTCGACCTCGAGGATCCGCTCCGGCTCGCGCGAGAGCGACTCCACGTTCACGCAGTCGCTGCGGTGAACCGATACTCCACTGCCGCGCGTGACGAAGCCGATGATGGGGTCGCCGGGGACGGGGGTGCAGCAGCGGGCCAGCTTGACCCACACGTCCTCGACGCCCTTGACCACGACGCCCGGGTCGGCGTTGGCGCGGCGCTTGCTGCGGCCGCGCGCGGGCGGCGCGCTCTCGGCGATGTCCTCGTTGGCGGCCTCCTCGCCGCCGAGCGCCTGGACGAGCTTCTGCACGACGGACTGCGCGGTGACGTGGCCCTCGCCGATCGCTGCGTACAGCGAGGAGATGTCGGGGTAGCGCATCTCGTGGGCGAGGGTGACCAGCGAGTCGCCGGTGAGGATCCGCTGGATCGGCAGGTTCTGCTTGCGCATGGCCCGCGCGATGGCGTCCTTGCCCTGCTCGATGGCCTCGTCGCGGCGCTCCTTGGAGAACCACGCGCGGATCTTGTTGCGCGCCCGCGGCGACTTGACGAAGCCCAGCCAGTCGCGGGACGGACCCGCGCCCGCGGCCTTGGAGGTGAAGACCTCCACCAGGTCGCCGTTGTCCAGGGTCGACTCGAGCGGTACGAGCCGCCCGTTGACCCGCGCGCCTATGGTGCGGTGGCCGACCTCGGTGTGCACCGCGTACGAGAAGTCGACCGGGGTCGCACCCGCCGGGAGCGCTATGACGTCGCCCTTCGGCGTGAACACGAAGACCTCGTTGCGCGACAGGTCGAAACGCAGCGACTCGAGGAACTCGCTCGGGTCCTCGGTCTCCTTCTGCCAGTCGAGCAGCTGGCGCAGCCACGCCATGTCGTTGAGGTGGTCGTCCTTGCCGCCGGCCTTCTTCGGCACGTCCGTACGCACCTTGGAGGCGCCGGCGACGGCCTCCTGCTTGTACTTCCAGTGCGCGGCGATGCCGTACTCGGCGCGGCGGTGCATGTCGAACGTACGGATCTGGAGCTCGACGGGCTTGCCGTTGGGGCCGATGACCGTCGTGTGCAGCGACTGGTACATGTTGAACTTGGGCATCGCGATGTAGTCCTTGAACCGGCCGGGGACCGGATTCCATCGCGCGTGCACGGTGCCGAGGGCCGCGTAGCAGTCGCGGACCGTGTCGACGAGGACGCGGATGCCCACCAGGTCGTAGATCTCCGCGAAGTCACGGCCGCGGACGATCATCTTCTGGTAGACGCTGTAGTAGTGCTTCGGCCGCCCGGTGACGGTGGCCTTGATGCGGGCGGCGCGCAGGTCGGCCTGGACCTCGTCGGTCACTATGGCGAGGTACTCGTCGCGCTTGGGGGCGCGCTCGGCCACCAGGCGCACGATCTCGTCGTACATCTTGGGGTAGAGGATCGCGAAGGCGAGGTCCTCCAGCTCCCACTTGATGGTGTTCATGCCCAGGCGATGCGCCAGCGGAGCGTAGATCTCCAGGGTCTCGCGGGCCTTCTTCTCCTGCTTCTCGCGCTTGAGGTACCGCATCGTGCGCATGTTGTGCAGGCGGTCGGCGAGCTTGATGACCAGGACGCGCGGGTCCTTGGCCATGGCGACGACCATCTTGCGCACGGTCTCGGCCTGCGCGGCCTCGCCGAACTTGACCTTGTCCAGCTTGGTGACGCCGTCGACGAGCAGGGCGACCTGGTCGCCGAAGTCGCGCCTGAGGGTGTCCAGGCCGTACTCGGTGTCCTCGACGGTGTCGTGGAGCAGCCCCGCCATCAGGGTGGCCGGATCCATGCCCAGCTCGGCGAGGATGGTCGTCACGGCGAGCGGGTGCGTGATGTACGGGTCGCCGCTCTTCCGCTTCTGGCCGCGGTGCCAGCGCTCGGCGACCTGGTAGGCCCGCTCGATCTGGCGGAGCGTGGACGTCTCGATCTTGGGGTCGTTGCTGCGCACTATCCGCAGCAGCGGCTCCAGGACCGGGTTGTACGGGTTCGAGCGCTGGACGCCGAGCCGGGCGAGCCGGGCCCGCACGCGGTTGGAGGAGCCGGACCGCGCGGGCTGGCCCGTGGCGGGCCGGATCGCGGGGGCCGTCGGGTGGTGGTCCGCGGGCGGCTTCGGGCGGGGCTGCTCGGCCGGTTTGTCGCCCCGAGAGACCTCTCCCTGGGCACGCTGCGCGGACGAGCCGCCCTGCGCGCCCTCTGCCTTCTTCGCGGGCGCGGCGGAGCCCGCCGAGGCCTGCTGAGCCTTCTGGGCGGCCTTGGCGGCGGTGAGTGGCTGGGACTCGTCTGGCAAGAGCGCTCCCTGTGCGCGATCGGGGTCCCCCGGTCAGGCCCCGAAGAGCCCATGGTATCGATCCTGGGCCCTTCGCTCGCCTTCGGCCGGTGAGACAGCTCTGTACAGGAGAAACGCAAGGGGCGGGCGCCGGATTCCCCGGAACCCGCCCCTCTTCCCGCCCAGCGGCCCCTCTCCGGCGCCCTGACCACTCACGGCGCCCGGCCGCGCCGCCGTCCAGAGCGGGAACCGGCCGAAACGACGACGGGCGTCCCGGTGGGTACCGGAACGCCCGTCGCACTGTCCCACGAGCCGTCTCGCACGGCTCGCCCGAGCCGCCTCAGACGGTGATCAGCGCCTCCAACGGGGCGCCGTCCAGGGCCTGTTGGAGCTTCTGCCGGCCGTCGAGGAAGCCGAGCTCCATGAGGACCGCGACGCCGGCCACCTGGGCGCCCGAGCGGCGGATCAGCTCCAGCGAGGCCGCGGCCGTGCCACCGGTGGCGAGGACGTCGTCGATGACCATGACGCGGTCGCCCGCGGCCAGGTCCTCGGCGTGCACCTCGATCTCGGCGCTGCCGTACTCCAGGTCGTACGCCTGCTTGAGCGTCGCTCCGGGGAGCTTGCCCGCCTTGCGTACGGGGATGAAGCCGAGCCCGGCGCGGAGCGCGACGGGGGCGCCGAGGATGAAGCCGCGGGCCTCCAGGCCGACGATCTTCGTGGCGCCGTGCCGCACGCTGAGGTCGGCCAGCGTGTCCGTGAGCGCGGCGAACGCCGACGGGTCGGCCAGGAGCGGCGTGATGTCCTTGAACATCACGCCCGGCACCGGGTAGTCCGGGACGTCACGGATGCGGCTGAGCAGCAGCTCCGTGACGCCTGCGAGCTCGGTCATCGGCGCTTCCCCGAAGGACGGCCCTTGCCGCGGCTGCGCGACGCGGGCTGGCTGCGGGGGCCGACGACGGCCGGAGCGGCGTCACCGGGCACCGCGTCCTGCGGCTCCTCGTCGTTGACGGACTCCGGCGTCTCCGCGGACTCGCCCTTCGCGGCGGCCGCCGCACGCTTGGCGAGCACCCGCTTCTTGAGGGCCTTCATCTGCGGCTCGCGCTCCTTGAAGTCGGCGACGAGCGGCGTGGCGATGAAGATCGAGGAGTACGCACCGGCCGCGAGGCCGACGAACAGCGACAGCGAGATGTCGTTGAGCATGCCCGCGCCCAGGACACCGCCACCGATGAACAGCAGGCCCGCCACCGGGAGCAGCGCGACGACCGTGGTGTTGATGGAGCGCACCAGGGTGCCGTTGATGCTGCGGTTGGCGAGTTCGCTGTAGGTGTACTTGGTCTGCTTGGTGATGTCCTTCGACTGCTCCTTCAAGCTGTCGAAGACCACCACCGTGTCGTAGAGCGAGTAACCGAGGATGGTCAGCAGACCGATCACCGTGCCTGGGGTGACCTCGAAGCCGACCAGCGCGTACACACCCACGGTGATGGTGATGTCGTGGATGAGCGCGATCAGTGCCGCCAAGGCCATGCGCCACTCGAAGGCGATGGCCAGATAGACGACCACGAGGACCATGAAGATCGCCAGGCCCTGCCAGGCCTTGTTGGCGATCTGCTCGCCCCAGCTCGGGCCGACGAGGTCGGCACCGATGTTGCCCTTGATGTCCAGATCCTCGGCCAGGGCCTTCTTGATCTGGTCGGACTTGTCGATGTCCACGCCCGCGATCTGGATGCGGAGCTTGTCCCCGCCCACCTTCTGGACGATCGCGTCGTGTCCTGAGGCCTTCTCCGCGGCCTCCTCGGCCTGCGAGACCGAGGCGCTGGTCTTCGGGGTGTTGAAGACGGCGCCGCCCTCGAACTCGATGCCCATGTTCAGGCCGCGCACCGCAAGGCCGACGATGGCCGTGATGGTGATCAGGATCGAGATGCCGTACCAGATCTTGCGCTTGCCGACGAAGTCGTAGCCGACCTCACCGCGGTAGAGCCTGGCGCCGAGATTGCCGAGCTTCGACATCTCACGCCTCCTTCGGGTCGACAGGGCCGGCGGCGGGGGTGACACGGCGGGACCGGCGCAGCGGGGGCTTGGCGCCGAGCCGCTTCGGGTCGAGGCCGGACCACTTGTGGCCATTGGCGAAGAACTTCTTGCGGGCCATGAGCGTCATCAGCGGCTTGGTGAAGAAGAACACCACGACGACGTCGAGCAGCGTGGTCAGGCCGAGCGTGAACGCGAAGCCCTGCACCTTGCCGACCGTGACCACGAAGAGCACGGCGGCGGCGAGGAACGACACGAAGTCGGAGACCAGGATGGTGCGCCGGGCGCGCGGCCAGGCCCGCTCGACGGCGGGGCGCAGCGTGCGTCCCTCGCGGACCTCGTCACGTACGCGTTCGAAGAACACGATGAACGAGTCCGCCGTGATGCCGATGGCAACGATCGCACCACACACCGCGGGCAGGTTGAGCGCGAACTTAATGGTCGGGCCGAGCAGCGTCATGATCGTGTACGTCAGCGCCGCGGAGACCAGGAGGCTCGCGATGGCGATGAGCGACAGGCCGCGGTAGTAGACCACCAGGTAGACGATGACCAGCGCGAGGCCGATGGCACCGGCGATCAGACCCGCCTGCAGCTGCTCGCCGCCGAGCGCCGGGCTGACCGTCGTGACGCTCTGCTCGTGGAAGGTCAGCGGCAGGGCGCCGTACGACAGGATGTTCGCCAGGTCCTTGGCCGACTCCTGGGTGAAGCTGCCGGAGATCTCGGCGTTGGAGCTCAGGGTCGTGTTGACGCTGGGGGCCGAGGCCACCTCGCCGTCGAGGACGATCGCGAACTGGTTCTGCGGGGGCTGCTGCTGCGAGAGCTTGCTGGTGACCGACGAGAACTTCTTGGAGCCGCTCTTGGTGAACTCCATGTTGACGACCCAGGCACCGGACTGCTGGTTGATGGTCGCCTGGGCGTCGTCGACGTCCTTGCCGTTCAGCTCGGCCGGGCCGAGGATGAACTTGTCCCACGTCGAGCCGTCGGGGCTCTTGCCGCAGGCGATGGTGTTCTCGGACGGCTTGACGCCCTTGCCGGCCGCGGCGCGGGCCTTCTTGTCCGTGCAGTCCAGCTTGGCGAACTGCTCCTGCAGCTTGGCGGTGGCCGGGTCGGTGGACGGCGTGGACGACGGGTCGTCCTTCTTCTTGTCGTCCTTGTCGTCCTTGGCCTTGTCCGAGGGGGTCGTGGAAGGCGTGGGGTCGGCCTTCAGGGCGTCGGTGACGGCACGGCCCTGGGACGTCGGGGTGGCGGTCGGGGAGGTCGCCGTGTCCGTGGCCTTGTCGGCCTTGTCGGCCTTGTCCTTGTCGGCCTTGTCCTTGTCCTTCTCCTTGTCCGTTCCGGACGAGGAGCTGGCGGACGGCTCGGGCGTCGGCGCGCCGCTGGTCTGCGTGATCACCGGACGGAAGAAGAGCTGGGCGGTCGTGCCGACCTGCTCCCGCGCCTGCTTCTCGTTCGTCCCCTTGGGGATGTTGACGATGATGTTGCGATCGCCCTGGGTCTGGACCTCGGCCTCGGAGACACCCAGACCGTTGACACGGTTGTTGATGATGTCAACCGCGGTGTTCATGTTGGTCGGGTTGATCGCGTCCTTCTGGCCCGGCTCGTTCTTCGCCTCGAGCGTGATGCTCGTGCCGCCGGCGAGGTCGATGCCCAGGCGCGGCGTGGTGTGCCCGGAAAGGAACATTCCCCCGGTCAGCGCCACGAGGGCAATCAGGATGAAGACCAGCGAGCGCCCCGGCTTCCCCTGGGCGCCCTGCCTTCGGCCCTTCTTCGGTGCTGCCACCTTCTCGTTCTCCCTGTCCAACCGCCCGGCATCCGGTCTGCCCCCTCAAGGTCGGGGAGGCCCGGGCGGGCGGCCATGAAGTGGTGTCGAGATTCGGCGCGAAAAGCACGTGGTCCGGGGCCCGTGGAGCGCGAGCGGCGCGCCCCACGGGCCCCGGCCGTGACTACTTCGCGTCGGACTCGCCGTCGGTCTTCTTCGGCTCCGCGTCGTCGGCCCCGGCCGCGTCCTTCTTGCCGAGGTCGATGGGCGAGTCGTCGGAAGCGGCGGCGGGCTCGTCGGTCTCGGTCAGGGAGGAGGCGTCGTCCGGGACGACAGGGCTGTCATCCTTCAGGTCGTCCTCGGTGCCGTGCACGATGCGGTTGTACTCGTCGTCGGGAAGAACGGCGCCGATCGCGTTCTTCGCGTACACCGCGTGGACACCGGGGGCCACCTCAAGAAGGACCGCGTCGTCGTGGACCTCCTTGACGGTGGCGTACATGCCCCCGATCGTGCGGATGCCGGTGCCGGGCGTCATCTCATTGCGCATCTGCGCGGCAGCCTGCTGCTTCTTCTTGGCAGACCGGGTCATCAGGAACATGGCCCCGATGAGCACGATGAACGGGAGGAGGGTCACGATATTCACGGGACGGAGTTTCCTTCGCACGACCGCGCAGGTAAGCGGCCTGGTGGGATGGGGGTGGGCACGCCGCCCGCAAAGGCGGCATCGGCGGAGTCTAAGCGAGTCCGCACCTAACGAACAACGCTCAGCATGGCACCGCAGTTCCTGACGGTGCGACTCTCCGCGCCGTTCCTCCGGTGTTCGACCGCCATCGTGTCGACATCACGCCGTCCTCACGCCGCCGATATGCCGGCGCAACGCCGCCGTCACGCCCCGAACAGGTCCTGCTGTCCCTTTCCGCCCCCTTGCTGCGGGGGGACGAGACCCAGGTGCGCCCATGCCGCGGGGGTGGCGACGCGGCCGCGCGGGGTGCGGGCCAGCAGGCCCTCTCGTACGAGGAAGGGCTCGGCGACCTCCTCGACCGTCTCGCGCTCCTCCCCCACGGCGACCGCCAGCGTCGACAGGCCGACGGGGCCGCCGCCGAACAGCTTGAGCAGGGCCTCCAGGACGGCGCGGTCGAGGCGGTCCAGGCCGCGCCCGTCCACCTCGTAGACCGCGAGGGCCGCGCCCGCGATGTCGCGGGTGATCGAGCCGTCGGCCTTGACCTGGGCGTAGTCCCGGACGCGGCGCAGGAGGCGGTTGGCGATACGGGGCGTGCCGCGCGAGCGCCCGGCGATCTCGGCGGCGCCTGCCGGGTCGATCTCCACGTCCAGCAGCTGGGCGGAGCGGTGGACGACGCGCTCCAGCTCGGCGGGTTCGTAGAACTCCATGTGCGCGGTGAAGCCGAAGCGGTCGCGCAGCGGCGGGGGCAGCAGTCCCGCGCGCGTGGTGGCGCCGACCAGGGTGAAGGGCGGCAGTTCGAGGGGGATGGCGGTGGCGCCGGGGCCCTTGCCGACGATGACGTCGACGCGGAAGTCCTCCATCGCCATGTAGAGCATCTCCTCGGCCGGGCGCGACATCCGGTGGATCTCGTCGAGGAAGAGGACCTCGCCCTCCTGGAGGGAGGAGAGGATCGCGGCGAGGTCGCCGGCGTGCTGGATGGCGGGGCCGCTGGTGATCCGGATCGGGGCGCCCATCTCGGCGGCGATGATCATCGAGAGGGTCGTCTTGCCGAGGCCGGGGGCTCCGGAGAGCAGCACGTGGTCGGCGGTGGCCCCGCGCGCGCGGGCGGCCTTCAGGACGAGGTCGAGCTGTTCGCGGACCTTCTCCTGGCCGATGAACTCGTCCAGGTCCTTGGGGCGCAGGGCGGCCTCGACCGCCTGGTCCTCGCCGTCGGCGGACGCACCGACGAGCCGCTCGGCCGCGCCGGGTGCGGCGGTCGCGTCGTCGGTCGTGTCGTCCCAGTTCATGAGGTGTGCCTCGCGATGCGGTTCATAGGGGTGGCCGGCGGGTGCGTACGTCGGGGTCGTGCGGGGCTAGCGGGTGCGGTTCAAGGTCTGGAGCGCGGCCTTGAGGAGCGGCCCCACCTGCGGAGTGCCCTCGGTCGCCTCGGCCTGCGGGGTGACGGCGGCGACGGCCTCGTCGGCCTCGCGCGTGGCGTACCCGAGGCCGATCAACGCGGCGTGCAGCTGGTCGCGCCAGCCGGAGGTGACGGCCGTGCCGATCGCGGGGCCGCCGGTGCCGAGGGGCTCGCCGAGGCGGTCCTTGTACTCAAGGAGGAGCTTCTGGGCGCCCTTCTTGCCGATGCCGGGGACGGCGGTGAGCGCCTTCTCGTCACCCGCGGCGACCGCGCGGCGCAGGGCGTCCGGGCTGTGCACGGCGAGCATGGCCTGGGCCAGGCGCGGGCCGACGCCGCTCGCGGTCTGCAGGAGCTCGAAGGTCTGGCGCTCGTCGTCGTCCGCGAAGCCGTACAGGGTCAGGGAGTCCTCCCGCACGACCAGGGAGGTGGCGAGCTTGGCCTGCTGGCCGACGCGGAGCGTGGAGAGCGTGTTCGGCGTGCACTGGACGGCCATGCCGACGCCGCCCACCTCGACCACCGCGAGATCGGGGGCGAGGGCGGCGACGGGGCCGCTGACGAAGGCGATCATGCGGTACGGCCTTTCTGGGCTGTCTTGGTCTTGGCCGCGTGCAGCGCCGCGGCCTGCTGGAGGCGGTTCTGGGCGACGGCCTGCTGGAGGCGGTTCTGCGCGGGGGCGCGCCAGATGTGGCAGATGGCGAGGGCCAGGGCGTCCGCGGCGTCGGCGGGCTTGGGCGGTGCGTCCAGCCGCAACAGACGGGTGACCATCGCCCCGACCTGGGCCTTGTCGGCGCGGCCGCTGCCGGTGACGGCGGCCTTGACCTCGCTGGGGGTGTGCAGGGCGACGGGGATGCCGCGCCGGGACGCGCAGAGCATGGCGACGGCGCTGGCCTGGGCGGTGCCCATCACCGTACGCACGTTGTGCTGGCTGAACACGCGCTCCACGGCGAGGACTTCGGGCGTGTGCTCGTCGAGCCACTGCTCGATGCCCTGCTCGATGGCGACGAGGCGGTGGCCCAACTCGGCGTCCGGCGGTGTCCGCACGACACCGACACCGCGCATGGTCAGCGGTCGTCCGGCAACGCCTTCGACGACCCCGACACCGCACCGGGTGAGTCCCGGGTCGACCCCCAACACGCGCACGTAGCCCCTCCCATCGCCTGTCTGTGCAGGCTATCGGGTCCCTCTGACAACGCGACGGGCCGACGGGGGTGTGTCCCGTCGGCCCGTTCGCACCCCAGAGGGGCGCGGGTCTGCGTGCGGCGCCTACGCGTCGACCTTCGCCATGACCTCGTCGGAGACGTCGAAGTTGGCGAAGACGTTCTGCACGTCGTCGCTGTCCTCGAGCGCGTCGATCAGCTTGAAGATCTTCCGGGCGCCCTCCTCGTCCAGCTCGACCTGCATGGTCGGGACGAAGTTGGCCTCGGCCGAGTCGTAGTCGATGCCGGCGTCCTGGAGTGCGGTGCGGACCGCGACCAGGTCGGTGGCCTCGCTGAGCACCTCGAAGGTCTCGCCGAGGTCGTTGACCTCCTCGGCGCCCGCGTCCAGGACGGCGCCGAGGACGTCGTCCTCGGACAGCTCGCCCTTGGGGACGATGACGACGCCCTTGCGGTTGAAGAGGTACGAGACGGAGCCCGGGTCGGCCATCGAGCCGCCGTTGCGCGTCATGGCGACGCGGACGTCGGACGCGGCGCGGTTGCGGTTGTCGGTGAGGCACTCGATGAGCACCGCGACGCCGTTCGGGCCGTAGCCCTCGTACATGATCGTCTCGTAGTCGGCGCCACCGGCCTCGAGGCCGGCACCGCGCTTGACCGCGGAGTCGATGTTCTTGTTCGGCACCGAGCTCTTCTTGGCCTTCTGGATGGCGTCGAAGAGGGTCGGGTTGCCGGACACGTCGGCGCCGCCCGTGCGGGCCGCGACCTCGATGTTCTTGATCATCTTCGCGAAGAGCTTGCCGCGCTTGGCGTCGATCACGGCCTTCTTGTGCTTCGTCGTAGCCCATTTAGAGTGGCCGGACATCTGCCTGTCTCCTTCGCGTTACCCAACAACCAGTACGAACTCTCCCAGACCTTAAGGCCCCGGGGGGATCCCACGAGATCCTACAAGGATCCCGCGCGCCCGTTCCCCCGCACCATCTCCACGAACAGCGCGTGGAGGCGGTGGTCGCCCGTCAGCTCCGGGTGGAACGACGTGGCGAGCGCGTTGCCCTGGCGTACGGCGACGATGTGGCCCTCGTGCTCGGCGAGCACCTCGACCTCGGCGCCGACCGACTCCACCCAGGGGGCCCGGATGAAGACGCCCTCGACCGGGTCGCCCTCGACGCCCTTGACGCCGACGGCCGCCTCGAACGACTCGTTCTGCCTGCCGAAGGCGTTGCGCCGCACGATCATGTCGATGCCGCCCACCGTCTCCTGGCCCGAGCGCGGGTCGAGGATCTTGTCGGCGAGCATGATCATGCCCGCGCAGGTGCCGTAGACCGGCATGCCGTCACGCACGCGTGCGCGCAGGGGCTCCAGGAGGCCGAAGAGGGTGGCCAGCTTGGAGATGGTGGTGGACTCGCCGCCGGGGATGACCAGGCCGTCGACCTCGGCGAGCTCTTCGGGGCGCCGGACCGGCCTGGCCACGGCGTCCGCCGCGGCCAGGGCGATCAGGTGCTCCCGTACGTCCCCCTGAAGGGCGAGGACGCCTACGACGGGAGTGGTCATCACCAGCCCCGGTTCGCGTAGCGCTCGGCCTCGGGCAGGGTGTCGCAGTTGATGCCGACCATGGCCTCGCCGAGGTTGCGGGAGGCGTCCGCGATGACCTTCGGGTCGTCGAAGAAGGTGGTGGCCTTCACGATGGCGGCGGCGCGCCTGGCCGGGTCGCCGGACTTGAAGATGCCGGAGCCGACGAAGACACCCTCGGCGCCGAGCTGACGCATCAGGGCGGCGTCGGCGGGGGTGGCGACGCCACCGGCGGAGAACAGGACCACCGGGAGCTTGCCGAGCTCCGCGGTCTCCCTGACCAGCTCGTAGGGGGCGCGCAGCTCCTTGGCGGCGGCGTACAGCTCGTTGTTGTCGAAGCCGCGCAGCTTGGCGATCTCGTTCTTGATCTGGCGCAGGTGGCGGACGGCCTCGACGACGTTGCCGGTGCCGGCCTCGCCCTTGGAACGGATCATGGCCGCGCCCTCGGCGATGCGGCGCAGGGCCTCGCCCAGGTTGGTGGCGCCACAGACGAAGGGCGTCGTGAACGCGAACTTGTCGCTGTGGTTGACCTCGTCGGCCGGGGTGAGGACCTCGGACTCGTCGATGTAGTCGACGCCGAGGGACTGCAGGACCTGGGCCTCGACGAAGTGGCCGATGCGGGACTTGGCCATGACCGGGATCGAGACGGCCTCGATGATCTCTTCGATCATGTTCGGGTCGGACATCCGGGCCACGCCGCCGTCCTTGCGGATGTCGGCGGGCACCCGCTCCAGCGCCATGACGGCGACGGCGCCGGCGTCCTCGGCTATCTTCGCCTGCTCGGCGTTGACGACGTCCATGATCACGCCGCCCTTGAGCTGCTCGGCCATGCCGCGCTTCACGCGTGCGGTGCCGGTCTCGGGGGCGGGGGTGCTGGGGGTGCTGGACACGGAGTTGACCTCACTCGTCGAAGAGGATTTCTGCAGCTCCGAGGAAACTCCCGACGACCAGGCCACAACAAGGGCCAATGGATGACCGGTGGCTCATTTTTCCGGGATGTGCCTGGTCAGCGCCGCGGCATGGGCCTGGTCAGCGCCGTCTGCCGCCCTGTGGCCCCGCTACGCGGTCGCCCGGTCCGCCAGCGCCACCGGCGGCTCGTCGTCCATCTCGAAGGCCATCGGGAAGGGCGCGTGCCCGGCCAGGCGGAACCAGCGGACCTTGCGGTGGCGGCGCAGCGCACGGGCGGCGCGCACCGCGTCGTTGTGGAAGCGGCGGGCCATCGGCACCCGGCGCACCGCCGCGGCCAGCTCGGTCGCCGCCTCGTCGCCGCCCGGGGCCTCGCGCACCGCCTCGACCTGCTGGGCCTCGCCGAAGATGGCCCGCAGCGCCTGGCTGAGCTCGCTCTCGGCGACCTCGCGCTGTTCCTCCTCCGCCTGGCGGGCCGCGTGCGCCGCTTCGTAGAGCACGATCGACGCGGCGGGGTCGAGCACCCCGGAGGTGGCCAGCTCCTGGGCGACCGAGGCGCGGCGCAGCAGTTGGGCGTCGAGGGCGGCGCGGGCGGCGTCGATGCGCGCGTGCAGCCGGTCGAGCCGTCCGGCCGTCCAGCTCAGGTAGAGGCCGATCGCGAAGAGGGCCACCGCGATCCAGATCAAAGTGGAGGTCACGGGCCAAAAGGCTAGTCCCCTCACGGGGCGCGGTTCACCGCCGGGCGCCGTGTGGGGTCAGGGCGTCGCCGTGAGGGGTGCGGGCGTCAGTCCCTGGCGAGCCCGAACCGCGCGCGCAGGCCCGTCCGTTCGTCCGCCGCGACCGAGGCCGCGCCGTCCGTGACCGTCTCGTAGACCGCGAGGATGTCCGCGCCGACCGTCGACCAGTCGAAGCGGCGTACGTGCGTGCTGCCGCGCTCGCGCAGGCCCTCGCGGCGCTCGGGGTCGGCGAGCAGGCGCACCGCCGCCTTGGCGAGGGACTCCGCGTCCTCGTTGCTGAACAGGTCGCCCGCCGCGCCCTGGTCGAGGACCTGCGCGAAGGCGTCCAGGTCGCTGGCGAGCACGGGCGCGCCCGCGGACATCGCCTCGACCAGGATGATCCCGAAGCTCTCGCCGCCGGTGTTCGGCGCCACGTACAGGTCGACGCTGCGCAGCAGCCGCGCCTTGTCCTCGTCGCTGACCATGCCGAGGAACTCCACCCGGGAGCGCAGCTCGGCGGGGAGCGAGGCCACGGCCTCCTCCTCGTCGCCGCGGCCCGCGACCAGGAGCCGCGCGTTCGGCCGCTCGGCGAAGATCTGCGGCAGCGCCTTCATCAGGACCGGCAGGCCCTTGCGGGGCTCGTCGATGCGACCGATGAAGCCGATCGTCTCGCCCTCCCGTCTCCCACCACCGCCCTCACCCGAGCCGCGCACCCCTCCTCCTTGCCACTCGGGTCTGGGCTCGGCCTTGGCGAAGAAGTCGACGTCGACGCCGTTCGGGATGACGACCGCGTCGCCCCCGAGGTGTTCGACGAGCGTGCGGCGCGCGTACTCGCTGACCGCGATGCGCGCGCTGATCTTCTCCAGGGCGGGCTGCAGGATCGGGTACGCGGCGATCATGGCCCGGGAGCGCGGGTTGGACGTGTGGAACGTCGCGACGATCGGGCCCTGCGCGGCCCAGCAGCTGAGCAGCCCGAGCGAGGGCGAGGCCGGCTCGTGGATGTGGATGACGTCGAAGGTGCCGTCGTGCAGCCAGCGGCGTACCCGCGCGGCCGACAGGAAGCCGAAGTTGAGCCGCGCGACGGAGCCGTTGTACGGCACGGGAACGGCGCGGCCGGCCGAGACGACGTACGGCGGAAGGGGGGTCTCGTCGTCGGCCGGGGCGAGGACGGAGACCTCGTGCCCGAGACGGATGAGGTGCTCCGCCAGATCGCGGATGTGGAACTGGACGCCGCCCGGCACGTCCCACGAGTACGGGCAGACGATGCCGATCCTCACGACGTCCCCTCGGCGGCCGGGGACTCGGGGCGGGGCTCCAGATCGGAGAGCCACAGACGCTGCAGCATGTGCCAGTCCTCCGGGTGGTCGGCGATACCGGTGGCGAAGGCGTCGGCCAGCGCCTGCGTCATGACAGACGTCTTCTCGGCACGGGTCCCTGTCTCGGGGACCTCGATGGGCGCGTGAACGCGCCCCTTCATGACGGACGACTCGTCGTACCAGAGCGTGACGGGCAGCAGCAGGGCTCCGGTCTGCTGGGCGAGCATCGCGGGCCCCGCGGGCATCCGCGCGGTGTCCCCGAAGAACTTCACCTCGACGCCGGACGCCGACAGGTCGCGGTCCGCGACGAGGCAGACCAGGCCGCCCGCGCGCAGCCGCCGCGCCAGCGTGCCGAAGGCGGAGCCGCCGACGTGCGGCAGGACCTCCATGCCGAGCTTGCCGCGGTAGGCGACGAACCGGTCGTACAGCGACTCGGGCTTGAGGCGCTCCTGCACGGTCGTGAAGGGCGTCTCCAGCTTGGTGGTGACCCAGGCGCCCGCGAGGTCCCAGTTGGCCAGGTGGGGCAGGGCCAGGACGACGCCCTTGCCGGAGGCGAGCCCCTCGGTGAGGTAGTGCAGGTCCTTGGGCGCGAAGCCGTTCTTGATGCGGTCCTTGCTCCACGCGGGCAGCCGGAAGGACTCCATCCAGTAGCGCATGTACGAGCGCATGCCCGCCCGGGAGAGTTCGGCGAGCCGCTCCGGGGTCGCGTCGGGCACCACGCGCGCGTAGTTGGCCTCCAGGCGCAGGACGCCCTTGCCGCGGCGCTTCCACGCGGTGTCCGCGATGGTCCTGCCGAGCCGTACGGCGACGGGCTCGGGCAGCTTCTTCACGGTGCCCCAGCCGAGCCCGTACAGCGCGTCCGTCAATCGTTCCTTCACTGGGCGGCCTCGCTCTCCTGGGCCTGTGCGGCCGCGGCGGCGTCCGCCTCCGCGGACTCCCTGCGCACCGTCACGACGCGCTGGACCAGCGTGACGAAGCTGCCGGCCGCGACGATCCACAGGGCGATGGGCAGCAGGATCTCGATGCCGGGGACGCCGAACTTGTGGAGCCCGGCGAGGCCCGCGGCGACCAGCGAGATCACCAGCCGCTCGGCGCGCTCCACCAGGCCGTTGACGGCGACGGGCAGACCGATCGCCTCGCCGCGCGCCTTCGTGTACGACACCACCTGGCCGCTGGCCAGGCAGAAGATGGAGACGGCGCACAGGATGTCGTCGTTGCCGGATCCGGCGTACCAGAGGGCGAGGCCTCCGAAGATCGCGCCGTCGGCCACCCGGTCGAGCGTGGAGTCCAGGAAGGCGCCCCAGCGGCTGGAGCGGCCCAGCTGGCGGGCCATGTTGCCGTCGACCAGGTCCGAGAAGACGAACAGGGTGATGACGATCGTGCCCCAGAAGAACTCACCCCTGGGGAAGAAGACCAGCGCTCCCGCCACCACTCCGGCCGTGCCGATGAAGGTGACCGCGTCGGGGCTGACCCCGCGGCGGATGAGAAACGCGGCGAACGGCGTGAGAACACGCGTGAAGAACGCACGCGCGTACTTGTTCAGCATGGCCTTCCCGAGGGGTCGGTGCGCCGCGTGGCCCCGTTGGCCACCGGCTGGCCCATCGTAGTCACGCCCTTGACGGACCGGCTCGCCCCCTCACGATCGCGTACGACGTATGGACGCAGAGTGACCCGAGTGGAAAGCTCGAAAGCACCACGGGCGCCGCCGGAGCCGCCCCGCACCCGGCCCCGCGTGTCCGCGAGCAGCCAGCATCCCCGAGGGGGCTGAGCCTCCTCACCGTGCACGTAACCGGGAGGCCAAGGCATGGGCGACAAGGCGAACGCACACCCCGGAGCCGCCGGCAGGGCGACATCGGCCGACCACCCCGCGTCCGTACGGAATGTGGTGCTGGTCGGCCACAGCGGATCGGGCAAGACGACTCTGGTGGAGGCCCTCGCGCTGACCGCGGGGGCGGTGAACCGCGCGGGCCGTGTGGAGGACGGCACGGCCGTTTCCGACTACGACGAGATCGAGCACCGGCAGCAGCGCTCGGTGCAGCTGTCCCTGGTCCCCCTCGAATGGGGCGGCTTCAAGATCAACCTTCTGGACACCCCTGGATACGCCGACTTCGTCGGCGAGTTGAGGGCCGGTCTGCGCGCCGCGGACGCGGCCCTGTTCGTCGTCTCGGCGGCGGACGGCGTGGACGGCGCGACCCGCATGGTGTGGGAGGAGTGCGCGGCGGTCGGCATGCCGCGGGCCATCGTGGTCACCCACCTGGAGTCGGCCCGCGCGGACTTCACCGAGATGACCCGCACCTGCGCCGACGCGTTCGGCGCCGACGACCCCGACGCCGTACTGCCGCTGTACCTGCCGCTCCACGGCGAGCAGGGCCCCGACGGCCACGCGCCGGTGACCGGCCTGATCGGGCTGCTCTCGCAGCGGATCTTCGACTACGCCTCCGGGGAGCGCAAGGAGTCCGAGCCCGGCGGCGACCAGCTGCCGCTGATCGAGGAGGCGCGCAACAAGCTCATCGAGGGGATCATCGCCGAGAGCGAGGACGAGTCCCTCATGGACCGCTATCTCGGCGGCGAGGACATCGACTTCAAGACACTCGTGGACGACCTGGAACGTGCCGTGGCGCGCGGCATCTTCCACCCGGTGCTCGCCGCCGCGCCCGCCGCGGAGGGCGCCCGCCAGGGCATCGGCACGGTCGAGCTCCTGGAGCTCATCACGGGCGGTTTCCCCACCCCCCTGGAACACCCCGCGCCCGCCGTGACCACACCGGACGGCAAGCCGCGCCCCGCGCTGACCTGCGACCCGGCGGGACCGCTTGCCGCCGAGGTCGTGAAGACCGCCTCCGATCCCTATGTGGGGCGGATCTCACTCGTCCGCGTCTTCTCCGGCACCCTGCGCCCCGACGAGACCGTCCATGTCTCCGGGCACGGCCTGGCCGACCGCGGCCACGAGGACCACGACGTCGACGAACGCGTCGGCGCGCTCTCCTCCCCCTTCGGCAAGCATCAGCGCACGCTCACGCGGTGCGTCGCGGGCGACCTGGCGTGCGTGGCCAAACTGAACCGCGCCGAGACGGGCGACACCCTCTCCGCCAAGGACGACCCGCTCCTGATGGAGCCCTGGGACATGCCCGACCCGCTCCTGCCGCTCGCCATCCAGGCCCACAGCAAGGCCGACGAGGACAAGCTCTCGCAGGGGCTCTCCCGCCTGGTCGCCGAGGACCCGACCATGCGGCTCGAACAGAACCAGGACACGCACCAGGTGGTCCTGTGGTGCCTGGGCGAGGCGCACGCCGACGTCGCTCTGGAGCGGCTCCGCAGCCGCTACGGCGTGCAGGTCGACGTGGTGGCGCACAAGGTCTCCCTACGGGAGACGTTCGCGGGCAAGTCCGGCGGGCGCGGCCGGCATGTGAAGCAGTCCGGCGGCCACGGCCAGTACGCGATCTGCGAGATCGAGGTCGAGCCGCTGCCCGGCGGCAGCGGCATCGAGTTCGTCGACAAGGTCGTGGGCGGCGCGGTCCCGCGGCAGTTCATCCCGTCCGTCGAGAAGGGCGTGCGCGCGCAGGCGGCGAAGGGCGTCGCCGCCGGGTACGCGCTGATCGACGTACGTGTCACGCTCCTCGACGGCAAGGCGCACTCGGTGGACTCCTCCGACGCCGCGTTCCAGACGGCGGGCGCGCTCGCGCTGCGCGAGGCCGCGTCGGGAGCCAAGATCCATCTGCTCGAACCGGTCGCCGAGGTGCAGGTGTTGGTCGGCGACGACTACGTCGGCGCGGTGCTCAGCGACCTGTCGGGCCGCCGCGGCCGCGTGGTCGGCACCGAGCAGGCGCCCGGCGGACGCACGCTCGTGCGGGCCGAGGTCCCCGAGATCGAGATCGGCCGGTACGCGGTGGATCTGCGCTCCCTCTCGCAGGGCACCGCACGCTTCAGCCGTACGTACGCCCGCCACGAGCCGATGCCTCCGCAGCTGTCCGAGAAGATCCGCGAACAGGCCCAGGACGCCTCGTAGTTGGACCGCACGGCGTACGCCGCCCGCCCACTCCCCTTCGGGCGGGCGGCATTCCGTGGCCCACTGCCGGATGTCGGCGCGCCCGGATACGCTGATGACCTGATCAACAGATGCGCCGGTCGACAACAGGTGTGCCGGACAAGGAAGTCGGGAAGAGCCGCAGCAGCGAAGGCGTCGCGGCGATGGGGGCGGCAGTGGCGGACGATGTATTCGACTTCAGGCCCGGGGCCCAGGTTCCGCTCTCGGGCGCCGCGGGACAGACCGCGGCGACGCATGCCCTGGCCTCTGCCGCGTACCGGGACGGCGATGTCGACGGCATCCTCAAGGCCAACAACGAATGGCACAAGTCCGAGGTGAAGCCCGGCCTCTGGTCGCTCTTCAAGCCGAATCTGGGCGAGGCGTTCGCGCGGACCGTGCAGGTGCGGATGCTCGGCGGCGGCCGCGGTCCGCTCATCCAGTCCTTCGGGATCGAGCCGCAGGCGGTGGTCGAGCACTGCCTGGCGGCGAGCCGCATCCGCAAGGAGCGCGACAGCTGGCTCACCGCCGTGATGGTCCTGTGCGGCCTGCTCTTCCTGCCGGGCCTGATCGTCTGGCTCCTCGTGTTCACCATCAGACGGCAGGTGGCCAAGAGCGAGAACAAGAGCGCGGGCGCCCTCGCCACGGCCGTCCTGGTCGCCGTGGGCGTGCTCGCCGTGCTCTTCCTCATCAAGCTGCCGTTCGGCGGCTTCTGGGCCTGGTACCTGCGCGCGGCGATCGTCCTGCCGGTGGTGGGCTGGTTCTGGGCCAAGCAGATCGCCGAGCGCACCGCCAAGGACATGCGCGAGCGCTGGTCCGGCCTGCTCGCGGGCGGCGGCATCGGCGCGAAGATCCCCGAGGCGGTGCCGGGCAGCCCGGGCGAGACGGCCGCCGAGCGGCTGCGCCAGGGCCTGGCCAGGCTCTCCGCCGAGCAGCAGAGCAACTCCGTGTTCTACGCCGGGCCCAAGGGCATATTGGGCATGGGCACGCGCTGGGGCAGCTGGCAGCTGGCCGAGGAGCTGGTGCCCGCCGAGGACGGCAAGGAGATCAACCCCTTCCGCAGCTGGGACGTCATACGGGCGGTGCACGACCAGCTCCGCATGCTGGAGCGCGGCCCCCTGCACACCGGCGGCTTCCCCACGCCGTCGATAAAGCACTGGATCGTCTCCCCCATCGGGGAGAACGCCAAGGCGGTGGCCCGCCCCACCGGCACGGACGTCGAGGCCTTCCAGATCCGCGGCCACGAGATACAGCGCATCTGCAACGAGCAGCAGTTCGGCAGCGGCAACCGCCACTACCTGGGCGTGCAGTTCACGCTCTGGGACGGCCAGTTGGTCATCACGATGCTGATCACGGTGACCGTGCTGCACGAGACGCTGCGCATCGAGGTCACCGGCCACGCCCTGGGCCCGGTGCACTCGCTGTTCACCAGCAAGCCGTCACCGAAGACGAAGACGGTCGCCAAGCCGATCAAGTTCTGGGAGACCACGTCCCGCAGTCTCCCGCTGGTCGACGCCGACGAGGTCGTACGCCTCGCGGTGCGCGCCCCCTTCACCTGGTACCCGCCGCTCCTGGACTACCTCGGCGGCAAGCTGGTCCTGCCCGAGCCCTTCGGCCTGCGGCACGCCTGGGCGGACAAGCCGTGGCGGCACCGCTTCATGGCCGACGACGCGCTGCGCGCCGCCACTCCCGTGCTGCGCGTGGTCCACTCGGCCGCGATCAAGGTCCTTGAGGAGAACGGCGTGAACACGGAGAAGTTCGGCGCCCGCTCCGGCTTCCTCAGCGGGGCGATCCAGGACCCGATGCCGAGGAAGGCGGACGTGTACGACGCGTGAGCCGACCGCGAAGCGTGACGCCTAGCCGACCGGCCAGGCGTCCGCGAGCATCTTGCGGGTGTCGGCGAGCAGCTGCGGCAGCACCTTGGTGTGCCCCACCACCGGCATGAAGTTGGTGTCGCCGCCCCAGCGCGGCACGATGTGCTGGTGCAGGTGCGCGGCGATGCCGGCGCCCGCCACGGCCCCCTGGTTCATGCCGATGTTGAAGCCGTGCGCGCCGGAGGCGGCACGCAGCGCCGTCATCGCCTGCTTGGTGAGCGCGGCGAGTTCGGCGGTCTCCGGACCCGTCAGGTCGGTGTAGTCGGCGACGTGGCGGTAGGGCACGACCATCAAGTGCCCGCCGTTGTACGGGTAGAGGTTGAGTACCGCGTACACCTGCTCGCCGCGCGCGATCACGAGCCCGTCCTCGTCGGACTTCGCCGGGATGGAGCAGAAGGGACAGCCGTCGTCGGCTCCCGGTCCCGTGGGCTTGTTCTCGCCCTGGATGTACGCCATCCGGTGGGGCGTCCACAGGCGCTGGAACGCGTCCTGCGTCCCCACTCCGATCTGCTGCTCCGGCTCACTCGTCATGGGGTGCAGCATATGACTTCGCCCGTTCGCGGCGTGTCGGCGGGGCGGATACCCACGGCACCGCCGCGAAGCTTGGCCGATGATCGACGACAGCCGGCAGACCCGCTGGGAGAACCGCACCGAGGTCCCGTTGGCCGTGGCGTCGCTGCTGTTCCTGGGCGCGTACGCGGTGCGGGTCCTGGCCCACGGGCTGTCCCCGTTGTGGCGTGACGTGTGCGTGGCGACGGCCCTGGCGGCGTGGGCCGGGTTCGCCGTGGACTATGCGGTGCGGTGGCGCCTGAGCGGACAGCGCCTGCGCTTCGTACGCACCCACTGGCTGGATACCGTCGTCCTCGCCCTGCCGCTGCTGCGTCCGCTGCGGATCGTGCACGTCTACGAGGCGGTCCAGCGGCGGCACGCGCGGCCGCGGCTCGCCCTGCACGCGCGCGTGATGGCGTACGCGGGCCTGGCCGCGCTGCTCCTCGGCTTCGCCGGGGCGCTGGCCGTCTACCACCAGGAGCGCGGGGCGCCGGGCGCGACGATCGAGACGTTCGGGGACGCGGTGTGGTGGACCTGCGCGACCCTGGCCACCGTGGGGTACGGGGACGTGGCGCCGGTGACTCCCGTCGGGCGGCTCGCCGCGGTCGGCCTGATGGGCTGCGGGCTCGCGCTGCTCGGCGCGGTGACCGGTTCGTTCTCCTCGTGGCTGCTCCAGGTCTTCGCGCGCGAGGGCGGCGCCGACGGGCGCGGGGACGACGAGAGGCCCCCGGGGAGCCAATCCCCGGGGGCCTCCTGAAGCCACGTACGCGTCAGGGCGTACGCACGTCAGACCTGCGTCCGCTCCTCGACGACCTTCGCGATCTTCGCGATGGCCTCGTCGACGGGGATGCCGTTCTCCTGCGAGCCGTCGCGGTAGCGGAAGGACACGGAACCGTTGTTCATGTCCTCGTCGCCCGCGATGACCATGAAGGGCACCTTGGCCTTCTGCTGGTTGCGGATCTTCTTCTGCATGCGGTCGGACGACGCGTCGACCTCGACCCGCAGCCCCTGGGCGCGCGCCTTCTCGGCGAACTCCTGCAGGTACTCGACGTGCCCGTCGCCGATCGGGATGCCGACGGCCTGAACCGGGGCCAGCCACGCAGGGAACGCGCCCGCGTAGTGCTCCAGGAGCACACCGAAGAACCGCTCGATGGAGCCGAACAGCGCACGGTGGATCATGACGGGCTGCTGGCGCGAGCCGTCGGCCGCCGTGTACTCCAGGCCGAACCGCTTGGGCTGGTTGAAGTCGACCTGGATCGTCGACATCTGCCAGGACCGGCCGATGGCGTCCTTGGCCTGCACGGAGATCTTCGGGCCGTAGTACGCGGCGCCGCCCGGGTCGGGCACCAGCGGCAGGTTCTGCTTCTCGGCGGCCAGCCGCAGCGCCTCGGTGGCCTCGGCCCAGTCCTCGTCGGTGCCGATGAACTTGTCGGAGTCGTCGCGGGTGGACAGCTCCAGCTCGAACTCGGTCAGGCCGTAGTCACGCAGGAGGTCGAGCACGAAGGTCAGGAGCGTGTCGAGCTCCTGCGGCATCTGCTCCTTGGTGCAGTAGATGTGCGAGTCGTCCTGGGTGAAGCCGCGCGAGCGGGTCAGGCCGTGCACGACGCCGGACTTCTCGTACCGGTACACGGTGCCGAACTCGAAGAGGCGCAGCGGCAGTTCGCGGTAGGAACGCCCGCGCGACTTGAAGATCAGGTTGTGCATCGGGCAGTTCATCGCCTTGAGGCGGTAGTTCTGCTCGTCGAACTCGATGGGCGGGAACATGCCGTCCGCGTAGTGCGGCAGGTGGCCCGAGATCTCGAAGAGCTTCTCCTTCGAGATGTGCGGGGTGTTCACGAACTCGTAGCCGGAGACCTCGTGGCGGCGCCGCGAGTAGTCCTCCATGACCTTGCGGATCACGCCGCCCTTGGGGTGGAAGACCGCGAGGCCCGGGCCGAGCTCCTCGGGGAAGGAGAACAGGTCGAGCTCCGAGCCGAGCTTGCGGTGGTCGCGCTTCTCGGCCTCGGCGAGGAACTCCAGGTGCGCCTTCAGCTCGTCCTTCGACGGCCACGCGGTGCCGTAGATGCGCTGGAGCTGGGGGTTCTTCTCGCTGCCCCGCCAGTACGCGGCGGCGGAGCGCATCAGCTTGAACGCGGGGATGGCGCGGGTCGAGGGCAGGTGCGGGCCCCGGCAGAGGTCCTTCCAGCACAGTTCGCCGGTCTTCGCGTCGAGGTTGTCGTAGATCGTCAGCTCGCCGGCGCCCACCTCGGCGTCGGCGCCGTCGGCGGCCTGCGCGGCGTTGCCCTTGAGGCCGATGAGCTCCAGCTTGTAGGGCTCGTCGGCCAGCTCGACGCGGGCGTCCTCGTCGGTGGTGACGCGACGGGAGAACTTCTGGCCCCGCTTCTGGATCTCCTGCATCTTCTTCTCGATGCGCTTGAGGTCCTCGGGGGTGAACGGCTCCTTGACGTCGAAGTCGTAGTAAAAGCCGTCGCGGATGGGCGGGCCGATGCCGAGCTTGGCCTCGGGGAAGAGCTCCTGCACGGCCTGCGCCATGACGTGCGCGGTCGAGTGGCGCAGGATGTTCAGGCCGTCCTCGGAGGAGACCTCGACGGGGACGACCTCGTCGCCCTCGGCCACGGCGTACGCCAGGTCCTTCAGCTCGCCGGCCACGCGGGCGGCGACGACGGTGCGCTCACCGGCGAAGAGCTCGGCGGCCGTAGTGCCCGTCGTCACCACGCGCTCTTCCCGCTCGGAATCGCGTTGGATGATCACACGGACGTCTGACACCGGTCTCTCCTTGCTGAAGGGGGGTGCGGCGCTTTCTTCGTGCGCGCGCACTAGGGATCGTACCGAGCCACAGGGGCCCGCCGCGAAACGGTTGCCCGCCGCCCCCGGAAGCGGCCCCTCCGATCCCGCGCCCTCCGAGCCCGTGCCGTACACCCCTTCAGTCCGTGCCGTACGCCCCCTCAGTCCGGACTGCACGCCTCCTCGAAGAAGTCGAGGTTCTCCTGGAGCGACTTCATCAGGTGGTCCCGCTCCGCCTCGTCCACCTGCACCGGCACCACCCCGGTGGCCCCGGTGAGCCTGCGGAACCCGCCCCGGCTCTCCAGCCGTCCGTGCACCCGGATCGGAAGGCCGACCAGGTGCGCGTGGCCCGCGATGCGGTACGACTCCTCGTCCAGGGCCATCCGTACGTGGGGGACCTCGGCCCCCGCGATCACCCGGATCCGCACCGTGCCCTCCCCGCGCGGCGACGACCGCCGCATCCGCACCACGGCCCCGGTGATCCGCACCGGCACCGAAGGCTCCCCGTGCAGATAGCGGGCGCCCGCCTCGCGCAGCACCGGCAGGTCACCGGGCGAGAACTCGACCGGCTCGGCGGGGGCCGCGCACCCCTCGGGCACGCCTGCGCCCGGCGCCCACTCGACCGCGACGCGCGCGCCCTCCGTGCCGCGCACCAGCGCCACGATCGCCTCGGTCAGCTCGTGGCTCACCCCGGCCTCGACCGCGCCGTCGAAGGCGTCCATACCGCCGGTGGCGCGCTGGTAGTCGACGGCCTCGCGGCAGGCGTACAGCGCCTGGTGCAGCCGGACCGTGAGCGGCCGCCCGGTCGGCACGGGCACGAAGGCGGTCAGCGCGCGCCCGCCGGGAGCGGGCCCGACCAGGACGTTCTGCAGGGACGCGGCGGCGGGACCGCGGTGGCGCGCGCCGTGGTACCCGGCGCGACCGCGCGCGGCGAGCGCACCGGCGAGCAGCAACTGCCGCGCGGCGGACCGCAGTTGCTCCTCCACCGGCCAGGTCGCCGTACCCGCCGGGCCGACCGGCACATCGCGCCACCAGCGGATCTCGTCGCTGGGCACGGCGAGTCCGACGAGCACGTCGCGGGCGGCGGGCGAGGCGCTGCGGGACAGTGCGACGAGCGCCTCGCCGATCAGGTCCTCGCAGTCGGGGAAGGCTCGGCTCTCGGGCACGAGCAGGCTGGTGCCCCCGCCGCCGGGTCCCGGCGGCGTCCACCGGGCATAGCGGCCCGGGGCTCCGCCGCGGCGCTGCCAGCCGTGCCGGGCGAGCAGCGCGCCGAGCACGGCGGGGTCGACCTGGGCGGGTTCGGGCGGCTGCGCCCAGTGGCCCGTGGCCGGGGCGGGGTGCGGGCGGACGGGAGGTACGGGCCCGTCGACGTCGAAGGGGCGGTGCATCAGGGTCTCCCTCCCGTCCCGACGCGCGTCATGATCTCGCAGAGCGCGCGGTCGTCGAAGATCCGCGAGGTCGGGACGCGCACGGTGGTGCGCCGTCGGCCGGTCACCGGGTGCCCGGCCAGGTTGGTCCAGTAGCAGCAGTGGCGCAGGTCGAGTCGGTCGTGTCCGGCCCGGAGCCAGTCGTCCTGCGACCGGGGCACGAGCATCACGACCAGGATCTTGTGGACCGAGACAGGGGTGCGGGCGAGCTTCTCCAGGTGGGCGTTGTCGAGCGTGAAGGAGAAGGCGGGCCCCGCCGGGGCGGGCGGTATCTGGTACGTGCACTTGAGCTGGACCTTGATGGTGACCTCGTCGTCGACCGTGTGCCCGGGGGCGCTGTGGCTGACGTGCCAGTCGATGCCGTTGTCCGGAAAGGGCTGTGAGAGCGAGCATCCGGCGGCCGCCGCGACGGCGTGCAGATAGCCCACCTGAAGTGTCTCCATACAGGCGGTGGTGGCGAGTGTGCCGCGCGGCGGTGCGATCCGCTCGGGCAGCAGCCCACCCTGTTCGGGCTGCGCGAGCGCCATGTCCAACGTGCCTTTCGAACCCGGTCGTTCCCGGCTGTTTCCCCGCTCGGGCCGTCAATGCCTAGGCCCTGTACCTCTGTTGTCTCCGGGCCGCGTACAGCGCAAACGGCCCGGGTATCACCAGCGTGGGCAGGGGACCGAACGTCATCTGCCGGAACTGAACGAGGAGTTGCGTCACCATGACGTGCTGGTACGAGGGCCCCTTGGCCGCATTCGACACGGAGACCACGGGCGTCGACGTCGAGACCGACCGGATCGTGTCGGCCGCCGTCGTCGTCCAGCAGGGCGCGGGCACCCGGCCGCGCATCACCCGCTGGCTGGTGAATCCGGGCGTACCCGTGCCCGAAGAAGCCACGGCCGTACACGGACTGACGGAGGATCACCTGCAGCGCAACGGCCGCTGGCCCGCGCCGGTGATGGAGGAGATAGCGCGCGATCTGGCCGAGCAGGGCGCGGCGGGCCGACCGATCGTGGTGATGAACGCGCCGTTCGATCTGACCATCCTGGACCGGGAGTTGCGCAGGCACCGCGCCTCGTCCCTGAGCCGCTACATGGAGGGTTCGTCCCTCTGCGTGGTCGACCCGAGAGTCCTGGACAAGCACCTGGACCGCTACCGCAAGGGCCGGCGCACGCTGACCGACCTGTGCGCGCACTACGAGGTGGAGCTGTCCGACGCCCACGACGCGGCGGCGGACGCGCAGGCCGCCCTCGACGTCGTCCGCGCGGTGGGGCGCCGTTTCGCCTCACGCCTGGAGCGTCTCTCGCCGGCCGAGCTGCACACACTGCAGGCCGTCTGGCACGCGGCGCAGGCGCGCGGCCTGCAGGCGTGGTTCGCCAAGAGCGGTTCGCCCGAGGAGGTCGACCCCGCCTGGCCGCTGCGTCCCGAACTCCCGGCGGCGGCCTGAGCGTCGAGGGCGCGCGCACCGGGCGCAGGGTGACGCGGGCCGCGTACGGACAAGCCGCGTACGGACAAGAAAAAACCGGTCCGTCTGCTGACGGACCGGCATTCTCCGGGTGGGCGATACTGGGTTCGAACCAGTGACCTCTTCGGTGTGAACGAAGCGCTCTCCCACTGAGCTAATCGCCCGGGAACGCACTGAACAATACAGGTCCGGGCGCCTTTCCTTCAAACCGCTTCCAGGTACGCCGTCAGACCGACGCCAGGTACGACGTCAGACCGCGCCGCCCCGCCCTCATCATCAGGGCGTGGTTGAGCAGGAACACGGGCCGTCCGGGGACGGCGAGGCGCCGCATCAAGGGCCTGCGCACCTCGACCTCCTGGTCGTAGCGGGCCCGTGTCCCCCTGGGTCCGGCCGTGACCGTCCAGCGTGCCCAGCCGTCCAGGTCCCCGGTCATGACGATCTCCAGGACCCCGGCTCCCACGTCACGGCGCCGCTCGCACGCGGTGACGACCAAGTCGTACGGGAGGAAGGACCTGAAGCGCGCGACGCCGGTGCGGTCGTCGACGGGCGTCACCTCGCGCACCTGTGGCCACCAGCGCGGATAGTCCTCGGCCCGTTCGAGGACGGTGTAGACGTCGGCGGGCGCGCCGGGCAGATCCCAGACGCTGCGGAAGCGGTAGCGGCACCAGTCCATGAGCCGAGTCTGCCCATCCACACGCCAAGCCGAGCACCGACTCACGTGCCCATCTGAGTACGTCCTGAGTATCCGCACCGATGTCGCGCGACGTGGCGCGGACCACACTCCTGTGGCATGACGAACATTCCGCCCCCGGCCGAGGAGCTCCGCGTCCTCGACTGGGAGTTGCGCCAACTGGAGGCGCGCAGGAAGCAGTTGCTGCAGCGCCGGGCCTGGCTGCTCGGCGCCCTGCGCGCGGCGGGCCCGGCCGGGCCGCCCCCTCGCCCGGCCGGCCCGCCCGCCGAGACCACCCCGCCGAGCGCGCAGAACGTGCTGCTCACGCTGGGAGGTGTCCTCCTGACCATCGCGGCGATCGCCTTCACCGTGGTGAGCTGGGGGCACTTGGGCATCGGGGGCCGCAGCGCGGTCCTCGGCGCGGCGACGCTGGCGGCGCTCGGCGCCCCCGCGGCGCTGCTGCGCCGCTCGCTGCGTTCGACGGCGGAGGCGGTGGCGGGCCTGGGGCTCGCGCTGACCGTCCTCGACACGTACGCGCTGCGCCATCTCGCCCTGCCCGGCGCGGACGCCCTCGGCTACGCGGCGGCGGCCTCCGCGCTCCTCGCCGCACTGTGGGCGGGGTACGGCCTGCTCCTTCGCGAGCTGCGCCTGCCGCTGCCGACGGCGGTGGCGACGGCCCAACTCCCCCTGGTCCTCTGGGCGGGCGCCGCCCAGGCGGGCGACCACGCGATGGCGGCCGCGCTGCTCGCGACGGCGGCCTTCGACACCGCGCTCGCGCTGTGGGCGGGTGTCCGCTCGGTGCGGATCGTCGCCGCCGCGGGGGCCTGTGCCCTCGGACTGTATGGCGCGGCGAGCGCCTGCTGGCTGTCCGCGCAGGCCACCGATCCGACCGGCGCGGCCCGCGCGGGCGCGCTGCAGCTGTTCTCCGCTTTGATCGCCCTGG
Source organism: Streptomyces sp. NPDC025651 (assembly GCF_055558735.1). Classification (NCBI taxonomy): domain Bacteria; kingdom Bacillati; phylum Actinomycetota; class Actinomycetes; order Kitasatosporales; family Streptomycetaceae; genus Streptomyces; species Streptomyces sp. NPDC025651. The sequence goes on from NZ_JBVHLZ010000007.1 coordinate 121,505, forward strand.
CCGCCGCATGGTGGTCGAAGAACCCCGAGGCCACCACCGGCGCGGCATGCGCGAGCGGACTGCTCGCGGTGGCGGCGTCCGGCGGTGTACTGCGGACCGCGCTGCCCGCAGCGTGGACGGTGCCGGTCCATCTGGCGTGCGGCATCGCGCTGTTGGCGCTCGTCCGCACCGCCCTGCCCCGGCCCCTGCGGCGCGGGATCGCCGCGGCGTCGGCCGCCGTCCAGGGCCTTGCGGTGCTGTGGGCGCTGCCCGTCGCCGCCGTCGCCCTGCTCGGCCCGCTCGGCTGGGCCACCCGCGCCTGGTCGGGCGCGCCCTCGGACGCCCGGGACGCCCTGCTGCTCGAACTGCCCCTGGCGCACCCGCTCCTGGCCCCGCCGGTGCTCGCGGCCGTCGCCGTGGCCCTGCTCGTGGCGACCGGCCCTCTGGGTACGACGGCCCGGCGCGCGGCCCGCCACGGCGCTCCGGCACTGGCCTGGTCCGCGGCCGTCGCCCTGCCGCCCGCGCTCCAACTCCCGTACGCCGCAGGCCTTTCGGCCCAGATCCTGCTGACCGCGGCCCTCCTGGCGTACGCGGCACACACCACGTCCGCGCATCGGGCCCTGGCGGCGTCGGCCCTGGCACTGGTGTCCTCGGCGGGCGTCGCGTTCCTCGCCCTGGCGACCACGGCGGCCACTCTCACCACGCTCGGCGCGCTGACGGCGCTCTTCCTCGCCGCCTGCGCCCGCTCGGCCCGGCGCACGGAACCGGCACCGGGCGCGGCGACGCTCTCGGCCTGCGCGGCCCTCGCGTACGCCACCGCGCTGACCTGCGCCGCAGGCGCCGCGGGGGATCTGCGCCCCGAGCACATCGGGCTGCTCACGCTCGCGGTGCCGGGCCTCGCCGCTCTCGCCGCCGCCCGGCTCGGCCGGCACCCCCTGACGCTGCCGGTCGAGATCATGGCGGCCGCCTCCGGAGCCCTCGCCGTCGCCCTGACCGCGGGCCACGCGCCGGCCCTCGCGCTCTCCTTGGCGCTCGCCGGACTCATCGCGTCGGGCACCGCCCTGCGCGCGGACCGCCGCCCCGTCGGGTACGCGGCCGGAGCGCTGTTCGTCCTGGCGAGCTGGGTCCGCCTCGCCTCATGGGAGGTGACGGCCCCGGAGGCGTACACCCTGCCCGTCACCGTCCCCGCCCTGCTCGTCGGCCTCCTGCGGCGCCGCCGCGACCCCGAGGCCTCCTCCTGGACGGCCTACGGTCCGGGTCTCGCGGCGACACTGCTGCCGAGCCTGGCCGCCGCCTGGAGCGACCCGCACTGGCAGCGCCCCCTGCTGCTGGGCACCGCCGCCCTGGCCCTGACGCTGATCGGCGCCCACCACCGGCTGCGCGCCCCGCTGGTCCTCGGCGGCACGGTCCTGTCCCTGGACGCGCTGCACGAGCTGGCCCCGTACATCGTGCAGGTGGCGGGCGCGCTACCCCGCTGGCTGCCGCCGGCGCTCGCGGGTCTGCTGCTCCTCGCCGTCGGAGCCACGTACGAGCAACGTCTGCGCGACGCACGCAGGTTCCGGAATGCGCTGAATCGAATGCACTGATTGCGGAGCGCCGCCGGGACATGTGGACCCGTCAATTCCATGGAAAGACAAGGGAATACGAGAACGGCCCGGAGGCTCTAAAGCCTCCGGGCCGCAATCCGGGGTGGGCGATACTGGGTTCGAACCAGTGACCTCTTCGGTGTGAACGAAGCGCTCTCCCACTGAGCTAATCGCCCCGGGCGCATGGAGAACATTACCGCATGTCAGCGGGTGCTCCCGACCGCCCCGGAGTCACCCTCGGGTCACTCCTTGATCTTCCACGGCATCGTGATGCCGAACTTCCACACGTAGATGGCGACGAGCACCGCGACGATGACGAGGCCGATGGTCGTCAAGATGATGTTCCTGCGCCGCACCTTGGGGTCGAGCGCACGCTGCGCCGCCTCGGTGACCTTGCGTTTCGTCCAGCGCAGCACCAGCTGGGCCCAGACGAACTCGGTCGCCCAGATCGCCATTCCGCCGAAGATCACCAGCCAGCCGGGCCCCGGCAGGGGCAGCATGATGATGCCCGCGACGACAACCGCGAGACCCACGATGAACACGCCCACCTGCCAGCTCAGGTGCAGCATCCTGCGCGCTTGGACGTACTGCGGCGCACGCGAGCCGAGAGGCTGGTCAAGAGGCTGTTCGGCCTTGGCTCCGACGGTCGGGTCCGCGACCCCCGCCGGATCGTTACTCCCCGTATTCATGCGGCCAAACCCTACCGGACGGAAACCCTTCACCGGAATGGGTGCACGTACGGAAGGGACAACCCGCCATGCGAGCTACCTAAAGACACGCAAAACCCTCAGAGGGGTTTACAACGGCACCGTAGGTGGCATGTCGATTTCGCCGACGTGCGAATCCCCGAGCGCACACTGAGCGAAAGGCCCTGGCGCTTATGAACACCACGGTCAGCTGCGAGCTGCACCTGCGCCTCGTTGTGTCGAGCGAGTCCTCACTGCCTGTACCCGCAGGACTGCGGTATGACACGGCCGATCCCTATGCCGTGCACGCCACCTTCCACACCGGAGCCGAGGAAACCGTCGAGTGGGTGTTCGCCCGCGACCTCCTCGCCGAGGGCCTGCACCGGCCCACCGGCACCGGCGACGTCCGAGTCTGGCCGTCCCGGAGCCACGGTCAGGGCGTCGTCTGCATCGCCCTGAGCTCCCCGGAGGGCGAGGCCCTGCTCGAGGCCCCGGCGCGGGCCCTGGAGTCCTTCCTGAAGCGAACGGACGCGGCCGTGCCACCCGGCACGGAACACCGCCACTTCGACCTCGACACGGAGCTCTCACACATCCTGGCCGAGAGCTAGCGGCCACGCGGCGCGTCGAGAGCGACCCCACACGCCGTCCGACTCGGGGCGACGGCGCAGGCAGTGACGACACAACGACACAAGGCGAACAGAGCAGGCACCGGCGCCGTCGCCGCGGGATTCCCGCGGCGACGGCGCCGGTGCGTCCCGTGGGGAAGCCGCTAGCATCGGCCAGCATCGGCGGGCTCAAGCCCGACCCCCAGGCCAGGGAGCGAATCGTGCTGATCACCCACGACACCCGGTGTTCCCTCGACGCCGTGGTCGATCTGGTGAACACCGCACCGGAGGAGGACGGCGCCGACGGTCTCGCGGACGTGGCGGCGCTCGGTGATTTCGTACGAAGCCACGACGTGAGCGATGTCGGGGAGCTCTCGGAGCGGGACCTCGCCGATGTCCGCCGGGTCCGCGGCCGCTTCGGCGAGGTCTTCGCGAACCCCGAGCCGCGGACCGCCTCCACGATCATCAACGAACTGGTCGCCGCGGCGGGCACCACGCCCCGCCTCACCGACCACGACGGCTACGACTGGCACATCCACTACTTCGCGCCGGGGGCATCCGTCGCGGACCACCTGGCCGCCGACTGCGGGATGGCGCTGGCCTTCTTCGTGGTCGCCGGGGAGCAGGAGCGGCTGCGGCGCTGCGAGGCCCCGGACTGCCGGCGCGCCTTCGTCGACCTCTCGCGCAACCGCTCGCGGCGCTACTGCGACAGCCGCACCTGCGGGAACCGGCTGCACGTCGCCGCGTACCGCGCCCGCCGCAAGGAAGCCGCGGGCTAGAGCGGGAGGAGATCGCCTAGAGCAGCAGGAGATCGTGGAGCGAGGCCGCCAGGATCAAGGTGCTGATCACCGCCAGGAAGATCATCAGGGGTGGCTGGGAGAGGGCGAAGAGACAGCCCTGCCGCTCCTCCTCGTCGGCGGGGGCGGTCCGCTCGGCCTCGGGGGCGGTCGCGGGCCCCGGCACGTCGGCAGGTCGTCGCTCGCGGGCCGGTGCCGCCTGCCGTTCGTCGTCCGGCGGGGCGGCGTCGCCCTGTGTGGTGGTGTCCAGCATCTCGCGGTGATGATGACGCAGGTCGCGGGGGACCGCCGACCAACACGCCCGGACGGGGCGGGAGTTCGCCGGATTCCGTGAACCGGCAAAAGTCCAGCGCCCGGCGCGTTCCGTCCATGGCTCACGGCCGTTCCCCCTCGCGAGACTCGGCGGCACCGTCCGCACTCGAACGAGGGAGCCGCTCATGACCGTGGACCGCAGACGGCTGTTGACGACCGCGCTGGGCACCGCGGCGCTCGCGGCCGCGCCGATCGGCGCCGCGTCGGCCGCCCCCGGGCACGCGCGCGCGTGGCGCAGGGTCCCGCACCGGGGCATCCGCCCCGACGACCCGGAAGGACGCGCCGCACTGCCCAATCCGCGCCGCGGCTTCCGCTACGAGATGTCGTACAACGCCCTTGACCTGACAAGCCCTTGGCCGAACGAGCAGGACCACTCCCCCGACGCCGCGAAGACGCTCGACCTGCTGGAGCGCGAGTACGGCGCGGGCGCGAACCTCACCCAGCTGTACTTCTACCTCTGGGAATTCGCGACCTCGGAGATCCCGCAGAGCGCGCTCGACAACATCGAGCGCGTCCTCGGCGGGCTGCGGAGCAAGGGGTACGCGGCGGTCCTGCGGTTCGTGTACGACGACGGGGTGCGGGAGAACCGGCGCTACACCGTGCGGGACATCCAGCGCCACATAGGGCAGTTGGCGCCGCTGGTCGCGCGCAACAGCGACGTCGTCGCGGTCTGGCAGGCGGGCTTCCTCGGCACCTGGGGCGAATGGCACGGCAGTCACCACCGGCACGAGACCTACCCGGACGCCGTGACCGCCATCATGACGACGCTCGTGGAGGCCCTGCCGCCCGGCCTGCACACCCAGGTCAGGTACGCCGAGAAACGGGACATGATCACCCATCGGGCGATCCTGGACCGCGTCGGGTTCCACAACGACTACGTGACGCTCGGCGAGGGGCTGTGGGACTACTACGTACCCGACAACCCCGGCTGGCCGACGTACCTCGACGTCGCGCGGACGCGGATGATGGACGGCGAGATGCCCTGGGACAAGGGACAGAGCTCCGACCCGTACGCGTGGAGCACCGTCATTCCCGGCGTCGCCGCCGCGCGACGGCTGCAGACGCTCCGCTTCGACAGCCTCTCCCTCGTGCACAACGCCACCGTCACCATCCCCGGCTGGAAGGCGGCGCCGCTCACCGAGCGACAGGCCGTTCAGGCGCAACTGCCGGTGTCCGACGGGTACTTCAGGGACCGCGCGGGGCGGGCCGTGGCCCGCACCCCGTTCGAGTACCTGCGCGACCACCTCGGCTACCGCGTGGAAGTGCGCGAGGCGCGGTACGACCTCGCGGCGGCACGGCGGCGCGGGCGGCTCCCGGTGGAGGTCGACGTGGTGAACCGCGGGTTCGCGCCGCCCAAGCATCCGCGTCCCGTACGCCTGGTGCTCCTGGACGCCCGAGGGCGGACGGTCGCGGCGGCCGACACGGGTGCGGACTGGCGCGACTGGCTGCCTCAGGGGCGCGCGGAGACGGACGACGACCACGCGGCGCCCGCGCCCTCGACCGTGCGCGCCGAGCTCGCCCTGCCCGCCGGGGCCCGGGGTGCGCACCGCATCGCGCTCGCCCTGCCCGATCCGGCCTTCCCCGGGCGGGGGCGGGCCGTGCGGTGCGCGAACGCCTCGGTGGAGTGGGTCGACGGCGTGAACGTCCTGGCGGAGGTCCGGCTCTGAGAGGCCGCACCTCCCCACCGGGTCCGTCAGATGCCGTGCTTCTTCAGGATCGCCTCGATGTCGCTGAAGTCCTCCGCGGGCGCGGTGGCCTTCGGCTTGGCCGCGGGCTGGGCGGCGGCAGGCCGTGCGCCCTGGCCGAGCGAGGGCGCCGACGCCGCGGGGGCCACCGCCTCGCGCTGGGCGGCCTTCGCGGCCTTGCGCTCCTTGCGGGTGCCGCCGGTGCGGCGCTCCACCGCGCGGGTGCCCATGAACATGAGCCAGGCCGCGCCCAGCACGCCGAAGCCCACCCACGCCTTGAGACTGAAGGCGGTGTCGGCCGCCCAGCCCACCACTCCCGTCAGGACCAGCCCCACCGGGACCAGGGAGTACGCGGCGAGGCGTGCCGCGGAGAGGAAGCGCTTGCGGTAGGCCGTGACCGCGGCGATGCCGAGCCCGGCCGCGGATACGGCGGAACAGACGGTCTCGGCAATCATCCGGTCCTCCAGGCATACAGGCGTACGTAGGGATATGACGCTGTCGTCCCTTCCATCCTGCACCGGGCGGGCACCGTGGAGCCACGCCCGGGGCGGACCTCAGGGACATCTCCGGGTCATCTCGGGGTCCGGCTCCTCCCCAGGTCCCGGTTGGGAGGCACGTCCACGGGCTGGAAGACTGTGCCCATGAGCGACTCCACCCCCGCCCGCCCCGTCGTCCTCGACGTCTGGTGCGAGCTGCAGTGCCCCGACTGCCGTACCGCCCTCGACGACGTGCGCGCCCTGCGCGAGCGCTACGGCGACCGTCTCGAGGTGCGCCTGCGGCACTTCCCCCTCGAGAAGCACAAGCATTCCTTCGCCGCCGCCCAGGCCGCCGAGGAGGCCTTCGAGCAGGGCAAGGGCTGGCCGTACGTCGAGGCGGTCCTCGCCAGGGTCGAGGACCTGTCCGCCGAGGGTGAGTCCGTGCTGGTGGACACCGCCCGCGAACTGGGCCTGGACGCCGAGGAGTTCGACACGGCCCTGATCGACGGCCGGCACATCCTGATCGTCGACGCCGACCAGGCCGAGGGCAAGGCGATCAAGGTCACCGGCACGCCGACGTACGTGATCGACGGCGAGCGCCTCGACGGCGGCAAGAGCCAGGACGGCCTGCGCGCCCGCATCGAGGAGATCGCCGACCGGCTGCTCGCGGGCGACGGCGCCTAGCGGCAGGTTTCTAGAGCAGCGGCTTGTAGAGGTAGTACGAGGTCGGTTCGTAGCCGAGCGACTCGTACAGGCGCAGGGCCGGGGTGTTGCCCGCGAAGACGTTGAGGCCCATGCGGCCGTGGCCGGCCTCGCGGGTCTGCGCCTCGGCGGCCAGCATCAGGGAACGGCCGTGGCCCTGCCCGCGGTGCTCCTCGTCGACCTCGATGTTGTAGACGAACATGTCGTCGCCCGCCAGGGCGATCCACAGGGTGCCCACCCGCGTGCCGCGGTGCGTGAGGACGCTCAGCCAGGTGTCCGGCGTCGCCACGCCCTGGGGGAGGAAGCGCTCGTGGTCCGATCGGGCCTTGGCGCGCGCCTCGGCCTCGGGCACTCCGCGCTCGACCCAGTCGCGTACGTAGCCGTCCTCCTCGTGCGCCAGCCACGGCCCGTACTCGTCCTCGGTCATCGGCCGCAGCTCGGCGCCCTCGGGCAGCGCGGGCACCTCGGCGGGCAGCGGCTTGGCCATCGTGCGGTTGCGCTCGACGTACCCGAGAGCGGTGGCCAGGCGCAGGGCCGCCGTGGCGTCGGCGGGGACGGTCGCCTCGATGCGCCCGCAGCCCCAGCCGCGGGCCACCTCCTCGGCGGCCAGCGCGGCGACGGTGCCGCGCCCCCGCCTGCGGTCCGGTTCCGCGATCCGCAGGTCCATGACCTGGCAGACCTTCGGCCCGAAGACCTTGTGGGTGGCGAGGGCTATGGAACCCACGGGACGGCTGTTCACGCAGACGTCGTACGTGCGCGACTTCGCGCCGTCGGCGCTCTGCTGGAGCGGCCCGGTCGGCCGCAGGGTCGTGGTCATCACAGGTGTTCTACCCGCGCCGACCCCCGGCCGTCACCAAGGTTTCGCGGGACTCACGGATCCATGTCCTCGGCGGCGCGCTCCTCGAAGGCGCGCATCGCCTTGGTCGTCACCGGGCCCGGGGCGCCGGTCAGTTGGCGTCCGTCGACGCGGTGCACGCCCTGGACGTCGCGCAGCGTCGACGTCAGGAACACCTCGTCGGCACGGTCGAGGACGTCCAGCGGCAGCTCGGTCTCGCGCGCTCCCGTCCACTCCACGGCCAGCGCGCGCGTGATGCCCGCGAGACAGCCGGACGCGACCGGCGGCGTGTGGATCTCGCCGTCGAGCACGATGAAGACGTTCGATCCCGTGCCTTCGCAGAGCTGCCCGACGGTGTTGGCGAACAGGGCCTCCGAAGCGCCCTGTTCACGGGCGCGGGCCAGGGCCACCACGTTCTCCGCGTACGAGGTGGTCTTCAGGCCGGTCAGCGCGCCGCGCTCGTTGCGGGTCCACGGCACCGTGACGACCGCGGTGGAGTCGGGGCGCCGGGTGACCTCGCCGAGAGCGACGACGAGCGTGGTGCCCTGGTCGCCGCGATCGGAGCCGAGCGGCGACAGCCCTCCGGTGTAGGTGATCCGCAGCCGTCCCAGCGGCAGCGGGTTGGCCTCCAGGACGGCCGCGCAGGCACGGCGCACCTCGTCGAGGTCCGGCTCGGGCAGGCCCAGGCCGCGGGCCGACCGCGTGAGCCGGGTCAGGTGGCGGGTCAGGGCAAAAGGCCTGCCCTCGACCGACTTCACCGTCTCGAAGATGCCGTCGCCCACGGTCAGGCCGTGGTCGAGCACGGAGACGCGGGCGGAATCGAGGTCCTGCAGCCCGCCATTGAGCCAGATCTTCACGTCGGAGTTCCTCCACTCGCTGCGTACGCCCCCGACGCTACCTCCAGCAGTCGCGCGGCCTTCAGCTCGGTCTCCCGCCACTCCCCCTCGGGGTCGGAGCCCCAGGTGATGCCCGCTCCGGTGCCGAAGCGCAGCACGCCTTCGGCGCGGTCGATCCAGAAGGTGCGGATGCCGACGGCGAGCTCTCCGGTGCCCCGGTCGGCGTCGACCCAGCCGATGCCGCCGCAGTACGGACCGCGCGGCGCCGTCTCCAGCTCGTCGATGATCCGCAGCGCGCTGGACTTCGGGGCGCCGGTGACGGAGCCGGGCGGGAACGTCGCGCCGAACAGCTCGGCCCAGCCCGCGCCGTCGCGCAGCTCCCCGCCGACGGTCGAGACGAGGTGGACGAGCCCGGGGTGCTTCTCGACCACGCACAGGTCGGGGACGGTCACCGAGCCGGTCGCGCAGACACGGCCGAGGTCGTTGCGGACGAGGTCCACGATCATGACGTTCTCGGCGTAGTCCTTCTCCAGGAGGTCCGCCTCGGTCCTGCCCGTGCCCTTGATGGGGCCCGACTCCACGGTGCGTCCCGCACGGCGCAGGTAGAGCTCGGGGGACGCGGTGGCTATCTCCACGCCGTGCTCGGGCAGACGGATCGTTCCGGCGTACGGAGCGGGGTTCCCGCGCGCGAGGAGCGAGGTGAGGGCGTCCACGTCGGCGTCGGCGGGGACGGGCGCGGACAGCACCCGGCAGAGGTTCGCCTGATAGACCTCGCCGGCCGCGATGTGTTCACGTATCCGTCGCACGCCGTCCGTGTACGCGGCGCGATCCAGGGACGACGTCCAGTCACCGGCCGCGGGGCCGTGCCACCGGCCCGGGACGGGGGCGGGGACGGCCTCTTCGCGTACGTCGTCGAAGCGGGCGCAGACCAGACCTCCCTCGAAGTCCGCGGACACCGCCCAGAAGCCGGTGGAGTCCAGGGCCGCAGGGTCGCTGGTCACGTCGCGTAGACCGGTGGCCACGAGGCCGCCGAAGCGCGCCATCGGAGGGAGCACGGAAGGGGACGTCAGAGGGGGGCTGTGCACGGCTGTGAGTCTATGACCGCCGTCCCGACGGCGCCCTGGACCGACGACAGCGCAGCACGCTGCGCAAACGCGTTTTTGTACTGGCCCAGGAATCCGCTAGAGTTCAACACGTCGCCGGGACGCGCAAGCGAAACGGGAAAGACAAGCGGACGTAGCTCAGTTGGTAGAGCGCAACCTTGCCAAGGTTGAGGTCGCCAGTTCGAACCTGGTCGTCCGCTCGCAGGAAAGTGGGGGATCTTCCCGAACCCCTACGCTCCTGGTGGAGTGGCCGAGAGGCGAGGCAACGGCCTGCAAAGCCGTCTACACGGGTTCAAATCCCGTCTCCACCTCCAAGGACGATTAGCTCAGCGGGAGAGCGCTTCCCTGACACGGAAGAGGTCACTGGTTCAATCCCAGTATCGTCCACTGGATCTTCGGATCCTGGTCCTCGGACCGAACCCCGCGCGATTAGCTCAGCGGGAGAGCGCTTCCCTGACACGGAAGAGGTCACTGGTTCAATCCCAGTATCGCGCACGCAGTACGCAGCAAACGCAGGTTCACCTGCGCGATTAGCTCAGCGGGAGAGCGCTTCCCTGACACGGAAGAGGTCACTGGTTCAATCCCAGTATCGCGCACCACAGCACGGAGCCCCCGGTCGTTTCCACGACCGGGGGCTTCGTCGTGCCCGGGGCACGTCGTGCGTCAGGACGAGAAGAGCATGTGCCCGAAGCTCTTGTGACGCTTGTGGCCGTAGTGGGCGCCGTGGCTGCCGTGGCCTCCATGACCGCCGTGCGGGACGCCCCAGGCAGGGGCCTGGGCCGCGGGGTAGCCCTGGGGAGCGGCCGGCGGGGCGGGCGGCGGCGGGACCTGCTGGGCGCCCCACTGGGCCTCCAGGCGGGTCAGGGACTCCAGCTCGCCGTAGTCCAGGAATATCCCGCGGCAGCCGTTGCACTGCTCGATCTGGACGCCATTGCGGTTGTACGTGTGCATCGGTGCGTGACACTTGGGGCACTGCATGGACGGCTCAACTCCTCGCCGGTGATGACTGCTTCGCCGGAACTCTGCCCGGCTTCGGTGCGTTGCACCCTACTTCGTTGCGTCCTGGACCAACTCGGGCGGTGCGGCGGGCACTCCGGGCATCCGCGCGCAGGCGTCGATCAGGGCCTGCTCGATCTCGTCCAGGGGGCGGTCGGCGGCGACGGCCTTGGTGATCGCCAGGGCCGCGGTCTGCACGGTCAGGGTGCGGGCCGGGACGTCCAGGGCCGGCCAGGGGTCGGCGCCGTCCGCCGGGACCGCAGGGCCGCCTGCCGTGCGGTAGGAGTCCAGGAAGCGGGTCCACTCGTCGGGGGGCAGCAGGCCGCAGGCGTACCAGGCGGCGGGGCGGGCCAGATCCCAGGCGGCGTCGCCCTCGCCGAGGTCGTCGACGTCGATGAGCAGCCAGGTGCCCTCTGGGGTGCGGACGAGTTGGCCCAGGTGGAAGTCGCCGTGGCACAGGCGCCGGGCCCCCGCCGGGGCGGGTGTGGGGGTTTCCGCTCGGGCCCAGGGCGGGAGGGTCGCCCAGGCGCGCAGGACCGGGGGTGCGGCGGGGTGCGGGCCCGCGGCGTGGAGGCGGGCGACGGCGCGGGCGGCCTTGGCGGGACCTCGCATGGGCGGGAGCGGGGTCGGGAGCGCGGTGACGGGGGTGGCGTGCAGGCGGGCGAGGAGGGTGGCGGCGGCTTCCCAGGGGGCGGCGTCGGGGTCGTCGCGGTCCACGGGGGTGCCGTGGGGCCAGAACGTGACGAGGCGGCCGTGGAGGGCGGTGGGGGTGGGGTACAGGGGTGCGAGGAGGGTGCCGGGGAGGTGGGTGGCCACGGTGAGGCGTGCCGCCAGCTCCGCGGTGTCCGTTTCCTGGGCGTGGGCCTTCGCCACGAGGTCGCCGTGGCGGATGACGGTGGCGTCCGCCCTGTTCGCCAGGACCTCGTCGCCGGGGGCGCAGGCGCAGATGGCTCCGCCGGGGGTGCGGTGGGCTTCGGTGCGGGCCTTGGTGGTCAGGGCGGGGAGGATCGCGGGAGCAGGGGGCACGATGCCTGAGCGTACGCACCCTCGTCGGGGGGGGGTGGGGCACGTCGTGCGGAACGTCCCTCCGCGGACAGGGGCAGGCGGCGGGGTGGGGAAGGCCTCGCGGGACGGCTGTCGCGAACGGGGGCGGCGAGGATGCTCGGTGGGGGTACGGCAATGCCCGCGCAGCTCCCCAGCTGCGCGGGCATTTGTGCCGTCCGCCGCACCCCCGTCCCCACGGGGTTTCATGGCCGGATGTCCCCGCCCGGACCGCTCTTCCGGGCCCGGGGCGCCGCTCAGCGCCCCAGCATCACGCCCACGGACGACGCTTGTGTGACCACTGCTTCCCAGCCGCCGAAGACGACCACGAGCAGGGCTGCCAGGGGGAGGACCATGGCCGTCGCCACCAAGGGGTGACGCGTGCCGGACGGGCGGACGCCGAACGCGGAGAACCTGCGCCCTTGCGTGCGGATCATGGTCCGCGGTGCCGTGTCCGCCATGTTCCTCTCCTGACCGATCTCGATGTGGATTTGGCAGCGGCGGGTGTCTGACCTCGGGGGACGAGTGCTGCACCCGCCGCTTGACCTCAAATCTAGGCGCGCGGAGGGTTCCGGGCGTCATGCCCTCGTACCGATTGCCTGGCCTCCCGGAGGATGACCAACCGGCGCCTGTGTACTCCCGTGGGTGGAGACGAGGTCCTAGGCCTCAGGGTCTTCCCGGAGGGGGCGGGCCGTGGCCTCGGAGGTGTCCTCCCTGGGCACCGGCTGTTCGACCAGGGCCAGGACGCGCGTCGCCATGAAGCGGGCCGTGCGCACCACCGAGCCGCTGCGGGTGACTTCGCTCACTTCCACCACTCCCCTGCGCACCGCCGTCTCCACCCGGCGGCCCGCCCGGCTCGCCACCACTTCGTACGTACGCGTCGTGTCCCCGGCGTCCACGACTATCTCCACGCGATCACCCTTCACGGGATCAATCCCCCTTCAGCGATGGATGGTTGGGGATCGGGGCGGCGTCAACGGCCCCTCGCCCCCCGTGCCCTGACCACTCTTCAAGTTTCCCACCCGGCACTGACAATCGATCGGCCCGCGAGGGCGCGGCCTCTGCACGTGCCCGGCCGCGGAAACGTAAGCTGTGGCTCGTCAAACGGACCGGGTAGCGGGGATGGACATGGCGATGATGCGGCTCCGGCGCGAGGACCCGCGTGTCGTCGGCTCGTTCAGGCTGCACAGGCGCCTGGGCGCCGGCGGCATGGGGGTCGTCTATCTGGGGTCGGACCGGCGGGGGCAGCGCGTCGCCCTGAAGGTGATCCGGCCCGATCTGGCGGAGGATCAGGAGTTCCGGTCGCGGTTCGCGCGGGAGGTCTCCGCCGCCCGGCGCATCCGCGGCGGCTGTACCGCGCGGCTCGTCGCCGCCGATCTCGACGCGGACCGGCCGTGGTTCGCCACCCAGTACGTCCCGGGGCCCTCGCTGCACGACAAGGTCGCCGCCGAAGGGCCGCTGTCCGCCGCCGAGGTGGCCGTGGTCGGTTCCGCGCTGGCCGAGGGGCTCGTGGCCGTGCACGAGGCCGGTGTCGTGCACCGGGATCTGAAGCCGTCGAACATCCTGCTGTCCCCGAAGGGGCCGCGGATCATCGACTTCGGCATCGCCTGGGCCACGGGCGCCTCGACCCTGACGCACGTCGGCACCGCCGTCGGCTCGCCCGGGTTCCTCGCCCCCGAACAGGTGCGCGGCGCCGCCGTCACGCCCGCCACCGACGTCTTCGCGCTCGGCGCCACGCTCGCCTACGCGGGCATGGCGGACTCGCCCTTCGGGCACGGCAGTTCCGAGGTCATGCTCTACCGCGTGGTGCACGAGGAGGCGCAGCTGCACGGCGTGCCGGACGCCCTCGCGCCGCTGATCCGGGCCTGCCTCGCCAAGGACCCCGAGGAGCGGCCCAGCACGCTCCAACTGTCGCTCAGGCTCAAGGAGATCGCCGCCCGCGAGGCCCAGGGGATCGGCGACGTGCGGCCGCCCGCGCCGCGTCAGGACCACGACCGTCCGACGGGGCGGCTCGCCGACGGGTACGCGGACCAGCGCACCCAGCGGCGCCCCGCGCCCGGCGCCACTCCCCCGCCGCGGCCCAGCTCGTCGCGGCCCGGCTCGTCCCGGCCGAACGCCGCGCGGTCCGGCTCCAGGACCGCCCCCCGCTCCGGCAGCAGGCCCGCCCCGCGCAGCGGCGCCGGGCGCCAAGGACCTCGTACCACCGGCACGGGGCGGCGCGGGCCCGCCAATCCGCGGCTGCTGCGGCAGCGGCTCTTCGTCTTCGTGGTCGTGACGCTGCTGGTGGCACTCGCCATCGCGGCGGCGCAGGGATGCCAGGGGCCCGCGCGAGGGCTCGGCGACGAGGGCGTACAGGACAAGAAGCAGCACGAGCGGCACGAGCCGACGTACAAGCCGCTGGACGGGCAGGTCATGTCCGAGCGCTTCGAGTCGACCATGAACATGGACGACACGGACGACTAGGCGCCCCGCTTCTTCTGGGGCGCGCAGTTCCCCGCGCCCCTTCGGGCGCTAGAGCTGCGTGCGGCCGGTCGCCACCGCGTAGAACGCGACCGCCGCGGCCGCGCCCACGTTGAGCGAGTCCACGCCGTGGGCCATCGGGATGCGGACCCATTCGTCGGCGGCGACCAGTGCCTGGGTGGAGAGGCCGTCGCCCTCCGCGCCGAGCATCAGCGCGACGCGGTCCATGCGGTGGGGCGCCGCCTCGTCCAGCGACTTGGCCTTCTCGTCCGGGGTGAGGGCGAGCAGGTTGAAGCCCGACTCCCGCACTCCCTCCAGGCCCTTGGGCCAGGACTCCAGGCGGGCGTACGGCACGGAGAAGACCGCGCCCATCGAGACCTTCACCGAGCGGCGGTAGAGCGGGTCCGCGCAGTCCGGGGAGAGCAGGACCGCGTCCATGCCGAGGGCCGCGGCGGAACGGAAGATCGCGCCGATGTTCGTGTGGTCGTTGACCGCCTCCATGACGACCACGCGGCGGGTGGTCGCGAGGAGTTCGTCGGCGGTCGGCAGCGGCTTGCGCTGCATGGAGGCCAGCGCGCCGCGGTGCACGTGGTAGCCGGTGACCCGCTCGGCGAGGTCGGGGCTGACCGCGTACACCGGGGCGGGGAGTTCGTCGATGACGTCGCGCATGACGTCGACCCACTTGGCCGAGAGCAGCATCGAGCGCATCTCGTACCCGGCGTCCTTGGCCCGTCTGATGACCTTCTCGCCCTCGGCGATGAACAGGCCCTCGGCCGGTTCGCGCTTACGGCGCAGCTCGACGTCGGTCAGGCCTGTGTAGTCGCGCAGGCGGGGGTCGTCGGGGTCGTCGACGGTGATGAGATCAGCCACAGGGTGATACTGCCTTGTCCTGGGTGTGGTGCCAACGGCTGCGGACAGGTTCCGTTACCGCTGGTTACTTGGGGGTGTGCGGGGCGCGTCACGCGAGGGGCGCGGGACCGATCTTCACGACGTCGCCGATGACGATGACCGCGGGGGGCTTCACCTCGTGGGTGCGGACCGCCTCGGCGACCGTGCCGAGTGTCGCGTCGACGCGGCGCTGGGCGGCGGTCGTGCCCTCCTGGATCAGGGCGAGCGGGGTGTCGGCCGCCTTGCCGTGGGCGATCAGGGCCTCCGCGATCTTTCCGATCTTGTCGACGCCCATGAGGATCACCAGGGTGCCGCGCAGCTTGGCCAGGGCCTGCCAGTCGACCAGGGAGCGCTCGTCGTCCGGGGCCACGTGGCCGCTGACCACCGTGAACTCGTGGGCGACGCCGCGGTGGGTGACGGGGATACCGGCCGCCGATGGGACCGAGATCGAGCTGGAGATGCCGGGTACGACGGTGCAGGTGATGCCCGCCTCGGCGAGCGCCTGGAGCTCTTCCATGCCGCGGCCGTAGACGTAGGGGTCGCCGCCCTTCAGGCGGACGACGGCCTTGCCCTGCTTGGCGTGCTCGATCAGGGCGTTGTTGATCGCCTCCTGGGCCATGTAGCGGCCGTAGGGGATCTTCGCGGCGTCGATGACCTCGACGTGCGGCGGGAGCTCGTCGAGGAGGTCGCGGGGGCCGAGGCGGTCGGCGATGACGACGTCCGCGGCGGCGAGGAGGCGGCGGCCGCGGACCGTGATCAGGTCCGGGTCGCCGGGGCCGCCGCCGACGAGGGCGACGCCGGGGGTGCGGGTGCGCAGGTGCGGGGCGACGAGGCTGCCATCGCGCAGGCCCTCGACGACCGCGTCGCGGATGGCGGCGGTGCGGCGGGGGTCGCGGTCGTGGAGGTCGGAGGAGAGGACGGCGACCGTCACGCCCTCGGAGCGGCCCGTGGCCGGGGTCCAGGCGGTGGCGGCCTCGGCGTCGTCGGAGCGGACGCACCAGACGCGGTGGGCCTCCGCCTCCGCCGAGGCCTGGGTGTTCGCCTCGGCGTCGCTGGTGGCGATGAGGGCGTACCAGGCGTTCTGGAGGTCGCCGGGCTGGTAGCGGCGCCTGGTCCAGGTGATCTCGCCCGCGTCGGCCATCGCTTCCACGGAGGGGGTTGCCGACGGGGATACGAGGAGGATGTCCGCGCCTGCCTTGATCAGGGCCGGGAGGCGGCGCTGGGCGACCTGGCCGCCGCCGAGGACGACGACGCGGCGGCCGGTGAGGCGGAGGCCTACGGGGTAGGCGGGGTTTTCGGCCATGGCCATGGCTGGGGGCTCCTCGTGCGGGGCGTTGCGTTGCGGCTGCCGCTGCGGCGGTGGAGCGGCGGATGCTTTGACGTGCGGGTTCAGTATGGCTGGGGCGGGTGGCGGTGTCCTTCCCCAAGCCCGCCCCTTCCCGAAACCGGGGCTCCGCCCCGGGCCCCCGTTCGTCTGCGGGCCGTGGGCGTTTGTGCCCACCCGTTCCGCCGTGCGGAACGCCTGCCCGCAAACGGGGACGGACTGGGGTGGGCAGCGTCTGCGGAACGCCTGCCCACAAACGGGGACGGGCACGGGGTGGGCGCCGCCTGCGGAACGCCTGCCCAGGGCTACGGGCAGGCGCTCCGCATTTACTTCTCGGTGACGCCCGCCGAGTCGAACGTTGCCACCTCGTGCATCGCTCGGGCCGCGCTCTGGACCACCGGGAGGGCCAGGAGGGCGCCGGTGCCCTCGCCGAGGCGCAGGTCCAGGTCGACCAGGGGGCGCAGGCCCAGCTTGTTCAGGGCCGCCACGTGGCCCGGCTCCGCGCTGCGGTGGCCCGCGATGCAGGCCGCGAGGACCTCGGGGGCGATGGCGCGGGCGACCAGGGCCGCCGCGCCGGCGCTGACGCCGTCCAGGATGACCGGGGTGCGCAGGGAGGCGCCGCCGAGGAGGAGGCCGACCATCGCCGCGTGCTCCAGGCCGCCGATCGCCGCGAGGACGCCGACCGGGTCCGCCGGGTCCGGCTTGTGGAGGTCCAGGGCGCGGCGGACCACCTCGACCTTGCGGGTGTGCATCTCGTCGTTGATGCCCGTGCCGCGGCCGGTGACCTCGGCGGGGTCCGTGTCGGTGTAGACCGAGATGAGGGCGGCGGACGCGGTCGTGTTCGCGATGCCCATCTCGCCGGTGAGCAGGGCCTTGTTGCCCGCCGCGACGAGGTCGCGGGCCGTCTCGATGCCCACCTCGATCGCCGCCTTGACCTCCTCGCGGGTCAGGGCGGGGCCGGTCGTCATGTCGGCCGTGCCCGCGCGCACCTTGCGGGGCAACAGGCCCGGGGTGGCCGGGAGTTCACTGGCCACGCCCACGTCGATGACGCAGACCTCGGCGCCCACCTGGTTGGCGAAGGCGTTGCAGACCGCGCCGCCGCCGAGGAAGTTGGCGACCATCTGCGCGGTCACCTCCTGGGGCCAGGCGGTGACGCCCTGGGCGTGCACGCCGTGGTCGCCCGCGAAGATCGCGACGGCCGCGGGCTCCGGGATCGGCGGCGGGCACATCCGGGACAGGCCCGAGAGCTGTGCGGAGATGATCTCCAGCATGCCGAGCGCGCCCGGCGGCTTGGTCATGCGCTTCTGGCGTTCCCACGCCTCGCCGAGCGCCTTGGCGTCCAGCGGGCGGATGTTGGCCACGGTCTCGGCGAGCAGGTCGTGCGGGTCCTCTCCGGGCAGGGCGCGTCGGCCGTACGTCTCCTCGTGGACGACCCAGGACAGCGGGCGGCGCTTGGACCAGCCCGCCTGCATCAGCTCGGGCTCGTCCGGGAACTCGTCGACGTATCCCACGCAGAGGTAGGCGACGACTTCGAGGTGCTCGGGCAGGCCGAGGGCGCGGACCATCTCGCGCTCGTCGAAGAAGCTGACCCAGCCGACGCCGAGGCCTTCGGCGCGGGCGGCGAGCCAGAGGTTCTCGACGGCGAGCGCCGAGGAGTACGGGGCCATCTGCGGCTGGGTGTGCCGGCCGAGGGTGTGGCGGCCGCCGCGGGTGGGGTCGGCGGTGACGACGATGTTCACCGGGGTGTCGAGGATGGCCTCGATCTTCAGTTCCTTGAACTGCTTCGCGCGGCCCTTGGGCAGGGACTTGGCGTACGCGTCGCGCTGGCGCATGGCCAGCTCGTGCATGGTGCGCCGGGTCTCGGCGGACTTGATGACGACGAAGTCCCACGGCTGCGAGTGGCCGACCGACGGGGCGGTGTGCGCGGCCTCCAGGACGCGGAGCAGCACCTCGTGCGGGATGGCGTCGTTGCGGAAGCCGTTGCGGATGTCGCGGCGCTCGCGCATGACGCGCAGGACGGCCTCGCGTTCGGCGTCCGCGTAGCCCGGAGCGGCGGTACCGGGGGACGGCACGGGCTCGGGGTACTCGGCGGCGTCGTCGGCCTCCGTCTCCAGGAGCTCGGGGACGTCGGTGGCGTCCTGCGCCTCCACCGCCTCTTCGCTCTCCGGCGGCTGGGGTGCTTCCACCGGCTCGGGTGCCTCCGTCGCCTCGGGGGCGTCGGGTGCGGAGACGGCGGCGAGTGCCTCGGGGGCCTCGGTCGTCTCGGGGGCTTCAGGCGCTTCGGCCATCTCGGGTGCTTCGGCCACTTCGGTCACTTCGTTCGCATCGATCGGTTCGAACGAGATGACTTCGTCTGCCTCGTCCAACGCTTCGGCCGGGTCGGCCGTCTCGGGGGCGGCCGGGAACTCGGCCTGGTCCACCACCGAGGAAACAGGCAGGGCCTGCGGGTTCTGGGGGAGGCTCTCGGCGGCCTCCGTGGGGGCGGGCGCCGCCTCGGGCGTCTCCTGCTCCGCGCTCGGGCCGCTCTCCGGGGCCTGGACCGCCGCGTCCGGCACGGCGGTCGGCTCGGCGCCGTCGCGCGGGGCGGGCACCGTGGCGGCGGGCTGCCGCGCGGCTTCGGGGGCCTCGTCGGCGGCCTCGGACTGCTCGGCGGGCACGGCTTCGGGAGCCGCCGCCTCGGGCGCCGCGGTCTCCGTCGCTTCCGCCTGCGGTACGAGGACGGGGGCGACGCCCGCCGGGTCGGCGGGGTCGGCCTGGGCCTCGGCGGTCGGCTCGGCCGCGGGCTGCTCGGCGTCCTGGGCCGCGTGCTCCTGGGCGGCCTCGGGCGTGGCCTGGGCCTCGGGGGCCTCCTCGGCGGATGCCGGGTCCTCCTGGGGGACGGCCAGCGGGCGCGGGGGCGTCGGGGCCAGGTGGGGCGTGGTCGGGACGGTGCCGTCGACCGGCACGAACTGGCCGATGGGCGTGGCCTCTTGGGCACCGCCGAGCTCGCCGGGCACCGATGCGTTCGCGGGGACGGCGGAGTCCTGCGGGCCCTGCGGCTCGGGGATGTGCGGGCCCTGTGCGGCATGCCGGGCCTCGGCCTGGTGGTCGCCGTCGGGGGTGTGGACGCGCTGGGCGTGCACGGCGCCCACGGGGCCCGCGTGCGCGCCCTGCGGCGCGTCGGGGGCGAAGCCGGGGTGGCCCGCCGCGTCGGCGTGCGGGAGCTGGGCGCCGTCCCACGGCTGCGCGGAGGCGACGACGAACGGGGACTGGCCCACCGCGGCGGGCACGGCCTGGGCGAACGCCGGCTGCTCCGCCATGGGGAACTGCTGCTCGCCCGCCGGGAACTGCCGCTCCCCCAGCGGGACCTGCCCGGCGTCGGCGCCGTACTGCGCGGCGGTGGCGGCACCTGCGCCCGCGGCCTGCGGGAACGCGGCGGCCTGGGGGGGGCCCGCGAGCGGGGCGCCCTGAGCGGCGTACTGCGCCTGGTCCTGTGCGTGGACCTGGCCGTCCTGGGCGTAGACCTGGTCCTGCGGCTGGGCCTGGGCCTGGAGCTGTGCCGGGTCGTGGCCCTGTGCGGGCAGCTCCACGGGCAGCTCGGAGGCGGCGGCCTCCGGTGCCTGCGGGAGCCCTGCGGACTGCGCGGCTTCCGCGGCCTGCGGTGCTTCAGTTGCCGGTGGTTCCGGTGTGACATCCGAGGCGCCCGGGAACTCTGAGGCTTCCGAGGTCCCTGCGGCCTCCGGGACGACCGTTTCTGCTGGTGCGGGATAAGCCCCCTGGGCCCCCACCGGCTGCCCCGGCTCCTGCCCCTGCGGAGCCCACGGCGCGGCCCCCTGCGGGATCTCACCGAGCTGCGGACCCGGCATGCCCGCGTCGTCACGCGGGATGTCGAGGTACTCGGGGCCGGTCGTGGGCGGCCCCGCGTGGCGCACCGGCGCGGGGTGCTGCTGCGGAGGCGTCGCCCCCGCGGGACCCCGGTCGGCGAGCGAACGCACGGGGCTTGCCGCGCCGTCGGGCACGGCCGGGCCCGAAGGACCGCGGTGCAGCGGACGGCGGGCGGGGGTCGGGTGGGACGCGGCGGGCGGGGTGCCGGGCATGCGGACGCCGTTGAGGTCGACCGAGCCGCTGTCGCGGCCGGAGGTCTCGTGCGGACCCGGCTGGTGGGCGGCCTGCGCGGCGTGAGCGACTGCCGGGGCGGCCTGCGGCTGACCTGCCGCGCCCCGGCCGGGAAGGTGGCCGTGACCGGGAACCTGGGCGTGGCCCTGGACCTGCCCGTGGCCCGGCATCTGACCGTGCGCGGGAACCTGGCCCTGGTGCCCCGCGGCGTGCGCCGCCTGTGCCTCGCTCCACGCCCCCTGGGCGCCCGGCATCAGCAGCAGGTCGTCGTCATCGGCGGGGTTCTCGGAGGGGTCGGCCGGGTCCACGAAGGTGTACGCACCCGGTGCGGGAACGCCCGGCTGCTGCGCCCCCGCGCCCTGCACGGGCCCGGAAGGTACACCGTTGCCTGCGCCCTCCGGCAGCCCCTCGCCCGGGACCTGGCCGGTGTCGGTCATGCGTAACCCCTCGCCCATCGGTTAGTGCTTCTTCGACCGCCCCTCAGCCTTCGGCCGGGGAGGCCCCATTGCCCGGAGCGGCGCACCAACCGCCCGTCATCCTCAACGAGCGTGCGCGCCCCGCGGCACGAACCGCTGACCGGACAACAGGCATTGTCCCGGTCGGCCCGCCGCCGCGGCAGCTTGATCGGCCACGGCCCGCTGTGGACTGCGCCACGTTGCGCGTCCTCCGGTCCTCGCCGTACCACACACACCCCTCAAAACGGGCGAGCTTTCCGGACATTGACCAACGAACTGCTGGACACCCGGGTGCAGTACAACAATCGGCCAGCCTACCCCGCACCGCGCCTCGGCAGGGTCACGGGGAGCGGTCGGGCAGGCGCCCCGAGAGCAGGAACACCACCGTCCGCTTCTCCTCGCGCCAGGCGCGCGTGTCGAGCTCCACGGACTGCAGCAGGGCGCACTCGACGACGTATCCGTGCTCGCTCAGGTCCCTGCCGATGAGTTCGGCCGCGTCGCGTGTCGCGGCGTGCGTCACGATGCGTTCCGGGCGGCGGTCGGCGACCGCGGAGACGACCGCGGCTCCCCCGCCCCCGACGCGTACGACATCGGGTTCGGGAAGGTCCTCGAGGATGTGCGGGGCGACGCCGTGCACGGTCTGCGCCTGGACCCCGAAGCGGCGGACGGCGGCCGTGGTGCGGCCGAGGGCGTCCGGGTCGCGGTCGACGGCGATCACGGCGGCGCCGAAGCGGGCCGCCTCCGCGGCGAAGGCGCCGCTGCCGCAGCCGATGTCCCAGACGAGGTCGCCCACGCGCGGGCCGAGCCTGGCGAGTTGGGCGGAGCGCAGCCGGTCGGTCTCGCCCTCGCCGAGCCAGACGTCCCCGCCGTACTCGGCGGCGGGCAGCGCCCAGCCGCGCGGCGCGGACGCCGGTTCGCGTCCGGCGATCCAGCCGGTGTCGGGGGAGGCCGCGGCGCCGGGGCCCGAGCCGCCGATGACGATGACGACGTTCGGGTCGCGCCAGGCGTGGTCGGCGGCCTTGTCGGAGGTGACCACGGAGACCTGCTCGCGCTCGGTGCCGAGCTCCTCGCAGATCACGAAGGTGCGGTGGACGCCCTGGAGCAGCAGGCCGAGTTCCGCGGGGCCCGCGCCGGGCGAGGTGAGGACGGCGACCTTGGTGTGGGCGCGGCAGACGTTCACGGCCTTGCGCAGGGTGCGGCGGTGGGCGACCACGACCTCGGCGTCGTCCCAGGGCATGCCCGCGCGGGCGAAGGCCTGGGCGACGGAGGAGACGGCGGGCACCACTTCGACCTCGAGGCCGAACTCCGGGGCGCGCAGGGTGCGTACGACGCCGAAGAAGCCGGGGTCCCCGTCGGCGAGGACGACGGCGGTGCCGCGGTGGGCGGCGATGCGGCGGGCGGCGAGGGACACGCTGCCGAGGCGGATCCGCTCGGCGCGGGCGGGGAGCTCGTCCAGCGCCAGGTGGTGGGCGGCGCCCGCCACGAGCGTCGCGGCGCTGAGCGCGGAGCGCGCCGCGGCGGTCAGCGGCGTACCGTCCCAGCCGATCACCGTGACCCGGTCGGCCATCGTCGTCTGTCTCCTGGGTTCTCGCGGGTCGTCAGTGCGGGGCGGTGGCTGCGGGGTGGGGCAACCGCGCACGCGGCCAGGGGCGAGCGTACCCGGTGGCAGAAGCCGGGCGCGAAGGGCTCAGTTCCAGTCGGAGAACGCGGAGAACCCGCTGTCGGCGAGGCTCTCGGAGACGCCTTCGAGGTCTTCGGGGAGCAGGCTCCACACGATGAGGTCGGTGCGGACGTCGAGCCAGCCGCCGAAGGGGTCGCCGCCGTTTCTCGTGCGCGCTATCCAGGCGCCGCGCAGGACGCCCTCGCTGATGCAGCCGATCTTCTGCGCGACCTGCTGGGCCGCGGTGTTGTCGGCGGCGGTGCGCAGCTCTATCCGCTCGAACTTCTGGTCGTGGAAGAGCCATTGGGCGGTGGCCAGCGCCGCCTCCGAGGCATAGCCCTCGCCGCGGGCCCAGGGGGCGACGACGTAGTTCAGCTCGGTGGAGCGCACCCGCCAGTCGGTGTCCCGGAGTTGGATGATGCCGACAAGGCGCTGGGTGAGGAACTCGGTGACGGCGAGGACGATGCCGCGGCCCTCGGCGCGCTCCGCGGGGGCGAGGCGGGTGATCCAGGCATGGGCGTCGGCCTCGGTGTAGGGCTGGGGCACGGAGGTCCAGGCCGTGACGAGCTCGTCGTTCATCATCTCCGCGTACGCGGGGACGTCCGCCTCTTCGAGGGGGCGCAGCACCAACCGCTCCGTGCTGATGGAGATGTCGGGGAAGCCCGACGGCCCCGACGTGCCCGAGGACCCTGCGGAGGCTGTAGTCATGCGCCGCTCCATAACCTTCATAGACCTGAAGGACCTTCACCTTTCGGCCTTCTGAAGTGCCCAGCATGCAGCATGTCCGGGCACAGACGCACCACGGGGTCCACTCCTTCGCCAGGAGTGGACCCCGTGGATGTGCCGTGGGCGTCCCGCGCGCGGGAGGCCGGTCAGCCGGCCTCGACGGGCAGCACGGACCCCTTGTACTTGTCCTCGATGAACTTCTTCACCTCGGGCGAAGTCAGCAGTTTCGCCAGCTTCCTGATGCGCGGGTCGTCCTCGTCGCCCTTCTTGGCCGCGAGGACGTTGTTGTAGGGATTGCCCTTCGAGGACTCCAGGAGGATGGAGTCCTTCTTGGGGCTCAGCCCCGCGTCGAGCGCGAAGTTGTTGTTGATGACCGCCGCGTCGAGGTCGTCCAGCGAGCGCGGCAGCTGCGCCGGTTCGAGCGGCTTGACGGTCAGCTTCTTCGGGTTGGACGTGATGTCCTCGGGCGTGGCGGTGCCGCCGACGCCCTTCTTGAGCCCGATGACGCCCTTGGACGCGAGGAGTTGGAGCGCCCGGCCCTCGTTGGTCGTGTCGTTCGGAATGCCGATGGTCGCGCCCGAGCCGAGCTCGGTGACGTCCTTCGTCTTCTTCGCGTACACGCCCATCGGGGGCAGGTACACCTCGGTGACCGGCACCAGGTCCGTCTTCTTGGACTCGTTGAAGTCCTTCAGGTACGGGGTGTGCTGGTACAGGTTGGCGTCGAGGGAGCCCTCCTGGAGCGCGGTGTTCGGCGTGACGTAGTCCGTGAACTCCGTGATCCGGAGGTCGAGTCCCGCCTTCTTCGCGAGGTTCTTCTGGATGTACGCGAGGACTTCGCCGGCCGGGGTCGGGGTGGCCCCGACGACGAGTTCGTCGCCGGAGCCCCTCGAGCCGCCGCCGGAGCCGCCGCACGCGGTGAGGCCGAGCGCGAGGGCCAGGGTCCCCGCCGCGGCGGCGATGACGGACCTGCGCATGATCAGAACGCCGCGACGACGGCGCCGTCGTACTTGTCGTCGATGAACTTCTTGACCTCGGGCGAGGTGAGAAGCTTGGCGAGCTTCTTCACGCGCGGGTCGTTCTCGTCGCCCTTCTTCACGGCGAGGAAGTTGCCGTACGGGTTGCCCTTGGCGGCCTCGGCGACGAGGGCGTCCTTGGCGGGGCTGAGCGCGGGCTTGGCCTCCAGGGCGTAGTTGCCGTTGATCACCGCGGCGTCGACGTCACCCAGGCTGCGCGGCAGCGTGGGGGCCTCGAGCTCCTTGAACTTGATGTTCTTGGGGTTCTTGGCGATGTCCTTGGGGGTGGCCTCGTAGCCGACGCCCTTCTTGAGCTCGATGATGCCGTTGTCGGCGAGGAGCTTGAGGGCGCGGGCCTCGTTGGTGGTGTCGTTCGGGACGGCGACGGTGGCGCCGTCCTCGAGGTCACCGAGCTTCTTGAGGCTCTTGGAGTAGACGCCGAGCGGCTCCAGGTGAACCGTGGCCCCGGGGACGGGCACGATGTCCGTGCCGTTCTTCTTGTTGAAGTCGTCCAGGTACGGCTTGTGCTGGAAGTAGTTCGCGAAGACCTCGCCCTGCTGGACGGCGGTGTTCGGCGTGACGTAGTCGGTGAACTCCTTGACCTCGAGGTCGAGGCCGGCCTTCTTGGCGAGGTTCTTCTGGACGAAGTCCAGGATCTCGCCCTGCGGCGTCGGGGTGGCGGCGACGACGAGCTTGCCGTTCTTGTCGCCGGCGGAGTCCTCGGAGCCGCAGGCGGCGAGCCCGAGGGTGAGGGCTCCGGTGGCGAGGACAGCGGTGGTGATCTTGGCGGTGTTACGCACGAAAAGTGCCTTTCTCCATGGGTGGTGCAGCCCCGCCCAGGTGCGCGGGGAAGTCTGCGGGTGGGGCCCGGGGCGGGCCCCGGTCAGCCGGTCTTGGTGGTCGTCTCGGCGGCGACGGTGCCGGGCAGCACGCCGCGCAGCGGCCGGAACAGCAGCAGCGGACCCGAGCCGCCGCCGCGCTTGTGCAGCCTGCGGGCGGCGTAGTCGCCCGCGAACTGGATGATCGAGATGGCCACGGCGAGGATCGCCACGGTGATCCACATCAGCTCGGTCTCAAAGCGCTGGTAGCCGTAGCGCAGCGCGAGGTCGCCGAGACCGCCGCCGCCGACCGTGCCCGCCATCGCGGAGTAGCCGATGAGCGCGACGACGGTGGTGGTGGCGCCGGAGATCAGCGAGGGCAGCGACTCCGGGACGAGGACCTTGCGTACGACGGTCCAGGTGGAGCCGCCCATCGACTGCACGGCCTCGACGAGCCCGCCGTCGACCTCACGGACCGAGGTCTCCACCAGGCGCGCGAAGAACGGAACGGCGCCGATGGCGAGCGGCACGAGGGCGGCCTCGCGGCCGATGGTGGTGCCGACGACCCAGCGCGTGAAGCCCATCAGGGCGACCATCAGGATGATGAAGGGCATCGAGCGCACGATGTTCACGATCTGCCCGAGCACCTTGTTGAGGACGGCGTTCTGCAGGAGCCCGCCGCGCTCGGTGAGGATGAGCAGGATGCCGATGGGCAGTCCGGCGACGATGGCTATGAGCGTGGACCAGCCCACCATGTAGAGGGTGTCCCAACACGCCTGCTCCAGCAGGGGCTGCATCTCCGACCAGGTCACTTGGCACCTTCCTTGACCAGCAGCGTGGCGTCCTTCGGCGTGGCGGTGCCTGCTACGGCGGCCTCGCCCGCGATGTCGACCTGCAGGCCCTGCTCGCGCAGGAAGCCGATCGGGACGACGTTCTCCTCGAAGCGGCCCGGCAGTTCGATGCGCATGCGGCCGACCTGCTTGCCCGCGACGGTGTCCATCGCGGCGCCCAGGATCGAGATGTCGATGTTGTACGTGCGCGACAGCTGGGAGATGACCGGCTGGGTGGCGGCCTCGCCGTGGAAGGTCACGTCGACGACGGTGCGGTTGTCGCCGGTGGCGTCGCCGCTGACCGGGAAGAGCGCGGCGGCGAGCTCGGAGCCGGGGGTCGCGAGGAGCTCGCTGACGGTGCCGGACTCGATGATCTGTCCGCGCTCCATGAGGGCCGCGGAGTCGCAGACGCTCTTGACGACGTCCATCTCGTGCGTGATGAGCAGGACGGTCAGGCCGAGCTGCTGGTTGAGGTCGCGCAGCAGCTGGAGGATGGAGCGGGTGGTCTCGGGGTCCAGGGCGCTGGTCGCCTCGTCGGAGAGCAGCACCTTGGGGTCGCCGGCCAGGGCGCGGGCGATGCCGACGCGCTGCTTCTGGCCGCCGGAGAGCTGGCTCGGGTAGCTCCTGGCCTTGTCGGCGAGGCCGACCAGGTCGAGCAGTTCGAGGGCCTTGCGGGAGCGCTCCTGGCCGGAGAGGCCGAGGATCTCGAGGGGCAGCTCGATGTTGGCCTGCACGGTCCGCGAGGACAGCAGGTTGAAGTGCTGGAAGACCATGCCGATGCGGCTGCGCGCCTGCCGCAGTTCCCTGCCCGCGCGCGGGCCGCGTCCGGCGAGGGCGGTGAGGTCCTGCCCGTCGACGGTCACGGTGCCGGAGGTGGGGCGCTCCAGGAGGTTGACGCAGCGGATCAGGGAGGACTTGCCGGCGCCGGACTGGCCGATGACGCCGTACACCTCGCCCTCGCGGACGTGCAGGTCGACTCCGTCGAGGGCGGTTACTTCACGACCGCGTGAGCGGTAGACCTTGGTGAGGCCGGAAGTGGTGATCACAGGGGATTCCGTCACTGTCGAGTGCGCGGCGCGGGTGTCGCCGGGCACGGGGCATTCGTTCGGAACGCGGCACGGTTCTCGCGGTGGTGGGGCGGGGGAACCGGAGGACGTGTGCGCGGGGCAGGCTCGCTTCCTACGTCGACTACTTCTCGTACGTCACGCAGGGGCGCGGCACAGCGGCTTCGCTTCGGGGCGCGAGGCTCTTCAGTGGTGCGGGGGCCCTCAGAAGGCGCACATTCGACACATACAACGAGCACCGGGCGTCGTCATCGCCTCGGTCGCAAGGGTGCGGCTGCTCGTCGTGGTCATGGGCCCAAGTAAAACACGCGTGAGGTGCCTGTCCACCATCGCTGTCCGTATAGCGGACAGCGATGGGACGGCGGCGGACGCTTTTCGCCGGCTGCTCACTCGGCGCAGGTGATCTCCACGCCACCCGTCGTGGCCTGCGCGGACACGGCGGAGAGGTCCTTGACGACGACGTCGGCGGAGAGCTCGGACACCTGGTGGGTTGTGGTCAACGCCACGGTGGTCATGCCCGCGGCCCGGCCGGCCGCCAGGCCCGCGGGCGCGTCCTCGAAGACCACGCAGCGCGCGGGGTCGGCGCCGAGCTTGCCGGCCGCGAGCAGGAAGGGCTCGGGGTCGGGCTTGCCGCGGGTGACGTCGTCGGCGGCGACGAGCAGGCCGGGGCGGATGCCGACCTCGGCGAGCCTGGCCTCGGCCAGGAGGCGGGTGGCGGAGGTGACCACGGCCCAGCGGTCCATGGGCAGGGACTCCAGGAGCTCACGGGTGCCGGGCAGCAGGACGACGCCGCCGGCCACGTCCGAGACCTCCAGCTCCTCGATGCGGGCGACGGCCTCGGCGACCTTCTGAGCGGGCAGCAGGTCGGCGGCTATCTCGACGGCGGGGCGGCCGTGCAGTTCGACGCGGGCGAAGTCCTCCGCGGTGATCCCGTACTCCTGCGCCCAGCGCGTCCAGCAGCGGTACACCGACTCCATGGAGGAGATGAGGGTGCCGTCGTTGTCGAACAGGAGCGCTTCAGCCTGGATCTTCATGGTCCCCGAGCCTACGGGGCACCCCGGGGGCCCGCGCATCGGGTCAAAGGACCCGTAATAAAGTCACGGGCATGCTTGATGCCCTGACGATCGCGACCGCCGTGGCCGCGCTCGCCCTCGCCGCCTGGTGCGGTTTCGCCGCGTACCGCGACCAGCCGACCAAGGACTGGCACTTCATCGGCATGGGTGTGGTGAGCTTCCTCGCCCTGGTCCAGCTGATCGTCGGCATCGTCCAGCTCGCCCGCGGCGAGAAGCCGGAGCAGGGCACGACGATCTTCGTGGCGTATCTGCTCGGTTCCTTCGCCTGCGTTCCCGCGGCGGGCTTCATGTCCCTTGCGGAGCGCACGCGTTGGGGCTCCTTGACGGTCGCCGCGGGCGGCGTGGTCCTCGCCGTGCTCGAAGTGCGGCTCTACGACATCTGGGGAGGCTGAGGTGACGGTGACCGACGAGAGCGAGCCGCGCGGCACCCGCCAGAAGCTGATCACCGGCCCCGGCATCCTGCTGGTGTGGCTGTACGGCGTGATGGTCGTCGGCGCGGTGTCGCGCTCCGCGGTGCAGATCGCCACGGACTTCGACAAGGCCCCGCTCGCGTACGCGCTGTCGGCGCTCGCGGGCCTCGTCTACGGCTTCATCACGTACTCGCTGGTGCGCGGCGGGGACACGGCCCGCAGGGCGGCGCTGGTGTGCTGCGCCGCCGAGCTGGTGGGCGTGCTGGCCGTCGGTGCCTGGACCCTGGCGGAGCCGTCCGCCTTCCCCGACGCCACGGTGTGGTCGGACTTCGGGATGGGCTATCTGTTCATTCCGGTGATCCTGCCGGTCACGGCGATCTTCTGGCTGAGCAAGGGGCGAAGGGCGTCCGCCGGTTGAGCGGTTCACCGCGGGCCGCGTGTGGCTGAGCGCGCAGTTCCCCGCGCCCCTTCGGGGCGCTACGCGCTCGCCACGAAAGACCCGGCGTCGACCTCCTTGGCCAGCGTGACCTGCGTCAACCTCTCATTGATACGCCGGGTGTTCACGGCGGCGTACCCATGCTTGCGGTACAGCTGAAGGTTCTGCTCGCTCCGGTGCCCGGTAAGGAGCTGGAAGCACTTCGCGCCGCCGCCCGCGCCGAGGCGGCGCTCCACCGCGTCGAGGAGCCGGCCGCCCAGGCCGTGCCGCTGCATCCTGGGGTGGACGATGAGCTTGCCGATCCGCGCCGTGCCGTCCGCGTCGACCGTGCCGCGCACGGAGGCCACCACCTCGTCGCCGAGGCGGGCCACCAGGACGACGCCCGTGTCCAGTTCGGCCCTCAGTGAGTCGAGGGACTGGGTCAGCGGCTCGATGGAGTAGTCGCCGTACAGTTCGGCCTCGCTCTGGTAGCAGAGGTACTGCAGTTTGAGGATCTGCTCGGCGGCGTCCGTGTCGTCGCCCGCCGCCTCCGAGATGGTCACGCTCATGCCCATGTGTGCATGCCTCCCGCTCACCTGTCCACCGGTTGTCTATCGCTCCTTTCCCCAGGGTTCAGGAGCCGCAACCTCCGCCGCCAGCATTCTGCGCAGGCATCCCAGGCATCGGGAACGTTCCGGCCCCAGACTGCCCTGTGACATTCCCAACTCCCCTGCGATTTCCCGGTAGGTGAGGTCCTTGGGGGACAGCAGCGCGGCCATGAGGCGGGGGCAGCGGCCGGGCAGTCTGCGCACGGCGGCGTGCAGGGTGCGGTGGCGGTCGGCGGTCAGGGCGCGCTGTTCGGGGCCGCACTCCGCGTCGTCGGCGGGTTCGGTCGCGTACGCCACCTCCCGCTGGCTGGTGCGCCGGGTGCGGCGGGCCTCCGACTGGACGGCGCCGCGCAGCCACAGCGCCGGGTCCGCGGGCGGGCCCTCGGCCTCCATGCGCTCCAACAGGCGCAGCCAGACGGCCTGTTCCAGGTCGCCGGGGTCGGTGCCCGAGCCGAGCGCCTCGGCCGACGCCTCGGCCGCGAGCAGCGGCCGGAGCGTGGGGATGAGGGTGGGGATGAGCTCGTAGGTCATGCACGGCGGGACGCGGCCGCTCCGGCGCGAGGTTTCCGGAGCGGCCGTCGATCACCCCAACCGGGTCCGGCGCCTCACTTGTTGACGAAGTCCGCGGCCGCGAGCAGCGCGGTGTCGCAGTTGTCGGAGAAGATCCCGTCGATGCCCGTCTCGAAGTACGCCTTGAAGGCGCCGAAGGCGTCGCCGTAGGCGTTCGGGTCGGTGCCCTTCCTGAAGTTGGCCGGCAGGAAGGTGTTCTCGTTGCGCATCGTGTACGGGTGCAGGATCAGGCCCGCCGCGTGGGCGTCCTCGACCAGGGTGGTCGGGGTGCCGAGGCTGCCGTCCGCCTTGCGCGGGATGACCAGGTCCAGGGTCGGGCCGATGCCCTGCGCGAAGCCGGCCATCCACGCCAGGCCCTCGGGCTTGATGAGGTCGGCCACGGTGCGCGGGTCGCCCGCCTCGACGAAGTCCCAGGGGCGGGAGTTCGCGGTGGACAGGAGCACGACGCGCGGCGCGGAGACCAGCTTGGCCAGGCGCTGGATGCTGCTGGGCTCGAAGGATTGCAGGAACGTCGGCGCGTTCTTCCTGTGCCGTCCGTAGCGCCGCAGGAGTTTGGCGAGCGGCTCCTCCAGGCCGAGGCCCAGCTTGCGGAAGTACGTGGGGTGCTTGGTCTCGATGTGCAGCCAGATCGGCTTGCCGCGCCTGCGGCCCTCCTTCTCCGCCCAGCGGAAGACCTCTTCGAGGGTGGGGACGTCCCAGCGGCCGTCGTAGAGGGTGTTGCGCTGGCGGGTGCCGGGGATGCGTTCCTTGGCGCGCAGCGTCTTCAGCTCGGCGAGCGTGAAGTCCTCGGTGAACCAGCCGGTGAGCGAGGTGCCGTCCACGGACTTGGTGGTCCTGCGGGACGCGAACTCGGGGTGCGCCGAGACGTCCGTGGTCGCGGTGATGTCGTTCTCGTGACGGCATACGAGATGGCCGTCCTTGGTGGGCACCACGTCCTGCTCGATGACGTGGGCGCCCATGTCGAGGGCGAGCTGGTACGAACCGAGCGTGTGCTCGGGCCGGTAGCCGCTGGTCCCCCGGTGCGCGACGACGGTGGGCACCGGCAGGGACTTGTACCCGCCGTGTCCGCCGTGCCCTCCCCCGTGCCGCTCGTCGGCTCTCGCCACGCCGGGCAGTCCTGCCACGGCCGTACCCGCGCCGAGGACCGCCGCCCCCAGCACCGCCCGCCGCCCCGGGCTCGTCCCCGGCCGCTGCTGTCCCGACTCCTGCGTCGCCATTGGCGCTCCTCCCGAAATAACGCTGCTTTGCACCTGACAAAGCGGGACCGATCGTAGGTGGCCGCGAGTGACGCGTGGGAGACCCCTGACGGAACGGCAGGATGACGAGGCATGGCGAGTGGGCGCACCATGGAGGTGGCGGCCCGCACCCGGCGGCCGCCACGGCGAGCGGACCACGGCGTCGCGGAGAGCGGAGCACGGCGTGACGGAGAGCGAAGTGCGGGCGTGACAAGGACCACTACTTCGGGCCACACCGTCCCCACGGGGATACGGTCGTCGCAGGGGCGACGGACCAGGGCAACTCCGTGCAAAATCAGGTCAACACTGCGTATCGAGTGCGTGAACCCGATGTGCAATCGCCCCCGGCCCGCGAGTATCGTCCTCACCTGCATTTACTCGCCGTCGACCCGTTGAAACCCGGAGGGCCTGTTGTCCCGTCTAGCGCTCATCAAGGCAGTGCTCGGACCGATCTTGCGCCTGATGTTCCGCCCACGGGTAGAAGGCGCCGAGAACATTCCGGGCACCGGTCCGGTGATCCTGGCCGGAAATCACCTGACGTTCATCGACTCGATGATCCTGCCCTTGGTGACCAACCGTCCGGTGTTCTTCATCGGCAAGGACGAGTACGTCACCGGCAAGGGCCTCAAGGGCCGTCTGATGGCGTGGTTCTTCACGGGCGTCGGCATGATCCCGGTGGACCGTGACGGCGGCCGCGGCGGCGTCGCGGCGCTGATGACCGGTCGGCGCATTCTCGACGACGGCAAGGTCTTCGGCATCTACCCCGAGGGCACGCGCTCCCCCGACGGCCGGCTGTACCGCGGCCGCACCGGCATCGCCCGCCTGACCCTGATGACCGGCGCGCCCGTCGTCCCCTTCGCGATGATCGGCACGGACAAGCTCCAGCCGGGCGGCAAGGGGCTGCCGCGGCCGGGCAAGGTGACGGTCCGCTTCGGCGAGGCGATGGAGTTCTCGCGGTACGACGGCATGGACCGCGACCGCTACGTGCTGCGGGCGGTGACGGACTCCGTGATGACGGAGGTCATGCTGCTGTCCGGTCAGGAGTACGTGGACATGTACGCGACCAAGGCGAAGGCCGCCTGACCGAGCTTTTCACGGTGCGCCCGCACCGGCGCGGGGTTTCAGCCCTCGGCGCCGGTGCGGGCGTACTGCGTTTCGTACGTTTCTGCGGGCCCGTCGTGGTTGCTCGCGCAGTTCCCCGCGCCCCTTACGGGGCGCTCAGTGCTCGATGCCGTCCTCCAGCTTCTGGCCCTTCAGGAGGAACCACGCCGCCACCGCCGTGGCGAGGAGTACCGCCGCGCCGACGCCCGACGCCAGGCGCAGTCCGTCGACGAAGGACGACTGCGCCGCCGAGAGCAGGGCGTCCGCCTGCTGCGGCGGCAGGCTCGCGACCGACTCCACGGCGCCGCCCAGGGATTCGTGGGACGCCGCCGCCACGTCGGCCGGGGTGCCCGGCGGTGCCGTGAAGTCGCGGTACACGCCGGTGACGATCGAGCCGAGCAGGGCGATGCCGAGGGCCGCGCCCAGTTCGTACGCCGTCTCCGAGACCGCGGAGGCCGCGCCCGCCTGTTCCTTGGGGACGCTGGAGAGGATCACGTCGGCGGTCACGGTGAACGAGAAGCCCGCGCCGATGCCGACGACCAGGAGCGAGGCGCCGAGCAGCGGATAGCCGGTGCTCTGGTCCAGCGCCGTGAGCGCGGCGAGCGAGAGCCCGACCGCGGCGAGGCCGCCCGCGACCACGATCCGCACCGAGAACCGCCGCGCCACCATGCCCGCGACCAGACCGGCCGCCACCGCGCCCGCCGCGGCGGGCAGTTCGGCGAGGCCCGCCTCGAACGGCCGCCTGCCCTGGACCAGTTGCAGGAACTGGGAGAGGAAGAAGACCAGGCCGGACAGGCCGAGGACGGTCAGCAGGTCGGCGAGGACCGCCCCGGAGAAGCCGCGGTTGCGGAAGAGCCGCATGTCCAGCAGGGGCGCGGTGAGGGTGAGTTGGCGGCGTACGAACCAGGTGAGCGCGGCCACGCCCACGACGGCGGCCACCGCGACGTCCCAGCGCATCCCGTGCGCGGCCGCCTCCTTGATGGAGTAGACGACGGCGATCATGCCGATGAGCGAGAGCACGACGCTGACCAGGTCCCAGGGCCCGGGTGCCGGGTTCTTGGACTCGGGCAGGAGCTTGATGCCGACGATCACGAGGACGGCCATCACCGGCAGGTTGATCAGGAAGACCGAGCCCCACCAGAAGTGTTCGAGCAGGAAGCCGCCGACGACGGGCCCGACGGCCGCGCCCGCGGACGCCATGGCGCCCCAGATGCCGACCGCGAGGCTGCGCTCGCGCGGGTCGTGGAAGATGTTCCGGATCAGCGCCAGCGTCGACGGCATCAGCGTCGCACCCGCGACACCGAGCAGCGCGCGGGCCAGGATCATCATCTCCGGGCTCGTGGCGTAGGAGTTGAGGACCGACACCGCGCCGAAGGCGACGGCTCCGGTGAGCAGCAGCTTCTTGCGGCCGATGCGGTCGCCGAGGCTGCCCATCGAGACGAGCAGACCCGCGATGACGAAGGAGTAGACGTCGCCGATCCACAGCAGCTGTGTGCCGGACGGCTTGAGGTCCTCGCTGATGTACGGCGTCGCGAGGCCGAGCACGGTCGCGTCGACGGCGACCAGGAGCACGGCCAGCGCGAGCACGGCGAGGGCGAGCCAACGGGCCGCCGCACCCCGTTCCGCCTCCGGTGCCGCGGGCCGCTGGTGGGTGCTGGTCATGATTCCACTCTCCGCTGTACGCCGCCGATCAGCAGCTCGACGATCATGTACGAGAAGTCCTTGGCCGCCACCCGGCCGTCCTGCACGGCCCAGGCGCCGGAGCCGACGAGGCCGTAGAACGCCTCGGTCAGCCAGACGGGCGTCAGGTCGATGCGGAACTCGCCGCTCTCCTGGCCGCGCCGGAAGAGCGCGGCCAGGCGCTCGTCGATGCGGGCCCAGCCCTCGTTCTGCTCGTCGCCCTCGAAGAGCTGGTTCTCGGTGTAGAGGAACGCGATCAGGCCTGCGGCCGGCTCGACCTCCTGCACCAGACGCCGCAGCGCGCCGCCGGCGCTGCCCTCGTCGAGCCGGGCCCGGTCGAGGGCGGCCTCGCCCTCCTGGAGGCCGAGCTCTTCGAGGGCGCGCACGAGGGCGTCACGGCCCGCGAAGTGGCGGTGCAGGGTGGCCCTGCTGATGCCCGCGGCGCGGGCGACCTCGTCCATGGTGGCGGTGGACTTGCGGGTGAGCAGGGCCGCGGCGGCGCGCAGGACCTGGTCTCGGTCGACTGACATGAGACAACCATACGCCGTGTGAGACAAAAATGTCTCACGACTTTTTCGGCGTCGCCCTACTTCGGCACGTCCCGCGCCTCGCGCTCAGTGCCAGGGCAGCTCCGCGCGCTGCCGCCAGTACGCCCCGGGCTCCTCCGCCAGACCCGCCAGTCGCTCCAGCTGCCCGCCGTCCAGATCCACGGCGGCGGCGTGCAGATTGGAGACGAGCTGCACCGAGGTGGCCGCACCGGACAGGACGACGCCCGTCCACGGCTCGCGCAGGACCGCGGCGAGCGCCACGGCGTCGCAGCCGAGCCCCGTCTCCTCGGCGACCTCGCGCAGCGCGGCAGGGGCGTGCGGGGCGGCGAGCCTGCCGTTGGCCATGCCCTCCTTGACCAGCACGGTGAGCCCCGCGTCGTGCGCCTCGGCGAGCGCGGGCCCCGCCGAGGTCTCCAGGATGTTGTACGTCGCCTGGACCGTGCGGAAGAGCGGCTCCCCGTCGACCGTCACCGCGAGGGCGGAGCGGATCGCCGCGGCCTGCTCGGGACCGCTCACGGAGAGGCCGACGGTGACGCCCTGGGCCGCGAGTTCGGCGAGGCGGGCGTGGAGTTCCTTGTCGGTGAGCGCCGGGCTCTCGGGCGTCACGGAGTGGATCTGGTAGAGGTCGAGCCGGTCGCCGAGCAGCTCGGCGGTCTCGGCGCGCTGACGTGCGAACGCGGCCGTGCTGTGGTCCTTGACCTCGTGCGGACCCTCGGCGTCGGTGCGCCAGGCGGCCGTGTACGTGTAGCCCCACTTGCTGCCGATGACGACGTCGCGGATGTCGGGCCTGGCGTGCAGCCAGTCGCCGAGGAACTCCTCGGACCGGCCGTAGGAGCGGGCCACGTCGATGTAGCGGACCCCTGACGCGTAGGCGGCGTCGAGGAGTTCGAAGGTGCGCTCACGCAGGGCCTCGACACTGCGGGACGGCGGCAGGTCGGTCTCGCGGTCCAGCGTGATGTAGCCGGGCCTGCCGACGGCGGCGAGACCGAGCCCTATGTGCGCGGTCGGGGTCGTGGCTGCTGCCAGCCGGGCGAAGGGCATCGCGGGCTCCTCGTCGTAGGGGCGTTCCCCGTCAACGTAACCCGCGATGCCGCTTTGTCACCCGCGGGCTCCGGCCCACTCCCGCTGCGCCGCCAGATCCGCCTTGACCTCGGCGAGCTGCACGGCGACGGCCGAGGGGGCGGTGCCGCCGCGGCCGTCGCGGGAGGCCAGCGCGCCCGGCACGTTCAGGACGGTGCGCACCTCGGGGGTGAGGTGCTCGGAGATCTTGGCGAACTGCTCGTCGGTGAGGCCGTCCAGCTCCTTGCCCTCGGCCTCGGCGACCTTCACGCACTCGCCCGCGACCTCGTGCGCGACGCGGAACGGCACGCCCTGCTTGACCAGCCACTCGGCGATGTCGGTGGCGAGCGAGAAACCGGCCGGGGCCAGCTCCTCCATGCGCTCGCGGTTGACGGTGAGCGTGGCCATCATGCCGGTGAAGGCGGGGAGCAGGATCTCCAGCTGGTCGCAGGAGTCGAAGACCGGCTCCTTGTCCTCCTGGAGGTCGCGGTTGTACGCCAGCGGCAGGGCCTTGAGCGTGGCCATCAGGCCCGTCAGATTGCCGATCAGCCGGCCGGACTTGCCGCGCGCCAGCTCGGCGATGTCCGGGTTCTTCTTCTGCGGCATGATCGACGAGCCGGTCGAGAAGGCGTCGTGGAGGGTGACGAAGGAGAACTCCTTCGTGTTCCAGATGATGACCTCCTCGGCGATGCGGGAGAGGTTCACGCCGATCATCGCCGTGATGAAGGCGAACTCGGCGACGAAGTCACGCGATGCCGTGCCGTCGATGGAGTTGGCGGCGGAGCCGTGCTCGAAGCCGAGGTCCTTCGCGACCGCCTCGGGGTCGAGGCCGAGGGAGGAACCGGCGAGCGCGCCCGAGCCGTACGGCGAGACGGCCGTGCGCGTGTCCCACTGGCGCAGCCGCTCCGCGTCCCGGGACAGCGACTGGACGTGCGCGAGGACGTGGTGCGCGAAGAGCACGGGCTGGGCGTGCTGCAGATGCGTACGCCCCGGCATGGCGACGTCGGGGTGCGCCTCGGCCAACCCCACGAGCGCGCCCTGGAGTTCGGCGATCAGGCCGCCGATGATCCGGGCGTGGTCGCGCAGGTACATCTTGAAGAGCGTCGCCACCTGGTCGTTGCGGGACCGGCCCGCCCGCAGCTTGCCGCCGAGGTCGGGGCCGAGCCGCTCCAGGAGGCCGCGCTCCAGGGCGGTGTGGACGTCCTCGTCGGCGACGGTGCCGACGAACGAGCCGTCGGCGACGTCGGCCTCCAGCTGGTCGAGCCCGGCGATCATGCGGGTCAGCTCGTCCTCGGTGAGCAGGCCCGCCGTGTGGAGCACGCGCGCGTGGGCGCGGGAACCGGCGATGTCGTACGGCGCCAGGCGCCAGTCGAAGTGGACCGACGCGGACAGCTTCGCCAGGGCCTGGGCGGGCCCGTCGGCGAACCGTCCGCCCCAGAGCCGGACGTCACCGCCGTTGTTGCTGCTCACTGCACGTGCTCCTCAAGGCTGTTGCTGGTAGGGCCGATGACGCGTGACCGGCAGGGCCGGTCACGCCTCATGCGAGGTCGCGCCGGGCGGCGATCTTCGACGAGAGGCCGAAGATCTCGATGAAGCCCTGCGCCTTGGACTGGTCGAACGTATCGCCCGAGTCGTAGGTGGCGAGGTTGAAGTCGTAGAGCGACCGGTCGGACTTCCGGCCCGTGACCACGGCACGACCGCCGTGCAGGGTCATCCGGATGTCTCCGGTGACGTCCTGGTTCGCCTCGTTGACGAAGCCGTCCAGGGCGCGCCTGAGCGGCGAGAACCACAGGCCGTCGTAGACCAGTTCGCCCCAGCGCTGCTCGACCTGCCGCTTGTAGCGGGCGAGTTCGCGCTCGACCGTGACGTTCTCCAGCTCCTGGTGGGCGGTGATCAGGGCGATGGCGCCCGGAGCCTCGTACACCTCACGGGACTTGATGCCGACCAGGCGGTCCTCGACCATGTCGATCCGGCCGACGCCCTGGGCGCCCGCGCGCTCGTTGAGCTCCTTGATCGCCTGGAGGACGGTGACGGGCCTGCCGTCGATCGCGACCGGGACGCCCTCCTTGAAGGAGATGACGACCTCGTCGGCCTCGCGGGGCTCGGCGGGGTCGGCGGTGTACTCGTAGACGTCCTCGATCGGCGCGTTCCAGATGTCCTCCAGGAAGCCCGTCTCGACGGCCCGTCCGAAGACGTTCTGATCGATGGAGTACGGGGACTTCTTGGAGGTGGCGATCGGGAGCTGCTTCTCCTCGCAGAAGGCGATCGCCTTGTCCCGGGTCATCGCATAGTCACGGACCGGGGCGATACACGTGAGATCGGGGGCGAGGGCCACGATGCCGGCCTCGAACCGCACCTGGTCGTTGCCCTTGCCCGTGCAGCCGTGGGCGACCGTGGTGGCGCCGTGCTTCTCGGCCGCGGCGACCAGGTGCTTGACGATCACGGGCCGCGAGAGGGCGGAGACCAGCGGATAGCGGTCCATGTAGAGGGCGTTCGCCTTGATCGCCGGGAGGCAGTACTCCTCGGCGAACTCGTCCTCGGCGTCGGCGACTTCGGCCTCGACCGCACCGCAGGCGAGCGCGCGCTTGCGGATGACGTCCAGGTCCTCGCCGCCCTGGCCGACGTCCACGGCGACGGCGATGACCTCGGCGCCCGTCTCCTCGGCGATCCAGCCGATGGCGACGGAGGTGTCGAGGCCGCCCGAGTAGGCGAGTACGACGCGCTCGGTCACGGGGCCCTCCTTGCGTGCGGTGCGTTCGCTGATATGCATGAGTATGCAGTGCACCGTATGTTTCGTCAATCCGGTCGACATGATTTTCGTTAGACAAGCGAAGGACTTCTGATCAATAATCCTTAGACATGGGAAAGACTTACGAACGCATCGACGGCAGGCTCCGTACCTTCATCGAGGAACAGCCGATGTTCTTCACCGCGACCGCACCCCTCGCCGACGACGGCACGATCAACCTCTCCCCCAAGGGCCTCAAGGGCTCCTTCGCCGTCGTCGACGAACTGACCGTCGCTTACCTGGACTTCGCGGGCAGCAACGCCGAGACCATCGCGCACCTGCGGGAGAACGGCCGCATCACGCTCATGTGGTGCGCCTTCCAGGGACCGCCCAACATCGTGCGGGTGCACGGCCGCGGCGAGCCCGTCTTCCGCGACGACCCCCGCTTCAAGGAACTGCTCGGCCACTTCCCCGACATCGACCCGACGCCGCACGGGCTGCGCGCCATCATCGTCGTGCACGCCGACCTCGTCCGCGACACCTGTGGCTACGCGGTGCCCTTCATGACGTACGACGAGGAACGCGACCTGCACGGCAAGCGGTTCGCGCGCGAGGACGACGCGTCGCTCAGCGCCTACTTCGCCAAGAAGGAGCACATAGCGCAGAGCATCGACGGGCTCCCGGGGCTTCCCCTGCCGCTGCCGCCGAGCGCCGCCTGAGCGAGCCGCGGGCACGGCCCCGGACGCGAACCTCCGTGTAGCGACCACATACCGAGACGGGGTTGCGCACGCGCGGGGCCGGGGCGTTGCATCGCGCCGTGCAATCCGAACAGACGATCCCCACCCCTGCCGACGACGCGGGCACCGCCGACAAGGCGGCCCGCCGTGCCGTCACCGTCTTCCCCGTCCTCGTCCTGGCCGCGGGCGCCCTCGGCCTCCTCGTGCCGGACGTCTTCGAGGGCTGGGGGACGAACGTCCCGTACCTGCTCGGCGTGGTGATGTTCTGCATGGGTCTGACCATGACCCCGCTGGACTTCCAGGGCGTGGTCAAGCGGCCCTGGGCCGTCGCGCTCGGACTCGTCGCGCACTACGTGATCATGCCGGGGCTCGGCTGGCTGATCGCCCACGCGCTCGGCCTCTCACCGCAGTTGGCGGCCGGTGTGATCCTGGTGGGCTGCGCGCCGAGCGGCACCGCGTCCAACGTCGTCACCTATCTGGCGCGCGGCGACGTGGCGCTCTCCGTGTCGGTCGCCACCGTCTCGACCGTCCTCGCGCCGCTGATCACACCGCCGCTGACGCTGCTGCTCGCGGGCGAGTACCTGCCGGTGGACGCGGGCTCGATGGTGACGGACATCCTCAAGACCGTCCTGCTGCCGGTCATCGCGGGCCTTGTCGTACGCCTGCTCTTCGGGCGGTACGTCGACCGGGTGCTCGGCGCGCTGCCGTGGCTGTCGGCGCTGACCATCGCCGCCATCGTGGCGATCGTCGTCGCGGGCAGTGCCGCGGCCATCAAGTCGGCCGCGGCACTGGTGTTCCTCGCGGTGTTCCTCCACAACGGGCTCGGCCTCGCGCTCGGTTACGGCGCGGGCAGGCTGGCGCGGCTCGGCCCGCCGGCCTCGCGGGCCATGGCCTTCGAGGTCGGCATGCAGAACTCGGGCCTCGCGGCGTCCCTTGCCACGGCCCACTTCAGTCCCCTGGCCGCGTTGCCCTCGGCGGTGTTCTCGGTGTGGCACAACGTGTCGGGAGCGGTGGTGGCGGCGTGGATGGCGAGAAAATCGAGCCCGTCGAGGGGGCACCGCCCTGCTCCTTAAGAGCTTGGGGGAGATTGAGGACGAACTCGGCGAAGCCGGTGATCGACGGCGCTCGAGGTCCGGGGGCCAGACTCAGTGGTCGTTCGAGGCCAGGCGCAGCAAGTGGTCCGCCAGTGCCTGACCCCCCGCCGGCTCCCTGCTGATCAGCATCAGCGTGTCGTCGCCCGCGATCGTGCCGAGGATGTCGTGCAGCTCGGCCTGGTCGATGGCCGATGCCAGGAACTGGGCGGCGCCCGGCGGGGTGCGCAGGACGACGAGGTTCGCCGAGGCCTCCGCGGAGATCAGCAGCTCCGCGGAGAGACGCCGCATCCGCTCCTCCTTGGCCGACTCCCCCAGCGGCGCGCGCGGGGTGCGGAAACCGCCCTCGCTCGGCACCGCGTAGATGAGGTCGCCCTCGGCGTTGCGGATCTTCACCGCGTTCAGCTCGTCCAGGTCCCGGGAGAGCGTCGCCTGCGTGACGGTCAGGCCGTCGTCGGCGAGCAGCTTCGCCAGCTGGCTCTGGGAGCGCACCGGTTGCCGGTTGAGGATGTCCACGATCCGGCGGTGGCGTGCGGTGCGGGTCTGCGGCACGGCGGGACCCGCGTGGTCGCCGTGCTCGTTGCCTTGCGCCTGGCTCATCGTCGTCTCAATCTCCGGATCATTCGTCCCCGTCGGCTTCAAGAGCCTTGTCCAGGATGCCGGGCAACGCGTGGAGGAAGGCGTCCACCTCGTCGTCGCGCACGTTCAGCGGGGGCATCAGCCGTACGACATCGGGGGCGGGCGCGTTCACCAGGAAGCCGGCGTCCTGAGCCGCCTGCTGCGCCCGGGGCGCGAGCGGCTCGGTGAGCACGATACCCAGCAGCAGGCCCGAGCCCCTGACATGCCCTACGAGCGGGTGTCCCAGTGACTCGATTCCGTCGCGCAGCTTTCCGCCCGCCCGCTTGGTGTTCTCCAGGAGGCCCTCGGCCTCGATGGTGTCCAGGACGGCGATGCCCGCGGCGCACGCGACGGGGTTCCCGCCGAACGTCGTGCCGTGGTGACCGGGCCTGAAGAGCTCGGCCGCCGCGCCGAAGGCGACGGTCGCGCCGAGCGGGAGCCCGCCGCCCAGACCCTTCGCGAGCGTGACGACGTCCGGCTCGACGCCGTCGTGCGCGAGGTACTCGAACCAGTGGCCGGTGCGGCCGATTCCGGTCTGCACCTCGTCGAGGACGAGCAGCGTGCCGGTGGCCGCGGTGATCTCGCGGGCCGCCTTGAGATAGCCCGCGGGCGGCACGACGACGCCGTTCTCGCCCTGGACCGGCTCGATGATCACGAGGGCGGTCTCGGTGGTGACGGCCGCGCGCAGGGCCTCGACGTCGCCGTACGGGACGTGGGTGACGTCGCCGGGCAGCGGCAGGAACGGCTCCTGCTTGCCGGGCTGTCCGGTGAGGGCGAGCGCCCCCATGGTCCGGCCGTGGAAGCCGCCGTCGGTGGCGACCATGTGCGATCGTCCGGTCAGCCGGCCGAGCTTGAAGGCACCCTCGTTGGCCTCGGCGCCGGAGTTGCAGAAGTACACCCGGCCCGCGCGCCCGAAGAGCCGCAGCAGCTTCTCGGCGAGCACGACGGGCGGCTCGGCGACGAAGAGGTTCGAGACGTGGCCGAGCGAGCCGATCTGCGCGCTCACCGCCTCGACGACCGCCGGGTGGGCGTGGCCGAGGGCGTTGACCGCGATGCCGCCGACGAAGTCGACGTACTCCTTGCCGTCGGCGTCCCACAGCCTGGTGCCCGCGCCGCGCACGAGGGGGAGCCTCGGCGTGCCGTAGTTGTCCATGAGCGCGCCCTGCCAGCGGGCGGTCAGCTCCTGGTTGCTCATGACTCCCCCTCCTCGTCGGGCACGACCATCGTGCCGATTCCTTCGTCGGTGAAGATCTCCAGCAGGATCGAGTGCTGGACGCGGCCGTCGATCACGCGGGCCGTCTCGACGCCGTTGCGCACGGCGTGCAGGCAGCCCTCCATCTTGGGGACCATGCCGCTGGCCAGCTCGGGCAGGAGCTTCTCCAGCTCCTTCGCGGTGAGCCTGCTGATGACCTCGTCGGAGTTCGGCCAGTCCTCGTAGAGGCCCTCGACGTCGGTGAGGACCATCAACGTCTCGGCACCAAGCGCCGCAGCGAGTGCCGAAGCCGCCGTATCAGCATTGACGTTGTAGACATGTCCGTCGTCCTGGGATCGGGCGATCGAGGAGACGACCGGGATGCGGCCGTCGGCGAGCAGCGCCTCGATGGCGCCGGTGTCGATCTCGGTGATCTCGCCGACCCGGCCGATGTCGACCAGTTCGCCCTCGATGCGGGGCTGGTGCTTGGTGGCGGTGATGGTGTGCGCGTCCTCGCCGGTGAGGCCGACGGCGAGCGGTCCGTGCTGGTTCAGGAGGCCGACGAGCTCGCGCTGCACCTGTCCGGCGAGCACCATGCGTACGACGTCCATGGCGTCCTCGGTGGTGACGCGCAGGCCCGCCTTGAACTCGCTGACGATGCCGTGCCGCTCGAGGGCCTTGCTGATCTGCGGCCCGCCGCCGTGCACCACCACGGGCCTGAGGCCCGCGTGGTGCAGGAAGACGACGTCCTGGGCGAAGGCGGCCTTCAGCTCCTCGTCGACCATGGCGTTGCCGCCGAACTTGATGACGACGGTCTTGCCGTGGTGCCGGGTGAGCCAGGGCAGCGCCTCGATGAGGATCTGCGCCTTGGGGAGCGCGGTGTGCTTGCGGGCGGTGGGCTGACTGCCGGGGTCCTTCCCCGTGTCGTCGCTCATGACGAGTACGCGCTGTTCTCGTGGACGTAGTCGGCGGTGAGGTCGTTGGTCCAGATCGTCGCGGTCTCGGCGCCCGCCGCGAGGTCGGCGCTGATGACGACCTCGCGGTAGCGCATGTCGACGAGCTCGCGGTCCTCGCCGACCGAGCCGTTCCTGCAGACCCAGACACCGTTGATGGCGACGTTCAGCTGGTTCGGGTCGAAGACCGCGGAGGTCGTGCCGATCGCGGAGAGCACCCGGCCCCAGTTGGGGTCCTCGCCGTGCAGGGCGCACTTGAGGAGGTTGTTGCGGGCGATGGACCGGCCGACCTCGACGGCGTCGGCCTCGCTCGCGGCGTTCACGACCTCCACCTTGATGTCCTTGCTCGCGCCCTC
This sequence comes from Streptomyces sp. NPDC025651, assembly GCF_055558735.1. Lineage (NCBI taxonomy): Bacteria > Bacillati > Actinomycetota > Actinomycetes > Kitasatosporales > Streptomycetaceae > Streptomyces > Streptomyces sp. NPDC025651. The sequence goes on from NZ_JBVHLZ010000007.1 coordinate 164,851, forward strand.
CGCGTCGCCGATGAGCTGCCGTCCGAGGTCGTCGCAGACCTCGCGGACGGCCTCGGCGAACTCGGCGTACTCCGGGGTGACTTCGGCCGCGCCCGAGGCGAGGAGCAGCACCGTGTCGTTGGTGGACATGCAGCCGTCGGAGTCGACGCGGTCGAAGGTGAGCCGGGTGGCGTCGCGCAGCGCCTTGTCCAGGACGTCGGCGCCGAGGTCGGCGTCGGTGGTCAGGACCACGAGCATGGTGGCGAGGCCGGGGGCGAGCATGCCCGCGCCCTTGGCCATGCCGCCGACCGTCCAGCCGTCCTTGGTGACGACGGACGTCTTGTGCACGCTGTCGGTGGTCTTGATGGCGATGGCGGCCTTCTCGCCGCCGTGCGCGGAGAGTTCGCCCGCGGCCTTCTCGACCCCCGGCAGGAGCTTGTCCATCGGGAGCGTCACGCCGATGAGTCCGGTCGACGCGACGGCGACCTCGCCCGCGTTGAGGGAGAGGACGTCGGCCACCTTCTCGGCGGTGGCGTGCGTGTCCTGGAAGCCCTTGGGCCCCGTACAGGCGTTGGCGCCGCCGGAGTTGAGGACGACGGCGGAGACGAGACCGCCCTTGAGGACCTGCTCCGACCACAGGACGGGGGCGGCCTTGACGCGGTTGGAGGTGAAGACGCCCGCGGCGGCAAGGCGCGGCCCGGTGTTGACCACGAGGGCCAGGTCCGGGTTGCCGTTCTCCTTGATCCCGGCGGCGATGCCCGCGGCCGTGAATCCCTTGGCTGCCGTCACACTCACGGCGCGACTCCGATCGTAGAGAGCCCGGTGGCCTCGTCGAGGCCGAGGGCGATGTTCATGCTCTGCAGGGCGCCGCCGGCGGTGCCCTTGGTCAGGTTGTCGATGGCGCTGATCACGATCACGCGGCCGGCCGCCTCGTCGCAGGCGACCTGGACGTGCGCGGCGTTCGAGCCGTACACGGCGGCGGTGTTCGGCCACTGCCCCTCGGGGAGCAGGTGCACGAACGGTTCGTCGGCGAAGGCCTTCTCGTACACGGCCCGCGCGGACTCGGCGGTGACGCCGTCCTTCGCCTTCGCGCTGCAGGTGGCGAGGATGCCGCGGGGCATCGGGGCCAGGGTCGGCGTGAAGGAGACGGTGACGGGGGCGCCCGCGGCCGCGCTCAGGTTCTGGATCATCTCGGGGGTGTGCCGGTGCACGCCGCCCACTCCGTACGGGGACATGTTCCCCATGACCTCGGAGCCCAGGAGGTGGGGCTTGGCGGCCTTGCCCGCGCCGGAGGTGCCGGACGCGGCGACGATCACCGCGTCGGTCTCGACGAGGTCCGCGGCGTACGCGGGGAAGAGGGCGAGCGAGACGGCGGTAGGGTAGCAACCGGGCACCGCGATGCGCTTGGCCCCCGCCAACGCGGCGCGTGCGCCCGGGAGTTCGGGCAGGCCGTAGGGCCAGGTACCCGCGTGCGGGCTCCCGTAGAACTTCTCCCAGTCCCCCGCGTCCTTCAGCCGGAAGTCGGCGCCCATGTCGACGACGAGGACGTCGGGGCCGAGCTGGTCGGCGACGGCGGCGGACTGCCCGTGGGGCAGGGCGAGGAAGACGACATCGTGGCCCGCGAGGACCTCGGCGGTGGTCGGCGCCAGGACGCGGTCGGCGAGCGGAAGGAGATGCGGCTGCAGCGCACCCAGGCGCTGGCCCGCGTTCGTGTTGCCGGTCAGGGCGCCGATCTCCACCTCGGGGTGGACGAGCAACAGGCGCAGCAGCTCGCCGCCCGCATACCCGCTCGCTCCTGCCACTGCTGCGCGTACCGCCATGGAACCCTCCTCTTGGATGGCATGACTATACGCGGAGCCGCAGTTTTATGCAATGCCGTCATCGGCCTGCTGCCGTGGGCGGGGATGCCGTGCGCGGACGCGGGCCCGGCCAGCTCAGAGGAAGATCATGACCATGGTGACGAACCGGCCGCACACCGCGCTCCCCCTGCCGCTTTCTCGGGCCGCCTTCTCGGGCCGCCTCGACCTCACCACGTCCCCGACGGTCTCGGCGCGGGGCCGCGGAGCGCCGCACGCGTCATCGGTCAGGATTGGAGAAGCACAGGTCAGGGAGATGTCCCTAGCATTCAAGGCATGGACATCACCATTCACACGAGCGTTCTTCCCCATGTCGACCCGGACGCCTCCCTGGCCTTCTACCGGGACGTGCTCGGCTTCGAGGTCCGCAGCGACGTCGGGCAGGGAACGATGCGCTGGATCACGGTCGGCCCCGCAGGCCAGCCCAGCACGTCCATCCTCCTGGCACCGCCCGCCGTCGACCCCGGGGTCACCGAGGCCGAGCGCCGCACCATCAGCGAGATGATGGCCAAGGGCACCTACGGCTGGATCCTGCTGGCCACCCCGGACCTCGACGACACCTTCGCGAAGGTGCGGGCAGGCGACGCGGAGGTCGTCCAGGACCCGACCGACCAGCCGTACGGCATCCGCGACTGCGCCTTCCGCGATCCCGCGGGCAACCTGATCCGCATCCAGGAACTCCGCTGACGAAGGAGGCTGCCATGTGTCACCCCGCCTGGGGCCGCGCACGTGCCGAGGCACAGCGCCTGAACGGCCCGGACGACCCGGACGACCCGAGTGACGAGAAGACGTCTGACGAAGTGAGCGAGGAGAGCCCGGCGGTCGGGACACCGGCCTGAAGCGGCCGGGCGAATCGGCGCGCGACGCACGGCGCACGGCGCAGGTGAAGGCGGCCGGAGCGCGTGGAAGGCCGCGGCCGGAGCGGATGGCCTCCACGGCCGCCTCGGGCGGGTGGAGACGGCGCGACAGCCGGTCGTGCCGACGGGGCGGCCGCTCCTTCGGTACGCCGGGGGGGACGGCCCGGCGGCCCACCGGTACGGCGTGACCCACGCGCCGCGGGTCGACGCGCCGGCCCTCGCGAGAACTAGTCCGCACAGCCGGTCCGGGTGGCGGGCGGCACCGCCGGTCTGGCCCGCCCCGAGGAGCGGGAGCTCCCCGGGCGGCTGCTGACCGGCGTCCTCGAGGCGTGGGCGCTGCTCGCGGTCGCGGCGTGCGTACATCTGGCCGCGGTGATCGCGGGGGCGGCGATGTCGGCGTCACTCGTCCGACGGACGAGGTCGGGACCTGGACCGGGACCGGAACCGGAACCGGAACCAGGATCGGGGGCGGGACCGGAGTCGGGACCCGTCAGTCGCGCGGGGCGTCCGACGTCCGCTCGCGCTGCTTCGCCTGCTTCTCCGCCTGCTTCTCCTTGATGCGGACCGCCTCCTTGCGGACCTCGGCCTGCGTGGCGCGCTCCTCGCGCAGCCAGCCCGGCAGCTCCTGCTTCAGCGCTTCGATCTGCTCCGTGGTGAGCGGCTCCGTGACCCCGCCGCGGGCGAGGCCCGCGATGGAGACGCCGAGCTTCGCCGCGACCACCGGGCGGGGGTGCGGGCCGTTGCGGCGCAGCTCCTGGAGCCACTCGGGCGGGTCGGCCTGCAGCGCGTTCAGCTCGCTGCGCGAGACGACGCCCTCCTGGAACTCGGCGGGCGTGGCCTGGAGGTACACACCCAGCTTCTTCGCCGCGGTCGCGGGCTTCATGGTCTGGGTGGTCTGGTGCGACGTCATGTGTCAAGGGTATCGAGCATGTGCGCGACCTCCGACCACGACCGGTAGCCTGGCGAGGTGACAGGCTCGGAAGTAACCCCTTCGTTCCGGCTCGCCTACGTCCCGGGGGTGACGCCCACCAAGTGGGTGCGGATCTGGAACGAGCGGCTGCCCGACGTCCCGCTGACCCTCCTCCAGGTCTCCGCCGCCGAGGCACCCGAGGTGCTGCGCGGCGGCGGCGCCGACGCCGGATTCGTGCGACTGCCCTTCGACCGTACGGATCTCAGCGCGATCCCCCTCTACACCGAGACGACCGTCGTCGTGATCCCCAAGGACCACGCCGCGGCGGCCGTCGACGAGGTGTCCCCCGAGGACCTCGCCGACGAGGTGGTCTTCCACCCCCTGGACGACACCCTCGGATGGGAGCGGCCCCCCGGCCTGGCCGCGTACGAGCGCCCCGCCACCACCGCGGACGCCGTCGAGCTGGTCGCCGCGGGCGTGGGTCTGCTCGTCGTCCCGCAGTCGCTCGCCCGCCTCCACCACCGCAAGGACCTCACCTACCGCCCGCTGACGGACGTCCCCGAGTCGCGCGTCGCCCTGTCGTGGCCCGAGGCCGAGACCACCCCCGACCTGGTCGAGGACTTCATCGGCATCGTCCGCGGCCGGACGGTCAACAGCTCGCGCGGCCGCACGCAGCCCACGTCCCAGGGCGCGGCCAAGGCTCCGGCGAAGGCGACCCAGCAGAAGCGGAAGCCCGCCGCGGGCAAGTCCTCGGCGGGCAAGTCCTCGGCGGGCAGGTCCGGCGGCAAGGGGCAGCGCGGCGGCACCGCACGTGCCAAGCCCGCCAAGCGCGGGAAGCCCCGCCGCCGGTCGTAGTCGACCCGTCGCCGGGCGCAGCCGTCGCGGCGTAACGCCTCCGCACGGGCAAGGCATTGCGTACGTAACTGAAAAGCCTGCCCGGTGCGTTACATTCGCCGCGTGCTCCCTCACCGCAACGACTGGTCGACCCCGCAGTCCGTGTCGGCCGTCGCCCGGCGCACCGCCGACCTCGTCAACGTCCTGAGCGGCGAGGAGGCCCGGCCCGACACCGTGGCCGCCCTGCTGCGCGAGTACGGCGGGACCGGCTTCGTCCAGGTGTCCGACCGCGATCTCGCCGAGCTGCGCGCCGCCGCCCTGCGGCTGCGCGAGGTGTTCGCCGCCGACCACGTGGACGCCGCGGCCGCCGCCCTGAACGGTCTCCTGGCGCGCGGCACCGGCGCACTGAGGCTCACCTCCCACGGGGGCGCCGCCCCCTGGCACCCGCATCTGGACGGCGCCGACGACGCCCCCTGGGGCGAGTGGTTCCTCGCCGCGGCGTGCATGGCACTGACCGTCCTCGTCTGGGACACACAGCGCGCCCCCGGCGGCATCTGCGCCTCGCCGTGCTGCCCGAACGTCTACCTCGCCCAGGGCAGTGGCGCCGCCCGCCGCTACTGCTCACGGCGCTGCGCCACCCGCGAGCGGGTCGCCGCGCACCGCCGCGCGGCACGGGCAGCGGGCGCATAGGCGCCGGGCGGGCGGTCAGCCGTCGGCCGCCCGCGGCACCACCAGGCCCGATTCGTACGCCGCCACCACCGCCTGTGTCCGGTCCCGCAGGCCCAGCTTGCCGAGGACGCGGCTCACATGGGTCTTCACGGTCTCCTCGCCGACGTGCAGCCGGGCGGCGATCTCCGGGTTGGAGAGGCCTTCCGCGATCAGCCGGAGCACCTCGGTCTCGCGGGGTGTCAGCGCGTCCACACGGGGCGCAGGACGTGCGGAACGGGCGGGTCTGATGCGGGCGAACTCGGCGATGAGCCGGCGCGTGACCGTCGGCGCGAGCAACCCCTCACCCGCGGCGACCACGCGGACCGCGTCGAAGAGGTGCTCCGCGGTCACGTCCTTGAGCAGGAATCCCGCCGCCCCCGCCCCCAGCGCGTCGTACACGTGCTCGTCGAGGTCGAAGGTGGTGAGGATGAGGACGCGGGTGTCCGTCCCCGCCAGGCGCTCGGTCGCCTCGATGCCGTCCATCACCGGCATGCGCACATCCATCAGGACCAGGTCGGGCCGCAGCTCCCGGCAGACGCGGACCGCCTCCGCGCCGTCCGGCGCGGTGCCGACGACGGTGAAGTCGGGCTGGGTGGCGAGCAGTCCGGCGTAGCCGACGCGGACGACCTCGTGGTCGTCGGCGATGACGATCCGCAGCGGTGGGGCGGCCTCGCGGGGCGGGGTGCTCATGCGGCCTGCTCTCGTGGCGGGGCGGGGAAGGTCGCCTCGATCAGGAAGCCGCCACCGCGCGCCGGACCCGCCCGCAGTGCGCCGCCCGCCGTGGCGGCGCGCTCCCGCATGCCGAGCAGTCCGTGCCCGCCGCCGTGCCCCGCGCAGCTGTGCGGACTCGGCCCGTTGTCGCGCACGCGCAGGCGCAACGCGTCGTCCCCGTAACGGAGTTCGACGTCGACGGCGGCACCCGGCGCGTGCCGCCGGGTGTTGGTGAGGGCTTCCTGGACGATGCGGTACGCGGTGAGTTCCACGCCCGGGTCCAGGGGCCGCATCGGCCCCTCGACGATCAGGCGCAGCGCGCGGCCGGACGCGTCGCGTGCCTCGTCGACGAGGTCGGCGAGCTGCTCGATGCCCGGCTGCGGGCGGCGGTCGGGCACGGCGTCGTGACCTGCGTCCTCGCGCAGCACGCCGAGCAGCCTGCGCATCTCGGTGAGCGCGGTGCGGGCGGTGTCGCCGATGGCCAGGAAGCGCTCGGCACCGGCCGGGGGCAGCCCCGGGGTGGTGAGCCGCGCGGTCTCCGCCTGGACGGCGATCATCGAGATGTGGTGGGCGACCACGTCGTGCAACTCCCTCGCGATCCTGGCCCGTTCGCCGCGGGCCGCGTGTGCGAGCAGGGTGTCGGCGATGGCCCGCTCGGTGGCGCTGTGGGCGAGCGCAGTGTCCCTGGCCCTGCGGGCGAGCCCGGTGCCGGACGCCGCCGCGGCGCACGCGGCGATCAGCGCGGCGAGAAGGCGGGACCTGGTGCCGGTGCCCTCCGGCGCGGTGACCGCGTACACGACGAACGGCAGCGGGAGCAGCGCGGCGAGGGCCTTCGGGCCCCGGCGCCCCGCCCGGTGCAGGGCGTAGAGGAGCGCGCCGAACCCGGCGGCGGTCAGGACGTGGAAGGGCGTGAGCGACAGGAGTCCGGCGCCGCCCGCGGTCAGCGCCGCCGCGCCCACGATCCGTTCGCCGCGCGGCGAACGCTGCGGGGCGGCGAGGAACGCGACCGGCGCCGTCGCGCCCAGCGCGAGGGACAGCGTCAGCGGGAGCGGGATGCGGCCGTCCGCGCGCAACAGGACCTCCCCGACGGCGGCCAGCGCGAGCAGCGCGGCGGCCACGACCGGGCCCTCGGGAAATCCCCCGGCCCGCCCTCGAAGCAGGCCACGCAAGGGAGTTGTCGGCTTCACGGGTGCCATTGTCACCGTCGCGGGGCGCGGCGGAGTCCCTCGCGTGAGGGATACGAAGAGCCCTCCGGTGCGTGACGACCCGCGCCGTCGGCGCCCCTAGCCTCCCTTCGTACGAGATGCCGCACGGCAGGGCGACGGGGAGGGAACGGACGCATGGAAGCGACGATCGAGGTGCGCGAGCTGCGCAAACGGTTCGGGGCCGTCACGGCGGTGGACGGGCTCTCCTTCCGCGTCGAACCGGGGCGGGTGACAGGGTTCGTCGGGCCCAACGGCGCGGGCAAGTCCACGACGCTGCGGATCCTGCTCGGTCTGGACACGGCCGACGAGGGCGTCGCGCTGATCGGCGGGCGCCCCTACCAGGCGCTGCGCACCCCGCTGTTGGAGGTCGGCGCGCTGCTGGACGCGGCCGCCGTGCACCCCAGCAGGCGCGGGCGCGACCATCTGCTGTGGATGGCGCACTCGCACCGGATTCCGGCGCGGCGCGTGGACGAGGTGCTCGACCTGGTGGGCCTGGGCGCGGCCGCGCGGCGCCGGGCGGGCGGCTACTCGCTCGGCATGCGGCAGCGCCTCGGCATCGCGGCGGCGCTGCTCGGCGATCCGCCGGTGCTGCTGTTCGACGAGCCCGTCAACGGCCTCGACCCGGAGGGGATCCAGTGGATCCGCGGGTTCCTCGGGGCGCTGGCAGCCGAGGGGCGGACCGTGCTGGTCTCCAGCCACCTGATGGGCGAACTGGAGGACACCGCGGACCACTTGGTCGTCATCGGGCGGGGCCGCGTCGTCGCCGACACGAGCGTACGGGAGCTGCTGGCCGCCGCGTCGGGCGACCGCGTCGAGGTCCGCACCGGCGAGCGCGCCAGGGCCATGGCGGTCCTGACGGCAGCGGGCGCGAGCGTCGCGGCCACCGGCCGCGACACGCTCACCGTCGCGCGGCTCGACGCGGAGCGCGTCGTGGCGCTGCTCGGCGGAGCGGGCGTGGCGTTCTCCGGGATCGCCGCGCACCGGGCGACGCTGGAGGAGGCGTACATGGAACTCACCAGGGACACGGTGCAGTTCGCGGCGGACACGGGGGCCGGGAGCGCCGCGGGTCCGGTGGGTGGAGGCCCCGTCGGCGCGGCGACCGCGGACACCACCACTGCCCCGACTGACGGCACCACCACTGCCGCGACCGACAGCACCACAGGCACGGCGACCGCAGACACCACCGCCCCGGCGGACGAAGGCACCCTCGGCGGCACAGCCACGAGCGCCGCCGACGCCGTCGCCGAAAGCGCAGTCGACGCCAGGGCCGGAGGCTGCGTCGGTGACGCTGTGGTCGGCAAGCCTGCCGAAGGCGTCTCCCGACCCGCCGAGGGCGGTGCCCGATGAGTACCCTCACGCCCACGCCCCGCCGTACCTGCGCCGTGCCGGTCGGGCGTGACGGCTTCCCGCAGCTCCTGCACGCCGAGTGGACCAAGCTGCGTACGGTGCGCCGCTGGTGGTTCACGCTGCTCGGCGCGGTCCTGGTGACCGTGCTCATCTCCCTTTTCTCCGCGGTCAGTTCGACGGCGGAGACCACGAGGGGCAGCGGCCCGACCGGACCCACCGGGGCCGACGGGCAGCCCGTGCGGGACGGCTTCTCCTTCGCGCACCGCACGCTCACCGGCGACGGCAGCGTCACGGCCCGCGTGAGCGTGCCCGCGGCCGAGGGTTCCGGCGGGACGCCCGAGTGGGCCAAGGCGGGCGTCATGGTCAAGGAGAGCACCCGGCCGGGGGCGGACTACGCCGCGCTGATGCTCACCGCGCGCCACGGTGTGCGTCTGCAGAGCGAGTTCACCCGCGACGTGGCGGGCTCCGAGGCCTCCCCCGGCGACACCCGCTGGCTGCGGCTGACCCGCGAGGGCCCGCTCGTCACCGGGTACGAGTCCACCGACGGGCGGGACTGGACGAAGGTCGGCACGGTCGACCTGGACGGCACGGACGAGGCCGGTGACTCCGGCGGCTCGCCGCACGCGGTGGCGGCCGGGTTCTTCGTGACCTCCCCCGACATCCAGTCCCGTGAGCGGGAGTTCGGCAACGCGTCCATCGACCAGCGCCCCTCGGCCTCCAGCGCCCGCTTCGACCACGTACGACTCGACGGCCGTGCGGCACCGGCCGCCTGGCGGCACACGGACATCGGCGGCGACCCCCGGCGTGAGGCGGGCGCGCTGCGACGGGCCGGGGACGGCTACACCCTCAGCGGCTCCGGCGACATCGGCCCCGCGCCGCCGCCCAACGACCTCGCCGTGATGGCCCTGGACGGCGCCCAGCTGGGCCTGGTCCTGATCGCCGCGCTGGGCGTGCTCTTCGTCACCGCCGAGTACCGGCGGGGCATGATCCGCACCACCTTCGCCCTCAGCCCGCGGCGCGGCCGGGTCCTCGTCGCCAAGGCCGTGGTGATCGGCGCGGTCGCGTTCGCCGCGGGTCTTGTCGCGACGTTCGGCTCGTACCTGCTCAGCGCGCCCGAGCTGCGGGGCGACGGCAAGCCGCCGCTGTTCGGGGACATCTCCCTCGCCGACGGGCCGATGCTGCGCGCCGTGATCGGTACCGCCGCCGTGCTCGCTTTGATCGCCGTGCTCGCCCTGGGGCTCGGGGCGCTGCTGCGCAGCACGGCCGCCGCGATCACCCTGGTCGTCGTCATCTTCGTACTGCCGCTGATCCTGCTCAGCACACTGCCGCTGGACCTCGCCCACGCGGTCCAACGCCTCACGCCCGTGGCCGGGTTCGCGATCCAGGGCACCCTGCCGCGCTACGACCAGGTGGCGACCGTCTGCCTGCCCGAGGAGGGCTGCTATCCGCAGGCCCCCTGGACCGGCCTCGCGACCCTCGCCGCGTACGCCGTCGTGGTGCTCGGCGCCGCGGTGTGGCGGCTGCGCGGGAGGGACGTGTGACCGGCAGCCGGTGGCTCGCCACCCTGCACGCCGAGTGGACCAAGCTCCGTACGCTGACCAGCACTTGGTGGCTGCTGCTCGCCGTGGCGGCGCTGACCGTCGCGGCGGGCGCGATCACCACGGCGGCGCTGTCCGCCGGGGACTGCCCGGTGCCCGCCGAGTGCCACGAGGACACCGTCGAGCTGAGCCTCACGGGCGTCTGGGTCGGGCAGGGCGCCGTCGTCGTCCTCGCGGTCCTCGCGATGAGCGGCGAGTACGGCACGGGCACCATCCGTACGACGCTGACGGCGCAGCCGGGGCGACTGCGGGTGCTCGCCGCCAAGGCCGCGGTGGTGGGCGCGCTGACGGTGGCCGCGGGCGCCGTGGGGGTGTTCGGATCGCTGCTCGTGGGGCGGGAGCTGCTGGCGGCCGACGGGTTCCCGTTACCGCGCCTGCTGGCAGAACCGACGCTGCGCGCCGCCCTGGGCTCGGTCCTCTATCTGGCCCTGGCCGCCCTGGTCGGGCTCGGCACGGCGACCGCCCTGCGCGACACTGCGGCCGCGACGACCTCGGCCCTGGCCCTCTTCTACGGTCTGCCGGTGCTCTCGGGGCTCCTCGCGGACCCCGACTGGCGGGAGCGGGCCGAGGAGTTGACCCCGTCGACGGCCGGCCTCGCGATCCAGGCGACGACGGGTCTGGACCGGCTGCCGATCGGACCGTGGGCGGGGATCGGGGTGCTCGGCGGGTATGCGGCGGGGGCACTCCTCGTGGGCGCGCTGGTGCTGAGGTCACGGGACGCCTGACGTCCCGACAGACGGGAGGGGGCCTCCCGCCGCACCGGCGGGAGGCCCCCTTCACCCATGGGTCCGTGACGTCAGCCCAGGATCGACAGCGCCTGGTTGAGCGTCGCCGACGGGCGCATGACCGCGGAGGCCTTGGCCACGTCGGGCTGGTAGTAGCCGCCGATGTCGGCCGGGGAGCCCTGCACCGCGATCAGCTCGTCGACGATGGTCTGCTCCTGCTCGCCCAGCGTCTTGGCCAGGGCCGTGAAGGCCTCGGCGAGCTGCGCGTCGTCGGTCTGCTTGGCCAGCTCCTGCGCCCAGTACAGGGCGAGGTAGAAGTGGCTGCCGCGGTTGTCGATGCCGCCGAGGCGACGCGACGGCGACTTGTTCTCGTTCAGGAACGTGCCGGTGGCGCGGTCCAGGGTGTCGGCGAGCACCTGGGCGCGCGCGTTGCCCGTCTTCGTGGCGAGGTGCTCGAAGCTGACCGCGAGGGCGAGGAACTCACCCAGGCTGTCCCAGCGCAGGTAGTTCTCCTTGACCAGCTGCTGGACGTGCTTCGGGGCGGAGCCGCCGGCGCCCGTCTCGAAGAGGCCGCCGCCGTTCATCAGCGGGACGACCGACAGCATCTTGGCGCTGGTGCCCAGCTCCAGGATCGGGAACAGGTCGGTGAGGTAGTCACGCAGGACGTTGCCCGTGACGGAGATGGTGTTGAGGCCCTCGCGGATGCGCTCCACCGACAGCTTGGTGGCGTCGACCGGGGCGAGGATCTTGATGTCCAGGCCGTCGGTGTCGAACTCCGGCAGGTACGCCTTGACCTTGGCGATCAGGTTGGCGTCGTGCGCGCGGGTCTCGTCCAGCCAGAACACGGCCGGGTCGCCGGTGGCGCGGGCGCGCGAGACGGCCAGCTTCACCCAGTCCTTGATCGGGGCGTCCTTGGTCTGGCAGGCGCGGAAGATGTCGCCCTCGGAGACCGTCTGCTCGATGAGGACGTTGCCCTCGGCGTCGGTCACGCGGACCGTACCGGTGGCGGGGATCTCGAAGGTCTTGTCGTGGGAGCCGTACTCCTCGGCCTTCTGCGCCATCAGGCCGACGTTCGGGACGGAGCCCATGGTGGCCGGGTCGTAGGCGCCGTTGGCACGGCAGTCGTCGATGACGACCTGGTAGACGCCCGCGTAGGAGGAGTCGGGGATGACGGCGAGGGTGTCGGCCTCGGCGCCCTCCTTGTTCCACATGTGACCCGAGGTGCGGATCATGGCCGGCATCGAGGCGTCGACGATGACGTCGGACGGCACGTGCAGGTTGGTGATGCCCTTGTCGGAGTCGACCATGGCGAGCTCGGGGCCCTCGGCCAGCTCGGACTCGAAGGACGCCTTGATCTCGGCGCCGTTCGCCAGGGCCTCCAGGCCCTTGTAGATGCCGCCGAGGCCGTCGTTCGGGGTCAGGCCCGCGGCCGCGAGGTCGGCGCCGAAGGCCGCGAAGGTCTTCGGGAAGAAGGCGCGCACGACGTGGCCGAAGATGATCGGGTCGGAGACCTTCATCATCGTGGCCTTGAGGTGCACGGAGTAGAGGACACCCTCGGCCTTGGCGCGGGCGACCTGCTCCTTGAGGAACTCGCGCAGAGCGGCGACGCGCATGACGGAGGCGTCCACGACCTCGCCCGCGATGACCGGTACGGACTCGCGCAGGACGGTGGCGGAGCCGTCGTCGCCGAACAGCTCGATCTTGAGGGCGCCGGCCTTCTCGATCACGACGGACTTCTCCGTCGAGCGGAAGTCGTTCTCGCCCATGGTGGCGACGTTGGTCTTGGAGTCGGCCGTCCAGGCACCCATGCGGTGCGGGTGGGCCTTGGCGTAGTTCTTGACCGACGCGGGGGCGCGGCGGTCGGAGTTGCCCTCGCGCAGGACCGGGTTGACGGCGCTGCCCTTGACCTTGTCGTAGCGGGCGCGGATGTCGCGCTCCTCGTCGGTCTTCGGGTCGTCCGGGTAGTCGGGGAGCGCGTAGCCCTGCGCCTGCAGCTCGGCGACGGCGGCCTTGAGCTGCGGGATCGAGGCCGAGATGTTCGGCAGCTTGATGATGTTCGCTTCGGGCGTCTTGGCCAGCTCGCCGAGCTCGGCGAGGGCGTCGTTGATCCGCTGGCCCTCCTCGAGACGCTCCGGGAAGCTCGCGATGATCCGGCCCGCGAGCGAGATGTCACGGGTCTCCACGCTGACCCCGGCCGTCGAGGCGTAGGCCTGGACCACCGGCAAGAACGAATGGGTCGCCAGGGCCGGGGCCTCGTCAGTGTGGGTGTAGATGATGGTCGAGTCAGTCACCGGGTGCTCCGCTCCGCGTCTGCAACATTGCTCGACATCAAGATATCTCCTACCTCCCCCCGTCCGGACAGGGCCCTCGGGGTCCCGATCCGCATAGACACTGTCTACGCGATGTAGTAGACAGTGTCTACGGCACATACGAGCCACACACGACGGGGACAGGACATGACGGAACAGGACGCCGGGCTGCGGGCCCGGCTGGTGGACGTCGGCGTGGAGCTGGTGGCCACGCACGGGGTGCAGGCGCTGACACTCCGGGAGATCGCCCGCAGGGCGGGGGTCTCGCACGGGGCGCCCCGCAGGCACTTCCCCACGCATGTGGCGCTGCTGTCCGCCATCGCGCGACGGGGCTTCGACGACCTGGGCGCCCAGACGCGGAAGGTCGTGGGCGAGGGAAGCCCGCGTACGCAGCTGAAGGCGCTGAGCCGCGCGTACCTCGCCTTCGCGGCGGCCCACCGCGGCATGTTCGAGCTGATGTTCCGCCACGACCTGCTGGAGAGCAACGAACTCGGCCTGCGGGAGACCAGCCTGCCGCTGTTCGACGTGCTGGTCGGCCTGGTCGCCGAGGCGCGGCCGTCCTCCGGGGCGGGGGCACGGGTCGTCGCGGGCGCGCTCTGGGCGAACCTGCACGGCATCGCGCAGCTGTGGGGCTGGGGCAGTCTGCGGCTCGCCTCGGGGGCGGACGACGTGGAGGCGCTGCTGGACGCGGCCCTTGAGGCGCACCTCGGGCCGGAGGGTTCGTGAGGACGAAGGCCGCCCCCCGGACCCGGCACCAGGGACTCACCCTCGCCTGCAGCGTGGTCGGGGCCATGACCGTCGCCCTGGACGGCACGGTGCTGACCGTCGCCCAGCCGTCCCTGCGGCGCGACCTGGAGGCCTCGTTCGCGCAGGTGCAGTGGACCAGCACCGGCTATCTGATCGCCGTGGCGAGCCTGCTGGTCTTCGCGGGGCGGCTCGGCGACCGGTACGGCCACCGGCGGCTTTTCGCCATCGGGACGCTCGGCTTCGCGGCGGCGTCCGCGGGGGTGGGCTGCGCGTCCGGGGTCGGCTGGGTGATCGCGCTGCGCGTGGCCCAGGGGATCTTCGGGGCGCTGCTGCAGCCCGCGACGCTGGGGATGCTGCGGGCGGCGTTCCCGCCGGACCGGCTCGGCATGCCGATCGCGCTGCGGACGAGCGCGATCGGGCTCGCGGCGGCGGCAGGACCCGTGCTCGGCGGGGCGCTCGCCACGCATCTGGGCTGGCGTTCCGTCTTCTTCCTGAGCGTGCTGCCGTCGCTCGCGACAGGACTGGTGGCGCTGGCGGTCCGCCTGCCGACGCCACCGCGCGAGGCGCCCGCGCCCGGCCTCGACCTGCCGGGCGCGGGCCTGCTGGCGGTGACCCTCGCCTGCCTGGTCCACGCCCTGGTCACCATGCCCGAATCCCTGCCTGCGGCCGTCCCGGGATTCCTCACGGCCGCGGTCGCCTGCGCCGCGTTCCTCGCACACGAGAGACGTGCGACGAGCCCGCTCATACCGCCCCGGCTGGTTGCCTCGGCGGCGGTCGCGCCCGCCCTCCTGATCCTGACAACGGCGTCCGCGGCGATGTTCGGGGCACTGTTCATCGCGACGTACTTCCTCCAGGACGTCCTGGCTCTCGACCCCCTCCAGTGCGCGCTGAGGGCACTGCCGCTCGCCGTGGCGATGGTGGTGGCGGCGCCGTTGTCGGCGGTCGTGCTGCGCAGGCAGGGCCCGCGCAGGACGATCACGGCGGCGATGACGTCGCTCACCCTGGGCATACTGCTCCTCTCCCGCCTCGACCCGAACGCGTCCTCCCTCACGGCCGCCACCGGATTCCTTCTCCTGGGCGCGGGGTTCGGCACGGTGATGGTGGCGGCGACGACGGTCGTCGTACGGCACGCCCCGGTGACGGACGCGGGAGTGGCGGGCGGCCTCCAGCAGACGGCCCTGAACGTGGGCCCGGCCCTGGGCACAGCCGCGGCCACCACCATGACGACGATGCTGACCACACCCGAGCCCCGCGGGACGACCACCGCGTTCGTCACGGCAGTGCCCCCGGCCCTGACAGCGCTCGCGGCGTTGGCGGCGCTGGGCACACTGACGGCAGCACGCCTCCCCGCCCGGACGCTCACGCGCCCGTAGCCGCGTACGCGCGTGAGGGCACGCCCCGGCCGTCAGCCCAACGCCCGGTCCACGACCCGCATCATGGCCCGCCCCTGCGCCTCGTTCGCCCCCGCGTCGTCGAGCCGCAGGGTGAACGCCGCGCTCGACACCGACGTGGCGCCGTCCGCGGTCACCCCCGACTCGCAGACGCACCCGAGGCTCGTGCCCCCGTGGAACCAGACACCGTCCTCACGACCCGCGACGGGGCGCCAGGCGATGCCCATTCCATAGCGGACTCCCTCGGCAGGGACCCAGTCCCGTACCGGCACGGTCGTCTTCATCGCCGCCAGCTCGGCGGGCCGCAGCAGACGCCCCGAGAACAGGGCGCGCAGGAAGACCCCGTGGTCACGCGCCGTCGAGACGAGACACCCGTCCGCGCCTCCGCCGAAGCCGAGGGTGGTCTCCGTGGGCCCGGTCGACTTCGGGAAGTACGTGTAACCGAGGGCCGTCGGCTGCGGTACGTAGGGCGAGGTCCCCGGCGTGAACGTGCCCCGCAGCCCGAGCGGCTCGATGATCCGCTCGTGGACCTCCTGGGCCCAGGGCCGCCCGGTGACCGCCTCGACGATCATCCCGGCGACGACGTAGTTGGTGTTGGAGTATCCCCAGCGCCGCTCCCCCGCCGGATCGTCGGCGTCGGGCAGCCACTGTGGCGCCCTGCCCAGCGCCGCCGCCAGCTGTTCCCGCGGCGTCTGCGAGCGGAAGCGGTTGCGGCGGTAGGCCTCGGGGGTGAAGTCGCCGCTGTCCGCGGTGAGGTAGTCGGCCAGGCCGCTGGTCTGCCGCAGCAGGTTGGTGACGGTGATCCGGCGGCCGTCGTTGCCGTGGCCGCGGATCGCGCCGGGCAGCCACCGCTCGACCCTGTCGGTGAGCTTCAGCCGTCCCTCGCCCACGAGTTGGAGGACGACGGTGGCGGTGAACGTCTTGGTGTCGCTGCCGATGCGGTAGTACGCGTCCCAGGGGACGGGGTCCTTCCCCGCGAGGTCGGCGACGCCCGCGCGGGCCCGCAGGCGGCCGCCCGCACCGCCCACCTCGGCGACGACACCGCTCACGCCGGTGGCGAGGACCGCGTCGACGTCGCTCTGGAGCCGCCGGGAAGGAGCACGGGCCGCGGCGAGGGCGCGGGTCGTGGCCGATGCGGGGGTCGCGGCGGACGTGGCTCCCGCCAGGGCCGCCGCCACGGTGGCGGCGAGCCCCGCCCGCCTGCTGATCGAGGTCATCGGTCGCCCTCCGGCTTCGCGCAGGTGAGGTCGGCGGCGGGCAGCTTCCCGTCGCGCAGATAGGAGTTGACGGCACGGTCGGCGCAGGGCACGGGCGTGAGGCCGTCGTTGCCGCGCCCGTACACGCCGTGCGAGCGGATGTCCGCCGTCAGCAGGCGCGATCCGGTGAGCCTGCGGTGCAGGGCGAGGGCGCCTTCGTAGGGGACGTTGTTGTCGTGGCGGGCCTGGAGCATCAGGACGGGCACGTCGTTGCCGATCCTCGTGCCGGGCTCGCGGGGCTCGCTCCCCCAGAACGCGCACGGGGCGATCATGCCGTTGACGTACGGCCCGAAGACCGGCTGCGTGGCGCGGCTGCTCCGCATGTTCTTCCAGTACGTCGCCGGGTTCTCGGGCCAGCCGCCGGCGGGCCATCCCCCGTCCCCGCACATGAAGATCGCGCCGCCCACCATGCTGCTCTCCAGCTCGGGCGAGGAGAGGAGTTCGAGGAGACCGGCGAGCGCGGGCCCCGGCTCGAACGCCTCGCCCGCCGCCGCCTTCTTCAAGTCGGCCACGACAGAGGCCAGTTGCGGGTCGTTCTCCTCGTGCTGGACGAGCTGCTTGAAGATCAGCCGCAGGAGCGGGGCGTTGAGCCGCTGCCCCTTCACCGGGATCGGATGCCGCTCGGCCCTTTCGAGCAACGCCAGGACGTCCGACCGCACTTGACCGACGAGCGCACCCTCCGCCGGCTCGCCGGAGCGCTGGAACAGCTCGTACTGGGTGGCGGCGGGATCGGTCGAGGAGTCCAGGACGACGCGGTCGGCGCGGCGCGGGAACAGCTGGGTGTAGACGGCGCCCAGGTCGGCTCCGTACGAGATGCCGTAGTAGGAGAGCTTGCGTTCGCCGAGCGCGGCGCGGATGGCGTCCATGTCGCGGGCGACGTTGCGGGTCGAGGCGTGCGGGAGCAACGCGGCGTTGTCGCCGTGCTCCTGGCACCGGCGGGCGGTCTCGCGTGCGGCACGCACCTGGTGCTCGAAGTCCGCGCGCGGCGTGGTCGTCTCGGCGGGCGGGACGGGGCGCGGGGCCTTGCCGCAGGTGACGGGGGTGCTCTCGCCGAGGAAGCGGGGGTCGAAGCCGATCAGGTCGTAGCGGTCCGCCACGTCCTTCAACGCGGGCCTCAGGGCAAGGGTGTTGGCCAGTCCGGTGCCGCCGGGGCCGCCCGGGTTGGAGAGCAGGATGCCGCGCCGCTCGCCCGGCGACTTCGCCTTGATGCGGGAGACGGCGATCTGGATCGTGCGGCCGCCGGGGTCGGCGTAGTCGAGCGGCACGGTCACCTTCGCGCACTGCGCGCCCGCCTCGTTCAGCTCCTTCTGGTCGGCGGAGCAGCGCCCCCAACTCACTTTCTGCCCTTGGCTCGTGGGAGTGCCGGGCAGCCCCGCGGCGGCCACTGTGCCCGCGAGCAGCCCGACGAGGCCCAGGCCCGCGGTGACTGCTGTGACGACGCGCATCGTGCTCCTTGGATCGGCGTGGTTCGAGTGGTTCACGTGGTTCGAGTGCCCGGCCCGGCCGTCTGCCGTCCGGCCCAGGAAGTCGATCACCACGCTAGAAACACACGAGCCCGCGAACCATCCGGCCACCGGGCCCGACTCCCCTGGGGACAACCCCCGTACGCCCCCTCCGGCTGGCCGGACATCCGCGCCCCGACCTGGGGTTGACCTGGAGTCCGCTCCAACTCCTAGGGTCGTCGACGATCACAGCGCACACCCCAGGAGGTACCACCATGACCACCCTTCCCACGCGCCGACTCGGCGCGCTGACCGTCTCGGCGCAGGGCCTCGGATGCATGGGGATGAGCCACGGCTACGGCACGTCGGACGACACCCGGTCCATCGCGACGATCCACCGCGCCCTGGACCTCGGCGTCACCCTGCTCGACACCTCCGACTTCTACGGCGGCGGCCACAACGAAGAGCTCATCGGCCGCGCCCTCGCGGGCCCGCGCCGCGAACAGGCCGTCCTCGCGACGAAGTTCGGCTTCGCCAACCGCCTCGGCGAGCCCACACTGATCCGGGGCGACGCGGCCTACGTACGCGAGGCCTGTGACGCCTCGCTGCGCCGCCTCGGCGTCGACCACATCGACCTGTACTACCTGCACCGCGTGGACAGGACCGTGCCGATCGAGGAGACCGTCGGCGCGATGGCCGGGCTGGTCGACGCGGGCAAGGTGCGCCACCTGGGGCTCTCCGAGGCCGGCGCGCCCACGATCCGCCGGGCGCACGCCGTGCACCCCATCGCCGCGCTGCAGAGCGAGTGGTCGCTGTGGACCAGGGACCTGGAGACGGAGATCGCGCCGGTCTGCCGCGAGCTCGGCATCGGCCTCGTGCCGTTCTCGCCCCTCGGGCGCGGCTTCCTCACCGGCCGCTACACCACGCTCGACGGGCTCCCGAAGGACGATCTGCGCCGCACCCAGCCCCGCTTCACCGACGGCAACCTGGAGCGGAACCTGTCCATCGTCGAGGCCCTGGACGCGCTCGCCGCCGAGAAGGGCGTGACCGCGGGGCAGCTCGCGCTCGCCTGGGTGCAGCACCGCGGCACGGACGTCGTGCCGATCCCGGGCACGCGCCGCGAGAAGTACCTGGAGGAGAACCTCGGGGCCGTCGCGATCGAGCTGTCGGCCGAGGATCTCGCCGCGATCGACGCGGCGGCGCCCGCGGGCCTGGTCGCGGGCACGCGGTACGACGAGCGCAGCCTGTCGGTCGTGAACGGGTAGCGGATCCGGCGCCTCGCCCGGCGGCCCGGCCCGGCCTCACGCCGGCGGTCGGCCGCCGGCAGCCGACCGCCGGCCGAGGAGCCCCGGTCCGGTGGCCGCCCCCGGGGCCGGGCACCGGCCGACGTAGCCTGCTGGCATGCCCTTTCCCGATGAGATCTCCGACGTGACGGTGGTCGACTACCAGGACACATGGCCGCGGGACTTCGAGCGGATCGCCGAGCGGCTGCGGTCCGCGCTCGGCGGCCTCGCCGTCGCCGTCGACCACGTCGGCTCGACGTCGGTGCCGGGGCTCGCCGCCAAGGACTGCGTCGACGTGCAGGTACGGATGGGCTCGCTCGACGAGGCCAGGGCCGTCCCGCCGCTCGCCGCGCTCGGCTTCCGCTGCCGCCCCGAGCCGTGGAACCGCTCCGAGATCTCGTTCGGCCACCCCGCGCCCAAGCTGGTCTTCGCACCGCCGGTCGGCGCCCGCCGCTGCAACGTCCACCTGCGCGAGCACGGACGCGCGAACGCCGCCTACGCGCTGCTCTTCCGGGACTACCTGCGCGCCGACCGCGTGGCCCGCGACGCGTGGGGCGCCTTCAAACGGCGGCTCGCCCAGAGCGCGCCCACCCCAAAGGACTACGGACAGATCAAGGCCCCGGCGACCGACGCCCTGATGGCCGGGGCGCAGCTGTGGGCGATCCAGACGGACTGGTCCCCGCGATGAGCGACTCCCCCGCGTCCCCCGCCGGGCCCGGCGCCCGTCCCGTGGCGGACGCCCTGGCCCACCTCGCGGGCGCCTGGCACGTGGAGCGCACCGTCCACGACCTCGCGGACGGCTCAGCGGGCCACTTCACCGGTACGACGCTCTTCTCGCCGCTGCCCGCGCCCGATGCCGGAGGCCTCCTCCACCACGAGTCGGGCACCTTCACCTGGCGCGGCACCGCGCGGCCCGCCGAGCGCACCCTGCGCTTCCTGCCGGGCGCCGAACCGGGCACCGTCCGCGTGGAGTTCGCCGACGGCCGCTTCTTCCACGGCCTCGACCTGCGCACGGGCCGCTGGACGGCGGACCACCCCTGCGCGGCCGACCTCTACCGCGGCACGTTCGAGGTGAGGGACGCGGACCGCTGGAGCAGCCGGTGGCGGGTGCGCGGCCCCGCCAAGGACCTCCTCCTCGTCACGGAGTACCGCCGCGCGCGTCCAGCCTGAGGTTCCAGCGGCCGCCGTGGCCGGTGAGGGTGACGGTCGAGAGCGGGCGTACGTCGATGTTCCAGTACGTCGACGGGGGCGCCTTCAGGGCGTAGGTGAGCGCGGCGCGTACCACGGCGGGCTCGGCCACCGCGAGGACGCGGGCACCGTCGGCGACCGGCCGGGTGTCGAGCCAGCCGCCGACGCGCGAGATGAACCCGTGCAGCGACTCGCCGCCGTGCGGCGCCGAGCGCGGATCGCTCAGCCAGGCGTCGACCGCGGCCGGCTCGCGCGCCGTGACCTCGGCGAGCGTCAGACCGCGCCAGCGCCCCATGTCGCAGTCCCTCAGGGCGGGTTGGGCGAGCGGGGCGAAGCCGAGCGCGTCGCCGGTGGCGCGGCTGCGCGGGGCGGGCGAGCAGTAGCGCAGTTCGGCCACACCGAGTTCCAGGAGCGCGGGCGCGGCGCGCTGGACGTCGTCCCAGCCCGCCCGGTCGAGCGGCCGGTCGTCGTCGAAGCGCTCGGCGAGCAGCGAGGCGCTGCGTGCGGCGGCGATGAGTGTGACGCTGGCGTGCATCCGGAGATCGTGCGGCCCGCAACGTCACAGGTCAAGGCCTCACCGTGCGTGCGCGACGGCCCTGCCTCCGGGTGCCGTCGGCTCACTGGCTGCCGAGCGCCATCCACTTCTCCGGCGTCCGCAGGGGCTCGAATCCCACCTTCTCGTAGACCCCGTGCGCGTCGGCCGTGGCCAGCAGTGTGCGGCGTACGCCCAGCGGCTCCAGGTGGTCGCGGACCGCCGCCACGAGCGCGGTGCCAAGGCCCGTGCCGCGCGCGGCCGGAGAGACGTACACGTCGCAGAGCCAGGCGAAGGTGGCGCGGTCGGTCACCACGCGCGCGTAGGCGACCTGTGCGCCTGAACTCACTTCGTACGCACCGAAGTTGAGCGATCCCGCGATGGCCGCGTCCTGCTTCTCCCGGGTGCGCCCGAGGGCCCAGTACGCGTCCGTGGAGAGCCAGTGGTGGACGCGGGCGGCGTCGATCCGGGAGGGGTCGGCGGATATCTCGTACGCGCCGTGGAGCGTGACAGTGTCGTCGTTCATCCCCCGACCCTCGCAGCGTCACCGGCGCGCCGTCGACCGTGTTTCGCCTGCTGGGACAGGCCGGGCCCGGCTAGTCCAGGACCTCGTCGCACGCCTGGCGCAGCCTGCGTACACCCTCCGTGATCTCCCCCGCACCGGCGACCGCGGCGAAGCTCAACCGGATGTGCCCCGCCGGGGGTTCGGCCGCGAAGTAGGGCCTGCCGGGGGCCACCGCGACGCCCGCCCGCAGGGCCGCGGCGGCGAGCGCCGGCTCGTCCGCTCCGTCGGGCAGCCGCAGCCACAGGTGGTAGCCGCCCGCCGGGATGTGCGGCACGGCCAGCTCGGGCAGGCTCAGCCGCAGCGCCGCCGCCATCGCGTCCCTGCGGCCCTTCAACTCGCTCGCGACGGCCCGCAGATGGCGCGGCCAGGCGGGAGAGCCCACCAGTTCGAGGGCCGCCTCCTGGAGCGGCCTCGGCACGAAGAAGTGGTCGACGACCTGGATGGCCCGCAGGCGTTCGAGGACCGGGCCGCGCGCCGCGAGCGCGCTCACGCGGAAGCTCGGCGAGGTGGCCTTGGTGAGCGAGCAGACGTGCACGACGACGCCGTCGTGGTCGTCGGAGGCGAGCGGGCGCGGCAGCGGCCCCGCGTCCTCGTGGACGAGGCGGCGCACGAAGTCGTCCTCGATCACGAACGCCCCGGCCTCGCGGGCGATGCGCAGGATCTCGGGGCGGCGCTCGGCGCAGAGCACGGCGCCGGTCGGATTCTGGAACAGCGGCTGGCAGACGAAGACCCGGGCGCCCGTCGCGCGGAAGGCGGCTTCCAGAAGCTGCGGACGCACCCCGTCGGTGTCGACCGGGACGGGCACGGGCCGCAGCCCGGCGGCCCGCGCGATGGCCAGCATGCCCGGGTACGTCGGGGACTCCACGAGGACCGGCGACCCCGGCGGCGCGAGCGCCCGCAGCGCCGTCGTCAGCGCGCTCTGGCCGCCCGCGGTGATCAGCACCTCGGCGGCGGTGATCGCCCCGCCGATGCCCCGCGCGAACCACTCGCGCAGCTCGGGAAGCCCGTCGATCGGCGGCCTCCCCCACGCCCCGGGCCGCCGCCCCGCCCGCGCGAGGGCGGCGGCCATGGCGCGCTCGGGCTGCAGCGCGGGGTCGAGGTAGCCGCCGTTGAACTCGATGACGCCCGGCGGCGGCGCGGCCAGCGTGGCGAGGACCCCGGACGCGTCGACGGCGCGCGGCACCGGCTCCGTCGCGGCGTCGGCGCTCAGCGACACCTCCTGCCACGAGGTGTCTCCCGCGGGCACGGCGGGCGCCGCCGGTTCGGCGCGGAAGACGCCCGCGCCGGGGCGGGTGACGACGAGTCCCTCGGCGGCGAGCTGCGCCAGGGCCCGCGACACGGTCACCGGGCTCACCCTGAACCGCTCGACGAGCGCCCGGCTCGACGGCAGCTTTCCCCCTGGAGAGTAGCGGTCCAGCTCACTTCTCAGCTTTATCGCCAATTCGGCCACACTGCTACTGTCATGCATGACAGCACAGGATAGCGCTACTCGTACGACCCGGATAGCGGTCCCGGATCTCGAAGAGACGCCGCGCCCCGCACCGTCCGGCGCCCCCGCCCCATCCGGCGCGCGCCGCACCGGCACCCTCATGGCCGCCCTCGGCGTCACCGCCTTCTCGCTCACCTTCCCCTCCACCGCCTGGGGCCTCGAAGGCATCGGCCCCTGGAGCTTCGTGACCCTGCGCGGCGTGCTCGCCGCGCTCGTGGCGGGCGGCTGTCTGCTCGCCCTGCGCGTCGCGCTCCCGCACCGCCGCCACTGGGCGGGGCTCGCGGTGGTCGGCGCCGGCGTGGTCATCGGCTTCCCGCTGCTCACCACGCTCGCCCTGCAGACCTCCACCACCGCGCACGCCGCCGTGGTCGTCGGTCTGCTGCCGCTGACGACCGCCGTCCTCTCCGCGGTGCGCACCGGAGCACGCCCCTCGCGCACGTTCTGGGCGGCGGCGCTCGCCGGGGCCGCCGCGGTCATCGCCTTCACCGTGCAGCAGAGCGGCGGCGCCCTGACCACCGCCGACCTCTACCTCTTCGGCGCGCTCCTGATCTGCGCGGCCGGCTACACCGAGGGCGGCCGCCTCGCCCGCGAGATGCCCGGCTGGCAGGTCATCGGCTGGGCCCTGCTCCTGTGCCTGCCGTTCAACGCCGTGGCCGCGCTCGTGGCGCTGCCGCACGAGTCCTTCGCGCTCACCGGGCACAGCGCCGCGGGCCTGCTCTACTCCGCGATCGGCTCGCAGTTCCTCGGTCTGGTCGTCTGGTACCGGGGCATGGCGGCCATCGGCGTCCCCAAGGCCAGCCAGCTCCAGCTCGCCCAGCCGCTCCTCACCCTGGTCTGGTCGGTGCTCCTGCTCGGCGAGCACCTCACCGTCGCCGCGCCGCTCACCGCGGCCGCCGTCCTCGTCTGCATCGCGGTCACCCAACGGGCCCGCGACTGACCCGTCCGGCACGACGTCGCGCACCCGACAGGGATCCAACTCCCGCCACCCGTCGTACACTTGCGCCCACGAATCGGGACCGCAGAGCGGGACGAGGGGGCACTCCAGATGCGTGCAACCGTAGGCGACGAGCTGGTGGTGCACGGCAGGATCGTCGGGCAGCACGACCGGATCGCGGAGATCGTCGAGGTGCTCGGCGCGGACGGCGGACCGCCGTACCGCGTCCGCTTCGAGGACGGCCACGAGACACTGATGTCACCGGGCCCCGACACCGTCGTGCGGCGCCAGGGCCCGGCCAAGCAGTCGTAGGGGCGGGAGGATCAGCGCGGCGGCTTCGCCGGCCGCTGGTAGTGGTCGGCGACCACCCGCGCCATCGCGCCGATCTTGTCGACCCCGACCTCCTTCGCCGAGAAGAAGACGTGCCCGCGCACCTCGCGGAAGTCCTCGGCGTACGTGAGGTGGCGGGACAGCTCCGCCGGGTCCTGCCAGGCCGCGGGCTGCGCGGGATCGCCCGCCTTGTAGAGGGCCTCGCCGATGTAGAGGCGCACGCCCGTGCCGCGCGCGACCTCGTTCCACCACGGGATCAGCTTGGCGTAGTCCGCGGCGGGGAAGCCGATGTTCCAGTACACCTGCGGGACGATGTAGTCGAGCCAGCCCTTCCGCACCCAGCCGCGCGTGTCCGCGTACAGGTCGTCGTAGGTCTGCACGCCGGCCCGGGTGTCCGAACCGGTCGGGTCGGTCGCGATGTTGCGCCACACCGCGAAGGGACTGATCCCGAACTGCGTGCGCGGGCGGGCCTTCTTCACGCGGCGGGCCATCTCGCGCACCAGGCGGTCGATGTTGTCGCGACGCCATGAGGCCCGGTCGGGGAAGCCGCCGCCGTAGCGCTCGAAGGCGTCGTCGTCGTCGAAGACCTGCCCCGCCACGGGGTACGGGTAGAAGTAGTCGTCCCAGTGGACCGCGTCGAGCGGATAGCGGCGCACGGCGTCGAGCATCGCGTCCTGCACGAAGCGCCGCACCTCGGGCAGGCCCGGGTTGTAGTAGAGCTTCCCGCCGTACGGCACGACCCAGTCGGGGTGCACGCGCGCGGGGTGCGTGGCCACCAGGCGCGAGGGGTCGGTGTGGTTGGCGATCCGGAACGGGTTGAACCACGCGTGCAGCTCCAGTCCCCTGCGGTGCGCCTCGTGCACGGCGGTGCCCAGCGGGTCCCAGCCCGGGTCCTTGCCCTGCACTCCGGTGAGGTACTCCGACCACGGCTCGTACGGCGAGGGCCACAGCGCGTCCGCGGTGGGCCGCACCTGGAAGATCACCGTGTTGAGTCTGCGGTTCACGGCCGAGTCCAGGTAGGCGAGCAACTCGCTCCGCTGCTGCTCCGCCGGGAGCCCCGGCCTGGACGGCCAGTCGCGGTTGACGACGCTCGCCAGCCACATGCCCCGCAGCTCCCGGCCCTTCTTGCGACGCCCGTCGGGAGCGGCGGCCGCGTCCCCCGCCGTCGCCAGGCCCGCGATCGCCGCCGCGGCCACCACCGAGAAACCTCGACGTGACATACGCCTCATCTGCATGCCCCCTGAGCTCGCTGTGCACCGGCACCCCTTGCCGGTTGCCGACAGCATGCCCGACCCGGCCGGTCATGGACCCCACGTTGCGGAGTAACGTTCACGGCCGAGGCAGGCACCGCATCCGTACGGGGGTCCTGCCGGCCCCGTTGATCAGCGAAAGGCACGAGGTGACCGACTCCATGACCGATATCGCACGCGTCGGAGTGGTGGGCTGTGGCCAGATGGGCGCCGGAATCGCAGAGGTCTGCGCCCGCTCCGGACTGGACGTGAAGGTCGCGGAGACCACCGGTGAGGCCCTGGAGATCGGCCGGACCCGGCTGTACAACTCCCTCTCCAAGGCCGCCGAGCGCGGCAAGATCACCGAGGAGGAGCGCGACGAGACGCTGGCCCGCCTCAGCTTCACCACCGACCTCGGCGAGTTCGCCGACCGTGACCTGGTCATCGAGGCCGTGGTGGAGAACGAGCAGGTCAAGACGGAGATCTTCCAGGTCCTCGACCAGGTGGTGACCCGGCAGGACGCGATCCTCGCCTCCAACACCTCCTCCATCCCGCTGGTGAAGCTGGCCGTCGCGACCTCGCGTCCCGACCAGGTCATCGGCATCCACTTCTTCAACCCGGCGCCGGTGCAGCAGCTCGTCGAGCTGATCCCCGCGCTGACCACGTCCGAGGGCACCATCAGCCGGGCCCAGGCCATGGTCGAGAAGATCCTCGGCAAGCACGCGATCCGCGCCCAGGACCGCTCGGGCTTCGTGGTGAACGCGCTGCTCATCCCGTACCTGCTCTCGGCGATCCGGATGTTCGAGTCGGGCATCGCGTCCCGCGAGGACATCGACAACGGCATGGAGATGGGCTGCGCCCACCCGATGGGCCCGCTCAAGCTCGCCGACCTGATCGGCCTGGACACGGTCGCCTCGGTCGCCGACTCCATGTACGCCGAGTACAAGGAGCCGCTGTACGCCGCTCCCCCGCTGCTGCAGCGCATGGTCGACGCGGGCCGCCTCGGCCGCAAGGCCGGCTCGGGCTTCTACACCTACGCCTGACACTCCGCACGTACCTCTTCGCACGGCGCTCACGCTCCGTACGGGAGGCGGGCCCGGCGCTCGTTCGAGTGCCGGGCCCGCCTCGTTCACACACCGTGTGCGCAGGGGGCTCGCATATGCCCTTCGCACACTCTCCCGCCTTGCCCACCAGGCGAGTTGACTTTCCGTGCGGATGAAGGGGGGACGCGCCACTACAGAGAGGAGTGGACTCGTGACCACCGACGGCGAAATGGCCGTGGTCCCGGAAGAAGTCGCCGAGTTACGCCGTAGCCAGGACGTGGGCTTGGCCCGTGTCGACGGACGGCTGGCGTTGCTCACTCAGCACGACGAACAGACCGCCAAGAACGTGGAGGCCCTGGAGGCTCGGGTCACCGCCCTGGAGAACACGCGCTGGCCGTTGCCCACGATCGTCGCCCTCGCGGCGGTCGCGGCGCTCGCCGTGGCGGTCTGGCAGGCCCTCGGCCGTTAGCTAGCGCGCGTCCTGGCCGAGACGCAGATGGTGGAGGAGGAGCAGCGCCGCGGCCATGTTGGCGGCCGGCACCTCCCCGCGGGCCACCATGTCGGGGACCAGTTTGAGCGGGACCCACTCGCGGCGGTCCGACTCGAAGTCGTCCTCGGGGTGCCCGATGTACGTCCCTTCGTCGGACCAGTAGATGTGGTGCCGGGCGTCGGTGAGACCGTTGGACGGCTCGACGCTCATGAGGTGTCGCAGCGGGCCCGGCCGCCAGCCGGTCTCCTCCTCCATCTCGCGTGCCGCCGCGTACGCGATGTCCTCGCCGTCCTCGACGACGCCTGCCGCGAGTTCCCAGCCCCAGCTGTCGGTGATGAAGCGGTGCCGCCACAGCAGCAGCACTTCGTTGGCGTCGTTGACGACGGTGGCCACGGCGACGGGCCGCAGCCGTATGAGGAAGTGGTCGAGATGCCGGCCGTCGGGTAGTTCGACATCGGCGAGATTGACCGTGAACCACCGGTTTCCATATACAGTTTGTTCGCTCTGTTTCGTCCACTGCACGGTTCTGCCACCTTCCGACGAGTAGATGGCAATATCGCAGCAGGGGAAACTTCGCAGCAGCGTGTGTGCGGCTCGGGACTGTGCGTGCACGGGGCCCCGCACCAGCGGAGCCGGAAGCGCGTCACAGCGGAACGCGCAGGGCCCCGTCGATGAGTTCGGCCGCCTCGGCCGTGCCCGCGCAGTCGCTGCGGACCAGGTGCTCGCGCACCGCGCGCAGCCGGTCGCGCAGCCGCTGGGACTCCATCCCCCGTGCCTGTTCTGCCATTTCGACGGCCGTGGCCACCGCTTCGTCGGTGTTGCCCTGACGCAGTTCGATCTGACTGAGCATGGCGAGCCGGTGCACCCGGCCCCGGTCGTGCGCCGGAGTGTCCACGGCCGCCGCGGCGTGCTCACGGGCGCTGGTGAGATCGCCGAGGCTCAACAGCGCCTCAGCCACTTGTACGTTGACCAGACCCGGCTGGACATAGCCCGTCTCGTCCGGCTCGCGGCCGCGCAGGATCCGGTCGGCCGCGTCCTCCGCACGCCGGATGCAGGACAGCGCGCTCCTGCCGTCGCCCAGGTGCGCGTACGCCTTGGCCTGCATCGCGTACAGATCGGATGCGAGCGCGGGGGTGAGATCACGGCCCGCGGCCCGCAGCGCCGCCTCGGCGAACGCCACGGCCTGGCGGTACTCGCGCATGAACAGCGACTGGTTGACCAGCAGCGCGATCACATAGGCGCCAAGCCCTCTGTCACCGCTGGCCTTTGCCAGCCGCAGCGCCTGGTGGAAGTAGCGCTGGGCGAGGCCGTGCGCGTCGGAGTCGTAGGCGCAGATCCCGGCTATCGCCACCAACCCGCCCGTGGAGCGGTGCAGTTGACGGCCCATCTCGTCGGTGTAGCTGCCGCGCAGCAGGGGCGCGGCCTCGGCGTTGAGGAAACCGACGATGCGGGTGCGGGTCGCCACGCCGCCGGTCTTGCGGTACATCTGCTCGTAGTGCGCGCGGGCGGCGCGCATCATCTCGATGTCGGCGGTGCTCACCGGGTGGCGTCCGCCGCGGGACACGTCGACGTCCTCGGGCGGGTTCTCCCACTCCCAGACGGGCATCACCGCGGGCGTGCCGGTGACCGCGGGCGCGCCGAGGAGGTGCGGGCGCTGCTGTTCGTCCGAGCGCCACAGGGCGGTGGCCCGCTCCACGAAGCCGGAGAGCGTGGAGGCCGCCGAGCCGGCCCGGGCCGCGGGGACACCGGGCAGCCCGAGGCCGATGTCGTCGAGGGTGACGGGCCGCTGCAGCCGGGCCGCGAGCACCTCACAGATCAGGTCGGGGACCTGCCCGCGCGGACGCTGACCCTTCAACCAGCGGGACACGGCGGTGTGTTCGTAGCGCAGCGCGAGCCCTCTGGACCTTCCCGCCTGGTTCACATGTGCGGCGAGTCCCGCGTGGGAGATGCCCGCTTCGTCGAGGATCGCGTCGAGCAGGGTGTTGGGCTGCATGGATGCCCTCCGGTGGCTCGGTGCTGCTCAGACTAGTGGAGGGCACTTCACACGGGGTGTGAACGGAGTGCCCGGATCCGGGGGGTGTGCGCTCTGCCGCGCACCGTGTGGGATCGCTTGACTGAGATGCCTCATCAGTTAAGGAGGCCGGCCGGGCCGCCGGCTCCCCCCTCGAACAGTGCGGCGGCCCTCTCTGGCGCCGTCCGTCCCGCCGTCTGCCCGACAACTCCATGGCGGGGCGGATGGCGCGTGCCGTCCGCCAGGCCTTCGACCGGACCCTTCGAGGGAGCTCAGCTCATGGTGCGGGCGTGCCGCCCGGGCTCCGACTGCTGGACCGGAACCCTCGTACGGTCGTTGCGCAGCGCAAGGAGCGCCGCGTCGTCCGACGGCAACCGGCCCGTGTGGCGCAGGAGTTGGGCGTAGACCGCGCGGATGAGGTTCTGCGGCGAGATCGGCTGCGCGTGCGCCGCCTCGGTGAGCGCCGCCTGCAGCGGGAAGAACGTCCCCGCGGCGTTCCGCGCGTCCTCCACACCGTCCGTGTGCAGGACCAGCGCCTGGCCGGGCAGCAGCAGCCCGCAGCGCAGCACGGACAGGTCGGCGGGGAGCGGGAAGGCGCCGAGCGGGGGCAGCGGCTCCACGTCGGTCAGGGGCCGGGCGTGGCCGCTCAGCAGATGGGGCCAGGGGTGCCCGCAGTTGAGCGCGGAGATCTCGCCCTCCTTGCTGATCTCCAGGAGCAGGACGGTGACGAACTCCTCGGCGAGCGGGCAGTCCGGCACCGTGCCGCCGCCCGCGGGGTGCTCGGCGCGGGAGCGCTCCCGCAGATGCCGTCCGAGGGCCCGCTCCAACCGGCGCAGCACATGCGGCAGTTCGGGCTCGTCGTGCGCGGCCTCGCGGAAGCTGCCGAGGACGGCGGCGACGGTCGCGATGGCGGCCAGGCCGTGCCCCCGGACGTCTCCCATGACGACGCGGACGCCGTGGTCGGTGGCCGCCACCTCGTACAGGTCGCCGCCGACGGAGGCGCCACGCGAGGCGGAGAGCCGGCCCGCGGCGAGCGCGAGCCCTTCGATGCGGGGCGGCAGCGGCCGCAGCAGCACGTTCTGTGCGGCGCCCGCGACCTCGCGGATCTGCCGCAACTCCCGCAGCAGCGCCCGGCGTACATGCAATATGAGGCCGGTCCCCACGGCGAAGAAGACGGCGCTGCTGACGATCCGCGCCCCCATGCCGTCCTGCTGCGCGAGCGGACAGGCCAGTTTGTACGTGATGGCGAAGGCGCCCCACACGGTCGGCAGCCCCAGCGCGAGCGCGCGCCGGACCTTCTGGCGCTCCACACCGCGCTCGACGCGACGCCGCACACGAGGAAGGACGCGGGGAAAGACACGGGGCAGCCTCCGTGGAACGCGTCGGGGCCCCCTGCCGCGCACCCTTGCCCGGAACGTCGCCCGGCAGGGAGGCCCCGCCTTGATACGGATCATGCCGACGGCCCCCCTAAGGCCCTGTTCAGCGAGTAGCCGACCCCTATGGCCGGATTGATTCTGTCGACCGTGTGGCCCGACCGGGCCAGAGTGACGCCACTTGTCACTCAAACGAGTGAGGGGCTTATCCGGTGGTCCGGATAAGCCCCTCTTTGCGCCCCTTGTGCGCCTGTTATCGGCTACGGGCGGTGACTACGCTCCGCGCAGCACCGCGCCCGTCCGCTCGGACGCCAGCGCGACGGCCGCGTCACGGACCGCCGACGCCTCGTCGACGGTCAGCGTGCGGTCGGCCGCGCGGAAGCGCAGCGCGTACGCGAGGGACTTCTTGCCCGCACCGATCTGCTCGCCCTCGAAGACGTCGAACAGCCGGATGGACTCCAGGAGTTCACCCGCGCCACCGCGCAGGAAGTACTCGACCACCGCGGCGGGCACCTCGGAGTCGACCACGAGGGCGACGTCCTGGGTGGCCACCGGGAAGGTGGAGATCCGCGGCGCCTCGACGGCCCCGTCGCGCGCCGTCTCCAGACGGTCCAGGTCCAGCTCCATCGCGCAGGTGCGCGCGGGCAGGCCCAGCGCCTTGACGACGCGCGGGTGCAGCTCGCCCGCGTGGCCGACGGTGACGATCTCGCCGTCGACGACGACCTTCAGCTCGGCGCAGCGGCCGGGGTGCCACGGGCCGTACTGCCCCTGGTCGACGATCAGCTCGACGCCGACCTCGCGGGCGATGGTCCGCGCCGCCTCGACGGCGTCGGCCCAGTCGGCCGGGCGGCCCTTGCCCCACCAGCCGGCCTGCTCGCGGGCGCCCGCGAGGACGACGGCGGCGTGCCGGGGCTGGAGGGGCAGCGCCTCGGTCAGCGAGTCGATCTCCTCGTCGGTGGGACGCCGGTCGACGGGCAGGCGCACCGCGACCTTCGACTCCTCACGGGGGTGGAACACGAGCCCGGTCTCGAAGAGCGCCAGGTCGTGGCTGCCGCGGCCGTCGTTGCGACGGAGCGCGCCGAGCAGGCCCGGCAGCAGCGTCGTACGGAGCGCGGGCTCCTCGTCGGAGAGCGGGTTGACGAGCTTGACCACGCGGCGGCTGGGGTCGTCCTCGTCCAGACCCAGCTGGTCGAAGACGCCCTCCCCGATGAAGGGGTAGTTCGGCGCCTCGACGTAACCGGCCCCGGCCAGGGCGCGCCCGACGCGGCGGTGGCTGCGCTGCCGCTCGGTCAGGCCGCGGCCCGCGGGGGGCTTGGGCAGCGTCGAGGGCAGGTTCTCGTACCCCTCCAGGCGGATGACCTCTTCGGCGAGGTCGTTCGGCTCGGCGAGGTCGGGGCGCCACGACGGGACGGTGACGGTCAGGTCGTCCTGGCCGTAGACGTCGCAGCCGACCTGCTGGAGGCGGCGTACGACGGTCTCGCGGCCGTAGTCGACACCGGCGACCCTGTCCGGGTGGTCGGCGGGCATCGTGATCGTGCGCGGCGCGGTGGGGGCGATGACCTCCGTGACGCCGGCCTCCGCGGTGCCGCCCGCGAGCAGGACGAGCAGGTCGACGGTGCGCTGCGCGGCGGCGGCCGCGGCCTGCGGGTCGACGCCGCGCTCGAAGCGCTTGGACGCCTCGGAGGGCAGCTTGTGGCGCCGGGCGGTGCGGGCGATGGAGATCGCGTCGAAGTGCGCGGCCTCGATGACGACGTCGGTGGTGCCGCCCCCCTCCTCGTGGTCCGCGATCTCGGTGTTGGCGCCGCCCATGACGCCCGCGATGCCGATGGGGCCGCGGTCGTCGGTGATGACCAGGTCCTCGGCGTCCAGGACGCGCTTGGCGCCGTCGAGGGTGGTGAACTTCTCGCCCTGCTCGGCCCGGCGCACGCCGATCGCGCCCTGGATGCGGGAGCGGTCGTAGGCGTGCAGGGGCTGGCCGAGCTCCATCATCACGTAGTTGGTGATGTCGACGGCGAGCGAGATCGGGCGCATGCCGACCTTCTGCAGACGGCGCTGCAGCCAGATCGGGGAGCGCGCCTCGGGCTGCAGGCCCGTGACGGTGCGCGCGGTGAAGCGGTCGCAGCCCAGCGGGTCGCTGATCTTGACCGGGTAGCCGAAGGAGTTCGGCGCGGGCACGTCCAGGAGCGCCGGGTCGCGCAGCGGCAGGCCGTACGCGATGGCGGTCTCGCGGGCGACGCCGCGCATCGAGAGGGCGTACCCGCGGTCGGGCGTGACGGCGATGTCCAGGACCTCGTCGACGAGCTCCAGGAGCTCGATGGCGTCGGTGCCCGCCTCGTGCTCGGGCGGCAGGACGATGATGCCGCCGGAGCCGTCGTCGCCCATGCCGAGCTCGTCGCCGGAGCAGATCATGCCGTGCGAGGTCTTGCCGTACGTCTTGCGGGCGGCGATGGCGAAGTCGCCGGGCAGGACGGCGCCGGGCAGGACCACGACGACCTTGTCGCCGACGGCGAAGTTCCGGGCGCCGCAGACGATCTCCTGCGGCTCGCCGGTGCCGTTGGCGGTGCCGACGTCGACGGTGCAGAAGCGAATGGGCTTCTTGAAGCCCTCCAGCTCCTCGATGGTGAGGACCTTGCCCACGACGAGCGGGCCCTTGAGGCCGGCGCCGAGCTGCTCGACGGTCTCGACCTCCAGGCCGACCTCGATCAGCTTGGCCTGCACGTCACGGCCGGTCTCGGTGGCGGGGAGGTCGACGTACTCCCGCAGCCAGGAAAGCGGGACCCGCATCAGATCTCCATCCCGAACGGCCGGGTGAACCGGATGTCACCCTCGACCATGTCTCGCATGTCTTCGACGTTGTGGCGGAACATCAGCATCCGTTCGATGCCGAACCCGAAGGCGAATCCGCTGTACTTCTGGGGGTCGACGCCGCAGGCGGTGAGCACCTTCGGGTTGACCATGCCGCAGCCGCCGAGCTCGATCCAGCCCTCGCTGCCGCAGGTGCGGCAGGGGCGGTCGGGGTTGCCCACGGACTCTCCGCGGCAGACGTAGCACACCATGTCCATCTCGGCGGACGGCTCGGTGAACGGGAAGTAATTGGGGCGCAGCCGGGTCTTCATGTCCGGGCCGAAGAGCGCCTGGACCATGTGGTCGAGCGTGCCCTTCAGGTCGGCCATGGTCAGGCCCTCGTCGACGGCGAGCAGCTCGATCTGGTGGAAGACCGGGGTGTGCGTCGCGTCCAGCTCGTCCGTGCGGTACACACGGCCGGGGCAGACGATGTAGACCGGCGGCTCACGGCGCTCGAGGAGCGCGCGGGCCTGCACGGGCGAGGTGTGTGTACGCAGTACGACACCGGACTCGTCGCCCTCGGTCCCCTTCGGCCCCTGGACGAAGAAGGTGTCCTGCATCTGCCGGGCCGGGTGGTCGGGCGTGAAGTTGAGGGCGTCGAAGTTGAACCACTCCGCCTCGACCTCGGGGCCCTCGGCGACCTCGTAGCCCATCGAGACGAAGACGTCGGCGACGCGCTCCATCATCGTGGTCAGCGGGTGCCGGGCGCCGGCGGGCGTGCGGTCGTACGGCAGCGTGACGTCCACCGCCTCCTCGACCAGGACGCGGGCGTCGCGCTCGGCCTCGAGCTCGGCCTGGCGGGCGGCCAGCGCCTTGCTCACGGCGCCGCGCGCCATGCCCACGCGCTTGCCCGCCTCGGCCTTGGCCTGCGGGGGCAGCGCGCCGATCTCGCGGTTGGCCAGCGCCAGCGGCGAGGTGCCGCCGGTGTGCGCGACCTTGGCCTCCTGGAGCTTGTCGAGCGAGTCCGCGGCCGCGAAGGCGGCGAGCGCCTCGTCCCGCATGCGCTCGATCTCTTCAGGTTTCAGTGCCTCGACCTCGACAGGGTCGTACGACTTGTTCGGTGCCGACATCTCTTCCCGTGCTTCCGATTGGCTGGCGGATGGGTCCCCGTCAACAACTCGGAGACAAGCTGTCCCAGATATGGGGACACAAAGTGCCAACGACCGAGTCTAACGGGGGTGCGGTGAACGAATGAGCCCGCGGGCTGCTCAGGGCGCCCTCACTGGAGATACGCCGGAGCCCCCACGGGCAACGTAAATCGGAACTGGGCGCCGCCGCCGGGGGCCCGGCCGACGGTGATCGTCCCGCCGTGCGCCTCCACGATGCCCTTCACGATGTACAACCCCAGTCCCGTCCCGCCGCGTTTGCTGCCCCGCCAGAAGCGGGTGAAGACACGGCCCATCGACTCCTCAGGAATACCGGGACCCTCGTCGCTCACGGTCACGGCGGTCTCGGCGCCGCCCCGCTCGCGCGGTGACGAGGAGGGGGCCACGTCGATGGTGACGGTTCCCTCGCCGTGCCGCACGGCATTTTCCAGCAGATTGCTGAGCACCTGGTCGATCTTGTCGGGATCCGCCCAGAGATCGGGCAGCGGCTGCTGGAGCCGGACGAGGAAGCGGTCCGCGTCCTGGCCCGCGGCGACGTGCGCCTGGATGTGCCGTCCGACGGCGGCGCCTATGTCGACGGGCTGCCGACGCAGCTCAAGACGGCCGGAATCGATCCGGGAGATGTCGAGCAGCTCGGCGATCAGCCGTGTGACGCGGTTGGCGTCGGCGTCCACGGTCTCCAGCATCAGCTTCTTCTGGTCGTCCGTGAACCGCTCCCACTTGGCGAGCAGCGTCGCCGTGAAGCCCTTCACGGAGGTGAGGGGCGAGCGGAGCTCGTGGGCGACCGTGGCGATCAGCTCGGCGTGGCTGCGCTCGGTGCGGCGGCGGGCCTCGGTGTCGCGCAGCGAGACGACCACGCGGTGCACGGGGCCGGTGCGGACGGTGCGTACGTAGCGCGCGGAGACGAGGACCTCG
This sequence comes from Streptomyces sp. NPDC025651, assembly GCF_055558735.1. Lineage (NCBI taxonomy): Bacteria > Bacillati > Actinomycetota > Actinomycetes > Kitasatosporales > Streptomycetaceae > Streptomyces > Streptomyces sp. NPDC025651. The sequence goes on from NZ_JBVHLZ010000007.1 coordinate 200,058, forward strand.
CGGCCGCCGGGCAGCAGCAGATTGCGCTCGGGCTGGCGCACGCGGGTGGCGAGGCCGCCGTAGGGATCGGTGAGCTGCCACCAGCGGCGGCCCTCGAGGTCCTCTAAGGGCAGCGCGCGCTCCAGGGAGGCGCCGAGAGCCTCGGCCGCGGGGACCGCGGTGATCCGTACCGCCGCCGCGTTGAAGCAGATGACCCGGCCCATCTCGTCCGCGACGACGAGCCCGTCCGGCAGTTCGTCCGGGTCGAGTCCGAGGTCGCCGAGTTCACCGGGACCGCAGCGGTCCGCGCGAGCACGGACGAGGTCCTGTACTCCCGGTGCTCTGCTCGTGCCGACACTCATTCCCCGAACTCCACCCTCTCGGACCGGCGGTGGGGTACCTCCCTGCTCGAGCGAAGCCGAGAGCTTGGGGGAGGGCCCCCGAGCCCGTCACACTACTAGCTCGATGTGACGGAGCGGCACCCTCCGGCGGCACGCTGTGCACGGGCGGACGCATAGAGGCACACGGCCGCGGCCGTCGCGAGGTTGAGGCTTTCGGCTCTGCCGTGGATCGGAACGCGCACCACCGCGTCGGCGAGTGCGCGGGTCTCCTCCGGCAGTCCCCAGGCCTCGTTGCCGAAGATCCAGGCGCTGGGGGTGCCCATGGTGCCCTTGTCGAGTTCCGTGTCGAGGTCGTCCTCGCCCGCGCCGTCGGCGGCGAGGACGCGTACGCCCGCGTCCTTGAGCCCTTGCACGGCCTGCTCGACGGGGACGCCGACCGCGACCGGCAGATGGAAGTGCGAACCGACCGAAGCCCGCACCGACTTGGGGTTGTAGAGGTCCACCGAGGCGTCCGTGAGGATCACGGCGTCGGCGCCCGCGGCGTCGGCGCAGCGCAGCACGGTCCCGGCGTTCCCGGGGTCACGGACGTTCGCGAGGACGGCGACGAGCCTGGGCCTGGCGGCGAGGATCTCCTCGAAGGGCACGTCGAGGAACCGGCAGACGCCGACGAGCCCCTGCGGGGTGACGGTCGTCGAGATGTCGGCGATGACGTCCTCGTCGGCGAGGTGCACCCGGGCCCCGGCCGCGCGGGCCTCCCCCACGATGTCGGCGTAGCGCTCGGCGGCGTCGACGGTGGCGAACAGCTCGACGAGCGTCTCCCCGTGCCCGGCGGCCTCCCGCACGGCCTGCGGCCCCTCGGCGAGAAACAGCCGCTCCTTCCCCCGGAAATTCCGCTTGGCCAGCCGCCGAGCGGCGCTGACGCGGGGCGACTTGGGAGAGATCAGCTCAGGGGCGGCAACCATAAAACTCACCTTAGGCAAAGCGCCCCTGAAAGGGGCGCGGGGAACTGCGCGACCAGCCACAAGAAACCCGCGGACGGCAGCGAACAGAAGACGGCAGACAAGGCTCCGAACGCACTCGGACCCGCAAGCCGTTGCGGCCTGCGGGTCCGGGGACGTTCAGAAACGCACAGCTCAGGCGGCAGCCTTCGGGGCGTTGACGTCCGACGGCAGCGCCTTCTGCGCAACCTCGACGAGCGCGGCGAACGCGTTCTCGTCGTTGACGGCCAGCTCCGCGAGGATCTTGCGGTCCACCTCGATGTTGGCGGCCTTCAGACCCTGGATGAAGCGGTTGTACGTGATGCCGTTGGCGCGGGCAGCGGCGTTGATGCGCTGGATCCACAGCTGACGGAAGTCGCCCTTGCGCTTCTTGCGGTCGTTGTAGTTGTAGACCAGGGAGTGGGTGACCTGCTCCTTGGCCTTGCGGTACAGGCGCGACCGCTGGCCGCGGTAGCCGCTGGCCTGCTCGAGGATCGCCCGACGCTTCTTGTGGGCGTTGACTGCCCGCTTGACGCGTGCCACTTGTTAACTCCTTGTAGCGGGGCCGTGGTTGGACTCACACGACCCGGTATCGATTGGGTCCCGGTCAGAGGTCAGGTGCCGTGTCCGGCACCCGAGCTCACTTGCCGAGAAGCTTCTTGATCTTCTTGGCGTCGCCCGGGGCCATCTCGGCGTTGCCGGTGAGGCGACGCGTCAGACGGGACGACTTGTGCTCGAGCAGGTGGCGCTTGCCGGCGCGCTCACGGAGCACCTTGCCGGAGCCGGTGACCTTGAAGCGCTTGCTGGCACCGCTGTGCGACTTGTTCTTCGGCATAGCGCCGTTCTCTCCTCGTCAGTGGCGCTCCGATGCCCGGTCGTGAGACCGGGCATCCCGGAGCGTCATGGTGTGTCAGTTGGCATCCCCGGACTTGCGTCCGGGGATCAGGCCTCGGCGGGAGCCTCGGCCGGGGCCTCGGCGGGAGCCTCGGAAGGCTCCTCCTCGGAGGCGTTCTGCGAGCGGCCCGGGTTGGCCTTCGCGTCCGCCTTGCGAGCCGCCTGGGCCTCACGGGCCTCGGCCATCGCCTCGGTCTTCTTCTTGTGCGGACCGAGGACCATGATCATGTTCCGGCCGTCCTGCTTCGGGTTCGACTCGATGAACCCGAGGTCCTCGACGTCCGAAGCGAGACGCTGCAGCAGTCGGAAGCCCAGCTCGGGGCGGGACTGCTCGCGACCACGGAACATGATCGTGATCTTGACCTTGTCGCCCTGCTTGAGGAACCGGACGACGTGACCCTTCTTGGTGTCATAGTCGTGCGGGTCGATCTTCGGCCGGAGCTTCATCTCCTTGATGACCGTGTGCGCCTGGTTCTTGCGCGCCTCACGGGCCTTCATGGCCGACTCGTACTTGAACTTCCCGTAGTCCATGAGCTTGCACACGGGCGGACGGGCGTTCGCCGCGACCTCGACCAGGTCAAGGTCGTACTCCTGCGCAAGCTCCAGGGCCTTGGCAAGCGGAACAATCCCGACCTGCTCGCCGCTGGGACCGACAAGTCGCACCTCGGGAACGCGAATCCGGTCGTTGATGCGGGGCTCGGCGCTGATGGATCCTCCTCGGTAGCACCACGCGACCGTCTGGCGGACAGCCGCGTTACGTCTGTTTTCTGGACCAACCGCGCCGGTGCACAAAAAATGCCCCGACCGATCACAGGAAGGGGCTCCACGTACTACCGGAGCACCTCCGCGGTGATCGCGGGGCGCACATCATGCGGCCCGAAGCCTCGGGGACTTCGGTCGCCTGACCGGTGACCCGCCGCTCCGGAGAGCGGCCAGGTGGGAGATCGGAGCCTCCACTTGTGGGCCGGATCCTTGCGTTGGCACGCGGGTCTCCAGCCGGTCGTTACACAAGGTTAGCAGCTCCGCGGGGGTGGAGCGAACCAGTGTGCACACCCGCTCCCGCGGCTCGGGCCGTCCGGGGCGCGGCTTATCGTGTGGGACATGAGCGAGACGACCCCCACCCCCGAGTCCCCCTCCGGCGGCTCCCCCGACTTCGACACCCTGACCCGTGACATCGCGGACGTCCCCGCGGTCGAGGTGATCACCACGGTGGCGGTCCACCTGATGAGCGCCGCGGCCGTGAACCTCGGCCTCGCCGAGGGCGGCGAGGGCCACAAGGACCTGGACGAGGCCCGCAAGCTGATCCACTCGCTGGCGGGACTGCTCGACGCGAGCGCCACGGAGGTCAGCTCCTTCCACGCGGCGCCGCTGCGTGACGGCCTGAAGTCGCTGCAGCTCGCCTTCCGTGAGGCGTCGCTGGTGGCGGACGAGCCGGGTCAGGGCCCGGGCGAGAAGTACACGGGCCCGGTCTTCGGCTGAGCCCTCACGCCGTACGTACGTAGAGGGGCTCGCCCGGTGGCGTCGCCTCGGCCGGCAGGAGTGCCAGGTCGAGACCGCGCACCAGGCGGGCCCTCAGCGTTTCGTCGGCCGCGATCCGCCGCGCCACCCGCTGGGCCGCGTCGGCCGGGTCCGCGGCCGGGTCGAGGACCAGGGCGAGGGTGCCGTCCGAGTGGCCGGGGCCGAGGTGGGCGCGGATGACGGCGGGCTCGGCGGCGACGGCCGCGCGCACGGCGTCGGTGACCGCGGGGTCGGCGAGCGGGTCGGCGCTGGCGCGGCCCTCGGCGAGGGCGAGCAGGGCGGAGCGGCCCAGTTCGTAGGGGACGGGGCCCGCGAGGTCCAGGACGATCGTGTCGGCCTGTTCGTGGGCGGCGGCCTGGAGCGCCTGGTGCAGCGGGACGGCGACGGGGCGGGCCGCCGGGTCCCACAGGGCGAGGGCCTCGATGGACGTGAAGGCGGGCAGCGCCTTGCGGTCGCCCGCCTTGAGGGTGGGGACCGCCATGTCGCTGGTCTTCTCGCGGCGCAGCCCGTTCTCGTCCTCCTCGACCTCGCCGAGCACGGCGACCACGGGGACGAGGAGCCGGGCGCCGGCCAGGGCCGCGAGGACGGGGCCGTGGGCCGTGCGGTCCGCCGACCAGGCCGCGAGCGCCGCGGCAAGGCGCGGGTCGGCGGTGCCGTCGTCGTCGGAGAAGCCCGGGTCGGGAATGTTCTTGTTCGCCATGTTCGCCACGGTGCGACCCTACAGAGGCGCACTCCCGCACGGACGGGCCGGGCCCTACCGGGGCAGGCCGGGGCGCCCTCGGACCGGTCGGCCGCGCCACAGGTACACCGCCGCGGCGAGCAGGGCGACGCCGAGGCCGCCCGCGACCGGGCCGACCCAGCCCGCGGGGCCGCTGTCGCCCTGCGCCGGGTCCGGGCCTCGGCCGAAGTACTCCGCTCCGTACGCCGTCGTGCGCAGTTCGTCGGGCTTCAGTCTGCCCGCGCGGGCGAGCGCGGCCGCCGGGTCGACGAGGCCGAAGCCCCGGGAGTCGTCCCGGCCGCCGGCCGGGACGTCACGGGCGGTGCGCTCCAGGAGCTGCTTGATCTGCGCGGGCCTCAGGTCGGGGTGGGCGGCGCGGATCAGGGCGACGGCGCCGGAGACGAAGGCGGCGGCCGCGCTGGTGCCCCAGCCCTCGTAGTACTTGCGGTCGGGGTCGGCGATGACGATGTCGTCGCCGGGGGCGGCGACGGTGGCGTACCAGCGGCGGGTGGAGAAGGAGGCGCGGTTGCCGTTCTCGTCGACGGCGGTCGCCGCGATCACCCCGGGGTAGGCGGCCGGGTAGGAGACGTGGTCGCCGCGCTCGCCGCCGTTGCCCGCGGAGGCCACCACGGCGACGCCCTTCTTGAGGGCGTACTGCACGGCGGCGTCCTCGGCGGGTTCGGGGTGGGCGGACTTGGAGTCGTCGCCCAGGGAGAGGTTGATGACGTCCGCGCCGTTGTCGGCGGCCCAGCGGATGCCGTCGGCCAGGGCGTTGCCGCGGGTGTTGCGGGCCTTCCTGCGGGCGGGGTCGCCGTCCTCCAGGATCACGCGGACCGGCAGGATCCTGGCCTCGGGCGCGATGCCGAGTACGCCGTCGCCGCGGCCTCGGCCGTGTCCGTGGCCCGCGATGATGCCGGCCATGGCGGTGCCGTGCCGGGCCCAGGGGCGGTCGCCGCGCCGGGCGCCGAAGCCGACCATGTCCTCGCCTTCGAGGACGTTGCCCGCGAGGTCGGGGTGCTCGGCGTCTATGCCGGTGTCCAGGACGGCGACGGTGACGCCCTTGCCCTTGGTGGTCTGCCAGGCCTGGCTGGTGTGCATGGCGTCGAGGGCCCACTGCTGGGCGCGGATGCCGTCGTTGGCGTGCGCGGTGGTGGCGGGGAGGAGCGCCAGCGAGGCGGCGAGCGCGGCGGCGACGAACGGCTGACGGATCCTCATGGCACCTTCCCTGCGGCTCCTCAGGGCACTCTCCTTGCGGCCCTTCACGCCTTCTTCTCCGCGGCCGCGATGGTCTTGCGCAGGCCGCGCTCGACGCGGTCGGCGATGCCTTTCGCCTCGTGGCCGAGGCCCGACTGGGCGGGCGCCGACGTGGTGTTGGTGCCCATGGCCTCGGTGGCGGGCTCGGGGTCCGTGACGGTGCGGCCGTCGGCGAACCCGGAGACCGCGTACGCGACGACGGGCGCGTCCGGGAGCACGGACACGGTCCAGGAGGCGCGTTGGGCGTCGCCGAAGTCCTCGGCCGCGGTGCCCTTGGCCGCGTACGGGCGGGGCATGAGGTCGGGGCGCCGGTCGAGCCCCTCCTCCGTGAAACGGTTCCGCAGTGCCTTCATGGCGTCGGCGTCCGCCTTGGTGAACAGCAGCCCCACGGTGGTGACATGGCTGCGGGTGGCGTCGGTGTACGTGGCGCGGAGCAGCCTCAGACAGCCGGCCGGCGCGAGGGCCTTGCGCAGCAGCGGGTCGAAGGCGGCCTTGCAGCCGCTGTCCGGGGCGACGGCGATACGGGTCCAGGAGCGGTCGGCGCCGCCGGGGCCCGCGCCCTCACCCTTGAGGGTGGGCGGGAAGAGCCGGTCGACGGGGACGCTGTGCCAGAGCTCGCCGGTGACGGTGTAGGCGCTGCGGGTGGTGTCCCCGGCCACGGACTCGCCGGTGAGCCAACTCCCGGTCACCGCGCCGCCGATGAGGCCCAGCCCGAGGACGGCGCAGGCCGCGGCGGCGGCCGCGCGGGGGCCTGCCCAGCCGCGGACGGGGCGCAGCCGGGTGGTGGAGTCGTCGTACATCGCGGGCCGCGCGAAGAACACGAAGGGCCGCCCGGTACCGGGCCCCGGCGTCAGATCGACGGCACCGACCGCACGCCGCGCGGCAGTTGCACGGCCCGCCCCTTCGACACCGGGCACCGCCGCCCCATCGCCGACGGGTCGCAGCCGGGCGGCGGCCTCCTCGCCCGCGACGGGCGGGGCGGAGGACTGCGAGGCGGCGGTGGGACGCCGAGGCGGCACGTGACCTGCCGGGGACTCCGCGGCACGGTCGGCGCTCGGCTCTCCCGCGACGGCGGGCGGGACGTGACCTGCCGGGGACTCGGCAGCGGGGTCGGCGCTCGGCTCCCCCTCCATGGCGGGCGAGGCAGAAGACCGCGAGGCGGCAGCAGAACGCCGAGGCGGGACCTGACCTGCCGGGGACTCCGCGGCACGGGCGGCGCCCGACTCCCCCTCCACGGCAGGCAAGGCAGAAGACCGCGAGGCGGCAGCAGAACGCCGAGGCGGGACCTGACCTGCCGGGGACTCCGCGGCACGGGCGGCGCCCGACTCCCCCTCCACGGCAGGCAAGGCAGAAGACCGCGAGGCGGCAGCAGAACGCCGAGGCGGGACCTGACCTGCCGGGAACTCGGCGGCACGGGCGGCGCCCGACTCCCCCGCGACGGCGGGCGGGGCACAAGGTTGGGGCGGAACAACCGGCCTCGGGGCGCGGGGCGGTGCGGGATCCTTGCCGCCGTCCACCCCCGGCTCCCCGCCCGCGGCGGGCGGTGCGGAGGGCTGCGGCGGAACAACCGGGCGCGCGGCGGCGGGCGTCGTGGCGTCGGACGTGCTCGGCTTCACGTCGAAGGCCGGCTTCGGTGGGGCGTCGGGCAGGCGGGCCGACGCGGGAGGCGGCGGAGGGGGCTCCTCCGCGCTGTCGTGCTCCGCGGTGTCGTACACCGCGACGTGGGGCACCGCGGCGCGGTGCATCGCGGCGTCGTCCTCCGCTGTGCCGCCATGCTCCGCGGCGTCGTCCTCCGCGGTGTCCTGCTCCGCCCCGGACCCCACGGACCGTTCCGTGCGGGCCTTTTCGAAGGGGGCCAGCAGGTCCTTTATGCGCGCGGCCGTTCCGTCGGAGGCGTCGTCCGGGGCGGCGGCCGCGGCATCGGGGGCGTCGTCCGCCGCAGGGCGAGGGGCGCCGAGCACCCAGTCCTCGCCGACCGGTGGTGGGACGTCGGGGAAGCGGGCGGAGGGGGCGGGCGGCGGCTCTTCCGGCGGCGCGGGCGGGGCCGCCGGGCGGGGCGGCGTGGTGGGGCGCGGGGGGATGGGGCCGCGAGGCGCCTCCGTGCTCATGCTCCCCCGTTTCCTCGCGCTCGACCTGCCGGAACACTCGGCTCCGCGTGGCGCGGTACGCGTCGCTCGGCCGGGCTCCGTGCGCGTCACTCTACGGGCAGACGCAGGTCGCGAGGGAACTCAGTCCGCACCCCCGGGCGATCTGCCCGGATCATCCCCCTACCCTCGGGTAATCGCGTCTGGCAGGCTTCGCCCATGACTGGCCGTGCCGCAGACCGAGCCCGCTACGACCGGGCCACCGCACACCTCGACGCCCCCGTCGCCATCGTCGATCTGGACGCCTTCGACGCCAACGCCGACGATCTGCTGCGCCGAGCCGTGGGCAAGCCGATCCGGGTCGCGAGCAAGTCCGTACGCTGCCGTGCCCTGCTCGAACGGGTCCTGGCCCGCGACGGATTCGCCGGGATCATGTCGTTCACGCTCGCCGAGTCGATCTGGCTGGCCCGCTCCGGCTTCGAGGACGTACTGCTCGCCTACCCCTCGGCCGACCGCGCCTCCTTCGCCGAACTGACCGCCGACCCGAAGCTCGCGGCCGCGGTGACCGTGATGATCGACGACCCGGCCCAGCTGCGGCTGATCGACGAAGCACGGAACGGCGGGACCGAAGTGGTGCGGGTCTGCCTGGAGTTGGACACCTCCTTCAAGGTGCTCGGCGGCAAGGTGCGGATCGGCGCGCTGCGTTCACCGCTGCACTCGCCCGTGCAGGTCGCCGCCCTGGCCCGCGCCATCGCCCGGCGGCCCGGCTTCCGGCTCGTGGGCGTCATGGCGTACGAAGGGCATGTGGCGGGAGTCGGAGACGCCGTCGAGGGGCATCCCGCGCGCTCGCGGGCGATCCGGATGATGCAGACCGCGGCCCGCAGGGAGCTGGCCGCGCGCCGCGCGGAGACCATCGGTGCCGTGCGGGCGGTCGCGCCGGACCTGGAGTTCGTGAACGGCGGCGGCACCGGCAGCGTGCAGCACACGGCGGCGGAGCGCGCGGTGACGGAGATCGCCGCGGGGTCGGGCCTCTTCGTACCGAGGCTCTTCGACCATTACACCTCGTTCAGCGGGCGCCCCGCCGCGCTCTTCGCGCAGCCCGTGGTGCGGCGGCCCGGCGCGGGGATCGTGACGGTGCTCGGCGGCGGCTACCCCGCGTCGGGTGTCGCGGGCGCCGACCGCTCGCCCGTGCCGTACCTCCCGGAGGGGCTGCGGTACGACCCGCAGGAGGGCGCGGGCGAGGTGCAGACGCCGCTGCACGGCCCCGCGGCGGACGACCTGCTGATCGGCGACAAGGTGTGGTTCCGGCACGCCAAGGCCGGGGAGTTGTGCGAGCGGTTCGAGACCCTGCACCTGGTGGAGGGCGACAAGGTGACGGCGAGCGTCCCGACGTACCGGGGCGAGGGGCACACGTTCCTGTGAGCCGCGCGGCGCCTCAGGGCGTCGCGCCCACGTCGTCGCCCACGCCGCCGCCCGTCGCGCTGTCGTCGACCGAGCGGATCCCGTCGGTGATCTCGTCCATGACGGAGACCGGCGGCGCCCCGTCTCCCGCGCCGACGGCGAAGCGGACGATGACCATGGACTCGGAGCCGACGCTCGACGCGAAGGCGAGCGACTGGACGTAGCCGCCGTCGCCCTTGGCGGTGTGGACGCGCCAGCGCACGAAGTAGCCGCTGCGGCCCGCGACCGCGACCTGGCCTTCCTTCACCTTCTTGGTGCCGGTGATGCCGCCGTAGGGCTGCTTGTCCAGCTTGTCCTTGTCGTAGACGGCGTCGGCGGCGTCCTTGATGTCGCCGCGGGCGAGGGCCTTGGGGTCGGTCTCGTTCGTGCCCGTCGCGGTGCTCGACGTGACGGTGCCCTCGCGGCAGAGTCCGGAGTCGCCCGGGCAGTCGACGATGTCCGGCGTCTGGATGGTCGCGCCGCCGCCGAAGCTGTCGTCGTCCTTCTCCCAGCCCTCGGGGACGGGGAGCGTGATGCCGTTCAGGTCGTCGACGAGGGTGTCCGGGTCGGGGTCGGACGGCGAGGGCGACGCCGTCCTCTGCGTGGCGGACGGCGTCGGGCTCGTGGCCGCGGGTGTGGTCGGCGCGGGGCCGCCGCCCTCCGGGTCGCCGTCGTCCTTGCCGAGGACGACGGCGCCCGTGACGATCGCTGCGACGAGGACGGCCGCGGCGACGGTCAGCGCGACGACCTTCGCCCGGCCACCGCCGCCCGCCGACGTCACCGGCATGACGGAGGTCGTGGCCTGGGGCGGCCCGAACCCCTGCTGTTCCGGGGCGGCTTGGGCGTTCTCGGGCGCGCGCCGGTGCTCGGTCCACGCGGACCCGTCCCACCAGCGCTCAACGGAGGGCTGGTGGGGGTCCGGATACCAGCCGGGCGGCGGCGACATGCTCATCCCGGCACTCTAGGACTTCGCCCGACGATCAGTACACCGAGTCCCGCTGGTCCGGCACCACCGAGCCGTCCTCCCGCAGCACGGGACCCTTGCTCCCGTCGTGCTCGTTGTAGGCGGCGGTCGAGCATGGGTAGGTGCCGCTCTTCTGCGGCATCGGCTCGATGAACATGGGGTTCACGACCCAGCGGCCGTCCTCGTTGTCGTACGCCCGGCACATGAACTCGCTCTTGTTGCGGTTCAGGACGAGGTGCGCGCCGGTGGCGTCGCCGACGAAGGTCACGTCCGTGTCGGCGTCGCCGCCGCCGAGCGCGATGCGGTGCGCGAAGTCCTGCTTCTCCCAGGCCTTCTTGCCCTTGATCCCGAAGATCTCCTGGTTGATCCAGCAGCGCTTGCCGTCGATGTACGGGATGGCCTCGCCCTTGTTGACGGGGACGCCGCCGCAGCCCTGGTTCCAGGTGGTGATGCGGCCCTTGCGGTCCAGGACCGAGCGGATCGCGATCGTGTGCTTGCGGTCGATGCCGACACTCTTCGACCACACCTCGGCCACCGGCTCCGAGCCCGCCGAGACGATGTAGACGTCGAACCCGGCCCTCTTGAGCGTGCGGATCAGGTCGCGCTGCTGGTCGTAGTAGCGGACGTACCCGGGGATCTTGTGCGTGCCGACGGTCTGCGTGGCGCCGACCGGGGCGGCGAGGGCCTCCTTGCGGGCCTTCGCGGCGTATGTCTCCAGTTCGCGGACGGTGTGCCCGGCGAAGAGCTGCGGCACCCAGGCGTACTGCGGGACGGTGTGCCGGTGGTCCCACGTGCCCGCGAAGGCCGCGGCGCCGCTCATCGTCTTCCCGTCCTCGCGGACCTCGAAGATCTCGTCGGCGCAGGCCTTGTTGGTGGAGGTGGGCAGCGGCTTGCCGACGGGCACCTTCGTGCCGCACGCCTGGGTGAGCGCGCGGTCGGCGTCGTCGGTCATCCACTTGCTGGTGGACTTCCAGCTCTTGGGTCGCAGGATCTTGTCGTGCCGCAGCGCCCAGGCGATGGTCGCGTCGGTCACGTCGTTCTTGGTGATGGTGTTGTCCCAGTCGAACGCGGCGACCGGGCGCTTGCTCCTGCCGTGCCCCAGGTCCGGGTTGGCGCAGGTGCCGCGCTCGTCGATGGTCCGCTGGAGCTTGGCGCGGTTGGTGCCGTGCCACTCCAGCTTCTTCGAGAGCTGGGGGCAATGCCCACCGGAGGTGCGGGAGTTCGCGGGCGTGGCGGCGGCCGCGGGGAGAGCTGCCGGCACGGCCGCCAGGGTGGCGGCCGCGGCCAGGGTCAGCGCCAAAATGTTTCTGTTACGCATGTGAGTGGACCGTACATCAGTCCTACGAGGCTGACGATGCCGGAGGCGTCCCGTACACCGAGTCCCTCTGATCGGGGATCACGGAACCGTCCGTACGGCGCACCGGCCCTTCCTTGCCGTCCCGTTCGGTGTAGCCGGTGGTGGCGCACGGGTAGGGGTCGGCCTTCTTGCCCTTGGGCTCGATGAACATGGGGTTGACCAGCCAGCGGCCGTCGCCGTTCTCGTAGGCGCGGCACATCAGCTCGTTCTTGTTGCGGTTCAGGACCAGGCGCAGACCGGTGGCGTCGCGCAGGAACGAGACGTCGGTGTCGGAGTCGCCCGCCGCGAACACCTGGCGCCTGGCGGCCGGTTGGACCTTCTCGGCGGCGGCGCCGCGCACCCCGAAGATCTCCTGGTTGATCCAGCAGCGCTTGCCGTCGATGTACGTGATCATCGAGTCGTCGCCGTCCCGCACGGTGCCGCAGCCCTTGAGGCGGGCGGTGTGCTTGCCGTGCGCGGTGACGTTGCGGATGCCGAGGGTGTGCCGCGCGTCGATGCCCGCGCCCCTGCCCCACACCTCGGCGATCGGCTCGGGCGACGCGGAGACGACGTACACCTCGAAGCCGGCCTTCTTGAGGGTGCGGATCAGGTCGCGCTGCTGGTCGTAGTAGCGGACCCAGCCGGTGACCTTGTGGGTGCCGACCTTCTGCTCGGTGCCGACGGGCGCGGCGAGGTTCTCCGTGCGGGCGGCGGCCGCGAAGTGCCTGACCTGGCGCGTCGACCAGCCGCGGGTGAGCTGGGCGAGCCAGGCGTACTGCGGCTCCATGCGGCGGTGGTCGAAGCCCGCGAAGGCGGCCCTGCCGGAGGTCGTGGCGCCCTCGCTGTAGACGGAGAGGATCTCGTCGGCGCAGGCGGCGTTCCGGTGCGTGGGCAGGGTGGTGGCGGTGGCGGGGCAGGCCTTCGCCAGGGCCTTGGCCGCCGGGGCGGTGAGGTAGCGGCTCGTGGTGCGCCAGTCGGCCCGCTCGGGCGTGCGTATCTTGCCGTTGCGCAGCAGCCAGAACATGGTGGCGTCGCCGATGTCGTTCTTGATGACGGTGTTGTCCCAGTCGAAGGTGGCCACCGGCTTGGCGCCGCCCTCGCGGGCGCCCTCGCCGCAGCGGCCGTACTGGTCCACCATGCGCTGGAGCCGCGCCTTGTTGTCGCCGTACCAGCCCTTCGAGACGGTGAGGTCGGGGCAGGCCTTCGGCCGCGCGTGGGCGGCGTCGGGCTGCGTGGCTTCCGCGGTGGCCTGGACGGTGACGAGACCGGCTCCGGCGACGGCGAGTACGGCGGTGGCCGCGGCGGCGCGGCGCTTGAAGTTCACGAACACGCTCCAGTGTTTACGCAGGTCAGCCGGGCGTCGTGCGACGCCCGGCTGACGGGTGGGTGGCTGCTGGGTGAACTGCGGGGGCTGTGCCCGATGGGCCTACAGCGGGGTGACGTACGCCCCGGTGAGACCGCCGTCCACGAGGAAGTCCGTGGCGTTCACGAACGAGGAGTCGTCGCTGGCGAGGAAGGCCACCGCGGCCGCCATCTCCTCGGCCTCGGCGAAGCGGCCCACGGGGATGTGTACGAGGCGGCGGGCCGCGCGCTCGGGGTCCTTGGCGAACAGCTCCCGAAGGAGCGGGGTGTTGACCGGGCCCGGGCAGAGCGCGTTGACGCGGATGCCCTCGCGGGCGAACTGCACGCCCAGCTCACGGGACATGGCCAGGACGCCGCCCTTGGACGCGGTGTAGGAGATCTGGGAGGTCGCCGCGCCCATCCGCGCCACGAAGGACGCGGTGTTGATGATGGAGCCCTTGCCCTGGCGCCGCATGTAGGGGATGGCGGCCTTGCAGCACAGGTACACGGAGGTGAGGTTGACCTCCTGGACGCGCTTCCAGGCCTCCAGGCCCGTCTCCAGGATGGAGTCGTCGTCGGGCGGCGAGATGCCCGCGTTGTTGAAGGCCACGTCGACGGAGCCGTAGGTGTCGAAGGCCGTCTTGAAGAGCGCCTCGACCTGCTCGGCGTCGGTCACGTCGACCTTCACGAAGATCCCGCCGACCTCGTCGGCGACCGCCTTGCCCGCGCTCTCGTCGATGTCGCCGCAGACGACGTGGGCGCCCTCGGAGGCGAGGCGGCGCGCGGTGGCGAGGCCGATGCCGCTGCCGGCTCCTGTGATGACGGCGGTGCGGCCCACGAGACGGCGGCAGATGTTGTCTTCGGTCATGGGTGCTCAGGCCTCCGTGCTTTCCGTGCTGATGAAGACGTTCTTGGTTTCGGTGAAGGCGGTCAGCGCGTCCGGGCCGAGCTCGCGGCCGAGCCCGGACTGCTTGTAGCCCCCGAAGGGGGTCCAGTAGCGCACGCTGGAGTGGGAGTTGACGGACAGGTTCCCGGCCCGCACGGCCCCCGAGACGCGCAGCGCCCTGCCGACGTCCCGGGTCCAGATCGAGCCGGACAGGCCGTACTCGGTGGCGTTGGCGAGCCGGATCGCGTCGGCCTCGTCCTCGAAGGGGATGACGACGGCGACCGGCCCGAAGACCTCCTCGACGGCGACGGGCGCGTCCGGGGCGACGTCGGTGAGCAGCGTCGGCGGGAACCAGAAGCCGGGGCCCTCGGGCGCGGACCCGTGGATGCCGGAGCCCGGGGCGACGTACGAACGCACGCGCTCCAGCTGGGACTTGGAGATCAGCGGGCCCATCTGGGTCTTCTCGTCGGCCGGGTCCCCGACGACGTACGACGCGACGGCGGGCGCCAGGACCTCGACGAAACGGTCGTACGCGGAGCGCTGCACCAGGATGCGGGTGCGGGCGCAGCAGTCCTGGCCGGAGTTGTCGAGGAAGGAGCCGGGCGCGGCGAGCGCGGCGGCCTCCACGTCGGCGTCGGCGAAGACGATGTTCGGGCTCTTGCCGCCGAGTTCGAGGGTCACGCGCTTCACGCGGTCGGCGCACCTGGCCATGATCTGCTTGCCCACGCCGGTGGAGCCGGTGAACACGATCTTGGCGACGCCGGGGTGCTCGACGAGGGCGTTGCCCGCCTCGGCGCCGGTGCCGGGCAGGACCTGGAAGAGGTGCTCGGGAAGGCCTGCCTCCAGGGCGAGTTCGGCCAGGCGCAGCGCGGTGAGCGGGGTCGTCTCCGCGGGCTTGAGGAGCACGGCGTTGCCGGCCGCGAGGGCGGGGGCCGTGCCCCAGGCCGCGATCGGCATCGGGAAGTTCCAGGGCGCGATGACGCCGACGACACCGAGGGGTTCGAGGATCGTCACGTCCAGGCCGCCGGGCACGGGGATCTGACGGCCGTTCAGGCGCTCCACTCCCCCGGCCGCGTAGTCGAGCAGGTCGCGGACGTTGCCCGCCTCCCAGCGGGCGTTGCCGATGACGTGCCCGGCCTCGCGGACCTCCAACCGGGCCAGTTCCTCGACGTGTTCGTCGACGGCGGCGGCGAAGCGGCGCAGGAGGCGCGCGCGGTCGGCGGGGGCGGTGGCCGCCCACTTCTCCTGGGCCCTCGCGGCCCGGAGGACGGCGGCGTCGACGTCTGCCGCGGTGGCGGCGGGGACGGACGCGACGACCTCTTCGGTCGCCGGGTTGAGTACCTGCAGCAAGTCGTTCCTCACATGCGTTCGAAGGAGCGGCGGAGCTCCCAGTCGGTCACCGCGGAGTCGAAGGCGTCCAGCTCGACCCGCGCCATGTTGCGGTAGTGCGCGACCACTTCGTCGCCGAAGGCGGCCTTGGCGACGGGGCTGTTCTCCCAGAGCTCGGCGGCCTCGCGCAGGGTGGTGGGGACGTGTTCGTAGTCGCCGGTGTAGGCGTTCCCGGTGCACTCGTCGGGCAGTTCGAGCTTCTGCTCCATGCCGTACAGACCCGCGGCGACCAGCCCGGCGACCGCGAGGTGCGGGTTGACGTCGCCGCCGGGCAGCCGGTTCTCGAAGCGCAGGGAACGGCCGTGGCCGACGACGCGCA
The DNA here is from genome assembly GCF_055558735.1 of Streptomyces sp. NPDC025651. Taxonomy (NCBI): domain Bacteria; kingdom Bacillati; phylum Actinomycetota; class Actinomycetes; order Kitasatosporales; family Streptomycetaceae; genus Streptomyces; species Streptomyces sp. NPDC025651. Next base: position 215,498 of record NZ_JBVHLZ010000007.1, read on the forward strand.
GCGCGCAGGTGCGGTTGTCGTAGCCCCACGCGGCGGCGGTCGGCGCGAAGGAGCCGGGCTGAAAGCGCTTGTAGGAGTTGATGTTGGGCGCGTACAGGAGGGAGAAGTCGCGCAGCGCCACCAGCTGGCCCGCGAGGAAGTGCCGCATGACGGGCGACATGCCTCCCGGGTCGTCGGAGGAGCCCGCCATGGCGTTGTTGCCTTCGGCGTCCTGGAGCGAGAGGTGGATGTGACAGGAGTTGCCCTCGCGCTCGTTGAACTTGGCCATGAAGGTGAGCGAGACGCCCTCCTGGGCCGCGATCTCCTTGGCGCCGGTCTTGTAGATGGCGTGCTGGTCGCAGGTGACCAGGGCCTCGTCGTACTTGAAAACGATCTCGTGCTGGCCCGGGTTGCACTCGCCCTTGGCCGACTCGACGACGAGCCCGGCGGCCGACATGTCGTTGCGGATGCGGCGCAGGAGCGGTTCGATCCGGCCGGTCCCGAGGACGGAGTAGTCGATGTTGTACTGGTTGGCGGGCGTGAGGTCCTTGTAGCCCGCGTCCCAGGCCTGCTCGTAGGTGTCCTTGAAGACGATGAACTCCAGCTCCGTGCCCACGTGGGCGGTGAGGCCGAGCTCCGCGAGCCGCTCCAGCTGGCGGCGCAGGATCTGCCGGGGCGCGGCCACGACGGGCGAGGAGTCGTTCCACGCGAGGTCCGCGATCAGCATCGCGGTGCCCTCGTTCCAGGGGACCCGGCGCAGGGTGCTCAGGTCGGCGTGCATGGCGAAGTCGCCGTAACCGCGGTCCCAGGAGGACATCGCGTATCCGTCGACGGTGTTCATCTCCGTGTCGACGGCGAGGAGGTAGTTGCAGCCCTCCGTGCCGTGTTCGAGGACCTCGTCGAGGAAGAAGCGGGCGGCGAACCGCTTGCCCTGGAGCCGCCCTTGCATGTCGGGGAAGGCCAGGACGACAGTGTCGATCTCGCCGCTCGCGACGAGGGAGCGGAGCTCCTCGACGGCGAGCGGTGGTGTGCGGTCTGCCACGGGAAAAGCCTCCTTGGGTCAGCCGGGAGCCATAAGGTATTGCGGAGAACCATTGCTTGGGAAGGGGGTACGGGCATGTCGCACACGGAAGAGGGCACCGCGGCGGACGACGACCGGCTGACGCAGGTCCTTCGCCCGGTGCGGGCGGGCAACGGCTTCGAGGAGGCCCTGGAGCAGATCCTCCAGGTGGTCCGCCTCGGCCTGGTGCCCGGCGGCGAACGCCTGCCGTCGGAGCGGGAGTTGGCCGACCGTCTCGGCATCAGCCGGGTCACGCTGCGCGAGGTCCTGAAGGTGCTGCAGGACCAGGGCCTCGTCGAGTCGCGCCGCGGGCGCTACGGCGGCACGTTCGTGCGGCCGCGCCCCGAGGCGGCGGGCGAGGACGAACTGCGGCGCAGGGTCGCGGACGTCGACGTCGAGGACGCGCTGCGCTTCCGCGAGGTCCTTGAGGTGGGGGCGGCCGGGCTGTGCGCGGCGCACGGCCTGGGCGACGAACAGGCGGACCGGCTGCGCGCGGCGCTCGCGCAGACCCGCGACGCCCCTCTTGCGGAGTACCGCAGGCTGGACACGCTGCTGCACCTCACGCTCGCCGAACTGTCCGGTTCGCCGACGCTCACCGCGCAGTACGCGGCGGTGCGGGCCACCGTCAACGACCTGCTCGACTGCATCCCGCTCCTGGTGCGGAACCTGGAGCACTCCCAGCGCCAGCACACCGCGCTGGTCGAGGCCGTGCTCGACGGGGACGCGGACGGCGCGCGGGAGATGATGCGGGAGCACTGCGCGGGGACGGCGGCCCTGCTGCGGGGCTTCCTCACCTGAGCCGCGTCCGAGGGCGGGTGAGGTGCGATTAACCGCGGTGTAACGCACGGGGCTTGATTTCTCCCACCCGGCACGGCAAAGGTGTGGATCCGTTCCATTGAGTCACCCGCCAAGCCCGCAGCGCCGCCGCATAGGAGCCGTGCCATGACCGTGGAGTCCAACAAGCCGAGCGCCGCCGAACCGGCGGACGACTATCTGGAGCGCAGAACGCTCCGCCGGGGCAGCGCGGGCTGGCTGCTGCTCACCGGACTCGGCGTCGCCTATGTCGTGTCCGGCGACTACTCGGGCTGGAACTTCGGCCTCGCCGAGGGCGGCTTCGGCGGCCTCGGCATCGCGATGGGCCTGATGGGCGTGATGTACGCGTGCATGGTCTTCTCCCTCGCCGAGCTGTCGTCCGTCCTGCCGACGGCGGGCGGCGGCTACGGCTTCGCGCGCCGCGCGCTCGGCCCGTGGGGCGGCTTCCTCACCGGCACGGCGATCCTCATCGAGTACGTGCTGGCACCCGCGGCCATCTCCATCTTCATCGGCGACTACGTCGAGTCGCTCGGCCTGTTCGGCCTGACGTCCGGCTGGCCCGTCTATCTGACCTGCTTCGTGATCTTCATCGGCATCCATCTGTGGGGCGTGGGCGAGGCGTTGCGCTTCAGCTTCGTCGTCACCGGCATCGCGGTGGCGGCGCTGCTGGTCTTCGCGGTCGGCGCGTTCATGGACTTCGACGCCTCCAGGCTCGACGACATCCCGGTCGACGCCTCCGCCTTCGGCGCCAACTCCTGGCTGCCGATGGGGCTGTTGGGCATCTGGGCGGCGTTCCCGTTCGGCATGTGGTTCTTCCTCGGCGTCGAGGGTGTACCGCTGGCGGCCGAGGAGACCAAGGACCCCGCCCGCACGCTGCCGCGCGCGATCCGCTGGTCGATGGCGATCCTCGTCGTGCTCGCGCTCCTCACCTTCTTCGCCTCGGCCGGCGCACGCGGCGCGAACGCGATCCAGGACGCGGGCAACCCGCTGGTGGAGGCGCTGCAGCCGGGCGGCGAGGCGACGACGCTCAGCCGCATCGTCAACTACGCGGGGCTCGCGGGCCTGGTGGCCTCCTTCTTCTCCCTCATCTACGCGGGCTCGCGCCAGCTCTTCGCGCTCTCCCGGGCCGGCTACCTCCCCCGCTTCCTCTCGCTCACCAGCAGCCGCAAGGCCCCCTACCTGGGCCTGCTCGTGCCGGGCGCGATCGGCTTCGGGCTCGCCGCGGCGACCGGGGACGGCGCCCGCATGCTGAACGTCGCGGTGTTCGGCGCGACCATCTCGTACGCCCTGATGTCGCTCTCGCACATCGTGCTGCGCCGCCGCGAACCGGACCTGGAGCGCCCCTACCGCACGCCCGGCGGCGTCCTGACGTCGTCCGTGGCGCTGGTCCTCGCCTGCGCGGCGCTGGTCGCGACGTTCCTGGTGGACGTGACGGCGGCGTTCATCGCGCTCGCGGTGTACGTGGTCGCCATCGCCTACTTCGGGATCTACAGCCGCAAGCACCTGGTGGCCCGCGCGCCGGAGGAGGAGTTCGCTGCGCTTGCGGCGGCCGAGGCAGAGTTGGAACGCGACTGATCACAGCGGAGAACAACTGATCACAGCGGAGAGGGAGAGGCGAGCGAGAACGGTGAGGGAGAGCGCAGTGAGCGGCAGGCCGCTGATCGGGGTCAGCACCTATCTGGAGTCCAAGGCGAGCTGGGGCGTGTGGGAGCTGCCCGCGGCCCTGCTGCCCGCGGGATACCCGCGCCTCGTGCAGGCGGCGGGCGGCATCGCCGTGATGCTGCCGCCGGACGATCCCGCGTACGCGGCGTCCGTCGTCGCCCGGCTCGACGGCGTGGTCGTCGCGGGCGGCCCCGACGTCGAACCCGTGCGGTACGGCGCGGAGCGCGAGGAGCGGACCGGGCCGCCCGCGCGGGAGCGGGACACCTGGGAACTCGCCCTGATCGAGGCGGCGTTGGCGTCCGGCACGCCGCTGCTCGGCATCTGCCGGGGCATGCAGCTGATGAACGTGGCGCTCGGCGGGACGCTGGTCCAGCACCTGGAGGGGCACGTGGAGCGGGTCGGCGTGTTCGGCACGCACCCGGTGAAGCCGGTGCCCGGCACGCTCTACGCCTCGATCGCGCCGGACGCCTCCACGGACGTGCCGACCTACCACCATCAGGCCGTCGACCGCCTGGGGCGGGGCCTCACGGCCTCGGCCCACGCGGCGGACGGCACCGTCGAAGCCGTCGAACTCCCCTCGCCCGCCTGGGCGTTGGGCGTTCAGTGGCACCCGGAGATGGGCGAGGACACGCGCGTCATGGCAGCGCTGGTCCGAGCCGCGTCCTGAGCCAGTCCAGGGCGGCCGCGCCCTGGGCACCCTGGAAGGCGCGCAGGGTCGGAAGGCCCGGCGGGCCGGGCTGCAGGGATCCCCGTACGAAGTACCCGGCGAGGGCGGCGAGCGTGGCGGTCACACCCTTCGGGTCGGCGTCGCGGCCCACGGGGTGGGCGGTGAAGACGGCCTCCGGGTCGGGTCCGCCCTGCGCCCGCACGCACGGCAGCATGACCAGCAGGTCGAACCAGGGCGCGGCGCGCACGGCGTGCGGCCAGTCGACGAAGACGACGCGCCCCTCGCCCCGGGTGCCGTCCCCGGCGGTCAGGAGCATGTTGTCGGCGCGCAGGTCGCCGTGGGCGAGGGTGTCGCCCGCCGCGAACTCGGGCCAGTCGGCGGCGAGTTCGGCGAGGGCACGCAGGTTGCGGCGGGCCCAGGGGTCGAGCCGCTCGTCGCCCTCGGCCCCGGCCTCGATCAGCTGCTCCCACCCGCGGAAGCTCTCCGCCTCCGCCTCGACGACGGACGGGGCGTCGAAGGGCGCGGGCGTCAGGGCCCGCGCGAGCTGCGCCACGGCGTCGAGCACGCGCTCGAACTCGGCGGCGCGCCACGGCACTTCGGGCTGACGCCCCTCGACCTCCTCGAAGGCGAGGGCGACCCAGGTGCCGTCGTCGTAGGAGGCGAGGAGCCGGGGCGCGGGCACGGACTCCGGCAGGGCCGCGGAGTGCCGGGCCTCGGCGCGGTGCAGGGCGGGGCTGGCGGGGTTGCCCTCGGAGCTGACGGCCTTGACGAAGGCGCGCCGGCCGTCGCCGAGCCGCACCCGGGCGGCGACCCCGGGCGAGAATCCGCCGCTCTGCGTCACCGCGTCGACCACGGGCGCACCGAGCTCGGCCTCCAGCGCGCCGCGGACGCGCGCGGGGAGGTGCTGCCAGGGGGTGCGGACGCCGGTGGCCGGAGGCGCGGTGGGGATCATGCGCCCCATGGTGAGGGCCCTCCACCCCCTGCCGCCAGGGATTTTCCCGCGCCCACCGGGCACCGCGAACCCGGCGGGCCTACTCCTCTCCGCCTCCCGTGCGCGCGACCAGCCGCTCGTACCGCTGCCGGGCCGCCTGCGGGGTGCCGAGGCCGAGGCCGAAGGCGACCTCCGGCCAGGTCATGCCGCGCCCGCGCGCCATCTGGAGGAGGCCGGTCTCCAGCTCGTCCAGCTCACCGCGGACCAGCGGCAGGAGGGTCAGTGCCGCCGTGATGTCGGCGTGGTCCACCTCCGGCTCGCCGTCGACGGGCCGGGCGGCGCCGCTCATCAGGAACGACACGAGCCGGACCGCTTCGTGCGGGCCGATGACGGTGGGGTGGACCTGCCGCCCGCGCTGCTCGTCGTCGGCGGCGTGCCGCTCGGCGATGCGCATCAGGGCCGCGTACACACGCTGGGCGCGGGCCTGTTCGGGGTGCGGCGGGGCGAAGGGGTCGGGGTTCGGCGACTGCTCGGGGTGCGGCGGCTGTTCGGGATTCGGCATGCGTCCAGCATGGATCCACACACGACCCGTAGTCAACAGTTCATTGTGAACAGTTTGTTTGCCTGCCGGATGCCGGGGGGATGCGGGGGGGGCGGATGCGGGGGGGCGGATCCGGATCCGGATGCGGAGATCACGCCGGACACTCGCCCGGGGAACAGGAATGCGGCAGCGCCTACGCCCCCCGCACCCCCGTCCCGCTCCGCGTCAACGCCAACAGATCCCGCCCCGGCCCCGCGGGCCGATGCCCCGTCGGCCAGACCGCCCGCAGCTCCCTGCGCAGCCGCACGTCCGCGAGCGGGATCTCCACCAGACGCCGCGCCGCGAGCTCCTCGCCCACCGCGAGCTCGCTCAGGACCGAGGGGCCCGCGCCGCTCACGGCCGAGGCCTTCACCGCGGTCGTCGAGGACAGCTCGATGAGGGGACGGGCGAGGCCGCCGAGCGCCGCGTCGAGGACCTGCCGGGTGCCCGAGCCCTCCTCGCGCAGGATCAGCGGGGTCGCCGCCAACTCCTCGGCGGCGAGCGGCTTCCTGCGCCGCGCCCACGGGTGTCCCGGCGCCGTCACGACGACCAGGCGGTCGTGTGCGATGACCACCTCGTCGAGCCCGCCCGGCACGGTGAGCCCCTCCACGAAACCGAGGTCCGCCTCCCCCGCGAGGAGCCGGGACGCGACCGCGGCGGAGTTGTCCGCGAGCAGCGACACCGCCGTGTCCGGCCGCTGGGTGCGCAGGGCGATCAGCCAGCCCGGCAGCAGATACTCGGCGATCGTCATGCTCGCCGCCACCCGCAGCCGCGAGTCGCGCCGGTCGCGCAGCGCCTGCGCGCCCGCGTCGAAGGCCTCCGCCGCCTCCACGATCCGCCCCGCCCAGTCGGTCACCAGGGCCCCCGCGGCGGTCAGGCGCGAGCCGCGGGGCGACCGGTCGACGAGGGCGACGCCCAGCTGCCGCTCCATGGCGCGTACCCTGCTGCTCGCCGCGGGCTGCGTGATGCCCAGCTCCCGCGCGGCCCGCCCGAGACTGCCGAGCCGGGCCACCGCGAGCAGCAGCTGCAGCGCCCCGAGGTCGGGCACACGGTGGGCGAGCGGTGCCTCCGTGGGCACGGGGGACGTGGGAGGCGTGGCGGGTGTGGGTGACGACGTGCTCATAAGGCCAGCTTATGCGCCCATAGAAGAGTGCTCCCTGGTGGCGCCCGTCGCCCCGTACGACCGTGGACCCATGGTCACCACCGCACACTCCGCCGCATCCACCGGCACCGGCCTCGCCGCCGCCCGCGTCCCCGCGGTCCGTCACCTCGGACCGAACTGGTACGCCTCCGTCATGGGCACCGCCATCATCGCCAACGCGGGCGCCGCCCTGCCGTACCAGTTCACCGGAGTGCGCACGGCCTGCACCGTCGTCTGGGCGCTCTCCCTGGTGCTCCTCGCCGTCCTGCTCACCGCCCGCGCCGCGCACTGGGTCCACCACCGCGACCAGGCCCGTGCCCACCTCCTCGACCCGACCGTGGCCCCCTTCTACGGCTGTCTGTCGATGGCGCTGCTCGCGGTCGGCGCCGGCACCCTGATCGTCGGCAAGGACTGGATCGGCACGGGCGCGGCCGTCGCGGTCGACACCGTGCTGTTCACCGCGGGCACGCTCATCGGGCTCGCGGCCGCCGTCGCCATCCCGTACCTGATGGTGGTCCGCCACCGCATCGCCGCCGACCAGGCGTCGCCCGTGTGGCTGCTGCCCGTGGTGGCCCCGATGGTCTCGGCGGCCGTCGGCCCCCTGCTCATCCCCCACCTGCCCGCGGGCCAGGCCCAGCAGACCATGCTGTACGCCTGTTTCGCGATGTTCGGCCTGAGCCTGCTCGCCACTCTGGTGATGCTGCCGGTGATCTTCGCCCGTCTGGTGACCGCGGGCCCGCTGCCCCTGGCGCTCACCCCCACCCTCTTCCTGGTGCTCGGCCCCCTCGGCCAGTCGACCACCGCCACCAACAAGCTCGCCGACTTCGCGCCCGGCGTCGTCCCCGCCCCGCTCGACCGGGGCTTCCTCGCCTTCGCCGTGCTCTACGGCGTGCCCGTGATGGGCTTCGCCCTGATGTGGCTGGCGCTCGCCGCGGCCATGGTGGTGCGCGCCCGGCGCCACGGCATGGGCTTCGCGATGACCTGGTGGGCCTTCACCTTCCCCGTCGGCACCTGCGTGACCGGCGCCGAGGGCCTCGCCAAGCACACCGGGCTCGCGGTCTTCGACTGGCTCGCGACCGGCCTCTTCGCCCTCCTCGTGGCCGCCTGGGCCGTGGCCCTGGCGCACACCCTGAGCGGCGTCCTCAGCGGCAGGCTGCTCGCGGCGCCGGTGCGGAAGTAGCTCCTGGGCTGCCGGAGCAACGGCCTGCCGGCCTCGGCGGCCGCCGCCGGCGGGCGCGTACCGGTCCGCGCCGGGCCGCGGCCCCGAGCGGCGGCTACATCTGCCGACGTGCCGCTCGCAGCGCCGCGCCGAGCACGGCCGGGGCCTCCGTCAACGACGGCCCGTACCAGGTGAGATGGCGGCCGCTGACGAGCGCGACCGGCGTGCGCGTCGGGAACGCCTCGGGGCCGTCGTCCCGCGTGAAGCGGTACGGCTCGTCGGGCAGGACCACCAGGTCCAGGTCCGCCGCGCGCAGCTCCTCCAGGGGGATGCGGGGGTAGCGCTCGGCGTGAGCGGCGTACGCGTTGTCGACTCCCATGCGCGCCAGGAGGTCTCCCGCGAAGGTGTCCCGGCCGAGGACCATCCACGGGCGGCGCCAGATCGGCACCGCGGCCCGCAGGCGCATCGAGGGGCTGGGCAGCTCCCGCCACACCGACTCGGCCTCCTCCAGCCACCTCGGGCGCCCCGCCCCGCACGCGGCGAGGACCCGCGTCAGCTCCCGGAAGGCCTGCTCCAGCGTCCGCACCTCGGTGACCAGGACCTGGAGGCCCGCCGCGCGCAGCGCCGCGAGGTCGGGGGCGCGGTTCTCCTCCTCGTTGGCGATCACCAGGTCGGGGGCGAGGGAGACGACGCGGGACACGTCGGGGTTCTTGGTGCCGCCCACCCGCACCACGTCGAGGTCCGCGGGGTGGCTGCACCAGTCCGTCGCCCCGACCAGCGCCCCGGGCACGGTCACGGCGACCGCCTCGGTCAGCGAGGGCACCAGCGAGACGACCCGCGGCGAGGCCGAGGCCGAGCCCGCCCCCAGCCCGTACGCCATCTCAGCGCCCCCTGCCGTCCACCGCCTCGATGTGGTCCCCCACGGCGACCACCAGGACGCGGGTGTCCGGCACGGTGGCCCGCCAGCGGTGCCGGACCCCGCCCGTCAGGAACAGGCTGTCGCCGCGCCCCAGGCGGTAGGCGCGGCCCTCCGCCTCCATCTCGACGGCGCCCTCGACGACGTACATCAACTCGTCGTTGCGGTGCTGGAACTCGCGCCCCTCGTCGTGGTCGCCGATGAACTCAAGGGCATGCAGCTGATGGTGGCCGCGGGCCAGTTCCCGCACCCGCGCCTCAGGGGTGGAGACGTCCAGGTCCGTGTCGTCGTCGGCGCGCACCACCTCCACCGTGCGGGCCGGGTCGGCGGCGGCCAGGAGCTCCACGTCGGTGGTACACAGGGCGTCGGCGACCCGCTGCAGGGAGCGCATGCTGGGCCGGGCGCGTTCGTTCTCGATCTGGCTGAGGAACGGCACCGACAGGCCGCTGCGCTCGGCGACGACGGCGAGGGTGAGCTCCAGCTGTCGGCGGCGGCGCCGCACGGCCGAGCCCACCCGGAGGGTCTCCTTGTGCTCGTCCATCGCCTCGGCTCCCTTCAGCGCATCGACCCACTCTCAACCCTGAGGGGCTTTCTGCACCCTACGCATGTTCGCCAAACGGTTTTGCCCCGTTGCCCCGACCGACGGCTACAGCTTGTGCCAGTAGAGCAGCTGCCCGGCCTCGCCGCGTGCCGAACCCTCACCCGGGACGAACAGACTGACGAGCAGGGCGGGTTGGCCCTCGGGGTCGGTCAGCAGGGTCGCCGAGGGGTTGGCGAAGGCGCGGCTGCCGCCGTGCGTGCGGATGTCGAGGCGGTCCGCGCGGCCACTTGAGGGGTCGTACGCGTAGGTGCCCCAACTGCCGAAGTCGCCGCGCCTGCCCTGCCCCTCGACGAGCACCACGCGCTGCCCGCCGAGCTCGACGGGCGCCCGGTCGCCGATGTTGCCGCCGTTGCCCCAGGTGTGCACCGCCCGGTCCAGGCGCCGGTCCGGTTCGGCGTGCCAGTGCCGGAAGCCGGTGAGCGTGGCGCGCAGCTGGCGGTCGGTGTCGCAGCCCGCACGGTAGTGCCCGGTGAGGTGGATCGTGGCGCCGCGCACGGCGGTGACGCTCGGCGTGCCCTCGGCGCAGCGCGAGAGGGTCAGGGGCGCGTCGAAGGCCCGGCGGGCGCGGCCGTCGAGGAGCGCGCCCAGATCCGCGTACGCGCGCACCGCTATGTGGTTGCGCGGGTCCTTCTCGTACGCGAGGACATAGCCGCCCCGGCCGTCGTGCGCGAGGGAGGCCTGGTGCGTGCCCGGTCCGAAGTCGTGGCGGCGCGTCCAGTGGCGCAGGTCGGTGGAGGTGGCGACGGCGGCATGGAAGCGGCCGTCGTCCACCAGCGTGTGGTAGACGGCGAGATAGGTGCCGTCCTGTGCCTGCTCGATCTGCGCGGCGTCCATGGTGCGGCCGGTGTGGTCCCGCGCGTCGTAGCGGTGTCCGTCGGCGGCGGTGACGTCCTCGGCGAGGGCGGCCAGGCGTGCGGTGCCCGCGGAGGCGGGGGTGGCGTCCGCCCGCGCCAGCTGCGCGACGAGCAGGGCGGCGGCCAGGGCCAGGACGGCGGCGACGGCGAAGAGCGCCGTCCTCGGCTGCCTTGCGGTCACGGGTGGGGTCTCACGTTCAGATGTACGAAGAAGCGGGTGCCCCGTCGAGGTTAGGGACCGGGGCGGCCCGCCGGAACGGCGCGAGGGGTGGGCTTCGCCACAAGGCGAGGCCCACCCCTCGGGAGTGCTGAGCGCGTCCGACTACTTCGCGGAGGTCATCTTCTCCTCGAAGCCCGGGTTCTTCTTCAACCAGGCGTCGACGGCCTTGGGCTCGTTGTTCTTGCCCGCCTTGTTGATCTCGTTCTCCAGGCTCGCCAGCTCCTGCTCGCTCATCTTGAAGTTCTTGAGCCACTTCGTGAGCTGCGGGTACTGGTTCGGGAAGTCCTTGCTGGAGAGCGAGCGGATCGTGTCGCCCTTGCCGAAGCCGCCCTTGGGGTCCTTCAGCTTGGTGAGGTCGTACTCGTTGTACGCCCAGTGCGGCGACCAGAGCAGGACCGCGACCGGCTCCTTCTTGGCGTAGGCGGCCTTCAGCTCGGAGAGCATCGCGGGGGTCGAGCCCGCGGCGATCTCGTACTCGTCCTCCAGGCCGTAGCCGGGCAGGACCTTGTCCTTGAGCGCCTGCATCACGCCGGTGCCCGGCTCGATGCCGATGATCTTGCCCTTGAACTTGTCGCCCTTGCCCTTGAGGTCCTCCAGCGACTTCACGTCCTTGACGTAGGACGGGACGGCGACCTCGAGCGACGTCGGGCTGTACCAGGAGCCGAGGTCGTTGAGGTTCGCCTTGTTCTTCTCCCAGTACGTCTTCTGGGCGGTGGGCAGCCAGGCGTCCAGGTTGAGGTCGAGGTCGCCCTGCGCGAGACCGGTGTAGGCCGGGCCCACGTCGGCCGGCGTCAGCTCCATCGTGTAGCCGCGCTTCTCCAGGACGCGCTTCCACAGGTTGGTGACGGCGATGTTCTCGTCCCAGGCGAAGTACGCGGCCTTCAGCGGACGCTTGTTCTCGTCGCTGCCGGAGTTCTTCGGCAGCGGCGCGAACTTGTCGACGACGCCCGGGTTCTTCTTCAGCCAGGCGCGCACGGCGTCCTGCTGCTGGCCCTTGCCGGCCTTGTTGATCTCGGCCTCAAGGCTCGTGAGCTGCTTCTCGCTCATCTTGAAGTCCTTGAGCCACTTGCCGATCTCGGGGTTCTCCTTCGAGAAGCCCTTGCGCGCCAGCGTGTGCACGCCGTCGCCCTTGCCCCAGGCACCCTTGGGGTCCTTGAGCTTCTTCAGCTCGAAGTCGCTGTACGCCCAGTGCGGCGACCACAGCGTGGTGACGATCGGCTCCTTCTTGGCGTACGCGGCCTTCAGCTCGGCCAGCATCGCCGGCGTGGAGCCGTCGACGACCTTGTACTCCTTGTCCAGGCCGTACTCGCCGAGGACCTTGTCCTTGAGCAGGCCCATCATTCCGGCGCTGGACTCGATGCCGGTGATCTTGCCCTTGAACAGGTCGGACTTGCCCTTGAGGTCCTCGAGGGAGTTGATGTCCTTCATGTAGGCGGGGACCGTCAGCTCGAGGGAGGTCGGGCCGAACCAGTCGCCCAGGTCCTCGAGGTCCTTGCCGTACTTCTTCCAGTACGAGGCGTGCGTCGTCGGCAGCCAGGAGTCGGTCTGGAAGTCGATGTCGCCCTGCGCCAGGGAGGTGTACAGCGGGCCTGCCTCCAGCTGGCTGGTGGTCACCTTGAAGCCGCGCTGCTCCAGGATCTCCTTCCAGAGGAAGGTGGAGGCGACGCCCTCGTCCCAGGGGATGTAGCCGATCTTGACTTCCTTGCCCTGGCCGACGTTCTTGGAGTCGGCCACGGACTCGGACTTGGTGCCGCCGAAGATACCCATGCCGCCCGCGACGAGCGCGAGGACGACGACGCCGACCATCGCGACGACGGGCCGGGGGCGGTAGTTCCAGATGTTCAGGCCCTGCGCGGCCCGCAGCTTGGCGAGCGCCCGGCGGCCCAGCGGGGAGACCTGGCCGCCCAGACCGCTGGTGACACGGTCCAGGTAGATGGCGAGGATCACGATGGAGACGCCCGCCTCGGCGCCGAGGCCGACGTCGAGCTGGCCGATGGCCGCGTTCACGTCGGCGCCGAGGCCCGGCGTTCCGACCATGCCGGTCAGGGCCGCCATGGAGAGGCCGAGCATGATGACCTGGTTGACACCGGCCATGATCGTCGGCAGCGCGAGCGGCAGCTGGACGCGGAAGAGCGTGTTGCGGGGCGTGGTGCCGAACGCGTCGGCGGCCTCGACCAGCTCCTTGTCGACCTGGCGGATGCCGAGCTCGGTCATGCGCACGCCGGGGGCGAGCGCGAAGACGATCGTGGCGACGATGCCCGCGGGGGCGCCCATGCGGAAGAACAGCAGCGCCGGGATGAGGTAGATCATCGCGGGCAGCGTCTGCATGAAGTCGAGGACGGGGCGCACGATGCCGCTGACCGTCTTCGAGCGGGACGCCCATATGCCCACGGGCACGGCTATGACCAGCGCCACGAAGGTGGAGACGAGCACCAGGGACAGCGTCATCATCGCGTTGTCCCACAGCTCCAGGGACACGATGAACGCGAAGCCCGCGAAGGAGAGCACGCCGCCGAGCAGGCCGCGCAGCCAGAACGCGATGACGGCGAGGATGCCCGCCATCAGGAGCGGCTCGGGCGCGGAGAGGACGTCGTAGACGCCGTCCCACATGTTCTGGAAGATCGTCTTGATGAGATCGAACAGCCAGTCCATATGGGTTCTGAGCCATTCGACCGAGTCATTGACCCAGTCGCCGAAGGGAATCCTAGGCACCGCTGCTCACCTTGCCCACGCTCTTGCCGCCGTTGTCCTGCGCGGGTACGGAGGCCGGAACCGCGTCCTGCGGCTCCGCCGCCGTCTCCGTCTTCATCGGCTCGCCGAGCACGGCGAGCAGGCGCGCCCGCGGCACGACGCCGACGAGCTTGCCGTCGTCGTCGGTCACGGCCACGGCCACACCACTGGTGGAGCAGGGCGTGAACAGCTCGATGATGGGGGTGTCCTCGGTGACGGTCGCGGGGGCGTCGGCCTGGGCGAAGTCCTTGTCGGGCTCGGCCATGATCGCGCCCGCGGTGAGCACCCTGGCCCGGTCGACGTCCTGCGTGAACGAGGCCACGTAGTCGTTGGCCGGGGTGACCAGGATGTCCTCGGAGGTGCCGATCTGGACGATGCGGCCGTCGCGCATGACGGCGATCTGGTCGCCCAGGCGCATGGCTTCGTTCAGGTCGTGGGTGATGAAGACGATGGTCTTCTTCAGCCGCTTCTGGAGCACCAGGAGCTGGTCCTGCATGTCGCGGCGGATCAGCGGGTCGAGGGCGCTGAACGACTCGTCCATGAGGAGCAGGTCGGCGTCGGTGGCGAGCGCGCGGGCCAGGCCCACGCGCTGCTGCATGCCGCCGGACAGCTCGTCGGGCCAGGACTTCTCCCAGCCCTTGAGGCCCGCGAGCTCCAGCGCCTCGGTGGCGCGCTTCTCGCGCTCGGCGCGCGGGACGCCCTGCACCTCCAGGCCGTAGCCGGCGTTCTCCAGAACGCTGCGGTGCGGGAAGAGGGCGAAGTGCTGGAAGACCATGCTGATCTTCTTGGAGCGCACCTCGCGCATCTCACGGGCGCTCAGCTCGGTCAGGTCCTGACCGTCGAAGCGGACGTGACCGGCCGTCGGCTCCGACAGTCCGTTGAGCATGCGCAGCAACGTGGACTTGCCGGATCCGGAGAGACCCATGACGACGAAGATCTGGCCCGGCTCGACCTCGAAGGAGGCGTCGATCACGGCAGCGGTGGTGCCGTCGGCGCGCAGCTCCTCTCGGTCGGCTCCGCCGCGGAGTTTCTCCACCGCGTCATCGGGTCGTCTGCCGAACACTTTGTACAAGTGCTCGGCCTGCAGCCTGGACACATACACCTCTCGGGTCGAACCAAGACGGCCCGCCTCCCCCGCCGGCGGGCCGTGGAGCGGCGTGGGGTTCTGCCCACTTGCCCGATCGAAAAGTTGAATACTCGACCGGGTTCGCTCCGGATGCGCGCCTTCCCGCGCTTACACAGGCCAAACCAAGGAGTGTTCCAGTTCACATTTGTTGCACTCTCGACAAGAAGTGTCGCGATGCGCAACGAAGCCGCGCGGCCGGTGCCGCACGGCCCGGCTGTCGGTGCCATGCGGCCCGGCTGTCGGTGCCGTGCGGCATGATGCGCGATGTGACTCAGCGAACACGACGGCTCATGCTTCTCGACACGGCCTCCCTCTACTTCCGGGCCTACTTCGGGGTCCCGGAATCCGTGAAGGCCCCGGACGGCACCCCGGTCAACGCCGTGCGCGGGCTGCTCGACTTCATCACCCGCCTCGTCCAGGACCACCGCCCGGACGACCTGGTCGCGTGCATGGACGCGGACTGGCGCCCGCACTGGCGGGTCGAGCTCATCCCCTCCTACAAGGCGCACCGCGTCGCCGAGGAGGTCCCGCAGGGCGCGGACGCCGAGGAGATCCCGGACACGCTCTCGCCGCAGGTGCCGGTCATCGAGGACGTCCTCGACGCGCTCGGCATCGCCCGCGTGGGCGTCGAGGCGTACGAGGCGGACGACGTGATCGGCACCTTCGCCGCCCGCGCCACGGGCCCGGTCGACATCGTCACCGGCGACCGCGACCTCTACCAACTGGTCGACGACGAGCGCGGCATCCGCGTCCTGTACCCCCTGAAGGGCGTCGGCACGCTCCAGACCACGGACGAGACCTGGCTCCGCGAGAAGTACGGCGTGGACGGGCCGGGCTACGTGGACCTGGCACTGCTGCGCGGCGACCCGAGCGACGGCCTGCCCGGCGTGCCCGGCATCGGCGAGAAGACGGCCGCCAAGCTCCTGGACGCCTTCGGCGACCTGGCCGGGATCATGGCCGCGGTCGACGACCCGAAGTCGAAGCTCACCCCCTCCCAGCGCAAGCGCCTGGACGAGGCCCGTGCGTACGTGGCGGTCGCGCCCAAGGTCGTGCGGGTGGCGGGCGACGTACCCCTGCCCGACGTCGACGTCGCACTCCCCCGCGAGCCGCGCGACCCGGCGGCCCTCGACGAGCTGGCGGCCCGCTGGGGCCTCGGCAGTTCGCTGCAGCGCCTGCTCTCCACTCTCCACGCGTGAGGTGTTAGCTTAGGCAAGCCTAAGTATTTGTGGATCAGGGGAGGCCGTCGCCATGGCAGAACGTCCGGCACGCAAAGCACCGAAGGCCCACGTCGGGCAGGTCGTGCGCACGGAGCGGCTGACCCCGCACATGGTGCGCGTCGTCATCGGCGGCGAGGGCCTCGCCGATTTCACCGCGGGCGACTGCACCGACCACTACGTGAAACTGCTCTTCGACGTCGAGGGCGTCACCTACCCCGAGCCGTTCGACATGCAGCGGATCCGCGAGGAGTTCCCGCGCGAGCAGTGGCCGGTGACCCGGACGTACACGGTGCGCTGGTGGGACCCCGAGGCCCGTGAGCTCGCCCTCGACTTCGTGATCCACGGCGACGAGGGCCTCGCCGGGCCGTGGGCGCGCCGCGTCGAGCCGGGCGCCACGGTCCGCTTCCTCGGCCCCGGCGGCGCCTACGCCCCCGGTGCCGACGCCGACTGGCACCTCCTCGCCGGCGACGAGAGCGCGCTGCCGGCGATCGCGGCCGCGGCCGAGGCGCTGCCGCAGGGGGCCGTCGCCCGCGTCCTCATCGAGGTCGAGGGCCCCGAGGAGGAGCAGAAGATCGCCACGGACGCGGAGGTCGTCTGGCTGCACCGCGGCGACCGCCCCGTCGGCGAGCGGCTCGTCGAGGCGGTGCGCGCCCTGGAGTTCCCCGCGGGCGACGTGCAGGCCTTCGTCCACGGCGAGGCGGGCTTCGTGAAGGAACTGCGCCGCTACCTCCGCATGGAACGCGAGATCCCGCGCGAGCGCCTCTCCATCTCCGGCTACTGGCGCCTCGGCCACAACGAGGACGGCTGGCAGGCCTCGAAGCGGGAGTGGAACGCGCAGGTGGAGGCGGAGCAGGAACAGGCCGCATAGCGGCCGCCGCGCCCCGCGAGGGGCGCGAGGCCGTGCCCTGCGCGGCTCCCTCCGCCGCGCGCGATCAGCCACGCACGGCCCGCGGTTCCCACACGGCGACGCGCCGGGCTCAGCCCCGGCACTTGTGCCAGGCGTTCCACTTGTTGTCCTTGTAGTTCGTGCACCACTTCACGTTGCCGACCCACACCGCCACCGTCCGCCCGTTGGACGTGTCGTAGCCCGCCATGTCGTCCGCGCGGCCGCCGTTCGGCATCTGCTTCCAGCCGCCGGACCGGGCCCAGATGTGCCAGATGGTCCGGTCCGGGGCGATCACGAACGTCTCGTCGACCCCGGTGCTCGAGTCCCAGTGGGCGTCCATGACACGGGTTCCGCACTTGTACCTGCCCGTGTGGTTCCACCGCGTGACGGGACAGCCCGCGGCGGCCGCGGGACCACCGGCCTTCGCGGCCGTCTTCGCCGACGGCCGCTCCACCGCGGACGCGGACGCGGCGCTCGCGCTGCTGCCCGGCAGAACGGCGGCGGTGAGCCCGGCGAGGGCCGCGGCCGCGGCGAGCCCGGTCTTGTGGACGGTACGCATGCGCATTCCCCCTGGTACGACGGTGGTGCGGTCAGCACCAGACGGTAGGGGGAACCGGCGAGGCCCAGCGTCCCACGCAGGGTTGAATCCCGGCCTCAACCCACGTGGCAGCGGCCGTAAACCGTGGGCGTAGCCGGGCCCGTCGTCATACCGGTGCGGTAGGGCCGTCCCCCTTGATCCGCGCGTGCAGGTGCATGTCGTGCCAGCCGTCCTCGTGCAGACCGGCGAGCCGCTTCGTGCCCTCGGCGGCGAAGCCGGTCTTCAGGGCGACCCCGCAGGACGCCTCGTTGGCCGTGGAGTGGGTCAACTCCAGGCGGTGCAGGCCCACTTCGTCGAAGGCCCACTCCGTGAGCGCGGTCAGGGCGCGCGAGGCGACACCGCGCCTGCGCGCCGTCGGCATGGTCCAGTAGGCGACTTCGGCCTGCCCGTCGGCCAGCACGATGAACTTCAGGGCGATCCGGCCCACCACCTCGTCCGAGCCGGTGTCGGCGATCGCCCAGTACGCGTTGCGCTCGTCGGCCCAGGACGCCCGCCACTCCTCGATCCAGCCGCGCGCCTCGCTCTCGGAGTCCGCCACGCGCGCGTGCCACCGCTGGAGCAGGGGGTCCTGGAACGCCTTGTACACGGCGCCCGCGTCGGCGAGGGCCCACGGGCGGATGGCGAGGCCTCCGGGGACGGGGATCACCGGCTGCTCCCCACGGGCGAGGGCGCCGGGCGCGATGACATCGGGGATCTTGTAAGGCATGGCCCCATCGTGGCAGCGAGCCACCGGCAAGGACAGAGAATTCCGGGCCCGCCCGCCCACGCCGCCACGCCCCGTACGCTGACCTCCTGATGAGACGCAAGCCCCGCATTCCGCCCGCCCCGCTCCCCCAGCGCGACGGCGTCGACCCCGTCCGGGTCAAGCTGCCGCCCGACGGGGCGTGGGCCACCGTCCGCGACCACCTGGTGGAGCGGCTCGCGGCCGGGCCCGGGGTCATCGACGCCATGCTGCGGGACGGCGCGATCGTCGGGGCGGACGGGGTGCCGGTGACGCCGGACACGCCCTATCTGCCGGGTGCCTTCGTCTGGTTCCACCGGGACCTCCCGCCGGAGGTCACCGTGCCGTTCGCCCTCGACGTCGTCCACCGCGACGAGCACATCGTCGTCGTGGACAAGCCGCACTTCCTCGCGACCATGCCGCGCGGCAGCCACGTCGCCCAGACCGCCCTCGCCCGGCTGCGCACGCAGCTCGGCATCCCCACGCTCGGCGCCGCGCACCGCCTGGACCGGCTGACCGCCGGGCTGCTCCTGTTCACGGTGCGCCCCGAGGAACGCGGCGCCTACCAGACACTGTTCAGCGACCGCCAAGTCCACAAGGAGTACGAGGCGGTGGCGCCGTACGACCCGGCCGTGCCGCTCCCCCGCACCGTACGCAGCCACATCGAGAAGGACCGCGGCGTCATCGCGGCGTACGAGGTCGAGGGCGCCGAGCCGAACAGCGAGAGCGTGGTCGAGCTGATCGAGCACCGGGACGGCCTCGGGCGCTACCGCCTCACCCCGCACACCGGCCGCACCCACCAACTGCGCGTCCACATGAACGCGTTGGGCCTGCCGATCCTCGGCGATCCGGTCTACCCGGTGGTGACCGGACCCGTGGCGCCGGACGACTTCCGACGGCCCCTGCAACTCCTGGCGCGTGCCCTGGAGTTCACGGATCCGGTCACGGGCGCCCGGCACCGCTTCGTCAGCGGGCGGACGCTGGACGCCTGGACGGCGTACGAGACCTGGGATCAGTAACCCCGCCACCAGGTCAGGAAGCGGCGCCAGGCCCCCTTGGGCCGGGCGGCCTCGGGCCCCGGGGCCGCGGCGGGCGCGGCCGGCCGCGCGGCGGCCGGGGCCTGGGCGGCAGCGGCGGGCTGCTGCGGACGCGGCGGCGGGGAGGACACCTGCCAGTCCCTGCGCGGCGCAGGCACCTGCGCGGAGGGCCGGGCCATCACGTCCTGCGGCGGCCGCGGCGCGAACTTCACCGGCAGCGCCACCAGGTGCCGCGACAGGATCGACGAGGTCCACCGCAACTCCCGCTCGTCCACGTCCAGTTCGACGTCCGGAAGCCGCATCAGGAGCGCGTCGACACCGGTGTCGGCGATGGCACGGCCGATGTCCTGCCCGGGGCACTCGTGCGGTCCGCTGCCGAACGCGAGGTGCGAGCGGTTGCCCTGCATGTTGGCGGTGAGGTCGGGACGGACCACCGGATCGACGTTGCCGGGCGCGATGCCGAAGATCAGGCCGTCGCCCGCCCGGATCCGCTGGCTGCCGAGCTGGGTGTCCTGCTTGGCGAAGTAGCCGACCATGGCGCTGAACGGCGGCTCGTCCCACAGGGACTGCTCGACCGCCTCCGGCACCGTCATCTGGCCGCCGCTGAGCTGGGCGCGGAAGCGCGGGTCGGTGAGGACCATCCGCAACACGTTGGCGATGAGGTTGGCGGTGGCCTCGTACGCGGCGATGAGCACCAGGCGCAGGTGCGCGCCGACCTCGTCGTCGGTGAGCTGGGCGGGGTGCGCGATGAGGTTGCTGGTGAAGTCCTCCTCGGGGTTGGCGCGCCGCCGGGCCACGAGCCCCATCAGCACTTCCATGATGTACGCGTTGCTGGCGATGGCGGTCTCGGTGCCCTTGATCATGTCGCGGGCCGACTGCACCATGCGCTCGTTGTACTCCTCGGGCATCCCGAGGACGTGGCACATCACCATCATCGGCAGGTGCTCGGCGAACTGGCTGACGAGGTCGGCACGGCCGTCCTGGCAGATGTCGTTGAGCAGGTGGTTCGTGTAGCGGTTGATGTAACGGCGCACGCCGCGGTGGTCGATGCTCGACATGGCGCCGGTGACGGCGCCGCGCAGCCGCTGGTGCTCGTCGCCCTCGGCGAAGGTGGCCATCGGCTGCCAGGTGAAGACGGGCGCGAGCGGGTTGTCCGGGCCCGCCGTGCCGTCCTTCACGGCCCGCCAGATACGCGAGTCGCGGGTGTACTGCGAGGGAGTGCGGACCATGTGGAGGTTCTCGCTGTGGCCGAGCACCGCCCAGATCGGTACGTCGTTGTGGATCAGCACGGGTGCGACCGGGCCGTGCTCGGCGCGCAGCTTCTCGTACAGACCCGCGAGGTCGGTGTCCGCCTCCGGGCCGTAGAGGCGGCGCAGTCCGCCGGGGCCGAGGCCGTGGGCGGGGCAGCCGGGGGGCGGCGCGGTCTGGTCGTCGGTGCCGGGCCAGGAGGGGGAGGGAGTCGTCACGGTCGTCGCTCCGGGTTCGCGGAAGGGGGGTTGCGGTGTTACGGGATGCGGGGTCGTCGGGGGCGCGGGGCCGCCGTCGGCTCAGACGCGGGCCACCGTCAGGGAGTGGAGGTAGCGCATCAGGGTCATCAGGGTGTCCCGGCTCGACTCCCTGCGGCGGGCGTCGCACGCCATGATCGGCACCTCGGGCTCCAGGTCGAGCGCCTTGCGGAGGGTCTCGATCGGGTGATGGGGCGCGTCGGGGAAGTCGTTGACGGCGACGACGAACGGCACGCCGCGCTCCTCCAGGCGGCCGATCACGTCGAAGCTGACCTCCAGGCGGCGGGTGTCGATGAGCACGACCGCGCCGAGCGCGCCTTCGAAGAGGCCGTTCCACAGGAACCAGAAGCGCTCCTGGCCCGGGGTCCCGAAGAGGTAGAGGACCAGCTCGTCGGAGATGCTGATGCGGCCGAAGTCCATGGCCACGGTGGTGGCCGTCTTGGACTCGGAGCCGTAGTTGTCGTCGACACCGATGCCCGCCTGGGTCATGGTCTCTTCGGTGGTCAGGGGGCGGATCTCGCTCACCGAGCCGACCATCGTGGTCTTGCCGACCCCGAACCCGCCCACGATGACCACCTTCACGGCGGCCGTGGCCGTGTGCGGCAGGACGTCCTCGCTGCGGGGGCCGGTGATCGTGTCCGTGTTCTTAGAGTTTCTGAAGTCCATGCATCACCGCTTCGAGAAGGGATCGGTCGGGGAGCGCGGAGCGGACGATGGGGGCGCGCGCCTGGACGAGCTCGGCCGCGAGTAACTCCGTCAGGACGACGGTCACGACACTGAACGGAAGCCCCAGATAGGCCGAGACCTCGGCGACGGAGAGAGGCGTCGTGCACAGCCGCAGCACCGCCGAGTGTTCCGGCTGGGTGGTGGGGGACGCCTCGCCCTGCGCCACGATCAGGGTGACGAGGTCGAGCGGTGCCCGCTCGGAGTCCTCGCCCGTGAGGATGTACAGCCGCTCGGGATTCTCCGGACTGCGGCGTTCCCGCTGCGGAGGCAGTCCGCCCTGCGCTGGTACGTCGCCCTGTTTCGAGCCTTGGGGAGAGTCTTGCGGAGGAGTCATACGGCCTGCCCGTCACGCCGGGGCGGGCTGGTCAGGTGGGCCCCGATGCGTACGACGAGATCGCGCATGCGGGTGCCGATGAGGCCCGCGTCGACGGTCTCGTCGGCGAGCACGGCGAGATAGGCGCCGGCGCCCGCGGCCATCAAGTAGAAGTAGCCGCCGTCGATCTCGATGATGACCATCTTCATCCCGCCGTCGCTGTGCGGGATCTCCGTGGCCACGGCCGCGGCGAGGCTCTGCAGGCCCGCGCAGGCCGCGGCGATGCGGTCGGCCGCGTCGGGGTCGCCGCCGTAGCGCGCGATGCGCAGCCCGTCGGCGGAGAGCACGACGATCTGGCGGGTCTGCGGAACCCCGTCGGCGAGCTCCTTCAGCATCCAGTCGAAATTGGCGCGTTGCTGGATCACTGCCAGTCCCTCTCGTCGGCGCTGCCGTGGTTGTTCTGGTTGGTTTCCTGCGGTCCGTGGGATCCCTGCGGGCCCTGTTGCCCCTGCGGTCCCAGTTGCCCCTGAGGCCCTTGGGGAGCCGACGGGTCGGGCTCACCCGGTCCGTCCTCGCCCTTGACGCCCTTCATGAACGCCTCGATCCACAGGCCCGGTTCGACGGGGTCCTTCTTCGGGGCGGGCGCCGGGGGCGGCGCCGTCGCGGCCGCGTGGGCCTCGGCGACCCGCTGGGCCTCGGCCTCCTGGGCGTACCTCTGGGAGAGGGGGATCTTGACGCGGCTGCGGCGCTGCGGCAGGCCGTTGGGCGTCCACTCGGTGACCTCGGGGACGTCGTCCTCCATGGTCGCGGTGATCGGTGTGCGCAGCGGCGGCCCTGCGGTGACGACGCGGGGCTTCTTGCGGCGGATGTTGCGGGCCGGCTCCTCGATGGTGCGGCCGCTGTTGTCCACGCGGGGCACCGCGGAGGCGCCGATGCCGTGGGCGAGGCCGGGCGCGGGCCCGGTGGTGATCATCTCGCGCGGCACGATCAGCACGGCGCGGACGCCGCCGTAGGCGGACTGCCGCAGGGAGACCTGCATGTTGTACATCTGCGAGAGGCGGCCGACGACGGCCATGCCGAGCCGGGGCGTCTCACCGAGGTCGTTGAGGTCGATGCCCGCCTGCGCCTGCTCCAGCATGCGCTCGGCCCTGGCCCGC
The DNA here is from genome assembly GCF_055558735.1 of Streptomyces sp. NPDC025651. Taxonomy (NCBI): domain Bacteria; kingdom Bacillati; phylum Actinomycetota; class Actinomycetes; order Kitasatosporales; family Streptomycetaceae; genus Streptomyces; species Streptomyces sp. NPDC025651. Next base: position 238,097 of record NZ_JBVHLZ010000007.1, read on the forward strand.
GCCTCCTCGCTGAGGCTGACGCCGCCGTCCTCGATCTCCACGGCGATACCGGTCTGCACCTCGACGGCGGTGACGTGCACCTTGGTCTGCGGGGGTGAGTACCGCGTGGCGTTGTCGAGGAGTTCGGCGCAGGCGTGGATGAGGGGCTCGACGGACGTGCCGTGGATCGCGACGTTGGCGATCGAGTGCAGTTCGACACGGGGGTAGTCGAGGATCCGGGACATCGCGCCGCGCAACACGCTGAACAGCGGTACGGGCTTGGGCCATTGGCGGCCCGGCCGGGCACCGCCGAGCACCGCGATGGAGTCGGCGAGCCGGCCGATCAGCGCGGTGCCGTGGTCGATGCGCAGCAGGTCGTCGAAGACCTCGGGGTTGCGGCCGTGGAACTCCTCCATGTCCCGCAGTTCCGCGGCCTGTTGGTGGACGATCGACTGGACGCGCCGTGCGATGTTGACGAAGGCGCGCTGCGCGGACTCGCGCATCGCTTCCTCGTGGTCCAGCGTTTCGAGCACGGAGCGGAGCAACTCGCGCTGGGAGTCGGGGAGATCGCGGTACGCCTCGTCCTTGTCGACGACGTTGCGGACCACTTCGGCGGGCGACTCGCCCTGCCGCAGCCGCCAGAGCGCCTCGGGCAGGATCTCCCGGCCCAGGCGCACCGTCTCCACGTCGTGCGCTGCGATGCGCCGCTCGAGGTAGGCGAGTTGCTGTCCGTACTGCGCGCGCTGTCCCCGGATGGTCCGGCCGCGCCGCACGGCTTCCGCGCCGACGGCCATGACCATGAGGGTCGCGACGGCGCCGCACCAGCCGACCGCGACCCGGGCCGGCTCCGTCACCGCGGCGACGGCGGCCCCGGTCGCCGCGGCCATCAGCATGGCGGGCAGCAACAGCACACGCGCGTAAGGGACTTCTCGGCCACCGGGAGGCGATTGAACACTCACCATGTATGCCCTCTGAACACTCGTCTTGGGGGAAGTGGGGTGTGGGGGAAGCGGGGGGGGTGGGGGAAGGGAGGACGGGGAGGAGCAGGAAAACGAACTATCGAAAGATTTGGGAACAAGCGCGCGAATCTATCGCAACTCGTTTCAACTCGCCGCGCTCCGGGCGAGCTTAGTCCGCCGGAATCATCGCCGAGTCATATTCGGCAACCCCCTGCAGAGCCCTTGCCGACAGGAATACACTCGCCCCATTTACACGCGTGGCGATCATTCGAACACATGGAGTGACACTCTCGAACGGCCTTGGCGGGAACGGGAATTGCCCGCTCAGGGCCGTGGTTGACGCTTCGTATGGACGCCTGTTCCACTGATCGCATGCCACCTCAACCGCGGCTGGTCACCCGCGACCACATCGACTTCGGTCGAGTGTGGTCCGCCGCGTGTTGCCTCTGACGGCACCGCAGACCACCCCCCTTCTCCACCTTCACCGCGGCAAGAGATGAGGCTCCGCCATGCCCGTCGAGTTCCTCGGCATCGCAGCGACCAACGAAGGCTCCGAAGTGACCGCCCGCCCGGGCCCGTCCTTCGACAAGGACTACACGCTCCGGCTCGCCAGGGCCCATGAGGACCACGGCTGGGACCGGGTCCTGTTCGCCTACGGCTCCGGCTCCCCCGACCCCTCCCCCGCCGCCGCGTACATCGCGGCGCGCACGGAGAAGCTCCAGATCCTGGTCGCCCACCGGCCCAACGTCTCGTACCCGACGTTCGCCGCGAAGACCTTCGCGACGCTCGACCGGATCAGCGACGGGCGCCTGGCCGTCCACTTCATCACCGGCGGCAACGACCACGAGCAGCAGCGCGAGGGCGACTTCCTCACCAAGGACGAGCGGTACGAGCGCACCCGCGAGGCCATCCAGATCATCAAGAAGGCCTGGACCTCGCACGAGCCGTTCGACCACGAGGGCACGCACTACCGCTTCAAGGACTTCGTCAGCGACACCTTCCCCGTCCAACAGCCGCATCCGCGCGTCTCGTTCGGGGGATCCTCACCCGCCGCGTACGCCGCCGGGGGCGCCGAAGCGGACATCTACTGCCTGTGGGGCGAGCCCCTGGCGCAGACCGCCGAGCAGATCGAGTCGGTGAAGGCGGCGGCGAAGGCCGCGGGCCGCACCGACGTGCCGAAGATCCAGGTGGCGTTCCGCCCGATCATCGCGCCGACCGAGGAGCTGGCCTGGGAGAAGGCGTACGCGACGCTGGACCGCATCAAGGCCCGCAAGGCCGGCGCCCCGCTCTCCCGCCGCCACCCCCTGAAGAACCCCGAGAACTCCGGCTCGCAGCGGCTGCTCGCGGTGGCCGCGTCCGGTGAGCGCCACGACCGCGCCCTGTGGACACCGACCGCCGCGGAGACCGGCGGCGCGGGCAACTCCACGGCGCTCGTGGGCACTCCGGAGACGGTCGCCCAGGCCCTGCTCGACTACTACGACCTGGGCGTGGAGATCCTCTCCGCCCGCGGCTACGACCTCCTGGACGACGCGATCGACTTCGGCCGCCAGGTGATCCCGATCGTCCGCGAGGAGGTCGCGAAGCGGGACGCCCAGCGGGCGGCCGCGGCTGCCTAGCCTCGGCGAAGGAAGCCGAGCACCTCCCGCTCAAGGCGCGCCCCGCGGATCGCCGCGGCGGCGCGCCTGCCGAGGACCGGGCGGTTCCCGGGCGTCGCCCGGCGCGTTCGACGCCCAGGTGGTCGAGAAGCGCGACCGTGTTCGTGGCGAGCAACCCGAACGGGTAGGGCCGGAGGGCGGGCTCCGAGGGCCGTCCGAAACCGATCCGGTCCCGTACGGCGCCCCGGAACCCGGCTTGCCGCCCCGCGCCGCGGCGGAGAGCGCCGCCGCAGCAGGGGCTCCGGCCCCCGCCACGGCACCCGCTCCCGTCAAGAACGCCCCGTCAGCCCACCGACACGTCAACCCTCCGACGCGTCAGCCCACCGACGCGTCAGCCCACCGACACGTCAGCCCACCGAGCTGTACGCCACGACGCCCCGCAACAGCTGGTCGACGGCCTTGCGGGCGTTCTTCGCGACCGTGCTGCCCTCGCGCGGGGCGGCCGCCGCGATCTGGCCGAGGACGTCGATGACCTGCTTGCACCAGCGCACGAAGTCGCCGGCCGGCATCTCCGCCTCGCGCAGCACCTCGTCGAGGCCCTTGTCGTTCGCCCACATGTACGCCGCCCAGGCGAAGCCGAGGTCGGGCTCGCGCTGTCCGACGCCCTCCGCCTGGCTGATCTTGAACTCCTCCTCGAGACCATCGAGGCGGCCCCAGATCCGCACCATCTCGCCGAGCGCCGCCTTGGCCGCGCCGGACGGGAGCTTGGGCGCGAGCGCGTCGTCGCCGACACGCGACTCGTACACCAACGCGGAGACGCACGCGGCCAGTTCGGCCGGGCTCAGCCCCTCCCACACGCGGGCGCGCAGGCATTCGCTGGCCAGCAGGTCCAACTCGCCGTACAACCGGGCGAGGCGCTTGCCGTGCTCGGTGACCTCGTCGCCGCGCAGATAGTCGAGCTCGGTCAGGAGCGCGACGATGCGGTCGAAGGTGCGGGCGATGGTGTTCGTCCGCCCCTCGATGCGGCGCTCCAGCTGGGAGGTGTCGCGCTTGAGGCGGTAGTACCGCTCGGCCCAGCGGGCGTGGTCCTCGCGCTCGTCGCAGCCGTGGCAGGGGTGGGCCCGCAGCTCCGCGCGCAGCCGGGCGATGTGCTGGTCGTCGGCGGCCGCCGCGCGGCCCTTGCGGTGCCGGTCGGGGACGATGTGCCCGGCCTTGGTGCGCAGCGCGGACGCCAGGTCGCGCCGGGACTGCGGCGAGCGGGCGTTGAAGGACTTCGGGATGCGCATCCGCTCCAGGGCCTCGACCGGCACCGGGAAGTCCATCGAGGCGAGCCGCTTGACCTGCCGCTCGGCGGTGAGCACCAGCGGGCGCGGCCCGTCCACGTGGTCGAAGCCGCGGTGGCCGTTGGCCCGGCCGGCGGGCAGCCCGGGGTCGAGGACGAGCGCGAGCCCGGCGTACTTCCCCGTCGGGACGTGGATGACGTCGCCCGGCTTGAGCTTCTCCAGGGCGGCGGCAGCGGCGGCCCTGCGCTGGGCCGCACCCTGCTTGGCGAGCTCGGTCTCGCGGTCCTTGAGCTCGCGGCGCAGCCGCGCGTACTCCTCGAAGTCGCCCAAGTGGCAGGTCATGGAGGCCTTGTAGCCCTCCAGGCCCTCCTCGTTCTTCTGCACCTGGCGGGAGATCCCGACGACCGACTTGTCGGCCTGGAACTGCGCGAAGGACGTCTCCAGGAGCTCGCGCGAGCGGTGCCGCCCGAACTGCTCGACCAGGTTCACCGCCATGTTGTACGACGGCTTGAAGCTGGACCGCAGGGGGTAGGTGCGCGTGCCCGCGAGCCCGGCCAGGTGCTCGGGGCTCATGGCGCGCTGCCACAGCACCACCGCGTGGCCCTCGACGTCGATGCCGCGGCGGCCGGCGCGGCCGGTCAACTGGGTGTACTCGCCGGGGGTGATGTCGGCGTGCTGTTCGCCGTTCCACTTGACGAGCTTCTCCAGCACCACACTGCGCGCGGGCATGTTGATGCCGAGCGCGAGGGTCTCGGTGGCGAAGACGGCCTTGACGAGGCCGCGCACGAAGAGCTCCTCGACGACCTCCTTGAAGGTGGGCAGCATGCCCGCGTGGTGCGCCGCGATGCCGCGCTCCAGCCCCTCCAACCATTCGTAGTAACCAAGGACATGGAGGTCCTCGTTTGGGATGGAGGCCGTACGCTCCTCGACGATCTCGCGGACCTTCGTCCGCGCCTCGTCGTCGTTCAGCCGAAGGCCCGCGTACAGACACTGCTGGACCGCGGCCTCGCAGCCCGCGCGGCTGAAGATGAACGTGATGGCGGGCAGCAGCCCTTCGGAGTCGAGCCGCTCGATGACCTCGGGGCGGCCCGGCGTCCAGATCCGCGATCTCTGCCGGCGCTCCCGCTCGCGGTCGGCCTCGCGCACCATCTTGCCCTTGCGGCGGTCGCGCGGGTTGTACGAACGGCTGGCCTCGAGCCGCGCCATGCGCGTGAGGTCGGGGTTGACCGTCTTCTTGCGGCCCTCGCCCTCCTCGAAGAGGTCGTACATCCGGCGCCCGGCGAGCACGTGCTGGAAGAGCGGCACGGGGCGGTGCTCGGAGACGATCACCTCGGTGTCGCCGCGGACCGTGTCGAGCCAGTCGCCGAACTCCTCGGCGTTCGACACCGTCGCCGACAGGGAGACCAGCGTGACCGACTCCTGGAGGTGGATGATCACCTCCTCCCAGACGGCGCCGCGGAAGCGGTCGGAGAGGTAGTGCACCTCGTCCATGACCACATAGCCGAGGTTCAGGAGGGACTGCGAGCCCGAGTACAGCATGTTCCGCAGGACCTCGGTGGTCATGACGACCACCGGGGCCTCGGAGTTGACGCTGTTGTCGCCGGTGAGCAGGCCGACCTTGTCCGCGCCGTACCGCTTGGCGAGGTCGGCGTACTTCTGGTTGGAGAGCGCCTTGATCGGCGTGGTGTAGAAGCACTTCTTGCCCTGCAGCAGGGCGAGGTGGACGGCGAATTCGCCGACGATCGTCTTGCCCGAGCCCGTGGGGGCGGCCACGAGCACGCCCTTGCCCGCCTCGAGCGCCCGGCAGGCCTCGATCTGGAAGGGGTCGAGGCCGAATTCGTACATCTCGCGGAAGGACGCGAGTGCGGTGGCCTGCTCGACAGCGCGCTTGCGCGCCGCCGCGTACCGCTCGGCCGGTGAGAGGTCCTCTGTCATCGTGCTTTCGAGACTACCGGGGACCACTGACAACGGACGATCATTATCGGGAGCTCACGCCGCGAGGATCCGCACCGCGCCCGCCACGCACTGCGCGGTCAGCGGCAGAGCGCCCAGCGGCTCCCCGTCCGCGTACCCGGTGACGCCGGGGGCGGACAGCTCCACCTTGGCGGCCCGGTGCACGGTGACCTTGGGGTGGTCGAGGTGGGTGCCCTTGTAGACCCTCGGGAAGACTGTGAGCAGGGTCGTGCGGCTGCACTCCCCCACCACGGTGACGTCGAAGAGCCCGTCCGCCATGTCGGCCCCGGCACAGATCTTCATGCCACCGCCGTACGAGGTGCCGTTGCCGACCGCGACGAGCGTGGCCTCGACCTCGTGGACGTCCCCGTCGTCCAGCGTGATGCGGTACGGGATGGGCGTGAAGGCGGCGAGCTCCGCGATCATCGCGAGGTCGTACTTGAAGCGCCCGGTGGGCCACCGCATCCGGTTGCCCCGGTCGTTGACCCGCGAGTCGAAGCCCGAGGCGAGCACGGACCCGAACCAGGTCTCCCCGACCCTGCCCAGGTCGACGGCGCGCGTGCGCGCCCCCTTGAGGGCCTCGGCGACGATCTCGCCGGCGGCGGCAGGCTCGCGCACGGGCAGCCCGAGGGCCCGCGCGAAGTCGTTTCCCGTGCCCACCGCGATCACCCCGAGCGGGGTGCGCGTCCCGGCGACGGCCTGCAGCGCGAGGCTGGCCATGCCGTCGCCGCCGACGGCTATCAGCGCCCCGGTGCCGCCGTCGACGGCCTCGCGGGCCCGCCGCAGCGCGTCGGGGGCGTCCTCGCCGATGACCGTCCGGACGGAGAAGCCGCGGGCCCGCAACGCCGAAGCGGCCGGCTGCGCCGCGTGGGCGCCCCGGCCGCGGCCCGCGGTGGGATTGACGAAGAGGGTGATCTCGCTTGTCACGGCCGGACCCTACAAGGTCAGGTCACGTCGTCGAAACCGTTGACACGGTGGTCGGCCCGTCCGGTGCCCGCCTGCTCGGGCAGCGCCCTGGGCGGCCGCACCGATTCGACGTCACCGACGTCCTCGGGGGTGAGGTCGATGTCGGACGCCTCGTCGTCGTCGAGTTCGGCGTCGGGGTCCTTGCGCCTGCGCCGCTTGTCGTTCAGGAGCGAGAAGCCGACGGCCATGAAGTACAGGACGACGATCGGGCCCGCGAGGGCGATCATCCCGAACGGGTCGGTCGTGGGCGTCGCGACCGCGCCGAAGATGAACACGCCCATGACGACACCGCGCCACCAGCCCGCCATGCGCTTGCCGGTGACCATGCCCGTCAGATTCATCATGATCAGGAGCAGCGGCAGCTCGAAGGCGGCACCGAAGACCAGGACCATCCGGACCGTGAAGTCCAGGATCTTGTCCATCGGCAGGATGTTCTCAGAGCCTTCGGGCGTGATCCCGAGCAGCACGCGGATGCTGATCGGCATGATCACGTACGCGAGCCAGGCACCGCCCGCGAACAGCGGCACGGCGGCGGACACGAAGGCGTACGTGTACTTGCGCTCGTTCTTGTGCAGGCCGGGCGCGACGAACGCCCACAGCTGGTACAGCCAGACCGGGCTGGCGATGATGATGCCCGCCATGACGCTGACCTTGACCGTGGTGGTGAAGGGCGACAGCAGGTCGGTGTAGGCGACGGTGGCGCACTTGCCGCCCGTGCTGTCCATGCCTTCGGTACAGCGGGGCACCGGAGAGGCGAGGAACCTCATCAGCTCTTCGCTGTAGTAGGCGGCCACGATCGACACGATCGTGATCGCCAGGATGCCCTTCGCGAGCCGGTTGCGGAGCTCGCGCAGGTGCTCCGCGAGGGGCATCCGCCCCTCGGGGTCCTTCTCCTTCTTGCGGGCAGACTTGAGCAACCCACGTCCTCATCTCGTGCGGCAGGCCGGCCGACGCCGGCCTTGGATCAGCGCTGCGTCGTACGGTCGGTCGGCTCGTTGACCGGGCGCGAGCTGGTCACGTCGCCGGGGGCCGCCTGGATCGTGCGCTGCTGGACGGCCGGGTCGCTCGGCGGGTCTGCCGGGGCGGCGGCGTCGTCCTTGCTCTCGGACTTCATGGCCTTGGCCTCGCTCTTGAGGATGCGGGCCGACTTGCCCAGCGAGCGCGCCATGTCGGGCAGCTTCTTGGCACCGAACAGCAGGACGATGATGACGAGGATGAGAATGATCTCGGTGGGGCCGAGCCTACCCATAGCTGTATACCTTCTTCACCGAGGCGACAGGAGTCTGGTTGCTCGCAGACCGGACATTCATCCGACCTCCGCGCTGGCAGCGATCGTAACCCCCCGGGGTAAACGCTCGGCAATCCCCGCGCATACTCCGAGTACGGCCCCCCGCCTCGATTTCGGGCCGTATTCGCAGCGTACCCGCCTGCCACAGCGCGGTGACAGGCCGAGGAGGCTAAAGAGCCTCCCGCCCCGCACGGGCCACACCGGCCGCGGCCTTCTCCAGGTCCTCCGCCGCACGGTTGATCTGCCGTGTGGTCTCGGTCACTTGGCGGCTCAGGCGCTGCGCCTCCACGAAGACCCTGATCGCCAGTACGCCGAGGACGGCGAGACCCAAGAAGCCCGCCGCGATCGCGAGCATCGCCCAGAACATGCGCCGAGCCTAGACGGTCGAGTGCAGGCGCAGCGTCCGCACCCCACCGCCGGTGAGGAGTTCGACGATGCGCTCGCCCGCGGGCTTGCGCACCGCGGCTCCGCACTCGGGACAGGTGAAGGAGTAGAAGGTGGTGCGGGGGCTGGCACCGATCGCGAGCCGCAGCGCGCCCGCGGAGAGCTCGAAGCGGGCGCGGCAGTCGGGGCAGGCGGCGGTGAAGAGGACGGGCGCGGGCCGCGGCTGCGACGGCACGCCCGGCAATCCGGACATGGTGGGTGTGCTCAACGCCCTTGCTCCTGCCTGTCGTAGTCCCTCTCGTACGCCGCGAGGGCCTCCTGTGCCGCCTGCCGCGCGCTGTCCGCGAGCTGGGCCGGGGAGACGATCCGCCCGTCCCTGCCGAGCCGCAGCGCGAGACGGCGCAGCGAGGCGGGGTCGGGGGTGCGCAGTGTGATCCGCAGGCCGCCGTCGGGCAGTTCCTCGGCGCTGTCGTGCGGGTAGTACTCGGCGACCCAGCGGCCGCCGGGGCCGACCTCGACGACGACCTCGGGGTCCTCGGCGGCGGGCTGCACGAGTCCTTCGGACAGGTCGCGCAGCTCGACCTCGGGCGGCGCGGACGGCTCGTCCAGGATCTTGATCTCGGCGACGCGGTCGAGGCGGAAGGTGCGGCGCGCCTCGGAGCGGCGGCACCAGGCCTCCACGTACGTGTGGCCGACGCTCACCAGGCGGATGGGGTCGATCTCGCGCTCGGTGACCTCGTCGCGGGCGGGCGAGTAGTAGCGGATCCAGAGCCTGCGCCGCTCGGAGATGGCCCGGTCGACGTCGGCGAAGACGCCGCCCTCGGACTCGAACGTCACCGAGAGGCGTGCGCTGGCGCCCGCCGCCTCGCCCGCCGCGGTCTCCAGCTTCGCGGTGGCGCGCAGCAGCGCGAGCCGGTCGCTCTCGCGCAGGCCGGGCAGCGTGGCCACCGCGCGGGCGGCCACGAGCAGCGCGGTCGCCTCGTCGGCGGCGAGCCGCAGCGGGGCCGCCACGTCGTCCGGGTTGTGCCACCAGATGCGGTCGCCGTCGGTGTCGATGTCCAGCAGGTCGCCGCCGCGGAAGCTGGTCCCGCACAGGGGCAGCACGTCGAGGTCGGAGATCAGCTCGTCCGGGGTGATCCCGAAGGCGCGGGCGACGTCCTCGACATGGGCGCCGGGACGCTCGCGCAGATAGGTCACCAGCGACAGCATCCGCCGCGTCTGGTCGATGGCGTTCGAGGCCATACTCGTCCGTCCCCCTCAGCCCTTGGCCACGGCGCGCAGCCGGTCCACCACGTCGGCCCGCAGCTCCGCGGGCTCCAGGACCACCACGTCGGGCCCGAACTCCACCAGCCAGGCATCGAGACCGTGGCCGTACGGAATCTCCAACTCGTCCCAGCCGTCGCCCAGTTCCCGCACCGACGCGGCCTTGGCGCGCAGCGGGTAGCCGGCGCCCGCGCGCAGCCGGATCAGGGCGGTGCGGTCGGCGATCTCCCCCGCCCAGCTCGCGACGGTCTCGCGCACCGTGACGACGTCCGGGACGTCGGCGGTGTACTTGCCCGCGCGGGCGCGGACCTTTCCGGTGATCCGCGAGAGCCGGAAGACGCGCTCGGCGCGCCGGTCGCGGTCCCAGCCCGCGAGGTACCAGTGGCCGCGCCAGCACTCCAGCGCCCAGGGCTCCACATGGCGCTGCTCGGGGCGGGCCGCGGTCGCCTTGCGGTAGTCGAAGACGACGGGGCGGCGGTCGCGGCAGGCGAGCATCAGCGGCTCGAAGGACGCCTCGTGCGCGGGGATGCGCGGCTCCAGGGCGCCGTGCGCCTCGTACGGGTCGACGTCCTCGGGCAGGCCCGCGGCGCGCAGCTTCTGCAGGGCGCCGCTGGCGGCTCCCGCGAGGCGCGCCTGCTGCCAGACCTTGGCGGCCAGGCCGAGGGCCGCGGCCTCCTCGGCGTCGATCGTGATGGGCGGCAGGCGGTTGCTGTCGCGCCGGGCGAGATAGCCGACCTCGCCGTCGAGGTTCTCCACGGTCTCGATGACCAGGCCGAGTTCGCGCAGGTCGTCCTTGTCGCGCTCGAACATCCGGTTGAAGGAGTCGTCCGACCCCGCTTCCAGATAGGCCTCAATGGACTCGCGGAGCTCGCGCTTGCTGAGCGGCCGACGGGTCCCGAGCAGGCACAGCGCCAGATTCATCAGCCGCTCGGCCTTGGCAATGGCCATCGACGCCCTTTCTCGGCCTTACAACACACAGTGCTTCCGACCGATGACCGTACCGCCCCGGGGTGTCGTGGCAAAAGCCAAGGGCAAGGGCAGCACCCCGAAGGGATCCCGGCGAGGGCGGTGGAGCACGACCGGAGGGCCCATGCCAGACAGGCATGGGCCCTCCGTGACCAGGTCCGGTCGACCTGGTGCGCGACTCAGACCGCGATCAGGTCGCAGACGAAGATCAGCGTCTCGCCCGGGGCGATGCGGCCGCCGCCGGCGCCGCGGTCGCCGTACGCGAGGTGGGCCGGGATGGTCAGCTCGCGCCGGCCACCGACCTTCATGCCCTGCACGCCCTGGTCCCAGCCGGAGATGACCTGGCCGGCACCGAGCTGGAACTCCAGCGGGTTGCCGCGGTTCCAGCTGGCGTCGAACTCCTCGCCCGTGCTGAAGGCGACGCCCACGTAGTGGACCTTGACGAAGTCGCCCGCCTTGGCGACCGCCCCGTCACCCTCCCAGATGTCCTTGATCTGCAGATCGGCCGGCGGCTCGCCGACGGGGAAGTCGACCTCGGGCTTGTCGATGCTCACGAAAATGCTCCTGCTTGATACGAAAAGGTCAGCTCGGACAGTCTTACATCCCCGGAAGGTCAGGCCTTCGCGAGGATGTCCACGCAGAAGACCAGCGTGGAGTCCTTCTTGATGGAGCTGCCCTGCGGAGGCTGGTCGCCGTACCCCAGCTCGGGCGGGATGACGATGAGGACGCGGCTGCCGACCTTCTTGCCGGTCAGGCCCTGCGCCCAGCCCTTGACGACCTGTGCCAGCTGGAACTGGGCGAGCTGACCGCTCTTGTACGAGGAGTCGAACTCCTTGCCGTCCGCCCAGAGCACTCCCTTGTACTGGCACAGGAGGCCGTCGGTCTCCTTCACCTCGTCGCCGTCGCCCTCGAGGATGTAGCTCGCGACGAGCTTCTTGGGGGCGTCGGCCTTGGGGACGTCGATGGAGGGGGCCTTGCCGTCCGTGTTCGTACCGACCTTGGGCAGGTCCTTGTTGGACTGCGCGACCTCCTTGCCCTTGGCCGAGCTCTTGGCGTTGAAGGTGTCGACGATGTCGACGACGAACACCAGGGTGTCCGAGCCCTTGATGCCCGCCTGCTTGTTGCCCTCCTCGCCGTACCCCATCTTCGGGGGGATGGCGAGCTCGACGCGGCTGTCGATCTTCTTGCCGACCAGGGCCTGGTCCCAACCGGGGATGACCTGGCCGACGCCGATCGGGAAGACCGTGGGGTTGCCGCGGTCGTAGGAGTTGTCGAAGACCTTGGCCGTCGCCCAGATCTGGCCGAGGTAATTGGCCTGCAGGTAGTCGCCCTTGACGACTTCCTTGCCCTTGCCCTCGATCAGGGTCTTGACCGCGAGGTCGGAGGACGGCTTGCCCGGGCCCTTGGCGACGGTCGGCTTCTCGCCGAACTTCGTGCCCTTCGTGATCTCGGGCAGCGGTCCGTCCACGATCTTCGCCGTCGGCGGGGCCGACGTCGCGTTGGTCGGGCTGTCGGTGGGCTTGGACTTGGCCTTGTCGGCCTTGTCGTCACCACAGCCTGCCAGCGTCAGCAGGCCGGCCGGGACGGCAAGGAGAAGGGAACGTCGGCGCACGGTGGGGGCCTCGTATCGGTCGATCTTGTGGGTTGGCGTGCGCGCAACTCTACGGCGTGAGAAGGGCGCCGCACGAGGAACGTACGGCGCCCGCGTTGCGTTCCCGCAACGTCACTCCGATCCCACCGGCCCCAGGGGAGCCATCCGGGTCACATCCCGGCGATGAGCTTCTCCACCCTGTCGTCCACGGACCGGAAGGGGTCCTTGCACAACACGGTGCGCTGCGCCTGGTCGTTGAGCTTGAGGTGCACCCAGTCGACCGTGAAGTCACGGCGCTGTTCCTGGGCCCGCCGGATGAAGTCCCCGCGCAGCCGCGCGCGGGTGGTCTGCGGCGGCACCGACTTGCCCTCGAAGATCTTCAAGTCATTGCAGATACGGGCGGCTTGCCCCTTCTTCTCCAGGAGGTAGTAGAGCCCTCGGCGGCGGTGGATGTCGTGGTAGGCGAGGTCTATCTGGGCGACCCGCGGGTGCGACATGGTCATGTTGTTCTTGGCGCGGTACCGCTCGATGAGCTTGTACTTCATGACCCAGTCGATCTCGGTGCCGATGCGGTCGAGGTCCTCGGACTCGATCGCGTCCAGCGTGCGGCCCCAGAGCTCCAGGACCTGCTCGACGGTGCCGGTGCGGATGCCACGGCGGTCGACGAAGTCCACCGCCTTCTCGTAGTACTCGCGCTGTACTTCGAGGGCCGAGGCCTCGCGGCCGCTGGCCAGGCGCACCTTGCGGCGGCCCGTGATGTCGTGGCTGACCTCGCGGATGGCCCGGATCGGGTTCTCCAGGGTGAGGTCGCGCATGACCGTGCCCGCCTCGATCATGCGCAGCACCAGGTCGGTGGCGCCGACCTTGAGGAGCATGGTCGTCTCGGACATGTTCGAGTCGCCGACGATGACGTGGAGCCTGCGGTAGCGCTCGGCGTCCGCGTGCGGTTCGTCGCGGGTGTTGATGATCGGCCGGGAGCGGGTGGTCGCGGAGGACACCCCTTCCCAGATGTGCTCGGCACGCTGGCTCACGCAGTAGACGGCGCCGCGCGGCGTCTGCAGCACCTTGCCCGCCCCGCACAGCAGCTGCCGGGTGACGAGGAACGGAATGAGGATGTCCGCGAGCCGGGAGAACTCTCCATGACGGGCCACCAGATAGTTCTCGTGGCAACCATAGGAGTTTCCCGCCGAGTCGGTGTTGTTCTTGAAGAGATAGACGTCGCCCGCGATTCCCTCCTCGTGCAGGCGGCGTTCGGCGTCGACGAGCAGGCCTTCCAGAATGCGCTCGCCTGCTTTGTCGTGGGTGACCAGCTCGGTCACGTTGTCACATTCGGGTGTCGCGTATTCCGGATGTGATCCCACGTCGAGATACAGGCGGGCGCCGTTCCGCAGAAAGACGTTGCTGCTGCGGCCCCATGACACAACACGGCGGAAGAGGTAGCGCGCCACCTCGTCAGGCGACAGCCGACGCTGTCCCCTGAACGTGCACGTGACGCCGTACTCGTTCTCCAGCCCGAAAATGCGGCGGTCCATGACTGAACATTACGCCTGATGCCCGGCACTGAAACCGGGTTCGACGGCACCGTTTCGATCATTTTCCGATGAACCCGCAACGACTTCGGATTGCCCGACCGGTACCAGTACCCGCGCGGTGGCCAGAAGAACCAGGAGAGCGAAGGCGCCCGCGAGCCCCGGCACCACGAACCCCCACGCCGTGCCGCCCCACTCGACGACGGGCCCCGCGGCGGCGGTTCCCAGCGACGCCCCGACCGTGAAGGTCGTCACGAGCCACGAGAACGCCTCGGTGACCGTGCCCCGCGGCGCGTGCCGGTCCACGACGATGAACGCGCACGCGAGCGCCGGCGCCAGGAACACACCGGCCAGCGCCGTGAGCGCCGTCATGGCGAGCGCCCCCGGAGTGAGCGTCAACGGCCAGTAACAGAGGGCGAGGAGCGCCACCAGGACGGTCAGCCGCCGCTCCGGTACGCCGCTCCACCGCCGCGCCCCGTACACGGAGCCGCCCACCAGCGCGCCGAAGCCGAGCGCCGCCATCATCCAGCCGTAGACCGCGTCACCGCCGTGCGCGTCCGCGTACGAGACCCCGGCGACGGTGATGGAGCCGAGTGCCATGCCGATGAAGAGGAACGCGCCGAGGAGCGCGAGGAGTCCGGGCGCGCGCAGGGCCCCCAGCCAGTGCGCCTCGCGCGGGGCCGAGCGCCAGGCGCGCGAGGGCCGGGACACCACCACGGACAGGGCACCGAGCACACCGACGGCGTTGACGACGAGCAGCGCCGCCTGCTCCGACCACAGGGCCACACAACCCGTGATGAGCAACGGCCCCACGGTGAAGATGACTTCCTGGGCGATGGCGTCCATGGCGTACGCCGTGTGGACCTGCTCCTCCTTGCCGAGGACGCTCGGCCACAGCGCCCGCAGACCGCCTTCGAGAGGCGGCGTGAACAGCCCCGCGACGGCCACGGAGACATGGGCGAGGGCGAGCTGGTCGGGCCCGGTGAAGGCGAAGACCGCCATGCCGAGGGCGGAGAGCAGCGCGGCGGGCAGCTGCACGCGCGGCTGGCCGTGCAGGTCGACGAGACGGCCGAGCAGCGGCTGACCCACGGCGTTGGCCACGCCGTACACCGCGGCGAGCGCGCCGGCCAGGCTGTAGGTGCCGCCCTCGGCCCTGATGAACAGCACGATCGCGATCGCCGCCGTGGCGTTGGGCAGTCGGCCCACCAACGTGCCGACGAGCAGCCGTGTCGCGTAGCGCGTCCGGAGGATCTCCGTGTATCCCGCAGCCATGCTCTCCCGCCCTCCCCCCGCACCGCCGAGCCCGGGGTTTTACGTATAACGTCCGGCGTCATACGTACCATGAGCGCTGTCCGCGGGTCCACCGCCAAACCGAGCGCGGACACGAAACGGGAGGTGTCAGTGGCCGGGCCACAGCTGGAATCCGGGGGCGCGCGCCCCACGAGCCGCGATGTCGCACGCGCGGCCGGCGTCTCCCAGGCCACCGTCTCCCTCGTCCTCGGCGACAAATGGCGCGGCCGCGTCGCCGCGCCCACCGCCGAACGCGTACGGTCCGCCGCACGGGAACTCGGCTACCGCCCCAACCTCGCCGCCCGCAACCTTCGCCTGGGCAGAACCAGGACGGCACTGCTCGTCGTCCCCGAACTCACCAACGAGTTCTTCGCCCACGTCTACACCGGAGCCGCCCGCGTCGCCGCCCGGCACGGCTTCGGCGTCGTCATCTACCCCTCCCCCGACGGCGTCGGCCCCGCCCGCGACCCCTTCGCCTCCGCACGCGCCTCACTCGACGGCGTCCTCGCCTCCTCCATGGCCTCCGACGCGCTGGCCACCATCCGCGGCGACGACCTCCCCCTGGTCATGCTCGACAGCGACCCCGCGGGCAGCCTCGGCGCCGCCACCGTCAACCTCGACCTGGCCGACGGCATGCGCCAAGTGACGGAACACCTCCTCACCCTCGGCCACCGCGACTTCCTCCACCTCGCCGCGGACGTCGACTCCTGGACCTTCGACGTCCGCGCCGACGCCCTCGCACAAGCCCTGCGCGGCACCGACACGGCAGTACGCCGCGTGGCGGCCCCCCTGAACGTCGAAGGCGCCCGCGCCGTCGCAGAAGCCGCCCTGTCCACTCCCGGCCCACGCCCCACCGCGGTCGTCTGCGACGACGACTTCCTCTCCGCCGGCGTCTGCAAAGCGGCCCGACGCCTCGGCCTGCGCGTCCCCGAGGACGTCTCGGTGACCGGATTCGACGACCTGATCCTCGCCACCGCGGTCGAACCGGAACTGACGACGGTCCGACTGCCCGCCGAGCGCTTCGGGGAGCGCGGCATGGAGACGCTGATCGACGTCCTGGAAGGACGCGAACCCGACGCCACCCCACTCCCCGTGGAACTGGTGATCCGCGGCTCGACGGGCCCCGTGCGCTGACTCCCGAAGACACGAGTGCGCCCCGTGTTCCGGCCCGGCGGCCGGAACACGGGGCGCACCCCTGAACGAAACGAACTACTCGACGTCGCCGCCGGACTCCGGCGCGGCCCCGGCGCCCGCGTCACCGTCGCCGTCCTCAGTCACGGCCGCGGCCTCGGCCGACGCACCGCCCTCTTCGAGCAGACGCGACAGCTGACGCCCCACGATCCGCTTGAACTTCCGCTGCTGCGGCCGCGTCCGGTCCAGGACCGCCACCTCAAGACGCTCCGCGGGAATCTCCCGCTCACTGCCGTTGGTGTCGCGCGACAACGCACGCACCGCCAGCTTGAGAGCCGCCGCCAGCGTCATGGCGTCATTGTGATGCTGATCGAGATACGTACTGATCTGCTCGGCGTTGCCACCGACGGCCAGCGAACCGTGCTCGTCGACGATGGAACCGTCATGCGGAAGGCGGTAGATCTGGTCGCCCTCGCGCGTGGCACCCACCTCCGCGACCACGAGCTCCACCTCGTACGGCTTCTCGGCCGCGCTGGAGAAGATCGTGCCCAGCGTCTGGGCATACACGTTCGCCAGACCGCGGGCCGTCACATCGTCACGGTCGTACGTGTACCCGCGCAGATCGGCGTACCGGACGCCGCCGATGCGGAGGTTCTCGTACTCGTTGTACTTACCGGCGGCCGCGAAACCGATCCGGTCATAGATCTCGCTGAACTTGTGCAGCGCACGGGACGGGTTCTCGCCGACGAACACAATGCCGTCGGCATACTGCAGCACGACCAGGCTGCGGCCACGAGCGATGCCCTTCCGGGCGTACTCCGCCCGGTCGGCCATCTGCTGCTGAGGGGATACATAGAACGGCGTCGACACCGGATCCGTCCCTTTCTGTCAAAAAACTTCAGTCAGTGGCGAATTCGGGACGATCAGAGCAGCGCGGCCCGCGGACCATCGGGCTGCTCCATGCGCTTCTCCAGGATCGAGCGCGCGATCGCGGACGACTCCTCGTCCGTCAGCCTCCGGAACCCCTCGTCGGAGATCACCGTGACGATGGGGTAGATCCGACGGCCGACATCCGGACCACCGGTCGCCGAGTCGTCGTCGGCGGCGTCGTACAACGCCTGGACCGCCAGCGTCGTCGCCTGCTCCTCGGTCAGACCGTCGTGGTACAGCTTCTTCATCGCACCGCGCGCGAAGACCGAACCCGAACCGGTCGCCGCGAAACCGTGCTCCTCGGAACGCCCGCCCGTGACGTCGTACGAGAAGATGCGCCCCTTCTCGCGGTCCACGTCATAGCCCGCGAAGAGCGGCACGACGGCAAGGCCCTGCATGGCCATGCCGAGGTTGCTGCGGATCATCGTGGAGAGGCGGTTGGCCTTGCCCTCCAGGGAGAGCGTGGCGCCCTCCACCTTCTCGAAGTGCTCCAGCTCCAACTGGAAGAGCTTGACCATCTCCACGGCGAGACCGGCGGTACCGGCGACGCCGACCGCGGAGTACTCGTCCGCGGGGAAGACCTTCTCCATGTCGCGCGAGGCGATCACATTGCCCATCGTCGCCCGCCGGTCACCGGCGAGGACCACGCCGCCGGGGAACGTCACGGCCAGGATGGTCGTGCCGTGCGGGGCCTCGAACACGCCCTGCGTGGGGGGCAGTTGCCGGTTCCCGGGCAGCATCTCGGGCTGGTGCCCGGACAGGAAGTCCATGAAGGACGACGACCCTGGCGTCAGGAAGGCAGCTGGTAGACGCCCGGTGCTACGAGTGTTGGCTTCCACGAAGTTCCCTCCAGGTAGGCGGCAGCCCGACGAACAGTGTCGGGATCGTCTCCCAACTTGACGATGGCCGAATTGCAGTTGAAGCACAGTACGCCACGGACCTTACCCGTCTCGTGACAGTGATCCACATGAACGGCTGGAGCATTCAGACAGATCACGCAGAGCCCCATCTGAGAGGCGATCATCTCGTCGCGGTCGACTTCGGTCATGCCGTACTGGCGCTTCAGGTGGCCCGCTCGCCCCTTGGCTCGCTTACACGGCTTGCAGAGCGTCGCCAAGCCATCCGAAGCGCTTCGGTTCCGGTCCCATTCGCTGTGCGGCTCGATCTCACCGCAGGTGCGGCAGAACTTGTGACCTTCGGACGCCTCCACCTTCGGCCTGACGCTCTTCCCACGAGCGATCTGACGTTCCTGGTGATACGCCGCCCAGCATGTTCGGCAGTACGCCTGGAGGCCATCGCGGGACGCCTTGTTGCTTGCGAAAGCATCCCGCGGCTGCACCTGCTGACAACGTGAGCACTTCTTCGCCCGAAGCGAATCGGACATTAAGGCTATTCCCCGCCCTTCTGGACAAATGACCTCACGAAGTCCTCTGCGTTCTCCTCGAGGACATCGTCGATCTCGTCCAGGACAGAGTCCACGTCGTCGCTCAGCTTCTCCTGGCGTTCCTTGAGGTCCTCCGAAGCCTGCGCGTCCTGCGTCTGCTCCTCGGTCTCCTCGGTGGGACGCGTCGCCTTCTGCTGTCCGCCGCCGGTGTCCTTGGTCGCCATCTACCTCACCCCGCTCGGTTAGACGTTCTTGATCAGACCCTACAAGCGAGGTCTGACATCGGCCCCTGCTTCCTCAACGTCCGGGGACCACCTCGATGATTCCCCGGCGCCGGGTCTTTCAGCCCCCGGACAGCACGCGCACCAGGTCTTCGGCGGTGCGGCAGCGGTCCAGAAGTTCCTTGACGTGGTTCCTCGTGCCGCGCAGGGGCTCCAGCGTGGGCACCCGTTGCAGAGAGTCACGGCCCGGGAGGTCGAAGATGACCGAGTCCCAGGACGCGGCGGCCACGTCGTCCGCGTACTGCTCCAGGCAGCGGCCGCGGAAGTACGCGCGTGTGTCCTCCGGAGGCTTGGCCTGGGCCCGCTCGACGTCCGCCTCGTCCAGGAGGCGCTTCATCTTGCCCCGCGCCACCAGACGGTTGTACAGGCCCTTCTCGGCCCGTACGTCGGCGTACTGGAGGTCGACCAGGTGGAGCCGCGCGGCGTCCCAGTCGAGGTTGTCGCGGCGGCGGTAGCCCTCCATGAGCTCCCGCTTGGCGACCCAGTCGAGCTCTCCGGAGAGGCTCATCGGGTCGCTCTCCAGTCGGCCGAGTACGTCCTCCCAGCGGGCGAGCACGTCCTTGGTCTGTTCGTCCGCGTCGGCGCCGTACCGCTCCTCGACGTACTTGCGGGCCAGCTCGTAGTACTCCATCTGGAGCTGGACCGCGGTCAGTGAGCGGCCGCTGCGGAGCGTGACGAGGTGCTTGAGCGTCGGGTCGTGCGAGATCTGGTGCAGGGTGCGCACCGGCTGGTCCACGGCGAGGTCGACGGCGATGAAGCCGTCCTCGATCATGGCGAGGACCAGTGACGTCGTGCCGAGCTTCAGGTAGGTCGAGATCTCCGAGAGGTTGGCGTCGCCGATGATGACGTGCAGCCTGCGGTACTTCTCGGCGTCCGAGTGCGGCTCGTCGCGGGTGTTGATGATGGGCCGCTTGAGCGTGGTCTCCAGGCCGACCTCGACCTCGAAGTAGTCGGCGCGCTGGCTGAGCTGGAAGCCGTGTTCGTGGCCGTCCTGGCCGATGCCGACGCGTCCGGCGCCGGTGACGACCTGCCGGGAGACGAAGAACGGCGTCAGGTGGCGCACGATGTCCGAGAAGGGGGTCTCCCGCTTCATGAGGTAGTTCTCGTGCGTGCCGTAGGAGGCGCCCTTGTTGTCGGTGTTGTTCTTGTAGAGGTGGATCGGCTGGGCGCCGGGCAGCTGTGCCGCGCGGTCGGCGGCTTCTGCCATGATCCGCTCGCCGGCCTTGTCCCACAGGACCGCGTCGCGGGGGTTGGTGATCTCCGGTGAGCTGTATTCGGGGTGTGCGTGGTCGACGTAGAGCCGCGCCCCGTTGGTGAGGATCACGTTGGCGAGGCCGATGTCCTCGTCGGTCAGCTGGCTGGCGTCGGCGGCCTCGCGGGCGAGGTCGAAACCCCGCGCGTCCCGCAGCGGGTTCTCCTCCTCGAAGTCCCAGCGGGCGCGTCGCGCCCGGTGCATCGCCGCGGCATAGGCGTTGACGATCTGGGACGAGGTGAGCATGGCATTGGCGTTGGGGTGGCCGGGGACGGAGATGCCGTACTCCGTCTCGATGCCCATTACTCGCCGTACGGTCATGCGGCCCTCCTTGCCCGGCGGCGCTCCCGTTCGGGAACGGCGCTCAAGTACCGCTGGTTCTCCGGTGCGTGTGCGGTGCCCGTCCCCGCACTGCGCGACTCGGCGGTACCGAAGAGCCTAGAACGCCTTTGCGCTGGTGGGGAGATCATTGCTGTCATTGAAAAACAGACGGCTGCGGGTACCCGTGAAGGACACCCGCAGCCGCCCTGTGTTCTACAGGTATTGACCGGTGTTGGCCACCGTGTCGATGGAGCGTCCGGTGTCCGCGCCCTGCTTTCCGGTGACGAGGGTGCGGATGTACACGATCCGTTCGCCCTTCTTGCCGGAGATCCTGGCCCAGTCGTCCGGGTTGGTGGTGTTGGGCAGGTCCTCGTTCTCCTTGAACTCGTCGACGCAAGCCTGGAGGAGGTGGGAGACCCGAAGGCCCTTCTGGTTCGCTTCGAGGAAGGCCTTGATGGCCATCTTCTTGGCGCGGCCGACGATGTTCTCGATCATTGCGCCGGAGTTGAAGTCCTTGAAATACAGGACTTCCTTGTCGCCGTTGGCGTACGTCACTTCGAGGAAGCGGTTCTCCTCGGACTCCGCGTACATCTGCTCGACGACGGATTGGATCATGCCGTGCACCGTGGCGCGCCGGTCGGCGCTGTGCTCGGCGAGGTCGTCGGCGTGCAGCGGGAGTCGCTCGGTGAGGTACTTGGCGAAGATGTCCTTCGCCGCCTCGGCGTCCGGGCGCTCGATCTTGATCTTGACGTCGAGCCGTCCTGGCCGCAGGATCGCGGGGTCGATCATGTCCTCGCGGTTGGAGGCGCCGATCACGACCACGTTCTCCAGGCCTTCCACGCCGTCGATCTCGGCGAGGAGCTGCGGGACGATGGTGTTCTCCACGTCCGAGCTGACACCGGATCCACGGGTGCGGAAGAGGGACTCCATCTCGTCGAAGAAGACGATGACGGGGGTGCCCTGGCTGGCCTTCTCACGGGCACGCTGGAAGACCAGGCGGATCTGTCGCTCGGTCTCGCCGACGTACTTGTTGAGGAGTTCGGGGCCCTTGATGTTGAGGAAGTAGCTCTTCCCCGCGGCCTGTCCGGTCACTTCGGCGACCTTCTTGGCAAGGGAGTTGGCGACGGCCTTCGCGATCAGCGTCTTGCCGCAGCCGGGGGGCCCGTACAGCAGCACGCCCTTGGGCGGCCGCAGTTCGTGCTCCTTGAAGAGGTCCGGGTAGAGATAAGGCAGTTCGACCGCGTCGCGGATGAGCTCGATCTGGTTGCCCAGGCCGCCGATCTGGTCGTAGCCGATGTCGGGGACTTCTTCGAGGACGAGCTCTTCGACCTCGCTCTTGGGAACGACTTCGTAGACGTAGCCGGATCGGGGTTCGAGCAGCAGGGCGTCGCCGGGTCGGATGGTGACGTCCAGCAGCGGCTCGGCGAGCCGTACCACCCGTTCCTCGTCGGTGTGCCCGAGCACCAGGGCGCGCTCGCCGTCCTCGAGGATCTCCTTGAGGGTGACGATGTCCCCGACGCGCTCGAACTCCATGGCCTCGACCACGTTGAGCGCTTCGTTGAGCATCACTTCCTGGCCGCGCCTGAGCTCTTCGAGCTCCACGCTGGGGCTGACGTTCACCCGGAGTTTGCGGCCGCCTGTGAAGATGTCGGCGGTGCCGTCCTCGTTCGCCACGAGGAAGACTCCGAAGCCGGCCGGTGGCTGTGCGAGCCGGTCGACTTCCTCCTTGAGGGCCACGATCTGGTCGCGGGCCTCACGGAGCGTGTTGGCGAGCCGTTCGTTCTGCGCGGACACGCCGGCCAGGTTGGTCTGCAGCTCGACGATCCGCTCTTCGAGAATCCTCGTATGACGCGGAGAGTCGGCGAGCTTGCGTCGCAGGACGGCGATTTCCTGCTCGAGATAGGCAACCTGACCGGCAGGGTCTTCAGACCCTCGCCCCGGCCGGATGCCGCGGTTGATGTCGTCGTCGTGGGCTGCCACGGTCCTCACCTCCTCCAAGGGGAGCTGGACGCTTCCAGACCCTACCTGGGTGGGTGTCGATTGAAACCCCTAGATCACAAAGACGATGGGGGTGTGTCCGATCTTCACCCTTGCGCTTCTCCCTCACGCCAGGTGAATACCCACCCAACAACATCGGAAAGCGGGCGGTTGTATCGTCGAAGCGTTCAACACCCGTCAGGGCTGGCCCGACTTACTGCAAAGTCGGGCTGCTCGGCGCAGCAACCGGCAGGAGAGATGACCGTGCGGCACGAGGCCGAGACCGGCAGTGAGGGCCACGATCTGCTGGAGGTCTGGATCGACCAGGACCTCTGTACCGGAGACGGCATCTGTGCGCAGTACGCGCCCGAGGTCTTCGAGCTGGACATCGACGGTCTGGCGTATGTGAAGAGCGGGGACGACGAGCTCCTGCAGGCGCCGGGGGCCACAACGCCCGTGCCGCTGCCGCTCCTCAACGACGTCGTGGACTCCGCGAAGGAGTGCCCGGGCGACTGCATTCATGTGCGCCGCGTTTCGGACAGGGTCGAGGTCTACGGTCCCGACGCGGAGTGACCTGCGTGGAGTGATCCACGTGGCGTGGCCCCGACCCGTCCCGGCGTCAGACGCTGCGTGCTTCGGGCTTGTCCTTGCCGTGCACCGTCCTTTCGAACGCGCCGTCCTTCCATCGCCAGTCGGCCGTGCTGCTCAGGTCGGGGCAGCAGCGGGGGACGTCCAGCGAGGAGTAGCTGAGCAGGGTCGCGGTGACCGCGCCGTCGCGTACGGCGAAGTCGCTCACGTTCACCCGCTCCTTGGGGTCGACGAGCGTCGCGACCACGCGGGGTTTGCCCGCGGAGCTGCGGGTGATCACGTAGACCCCGTCGGGCGGGGTGCCCGAGCCCGCCTGGCAGTGGACGACGGCCACGGTCTCGGCCCTGCCGTCGCCGTCGAGGTCGCCGGAGGCCTTCTTCTTCACCACGGGTTTCACCGTGCCGCACTCCAGCGGGAAGTCGACGGACGCGGGGTCGGGCGCGGGGGCCGGGGCGCCCGCGGCGGCTCTGGAGTGCGGCTTGGCGTCGGTCTGGGCGGCGGTCGCGGAGTCGGGCTGCAAGAAGGCGGAGCCCGCGACGACGGCGGCCAGGGCGGCCGCGGTGGCCAGCCAGTGGATGGGGCGTGCGGAGGTGTGTGCCAGTTCCGGGACGGCGGGGTGCTGCACGAGAGAGATGTCTCCTGTGAGGGCTGTGCCGGTGGGGGAGGTGGCCAGCATCGTGCCATACGTCACAGTGAGGTGGAACACCGGGGTCCGGTGGGTCTCTTGATTCTTCTGGTACGCCGCTGGTGTCCCGTCAACGAAACGGCGCCGCCGCCGAGTTCCCTGGTCGGTCAGGGAACTCGGCGGCGGCGCCTGCTTTTTGGGGTGCCCGCTTCGGGGCGCCCGCGCGCGTGTCAGCGCGGCGAGCCGCCGTCGGCGTTCGGTCCTGAGTAGTCCTCGCCGTACGCGCCCTTGGCGGGGCGGCGGCGGCGCATCGGGGGCTCCACGCCGTCCGCGAGGCGGCGGGCGGTGAGCAGGAAGCCGGTGTGGCCGATCATGCGGTGGTCCGGGCGGACCGCGAGGCCCTCGATGTGCCAGTTGCGGATCATCGACTCCCAGGCCGTCGGCTCGTTGAAGCCGCCGATCTCACGGATGGACTCGACGGTCCTCGCGAGCTGGGTGGTGGTCGCCACGTAGCAGCACAGGATGCCGCCGGGGACGAGCGCCTTGGAGACGGCCTCCAGGCACTCCCAGGGGGCCAGCATGTCGAGGATGACGCGGTCGACGTCGGTGTCGCTCAGGTTGTCCTGGAGGTCGCCGACGGTGAGCTGCCAGGCGGGGTGCGGGCCGCCGAAGTAGCGCTCCACGTTCTGCTGGGCGATCTCGGCGAAGTCCTCGCGGCGCTCGTACGAGTGCAGCATTCCCTGGTCGCCGATGGCGCGCAGCAGGAAGCTGCTGAGCGAGCCGGAGCCCACGCCCGCCTCCACGACGCGCGCGCCGGGGAAGATGTCGGCGAAGGCCAGGATCTGCCCCGCGTCCTTGGGGTAGACCACGGCGGCGCCGCGGGGCATGGACAGGACGTAGTCGGGGAGCAGGGGTCGCAGCGCCAGGTAGGCGACGTTTCCCGTGGTACGGACAACACTGCCCTCGGGAGCGCCGATCAGCTCGTCGTGCGGGAAGGAACCCTTGTGGGTGTGGAAGTTCTTCCCGGCCTCGAGCGTGAACGTGTAGTGGCGTCCCTTGGGGTCGGTGAGCTGGACCTGGTCCCCGACCTTGAAGGGCCCGCGACGGCGGGCGGCACCGGTCGGTTCGGACATGTGACCAGCCTACCGGCCGCGGCGGGAGCCGCAGACCACGGCTTCGGCCAGACCCCGCCGCGGGTCCTGCGCTAGGAGGGCCTGGCCATGGCCTTGACGAAGGCGCGCTCCACGTCCGCGGCGGACAGCACTCCGTAGATCTCGCCGGACTCCTCGACGACGAGGTACTCCGTGGCGGGCGTGGCCCGCAGGGTGTCGAGCAGCTCCTCCCCCGCGAGCTCGGCGGAGACCCGCATGCCCTCGGTGATGTCCTGGGCGAGTCCGTCGACCGTGACCCAGGGGCGGCGGTGCTGCGGCACGGAGACGATCGCGGCCTCGCGGACGACGGCCACCGGGTCGCCGTCGGGGTCGACGACGACGAGGGCGCGGGCCCCGGCTTCGTTGGCCCTGCGCAGCGCCTCGGAGAGCGGGGTGTCGGACTCGACGGGGACGGCGCGGCGGGTCAGGGTGCGGGCGCGCAGCTCGGGCAGGTGCTCGCGCAGGCGGGCCATGCGCAGGCTGTTGCCGGCGCCGGTCCAGATGATCGCGGCGAGGATCGCGGCGAGCAGGGCGTCGGTGACGGTGTCCATGCCGCCGATGTCCTGGGGCTCGCCGCCGAGGGCGCCGGACTGGTTGAGGAGCGGCAGGCCGATCAGGACGGAGATGGCCAGGGCGCGGCCCACCCAGGCGGCGGCGACGGTGCCGCTCATGGGCTTGCCGGTGATCTTCCAGACGACGGCGCGCAGCATGCGGCCGCCGTCCAGGGGGAGGCCGGGCAGGAGGTTGAAGGCGGCGACGATGAGGTTGGAGATCATCAGTCCCGCGAGCAGGACGCCGGGCACCGTGCCGGGTTCGACGGCGCGCATCCCGGCGTAGAACACCCCGGCGAGGACGAGGGAGAGGAGCGGGCCGACGAAGGCGAGGACGAACTCGCGTCCCGGGGTCTCCGACTCCTTCTCGATCTCGGACACGCCGCCGAAGAACTGCAGCTGGATGCGGCGGACCGGCAGCTTGAAGCGGAGGGCTGCGACGGTGTGGGCGAGTTCGTGGACGAGTACGGAGGCGTAGAAGGCCACCGCGAAGAAGAGCGAGACGAGATAGCGGGCGCCGCCGAGCTCGGGCAGGACGCGGTCGAGCTGGTCGCCGAAGACCCAGGTGATGAGGGCGGCGACGAGGAACCAGCTGGGCGCCACGTAGACGGGCACGCCGAAGGGCCTGCCCATGAGAAGGCCCCCGCCGGGGTTCTTCTGTGTCTTGGGCGGGACGGGGGCGGCGTCGCCGGTGCGGTTTGTCCCTGCCGGGGTGCGCGGGGGTTTGGTGGGCCGCTCCTCCCGCGCCGCCTTGGTGAGGTCGGGGCGCGGCGGCGTGTCGGGCGTGGTGTCCGGCTTTCTTCGCGGCTCGGCCGGGTGCGTGTCCGTGTCGCCGCTCGGCGGCCGTGCGGCCTCGTCGGCCGGGCGCTCCGGCTCCGGTGCCGTGTCGACCGGACGCGTCGGCTCCGGGGAGCCGTCCGTGTCGCTCGGCCGCCGGCTCTCGGCGCCGTCGGACTGCGGCCTGCCGCTCCCGCCGCTTTCGTCCACGATGTCCCCTCGTTCGAAGCGTCCCTCGCCCCGGTATGGCGTGGTTGCATGCACGATCATGCAGGGCGAGAGGGTCTGTCGTCGATGGTATGCGTCCGTTGTCGGTGGCGGGTCGTAGGGTCTGTCCTCATGGAAACCAGCACCGACGGTGCCGTGGCGGCCGTGCGCCCGGCGTCCTTGTCGCCCTCGCGCGCGGGCGACTTCATGCAGTGCCCGCTGCTCTACCGGTTCCGGGTGATCGACAAGCTGCCCGAGAAGCCGAGCGAGGCGGCCACGCGCGGCACGTTGGTGCACGCGGTATTGGAGCGTCTTTTCGACGCGCCCGCCAGTGAGCGGACCGCGCCGCGCGCCAAGTCGCTGATCCCCGGCCAGTGGGACCGGCTGCGCGAGGCCAAGCCCGAGCTGACGGAGCTGTTCGCGGACGATCCCGAGGGCGAGCGCATGGCGCGCTGGCTCGCGGACGCGGAGAAGCTGGTCGAGCGCTGGTTCACGCTGGAGGACCCCACGCGTCTGGAGCCCGCGGAGCGCGAGCTGTTCGTGCAGGCCGAGCTGGAGTCGGGCCTGAAGCTGCGCGGGATCATCGACCGGGTGGACGTGGCGCCTTCGGGGGAGGTCCGCATCGTCGACTACAAGACGGGCAAGGCCCCGCGTCCGGAGTACGCGGAGGGCGCGCTGTTCCAGATGAAGTTCTACGCCCTGGTGGTGTGGCGGCTCAAGGGTGTCGTTCCGCGCCGTCTGCAGCTCGTCTATCTGGGCAGCGGTGACGTGATCACGTACGACCCGGTCGTGGCGGATCTGGAGCGGGTGGAGCGCAAGCTGCTCGCGCTCTGGGAGGCGATCGAGCTGGCCACCGAGACGGGTGACTGGCGGCCGCGGCCGACCAAGTTGTGCGGTTGGTGCGACCATCAGGCGGTTTGTCCGGAGTTCGGTGGGACTCCCCCGCCGTATCCGCTTCCGGTGAGGGCGCCCGAGTCGGTGGAGGGCGAGCAGGGCAGAATGGGCCCGGGCTAGCTGAAGGAGAGACACGTGGCGATCCGCGTCCTACTGGTCGACGACCAGCCGCTGTTGCGCACCGGGTTCCGGATGATTCTGGAGGCCGAGCAGGACATCGCGGTCGTCGGCGAGGCCGGAGACGGCCTGCAGGCTCTTGACCAGGTGCGGGCGCTGCAGCCCGACGTGGTCCTGATGGACATCCGCATGCCGCGGATGGACGGCGTCGAGGCGACCCGGCAGATCACCGGACCGGGCAGGGACGGCCCGGCGAAGGTGTTGGTGCTCACCACCTTCGACCTGGACGAGTACGTGGTGGAGGCGCTGCGCGCCGGTGCCAGCGGCTTCCTCCTCAAGGACGCCCCCGCGAACGAACTGGTGCAGGCGATCCGCGTGGTCGCCGCGGGCGAGGCGATGCTCGCGCCGAGCATCACCCGCCGGCTGCTCGACAAGTACTCCGCGCACCTGCCCTCCGGCGACGAGCCGGTGCCGGACACCCTGCACACGCTCACCGACCGCGAGGTCGAGGTGCTCAAGCTGGTGGCCCGCGGTCTGTCGAACGCGGAGATCGCGGCGGACCTCTTCGTGAGCGAGACGACCGTGAAGACCCACGTCGGCCATGTGCTCACGAAGCTGGGGCTGCGCGACCGCGTGCAGGCCGCGGTGTACGCGTACGAGAGCGGCCTGGTGCGTCCCGGCGCGCAGTAGGACCGCACTCCCGTGAACGACGACGGTGGCCGCCCCCGAGGGGGCGGCCACCGTCGTCTGTGCGGTCACCCGCGGTCAGCCCTTGCTGATCTCCCAGAAGCGGAAGACCGTCGACGCGTCCAGGCAGGACTCCAGGCCGTAGACGCTGTCGCGGACGACCGCGTACTGCTTGGCCTGCCAGACCGGCAGGATCGGCAGCTGGTCGGCCACGATGTCCTGCAGCTCGGCGTACTGCTTGTCGGTCTTGGTGCGGTCGCTCTCGGTGGCGGTGCCGGGGATGATCTTCCCGGTGATGGCGCTGTTCTCGAAGTGGTTGCCGAGGACGTTGCCCTTGCCGAAGAACGGCTGCGTGAAGTTGTCCGGGTCCGGGTAGTCGGGCACCCAGCCCTTGACGTAGACGCCGTACTTGCCGGCCGCGATGTCCTTCTCGTACTGCCCGAACTCGACGGACTTCACGTCGGCCTCGAAGAGGCCGGAGGCGTTGAGCTGCTTGGCGATGGCCTTGAGCTCCTGGTCGGTGGCCGGGCCGTAGCGCGAGGGGGTCGACCAGAGGGTGAGCTTCACCTTGCCGTCGATGCCGGCGCCGCGCAGCGCGGAGGCCGCCTTCGCGCGCTGCGGGCGGGCGCCGTAGGTGTCGAAGAACGCGGTGTTGTGGCCGCCGATGCCCGCGGGGACGATCGAGTACAGCGGCGTGGCCGTGTCCTGGTAGACCTCCTTGACCAGCGCGTCGCGGTCCAGGAGATAGGCGATGGCCTTGCGCACGCCGAGCTTGCCCGCCACCGGGTCCTTCATGTTGAAGACCAGGTGCTGTACCTCGGCGCTGGTGCCCTCGACGATGTCGAGGTCCTGGCCCTCCTTGGAGGTGTCCCGCTCGATGTCCGCGATGTCCGCGGCGGCGAGGCCTCGGTAGGCCAGGTCCACGTCGCCGGCCAGGAGAGCCTTCTTCAGGCCCTTCTGGTCGCCGTGGAAGAACTTGATGGCCACGCCCTCGTTCTTGACCTCGGCCGTGCCCTTGTAGCCGGAGTTGACCGAGAAGACCGCCTGGTCCTTGCTGAACGAGTCGAGCTTGTACGGTCCCGAGCCGACGGCCTTGCCGTCCTCGCGCAGCCCGTTCATGTCGTACTCGCGGTGGTCCACGATCGAGCCCGCACCCGAGGCGATCTTGCTGGGGAAGGTCGCGTCGGGGTACTTCAGCCGGAAGACGACGGTCTTGGCGTCCGGGGTCTGGACGCGGTCGAGCATCGGGAACATGAGCGCGGGACCCGCGTCGTCCTTGATCTTCCGCGTGCGGTCGAAGGAGAACTTGACGTCCTTCGAGGTGAGCGCGTTGCCGTTGCTGAACTTCAGCCCGTCACGCAGCTCGCATTTGAAGACCTTCGCCTCCGTGTCCGTGAAGCCGCACTCCTTGGCGGCCTCCGGCTCCGGCTCCGTGCCGCCCTTGGGGAAGCTCAGGAGGGACTGGAAGACGTTGTTGAACAGGAGCCAGGACCCGGGGTCGTAGCCGGACGCGGGGTCGATGGCGAGGACGTCGTCGGACATCCCCATCACGACCGCGTCGCCCGTGTCCCCCGCACCGCCCGACTCCGTGCCGCAGCCGGTCAGCAGGGCGGCGGCGAGCCCTCCCGTGAGGGGAAGGGCCAGCCACTGGTTACGTTTCACGTACGTGCCTTTGGTGTTGTGGTCGTTCGGTGGAACCGAGGGGGCGGAGGTCGGCCGCCCCCTCGTCACGGAAGGTCAGCCGCTCACGCCGCGGCCGAGCTCCCACAGCTGGAGGTTCGACGAGGAGTTGAGGGTCCACTCGACGCCCGTGATGTCGTCGCGCGCCGCGATGTACTGCTTGGCCTGCCACAGCGGAAGGATCGGGACGTCGTCGGCGACGATGTCCTGGATCCTGCGGATGCTCTTGGACGCGGCGAGCCGGTCGGCCTCGCGGCGCGAGGTCGGGATCAACTGGTCGTTGATGGTGCGGTTCACGTACGGCGAGCCGAGGAAGTTGTCCTTGTCGAGGAACGGCGCGAGGAAGTTGTCGGCGTCGGGGAAGTCGGGGAACCAACCCATGCCGTAGGCCGCGTACTTGCCGTCGCGCTCGGCGGCGCGGAAGGTGCTCCACGGCACGCCCTTGATCGACACGTCGAACAGGCCGGAGTCGTTGAGCTGCTTCTGCAGGATCTCGAACTCCTTCTTGGTGGCCGGGCCGTAGTGGTCGGTGGTGTAGTGCAGCGTCAGCTTCACCGGCGTGGAGATGTTGGCCTTCTCCAGGATGCCGCGGGCCTTGGCCGGGCTCGGGTTGCCGTACTTGTTGAAGAACGAGTTGGCGTGCCCGGTGATGGTGGTCGGCACCAGCGAGTACAGCTCGTCGGCCGTCGAGCCGTACACGGCGGAGGCCAGCGCGCCGCGGTCGACGATCTGCGCCATGGCCTGGCGCACCGCCTTGTTCTTGACCGTGGGGGCCTCGGTGTTGAAGGCGAGGTAACGGATCTCCAGGCCCTGCATCTCGACCAGGTCGATCTTCTTGTCCGTGGAGGCGCTGAGCTTCTTGACCTGCTCGGGCGACATGGTGCGCGTCATCAGGTCGATGTCGCCGTCCTCAAGCGCCTTGCCCATGGCGTCGGTGTCCGTGAAGTTGCGCAGCTCGACCTTGTCGCTCTGCGGCTTGAACTCGCCCTTGTACTTGGGGTTCCTGGTGAACGTCGTCTTGACGACGCGGTTGTCCTTGATCTCGTGCTCGGCCTTGTAGGGGCCCGAGCCGTCCACGGCGAAGCCGTCGCGCAGCTTGTTCTTGCTGTAGTGGTCCTTGCTGATGATGCCCGCGGTGGGGGTCGCCAGCTTGTACGGGAACGTCGCGTCCGGCGTCTTGAGGTGGAAGACGACGTCGCGGTCGCCCTGGACCTCGATCTCGTCGATGTTGGAGACCAGACCGTCCGAACCGCTGGGGTCCTTGATCTTGATGTCGCGGACCCGCTCAATGGAGAACTTCACGTCGGCGGCGGTCAGCGGCTTGCCGTCGGAGAACGTCAGGCCCTTGCGCAGGGTGCAGGCGTAGCGCTCGTTGCCCGTGTCGGTGAAGCCGCACCGCTCGGCGGCCTCGGGCTGCGGCTCGCCGTCGCCGCGCGGCATGGCCATCAGCGTCTGGATGGTCTGGCGCAGCACGTTCCAGGAGCCGGCGTCGTAGGCGTACGCCGGGTCGAAGGGCGCCGGCACCTCCTTCGAGATGGCGAACGTGTCCGTGGTGCCGACCGCGATCGCCTCGTCGCCGTCTCCGCTGCCCGAGCCACCGCATGCGGCGAGCGCGGGGGCGAGCAGACCTATGACAGCCGGCAGCACCAAAGTCTTGCGGTTCATGCTCGACGTTCTCCAGAGCTCTTTGAATCCCGTGAATCCCGCAACGCGGGGTGAGGGTTGGTGGGGCACGGGGGGTGGGGCGATGTTCTCGCGATGAGGTTAGTCCGCACCAGTTGGCTGCCGGAGGGGGACTGAGCAGGCCGTCAATCACGCTGCGAAACCGGGCGTGGACACACCGATAACCCGACACCGGAAGGATTCGTGCACGCTCCCATCAATCGGGACACAACGTCACGCCCTCGCCTGCCCCAGGAGGGGTCACTGCACACAAGGGCCCCACTGTCGACCCCGATTGACGTGGGAAACGTCACACCTTCAACCGTGCCGCCGATGGAACTGTCGGAGCCTCAGAAAGTCATCAGGCCTTGCAGGAAAGGCAGGTTGACGTGTTCGAGGGAGGGCACGACGGTACGGCCCGCCGCGGCGGCGATCGGGGCGACCGACGGGACGGCCACCACCCGGCAGCCGGCCGCCTCCGCGGCGGCGACACCGGTGGCGGTGTCCTCGATGACGGCGCATCTGGCGGGGTCCGCGCCGATGCCCGCGGCCGCGAACAGATAGGGGTCGGGGTGCGGCTTGGTGCGGGCCACCTCGTCGCCCGCGACGGTCAGTTCGAAGTGATGGGCGCCGATCGAGTCGAGGACGCGGTCGATGATGCGACGGTGCGAGGCGGACACGAGCGCCATCGGCATGCCGTGCGTGCGGAGTTCGGCGAGCAGGGCCCGGGCGCCCGGCATCAGCGGCAGGGAGCGGCTGATGCGGTTCTCGAAGCCGTCGTTGAGCAGCACGGTCAGCTCGGGCAGCGTGATGTCGGCGCCGGTGGCCTCGATGAGGAAGCCCGCGCTGCGGGTCATGGGCCCGCCGACGACCACGTCGCGCCATGCCTCGTCGAGGGCGTGGCCGAGGGAGGCGAAGACCTCGACCTCGGCGTCCCACCAGAAGCCCTCGGTGTCGACGAGCGT
This sequence comes from Streptomyces sp. NPDC025651, assembly GCF_055558735.1. Classification (NCBI taxonomy): domain Bacteria; kingdom Bacillati; phylum Actinomycetota; class Actinomycetes; order Kitasatosporales; family Streptomycetaceae; genus Streptomyces; species Streptomyces sp. NPDC025651. The sequence continues at coordinate 270,323 of NZ_JBVHLZ010000007.1, forward strand.
GCCGTCCATGTCGAGGAGGACGCCCTGAAGGGCGGACCCTTCGGCCGTACGTGTACCGAGCGCGGGGACCGTACTGGTCATCCGACACACCTCCATGAGGGACGAGAAGGCCGGCTCCCCGAAGGGAACCGGCCTGAGCTGGACCGACCAGTGTACGACTCGTCCCAGGAACGCGCGCTTCAGTTAAGCGCGACGCCCGATCGGGGCCTCAGCGGGCGTTGAAGTACTTCGCCTCCGGGTGGTGGATGACGATCGCGTCCGTGGACTGCTCCGGGTGGAGCTGGAACTCCTCGGAGAGCTGGACGCCGATGCGCTCCGGCTGGAGCAGTTCGGCGATCTTCGCGCGGTCCTCCAGGTCGGGGCAGGCGCCGTAGCCGAGCGAGAAGCGGGCGCCGCGGTACTTCAGGGCGAACATGTCCTCGACGTCCGAGGGGTCCTCGCCGCCGAAGCCGAGCTCGGCACGCACGCGCGCGTGCCAGTACTCGGCGAGCGCCTCGGCCAACTGCACGGACAGGCCGTGCAGTTCGAGGTAGTCGCGGTAGGAGTCGGCGGCGAACAGCTCGGCCGTGGCCTCTCCGATCTTCGAGCCGACGGTGACGACCTGGAGGCCGACGACATCGGTCTCGCCGGACTCCTCGGGGCGGAAGAAGTCCGCGAGGCACAGACGGCGGCCGCGGCGCTGGCGCGGGAAGGAGAAACGGGTGCGCTCCGAGCCGTCGTCGTTCAGGATGATCAGGTCGTCGCCCTTGGACACGCACGGGAAGTAGCCGTGCACGACGGCGGCTTCGAGCATGTTCTTGGTGTGCAGCTCGTCCAGCCAGCCGCGCAGCCGCGGGCGGCCCTCGGTCTCGACGAGCTCCTCGTACGTGGGCCCGTCGCCGGTGCGCGCCTGCTTGAGGCCCCACTGGCCCTTGAAGAGCGCGCCCTCGTCGAGCCAGGAGGCGTACTCCTTGAGCTGGATGCCCTTGACGACGCGGGTGCCCCAGAACGGCGGCGTGGGGACGGGGTTGTCGACGGAGACGTCGGAACGGGCGGGCCCCTCGTCCTCGTTGACCTCCAGGACGGCGGCGGAGGCCTTGCTCGGGACGCGGCGCTGCTTGAGCTCGGGCAGGGTGGCGCCGGGCACGCCGCGCTTGACCGCGATGAGGGCGTCCATCAGGCGCAGGCCCTCGAACGCGTCGCGGGCGTAGCGCACTTCGCCCTCGTAGATCTCGTGGAGGTCCTGTTCGACGTACGCGCGGGTCAGGGCCGCGCCGCCGAGGATCACCGGGAAGTCGGCCGCCATCTTGCGCTGGTTGAGCTCCTCCAGGTTCTCCTTCATGATCACGGTGGACTTGACCAGGAGTCCCGACATGCCGATGACGTCGGCCTTGTGCTCCTCCGCGGCGTCCAGAATCGCGGCCACGGGCTGCTTGATGCCGAGGTTGACGACGTTGTAGCCGTTGTTGGACAGGATGATGTCGACGAGGTTCTTGCCGATGTCGTGCACGTCGCCGCGGACCGTGGCCAGGACGATGGTGCCCTTGCCCTCGGCGTCGGACTTCTCCATGTGCGGCTCCAGGTGGGCGACCGCGGTCTTCATCACCTCGGCGGACTGCAGCACGAACGGCAGCTGCATCTGTCCCGAGCCGAAGAGCTCGCCGACGACCTTCATGCCCTCCAGGAGGGTGTTGTTGACGATGTCGAGGGCGGGCGTGTCCTGGAGGGCCTCGTCGAGGTCGGCCTCCAGGCCGTTCTTCTCGCCGTCGATGATGCGGCGCTGCAGGCGCTCGTCGAGCGGCAGGGCGAGGAGCTCCTCGGCCTTGCCCGCCTTCATCGACTTGGTGGAGACGCCCTCGAAGAGCTCCATGAGCTTCTGCAGGGGGTCGTAGCCCTCTTCCCTGCGGTCGTAGATGAGGTCGCGGGCGACCTTCACCTGCTCGTCGTCGAAGCGCGCGATCGGCAGGATCTTGGAGGCGTGCACGATCGCCGAGTCGAGGCCCGCCTTGACGCACTCGTCGAGGAAGACGGAGTTGAGCAGGACGCGGGCGGCCGGGTTGAGGCCGAAGGAGATGTTGGACAGGCCGAGCGTGGTCTGCACGTCGGGGCGGCGGCGCTTGAGCTCGCGGATCGCCTCGATGGTGGCGACGCCGTCGCCCCTGGACTCCTCCTGGCCGGTGCAGATGGTGAAGGTCAGGGTGTCGATGAGGATGTCCGACTCGTGGATGCCCCAGTTGCCGGTGAGGTCCTCGATGAGGCGCTCGGCGATGGCGACCTTGTTCTCGGCGGTGCGGGCCTGGCCCTCCTCGTCGATGGTGAGCGCGATCAGCGCGGCGCCGTGCTCCTTGGCGAGCGCGGTGACCTTCGCGAAGCGCGACTCGGGGCCGTCGCCGTCCTCGTAGTTGACGGAGTTGATGACGGCGCGGCCGCCCAGCTTCTCCAGGCCGGCCTGGATGACGGGGAGTTCGGTGGAGTCCAGGACGATGGGCAGGGTGGAGGCGGTGGCGAAGCGGCCCGCGAGCTCCTCCATGTCCTTGACGCCGTCGCGGCCCACGTAGTCGACGCAGAGGTCGAGCATGTGCGCGCCCTCGCGGATCTGGTCGCGCGCCATCTCCACGCAGTCGTCCCAGCGGCCCTCCAGCATGGCCTCGCGGAACTTCTTCGAGCCGTTGGCGTTGGTGCGCTCGCCGATCGCCATGTACGAGGTGTCCTGGCGGAACGGCACGGTCTGGTAGAGCGAGGCGGCGCCGGGCTCGGGGTGCGGGTCGCGGGCGGGCGCCTGGAGGCCGCGCACCCGCTCCACGACCTGGCGCAGGTGCTCGGGCGTGGTGCCGCAGCAGCCGCCGACCAGGGAGAGGCCGTACTCGCGTACGAAGGTCTCCTGGGCGTCGGCCAGTTCGGGCGCCGTCAGGGGGTAGTGCGCGCCGTCCTTGCCCAGGACCGGCAGGCCGGCGTTGGGCATGCAGGAGATCGGGATGCGCGAGTGGCGGGCGAGGTAGCGCAGGTGCTCGCTCATCTCGGCCGGTCCCGTGGCGCAGTTCAGGCCGATCATGTCGATGCCGAGCGGCTCCAGGGCGGTCAGGGCCGCGCCGATCTCGGAGCCCAGGAGCATCGTGCCGGTGGTCTCGACGGTGACCGAGCAGATCAGCGGGAGGTTCGCGCCGGTGGCGTCCAGGGCGCGGCGGGCGCCGAGGATCGCGGCCTTGGTCTGCAGGAGGTCCTGGGTGGTCTCCACCAGGAGGGCGTCGGCGCCGCCGGCGATCATGCCTTCGGCGTTGGTCTGGTAGGCGTCGCGCAGGACGGTGTACGGGGCGTGGCCGAGGGTCGGCAGCTTGGTGCCGGGGCCCATCGAGCCGAGGACCCAGCGCTGCTGTCCCGTGGAGACGGTGAACTCGTCGGCGACCTCGCGGGCGATGCGGACGCCCGCCTCGGAGAGCTCGAAGTTCCGTTCGGGGATGTCGTACTCGCTCAGGGCGGCGAAGTTCGCCCCGAACGTGTTGGTCTCCACGCAGTCGACGCCGACGGCGAAGTACTCCTCGTGCACGGAGCGGACGATGTCGGGGCGGGTGACGTTGAGGATTTCGTTGCAGCCCTCGAGGTTCTGGAAGTCCTCGAGGGACGGGTCCTGCGCCTGGAGCATCGTGCCCATCGCGCCGTCGGCCACCACCACACGGGTGGCGAGGGCCTCGCGGAGGGCGTCGGCTCGGGTCCTGCTCTCGGACGAAACGGGCGTGGACTGCGACGACGGGGTTGGCGACGAGGCCATGAAAGAGCTCCCAAGAGTGCGACGGCTGTCGGCTTTGCGCCTTCTGTTGGAGGGCGCACTCGGCCAGGGTAGCCGGGACCAAGGTCCCGTTGTGAAGGAGTCCACGGGGCGGACGTCCGGTGAACGCCTGGCTCGAACGGGTGCTTGACAGGGGGAACCCGTGGGAAACGACGACAACACGGGCCGTCCGCGCATTAGCGAGAGGTCGACAACGACCGATAGTGTTCAGCATTGTCGAACGTCGAATGTGGTGCGAGGGGACGGAGGTCGGGGCTGCGATGGCACGCAACATCCAGTCGCTCGAAAGGGCCGCGGCGATGCTGCGACTGCTCGCGGGCGGCGAGCGACGGCTCGGCCTCTCGGAGATCGCCTCCGCCCTCGACCTCGCCAAGGGGACGGCGCACGGCATCCTGCGCACCCTTCAGGCCGAGGGCTTCGTCGAGCAGGACTCCGCGTCGGGCCGCTACCAGCTGGGCGCCGAGCTCCTCCGTCTCGGCAACAGCTACCTGGACGTGCACGAGCTGCGGGCCCGCGCCCTGGTGTGGACCGACGACCTGGCCCGCTCCAGCGGCGAGAGCGTGCACCTGGGGGTCCTGCACCAGCAGGGCGTGCTCATCGTCCACCACGTCTTCCGGCCCGACGACAGCCGCCAGGTCCTGGAGGTCGGCGCGATGCAGCCGCTGCACTCCACGGCGCTCGGCAAGGTCCTCTCCGCCTACGACCCGGTCGCGCACAACGAAGCCGTCGAGGCCGAGCGCACCTCCTTCACCACGCGCACGGTGACCGACCCGGACGCCTTCGAGGGCGTACTCGACCTGACCCGCGCGCGCGGGTACGCGGCCGACGTGGAGGAGACCTGGGAGGGCATCGCCTCCGTCGCCGCCCCCATCCACGACCGGCGGCGCATGCCGGTCGGCGCGGTCGGCGTCACCGGCGCCGTGGAGCGCGTCTGCCGCGACGGGGAGCTGCGGCCCGAGCTGATCGCCGCCGTACGCGACTGCGCCCGCGCCGTCTCCAGGGATCTGGGCGCGGGGCGGTTCTGAGGGTGCGGCCGGGCCTCCGCGGAGGCTTCGGACGGGCTTCCGCAGAGGCCCCGGCCGAGGCCTCCGGAGCACGTCGGCACCTCGCTCGAGCTGCGAGATCACCGATAACCCGGAACGATCAATAACGATCGTGTTTTCAATAACAGAACTCTTGACGAGCGAGTAACCCCGGAGCGAGACTCGCGTCCATCGGTCGGCATTGTCGAACACCTACCGGCATTACGCGCTAGAGTGTGGCAAGGCCAAGGGCCGGCAACGACCTCACCTGAGGTCGCGGACCACCGGAGGGACCCGGGGTTCGCCTTCCCCTGGACGAAGGACAAAGGAGTCGCGGGTGTCCAGCTCCGACATCTTCATCGGCGAGACCATCGGTACCGCCGTGCTCATCCTGCTGGGCGGTGGCGTGTGCGCCGCCGTCACGCTCAAGCGCTCAAAGGCCAAGGACGCCGGCTGGCTCGCGATCACCTTCGGGTGGGGCTTCGCCGTACTGACCGGTGCCTATCTCGCGGGCGGCGTCTCCGGCGCCCACCTCAACCCGGCGGTCACGCTCGGCCTCGCGGTCGAGGGCGGCACCAAGTGGAGCGACGTCCCGATCTACCTGGCCTCGCAGCTGCTGGGCGCGATGATCGGCGCCTTCCTGGTGTGGGTCACCTACATGGGCCAGTTCAAGGCCCACCTGACCGACCCCGAGATCCTCGCGGCGCAGCCGATGGACGAAGGCATGGTCGACCAGAAGGCCGCCCCCGCGGCGGGTCCCGTGCTCGGCATCTTCTCCACGGGCCCGGAGATCCGGAACTACGCCCAGAACGTGATCACCGAGGTCATCGCCACGGTCGTCCTGGTCCTGGCCATCCTGACGCAGGGCCTCAACGACGGCGGCAACGGCCTCGGCGTCCTCGGCGCGCTCATCACCGCCCTCGTGGTGGTCGGCATCGGCCTCTCGCTCGGTGGCCCCACGGGCTACGCGATCAACCCCGTCCGTGACCTCGGCCCGCGCATCGTCCACTCCGTGCTCCCGCTGCCGAACAAGGGCAGTTCGGACTGGTCGTACGCCTGGGTGCCGATCGTCGGTCCGCTGATCGGCGGCGCCATCGCCGGCGGTCTGTACAACGTCGCGTTCAAGTAGACCCGCGACAGCGACCGATGACCGCCACAGACGCCTGAGACCACCGAGCAAGAACTTCTGGAGCACACCGTGACCGACGCACACACCGCAGGCACCCCCTCCCACGCGGGGCCGTTCATCGCGGCCATCGACCAGGGCACCACCTCGAGCCGCTGCATCGTCTTCGACAAGGACGGCCGGATCGTCTCCGTCGACCAGAAGGAGCACGAGCAGATCTTCCCGAAGCCGGGCTGGGTCGAGCACAACGCGACCGAGATCTGGACCAACGTCCAGGAGGTCGTCGCCGGAGCCGTCTCCAAGGCCGGCATCACCCGTGACGACATCAAGGCGATCGGCATCACCAACCAGCGTGAGACCACGCTGCTGTGGGACAAGAACACCGGCGAGCCGGTGCACAACGCCATCGTCTGGCAGGACACCCGCACCGACGCGCTCTGCAAGGAGCTCGGGCGCAACGTCGGCCAGGACCGCTTCCGCCGCGAGACCGGCCTGCCGCTTGCCTCCTACTTCGCGGGTCCCAAGGCCCGCTGGCTGCTCGACAACGTCGAGGGCCTGCAGGAGCGCGCCGAGGCCGGCGACATCCTCTTCGGCACCATGGACTCCTGGGTCATCTGGAACCTGACGGGCGGTGTCAACGGCGGCAAGCACGTCACCGACGTCACCAACGCCTCGCGCACGATGCTGATGAACCTGCACGAGATGGCGTGGGACGAGCGCATCTGCCACTCCATCGGCGTCCCGACGCAGATGCTCCCCGAGATCCGCTCCTCCGCCGAGGTCTACGGCGAGGTCACCGGCGGCACGCTCGGCGACCTGCTCGGCGGCATCCCCGTCGCCTCCGCGCTCGGCGACCAGCAGGCGGCCCTGTTCGGCCAGACCTGCTTCGACGAGGGCGAGGCCAAGTCCACGTACGGCACCGGCACCTTCATGCTGATGAACACCGGTGACAAGGCCATCAACTCCTACTCGGGCCTGCTGACCACGGTCGGCTACCAGATCGGCGACCAGAAGCCGGTCTACGCCCTGGAGGGTTCCATCGCCGTCACCGGTTCGCTGGTGCAGTGGATGCGCGACCAGATGGGCCTGATCAACTCCGCCGCCGAGATCGAGACGCTCGCGTCGTCGGTCGAGGACAACGGCGGCGCCTACTTCGTGCCGGCCTTCTCCGGTCTGTTCGCCCCGTACTGGCGCTCCGACGCCCGCGGTGTGATCGCCGGCCTGACCCGGTACGTCACCAAGGCGCACATCGCGCGCGCCGTCCTGGAGGCCACGGCCTGGCAGACCCGTGAGATCACCGACGCCATGACGAAGGACTCCGGCGTCGAGCTCGCGGCCCTCAAGGTCGACGGCGGCATGACCTCCAACAACCTGCTGATGCAGACCCTCTCGGACTTCCTCGACGCGCCCGTGGTGCGCCCGATGGTGGCCGAGACGACCTGCCTCGGCGCCGCCTACGCCGCCGGTCTCGCCGTCGGCTTCTGGTCCTCCACCGACGAGCTGCGCGCCAACTGGCGCCGGGCCGCGGAATGGACCCCCCACATGGACGCGGACACCCGCGACCGTGAGTACAAGAGCTGGCTCAAGGCCGTCGAGCGGTCCATGGGTTGGCTCGACGAGAGTGGCGAGGAGTAAGACAATGACCACCCTGCAGAGCGTCCCTGCCCTCGGGACGCATCCGGCTGCCGGTTCCAACCCGAGCCGCGCCGAGACCCGGGAGCAGCTTTCCAAGGCGACGTACGACCTCCTGGTGATCGGCGGCGGGATCCTGGGCATCTCCACCGCCTGGCATGCCGCGCAGTCGGGACTGCGGGTGGCCCTGGTGGACGCCGGTGACTTCGCCGGCGCCACCTCCTCCGCCTCCTCCAAGCTGCTCCACGGCGGTCTGCGCTACCTGCAGACCGGCGCCGTGAAGCTGGTCGCGGAGAACCACTTCGAGCGTCGCGCGGTGTCCCGTCAGGTGGCCCCCCACCTGGCGAACCCGCTCACCTTCTACCTGCCCGTCTACAAGGGCGGCCCGCACGGCGCGGCCAAGCTGGGCGCGGGCGTCTTCGCGTACAGCGCGCTGTCCGCGTTCGGCGACGGCGTCGGCCACCTGCTCTCGCCGGCCAAGGCCGCGCAGGACGTGCCGGAGCTGCGTACGGACAACCTGAAGGCCGTCGCGGTCTACGGCGACGACCAGATGAACGACGCCCGCATGGCCCTGATGACGGTCCGCGCGGCCGTCGAGGCCGGTGCCGCCGTCCTCAACCACGCCGAGGTCACCGGCCTGCGCTTCACCAAGGGCCGGGTCACGGGCGCGGAGCTCAAGGACCGCATGGACGGCACCGAGTTCGGCGTCAACGCCCGTCTGGTGCTGAACGCGACCGGCCCGTGGGTGGACCACCTGCGCAAGATGGAGAACCCGGACGCGGCGCCCTCCATCCGCCTGTCCAAGGGCGCGCACCTGGTCCTCAAGCGCACCGCCCCGTGGAAGGCCGCGCTGGCGACCCCGATCGACAAGTACCGCATCACCTTCGCCCTGCCGTGGGAGGACATGCTCCTGCTCGGCACCACGGACGAGGAGTTCGAGGGCGACCCGGCGGACGTGCGCGTCACCGAGTCCGACACCGCGCAGATCCTGGACGAGGCCGCGTTCTCCATCCGCGACCAGCAGCTGTCGCGCGACCTGATCACGTACTCCTTCGCGGGTCTGCGCGTGCTGCCCGGCGGTCCCGGCGACACCTCCAAGGCCAAGCGCGAGACGGTCGTCACCGAGGGCACCGGCGGCATGCTGTCGGTGGCGGGCGGCAAGTGGACCACCTTCCGCCACATCGGCCGTACGGTGATGAAGAAGCTGGAGTCGCTTCCCGGCCACCCGCTCGGCGACGACTACGAGCCGATCTCCGAGCTGCCGAAGAAGCTGCCGCTGCCCGGCATCGCCAACCCGCGCGCCGTCGCCCACCGCCTCCTGGTGGACGGTCCCGCACCCGGCCCGCGCATGGCCGCCGACACCGCCAAGCACCTGGCGACGCACTACGGCTCGCTCTCCTTCGACATCGCGCGCCTGGCGAACGAGAACCCGGAGCTCGCCGAGCGCGTCCACCCGGACGCCCCGGAGATCTGGGCCCAGGTCGTGTACGCCCGCGACAACGAGTGGGCCGAGACGGCGGACGACGTGCTGCGCCGCCGTACGACGCTGACGATCCGCGGCCTGGCCACGGACGACGTCCGCAGCAAGGTCGAGGACCTGCTGGGCAAGAAGGCCTGAAGGTCGGCTTCTTGAGCGTGGTTTCCTGAGAGTCGAGTAAGGGGCGGTCGCCAGGGCGACCGCCCCTTACTCATGCCATGCCACTGCCACAGTGCCGCAATGTTCGGCGCGCAGTGTTGAATCATGAAGTTTCAGGTGCTCTCCCTCATCTCCCACGCCCCGCACCCGCTGACCGGTGAACTCCCCTCCCCCGCCGACCGGTTCGAGGAGGTCGTCGAGGTCGGCGTGGCCGCGGAGGAACTCGGATACGACGCGTACGCCGTGGGCGAGCGGCACGCGGGCGCGTTCCTGTCGTCGGGGCCGACGGTCGTGCTCGGCGCCCTGGCCGCGCGCACCACCCGCATCAGACTCCTCACCGGAGTCACCGTCGTCGCGATCCTCGACCCCGTGCGGGTCGCCGAGGACTACGCGACGCTCGACCAGATCTCGCGCGGCCGCGTCGAACTCGTCGTCGGCAAGGGCGCGGAGGCCGGTCACTTCGACCTCTTCGGGCTCGACGAGGCGCGCCAGTGGGACCTGCAGCGCGAGAAGTACGAGCTGCTGCGCCGGCTGTGGACCGAGGAGAACGTCGACTGGCAGGGCGAGTTCAGGCCGCCCCTGAAGAACGTGACGACGGTGCCGCGCCCCTACGCCGGGGCGCCGCGGATCTGGCACGGCTCGGCGACCTCCCTCAACTCCCCCGAGCTCGCCGCCGAGCACGGCGACCCGCTGTTCACCGCCAACGCCATCCAGCCGCGCTCGGCGTACGCCTCGCTCATCGGCCACTACCGCGAGCGGTTCGAGGCGCACGGGCACGATCCGGCGGACGCGCGGGTGGCCGCGGGGTCGGGCGGCCTGCTCATCGCGGACACCGCCGAGCAGGCCGTCGCCCGCTACAAGGAGCTGTACGAGGCGAAGATCGCCCAGTCCTTCCGGCCCGACCTGGAGGGCAGAGCGGGCTACAACACGCCGTTCCGCACCATCGAGGACGCCATCGCGGACGGGCCCCAACTCATCGGCTCCCCGCAGCAGATCATCGACAAGATCCTCGGCTGGCACGAGGTGTACGGGCACGACCTGCAGTCGGTCTCCGTGGACGGCTTCGGGCTCTCGCGCGGCGAACAGGTCGAGACACTGCAGCGGTTCGCCGAGGAGGTCGCGCCGGTGGTCCGGCGGGCGGCCCCGTCCACGCTGTGGGACACCCTGTGACGCGTCCGCACCGCGGACTACGATCCGACGCACACCCTTGACCTGCACTGGAGTGACCATGACTCTCCTGACGACCTGGCCGGAGGCCGGCCCTGAGACCGTCGTGCGCCGCACTTCGGACCCGGCCGAGATCGCCGCCGCGCTCGCCCCGGCAGGCGTGCGGTACGAACAGTGGCCGGTGCGCGAGGACGTTCCCGCCGACGCGGACAGCGACACGGTCTTCGCCGCGTACCGCACGGAGATCGACAAGCTCAACGCCGAGGAGGGCTTCCGCACGGTCGACGTCGTGGCGCTGCACCCGCCGGCCGACGGGGCCGACCCCGAGTGGCCCGCGAAGGCCGCGGCGGCCCGTCAGAAGTTCCTGGCCGAGCACACGCACGACGACGATGACGAGGTGCGGTTCTTCGTCGCGGGCGCCGGCGTCTTCTACCTCCACGTGGGCGGCGAAGTGCACGCCGTCTACTGCGAGAAGGGCGACCTGCTGGGCGTGCCGCGCGGCACCACGCACTGGTTCGACATGGGTACGTCGCCCGCCTTCACGGCGATCCGCTTCTTCCACGAGGAGGACGGCTGGATCGGCAACTTCACCGGCAGCCCGATCGCGGAGCGGTTCCCCGACTTCGACACGATTCACGCGGGGTACGCGGCGTGAGCTCGGCTTCGGGTTCTGGTTCGGAGTTCGACGTGGACGCCGTGGTGCTCGACATCGAGGGCACCACGAGCGCCACGGGGTTCGTGGTGGACGTGCTGTACCCGTACGCGCGCGAGCGGTTCGGCGAGCTGCTCGCCTCGCGGGGCGGGGAGGCGGAGGTGGCGCGGGCCGTCGCCCAGGTGCGGGAGGAGATCGGCGAACCCGACGCCGATGCGGCGCGGGTCGAGGAGGTCCTCGGCGCGTGGGTCGACGCCGACCGCAAGGCAACGCCGCTCAAGACGCTGCAGGGCATCCTCTGGGCGGAGGGCTTCGCGCGCGGCGAGCTCGTCTCGCACTTCTACCCCGACGTGATCGAGGTGCTGCGGCGCTGGCACGCGGACGGGGTGCGGCTGTACGTGTACTCGTCCGGCTCGGTGGCGGCGCAGCGGGCGTGGTTCGCGCACTCCGCGCAGGGCGATCTGCTGGGCCTCGTCGGCGGGTTGTACGACACCGAGAACGCCGGGCCCAAGCAGGAGGCGGACTCCTACCGGAAGATCGCCTCCTCCGTCGGGGTCGCCCCGGAGCGGCTCCTGTTCCTGTCCGACCGGCCGGGCGAGCTGGACGCGGCGCGGGCCGCGGGCTGGCGGGCGGTCGGGGTGCGGCGGGCGGGCGAGCCCTACTTCGACGCCGCGTTCGGTGACCATCCGCAGGTCTCGGACTTCTCCGGGATCTTTCTTGCCGCCCGGAGCAGTTGATGAGGAGCAGTTCATGACCGAGACCGCCGTCGACGTTTCCGCCGAGGACCTGGAGGGGGCGGGGCGCGTACTGGCCGCGGAGGCCGCGCGGTTCGCCTCGTTCGGGTGGATGCGGGGGACGTCCGGGAATCTGTCGCTGGTGCTGTCGCGGGATCCGGTGCGGATCGCGGTGACCGCGAGCGGGCGGGACAAGGGTGAACTGACGGCGTCCGACGTGGTGTTGACGGACGGGGAAGGTGCGGCGGTGGGGCCGGGGCGGCCGTCCGCGGAGGCCGCGCTGCACGCGCGGGTGGTGCGGCTGACCGGGGCGGGGGCCGTGGTGCACGTGCACACGGTGGCGTCGGTGGTCATGGGGCAGCGCGCGCCCGAGGGGATTCCCTTCGAGGGCCTCGAGATGCTGAAGGGGCTCGGTCATCCGACGCACGAGGTGTCGGTGACGCTTCCGGTGATCGCGAACAGCCAGGACATGGGTGTGCTCGGGGATCGGCTGGAGGCGGCGTTGTCGCCGGGGATGCCGGCGGTGGTCGTGGCGGGGCATGGAATCTATGTGTGGGGGGCGGATCCGCGGGAGGCTCGGCATCGGGCCGAAGTCGTGGAGTGGCTGCTGGAGTTGGCGGCGGCTCGGGGCTGAGGTCTGCCTCCGGCGGTTCCTTCCCCGACCCCGCCCCTTCCCGAAAGTTGCGGCTCCGCCGCCCGGGGCTCGGTCGATCGCGCTTCGCGCTCGTCCTCAAACGCCGGACGGGCTGGAAAATCCAGCCCGTCCGGCACTGATCTCTTCAGCCCCTCCGGCGTTTGAGGAGCGGGGTCCGGGGCGGAGCCCCGGTTTCGGGAAGGGGCGGGGTTGGGGAAAGGACCGCCGGAGGCAAGACCTCAGCCCAGCTCCGCGCTCGGCAACTCCCCCGCCGACACCTCCAGCACTCCCCGCTCCGTGACCAGCGCCGTCACCAAGGAGCCCGGGGTCACGTCGAAGGCGGGATTGTGGCCGCGGGAAGCCGCCGGGGTCGTGCGGATGCCCGACCACTCCAACACCTCCTCCTCGCCCCGGAGTTCGATGTGGATTCCGTCACCCGACTCCGTCCCGAGGTCCACCGTCGTCGTCGGTGCCGCCACCATGAAGGGAATGCCCGCGTGCGCGCAGGCCAGCGCGACGCCGACCGTGCCGACCTTGTTCGCCGTGTCGCCGTTCGCGGCGATGCGGTCCGCGCCGACGATCGCCGCGTCGACCTCGCCCCGCAGGATCGTGCCCGCCGCCGCCCCGTCCGCCTGGACGTAGTGCGGGATGCCCTCCTGGGCGAGCTCCCAGGCCGTCAGGCGGGCGCCCTGGAGGAGCGGCCGGGTCTCGTCCGCGTACACCGTCTCCAGGCGTCCCCTGGCGTGGAGTTCGCGGACGACGCCCAGGGCCGTGCCCCAGCCCGCCGTGGCGAGCGCGCCCGTGTTGCAGTGGGTCAGGATCCGCAGCGGGCGGTCCGGCTCCGCGGCCACGCGCTCGAGGAGCCAGTCCGCGCCGTACGCGCCCATCGCGTGGTTGGCCGCCAGGTCCTCCTCGACGATCGCGTGCGCCTCGGCGAGGACCGCCGCCGCCCCCGCGTCGATGAGGGACTTCACGCGGTCCACGCACACCATGAGGTTCACCGCGGTGGGCCTGGCCTCCCGGACCCGTGCGACCTCGGCGTCCAGGCGCGCGCGGTCCCAGCCCTCGCGCTCGGCCTGGGCCATGGCGAGCGCGACGCCGTACGCGCCGGCCGCGCCGATCGCGGGGGCGCCGCGGACGACGAGGCGCACGATCGCGTCGATCAGACCGTCGACGGTCGTGACGTCGAGGCGCTCCAGGGTGTGCGGAAGCACGGTCTGGTCGATGAGGGAGAGGGACGGGGACGAGGCGTCGTCGTGCGGGCCCGCCGTCCACGTCACGGCGCGCAGGTCCTGGCTGCTCATGTGCTCAACTCCGAATGAAGGGGGGCGATTCCGGCCATGGGAGGAGGGGTGCCGTCACCGTACCTGACATGCTCGAACCACATTCCGAGACGTTCGTGCGGCTGTCCGAAATCCGGTGTTACCCTCACCGCCACCCAGGACAGATCGATCCGATCCACGGTGCGAGGAGGACAGCCATGACCGCGAACATCGCCGCGAAAGCGACCGCGACGCGCTGCCCCGCCGTGTCCTGCGGCCGCCGAATGTGCCGTTGTCGCCGCTGTTGCTTCTGTCGCCGCTGAGCGACGCCGCCCCGAGCACCCCCGGCACGACCCTCAGCACCCGTACGACTCTCCTGTCACCGTCTGGGCCGCTCCCAGGCACCTCACGAAGGCGATCCCATGTCCCTGCGTACGCGTACGTCCCTGAGACTCACCGCCGCGACCGTCGGCGCCGTCCTGCTGGCCACCGGCTGCAACGCCGCCGCCAAGGGCGGGGATTCGGACGAGGGCGGGGAGGGGAAGACGTTCACGCTGATCACGCCCGACCCCGTCGCCCAGAACGAGTTCCTCAAGCTGTCCGTCAGCGGGGTGAAGGCGGCGGCGAAGGCCCGGGGCGGCTCGCAGAAGGTCTTCCAGAGCAGCGACCACGACTCGCGGCAGCAGAACGTCGCCTCGGCCGTGGACTCCGCCCCGGACGTCGTCGCCCTGGTCGGCTTCGAGTTCGCGGACATCGTGGCGCAGCAGGCCGAGGCGCACCCGAAGCAGCAGTTCCTGCTCGTCGACGCGTGCACCAAGAAGACGTACGAGAACGTCACTTGTGCCGTGTTCCGCGAGCACGAGGCCGTCTTCCTCGCGGGCGCCGAGGCCGGGCTGCTCACCGAGAGCGGGCGGGTCGGGGCCGTCGACGCGCTCGACACCCCGCAGTTCCGGCGGTACAGCGAGCCCTTCGAGGCGGGTGCGAAGAAGGTGCGGCCGGGTGTGAGGGCCCGGACGCTGTTCGTGGGCGGGCAGTCGCCGTTCAACGACGCGGCGCGCGCCAAGGACCAGGCGGCGACGCTCGGTTCGGGCGGGGCGGACCAGGTGATGGCGGCCGCGGCCGGCGGCAACACGGGCGTCTTCCAGGCGGCGAAGGCCGGGAACGGCAAGGGGTTTCAGGCGTACGGGGTGGACGCCAACCAGTGCCTCGGCGCCCCCGGGGTCGTCGTCGACAACGTACTCAAGAAGACCGATGTCGCCGTGGAGAAGGGCATCGCGCAGATCCTCGACGGCAAGGGCGGCACCACGGTGTCGTACGGCCTCAAGGAGGGCGGCATGTCGCTGACCGGCCTGGAGCCGGAGGTCGCCGACTCCAGGTGCCTGATCGCGAAGCCCGCCAACAAGGACGTGCTGGAGCGCGTCGAGAGGCTGCGCGACGACATCGTCGCCGGGAAGCTGACCGTCGATGACCCCGCCTCCTGAGGTGGCGGGCGAGGCCTGCGCCGAGGTGGCGGGCGAGGCTCCCGCCGTCGAACTGCGGGGCATCACCAAAAAGTTCCCCGGCACGCTCGCCAACGACCGCGTCGACCTGACCGTGCGGCGCGGCGAGGTCCACGCCCTGATGGGTGAGAACGGCGCGGGCAAGTCGACGCTGATGTCCGTCCTTTACGGGCTGCAGCGGCCGGACGCCGGGCAGATCCTGCTCGACGGGCGCGAGGTGTCCTTCGCGAACCCGAGCGAGGCGATCGCCGCGGGGCTCGGGATGGTGCACCAGAGCTTCAAGCTGTTCCCGTCGTTCACGGTCGCCGAGAACGTCGTGTACGCGGCCGAGCCGCGCCGTTTCGGCCTGACCGACCGGGCGGAGGCGGTGCGCAGGGTGGCCGCGCTCTCGGCGGAGCACGGGCTCGCCGTCGATCCGGCGGCGAAGGTCGGCGACCTGCCGGTGGGCGTGCGCCAGCGCGTGGAGATCCTCAAGCTCCTCCACCGGGGCGCCCGTACGCTCATCCTCGACGAGCCGACGGCCGTCCTGACGCCCGCGGAGGCGGACGCCCTCTTCGGTGTGCTGCGCTCCCTCGCCGACGAGGGCCGCACGGTGCTCCTCGTCACGCACAAGCTGCGCGAGGTCATGGAGGGCAGCGACGCGGTGACGGTGCTGCGCGACGGGCGGGTCGCGGCGCGCGTGCGGACCGCGGACACGACCGCGGACGGCATCGCGGCGGCCATGACGGGGCGTTCGGTGGAGCTCGACCGCGTCCATCCGGCGGGCTCGCCGGGCGGTGAGGTCCTGTCGGTCGCCGGGCTCGCGGCGGGCGGGGTGCGGGGCGTGTCGCTCACGGTCCGCGCCGGGGAGATCGTCGGCGTCGCGGGTGTGGCGGGCAACGGGCAGTCCGAACTGGTCGAGGCCGTCGCGGGGTTGCGTCCGGTGACCGCGGGCCGGGTCTCGCTGACCGGGCGGGACATCACGGACGCGACGGCGGCGGAGCGCCGTGCGGCGGGCCTCGCGTACGTCCCCGAGGACCGGGCGGCGGTCGGGACGGCGTCGGCGGCGACGATCGCCGAGAACCTCGCCATGGGCCACCATCGGGGCCACGGCCTGCTCCGCCCCGGCTGGCTGCGTGAGCACGCGCGCGGCCTGATCGAACGCTTCGGGATCAAGGCGGCGTCGTCCGCGCACGCGGCGGGTTCGCTCTCCGGCGGCAATCTGCAGAAGCTCGTCATCGGCCGCGAACTGGCCCATGAATCGCCGCTGTTGATCGTCGAGCAGCCCACGCGTGGCGTCGACATCGGCGCCGTCCAGACGATCCACGACCAGCTGATCGCCCACCGCGACGCGGGCCACGCGATCCTCCTGGTCTCCGCCGAACTCAGCGAGATCCGCGGCCTCTCGGACCGGGTCCTGGTGATGTACGAGGGGGAGATCGCCGCCGAGTTCGCCCGCGAGGAGGCGGACGAGCGCCGCCTGGGTCTCGCGATGGCGGGGGCGGCGCCCTCGGCGGGCGGCGACCGGAGGGAATCCGTTCCCGGGGCGGAGCCCGGACCTGCCACGCACGAGCCGACCGACGCCGCGCCGGGCGAGCGAGGGCCCGACGTGGCAGGGGCTCCCGTGTCCCCCGCGGCAGGGGCTCCCGTCTCCCCCGCGGCAGGGGCTCCCGTCTCCCCCGCGGCCGAGGCGAGCGGTCGCGGGGCCGGGTCCTGTGGTGGTCCCGCTGGTCCGCCCGCACGGCGGGCCCCTCGATCCGGTTCCGGCAAGGAGGCCCCCTGACATGGCCGTTGAGACTCTCTCCGAGGGGCGGTCGCCGGTTGCGCGGGTGCTCCGGTCGTCCGCTGTGCACTCCGTCGTCGCCGCCGTGCTCGTCGGGGCGCTCTTCCTCCTCGGGACCGGGGCCGAACCGATCGGCGCGTACGGTTCCGTCGTCAGCGGGGCGCTCGGGCCCGACGGGATCGGGTCCACGCTGACCACCGGGACCAGCATCCTCGGGCTCGCCGTCGCGCTTGCGATACCGATGCGGGCGGGGCTCCTGAACCTCGGCGGTGACGGGCAGTTGGTGCTCGGCGGGATCGCCGCCGCGGCCACCGGGCTCCACGCCCCGCTGCCCGCGCCGCTCGCCGTGCTCGCCGCGCTGCTCGCCGGGACGCTGGCGGGCGCCCTCTACGCCGCGGCGGCCGCCGTGTGCCAGAACCGGTTCGGCGTACCGCTGTTGGTGAGCAGTCTGCTGCTGAGCTATCCGGCGATGTCCTTCGCCTCCTACCTCGCGCGCTTCCCGCTCAAGGAGGAGGGCTCCAGCCTGCCGCAGACCCGGCGCCTGCCGGACGGCGTGGAGCTGCCCGCCTTCGGGTCGTCCACCGTCACGGCGGGGCTCGTGCTCGTCGTGGTCGCCGCGGGCGCCTTCGTGTTCGCGGACGCCCGCACCGCCACCGGCTACGAGATCCGCATGACGGGCCTCAATCCGCGGTTCGCGGCGTACGCGGGGGTCGACAGGCCCCGTCTCACGCTGCGCCTGATGGCCCTGTCGGGGGCGGTCGCGGGCCTGGTCGGCGCGATCGGCGTGCTCAGCTTTCCCTACCGCTTCATCGACGGGTCGCTGACCGCGGGCGGGCACACCTGGACGGGCCTGACCGCCGCGCTCCTCGCCGCGGCGGCGCCGGTCGGCACGGCTGTCGCGGCGCTGTTCTTCGCCGCGCTCGAAGTCGGCGGGCTCGCCATGGAGCGGGCCACGGAGGTGCCGCGCGAGCTGACGCAGGTGCTCCAGGCCGTCGTCATCGTCTTCCTGGCCGCACGCCTCCGGTTCACCTGGCGGCGCGCCAGGAGGACCGCAAGCCTCAAGGGGGACCTCTGATGTCCGTCGACTCCGCGCTCTTCCACTCCGCGCTCCTCGCGCTCACCCCGATCCTGCTCGCCGCGCTCGGCGGCGCGATCTGCGAGCGCGCGGGCGTGTTCAACATCGGGCTCGAAGGCATGATGCTGATCGGCTGCTTCGCCGCGGTCGCGGGCAGCTGGTTCACCGGCAGCGCCTGGCTCGGCGTGGCCCTGGCCGCCCTCGCGTCGGCGGCGTACGCGATGATCCTCGCCGTGGGCACCATCAGTCTGCGCGGCGACGCGGTCGTCCTCGGCGTCGCGCTGAACCTCCTCGCGGTCGGCCTGACCGGCTTCCTTCTGCGGACCACCTTCGGCGTCCAGGGCACCTTCTCCGACCCGGAGTTGACGGGCCTGACCGGCATCGACGCCGGCTTCCTCGGCCCCGTCCTGTCCGGGCACTCCGCCCTCGTGTACGTCTCCTGGGCGGCCGTGGCCGTCGCGGCCGTGTTCCTCGCGCGCCATCCGTGGGGGCTGCGCCTGCGCGGGGTCGGCGAGGCGCCGGACGCGGCGGCGACGCTCGGCGTGAGCCCGGCGAAGTACCAGTACCTTGCGGTGCTCGCCAGCGGGTTGCTCTGCGGGCTCGCCGGCGCCCAGCTCGCCCTCGGCAACGTCACGTTGTTCTCGGAGAACATGACGGCGGGGCGCGGCTGGATCGCCGTGGTCGCGGTCATGCTGGGCCGCGCGCTGCCGGTCGGCGTGCTGCTCGCCGCGCTGCTCTTCGGTGTCGCGGAGGCGGTCGGCTTCCGGCTGCAGGGCAACGGCCTGCCGCAGCAGGCGACCGACGCCGCCCCCTATGTGGTGACCCTGGTCGCCCTCTTCCTGTCCACGGCGCGCCGCGGGTCCACGGCGCGCGGCAGGCGCCGCAAGCGCCCCAAGTCTCTGGTAGGAGCCTCTTCATGACGTCCTCGATCGACGCGCTGCCCATCACCCGCGTCCCCCGCACCGGCCTGCCCGCGCACGCGGTCGTCGTCGGCGACCCGGGCCGCGCGGCCGCCGTCGCCGACCTCCTGTCGGACGCGAAGGAGGTGTCGTACCACCGCGAGTACCGCACCTTCACCGGCAGCTGGCAGGGCACCGAGGTCGTCGTCGCCTCGCACGGCGTCGGCGCCCCCGGCGCGATCCTCCTCTTCCAGGAGCTCGCGGAGGCGGGCGTCACCACGATCCTGCGGCTCGGCACGGCGGGGGCGATCCGCCCCGGCATCCGCGACGGCGACCTGGTCATCGCGGACGCGGCGGTGCGCGACGACGGCGTGACCCAGCAGCTGATCCCCGCCGAGTACCCGGCGTTCTCCGCCCCGGAGGCGGTCATCGCCCTGCAGCGCGCGGCGCGGGCGGCCGGCGCCCCGCACCACCGGGGCGTGGTGTGGACGCGGGCCGCGTTCCAGCCGGGTTTCCTGCCGCTGCCCGGCGATGCGTACACGCGGGCCGGGATCGCCGCGATCGAGATGGAGCTCTCGGCGCTGTACGTCTTCGCCTCGACGCACGGCCTGACGGCGGGCGGCGCCCTCGTCGTGGACGGCGCGAACGCGGACGAGCTGGTCGACAAGGAGGACCCCTTTTCGACCGGTGCCTACGACCCGCACCGCGACGTGGTCGCCGAAGGGGTCGACCGGGGCGCCCGGATAACCTTGGACGCGCTGCGCCTGCTGGCCTCGGCCGAGCGCTGAACGAGGGCGGAGCCAGCGCGGCGACCGCCCGCGACCACGTGGAACACGGAGAAACGGAACCGATGCACGCCACTGACCTGCCGGCCCAGGACCGGGGCGGCCCCATAGACCTCCTTGTGCACGGCGGCGACGTCCTGACCGTCGACGACGCGGGCACCGTCGTGCCGGAGGGCGCCGTGGCCGTCCGCGCCGGACGCGTCGTCGAGGTGGGCCCCGCCGACCGGCTGCGCACCGCGTACGAGCCGGCCGAGGAGATCGACGCCCGGGGCTGCCTCGTCCTGCCGGGCCTGATCAACACGCACACGCACCTCGCGATGAACCTGATGCGCGGCATCGCCGACGACGTCACGCTGCAGGGTTTCCTGGAGCGGGTGATCCCGCGCGAGGCCGAGATCCTCTCGCCGGAGACGGTGGCCGCCGCGATGCGGGGCGCCGTCGCCGAGTCCGTGCGTGGCGGCGTCACCACCGCGCTCGACATGTTCTGGTTCCACGAGGCGGCCGAGGACGTGGCCCGCGAGGCGGGCTGGCGCCTGCTGACCGGGCCGACGTTCATGGACGTGCCGGGTCCGCCGGACGGCAGGCCCTACGCCGAGCGCCTCGACTGGGCGGCCGAGCACCTCAAGGCGTACACCCCGGCGCCCGGCACCCGTCCGGTCGTCTGCGCGCACTCCGCGTACACCCTGAACCCCGCGCAGCTCACCGAGATCGCCGCGCTCGCCCGCGAGCACGGCGCGCTCCTGCACATCCACGCCTCCGAGAACGCGGCCGAGGTCGCGAACGTGACCGGGCAGCACGGCATGCGCCCCGTCGAGCTGCTCGACTCGCTCGGTGTGCTCGGCCCCGACACGCTGCTCGCGCACGCCGTCGACCTCACGGACGCCGAGATCGCGGCCATCGCCCGTACGGGCACGAAGGTCACGCACTGCCCGGTGTCGAACCTGAAGCTGGGCTGCGGCATCGCGCGCGTGCCCGAGCTCCTGGACGCGGGCGTCACGGTCGGCCTCGGCACGGACGGCGCGGTGTCCTCCAACACCCTCGACCTGCTCGGCGCGGTCAGGATCGCCGCCCTCGTGCACAAGGCGGGCGGCGACCCCACGGCGGTCGGCGCCGAGCAGGCCGTGCGGATGGCGACCGTCGAGTCGGCGCGGGCGCTCGGCCTCGGCGACCAGCTGGGCTCGCTGGAGCCGGGCAAGCGTGCGGACCTGATCGTCGTCGACAGGGACCGCCCGCACCTGCTGCCCCGCCACGACCCGTGGTCGACGCTGGCGTACGCCGCCGCCGCTTCCGACGTCCGTGACACGGTCGTCGACGGGCGCGTCCTGATGCGCGACCGCGCGCTGCGCACGCTGGACGAGACGGCGGCGCTGCGGGACCTGGCCGCCGCGGCGGCCGGGCGTCCGGAGACGAGCGTCGTATGAGCCCGGACACCGCTTTCGAGCCGACCCGCGGCTTCACGGGCCGCGCCCGTGCCGCGGACCGCGATCCGCGGCTGCCCCCGGGGCAGTACGACGCGCGGGACGGCTGGCCCGTCCTGTCCGCCGAGGTGACGCCCCACCTGGCCGCCGCCGACTGGACGTTCCGCGTGGACGGGCTCGTCGCGGCGCCGCGCACCTGGACCTGGGACGAGGCGCACGCCCTGCCCGCGTCCGAGTACCGGGGCGACATCCACTGCGTGACGAGCTGGTCCAAGTTCGGGGTGCGCTTCGGCGGCGTGAGCCTCGACTCGTTCCTGGCCGCGGCGGGACCGCTGCCGGAGGCGACGCACGTCGTCGCGTACTCCCACTCCGGCTACACCACGAACCTGCCGCTGGCCGACGTGAGCGGCGGCAAGGCGTGGATCGTCTGGGAGTACGGGGACGGTCCGCTGCCCGCCGAGCACGGCGGCCCGGCCCGCCTCATCGTCCCCCACCTGTACTTCTGGAAGAGCGCCAAGTGGGTCGCCGGGCTGCGGCTCCTCGACCACGACGAGCCCGGCTTCTGGGAGCAGAACGGCTACCACCACCGGGGCGACCCGTGGGCCGAGGAGCGCTACTCCGGTGACTGACACCTCGTACCCGAAGCACCCGAAGCACCCGAAGCACCCGGAGCACCCGAAGCGCCCGGCCAACGGCTTCGTGCCGCCGACCCGCTTCGCCGTGCCCGGCCGCATCGCGGTGAGCAACCGTGCCGCGGCCACCTGGCAGCGCGCGACCGTCGTGGAGGTCCGCCGCGAGACCCCTGCCGTGTCGACGTTCCGCCTCAAGGTGCCCGAGTGGCAGGGGCACCTGCCGGGCCAGCACCTGATGCTGCGGCTCACCGCCGAGGACGGCTACGTCGCCCAGCGGCACTACTCGATCGCCTCGGCGCCCGACGGCAGCGGCGAGATCGAGCTGACCCTCGACCACGTGCCGGGCGGCGAGGTGTCCGGGCATCTGCACGGCGTGGCCCGCGTCGGCGACGTGGTCGAGGTGCGGGGGCCGCTGTCCGGCTTCTTCGCCTGGCCCGGCGACCGGCCCGCGCTGCTGCTCGGGGCGGGGTCCGGTGTGGTGCCGCTGATGTCGATGATCCGCCACCACCGCGCCGCGGGGCTCGACGTGCCGCTGCGTCTGGTCGTCTCGGCGCGCACGGCACAGGATCTGATCTACGCGAACGAGTACGGGGACGAGACCACCGTCGTCCTGACCCGTTCCGAGGGCCGCCTGAACGCCGCCCACCTGGCGCCGTTCCTCGGTCCCGACGGCCGGCCGGACGGCGGCTGGGAGGCGTACGTCTGCGGCTCCAACGGCTTCGCGGAGCACGCGTCGCGGCTTCTGGTGGAGGGCGGCCAGCCGGTGGACCGGATCAGGATCGAACGCTTCGGCTGACCGCTGCCCGCGTCGGGGCGGGCGTCACGGGGAGACCTCCTCCAGGCGCCGCCCCGCCGTCTCCTCCGCGCCGAGCGCCGCGACGACGGCGCCCACGACGGCGACCGCGCCGAGCATCACGAACACCATGGAGACACTGCCGCCCGCGTGGACCGCGCCCACGACGATCGGGCCGAGGATGACGCCGAGCCGGTTCATGGCCCCGCCCACGCTGGAGCCGAGCGCCCGCATACGGGTCGGGAAGAGCTCGGGCGTGTACAGGTACAGGCAGATGTTGGAGCCGAAGAAGAAGACCGCGGCGAGCGAGGTCCAGACGAGGACCTCGACCGGGGTGCGGGCGCCGAGGAACGCGAGCACGAGCAGCATGGCCGCCGCCCCGCCCGAGCAGCCGGTGATGACCCGCCTGCGGCCGGCCCTGTCGACGGTGAGCGCGGCGACGAGGCAGCCGAGCAGACCGGCGCAGGACGTGACGGTGGAATAGAGGAGCGCGTCCGGCAGGGACAGGTCGTAGCGGTTCTGGTAGATCGTCGGCAGCCAGGACGTGATGCCGTAGTTGACGAAGTAGCCGGTGAACCAGAGGACGCCGATGACCAGGGTGCGGCGGCGGTAGCGGCCGGTGAACAGGCCGCGCGGTCCGCTCGCGGACGCCTCCGGGCGTTCGGCCGAGGGCTCGGCCGGGTGCGCGTTCGCGGGCGGGGCCTCGGCGACGGGCGGCAGCGGCTTCCCCGTGATCCGCTCGACCTCGGCCTCGATGCCCGTCATGACGGCCGCGGCCTCCTCCGTCCTGCCGTGGTCGGCGAGCCAGCGCGGCGACTCGGGCACCTTGCGCTGTACGAGGATGCAGAGCACGCCGGGCAGCGCGGCGATGGCGTACATCCAGCGCCAGCCGAGGAGAGGCACCACCCACGCCGCGACGAGCGCGCCGACGGTGAGGCCCGCGGGGAAGACCAGTTCGTAGAGGAGCACGAAGCGGCCGCGCCGGTGACTGCGGGTGATCTCCGCGATGAAGGTCGCCGCCACCGGGACCTCGCCGCCGATGGCCAGGCCCTGGACGAAGCGCAGGCCCATGAAGAGGTCGGGCGAGGGGGACGCGGCGAGGGCCAGGTTGGCGACGCTGGAGACCGCCACGCACAGCGCGATGACCTTGACGCGGCCGATGCGGTCGGCGAGCCGCCCGGAGAGCAGAGCGCCGACCAGCATGCCGATCGAGCCGACGGTCAGCAGGAGCGTGGCCCGGGAGGTGGACAGCTGCCATTCGTCGCGCAGCTCGGGCAGGGCGTAGGCGATGAGGAGCTGGTCGAAGGCCTCGAAGAAGGTGACGGCGCCCACGACGAGCCGGACGGTGACGTGCCAGCGGCACAGGGGGAGCCGTTCGAAGCGGGCGGCGATGTGGGCCCGGGTGGCCAGGAGGGGGTGATCCGGCGGTGTGTCTGAAGCGTTGAGCGTCATGCAGGTACTCCGCGGCGGTGAGGGGGAGCGGGAGCGCGGCCTTGGACCCGGCGCCGGGAACTGGTTAGCGCAAAGTTTTTAAGCGCTTAAGTTGTACCGCTCGCAGACGGGAAGCCGTCAAGAGCTTGAACGCGGAAAGAATGGACGGCGGGGTCTTGCGCCCCAGATATTTAAGCCCTTAGATTTCTAGCGCTTGACCAAGACGGTCTCACGTCGCACCTCCCCCAACTCCCCCGCTCCGCAAGGAGGGCCACCCGCATGCCCCGAACACCCGCAGACGAAGCGCTCATCGCGGGCGAGTGGCGGCGCGGCGCGGGCGCCGCCGCCCGGTCCGTCGACCCGGCCACGGGCCGGACGCTCGCCACCGTGCACGCGGTCACCGTCGAGGAGGTCGCCGAGGCGGCCGAGGGTGCGGCCCGCGCCGCGGCCGACCCGCGCTGGCGGGACCTGCTGCCGCACCAGCGGGCCCAACTCCTGCACCGCGTCGCCGCGTTGATCGAGGAGAACGCCGAGCACCTGGCGGCGCTGCAGACCGCCGACACCGGCAAGGCGCTCACCGAGACCCGCGTCCTGGTGGCCAGCGCGGCGGGGACCTTCCGCTACACGGCGGCCGCCCTGGAGACCGCCGAGGAGGCGATCACCCCCTCGCGCGGTGCCTACGTCACGATGAGCGTGTACGAGCCGATCGGCGTCGTCGGCGCGATCAACCCCTGGAACTCCCCCGTCGCCAGCGACGCGCAGAAGCTCGCCCCCGCCCTCGCGGGCGGCAACGCGGTGCTGCTCAAGCCGGCCGACTGGACCCCGCTCGTCTCGCTCGCGCTCGGCCGCCTGATCAGCCGCGCCCTGGCCGAACTCGACCTGCCCGCAGGCCTGTTGTCGGTCCTGCCCGGACGCGGCAGCGTCGTCGGCGACGCGATCGTGCGCCACCCGCGCGTCGGCAAGGTCACCTTCACCGGGGGCACCGCGACGGGACGCACCCTCGCGCACGCCGCCGCCGAGAAGCTCATGCCCCTCTCGCTGGAGCTGGGCGGCAAGTCACCGACGGTCGTGCTCGCCGACGCCGACGTCGAACAGGCCCTGGCCGGGGTGATGTTCGGGGTGTTCTCCTCCAGCGGGCAGTCCTGCATCGCGGGTTCGCGGCTGTTCGTGGCGCGCGAGCTGTACGACGACTTCGTCGGTGAACTGGTCGCGCGCGTACGGACGTTGCGGGTCGGCCCGGGTACCGACCCGGCGACGCAGGTGGCCCCGCTCGTGCACCACGAGCACCGGGACTCCGTCGCCGCGTACGTGGATCTCGCCCGCGCGGAGGGCGCCCGGGTGCTCTGCGGCGGGGCCGCGCCCGAGGGCGAGCGGTACACCGACGGCGCGTACTACCTGCCGACGGTGCTCGACAGGCTGCCGAACACCGCCCGCGTCTGCCGGGAGGAGATCTTCGGCCCGGTCCTCGTGGCGCTGCCGTTCGACGACGAGGACGACCTCGTCGCACAGGCCAACGACTCGGTGTACGGCCTGGCCTGCGGGATCTGGACGCGCGACCACCGGGCCGCGTGGCGGCTCGGCCGCCGGATCGACGCGGGCACCGTCTGGATCAACACGTACAAGCAGTTCAGCGTCTCCACCCCCTTCGGCGGCATGAAGGACAGCGGGCTCGGCCGGGAGAAGGGCCGCGACGGCATCCGCGCCTACCAGCGCCAGAAGTCCCTGTACTGGGGCACCGCCGAGACCCCGCTGCCCTGGGCGGAATGAACCGCCCCACCCCCGCCCCGGCCGAGCCGACCACCGGAGTACCGATACCGATGTCCCATCCCCCGATCGCCCGGCTGCGCGCCCTGCGCTCCGTCGAACTGCTCACCCCCTCCTTCGCGGAGGCCACCGACTTCTACGAGGACGCCTGGGGCCTGGAGGTCGTCGAGGCCGAGCACAGCGCGAGCTGGCTGCGCGGCACCGGCGACGAGCACCACGCCCTCCAGCTGACCCGCTCGGAGCGGACCGGCCTCGGCCGCCTCTCCTTCGCCGTGGGCACCCCCGCCGAGGTGGACGAGGCGGCGCGGCGCCTCCAGGCGCGCGGCATCACCCCGCTCACGGGCCCCGGCCCCCTCGACCAGGTGGGCGGCGGCTACGGCCTGCGCTTCGCCGACCACGAGGGCCGCGTCGTCGAACTCTCCGCCGATACCTGGGCGGTGGCGCCGCGCGGCCGGGACGGCGCGGTGCCGGTCGGCGTCACGCACGCCGTCCTGAACACGCCCGACATCGACACCTCGGTCGCCTTCTACCGCGACGTGCTCGGCCTGCGCGTCTCGGACTGGTCCGAGCACCAGATGGCCTTCCTGCGCTGCAACGCCGACCACCACTGCGTCGCGTTCAACCAGGCCGAGTGGGTCTCCCTCAACCACGTGGCGTACGAGATGAGTTCGATCGACCACTTCATGCGGGGCCTGGGGCGCCTGCGTCACCACGGGATCGTCCCGAAGTGGGGACCCGGGCGGCACGGGCCCGGCAACAACACCTTCTCCTACTTCACCGATCCGACGGGGCTCGTGTGCGAGTACACGTCCGAGGTCGCGCAGGTCGTCGAGGACCGCTGGATCGCCAAGGTGTGGCGCCGCGTCCCCGAGCTGTCCGACCTGTGGGGCACGGCGGGCCCGCCGTCGAAGGAGATCCGCATCCACATGGCCGGTTCACCGGAAGGAGTCCACGCATGAGTGGCACACGGCGGGTGGGGCTCGTCGGCTGGGGCGCCATCGGGCGCGTCGTCGGCACGGCCCTCGCCCAACAGGGCGTACCCTGCGCCGAGTTGACGTGCGTCGTCGACAACCGCCCGCTGGGCGACGCCACGCCCGCGCCGCAGGTCTCCTTCGAGGAGGCCCTCGACCGCTGCGACCTGATCGTGGAGGCGGCGGGGCCGGGCGTCGTACGCGAGTGGGGCGAGCGCGTCCTGGCCTCCGGGACCGATCTGCTCGTGGCCTCCACCGGCGCCCTCACCGACGAGGAGCTGGCCAAGCGGCTCCTCGCGGCGGGGCCCGGCCGGGTCTACTTCACGGGCGGCGCGGTCGGCGGGCTCGACCTGCTGCAGGCGGTGCGCTCGCTCGGCCCGCTCGACGAGGTGCGCCTGACGACCACCAAGCTGCCGTCCACCCTCGAACAGCCCTGGATGGACGCGGAGTTGCTCGCCCGGATGCGGTCGGCCACCGGCCCCGTCGAGGTGATGTCCGGAACCGCGCGCGACGTCCCGGTGAAGTTCCCCAAGTCGACGAACGTGGCGGCGTCGGTCGCGCTCGCCGTCGGCGACCTGGACGCCGTGCGGGTCCGCGTCGTCGCCGACCCGGGCGCGCACCGCACGCGGCACGTCGTCGAGGCGTCCGGCGCGCACGGCGCGTACCGCTTCGAGGCGGCTCATCTGCCCGACCCCGGCAACCCGGCGACCAGCCAGGTCGTGCCGTACGCGGTGCTGCGCTCGCTGGCGGCGCTGGCCGGGCGGACGGGCCAGATCCTGTGACCGCCGCCGTCCACGTGGAGGAGGCCGGAACCCAAGGGCCACTGCTCCTGTGCCTGCACGGCATCGGCTCCTCCTCCGCCGCCTTCGCGCCGCAGCTGGCCGGGCTGTCCGCGCACGCACGGGTCGTCGCCTGGGACGCCCCCGGCTACGCCAAGTCCCCCGACCCCGAAGGCCCGTTGGGCCTGGACGGGTTCGCGGACGCGGCGGCCGACGTGATCCGCTCGTACGGGGCCTCCGCGCACGTGCTCGGCGTCTCGTGGGGCGGCGTGATCGCCCAGCGGCTCGCCGTCCGGCACCCGGGCCTCGTCGACTCGCTGATCGTCGCGGACTCCGGCGCGGGCTCGGGGACCGACCCCCGGAAGGCCGCCGGGATGCGGCAGCGCGCCGCCGAGCTGGCCGAGCTCGGGCCCCGGGCGTTCGCCGAGCGGCGCGGGCCCCGGCTCGTGTCACCCGACGCGCCGCCCGAACTCGTCGAGCGGGTCGTCGAGACCATGGCGGCCGCGGTGCGCCTGCCCGGCTACGGCTACGCCGCCGAGTCGATGGCCTCGGCCGATCTGCGCCCGGAGATCCCCGCGATCACCGCGCCCGCCCTCGTCCTGTGCGGCGACAAGGACCGGGTCACCGGCGTCGAGGCCTCGCAGGTCGTCGCCGGGGCCCTGCACAAGACCGCCTACGTGATCGTCAAGGACGCCGGTCACCTGGCCAACCAGGAACAGCCCGGGCGGTTCAACGCCTGGGTGCTGTCCCACCTGCACATCGTCACCGCCTGACACACGTCACTGCCTGACCCAAGGACGGACAACATGCCCCTCACCACCACCGAGTACGACAACGGCGGCGACCTCGCCCAGTACACCGACTCCCTCATCGCCACCAAGGAGTCCCGCGTCGCCGACTTCGACACCCTCTCCTTCCAGGAGAAGGCGGGCCCGCAGTACCGCCGCGGCCAGATCCGCTACGTCGGCTCCGGCGCCACCGGCAACCACGAGGGCGACAGCCGGATCATCCCGTCCGGCGGCTTCACCTTCTCCAACATGCTGCTTCCGCCCGGCGCCGAGGGCCCCGCCCACACCCACCACGACGTGGAGGAGGCCTTCTTCGTCCTGGAGGGCGAGGTCCGGGTCGGCGTGCACCGCGGCCCCGACGAGGTCGAGTACCGCACGCTCGGCTACCGCGACATGATCGTCGTGCCGGCCGGGGTGACCCGCTCCCTGAAGAACGAGGGCGACACCGACGCCCTGTTCTGCGTCGTCATCGGCACACAGAAGCCGCAGGTGCCGTCCTACCCCGAGTACTCGCCGATGCACGGCGTCACCCGTGACTGAAACGTCCGAACCGCGCACGGTCGTCGTGACCGGGGCGGGCCGTGGCCTGGGACTCGCCATGGCCCGCCGGGCGGGCGCCGACGGCTTCCGGGTCGTCGTCGCCGAGCTGGACGCGGCACGCGGCACGGAGGCGGCACGGGAGCTGCGGGCACAGGGGCACGACGCCCGCTTCGTGCGCTGCGACGTGGCCGACCCGGCGTCGGTGGATGAACTGAGCCTTTTCGTAAGGGACCTGGGCCCCCTCTACGGCCTCGTCAACAACGCGGCGCTCGCCAACGGCGTCGGCGGCAAGGAGTTCCAGGACATCGACGTCGCGGCGTGGGACCGGCTGATGACGGTCAACGCGCGCGGCCCCTGGCTCGTCGCCAAGGCCCTGCACCCGCTGTTCGGGCCGACCGGACGCATCGTCAACATCGCCTCGGACGCGGCGCTTTACGGCTCTCCACGCCTCGCCCACTACATCGCGACGAAGGGCGCCGTGATCGCCCTCACCCGGGCCATGGCACGGGAGCTCGGCGAGCGCGGCATCACCGTCAACGCGCTCGCGCCGGGACTCACCGAGTGCGAGGCCACCGAGGCGGTGCCCGCCGAACGGCACGGCCTCTACCGGGCGGGCCGGGCCATCTCGCGCCCGCAGCAGCCCGACGACCTGGTCGGGCTCGCCTCCTTCCTCCTCTCCGAGGAGTCCCGCTACCTCACCGGACAAGTGATCGCCGTCAACGGCGGCTTCACCATGAACTGACCCACGACTGAACCACGACTGACCCACGGGAGAACACCGTCATGGATCTGGGCCTCGCCGACCGGACCTATCTGGTCACCGGCGGCAGCTCGGGCGTCGGCCTGGCCACGGTCCGCGCCCTGCTCGACGAGGGCGCGAACGTCGCCACCTGCGGGCGCGACGCCGACCGTCTCCGGCGGATCGGCGCGCACGACCGCCTCTTCGCCGCGCCGTGCGACGTACGGGACGCGGGCGCCGTAGCGGAGTTCACGCGGCGCGCGGCCGAGGAGTTCGGCGGCGACGGCGTCATCGACGGACTGGTCAACAACGCCGGGCAGTCCCGGATGAAGGGCTTCGCCGAGTCGGGCGCCGAGGACTGGCGCGACGAGCTGGAGCTGAAGTTCGCGGGCGTCCTGCACCCCCTGCACGCGGCCCTGCCCCTGCTGCGCGCATCGACCGCCGCGTCCGTCGTGAACGTCAACGCGGTCCTCGCCAAGCAGCCCGAGCCGCGCCTGATCACCACCAGCGCCGCCCGCGCGGGCATCCTCAACCTCTCCACGTCCCTTGCCCGGGAACTCGCTTCCGACGGCATCCGGGTCAACTCGGTCTGCCTCGGGCTCATCGACACCGGGCAGTGGACGCGCCGGCACGCCGCCGCGGAATCCGGCCTCTCGTACGACGACTGGCAGGCGGAGCTCGCCGCCGACCGGGGCGTCGCGCTCGGGCGGCTCGGGCGGGCCGACGAGGTGGCGTACGCGATCCTCGCGCTGCTCTCGCCGCGCGCCTCCTACATCACAGGAACCAGCATCGACGTCTGCGGCGGAGTCGGCCGCGGCATCCTCTGAGGAGCCCTCATGCGTCACGACAACGGAGGCGGTCTCCTCGTCGCCGTCCTGCGCGAACTCGGCATCGACACGGTCTTCGGGATCGTCAGCGTGCACAACCTGCCGCTCGTCGAGGCCGTCGACCGCGAGCTGCGCTTCGTGCCCGTGCGGCACGAGGCGACGGCGGTGAGCGCCGCCGACGCCCACGGCAGGGCCCGCGGCTCGCTCGGCTGCGCGCTCACCTCGACCGGCACCGGCGCGGGCAACGCCGCCGGATCGCTGATCGAGGCACTGAGCGCGGGCACGTCCGTGCTGCACGTCACCGGGCAGGTGGAGAGCCGCTACCTCGGCAGCGGGCGCGGCTTCATCCACGAGACCAAGGACCAGCTCGGCATGTTGAGGGCGGTCTCGGCGTACGCGGCCACCGTGCCGAACGCCGTGGAGGCGGGCAGGGTCCTGCGCGAGGCGGCCCGCGCCGCGCTCGCCTCACCGGGCGGGCCCGCGAGCGTGGAGTGGCCGATCGACCTGCAGTACGCGGCGCAGGTCGATGCCGACATCGACCTGCCCGGGCCGATCTTCATGGCGCCACTGGGCACCGAACTCGCCTCCGCGGGCGAGGCGTTGGCCGCGGCCCGGCGCCCGCTCCTCTGGGCGGGCGGGGGCGCCGCGCGGGCGGGCGCCGAGCTCGCCGCGCTGCTCGACGCCACCGGCGCCGGGCTCCTCACCTCCAACTCGGGGCGCGGCGCGGTGCCCGAGGACGACCCGCGGGTCATCGGGAACTTCGCCACCACCCCGGCGGTCCGCGCGCTGCTCGCGGACGCCGATCTGCTGGTGAGCGTCGGCACGCACTTCCGCTCCAACGAGACCGCCGACTACGGCCTGCGGCTGCCGTCCACGCACGTGCAGATCGACGTGGACCCGGCCGCGCTCGGCCGTGTGTACCCGGCCGCGCACGCCCTGTGCGGCGACGCGGCCGATGTGCTCACCGCCCTTCTTCCGTACGCCCGCCGCGCCGGGGCCGAGTCGGGCTGGAGCCGGCGCGTCACCGACGTACGCGAGGAGGTGCGGGCGAACCTGCGCGATGCGATCGGCCCCCAGGCCGCGGTCTGCGCGGCGATCCGGGCGGCGCTCCCCCGCGAGGCCGTCGTCGCCCGCGACGTGACCATCGCGTCCAGCAGCTGGGGCAACCGGCTCCTTGAGCTGTACGACCCGCGCGACAACGTCTTCCCGCGCGGCGGCGGCATCGGGCAGGGCCTCGGCATGGGCATCGGCGCGGCGCTCGCACGGCCCGGCGCGCCCACCGTGGTCCTCGCGGGCGACGGCGGGCTCGCGGTGCACCTCGGCGAGCTGCTCACCCTCGCCCAGGAGCGGCCCCGCCTGACCCTGGTCGTCTTCAACGACGGCGGCTACGGCGTGCTCCGCAACATGCAGGACCGCTACGGCGAGCGCCGCGCGGGCGTGGACCTCGCCACGCCGGACTTCGAACTCCTCGCGCGGGCCTGCGGGTTGGCGTACGCCAGGATCACCGCCGAGGAGGAGGCGCACCCGGCGATCGTCCGGGCCGTCGCCTCCGGCGGGCCGACCCTCGTCGAGGTCGACCTGGCCCGCCTGGGACCGATGAAGACCCCGTTCACCCCGCCCGTCCACATCCCCGGCCAGTGAGGAGGGCACCACCATGAACGACAGCGAACTCACGCTGAAGGTGCGCCGCATGACCTGGGAGGCCGAGGGAGTCCTCTCCGTCGAGCTCGTCCACCCCGACGGCAAGCCACTGCCCGCCTGGGAGCCCGGCGCGCACCTCGACGTCCACGTGGGCGGGCAGGTGCGGCAGTACAGCCTGTGCTCGGACCCGCGGTCCACCGGCACGTACCGCGTCGGTGTCCTCGACGAGCCCTCCTCGCGCGGGGGTTCGCGGTACGTCCACACGCGGCTGCGCCCCGGGCAGACCGTCACGGTGTCCGAGCCGCGCAACCACTTCGCCCTGGAGGACGCCTCGTCGTACGTGTTCATCGCGGGCGGCATCGGGATCACCCCGATCCTCGCGATGGCCCGCGAGGCGGCGCGGCGCGGGACGCCCTGGCGGCTGGTGTACGGCGGGCGCACCCGCGACTCGATGGCGTTCGTCGACGAACTGGACTCCCTGGGCGGCGCGTTGACCCTCGTACCGCAGGACGAGCGAGGGCACATCGACCTGGCGGACGCGCTCGGCGGGGCGGACGGCCTGCCCGAGGGCGCGCTCGTGTACTGCTGCGGACCCGAGCCCCTGCTGGCCGCCGTGGAGGAGCTCTGCCCGGCCGGACGGCTGCGCGTGGAGCGGTTCGCGGCGCCCGCCGCCGCGCCCGCCGGGGACGACGCGGCCTTCGACGTGGAGTGCCGCCGCTCCGGGGTGACGCTCTCCGTGGCCGCGGACACCTCGGTCCTCGCGGCCGCCGAAGCCGCGGGTCTCGACGTCGACAGCTCCTGCAGGGACGGCATCTGCGGCTCCTGCGAGACCCGCGTGCTCGACGGCACGCCCGACCACCGCGACTTCCTGCTCAGCGAGGCGGAGCGGGCCGCGAACGCCTCGATGATGATCTGCGTCTCGCGCTGCGCCTCGGGCCGCCGTCTCGTCCTCGACCTGTGAATCCCCCCTTCTGGAGGCAGTAGTGACCACCACCTGGCCGTATCTGGACGCCCACCAGTCCCGTACGCACGAGCCGACCCCGTACGAGTACAAGCTGGCCGCCACGCTCGAAGAGATCTTCACCAAGGAGGGACACGAACTCGCCGACGTCATCGGCGGGTTGAACGCCCGCCAGGTCCACGCGCCCGACGGCGCCCCCTGGACCGAGGAGTCCTTCCGCGCCGAGATGAACCGACTGGGAGCCTGAGATGACGCTGTCCGTGCACGACTGCGCCGACCACATCTACGCCACGGGCCTGCGCAACCAGTGGCATCCGGTCGTCCCCTCCTCCTTCGTCGCCCCCGGCGCGATGCGCAAGGTCACCGCGCTCGGCGAGCGGTGGCTGCTCTTCCGCCGCTCGGACGGCACCCTGTCGATGCTCGCCGACCGCTGTCCGCACCGCGGCGCGCCCCTCTCGCTCGGCAAGCACCTGGGCGACCGGGTGGCGTGCTGGTACCACGGCGTGGAGGTCGAGACCGACGGCACCGTCTCGTCCGTGCCGGGCCTGCCCGGCTGCAACCTGGAGGGCAGGAAGCTCGTCACGTCGCTGCCCGTGCGCGAGGTCGGCGGCGCGGTCCTCGCCTACTTCGGCGACGAGCACCACCCCGAACCGGCCGAACTGACGCTGCCCGAACCGCTCACCGACCCCGACGTCGACGCGATCCTCTGTTACGCCGAGTGGAACGGCCCGTGGCGGTTCGCGGTGGAGAATCTCCTCGACCCGATGCACGGGGCGTTCCTGCACCACGAGTCGCACACGATGTACGACGGCGACACCACAGCCAAGTTCCGCATCCGCGAGACGGACCGCGGCTACTTCTTCGAGAAGACCGACCAGCGGGGCGTCAACTTCGACTGGGTCGAGCTGTGCCGCACCGGCGTGGACTGGGTCGACCTGACCATTCCCTACCCGCCGTCGGCCGGGCCCGGCGGCCCGTTCGGGATCGTCGGCATGGTCTGCCCGGTCGACGAGGCGCGCACCGGCGTCTTCTTCTGGCGCTACCGCCGCGTCCAGGGCTGGCGGCGCGACACCTGGCGCTTCCTCTACAAGACGCTCATCGAGGAGCGCCACTGGCAGGTCCTCGAACAGGACAGGGCGATCCTGGAGGCCATGCCGGCCGACGCCGACCAGCGCGAGAACCTCTACCAGCACGACCTCGGCGTGGTGCGCCTGCGCCGCATGTACCGCTCTCAGGCGCAGGCTCAGTCGTCGGCTTCCTGAGGCGCGTCGGACTCCGTGATGGACCGCTCCAGCTTGGACATCAGCCGCGCCAGCTGACGCCGCTCGGCGGGGGACAACCCGCCGAGCATCCGGCGTTCGTTGTCGAGGTGCTCCGCGAACACCTCGTCGATCTTGGCGAGCCCGGCGTCCGTGAGCCGTGAGTAGACGACGCGGCGGTCCTCCGCGTCGCGCTCGCGCACGATCAGGCCGTCCTTCTCCAGTCGGTCGATGCGCAGCGTCACACCGGCCGAGGAGACCAGGCCCGAGTCGGCGAGCTGGCCCGCCGTGAGGCGGTAGGGCGCCCCGGCCCTGCGCAGCGCGGTCAGCACGTCGAACCCGGCGACCGCGAGGCCGTGCCGCTCGATCGCGGAGGTGAGCCGGGTGTTGTACCGGATGAAGGTGCGGTGCAGCCGGGCCAGGACCTCCAGGGGCGAGGTGTCGAGGTCGGGCCGCTCGCGCGCCCAGTCCTCGATGATCGACGCCACCGCGTCCGGCTGGTGCGCCTTCTTCCCGGCCATGTGCCGCCCGCCCTCCTTGGACCGCCCGTCGGACCATCCGGCGGTGCGCCGGGATCCGTGGGGAAATCTTAGCCCTCAAAGAAATGGGTCAATCCCCGTACTCCCGTGCGGGGCGGCCGCACGAGGGGCCATAATCGCCTGATACATCCGATGTCTTTCCGACTCTTCTGACACGTGAGGCGAGGTCCCCATGGCTGTCACCGACGAGGCCATCGAGAAGATCAAGGGCATGATCGTCTCAGGCGCGCTGCGCCCCGGCGACCGGCTGCCCAAGGAGAGCGAACTCGCCGCCGAACTGGGCCTTTCGCGCAACTCCCTGCGCGAGGCGGTGCGCGCGCTCTCCCTGATCCGCATCCTCGACGTGCGCCAGGGCGACGGCACGTACGTGACCAGCCTGGACCCCCAACTCCTCCTGGAGGCCCTGAGTTTCGTCGTCGACTTCCACCGCGACGACACGGTCCTGGAGTTCCTCGCGGTGCGCCGCATCCTGGAGCCCGCGGCCACCGCGATGGCCGTCGGCCGCATCACGGACGCCGAACTGGACACGCTGACGCAGCAGTTGGACGCCCTGGGCGCCGACCCTTCCGTGGAGGAGCTGGTCGCCTGCGACCTGGAGTTCCACCGCGGCATCGTGCAGTCGTCGGGAAACTCCGTCCTGTGCTCACTGCTCGACGGCCTGTCCGGCCCCACCACCCGGGCCCGCGTCTGGCGCGGCCTGACCCAGGAGGACGCCGTCAGCCGCACGCTCCACGAGCACCGGGCGATCCTGGCCGCGCTGCGCGACCGCGACGCGGAGGCGGCCAGGTCGTGGGCGACGGTGCACATCGCGAGCGTGGAGCAGTGGCTGCGTTCGACGCTGTGACCCCACCCGACGCTGTGGCCCCACCGCGCGTACGGGGCGCGAACCGGGCCACGCGCCCCCGCACGAACCGGCCGTTTCCCGGCGATGTGGATGGGCAGTGATCACGCACTCCCCCACGCAAGGGGGCTGCGGACGGACCCGGCCGACGCCGTAAGGTTGGGGCGTACGCAAGGGAACGTCGGAAGGAGGCCTGGGTGATCGAGCTCGAGGGGGTTCCCGAGCTGGTCGACCCGGTCATGGTGGCCGCGTTCGAGGGCTGGAACGACGCCGGCGACGCCGCCTCCACCGCGGTCGCGCATCTCGACAAGGAGTGGAAGGGCGAGGTGTTCGCGGCGCTCGACGCCGAGGATTACTACGACTTCCAGGTCAACCGCCCCACCGTCTGGCTGGACGGCGGGGTCCGCAAGATCACGTGGCCGACGACCCGGCTCTCCGTGGTCCGCGTCGGCGGCGACAAGCCCCGTGACCTCGTCCTGGTCCGCGGGATCGAGCCGTCGATGCGCTGGCGCTCGTTCTGTAACGAGATCCTCGGCTTCGCGCACGAACTGGGCGTCGAGCTGGTGGTGATCATGGGCGCGCTGCTCGGCGACACCCCGCACACCCGGCCGGTCCCGGTCAGCGGCGTCACGTCCGATCCGGACCTGGCCCGCACCATGGACCTGGAGGAGACGAAGTACGAGGGTCCGACGGGCATCGTCGGCATCCTCCAGGAGGCGTGCACGCACGCGGGCGTCCCGGCCGTCAGCCTCTGGGCGGCCGTGCCGCACTACGTCTCGCAGCCGCCGAACCCGAAGGCCACGCTCGCGCTGCTCAACCGCCTGGAGGACCTGATCGACCTGCGCATCCCGCTGGGCGAGCTGGCCGAGGACGCGCGCGCCTGGCAGCTGGGCGTGGACCAGCTGGCCGCCGAGGACAGCGAGGTCGCCGAGTACGTCCAGTCCCTGGAGGAGGCGCGGGACACCGCGGAGCTCCCCGAGGCCTCGGGCGAGGCCATCGCCCGCGAGTTCGAGCGGTATCTGCGGCGCCGTGACGGCGGCGACGGGGCGGCGTATCTGCGGGACGCGCCGAGCGACCGCACCCGGCCCCCGAAGCCGAAGCCCACGCAGCGGCCCGGACAGGGCACGGAGGGCGACGGCGACAGCGACGACTCCGGTCCCGCCGAGTCCTCGGACGACTGAGGATCTTCTCCGGCACGGCCATGGGGCGGCACCCGCGCGGGTGCCGCCCCATGGTGCTTTTCATGAACGAAGCGCCGTTCATGGATGAAGCGCCGTTCATGAACCAAGTGCCGTTCATGGCCGAATTGCACGGGGTTCCCGCTTCAACTTCCCTTCAAACTCTGTTGCGGAAAAGAGGGGTGGACGAGTGGCCGAGCCCGTAGCAGGGTGTGCCCCGAAGGTGTGGCCCAGCGCACAGCACGGCACCCGAAGGGAGCGGTGAAGCGATGACCGACCAGACAGACCCGGCGCGGGACCCCGGAGCCAGCGGACCGGGCCCCGACGGAATGGGATTCACCTACCGAGGAGCCGAGCAGGAGCTGATCGTCGTCGCCCGGCCCGAGGCCCGGCTGCGCGCCGGGGAGCGGGACGTACGCTCGGCATCCGGCTCCGACGTGTCGGCCCTGAACATGTTCCTCTCCGACGAACAGATCGCCCTGGAGCCGCTGTTCGGCAACGAGGACCGGCTGCGGGCCGCGGTGCCCCCCGGCGAGGCCGAAGAGGATCTGCCCGACCTCGCCCTCTTCTACCGCGTGCGCGGCGGCGAGGACCGCGCCCAGGAACTGCGCTCGCGGATGGCCGCGCTGCCGGGCATCGACACGGCGTACGTGAAGCCGGGCGCCGTCCCCGCCGCCATCGACCCCGCGCACGCCCAGCCGCAGGACCTCGACGAGGCGACCCGGCGCCGCAAGGAGGGCATGCCCGTCACGCCCGACTTCACCAGCCGGCAGGGCTACCTGGACCCCGCCCCCCAGGGCGTCGACGCCCGCTGGGCCTGGCAGCGCATCGGCGGCTCCGGCGAGGGCGTCACCGTCATCGACGTCGAGGGCGCCTGGCAGCTGCGCCACGAGGACCTCGCCGCGAAGCTCGCGGGCGTCGTCGTCGGCACCCCCATCCAGGACGTGGCATGGCGCAACCACGGCACCGCGGTGATCGGCGTCATCGGCGGCGACCGCAACACCCTCGGCGTCACCGGCATCGCGCCCCAGGCCGTGACCGCGGCCGCCTCCTTCCAGCCGCTCGGCACGGCGGCCACCATCCACGCGGCGGCCGACCGCCTCAGCCCCGGCGACATCATCCTGCTCGAACTGCACCGCCCGGGGCCGAGGTTCGACTTCGAGCCGCGCGACGACCAGAAGGGCTACATCGCCATCGAGTGGTGGCCGGACGACTACGCCGCGGTGCGCTACGCCACCGCGAAGGGCGTACTCGTGGTGGGCGCCGCGGGCAACGGCGCGGAGTCCCTGGACGACGCGGTCTACGAACGCAGGCCGGACGGCTTCCCGTCCTGGTGGCGCAACCCGTTCAACCCCACCAACCGTTCCTCCGGCGCGGTCCTGGTCGGCGCGGGCGCCCCGCCGCCCGGCACGCACGGCCGCGACCACGGCCCCGACCGCTCCCGTCTCGCGTTCTCCAACTACGGCGCCCGCGTGGACGCGCAGGGCTGGGGCCGCGAGACCACCACGACCGGCGGCTTCTGGGACCGGCCCGGCGATCTGCAGGGCGGCGCCGAGGAGATCGCCTGGTACACCGACACGTTCTCCGGCACGTCCTCCGCGTCGCCGATCGTGGTCGGCGCGCTGGCCGCGCTGCAGGGCATGCTCAAGGCAGCGGGCCAGCAGCTGATGACGCCGGACCGGGCCCGCGCGGTGCTGCGCTCCACGGGCTCGCCGCAGCAGGACGCGCCGGGCAGGCCGGCGTCGCAGCGCATAGGCAACCGCCCCGACATCAAGGCGGCGGTCACGAACCTGCTGCCGTCGGCGGTGGGTTCGGGGCGGGCCGAGCGGTACTGGGACGAGCTGCTCCCGTACCCTCCGGAACTCCCGCCGAGGCTCCGGCTGTTCGTGGCCGGGGAGTGGCGCAATCTCGACAACCCGTCCCCCGAGACGCGCCAGGCGGTGCACACCGCCTTCGCCGGGGGCAGTCCGGACGTACGCGTCTGGTTCGCGGACGACGAGGTCGTCGGCCTGGTCGTCACGGGTTGAGGCACGACCGGCACGCAAGCACTCCAGCACTGCAGAACTGCTGAAGGACCACAACCATTGAGGGAAGGTGGCACCCGCATGAGCACCACCCCGCAAATGAGCCAGTTGGGTCAGCAACAAGGCCAGCAGTACGGCCAGTACGGCCAGCAGCAGCCCGGCCAGCAGCAGAGCCCGAGCACGGCCCCGCCGCAGCAGTACGGTCAACAGCAGTCCCAGCAGCAGCCGTTCGGCCAGCAGCAGTACGGTCCCCAGCAGGGCATCCAGGGCCAGTCGGGGATCCAGGGCCAGCAGGGCGTCCAAGGGCAGCAGGGCCAGCAGGTCCCGCCGCAGCTGCGCCAGCAGCTCCAACAGCTGGGCCAGCAGCAGCCGTTCCAGCAGCTGCTGCAGCAGTTCGGCCAGGAGCAGCAGGTCCCGCAGGCGCAGGCGCCGGAGATCTCCACCCAGGCCCTCGCGTCGAACGTGGCGACGGCGTTCTGGGACGTCGTCCAGCCGCTGCCCGGCCAGGCGTCGATCCTCTACCTGTACGTCGACGGCAACTGGCGCGCGTTCATCAACCCCAACCCGCAGACCCACGACGAGGTCCAGGAGGCGTTCGCCTTCGGGCAGCAGGTGATCGGGTACTACGACACCAACAACCCGGGCTACCTGCTGGCCATCGTGGTCACCAAGTGACCTGAGCGCTCGTCCGACTCCTCGCGTGGACGAACGGCGGCGCCGGGCGGAGTCCTTCCCGCCCGGCGCCGCTCCCTGCCCGCTCAGGCGCAGGTGAACCGGGCAGCCGCCCAGTCCGCGTGGTCCCCGCTCCTGGAGCCGTTGGTGTCGCTCGCCTTCAGCTCCACGTGCCGGGCGCCGCGCACGTCGACGTCCACCGGAACGGTCGCCGACGCCCCCGTCACCTTCGGCGAGGTCCACAGCACCCTGCCGTCGGCCTCGACGGAGAAGGCCACCTCCCCATAGCCGTTGATCTCGTCGTCGATGCCCACGTCCGCGGTGAACGTCGAGCAACGGCCGCCGGGATAGACCTCGATCACGGAGTCGGCGTGCGTGCCGATGCCCTTCTCGTACGTCTTTCCCGCGAGGGTCAGCGTGCGCCCGTCGCCCGCGGCCGACTCGCCGTTGCTGCGGTCGCGTTCGGCGGGGCCGTAGCCGTTGGTGGACTTCAGCCACACCATGTCGCTCGCCCAGGTGTCCTTGCCGGGCGCCTCGGGCATCACGCCGAGCGCGAACCGGCCGGTGTCGGTGCGGTCCTGGCCCGCGGAGCGGTAACGGGCGCTCGCGGTCAGCGACTTCTCGCCGGGGTCCGCGCCCTTGGCCGGGGTGAGCGCCACCTCGACGCGGCGCGTGGTGCCCGCCGGGATCCGGTCGACCTCGGCGGCACCGGCGGTCCAGCCCTCGGGTGCGTCGATCGTGACGTCGACGCCGGTCGCGTCCTTGGTGCCGGCCGTGACGTCGACGGCCACCTCGCCCCGCGTGCCCGCGCCGAGTTCCTGCCCCGCGGGGACGCTCACGGTGGCGCTCGCCCCGGGCACGGCGCCGCCGACGGCACTCGTGTCCTTCAGCCTCAACGTGAAGGCCCGGTCGGTGCGTCGGGACGCCGTCTTCACCTTCACGACGCCGCCGCGGTCGTCGCGGTCGTAGAACCAGCCCTGCCCGCCCCGCTCGTACGCGGCCTTCGAGGCGAACCGCGGCACCCGGTGCCCGCCGAGCTCGACGCGGCTGGGCGCGTCCCCGGTGTGCAGCGTGAAGGCGTAGGGCCGCGAGCGCTGCTTCCCGGCGAACTGCCCCTCGATGGCGCCGATCCGCACGCTCACGTCGCCCGCGCCGGAGCGCGGCGCCCGCACGTCCGCGCGCTGCGTGGCGTACTTCCCCGCGCGGTGCTGCCGGGTCACGCCGTCGTCCTCGTACAGCTCGAAGGAGGACCTCCCCCGCGGGTAGACGTCCCAGGCGAGCGGCGAGTCCGCCGTCCTGTCCTCGTACGAGCGGATGCCGCCCGGCCACATCGGCACGGTCGCACCGCCCCTGACGAACAGCGGCAGCGTGTCCAGGGGCGCGCTGTAGCCGTCGACGGTGGTGGGCCCCTGATAGGTCCGCCCGGTCCAGTAGTCGGTCCAGGTGCCCTCGGGCAGGTAGATCCCGTCGCGGGTGGTGGTGTCCTTGTACACGGGCGCGACGAGGAAGTCCTCGCCGGTCAGGAACTCGTACTTGGCGGCGTCGGTCGCGGCCTTGGGGTCATGGGGGTACTCCAAGGCGAGCGGCCGTACGGCGCCGACCCCGGTCTTCGTCGCCTCGTGGGCGTACGAGTACAGGTAGGGCAGCAGCGACTCGTGCAGCTTCAGGTACTTCCGGTTGACGGAGGTGTAGGGCTCGCCCTGGCGGAAGGGCTGCTTGTCGCTGGCGGCCCAGCCGTCCATCGTCATCGTGACGGGCAGGAACATCTTCCACTGCAGGTCGCGTACGTACGTCTTGGGGCTGCCGCCGAAGATGCCGTCGACGTCACCGGTCGTGTAGGCGAGCCCGGACATGGTCGCCCCCGCGTACGTCGGGATCTGCCAGCGGATGTACTCCCAGCTGCCGCTCTGGTCGCCGGACCACTGCACGCCGCAGCGCTGCGCGCCCGACCAGCTCTCGGGGGCCCAGGTGAAGCCGCGGGCGTCGCTGTTGTCCTCGATGCCCTTGTAGGCGTCCTTGCAGCCGTCGAGCGCCTTCTTGTAGCCGTCGCCGACCCAGGCGACATCC
Organism: Streptomyces sp. NPDC025651; assembly: GCF_055558735.1. NCBI lineage: Bacteria > Bacillati > Actinomycetota > Actinomycetes > Kitasatosporales > Streptomycetaceae > Streptomyces > Streptomyces sp. NPDC025651. The sequence goes on from NZ_JBVHLZ010000007.1 coordinate 311,835, forward strand.
AGCTTGGCGACGCGCTGGCCCGCCCTGACCTGCTCGGCGATCTTGTCGAGGCCGTCCTCGGTCCACAGGCCCATCTTCATCTTGCGCTCGGCCAGGCCCTTGGAGGTCTCGGCGAGGTTCTCGTAGCCGCAGCCGTAGCCGTCGTTGACGAGCATCCAGCCATTGGGCATGTCGTGCTCGACGTAGCCGTCGGCGACCTTCAGGGAGTCCAGGGTGTGGCGCTCGCCGCGGTTGGCGTTGTGCAGATAGCAGTCGGCGTCGCCGATCTCCATGCCGTAGATCGGCGGCAGGAAGGGCTTGCCGGTGAGCTTCGTGTACTGCCCGATGACGTCCTTGGCCGCGTCGTCGCCCCTGCCCGCGAAGTAGTAGGCGTCGAAGCGCTGTTCCTTCGCGGTGGCGGTCACCGGCTCGGCGAAGTCGTAGGTGTTGGGGGCGTAGGTGTTCCTGAAGACGCCGTACCCGGCCGAAGAGAGGTAGAACGGCACGGAGTTGGGGTGTCCGCCGTCGTCCCACTCGTAGTCGACGCTCACCTCGACCTTCTTGCCGCGGTGCGAGGTGTTGCCGCGGCCGTTCTGCATCCCCGCGCCGTAGAACTGCTCGTCGGCGCCGCGCGCCAGGCTCTGCGTCGTGGCGTCCTTGGTCCAGGTCAGGCCCTTGGACTCGGCCCAGATCCGGCTGCCGTCGGCGCGGTGGAGGGCGAAGCGGAGCGGCGACTTGTAGGCGCGCAGCGTCACCTCGGAGGTGCTCAGCTCGTAACGGTCGCCCTTGTCCGCCCACGTGGTGCGCGGCGCCTTCCCCTGCGGCAGGACGATGTCCTTGCCGGTGGGGTCGGTGAACTTCCCGTCGGGGGCGAGTTCGAGACGGAAGGTCTCCGTCGAGACGAAGCTGACGCGGGCCTCGGCCCGGCCCGCGGTCAGGCGGTAGACGGGCCCTTCGGCGTCGAACCCGGTGACGTCGCCGACGGTGGTCGCGGGCTCGTCGGCGGCCTGCGCGGCACCGCCACCGGGTCCCGCGAAGGCCGCGAGAAGGCCCAGGAGGGCGGCGGCGGCCACCGATCTGAAGCGCGTGGGAGATCTCATGGCGGAGGTCTAGCGCCTCAACGGGCGCCAGGGCCATGGACTTTGATGGGCCGCTCCTGGATTTCCGGAGCGGCCCATTCGGGAAGGGTGAGCCGGACGATCTTCATCAGAGGGCCCGTCCGACGAACGAGGACGGGACCATCAATCAGCCCGTCCGGCGTTCGAGGACGAGCCCGAAGGGCGATCGACCAGCGACAACTCCTCCTACAAGGCAACGCCAAGCAACGCGTCGACGGCCCGCGAAACAACACCGGGCGCACCTTCATCCGTCCCCCCGCCGGAGGCCTGCGCCTCGGCCCAGCGGTCGACAGCGGCGAGCGCGGTCGGCGCGTCCAGGTCGTTGGCGAGGGCGTCGCGGATCTCCTCGACGAGCGCCTCGGCAGGGGGCCCGTCGGGACGCGAGACGGCGGCGCGCCAGCGGCCGAGCCGCTCGACGGCCTCCTCAAGGACGGCGTCCGTCCACTCCCAGTCCGCGCGGTAGTGGTGCGCGAGCAGGGCGAGGCGGATGGCCGCCGGGTCCACGCCGTCGCGCCGCAGCTTCGACACGAAGACGAGGTTGCCCTTGGACTTGGACATCTTCGCGCCGTCCAGGGCCACCATGCCCGCGTGGACGTAGGCCTTGGCGAAGGGGAACTCGCCGGTCAGGACCTGGGCGTGCGAGGCGCCCATCTCGTGGTGCGGGAACGCCAGGTCGGATCCGCCGCCCTGCACGTCGAAGCCCATCCCCAGGTGGTCGAGGGCGATGGCCACGCACTCGATGTGCCAGCCGGGCCGGCCGCGGCCCAGGCTGCCGCCGTCCCAGCTCGGCTCGCCCTCGCGGGCCGCCATCCAGAGCATCGGGTCGAGCGGGTCCTTCTTGCCCACACGCTCCGGGTCGCCGCCGCGCTCGGCGGAGAGCAGCTTCATGGCGGCGGCGTCGAGCCCGGACACCTCCCCGAAGTGGGCGTCGGACTCGACGGAGAAGTAGATGTCGCCCTCGAGTTCGTAGGCGGCGCCCATGTCCCGGAGCCGTTCGACGAGCGGCACGATGCCGGGTATCGCCTCGACGGCTCCGATGTAGTGCTTCGGCGGCAGGAGCCGGAGCGCGGTCATGTCCTCGCGGAACAGGGCGGTCTCGCCCTCGGCGAGCTCGACCCAGTCCTTGCCGTCGCGGTTGGCGCGTTCCAGGAGCGGGTCGTCCACGTCGGTCACGTTCTGGACGTAGTGAACCTGCCGCTTGGTGTCGAGCCACACGCGCTGCACGAGGTCGAACGCGTTGTAAGTCGCCGCGTGACCCATGTGGGTCGCGTCGTACGGAGTGATGCCGCAGACGTAGATACGGGCGACGGGACCGGGGTCGAGGGTGACGAGTCCACCGGTCGCGGTGTCGTGGATCCGGAGGTCGCGGCCCTTGCCAGGAAGGGCGGGGACCTCAGAAGCGGGCCAGGCATGCATGCCATGAGCCTAACCGGACGGGGCGTCCGCATACGAGTGGGGGATCACACGGGCGGCCAGGGAATAGCGGGCCAGTCGCCGCTCGGCTCCGGATGGCGCCCGGACTCCAGGAGGGCGGCCACCCGCGCGCGCAGCGCCTCGGTCTCCGCGCCGGTGATCAGCGCGCCCAGCCGCTCGGCCAGGGCCGCGCCCTCCTTGAGCCCGTCCTGAAGGGCCTGCAGGACCTCGACGGCCTCACCGGTCAGCGGCTCCCCCGCCCACCCCCACAGCAGCGTGCGCAGCTTGTTCTCGGCGTGGAAGGTGACGCCGTGGTCGATGCCGTAGAGGCGGCCGTCGGCGGCGAGCAGATGGCCGCCCTTGCGGTCGCTGTTGTTGATCACCGCGTCGAGGACCGCGAGCCGCCGCAGCGCCACGTCGTCCGCGTGCACGAGCAGCGCCGTGCGCTCCTCGTCGACCTGGGCGAGGCCGACCGCCTTCCAGCCCTCGCCCGCCTCGTCGCCGTCCACCAGGGCGAGCAGTTCCGCGTCGCCCGAGGCGTCGATCCACAGCTGGCACATGCCCTCGCCGTGCGGTCCGTCCCGCAGGACGGTCGGCGGCACGAGGTCCCAGCCGGTGGCCCGCGACACCTCGTACGCGGCGACCTCGCGCTGCGCGAGCGTGCCGTCGGGGAAGTCCCACAGGGGGCGCTCCCCCGCCACGGGCTTGTAGACGCAGGCGGCCTCCTGGCCCTCGTACGCGACGGTGCAGTAGAGCACCGCGTTCGAGGCCTCACGGATGCGGCCGCGCACGGTCAGCTCGCCGCGGGTGAGGAGCGCGACGGGGTCGGCGACGGTCACGCTCCCCGCCGGTATCCGTTCTGGCGCGGGCATACGTGTCCTTCCGGGTCGAGCGGGAGGCTGCACAGCGGGCACGGCGGACGGCCGGCGTTCACGACGTCGAGGGCGCGCTTGGCGAAGGCGCGGGCCTGCGCTCCGGTGAGGCGGACGCGCAGCATCGGCGGGCCGTTCTCCTCGTCCTGCAGGAGTCTTTCCTCGGCCTCGGCGAGGTCGTCGTCGGAATCGGCGTCCAGCTCGACGAGCGCCTGGGCCTCGACGATCATCCGCTCCTGTTCGCCGTCCCAGGCGAGCGCCATCGTGCCGACGCGGAACTCCTCCTCCACGGGGGAGTCGAGCGGCGCGCTGTCGGTGATCTCGGCGGGCGCGACGGCCGGCACGGCGGCGTTGCCCCCGCTGCGGCGCACGACCTCGTCGAGAAGCTCCTCCATGCGCTCGGCGAGCGCGGCCACCTGGGTCTTCTCCAGGGCGACGCTGGTCACCCTGATCCCCGCGGAGGCCTGGAGGAAGAAGGTTCGCCGTCCGGGCAGCCCGACCGTTCCCGCGACGAAGCGCTCCGGCGGGTCGTAGAGGAACACCTGACGGGACACGTCCTGTCTCCATTGGATCGACTGCGATGGGACCGACTGCAAGGGGGCTGCTGTTTCAACCGCTTCACCCTACTGCGGGCGACGATCACGGTGCGCCCGCACCGCCCCCCACCGTGGCGTCGCCGCTCGGCGGCTGCTCGCGCGGCGCGAGGGAGGCGAAGTCGCCGGTGTCCCCGAGGCGTACGAGGAAGGGGCGCAGCCGGGTGTAGCGGATGACGGTGACGGAACAGGGCTCCACGGAGATGCGCTGGAAGAGGTCGAGGTGGAGCCCGATGGCCTCCGCGACAAGGGACTTGATGATGTCGCCGTGGGAGCACATCAGGTAGACGGCGTCCTCGCCGTGGTCGCGCTCCACGCGCGCGTTCCACTCGCGGACCGCCTCGGCCGCCCGTGTCTGCATGGCGCGCATGGACTCGCCGCCGGGGAACGCGGCGGCGGACGGGTGCCGCTGGACGACCTCCATCAGCGGTTCGTCGGCGAGCTCGGCGAGCTTGCGGCCCGACCAGTCGCCGTAGTCGCACTCACCGATGCGGTCCTCGGTGTGCGCCCGCAGTCCGGGCCGCGCGGCGAGCAGCGGCGCGACGGTCTCCCTGCAGCGCTGCAGGGGGCTCGTGACGACCTCGGCCAGGGGCAGCGCGGCGAGCCGTTCGGGCAGCGCCGCGGCCTGTGCGGCGCCTCGCTCGTCGAGGGCCACGCCGGGGGTCCACCCGGCGAGCAGACCCGCGGTGTTGGCGGTGGAGCGTCCGTGCCGGACGAGGATCAGCGTGGGCATGCGACTCAGCCTAAGCGCCCGTGGAGGTGCAACAGGTGGGGAGGCTGGGAACAATGCGCAGTGTGATTGTCGACTGCGCCATCTATCGCGAGGGCCGTCGGACCGAAGGCCCCCAGGACTTCTCCGACGCCCTGGACGAGGCGCGGGCCGCCGGTGACGCGTTCGTGTGGATCGGTCTGCACGAGCCGACGGAGGACGAGTTCGACACGGTCAGCCAGGAGTTCGGGCTTCACCCCCTGGCCGTGGAGGACGCCCTCAAGGCCCATCAGCGCCCCAAGCTGGAGGTCTACGACGACTCGGTGTTCATGGTCCTCAAGCCGGTCGTGTACGAGCCGGACAGCGACGCCGTCTCCTCCGGCGAGGTCATGATCTTCATGGGCGACTCGTTCGTGGTGACCGTCCGTCACGGCGAGGGAGCGCCGCTCGGCGTCGTGCGCCACCGCCTGGAGGCCGACCCCGACGTCCTCAAGCACGGCCCGACCGCCGTCCTGTACTCGATCGCGGACGCCTCGGTGGACCACTATCTGGAGGTCGCCGACGAGTTGCAGGCCGACCTGGAGGTCCTGGAGGCGGAGGTCTTCTCGCCGGACGGCGGGGGCTCGCGCAACACGGCGTCCCGGATCTACACGTTCAAACGGCAGATCCTCGAATTCCGCCGGGCCACGGGGCCGCTGGCGCTCCCCTTGGCACGCCTCTCCGGAGTGGGCCCCTTCGGCCCCGCGGTGCCGTTCGTGGACGAGACGGCCCAGCCCTTCTTCCGGGACGTCAACGACCACCTGACGCGCGTGAACGAATCCGTGGAGGGCCTGGACCGGCTGGTGTCGGACATCCTGTCCGCGCATCTGGCACAGATGAGCGTGCGGCAGAACGACGACATGCGGAAGATCTCGGCGTGGGCGGCCATGGCGGCGGTCCCCACGATGATCGCGGGGATCTACGGCATGAACTTCGACCACATGCCCGAGCTGCACTGGTGGTGGACCTACCCCGCCGTGATCCTCCTGATGGCCCTCCTGGAGGTCGTCCTGTACCGGATGTTCAAGCACCGGGGCTGGCTCTAGAGCGGTCCCGCGTCAGGCGAACTCGGGAGCGGACGCGGCGGGGCCGCCCAGTGCGTCGCGCCGCTCGGGCGTCTTCAGGGACACCATCCGCCGCCAGCCGCCGAGCCTCTCGTACCCGTACACGGCGTGGATGCCGGCGGCGAGCAGCTTCTGCTTGGCCGGGGACCAGCCGAGGATGCGCCCCATGTGGTCCATCACGGCGAGGCTCACGTCGCGGTAGACCCGGATCTCGGCGAGCGCGCACTCGCGCAGGGTGTGCTGGATGGCGCGGCCGTGCCCGGCGTACGCGAAGCGGAGCAACTCCTCGTGGCAGTAGGCGAGATGGTTGTCCTCGTCGTTGGAGATCATCCGCACCGCGCGGCCGATGTCCGGGTGGTCAGCGAAGTACTTGAGCAACAGCCGCATCTGTTCGGAGGCGCGCTGCTCCGTGACTCTGCTGTGGGCGAGGTAGGTGACGACGTCCTGCACGGAGAGCGGCTTGTCGGCCTTGAGCTGTTCGTGCGCGAGTCCGATGCCGTGCTTCTCCAGGAGCATCGTGTAGTCGGTCTCGTGCGGGACCTCGACCGGCTCCAGGCCGCGCTTCCTCATCAGCGCGTTGAAGATCCTGCCGTGCTTGTCCTCGTCGGCGCCGTGCCGGGCGATCTTGGGGGCGAGCGCGCGCTCGCTCTCGGGGACGAGGGCGGCGATGCGGCCGTTCTCCCATCCGCCCTGGGCCTCCCCGCTGGCCGCGATGGAGCAGAAGAGCCGGAACGACTCGTCGTGGTCGAGGATCTCTTCGAAGACACTCTTGGCCGACAGCATCACTGGCACCTCCATGCCCTGTGCGCGAACCTCCGCAAAGAAATAGTCAAGTGCGTGGTTCACCACTGGGCAACAGCTGTACGGGTCAGCTCCGCCGAACGAAGGACACCCACGGCGCCCGAGGCCGTAACCGCGGGCCCCGTGACGCGTTGTTCCCCGTGACGGCCGTGGCGGGGAAGACCCCCCGAGCCCCCACCACGGCCGCAGACTTCTCCGTCTCTCTCCTTACAGGCCCGCGCGCTCCAGCGCCTCGGTGCCGGCGCGCAGGGAGGCGATCCGGTCCTCCAGCGTGAAGCCCGCGGGGGCCAGCGTGAGCGTGGTGACACCGGCCGCGGCGTAGGCCCGCATCCGGTCGGCGATCCGGTCCACGGAGCCGAGCAGGGTCGTCGAGTCGATCAGCTGCCGCGGGACGGCGGCGGCCGCGCCCTCCTTGTCGCCCGCCAGGTACTTGTCCTGGATCTCGGCGGCCTCCTTCTCGTACCCCATGCGCCGCGCGAGCTGGTTGTAGAAGTTCTGCTTGCGGCTGCCCATGCCGCCCACGTACAGCGCGGTGTACGGCCGGAACATGTCGGCCAGGGCGTCGACCTGGGAGTCCTCGCCGACCGCGAGGGGCAGAGTCGGGACGACGTCGAAGCCCTCCATGGTCTTGCCGGCCTTCTCCCGCCCTGCGCGCAGGTGCTTGATCGCCGTCTCCTCCAGGTGCTCGGCGGCCGGGAAGATCAGCAGGGCGCCGTCGGCGATCTCGCCGGTCTGCTCCAGGTTCTTCGGGCCGATCGCGGCGACGTACAGCGGGATGTGCTCGCGCTGCGGGTGGACGGTCAGCTTGATGGGCTTGCCGGGGCCGCCGGGCAGCGGCAGCGTCCAGTGCTCGCCCTCGTAGGAGAGACGCTCGCGGGTCATGGCCTTGCGGACGATCTCGACGTACTCGCGCGTGCGGGCCAGCGGCTTGTCGAACTTCACGCCGTACCAGCCCTCGGAGACCTGCGGGCCCGAGACGCCGAGGCCCAGGCGGAAGCGGCCGCCGGAGAGCGAGTCGAGGGTGGCCGCCGTCATCGCGGTCATCGCGGGCTGCCGGGCCGGGATCTGGAAGATCGCCGAGCCGATGTCGATGCGCTCGGTGTGCGCGGCCACCCAGGACAGCACCGTCGCGGCGTCCGAGCCGTACGCCTCGGCGGCCCAGCAGACCGCGTAGCCCAGCTTGTCGGCCTCCTTGGCGACCGCGAGATTGTCGGCGTCCATTCCGGCGCCCCAGTAGCCGAGGTTGATCCCGAGCTGCATGGCCGATCCCCTAACCGATGTACTCATGAGTAACGTCCCTGTGCCGGGGACTGTAGCGCGCGGCGCCTGATCCGTCAGTGACGGATCGAACGCGTGCCGGAACGGGGCCGGCACAGAGGCCGCATCCCCTCGAACCGGGGGTCGAGTTCTCCACAATCGCTGGTTTGTCCACAGCCTCGCCCGCCGCGGGGATCCGGCCAGTAATCTCAGCGCCCATGGAGCAGAGGCATCTCGGCCGGACCGGCCTGCGCGTGTCCCGCATCGGACTCGGCACCCTCACCTGGGGTCACACCGAGGAGAACGACGCCGCCGACCTGTTGAAGGTGTTCTGGGAGGCGGGCGGCACCCTCGTCGACACGGCCGATGTGTACGGCGACGGGGAGGCCGAGTATCTGCTCGGACGCCTGATCGAGCGGCTCGTGCCGCGGCGCGACCTGGTCATCTCGACCAAGGCGGGCAGCGTGCCGGACCCCGAGCGCCGCTTCGACGGCTCCCGGGGGCATCTGCTGGCCGCGCTCGACGCCTCGCTCGCCCGTCTCGGCACGGACCACGTGGACCTGTGGCAGGTGCACGCCTTCGATCCGGACACGCCTCTGGAGGAGACGCTGCAGGCCCTGGACATCGCGGTCAGCAGCGGTCGGGCCCGCTATGCCGGGGTCTCCAACTTCTGCGGCTGGCAGCTCGCCAAGGCCGCGACGTGGCAGCTCGCGCTCCCGGGCACCCGCACCCGCCTGGCCGGGGCGCAGATGGAGTACTCCCTGCTGCAGCGCGGCATCGAGCGCGAGGTGCTGCCCGCGGCGGTCGACCTCGGGGTGGGCCTGCTGCCCTCCTCCCCCCTCGGCCGGGGCGTGCTCACCGGGAAGTACCGTCACTCCACCCCCGCCGACTCGCGCGGCGGCTCCGACCAGATGGCGCCCTTCGTCGCGCCCTACCTCGACGACACCGCGAGCCGCATCGTCGACGCGGTCGCCACGGCCGCGGACGGCCTCGCGGCGAGCCCGCTCCAGGTCGCCCTCGCGTGGGTGCGGGACCGCCCAGGGGTGACCGCCCCGATCGTCGGCGCGCGCAACGCGCAGCAGCTCACGGCCGCATTGTCAGTGGAGACCCTTAGTCTTCCTGACGAGATCTGCCAGGCGCTCGACGACGTGTCGGCGCCCGTGCACCGCTATCCCGATCACGACTGGAGCACCCTGTGAGTACGGAACCCGCTGCCGCGGAGGAAACCGCGCCGGGGACGCCGGACGCCGCGGCCACGCCCCCCGGCGAAGCCGCGACCGACGCCACACAGGCCGCCGAGAACATCCCGCGCGCCGAGCAGGAGCCGGACGCCGGAGCCGAGCCGGAGCCGACCCCCGAGGCGACGGAGGACGGGGCCGAAGCCGCGCAGGGCGCCGAGGAAGCGGCCGACGGCGGAGCCGCGGAGGGGAGCGAAGGCGCGGCCGAGGTCTCCGAGGCCGAGGCCGAGATCGCCGCGCAGCGGGAGCTTCGGGAGCGGATCGAGCAGCGGAAGGCGGCGAAGCAGGGGCCGGTCGAGGCCGGGGCGAAGCTGAGCGGGACGGCGGCCGATCTGCTGGCCGCCGTGCGCGCCGTGGAGAGCGGCGAGAAGCCCGTCGCGAGCGCCTTCCGGGAGCCGGAGCCCGCGCCGCGCAGGCCCGCGCCGTCCCCCGCCCCCGAGCCCGTGCGCCCGCAGCCGTCCGCGGCCGCGGTGGCGCCCCCGGAGGAGGCCGTCGCCGCGGTCCGCGCCGTGCTCGCCGAGGGCGGTGCCCCCGCCGCGCTCGCCGCGCCCACGGCGGCCGCGCTCGGCGAGGGTGCCGAGGAACGACTGCGCGCGGACCCCTGGCAGTTGCTGCGGGTCACCGGTGTGCGGCCCGAGCAGGCCGACGGCTTCGCCAGGGCCCTGCTCGGCCCGGAGTGCGGGCCCGACGACGAGCGCAGGGGCCGCGCCGTCACCGTGTGGCTGCTGGAGCAGGCCGCCGTCGCGGGGCACACGGCGCTCGACGCCGCGGCCCTGACCGCGGCGCTCGGGCAGCGCTCGGTGCCCGACCCGGACGCGGCCGTGCAGAGCGCCCTCGCCGAGGGTGACGCCCTGGTCTTCCAGGACGCCGTCGAGGGCACCGAGCTGCCGGTCCAGCGAGCCGGGGAGGACGGCCAGGAGGGCGCCGACGAGGAACCGGAGCGCCCGGTCCGCGTCCTGATCGGCCTCGAGCGGTACGCACTGGCGGAGGAGAGCCTCGCCGACGGACTCGCCCGCGTGATCAACTCCCTGGCGAAGGACGACGCTTCCGGCCCCGCGGACGCCGACTGGGAGGCCGCCGCGGCGCAGGCGTCGGGCTCCACCGCCGAGCTGATCCGCGCCGTCGCCGGGCACGGCCTCGTGCTGCACTCCGGCGGCGAGGCGGCCCGCGCCGAGCCCGCCGCGCTGGTGACCGCCGCCGCGGCGCTGGGCCTGCGGGTGTGCGCCGCGGCCCACAGCGCCGACGGCCGCCGCCGCCTCGCGCGGGCCACGGGCTCGGACGAGACCGCGGTGACCGTGGCGGGGCTGCTCTCCGGGGCGCAGGGCCCCGGGCGCGACGCGGACGGCGCGCTCGCGCTCGACCTCCTGGTCGTCCTGGACGCACCGCAGTTGGACGTGGAGACCGCGGCGATGCTCGTGGAGTCCCTGCCGGACGGCGCCCGCCTGGTGCTCGCCGGGGATCCTGGCGTGCTGTGGTCGGCGGGCCCCGGCCGGGTCTTCGCGGACCTCGTCGCCGCGCGCTGCTGCCCCCAGGTCGTCTCGCGCACCCCGGACCCCGGCCCCATCGGGGAGTTGACGTCCGGCATCGGCATCGGCGAGCTGAACCAGGTCGACGCCCCCGGCAAGGAGGTCGTGCTCGTCCCCGTGCGCGACGCGGCCGAGGCGATCCACCGCACCGTGCAGCTCGTCGCGGACTCGGTGCCGAGGGCGATCGGGGTGCCCGCCGAGCAGACGCAGGTCATCACGCCGGGACACGGCGGCGCCGCGGGCACGCGCGCGCTCAACACCGCGCTCAAGGAGCGGCTCAACCCGGGCCCCGGCCGCTTCGGCGGCTTCGACCCCGGCGACCGGATCGCCCACGTCCCGGCGGCGGGCCGCACGACGCTCGGCCGTGTGGTGCGGGCCGACGCGGAGGGGCTGCACCTGGAGTGCGACGGCGCCCCCGTCGTCGTACGCAAGGAGCGGGTGGAGCAGGAGGTGCGGCACGCCTGGGCGCTCACCGCGCACCAGGCGACGGGCCTTCGCTGGCCCGCCGTGGTCGTGGTGCTGCCGGGCGACGCCGCGCAGTCGCTGACCCGGCCGTGGGTGTACACCGCGTTCAGCCGCGGCGAGCGGCATCTGTCGGTCGTGCAGGGCGTGGAGCAGGCGCTGCCGCGCGCGGTGGCGGAGCGCCTCTGGAAGGACCGCACGACGCGCCTGCAGACCCTGCTGCGCCCACAGGTGCCGACGGCGGCGGTCTGATCCCGCCCGTCGGACGACGATGAGCCCCTCCTCGGGGAGGGGCTCATGTGCTCGCAGGAGCGATTCGGCGCGGCCGGCGGTGTCGGCGGGGGTCAGTGACCGGCGCCTCGCGCGCCTCCCGCACCGCGGGTCTCGTCGTCCCTGTCCTCTTCGTCGATCTCGTCGATCGGCACCGCCACGTCCGGGTCGATGTCGACGTCGTCCGTGTCGAGACCGTCCAGGCCGTCGTCGTCGAGTTCGTCGTCGAAGACCGCGCTGACGTCGAAGCGGCACACCACCCGGTGCGGGTCGACCTGGTCGAAGGCGGCGTCGAGCCACTCCCCCGGCTCGGCGGGGGTGTCCGCCGCCGTGACCCAGAGCGTGGAGTCGCCCTCCTCCAGGCCGAACTCCTTGTGGCGCGAGGCGATTTCGTCCGGTTCGAACTCCCCGAAGAGGACACCGAGCGCGCCGTGCACGGTGTCGGCGGGGCCCGTCCCCTCCTCCCCGCCCGCGTCGAGGTCGGCGACCCGCTGGGCCTGGGCGAGGAGTCGCTGCGGCTCCGCCACGGCGTAGTCACGGCGGATCAGCACGCTGAGCGCGTTCGCCTCCTCCGGGCCCTGGTACGGCGGCAGCGCGTCCTCCGTGCCGGGGATCTCGAAGGGCGTGACCTCGTCGTAGCGGTCGTAGAGGAGTTCGTCGTACTCCTCGGCCGCCGCGGCGAGTTCGTTGAACGCCTCGTACACGGCCGGATCGTCCTCGCCCGACCTGCGTTCGACCGCGGCCAGGTGGCGGTCGAGCGCGGTCTTGACCGCCTCGGCGGCGGCACGTACCTCGGCAGCGGTGGGCTGCGCAGCATCAGACATAGTGCAGACGCTATCCGTACCGGGCCCATGCCCGCACAATAGATGCGATGCCGGAATACGAATTTGTCGACGTGTATGTACCGCGCGGGGTCTCCCGCAAGGAAGCCACGCGCCTGCTGACGGACCACGCGGAGTACGGACACTGGGAGTTGGACCGCCTGAGCCTGCACCGCGACGGCAGCCGCAGGGTGCGGCTGAAGCGGCGGATCATCCGCCAGGTGAGGGCCACCTGGTGAGCACGGACAGGGGCGGCTGAACAAAGAAGCGGCGAACGAGGAGAAGCCGGGAAGGCGCAGAGGACACAGAGAGCTCGGCGCGGGCCGCGAACAGGGAAACGGAGCGGGCCCCGCTGACGCGGGGCCCGCTCCGTTCCTGCCTGCTCGGCCGCGTGACTCAGGCGGTCGCCCGCGCCCTGCGGTAGAGCACGGTGCCCGCGATCAGCGCGCCGGCGCCCACCGGCAGCGCGAGCCCGAGCGGCACCTCACTGCCGGTCTCCGCGAGCTGCGACGTCCCCTCGGGCGGGGTGACGATCTGCGTGCCCGGGTGGTTCGACGTTCCGCGATCGACCGGGTTCTCCGGCTTCTGCGGGTTCCCGGGCCGCTCGGGCTTGCCGGGCTGTTCCGGCTTGCCCGGCTGCTCGGGGTTGCCGGGCTGCTCGGGCTTGCCGGGCTGCTCGGGCTTGCCGGGCTGCTCGGGGTTGCCCGGCTGCTCGGGGTTGCCCGGCTGTTCCGGCTTGCCCGGCTGCTCGGGTCCCGTCGGGGGCTTCTCGCCGCCCGGCGGGGTCACCGAGTCGTCGGACTCGTTGGCGCAGTCGTTGCCCGCGGTGGTGTTGCCGAGGCCGCCGATGGTGACGCTGTTGCCGCAGACGTTCACCGGGGCGTTGACCGGCAACTGCACGTTGTTGCCCGAGGCGACGCCGGGTGAGTCGCTGGTGCGGCCCTCCGCCTTCGCGCCGCCGCCGGAGGGCTTGTGCGAACCGCCGCCCCCGCCGCCCGAGGTGTTGACGCAGTTGTTGCCCGCCGCGGGGTTGAGGACCCCGACGACGTTCACGGTGTTGCCGCACACGTTGACCGGAACGTCAACGGGAACCTGGACGGAATTGCCCGCCAGTACGCCGGGGGAATTCGAACTGCTCCCCTTGGCACCCGAGTCCGCGTGTGCGTAGCCACCGCTGACGGCGAGTACGCCGGTCGCGGCCGCCACGGTGATCAGGCCTTTGCGCGTGACCTGTCGCATAGCTGTTCCCTGCCTTTTACCTTCCGGAGTACGTCCGGGCCTCCTTGCCAGGACGCGGAATGCCCGACGGCCCCGGAGCGCATGGCGCGCGCTCCGGGGCCGACGGACTCAGACCCTCAAGGGGTGAGGCACAACAACGTCACTTGTTGATGCAGGTGTTGCCGAAGGTGGGGTTCAGCAGCCCGATCACGGAGACCGTGTTGCCGCAGGCGTTCACCGGCACGTGGACCGGCACCTGGATGACGTTGCCCGAGACAACACCGGGGGACTTCACGGCGGCACCCTGGGCACCGGCGTCGGCAGCGGCGACACCCGCACCAGCGAGCACGAGACCACCAGTGGCAGCCGCAGCAGCGACGACCTTCTTGATCATTTTTCCTCCTTGTTGGCAAATGCAGTCCCAGCCGCGGACTGCATCACCTGTAACGAGGAGAAACTTATGGGGCTACGAGCCTATGGTTCCTTTCACTCTTTTCAGTCAAGTACGTACGCGCTGGCGATTATTGGAGTGTCGTTTCAGCGCGCGAAACGGCCGATTCCCATCAGGAAGCGTCGCTTCAGGACGCGTCGATGAAGCGGTCGAGGACCCGGACGCCGAACTTCAGGCCGTCCACCGGCACCCGCTCGTCGACGCCGTGGAACATGCCCGCGAAGTCCAGCTCCGGCGGCAGCTTGAGCGGCGCGAAGCCGAAGCCGCGGATGCCCAGGTCGTCGAAGGACTTGGCGTCCGTGCCCGCGGAGAGCATGTACGGCACGGCGCGGGCGATCGGGTCCTCGGCCCGCAGCGCCGTCTGCATGGCGTCGACCAGAGCGCCGTCGAACGTGGTCTCCAAGGCCTTGTCCGCGTGCACGTCCTCGCGCCGGACGTTCGGACCGAGGATCCGGTCCAGGTCGGCGAGGAACTCCTGCTCGAAGCCGGGCAGGAAGCGGCCGTCGACGTGCGCGGTGGCCTGTCCGGGGATCACGTTCACCTTGTAACCGGCGCCGAGCTGCGTCGGGTTGGCGGTGTTCCTCAGGGAGGCGCCGATGAGCTTGGCGATGCCGCCGAGCTTGGCGAGCGTCTCGTCCATGTTCTCCGGGTCGAGCTCGGTGCCCAGGGCGTCGCCGAGCTCGTCGAGGAAGTGGCGCAGCGTCTTGGTGACGCGGATCGGCCAGTCGTACCGGCCAAGGCGCCCGACGGCCTCGGACAGCTCGGTGATCGCGTTGTCCTTGTGGATCATCGAACCGTGGCCGGCGGTGCCGTCCACGGTCAGCTTCATCCAGTGCATGCCCTTCTGCGCCGTCTCGACGAGGTAGAGCCGCAGGTTCTCGTTGACGGTGAAGGAGAAGCCGCCGACCTCGCTGATCGCCTCCGTACACCCCTCGAAGAGGTCGGGGTGGTTGTCGACGAGGTGCCGCGCGCCGTACGTACCGCCGGCCTCCTCGTCCGCGAGGAAGGCGAGGACGATGTCGCGCGGGGGCTTGCGGCCGGTGCGCATGCGCTCGCGGATCACCGCGAGGGTCATCGCGTCCATGTCCTTCATGTCGACGGCGCCCCGGCCCCACACGCAGCCGTCCGCGATCTCGCCGGAGAAGGGGTGGTGCGTCCAGTCCGCGGCGTTGGCGGGCACGACGTCCGTGTGGCCGTGGATGAGGAGCGCGGGCCGCGAGGGGTCCTCGCCCTCGATCCGCGCGACCGTGGAGGCCCTGCCGGGGTGGGACTCGAAGATCTTCGGTTCGAGGCCCACCTCGGCGAGCTTCTCGGCGACGTACTCGGCGGCCTTGCGCTCCCCCGGGCCCGAGTGGTCGCCGTAGTTGCTCGTATCGATCTGGATCAGTTCGCGACAGAGGTCGACGACCTCGTCCTCACCGGTGACGGCCTTGCCCGTGCTGGACCCGCTCACGCTGGTTCCTCCCGCATTCGCTGCTGGTGGTCCCCTTCATCCTCTCTCTCCCCGGCCTCGGGCCCAAGGGCGGGCGGGCGTCGTCATCAGCCGTTCACAGGGGGAGGCGGGGGTGATCGAGTACCCCCTGAAGCCTGGTAATGTTCTCTGTGTCGCCGCGGGAAACACCCCGCGAAGACAGACACCTTGTCCGGGTGGCGGAATGGCAGACGCGCTAGCTTGAGGTGCTAGTGCCCTTTATCGGGCGTGGGGGTTCAAGTCCCCCCTCGGACACCAGCAAAGACCCCAGTCGTCGACTGGGGCCTTTCGCGTGCCTCTTTCGTACGCGGCCGCTCTCAGTGCGTCTCCCCCCTACGTCGCCGCGTCTCCCCCTTACGTCGCCGCTCGCAGCGTGAGCGCCATGGTGAGGCCGCCGCCCGGGGTGTCCTCGGCGGTGAGCGTGCCGTCCATCGCCTCCGTGAAGCCGCGGGCGACCGCGAGACCGAGGCCCACGCCCGCGCCGCGCGGGGCGTCGCCGTGGCGCTGGAAGGGCTCGAAGATCCGCTCCTTGGCCTCGTCGGGGACGCCGGGGCCGCGGTCCACCACGCGCAGTTCCACGCGGTCGGCGATGGCGCTGGCCGAGACCAGGACGCGGGAGCCCTCGGGGCTGTACTTCACGGCGTTCTCGACGATGTTGGCGACCGCCCGCTCCAGGAGCCCCTTGTCGACCGTGACCATGGGCAGGTTCTCGGAGATGTCCAGGTCGACGCTGCCCTCCGGTACGCCGCCGAGGGCCATGGGGACGACCTCGTCGAGGTCGATCTCGCGGATCAGCGGGGTGACGGTGCCGGTCTGCAGGCGGGACATGTCCAGGAGGTTGCCGACCAGGTGCTCCAGGCGGTCGGCGCCCGCCTCGATGCCTTCGAGGAGCTCGGCCTCGTCCTCCTGCGACCACTCCACGTCGTCGGAGCGCAGGGAGGAGACGGCGGCCTTGATGCCCGCGAGCGGCGTCCGCAGGTCGTGGCTGACGGCGGCGAGCAGGGCGGTGCGGATGCGGTTGCCCTCGGCGAGCGCCCGGGCCTGGTTGGCCTCGCCCTGGAGGCGCTGGCGGTCCAGGACCACGGCGGCCTGCGCGGCGAACGCGGCCAGCACGCGGCGGTCCTCGGCGGGCAGGACTCGGCCGGACAGGGCCAGCGCCATGTGGTCGCCGACCGGCATGTCGACGTCGGCGTCCTCGGGGCGTTTGAGGGGGTGGCCCTCGCCGACGCTGCCCGCGCAGGTCCAGGGCTCCACGTCGCTCGCGCGTTCCAGCAGGGCGACGGACTCCATGGCGAAGGTCTCGCGGACGCGTTCCAGCAGGGCGTCCAGGCTGGTCTCGCCGCGCAGCACGCTGCCCGCGAGGAAGGACAGGATCTCCGACTCGGCGCGCAGCCTGGCCGCCTGCGCGGTGCGCCGGGCGGCGACGTCCACGACGGAGGCCACCGACACCGCGACCCCTATGAAGATCGCCAGGGCGACGATGTTCTTCGGGTCGTTGATGGTCAACTCGCCGATGGGCGGCGTGAAGTACCAGTTCAGGAGCAACGAGCCGAAGGCCGCCGAGGCGAGGGCCGGCCAGGCGCCGCCGAGCAGGGCGGCCGCGACGGTCAGCGAGAGGAAGAGCAGCATGTCGTTGGCGAGGCCGACGTCGGGTGCCATGGCGCGGAGCACCGCGGTGAGCAGCACCGGGCCCGCGACGCCGATCAGCCAACCGGCGAGGCGGCGGGTGCGGCCGAGCCGCGCTCCCCTGGCCACCGGGAGGCCGCGGCCGCTGCCGACCGCGTCGTGCGTGACGAGGTGGGCGTCGAGGTCGGGACCGGAGTCGCGGGCGACGGTCGCGCCGACGCCGGGCCCGAAGACGTACTGCCAGCTCTTGCGGCGGGAGACGCCGAGGACGATCTGGGTGGCGTTCACGCCGCGCGCGAAGTCGAGCAGCGCGGCCGGTATGTCGTCGCCGATCACGTGGTGGAAGGTGCCGCCGAGGTCCTCCACGAGGGTGCGCTGGACGGCGAGTTCCTTGGGCGAGGCCGAGGTGAGGCCGTCGCTGCGGGAGATGTAGACGGCGAGGACCTCGCCGCCCGCGCCCTTCTCGGCGAGGCGGGCGGCGCGGCGCAGCAGGGTGCTGCCCTCGGGGCCGCCGGTGAGGCCGACGACGATGCGCTCGCGGGAGCCCCAGATCTTCTTGACGCGGTGCTCGGCACGGTACTCGTTGAGGTACTCGTCGACGCGGTCCGCGGTCCACAGGAGTGCCAACTCCCGCAGGGCGGTGAGGTTTCCCGGCCGGAAGTACTTGGAGAGGGCGGCGTCGACCTTGTCGGGCTTGTAGATGTTGCCGTGCGCCATGCGGCGGCGCAGCGCCTGGGGCGACATGTCGACCAGCTCGATCTGGTCGGCACGGCGCACCACTTCGTCCGGCACCGTCTCCTTCTGACGTACGCCGGTGATCGACTCGACCACGTCGCCGAGCGATTCCAGGTGCTGGATGTTGGCGGTGGAGATGACGTCGATGCCGGCCGCGAGGAGTTCCTCGACGTCCTGCCAGCGCTTGGCGTTGCGCGAGCCGGGGATGTTGGTGTGCGGGAGCTCGTCGACCAGGGCGACGGCGGGGCGGCGTGCCAGGACCGCGTCGAGGTCCATCTCGGTGAACACCGAGCCGCGGTACTCCAGTCGCCTGCGCGGGACGATCTCCAGGCCGTGCAGCATGACCTCGGTGCGCGGCCGGTCGTGGTGCTCCACGAAGGCGACCACGCAGTCGGTGCCGCGCTCCACGCGGCGATGGGCCTCGGAGAGCATCGCGTACGTCTTGCCGACGCCGGGAGCCGAGCCGAGGTAGATGCGAAGCTTGCCGCGTGCCATGGGTGGGTGAGTCCGTCCGCCGGGTGGTCAGCTCTCGAAGCGGTATCCCATGCCCGGCTCCGTGATGAGGTACCGGGGGTGGGAGGGGTCCGCTTCCAGTTTGCGTCTCAACTGGGCCATGTAGACCCGTAGGTAGTTGGTCTTGGTGCCGTACGAGGGGCCCCACACGTCCTGCAGCAGCTGCCGCTGGGTGATGAGGCGTCCGGGGTGGCAGATGAGTATTTCCAGGAGCTGCCACTCCGTGGGGGTCAGGCGTATGTCGCGGCCGCCGCGGGTGACCTTCTTGGCGACCAGGTCGACGCTGAAGTCGTCGGTGGTGACCACGACGGTCTCGTGGGCGGCGGGGGCCGATTCGGTGCGGCGGACGGCGGCGCGCAGCCGGGCGAGGAGTTCGTCCATGCTGAACGGCTTGGTGATGTAGTCGTCGGCGCCCGCGTCGAGGGCCTCGACCTTCTCGTCGGAGGCGCGCCGGGCGGTGAGGACCAGGACCGGTACGCGCGTCCAGCCGCGCAGCGCCCTGAGCACGTCGATGCCGTCCATGTCGGGCAGGCCCAGGTCGAGTACGACGACGTCCGGCTGCCGGGCGGCGGCCAGGCGCAGGGCGGTGGCTCCGTCGGGGGCCGCGTCCACTCCGTACTTGCGCGCCTGCAGGTTGATCACGAGTGCCCGTACGAGCTGTGCGTCGTCCTCCACCACAAGGACCCGGGTCATCGGTGTGCCGCCTTCTTCCCCGTCGGTGTGGGTGTGCGTGTCGTGGCCGCGGGAGCCGGCGGTGCCGGGCGTGTGCCCGGTCCGTCGGCTCCCGCCGGTGACGGTTAAGCCCATCAGCCCTTCTCGGTCAGTTCCTTGAGGGCGACGTTGAGCTGGAGGACGTTGACGCGCGGCTCGCCCATGAAGCCGAGGATCCGCCCGTCGGTGTGCTCGTCGACCAGCTTCTCGACCTGCGCGACGTCCAGGTGGTTCCTCGCCGCGACGCGGTGCGCCTGGAGGTCGGCGTACGCCGGGGAGATGTGCGGGTCGAGGCCGGAGCCCGAGGAGGTGACCGCTTCGGCGGGCACGTCGGAGGGCTTCACCTTGTGGTCCGCGGTGGAGTTGTCCTTGATGACGGCCGCCTTGGCGTCCTTCACCTGCTTGATCAGGTCCTTGTTGTCACCGGAGAGGTTGGTGGCGCCGGACACGATCAGGTCGTACCGCGTGTTGACGCCGTTGGCCCGGTTGGAGCCGAGGCCGTTGGACGGGCGCGGCTGGAACCACTTGAGGTCCGGCTCGGGCGTCTCCTGGCCCTTCTTGAGCGGCAGGTCGTAGCGCTGGCCGATGAGTTCGGAGCCGACGACCTCGCCATCCGCCTTCACCTCGGAGCCGTTGGCCTTGTCATGGAACAGGGCCTGGGCGACGCCGGTGACCGCGAGCGGGTAGATCACGCCGCAGATCACGGTGAGGACGAGGAGGGCGCGCAGGCCTGCTCCTATCAACCGGGCTGTGTTTCCTACGGAGTTGTTCATGGCGGTCAGCCGATCCCGGGGATGAGGGAGATGAGTACGTCGATGATCTTGATGCCGATGAACGGGGCGACGAGCCCGCCCAGGCCGTAGATGCCGAGGTTGCGCCGGAGCATCCTGTCGGCGCTCATCGGCCGGTACTGCACGCCCTTCAGGGCGAGCGGCACGAGGGCGATGATGATCAGCGCGTTGAAGACGACCGCGGAGAGGATCGCGGACTCGGGCGACGACAGGCCCATGATGTTGAGCTTGTCGAGCGAGGGGTAGGCGACCGCGAACATGGCGGGGATGATCGCGAAGTACTTCGCGACGTCGTTGGCGATCGAGAAGGTCGTCAAGGCACCCCGGGTGATGAGGAGTTGCTTGCCGATCTCGACGATCTCGATGAGCTTGGTCGGGTTGGAGTCCAGGTCCACCATGTTCCCGGCCTCCTTGGCGGCCGAGGTGCCGGTGTTCATGGCCACGCCGACGTCCGCCTGGGCGAGCGCGGGGGCGTCGTTGGTGCCGTCGCCCGTCATCGCGACCAGCTTGCCGCCGGCCTGCTCGCGCTTGATCAGCGCCATCTTGTCCTCGGGCGTGGCCTCGGCGAGGAAGTCGTCCACGCCCGCCTCGTCCGCGATCGCCTTGGCGGTCAGCGGGTTGTCGCCGGTGATCATGACGGTCTTGATGCCCATGCGGCGCAGTTCGTCGAACCGCTCGCGCATGCCCTCCTTGACGACGTCCTTGAGGTGGATCACCCCGAGGACCCGGGCACCGTCAGCGTCTTCCAGAGCCACAAGCAGCGGCGTGCCACCAGCCTGTGAAATCCGGTCGTTGAGTTCCTGCGCATCCTCGGCGACCTCGCCACCACGTTCCTTGACCCAGGCGATGACCGAACCGGTCGCGCCCTTGCGCACCTTGCGTCCGTCGACGTCCACACCCGACATCCGGGTCTGCGCGGTGAACGGCACCCACTCGGCGCCGGTCAGCTCGCCCTGGTGGCGTTCGCGCAGGCCGTACTTCTCCTTGGCGAGTACGACGATGGAGCGGCCCTCGGGGGTCTCGTCGGCCAGCGACGAGAGCTGGGCGGCGTCCGCGACCTCGGCCTCGGTGGTGCCGCGCACCGGCACGAACTCGGCGGCCTGGCGGTTGCCGAGGGTGATGGTGCCGGTCTTGTCGAGCAGCAGGGTCGACACGTCGCCCGCGGCCTCGACGGCCCGGCCCGACATGGCGAGGACGTTGCGCTGGACCAGGCGGTCCATGCCCGCGATGCCGATCGCGGAGAGCAGGGCGCCGATGGTCGTCGGGATCAGGCAGACGAGCAGCGCCGTCAGGACGATCATCGAGGTCTGGTCGTCGGCCCCCGCGTAGATGGCGAAGGGCTTGAGGGTGACGACGGCGAGCAGGAAGACGATGGTGAGGGACGCCAGGAGGATGTTCAACGCGATCTCGTTGGGCGTCTTCTGCCGGGCCGCGCCCTCGACCAGGTTGATCATGCGGTCGATGAACGTCTCGCCGGGCTTCGTCGTGATCTTGATGACGATCCGGTCGGAGAGGACCTTCGTACCGCCCGTGACGGCCGAGCGGTCGCCGCCCGACTCCCGGATGACGGGGGCCGATTCGCCGGTGATCGCGGACTCGTCGACGGACGCGACGCCCTCGACGACGTCGCCGTCGCCGGGGATGATGTCGCCCGCCTCGCAGACCACCAGGTCGCCGATGCGCAGCTCGGTGCCGGGGACGGACTCCTCGGCGGAGCCGTTCAGGCGGCGCGCGACGGTGTCGGTCTTGGCCTTGCGCAGGGTGTCGGCCTGCGCCTTGCCGCGGCCCTCGGCGACGGCCTCGGCGAGGTTGGCGAAGACCGTGGTCAGCCAGAGCCAGACGGTGATCGCCCAGCCGAACCAGTCGGTCGGGTCCTTGAGCGCGAGCACGGTGGTGACCACCGAGCCGATCAGGACCACGAACATGACCGGGGACTTGACCATGACGCGCGGGTTCAGCTTGCGGAACGCGTCCGGCAGGGACTTCAGGAGCTGGGCGGGGTCGAAGAGACCCGCGCCGACCCTGCCCTCGTCGGCGGACTTGTGGCCGGTGGGCACGTCCTGGTGCGGAGCGAGGGTGGCGACCGAAGCGGTGTCCGGTCCGTTCCCCTCCATGGCTTGGTTCTTGGTGTTTGTGCTCATGACGCCAGCCCCTCGGCAAGCGGTCCCAGCGCGAGGGCGGGGAAGTAGGTGAGACCGGTGATGATCATGATCGTGCCGACCAACAACCCGGTGAACAGCGGCTTCTCGGTACGCAGGGTGCCCGCCGTCTGCGGGATCGGCTTCTGCTCGGCGAGGGAGCCCGCGAGCGCGAGGACGAACACCATCGGCAGGAAGCGGCCGAGCAGCATGGCGAGACCGATCGTGGTGTTGAACCAGTTCGTGTCCGCGCTCAGGCCGCCGAAGGCCGAACCGTTGTTGTTGGCGCCGGAGGTGAAGGCGTACAGGATCTCGGAGAAGCCGTGCGCCCCGGAGTTGAGCATCGAGTCCTTGGGCGTGGACAGCGCCATCGACACGGCCGTGAAGCCGAGCACGAGCGCCGGGGTGACGAGGATGTAGCAGGCCGCCAGCTTGATCTCGCGGGTGCCGATCTTCTTGCCCAGGTACTCCGGCGTACGGCCGACCATCAGACCGGCGATGAACACGGCGATGATCGCCATGATCAGCATGCCGTAGAGGCCGGAGCCGACGCCGCCGGGCGCGATCTCGCCGAGCTGCATGCCCAGCATGTTGATGCCGCCGCCGAAGCCGGTGTTGGAGGAGTGGAAGGAGTTGACCGCGCCGGTGGAGGTGAGCGTGGTGGCGACCGAGAAGATCGCCGAGCCGCCGATCCCGAACCGGGTCTCCTTGCCCTCCGTCGCGCCGCCCGCGAGGTCGAACGCCGGGCCGCCGTGGTGGAACTCGGTCCACATCATCAGGGCGGTGAAGCCGATCCAGATCGTCGCCATCGTGGCGAGGATCGCGTAGCCCTGCCTGACCGAGCCGACCATCCTGCCGAAGGTGCGGGTCAGCGCGAACGGGATCACGAGGATCAGGAAGATCTCGAAGAGGTTCGAGATCGGGTTGGGGTTCTCGAAGGGGTGGGCGGAGTTGGCGTTGAAGTAACCGCCGCCGTTCGTGCCCAGCTCCTTGATGACCTCCTGCGAGGCGACCGCGCCGCCGTTCCACTCCTGCCTGCCGCCCATGAACTGGCCGACCTCGTGGATGCCGGAGAAGTTCTGGATGGCGCCGCAGGCGACCAGGACGAGCGCGCCGATCACGGAGATCGGGATCAGGACGCGGACCGTGCCGCGCACCAGGTCGGCCCAGAAGTTGCCGAGTTCACCGGTGCGGGATCGGGCGAAGCCGCGTACGAGGGCGACCGCCACGGCGATCCCCACGGCCGCCGAGACGAAGTTCTGCACGGCGAGGCCGCCGGTCTGCACGACGTGGCCCATGGCCTGTTCGCCGGAGTACGACTGCCAGTTGGTGTTGGCCACGAAGGACGCGGCCGTGTTGAACGCCTGGTCCGGGTCGATGGCCTTGAAGCCGAGCGAGCCGGGCAGCGAGCCCTGCAGGCGCTGCAGCAGGTAGAGGAAGAGAACGCCGACCGCGGAGAAGGCGAGGACACCGCGCAGGTAGGCGGGCCAGCGCATCTCCGTGTCGGGGTTGGCGCCGATGGCCTTGTAGATCCACTTCTCGACGCGAAGGTGCTTCTTCGAGCCGTAGACCCGGGCCATGTAGTCGCCGAGCGGGCGGTAGGCCAGGGCGAGCGCGGCTATCAGGGCGAGCAGCTGGAGCACACCAGCAAGGACGGGGCTCATATCCGTACTCAGAACCTCTCCGGGAAGACGAGGGCGAGGACGAGATAGCCCAGGAGGGCGACGGCCACGACGAGGCCGACGATGTTCTCGGCGGTCACAGCTTGGTCACCCCCTTGGCGACAAGTGCCACCAACGCGAAGACCGCGATCGTGGTGACGACGAAGGCCACGTCGGCCATCGTGAGCTCCTGTAAGGAAGTGGACGGGTGAATTGCTTGGTTCGGCGGTCAATCGCTTGGCCCGCCGGTTAGAGGAAAGCGCCCTTTCGGCCGTACTCGGCCGTCGTTGACGCCCTCCATACGGCGCCGTGAACGCTCTTGACGGGTCTCTTACGAGAGCCCCTCGCGGGGGCTTCTCACGAGAGGCGGAAGCGCAGGCGGCAGATGGCGGCGTCGGTGTCCCTGCGGACGGCGTGGGCGACCACCGCGCCGCGCTGGTTCTGCAGGATCCGCTGCCAGGCGCGGGCCGGTTCGGCCTCGGGGATCAGGACCGTGACGCGGGTGGCGGGCTCGGCGGCGGCGACCGTGCGGACGTACGCGGCGATGGGGCGGCCGAGCGTGCGGCGCTCGGTGGGGATGCGGATCAGGTCCACACCCGGGTTCCACAGCGCCCAGTCCCGCTCCAGGGCCTCGACCTGCGCGCGGTCCTCGGGGTCGGCGTGGCAGACGGTCACCGCGCGGACCTCGTCGCCCAGCGACACGGCGGCGGTCAGGGCCTCGCTGGTGAGGCGGGAGAGGGAGGAGACGGGGACGACGACCAGGGAGCGGTCGCGGTGCGGGCACTCGGGGACGCGGCCGAGGCCGAGGCGCTCGCCGATCCTGGCGTAGGCGCGGTGGACCGTCTCGAAGGCGGCGACGAGCAGGGGCAGGGCGACGACGATCAGCCAGGCCCCGTCGTGGAACTTGGTGGCGGTGACGACGATCGCGCTGACGCCGGTGAGCAGTGCGCCCAGGCCGTTCAGGAGGGCCTTGCCCTGCCACCTCGGGCCGCGCTCGCGGCGCCAGTGGACGACCATGCCGGTCTGGGCGATGGTGAAGCCGACGAAGACGCCGATCGCGAAGAGCGGGACGAGGGTGTTGGTGTCGCCGCCGGAGAAGAGCAGGAGGGCGGCGGAGATCCCGGCGAGGGTCAGGACGCCGTGCCGGTGGACCTGGCGGTCGGCCTTGAGGGCGAAGACGTGCGGCAGGAAGTTGTCGCGGGCGAGCAGCTTGAGCAGGACGGGCAGGCCGCCGAAGGAGGTGTTCGCGGAGAGGGCGAGCAGGATCATCGTGGCGAACTGGATGACGTAGAAGGCCCAGTTGTGGCCGAGGGAGGCGTCCGCGAGCTGGGCGAGGACGGTGACGCCCTCGACCGGCTGGAGGTGGAAGCGGGAGATCAGCACCGCGAGGCCGATCAGCATGACGCCGAGGACGGCGCCGAGGGCGATCTCCGCGTGCTGGGCGCGCTTGGCGCGCGGGGCGCGGAAGGACGGCACGGCGTTGGCGATGGCCTCGACGCCGGTGAGCGCGGAGCAGCCGGAGGCGAAGGCCTTCAGGAGGAGCAGGGCGCCGACGGTGGTGGCGTTGTCGGCGAGGACCGAGGCGTGGCCCGCGGCGGCCTCGGTGCTGACCGGCGCGGAACGGAAGAGGCCGACCGCGATGAGGGTCAGCATGGAGAGCACGAAGATCGCGGTCGGGGCGATGAAGGCGCGGGCGGAGTCGACGATGCCGCGCAGGTTGACCGCGGTGATCAGGACGAGGACGGCGAGGCAGATCCACAGGCGGTCGCCGTAGAGCTCGGGGAAGGCCGAGGTGAGGGCGGCGACGCCGGCGGTGACGGCGACCGCGACGTTCAGGACGTAGTCCAGGACGAGGGAGGCGGCGGCCACCAGGGAGGTGCGCCGCCCCAGGTGGGTCTTGGCCACCGCGTAGGAGCCGCCGCCGTCGGGGAAGGCGGCGATGAGCTGGCGGTAGGAGGCGACGAGGACCGCGAGGAGCGCGGCGATGGCGAGGGTGACCGGCAGGGTGAACCCGAGCCCGTGGCCGCCGGCGGCGGCGAGCACGAGCACGATCGCCTCGGGCCCGTAGGCGACGGAGGCCATGGCATCCAGGGACAGCGCGGCAAGCCCGGTCACGGCGGTGAGCCGATGCCGCTCCCCGGCGTCCGGAGGCTCCTCGTCGAGAGGCGCGGTTCCCGTCGCGGAGGTCAGGACGGACATACGTACTCCTTCTGGGGCCCCGGGGTACGGGGCGGGCGGGCCCGGCTCCGGAGCGGACGGGACCCGTTGTGGGCAGGTGCGCCCAGGTTCTGTCCGGTTCCGGTCGGCACAGCGCGTTCCTTGCGCGTTCTTCGCGCGGAACGGCCCGGTCTTCACGCACTTTTGACGCCTCGGGGCGACGATGTGAGGCATGGTCGTGAAGTCCCCCCGCCGTCTGCGCGCCTGGCTCCTCGAAGGGCTCACCGATCGGTCGTCGCGGCACCAGGGGCCGCACGGCACCCTGCCCGTGGACCACCAGGGCCACAAGTGGTGGCGTGTCATGTGTCTGACCGGCGTGGACTACTTCTCCACGCTCGGCTACCAGCCGGGCATCGCGGCGCTCGCCGCCGGGCTGCTCTCGCCGCTCGCCACCCTCGTGCTGATCGGCCTCACGCTGCTCGGCGCGCTGCCGGTCTACCGCCGCGTCGCCCACGAGTCCCCGCACGGCGAGGGCTCCATCCACATGCTGGAGCGGCTGCTGCCCTGGTGGTCGGGGAAGATCTTCGTGCTCGTGCTGCTCGGCTTCGCCGCCACGGACTTCATCATCACCATCACCCTGTCCGCGGCCGACGCCTCGGCGCACGTGGTGGAGAACCCCTTCGCCCCGCACTGGCTCGACGGCGAGAACGTCACGATCACGCTCGTCCTGATCGCCGGGCTCGGCGCCGTCTTCCTCAAGGGATTCCGCGAGGCGATCGGCGTCGCCGTGGCGCTCGTCGGCGTCTTCCTCGCGCTCAACCTCGTCGTCCTCGTCACCGCGGCCTGGCTGGTGCTCAGCGAGCCGTGGCACGTCGAGGACTGGTGGGGCGCGATGACCGCCGAGCACTCCTCGCCGTTCGTCATGGCCGGCGTCGCCCTGCTCGTCTTCCCGAAGCTGGCGCTCGGCATGTCCGGCTTCGAGACCGGCGTCGCGGTGATGCCCCAGGTGCGGGGCGACGCGACGGACACGTACGAGAAGCCGGCCGGCCGCGTGCGTGACACCCGAAAGCTGCTGACCACGGCGGCCGTCACCATGAGCTGCTTCCTGCTGCTCTCCAGCCTGGCCACGACGATCCTGATCCCGCAGGACGACTTCAAGAGCGGCGGCCCCGCCAACGGGCGGGCCCTCGCCTATCTCGCGCACGAACACCTGGGCGAGGCCTTCGGGACCCTCTACGACGTGTCGACCATCGCCATCCTGTGGTTCGCGGGGGCCTCCGCGCTCGCCGGGCTGCTCAACATCGTGCCGCGCTACCTGCCGCGGTACGGCATGGCGCCGGAGTGGACGCGGGCGGTGCGGCCGCTGGTCCTCGTCTTCATGGTGATCGCGGTCGGCATCACGCTCTGGTTCAACGCCGACGTCGACGCGCAGAGCGGCGCGTACGCCACCGGGGTGCTCGTCCTGATGCTCTCCGCCGCCTTCGCCTCGACCGTGGCGGTGCACCACCGCGGCCGCCGCAGGGCCACCCTCGGCTTCGGGCTGATCACCGCGGTGTTCGCGTACACCTTGGTGGCGAACGTCGTGGAGCGGCCCGACGGCATCAAGATCGCGGCGCTGTTCATCCTCGGCATCGTGCTCACCTCCTTCGCCTCGCGCGTGCACCGCGCCTTCGAACTGCGCTCCGCGGGCGTGGTGTTCGACGACGCGGCGGCGCGGCTGATCGACCAGGTCGCCGCCGCAGGACCGGTGCGGATCATCGCGAACGAACCGCAGGAGCACAGCACCGTCGAGTACCGCGCCAAGGAGTACAGCCAGCGCGAGCAGACCCACATCCCCGGCGGGGAGCCGGTCCTCTTCCTGGAGGTCTTCGTCCGCAACTCCTCGGACTTCACCACCCAGTCCACGGTGCGCGGCGACGAGAAGCACGGGGCGCGCAGGCTGCGCGTGGCGGGTCCCGGGGTGCCGAACACGATCGCGGCCGTCCTGATCGCCATCCGCGACCGCACCGGGCAGGTCCCGCACGCCTACTTCAACTGGACCGAGGGCGATCCGCTCGGCCATCTCCTGCGCTTCCTCGTCTTCGGGGACGGCGAGGTCGCGCCGGTCACCCGTGAGGTGCTGCGCCGCGCCGAGCCGGACCCGGAGCGCAGGCCCCGGGTGCACGTCGGCTGACCGCGCGCCTCGGGAAGCGGACCGCGCGCCTCAGGGGACGGGCCGCGCACAGGGCAGCGAGAGCACCATCGTCAGGCCGCCGCCCGGGGTGTCCTCCGGGGTGAGCGTCCCGTCCATCGCCTCCGTCAGGCCCCGCGAGAGCGCGAGGCCGAGGCCGAGCCCGGTGGCGTTGTCGGTGTCGCCGAGCCGCTGGAAGGGCTCGAAGAGCCGCTCGCGGCCGGCCGCGGGAAGGCCGGGTCCGCGGTCGACGACGCGGAGTTCGACCCGGTCGTCGAGCGCGCTCGCCGAGATCAGGACGGGCTCGTGGGGCGGCGAGTGGCGGGCGGCGTTGCCCATCAGGTTGGCGATGACGCGTTCCAGGAGCGGCGGGTCGGCGAGGACGTCGGGGATCCTCGCGAGGTCGTCCAGGTCCGGCACCTCGATGCCGGCCCCGTCCTGCGGCAGCGAGTCCAGGGCGGGCCCGAGCACCTCTTCGAGCGCGGTGGCCCGCAGTCTGAGGTGGAGCGCGCCCGCCTGCAGGCGGCTGAGGTCCAGGAGGTTCTCCACCAGGCGGTCCAGCCGGGCCAGGGACTCGTCGGCGGTGGCGAGCAGCGCGTCACGGTCCTCCGCGGAGAAGTCGACGTCGCGGCTGCGCAGGGAGGCGACGGCGGCCCACCCCGCGGCGAGCGGGGTGCGCAGGTCGTGGCCGACCGCCCGGAGCAGCGCGGTGCGCATCCGGTCGGCGGCCTTGACCGGCTCGACCTCGGCGGCGGCCTCGGCGAGCCGGGCGCGCTCGACGGCGGCGCCGACGTGCGCGGCGAAGGCGGCGAGCACACGCCGGGCGGAGGAGGGCAGGGGGCGGCCGCGCAGGACGAGGAAGGAACCGGTTCCTGTCGGGACGGCCACCGAGGCGCGTTCCCCGGCGCCGCCCCCGCGGCCTTCCGATTCGCCCTCGTCGCCCGGGAGTCGGTCGACCAGTTCGGCGGAGTCCATGCCGAACGTCTCCCTCGTACGTTCGAGGAGCGCGGGGATGGCGTGGTCGCCGCGGACGATGCTGCCCGCGAGCGAGGACATGGTCTCGGCCTCCGCGGTGGCCCGGGCCGAGCGGCGCGAGAGCCGCAGGGAGCGGTCGACGACGGCGGCCACGGTGGCCGCGACGACGGCGAAGACGCCGAGCGCCACCATGCTGTTGGGGTCGCCGAGGGTGAAGTGCCCCGTCGGCGGCATGAACCAGTAGTTGAGCAGCAGCGATGCCGTGACCGACGCGATCACGGCGGAGGCGACGCCCCCGATGCAGGCCACGCCCACCACGGCGAGCAGGAACAGGAGTGCCTCGCTGGTGAGGTTCAGCGGGTCGCGCAGCCGGTCGAGCGCGAGGGTCAGGAGCACCGGCAGGGCAAGCCCCGCCACGGGGCCCGCGACGAGCCGCGGGAACGGCAGCGTGCGGCGGCGCGAGGGCAACAGCCTGCCGCGGCCCGCGCGTTCGTGGGTGACCATGTGGACGTCGATGTCGTCGGAGAGGGCCACGACGGTCTCGCCGATGCCGCTGCCCGTCAGGAAGCGCTCCAGGCGGCCGCGTCTGCTGGTGCCGAGGACGAGCTGGGTGGCGTTCTCCGCGCGCGCGAACTCGACCAGGGCGGTGGGGACATGGTCGCCGACGACCGAGTGGTAGCTGCCGCCGAGGCTCTCGACGAGGCGGCGCTGGCGGACCAGGGCGGCGTGCGAGGCGCCCGCGGCGAGGCCGTCGCTGCGGGCCACGTGCACGGCGAGCAGGTCGCCGCCGGCCCCCGGGGAGCCGAGGGCGCGGGGCAGGAAACCGATGCGGGCGGCGCGCCGGATGAGGGTCTCGCCCTCGGGGCCGCCGGTCAGGGCGACGACCACGCGCTCGCGGGCCTCCCAGACGCCGTCGATGCCGTGCTCGGAGCGGTAGCGCTGGAGCCGCTCGTCGACGTGGCCCGCGACCCAGCGCAGGGCGAGTTCGCGCAGGGCGGTGAGGTTGCCGAGGCGGAAGTAGTGGGCGAGGGCGGCGTCGACGTCCTGGGGCGCGTGGATGTTGCCGTGCGCCATGCGGCGGCGCAGCGCCTCGGGCGGCATGTCCACGAGCTCGATCTGGTCGGCGCGGCGCACCACGCGGTCGGGGACGGTCTCCCCCACGCGTACGCGGGTGATCTTCTCGACGACGTCGTTGAGGGACTCCAGGTGGCGGATGTCCAGGGCGGTGAGGACGTCGACACCGGCGGCGAGGAGCTCCTCGACGTCCTGCCACCGCTTGGGGTTGCGCCCCGCGCCGGGGGCGTTGGCGTGCGCCAACTCGTCGACGACGGCGAGGCCGGGGCGACGGGCGAGGAGTGCGGCGAGGTCCAACTCGCCGGTGGCACAGGGGTGTTCGGGCCACGCAGGACGGCTGCCTCCGGTGGCGCGTCCGGGCCTGCCAGCGCTTGCGGACCCCGCAGACCCCAGCAGCTCCAGGCCCTCCAGCATCGCCTCCGTGTGCGGGCGGCCGTGGGTGACGGCCAGCGCCACGACCACGTCGGTGCCCCGGGCCGCCCTGCGGCGGGCCTCGTCGAGCATGCGGTAGGTCTTGCCGACGCCGGGGGCGGACCCGAGGTAGACCTTCAGCTTTCCGGGTCGTACGTCACTCATCGTCGTACGTCACTCATCGCTCCGGCGCTCCACATCCTCGGCCCGCGAGGCTCTCTCCCGGGCGGGCGCCCTTGGGGAGAGTGCCTCACCCGTGCCCCCGACGGCCGCCGGGGGCACGGCCCTTGACGTGGCTCTGGCGCCCGGGCCCCGGACCTTGACGGCACCCTGACGCGAGCGGCTACGCCCGCAGCTCGGCGAGGCGGGCCAGGGCGTCGCGCGCGGACTCCCGCTCCGTGTCGCCCAGCGCGACCGCCTCCGCCCGCGCCAGCATCCGCTCGGACAGCTCGTCGTCGCCGAGCCGCCGCGCGACGTCGCCGCGCAGGACCAGCAGGCGCAACTCCTGTTCGGCGGTGGGCCGTTCGTCGGTGAGCCCGAGGGCCCGGTCGATGATCTTCGCGGCGCCCGGCAGGTCCTCCTTGGAGTCGGCGAACAGGTCGGCCATGTGCAGGGCCCGCGCGAAGGTCTCCTTGGGGGCGGGCCGCATCGACTGGTCCTCGCCGATCGGCTGCCCGACGCGGATGCTGTTGCCGCCGGGGTCGGTCATCAGGAACTGCCGCACGCCGTAGGACATGTCCTTCAGCGGGCCGATGCGGGGCAGGCCGCGGCTGGGGATCCTCCCGTACGCGGCCTTGAGCCCGGCACGGAAGGCGGTGTGCAGCGCTTCGACGTCGTCGGTGAGGACGTAGGCCCCGGAGTAGGACTCCTTGGGGTCGTACGCCTTCATGCCGAAGAACTGCAGCTCTACGGTGCCGAGTTCGACGACCGCGTACGGATAGGGACTCTTCTGGACGAAGGTCGTCTCGAAGCCCAGCGCGGTGTAGAAGTCGACCACCGGCTGGATCGTCCGGCACGGGAGGAGAGGGATGGTTTTCTCGGCCATGCCTCCACCCTAGTCAAATTTGAGTAGCGGCGTCTGTGGGCAACCCCCACGGACAGGACGACCGCCCGGCCGCATCCCCCTCGTCACCGCGGCCGGGCGGTCGGCGTCCCCCGTGGTGATCAGTCTGCGGTGCCCCGAACACCGGTTCGCTCTTCGTTGACGCCGCCCTGACGCCGTTCGCGGCGCCCTTGACGGAGGCTTGACGCGGGGTGCGCGACATCCGTATGGGAGGCGCAAATACCCCTCGTCAGCGGGGCTTTCACGACACCTGGAGCCTTAGATTCCTCGGCATGCTTCCCCCCGCCCCCGCGCCCGCGGCACCGGCCGCCCCCGACGCCCCGCCCTCCCCCGCCGGCCCCCCGCGCGCCGCGCGACGCCGCCGTCCCGCCGGGCTCTTCGAACCCCGCCAGCTGATCGCCTCCTTCCCCGAGGCCGTGCGCAAACTGCATCCGCGGGCGCTCGTCCGCACCCCGGTGCTCTTCGTCGTCGCCGTCGGCGCCGTGCTGACCACGCTCTCCGCGGTGCTGCACCCCGCCGTGTTCACCTGGGTCATCAGCGCCTGGCTCTGGCTGACGGTGATCTTCGCCAACCTCGCGGAGGCGGTCGCCGAGGGCCGCGGCCGCGCCCAGGCCGCCTCGCTGCGCAAGGCCCGCACGGACACGGTGGCGCTGCGCCTGCGCGACAACTGGCGGGTCGGCACCGACGTCGACCACGCGACGACGGAGGCCGTGGCGGCCGCCGAGCTGCAGCCCTTCGACTTCGTCCTGGTCGGGGCGGGCGAGGTGATCCCGGCCGACGGCGAGGTCGTCGAGGGCGTCGCCGCGGTCGACGAGTCCGCGGTCACCGGCGAGTCCGCGCCCGTCGTCCGCGAGTCGGGCGGCGACCGCAGCGGTGTCACGGGCGGCACGACGGTCCTCTCGGACCGGATCGTCGTACGGGTCACCTCGCGGCCCGGCAACTCGTTCCTGGACCGGATGATCTCCCTGGTCGAGGGGGCGTCCCGGCAGAAGACGCCCAACGAGATAGCGCTCAACATCCTGCTCGCCGCGCTGACCGTCGCCTTCGTCCTGGTCGTCGTCTCGCTCCAGCCGATGGCCTCGTACGCGGGGGCCGCCCAGTCCACCACGGTCCTGGTCGCCCTGCTCGTCACCCTCATCCCCACCACGATCGGCGCGCTCCTCTCGGCGATCGGCATCGCCGGCATGGACCGGCTCGTGCAGCGCAACGTCCTCGCGATGAGCGGGCGCGCGGTCGAGGCGGCGGGCGACGTCAACACGCTGCTGCTCGACAAGACGGGCACCATCACGCTCGGCAACCGCGAGGCTGCGGCGTTCGTGCCGATGCCCGGCGTCGACGAACTCGCCCTGGCCGACGCCGCCCAGCTCTCCTCACTCGCCGACGAGACGCCCGAGGGCCGCTCCGTCGTCGTCCTCGCGAAGAACGCGTACGGGCTGCGGGAGCCCGCGGACGGCGAGTTGAGCCAGGCGCGGTTCGTCGCGTTCAGCGCGCGGACCCGGATGAGCGGCGTCGACCTGCGCTGGGAGAACGGGGCGAGCTGCGCCATCCGCAAGGGCGCGGCGGCGCAGGTGATCGCATGGGTCCAGATGTACGGCGGCCACGTCCCCGACGAGGCACGGGCGTACACCGACGCCATCGCGCAGTCGGGCGGCACGCCGCTGCTCGTCGCGGTGCACGACTGGGACGGACCGCGGGTGATGGGCGCGGTCCACCTCAAGGACGTCGTCAAGGACGGCATCAGGGAGCGCTTCGCCGAGCTGCGCCGGATGGGCATCCGCACCGTCATGATCACCGGTGACAACCCGCTCACCGCCCGCGCCATCGCCCAGGAGGCGGGCGTGGACGACTACTTGGCCGAGGCGCGGCCCGAGGACAAGCTCGCCCTCATCAGGCAGGAGCAGGAGGGCGGCAAGCTGGTCGCGATGACGGGCGACGGCACCAACGACGCCCCCGCGCTCGCCCAGGCCGACGTCGGCGTGGCCATGAACACCGGCACCTCGGCCGCCAAGGAGGCCGGGAACATGGTGGACCTGGACTCCAACCCGACCAAGCTCATCGAGATCGTCGAGATCGGCAAGCAACTCCTCATCACCCGGGGCGCCCTGACGACCTTCTCGATCACGAACGACGTCGCGAAGTACTTCGCGATCATCCCCGCCATGTTCGCGGGCACGTATCCGGGCCTCGAGGCGCTGAACATCATGGGCCTGCACAGCCCGACCTCGGCGATCACGTCGGCGATCATCTTCAACGCGCTGATCATCGTCGCGCTGATCCCGCTGGCCCTGCGCGGGGTCCGTTACGTCCCGGCCTCCGCGCACGACCTGCTGCGCCGCAATCTCGCGCTGTACGGCCTGGGCGGGCTCGTCGCGCCGTTCGTCGGGATCAAGCTGATCGACCTGCTGATCTCGACGGTCCCCGGGCTCGGCTAGAGCCCGTCCTGCGGATCAGACGGTGAGCGCGTGTCCCGTCGTCACGTCCACGTGGTCCGGGACCTCCTCGTGGCGGTCGCCGACCGTCGAGGTCCCGGTGGGCTCGATGACGAGGATGCGAGCGCCTTCGGGGGCGGACGGCTTGTGATACGTGCCGCGCGGGACCGTGAAGACCGATCCCGTGGGCAGCGTGACCCGGCGCTCCCCCGACGGTTCGCGCAGATCGATGTGGAGTTCACCGCCGAGGACGAGGAAGAACTCGTCGGTCTCGTCGTGGACGTGCCAGACGTGTTCGCCCTCGACCTTGGCGACGCGTACGTCGTAGTCGTTGACGGAGGTGACGATGCGGGGGCTCCACAGGGCGTCGAAGGACGCGAGGGCCCGGTCGAGGGAGACGGGTTCGCTGTTCTCGGCGGCGGGTTCGCTGTTCTTGGCGGTGGATCCGTCGTTCTTGGTGGCGGGTTCGACGGCCATGGCGGCGGGTTCGCTGTTCATGGGCCGATCCTCGGCGGTGACGCGCCCCCTCCGTGAGTGCTAGAAATCGCACATGGCGCAAGAATCCTCTCAGTCCGCGGTCCGGACACCGCTCCACCGCGTCGTCGTCATCGTCGACGAGAACTCCAACCCCTTCGAACTCGGCTGCGCGACCGAGGTGTTCGGACTGCGCAGGCCGGAACTGGGCCGTGAGCTCTACGACTTCACGCTCTGCTCGCCCGAGCCCGGCACCCTGATGCGGGACGGGTTCTTCACGCTCACCGGGGTCGCCGGGCTCGACGCGGCGGACGGAGCGGACACGGTGATCGTGCCCAACAGGCCGGACACCGAGGTGCCCCGGCGGCCCGCCGTCCTGGACGCCGTCCGGCGGGCGCACGCGCGCGGGGCGCGTCTGGTCGGCTTCTGCAGCGGCGCCTTCACGCTCGCCGAGGCCGGAGTGCTCGACGGGCGCAGGGCCACCGCGCACTGGCAGTGGGCGGACGCCTTCCGCGAGCGGTTTCCGGCCGTCCGGCTCGAACCGGACGTGCTCTTCGTCGACGACGGCGACATCCTCACCGCCGCGGGCAGTTCGGCCGCCCTCGACCTGGGCCTGCACATCGTGCGCCGCGACCACGGCGCGGAGGTCGCCAACTCCGTGAGCAGGCGCCTCGTGTTCGCCGCCCACCGGGACGGCGGACAGCGGCAGTTCGTGGAGCGCCCCGTGCCCGACGTGCCCGACGCCTCGCTCGCGCCCCTCCTCGCCTGGGCCCAGGAGCGGCTCGGCGACGGCGCGCAGCCGGGGCGGGCGGGCGCGGGACCGCTCACCGTGGCCGGCCTCGCGGCCCGCGCCGGGGTCAGCCCCGCGACCCTGCACCGCCGCTTCCGCGCCCAGCTCGGCACCACCCCGCTGGCCTGGCTCACCGGCGAGCGCGTGGCCCTGGCCTGCCGACTCATCGAGCGCGGCGAGGAGCGCCTGGACGTGGTCGCGCGCCGCAGCGGGCTCGGCACCGCCGCCAATCTGCGCGCCAGGCTGCGCCGCGAGACGGGGCTCAGCCCGTCCGACTACCGCCGCAGGTTCGGCCCCGGCACTCCCCCGGCGGCTGGCCGGATCCCGGCTGCCGTCCCGGGCCGCACCCCGTGAAGACTGGCCTCCCCCACGCACCGGGCGCAGCCGGCCATCGCGCGCCCTCGGCACCGAGCAGAGGCGGATTGCCATGCCGAACGGAGCGCAGATCCTGATCAAGGGCCTCGTGGACGGGGGCGTCCGCGCGTGCTTCGCCAACCCCGGCACCTCCGAGATGCACTTCGTCGCCGCGCTCGACGAGGTGCCGGAGCTGCGGCCCGTGCTCTGCCTCTTCGAGGGCGTGGCCACGGGCGCGGCCGACGGGTACGGGCGGATGACGGGGCAGCCCGCGTGCACGCTGCTCCACCTGGGCCCCGGCCTCGCGGGCGGCCTGCCCAACCTGCACAACGCGCGGCGGGCCGCGACGCCCGTCGTCAACGTCGTCGGCGACCACGCCCTGCACCACAAACGGCTCGACGCGCCCCTGGAGTCCGACATCGGGGCGCTCGCCCGCACCGTGTCGGCCTGGACGCGACGTACGTATTACGCCACCGAACTGGCCGGTGACGTGGCCGCTGCCGTCGCGGCGGCGACCGGGCCGCCCGGTGCCATCGCGACGCTGATCGTGCCCGCCGACGTGTCCTGGTCGCAGGCGGGCGAGCCGAGGGCCGCCGCGCCGCCGCCCGCGGCGCGGCGCGGGCTCGTGTCGGTGGACGCGGTGACGGGCGCCGCCGCCGCGCTGCGGTCCGGTGCGGGCGAGGGCGTGGCCCTGCTGCTCGGCGGGGACGCGGCGCGCGGCGCCGGGCTCGCGGCCGCGGCGCGGGTCGCCGCGGCCACCGGGGCGAAGCTGCTGTGCGAGACCTTCCCCGCGCGCCTTGAGCGGGGCGCGGGGCGCCCCGGCGTCGAGCGGCTCGCCTACCTCGCGTCCGGCGCGCAGCGCCAACTCGCGGGCGTACGACACCTGGTGCTGGCCGGGGCCGCGTCGCCGGTCGCCTTCTTCGCCTATCCGGGGCAGAGCGGCGGCCTCGTTCCCGAGGGGTGCGGGGTGCATGTGCTCGCGGCGGGCACGGAGGACGTGACGGCGGCGCTCGAAGGGCTCGCCGAGGTGGTCGGCCCGGGCGCGAGCCCCGTACACGTGGGGGCGGTCAGGCCCGCGCTGCCCTCCGGTGACCTCACCGCCGAGTCGGCCGCCGCCGTGATCGGGGCGCTGCTGCCGGAGGGTGCCGTCGTCGTCGACGAGGCGAACACCTCCGGGATCTGGCTGCCGGGGGCGACCGCGGGGGCGCCGCCGCACGACTGGCTGACGCTGACCGGCGGTTCGATGGGGCAGGGCCTTCCGCTGTCCGTCGGGGCCGCGGTGGCCTGCCCGGACAGGCCCGTGCTCGCGCTGGTCGGTGACGGGGCCTCGATGTACACGCCGCAGGCCCTGTGGACGCAGGCGCGGGAGGGCCTCGACGTCACGACGGTCGTCTTCGCCAACCGCTCGTACGCGATCCTGAACCTGGAGCTGGGGGCGGTGGGGGCGGTCTCCGGCGGCGCACGCTCGCGCCGCCTCCTCGACCTCTCCGCCCCACCGCTCGACTTCGTCGCGCTGGCGCGGGGCATGGGGGTGGCGGCGGAACGGGCCGCCACGGCGGAGGAGTTCGCGGCGCTGCTGAAACGGGGGCTCGCGGAGCCCGGCCCCTTCTTGATCGACTGTGCGGTGCCTTCGCTGGTGTGACGGCGGTTCCTTCTCCCCGATCCCGCCCCTTCCCGAATCTTCCGGCTCCGCCGGCCGGGGCTCGGTCGGTCACCGGCTCCGCCGAGTCCGTCCTCAAACGCCGGAGAGGCTGACAAGTCAGCCTCTCCGGCGTTTGAGGAGCGGGGTCCGGGGCGGAGCCCCGTGGCGGGGGGATCAGCCGTCCCACAAGCCCTCGTGGCAACGATGCGCGGCCGTCAGGCCGTCCGCGAAGTACTTCTCGTAGTACTCGGTCTCGACGTGGTGGACCTGGAGCCACACCCCCGGGACGTGGATCGCGTCCGTGTGCGCGGGGAAACGGCGGTGCGTCGTCAGGATGTACTCGCAGATGTCCCGCGCGCAGGCGATGACCCGGTCCTCGTACTCGCTCGCCTCCGCCAGGTACCGCTGGCCGTACTCCTCCTTGTAGATGCGGGCGAAGACGTCCTTGTCGCCGTAGACGCCACCGGGGCCGAACTTGGCGCGGATCACCGCGTCCACCGCCTCCTTCATCGTGCGGTGCGCGGGCGGGCACGCCGCCTCGATCAGGGGCTCGCCCTCGGGTGAGGTGAGCCCCACCGGGTGGGAGCGCACCGCCGCGTACTTGGGCAGCGGGACGTGCCAGCGCCACAGGTCGGGCAGGCGCCAGCGCGGGGTGACGAAGGTGAAGCCGAGCATCCTGCCGTAGGTCCGGGAGAACTTCGGGTCCCCCAGGGCGATCTGGGGGTTGATGGAGGCGTGGATCCACGCGCCGAGGCCCATCGCCTCGGCGGTCAGCATGAGGTTCTGCAGGAGCAGGTCCGCCTCGATCTGGGTGCGCAGCGGGCCGAGCGCGCCCAGCGGCAGCTTGATGTCCCCGTTGAGGAAGCCGTTGCGCACCCACTTCTTCACGCCTGCCGGGCGGTAGAAGTTGCGGTCGTCGACCAGCGTGGGGCGGACGTCGTCCGGCTGGGTCAGCAGGTACATCAGGGCGTTGACGTACTGGTGGGAGAGGTCGACCACCGGGAACAGGACGGTCGTTCCCGGGAGGTTGGACAGGAAGCGGTTGGAGTCCAGGTAGGCGGGGAAGTCGCGCAGTCCGTCGGCGACGTCCAGGCGGTGGTCGAGGACGCGCACCTTCGCCTGCCGCGCCCGCTCCACCAGAGCGGCGGCGTCCAGGGGCGTGGAGGGCGCGGGAGGCAGCCTGCGCAGGAAGTACGTACCCGTGTCGTTGATCAGGAAGAAGTGCGTGCCCTGCGCGTTGTCCGGGCTGCCCGCGGTGCGGCCCGCCATGGTCATGTTGGGCTTGGCCATGATCGGCTTGCCGTCGCGCGGATCGTCGAAGGGACGGTCCGGCATGGTCAGGCCGGTGCAGCCGGTCAGCGCGATCAGCACCGCCTCCTCCAACTCGGTGAGCGGGCGCGCCTCGTGGGGCGAGCGGTAGCTCATCGAGCCCGCGGGGACGGCGGCGCCGCGGCTCACCCGGTGGGTGCGGCGGCGCCAGACCGTCTCCAGGAGGGGCCGGCCGAACAGGTCGGCAAGCCCTTCGTGTCCTGCCGCCCCGTCGTGGCCCGCCGCGCCCTCGTGGCCCGCCATGCCTTCGCGCCCGCCCATGCCCTCGTGGCCGTGGCCGCCCTCAGCCGCCGGCACGTCCGGTCCCCTCGTTCATCGACTGCACCTGACGCCACGGCGCGAACGCGCTGGCGTCACGCGGCAGCAGGCCCGCGAGCTCCGGGCAGTGGCGCAGCAGCACGGACTTCATGCCGCCCTTCTGGACCCAGTCGATGCCGAGCGGGGTGTAGATCTCGGGGCGGAAGTCGACGGTCAGGAAGCGGTCGCTCTGCAGCCGCCGGGTGGCCATCAGGATGAAGATGCGGAAGGCCGTGTCGCTGAAGCCGAAGCCGTGCGGCGGGTTCTCGGCGAACAGGCCGACCACGGTGTCGATCTCGTCGACCGAGCGGTAGACGTCCTTGAGGCGCGCGACGGTCTCGGGGTCCTGCGAGAGGTCCTCGAACCGCCGGATGCGCTGCTTGTGCAGGCCCTCGCGGAAGTCGTTGTACCGCGGCACGCCGCGCCTGCGGGTGCGCACCAGGTCGACGACGGACAGGTCGATGATCTCGCCCTCGCGCTCGAAGTGCTGCAGTGCGCGCGGGAAGTTGTGCAGGGTGATCGCCCCCGGGTGGGCGATGCCGAAGGAGTAGAGCGTGTCGGCGAGGCCCGTCTTGCGGATGGCGGCCTCGGCGGCGCCGCCCTGGATGTCGTTGAAGGTCAACGTCTCCAGGCGCTGCCCGAAGTGGTGCTCGCGCATCTCGAAGTCGTCGGGGATGAGCGGGTGCATGCGGTAGACGGTGACGAAGTCCTCCGTCAGGGAGTAGGGCGCGCCGTGGTGGTCGGGCAGCGTCTCGGGGATGCCCTTGAGCGAGTGCGCCTCGAAGAGCCACAGCCCGAGCTTGTTGAGCCAACTGGAGGGCGGGCCGTCCCAGTTGGTGTGCAGTCCGATGTCGATGGCCTCGGTGGCCAGG
Source organism: Streptomyces sp. NPDC025651 (assembly GCF_055558735.1). NCBI lineage: Bacteria > Bacillati > Actinomycetota > Actinomycetes > Kitasatosporales > Streptomycetaceae > Streptomyces > Streptomyces sp. NPDC025651. The sequence goes on from NZ_JBVHLZ010000007.1 coordinate 351,349, forward strand.
ATCGCCGGGGTCCACTCCACCGTGTGGATCTTGGCGATGAGGGCGGAGACGACGAGGCGCGCCGTGTGGTAGACGCTCTCCTCGCTCATCGACGGGTAGGCGTGCCGCAGCGCGGCGCAGACCGCGTTGTGCTCGCGGGCGAAGAGGGTGTGCATGGCGCTGAGGCCGAGCCACCAGTTGTCGGCGAAGCCGGTCAGCGGGATGCCGTTCTGACCGATCGGCAGGTGCCCTTCGTCCAGGCGGAGTTCGGCGCGCCCGTCGGCCTCGCGCAGGAACCGGGCGGTGTGTTCGTTCTCGCCGTACACCTCGGAGCCGTCCCACCAGTGCGATGCGGTGTTGGCGAAGAGGATGGGCGGCTGGTCGCCGGGCAGCTCCAGCCCCTCGTTCTCGGCGAAGCGCATCACGTGCTCGGCGGGCCCGCCGGGGGTGTTGGTCCAGGTGCTGCCGGGCGGCAGCGGCACCTCGACGGACTTGCCGCCGACCTTGTGGCGGCGGTGGTTGACCCAGTCGTGCACCTGGAACTGGATCCACGCCGCGGCAAGGACGTTCAGCGAGGTCGCGGGCAGGAAGGTGTCGCGGTGCAGGAGTTGGCGGCTGACCGTGACGGGGTTCGGGGTGTCGAAGAGGTCGGGCCGGTAGTCCGGCTTGAGGTTGCGCCCGAAGGCGGCGCCCACGGCGCCCATCGTGGGCTTGGACAGGTCGTTGTACGTGCCGTCGTAGGAGCGGGCGGTGCGCAGCTGTTCGTCGGCCGGGGCGGGAGGTACGGGCACGGCCCGGGGCGGCGCCTCGTGGACGTCGGTGTCGATGAGGTTGAGGCGGCGCAGGGCCTTGCGCAGGAAGACGAGGTTGAGCAGGCCGATCTCCACCGGCAGCTTGTGCCAGGGCACATAGCGGTTCAGGAGCCGGAAGGCGGCGCCGACGGGCGCGCCGAGCACCTTGTTGCGCAGCGGCTCCTCGGTGACGAAGCGGACGCCGTGGCGGTACGCGGCACTCGCTTCGTACGCGGCCTTGCGGGCGCGGTTGAGGTTGCCGAGGGGGCGGAAGTCGTCCGTGGTGAACCACGGGTTGAAGCCGATCACCTCGACGCGTCCCCCGGCGGCCCGCGCCTGGGCCGTGTCGAGGTCCTGGCTCGGCACGGTGAGCGTGGCCACCGGCACGGCGGGCGCCACGGACTCCAGCCACTCCACCGAGCCGTCCTCGACGGGGGTGCGCCGCTCGTCGACGTACCGCTGGACGCACAGGTCGAAGGTGATGTCCTGCCGGGCGAGGCGGGTCTCCAGCTCACGCCGCAGGTACTGCGGGTCGCGGTGCTCGCCGCCGGAGCGCCCGGCGGTGTTGCCCGTCGGGCGCAGCAGATAGCGCACGGGTCCCGCCTGGCCCCACAGGATGGCGCTGCGACTCCAGTACGTCTCGCCCGCGAGGCTGTTCACGGTGTGCCGGGCGGCGGCCTGGACGTTGCGGCGCATGCGGGTGGCCGTGGAGAAGCCGACGGCGAGCGGGAGTTTGACGAGGAGCCCGACGGCCTTCTGCAGCGTGCTGGTGGCGCCCGCCATGGCCTTGGCGAAGGCGACGAACTCGCGGGCGTCACGGGCGTGCGAGACGGGGTGGTTGGTGGCGAGCAGGTCGTGGCTCTCCTCGGCGGAGACGGCCACGCGCACGGCGGCGCCCCGCAGGTCGGGCGCGCCGTCGGCCTGCCGGATGCCGCTCGCGTTGGAGAGCCGCACCGTCGCGGGGTACTCGGCGCCGGGCTGCGCGAAGCCGCAGCGCAGCGCGTCGGGCAGGTCGTCGTGGAAGCGGAGGCTGGCGTTCTCCACGCCGAGGGCGGCCTTGGCGTGCAGGGCGCGCTCGGGGGACGCGGCCTTGGCCGCGCGCCGGTTCTTCTCCTGGACCTTCATCAGTTCCTGCGCCAGGCGCTCGAAGAGGCGTCGCTCCGCTTCGGGGCTGCCGCCCATGTAGCGCTCGTAACTCTGACTCTGCTGGTGCTGTCCGGTGTCGGTCATCGGGCGCCAACTTCCTTCGCGCGGCGTACATGAGGGCTGAGTACGGGATACGTGAGGGCTGCGTACGGGACAGGGGGCAGGCAGACGCTACTGGTGGCTCCCGTCGCCCGCAGCGACGGTTCCCGCCTATGTCCGCGGCACCCCACGGACCTCGAACAGGCGGGCGGGCCAGGGCGTTTGTGCCCGTGGGCGGCCTTCCCGCGCGCGCGAGGACGAGTGATGGGTGCCCCGTTCACACCCCGTGTGAATCCTCACTCCCCACCAGCCCCACGCGCGGGGCCCGTGGGATGGCCGGGTCCCGACGGGTGTCCGGCGCGGCGTCACCATCCGGTTGACGGTGCGCCGCGGCCGGTGGTGTGCTCGCAAGTCCGGTGCGCCGAAGGCCCGTCGGGGAGGACGCCATGCGGGACGACTTCGCCAGGGGACCGAGCTTCGCCGAGCTGCGCCCCTTCAAGACGCCCACCGAGGGCGATCCGGGACGGGCGGTCTTCCCCGTCCACCCGGGCCTGGTGGACCTCCTGGCCGCGGACAAGGGACCGCCGGAGACCGAGGGCCCCGTCCCGCACACCATGGCGACCTGCGCCGCCTACGCGTACGCGGGTGTCGGCAGGGTGGGCGACCCCGGGACCGTGGCCATGATCATGTCGCGGCTCGGCCTGGAGGAGAACCGCTGCCGCGTCTTCGAGCAGCGCGTGGACGCCATGTACATCGCGTCCGCCGCGTACCTGGTGCAGGACAAGGACCGCCGCGTCGTGATCCTCTGCTACCGCGGCACCCAGCCCGAGGACATCATCAGCATCCTCACCGACGCCGACGTGCGCCCCGAGACGCTCGCGGTGGACCTGGCGGGCGAGCGGCACCAGGTGCACGCGGGTTTCTACCGCAACATGCGCGCCACCCGGCACCTGATCATGCAGGCCCTCGACCGGGCCGCGCGGGGCGAGTCGGTCGACCCCGAGGAGAAGGGCGTACGCGGTGACGGCATGGAGGCGCTGTACATCACCGGGCACAGCCTCGGCGGCGCCATGGCCGCGCTGATGGGCGTCGTCCTGACCCACGAGTCCCGCTACGCCGCGATCGCCGAACGCCTGCGGGCCGTCTACACCTTCGGGCAGCCGCTGCTCGGCGGCCCCGACTTCGCCGACGCCTGCGCGCGGGCCACCGACCCGCGGGGCGAGCACGTGCTGCGCGACCGCCTCCTGCGCTACATCTTCGACCGCGACGTCGTGCCCGCCCTGCCGCCGCGGCCCGTGGGCCCGTACGCGCCCTTCGGCCGGGAGTTCCACTACCGCAGGCCGCGCGGGACGGCCGAGGGCGCGCTGTCGCTGGCGGCGGAGACGGCGATCGACGCGGTCTCGCTCCCGGGCGACCTGCTGCGCGGGCGGCTGCGGGAGATGGCGGGCCGCAGGGCGCGGGCGGCCGGGCGTTCGCTGGCGGCGCTCACGCGGGGGCCGCGGCACGGCGGCTGGGCCGAGGTGCGCGATCCGGGGCTGCACTATCCGCAGATGGACAGCCTGGCGGGGCTCGCGGTGGTGGCGCCCCTCGCGTTCTTCGCGGCGCGGCTCGCGCTGACGCGGACCATCCCGTTCACGTACTCCTTCGAGGACCACGGGCCCGGTCACTACGTCAACGCGCTGGCTCCGCCGGGGGTGCTGAGCGAGTTCGGGGACGTGTTGTGAGGGACTCCGCAGGGCCGATGTCCGTGTGCGGGTCTCCTGTGGCTGATCGCGCAGTTCCCCGCGCCCCTTACGGGGCGCCCTCGCCCGTCAGTCGATGAACGTGCCGTCCACGTACACCCACGCCCCGTCCACACGCTCGAACCGGCTCTTCTCGTGCAGCGCGTCCGGGCGACCGCCGTCGGTGTACCGGGCCCGGAAGGTCACGGTGCCCGTGGAGTGGAACGCGGTGCCCTCGGTGGTCTCCTCGATGTCCAGGCCGACCCAGCGCATCCCGGGGTCGAACTCCACACGGGGCGGCCGGGTCCGCGGGTGCCAGGTGCGCAGCAGATAACCCTCGTCCCGCACCGCGAAGGCGCTGTACCGGGACCGCATCAGCTCCTCGGGGGTGCTCGCCGAGGCTTCGCCCCGGTGCAGCCTGCCGCAGCACGTCCCGTACGGGAGGGGGTGGCCGCAGGGACAGGACGTGGGGCGTGCGGTACGTGCGGTGCGTCGGGACATGCCGCCCATTGTGGCCGACCGTCCCCAAAGGCCCGGCCTCAGGGCGCGAGGATGTCCAGCTCCTCCAGGGCGCCCAGCGCGATCTCCCGCGTCAGCGCCTCCGCGCGGACCGCGTCGCCCTCCCTGACCGCCTCCGCGACCTTGACGTGCAGGGTGACGGCGGGCGGGTCGGGGTCCTCGAACATCACCTGGTGCGCGGTGCGGCCGGTCAGGACCTCGGCGACGACGTCGCCCAGCCGGGCGAACATCTCGTTGCCCGACGCGTTGAGGATGACCCGGTGGAAGGCCACGTCGTGCTCGAGGTACCCCTCCAGCTGGTGGCCGCGCGAGTGGGCGACCATGCCGAGCGCGCACTCGGTGAGCTCCGCGCACTGCGCCGCCGTGGCGTGCCGGGCCGCGAGCCCCGCCGCGACCGGCTCGACCGCCGAGCGCAGCACGGTCAGGGAGCGCAGCTGGCGCGGCCGGTCGGTGCCGGCCAGGCGCCACCGGATGACCTGCGGGTCGAAGACGTTCCACTCCTCGATGGGCAGCACCGTCACGCCCACGCGGCGCCGGGACGCGACCAGGTGCATGGACTCCAGGACCCGCACGGCCTCCCGCATCACGGAGCGGGACACCTCGAAGCGCTGGGCCAGCTCGTCCGTGCGCAACACGCTGCCCGGCGGGTACTCGCCCGCCGTGATGGCGGGCCCGAGGCTTTCCAGTACGCGGGAGTGCAGCCCTCGGGCCTGTGCGGTCATGACGAAAGCCTACGAGGAGAGCCGCGGGAACAATAAGTCAGACTTTTATGTCACAGGCTCTTGAATTCGTCAGACCTAATGGGTTTCAGTGGCGTGAACGCGTTGGCCGGGACCACCCCCTTCGGTCCCGGCCGACGCGGCCGATGTCGATGAGGACATGAAGACAGCGAGGCACCAGCGATGAGCACCCCCCACGTCGTCGTAGTCATGGGCGTGGCAGGAACCGGCAAGACCACGATCGGCCCCCTGCTCGCGGACCGGCTCGGCGTTCCCTACGCCGAAGGCGACGACTTCCACCCGGCGGAGAACATCCGGAAGATGTCCTCCGGTACGCCGCTCACCGACGACGACCGATGGCCCTGGCTCGACGCGATCGGCGCGTGGGCACACGGCAGGGCCGGGCGGGGCGGAGTGGTCAGCAGTTCCGCGCTCAAGCGCGCCTATCGCGACCGGCTGCGGGCTGCCGCTCCCGGTGTCGTCTTCGTCCATCTGGCCGGTGACCGGGCCCTCATCGAGGAGCGGATGTCGCATCGGCAGGGGCACTTCATGCCTACGGCGCTGCTGGACTCGCAGTTCGCCACGCTTCAGCCCCTCGGGGCGGATGAGGCGGGGGTTGCCGTTGATGTCGCCGGCTCCCCCGAGGCCATTGCCCAGCGAGCCGTCGAGGCGCTTCGCGGCCTCGAACTGCGCTGAGCAGCAAGCACTTCGTCTGCGGGCCGGATGTGGCTGGTCGCGCAGTTCCCCGCGCCCCTAAAGGGGCGCCCCCGCACCCTCGTACAAGGAAACAACCGTGACCCATCTCAGCGTCGAGATGTTGGCAGCGGACCCCGTCGAACCGATCACCTCGGCGGGCCACGCCCAGCTGGGGATCGCCGTCCTCGCGGGCATCGCCGTCATCGTCCTGCTCATCACCAAGTTCAAGCTGCACGCGTTCCTCGCGCTGACCGTCGGGTCACTGGCGCTCGGGGCCTTCGCGGGCGCCCCGCTCGACAAGGCCATCACGAGCTTCACGGCCGGCCTCGGTTCGACCGTCGCGGGCGTCGGCGTCCTCATCGCCCTCGGCGCGATCCTCGGCAAGCTGCTCGCCGACTCCGGCGGCGCCGACCAGATCGTCGACACGATCCTCGCCAAGGCGGGCGGACGCGCGATGCCCTGGGCGATGGTGCTCATCGCCTCGGTGATCGGACTCCCGCTCTTCTTCGAGGTCGGCATCGTCCTGCTGATCCCGGTGGTCCTGATGGTCGCCAAGCGCGGCGGCTACTCGCTGATGCGGATCGGCATCCCCGCCCTGGCGGGCCTCTCCGTGATGCACGGCCTCATCCCGCCGCACCCCGGCCCGCTCGTCGCGATCGACGCGGTCAAGGCCAACCTCGGCGTCACGCTGGCCCTCGGCGTCCTCGTCGCGATCCCCACGGTGATCATCGCGGGCCCGCTGTTCTCGAAGGTCGCCGCGCGCTGGGTGGACGTACCCGCGCCGGAGAAGATGATCCCGCAGCGCCCCTCGGAGGACCTGGAGAAGCGCCCCGGCTTCGGCGCCACCGTGGCCACCGTGCTGCTGCCCGTCGTCCTGATGCTGGCCAAGGCGCTGGTGGACATCGTGGTCGACGACCCCGAGGCCACCGTGCAGCGGGTCTTCGACGTCATCGGCTCACCGCTGATCGCGCTGCTCGCCGCGGTGATCGTCGGGATGTTCACGCTGGGCCGCGCGGCCGGGTTCACCAAGGACCGGCTCTCCACCACCGTCGAGAAGTCGCTCGCCCCGATCGCGGGCGTCCTGATGATCGTCGGTGCGGGCGGCGGCTTCAAGCAGACGCTCATCGACGTCGGCGTGGGCCAGATGATCCTGGACTTCTCCAAGGACTGGTCGATCCCCGCGCTGCTGCTCGCCTGGCTGATCGCCGTGGCCATCCGGCTCGCGACGGGTTCCGCGACGGTCGCGACGATCTCGGCGGCCGGTCTGGTGGCGCCGCTCGCGGCGGACATGTCGACCTCGCACACGGCGCTGCTCGTGCTGGCCATCGGCGCGGGTTCACTGTTCTTCTCGCACGTCAACGACGCCGGGTTCTGGCTGGTGAAGGAGTACTTCGGGCTCGACGTCGGGCAGACGATCAAGACGTGGTCGGTGATGGAGACGATCATCTCCGTCGTGGCCGGAGCGTTGGTTCTGCTCTTGTCGCTGGTCATCTAGCGCGCCGTCTCCTGGGGCTCCGCCCCGGACCCCGCTCCTCAATCGCCGGAGGGGCTGGAAAATCCAGCCCCTCCGGCGAGCTGGCCTTCTCCAGCTGGAACGCCTCGTTGCCGAGGCCGATGCGCGCATGCGCATCCGGGTTCCGGTGGCGCAGGATCGCGCCGTGGACCACGCCGATCAGCGCCGCCGCGAAGATGATGCCCGGCAGGACCCAGCTGAGCGCCGAGCCCTCGCCCGCGCCGACGAGGACGTCGAAGTCCTTGACGGTGTAGCCCGCGATGACGAGCAGGCCGACCGCGGCCAGCGCGGACGCGGTGATCCGCCAGGCCTGCGCGCGCGCCGCGCCGCGGCGGGCGAAGAAGACGATGACGGCGACGGACGCCGTGGCCATCAGCAGGATCACGCCGAGCGCGCCGATGTTGCCGCCCCAGGTGAACAGGTGCAGGACGGGCGCGGTCGGGTCGCCCGCCGTCCCGTCGTCGGCGACGGCGAAGCCGATGACGACCACCACGGAGACGACGGTCTGCAGCAGCGATCCCGTGCCGGGGGCACCCGTGGAGGTGTTGGTCCTGCCGAACGCGGCGGGCAGCAGGCCCTCGCGGCCCATCGCGAACGCGTACCGCGCGACGACGTTGTGGAAGCTGAGGATCGCCGCGAACATGCCGGTCACGAACAGGACATGGAGTACGTCGGTGAAGGTGGAGCCGAGCCGTGACTCGGTGAGGTCGAACAGCAGCCCCGCGCTCTGTTCCCGGGCGGCGGGGACGATCCCGGAGGGCCCGGCCGCGACCGTGAGCGCCCAGGAGCTCAGCGCGAAGAAGACCGCGACGAAGCCGACGGCGAAGAACATCACGCGGGCGACCACCACCTGCGGACGGCTGGTCTCCTCGGCGTACACGGGGGCCTGCTCGAAGCCGGTGAACGCGGCGATGCAGAAGCAGAGCGAGGTGGCCACGCCCGCGCCGGTCAGCGTCTCCGGGTTGAACGCGTGCAGCGACAGGCCTTCCTCGGCCGGGTCGGCGATCGCCGCGATGTCGAAGATGACGACGAGCGCCACCTCGACGAGCAGCAGGACGCCGAGCACGCGCGCGTTCAGGTCGATCTTCAGCCAGGCGAGGACCGCGACGACGGCGACCGCCACGAGCGCCGGGATCCACCAGGCGACCTCGACATCGGCGTACGTCCGCAGGAGCCCGGACACCTCGAAGCCGAGCATGCCGTACAGGCCCGCCTGCAGGGCGCTGTAGGCGACGAGGGCGACCAGCGAGGCGCCCGCGCCCGCGGTGCCGCCGAGGCCGCGGGATATGTACGCGTAGAACGCGCCCGCGTTGTGGACGTGCCGGCTCATCTCGGCGTACCCGAAGCTGAAGAGCGCGAGGACGACGCCGAGGGCGAGGAAGAGCAGCGGCTGGCCGACCACGCCCATCACGCCGTACGTGGTGGGCATGACGCCGGCGACGACCATCAGCGGCCCGGTGGCGGCGAGCACGGAGAGCAGCAGCCCCGCCGTGCCGAGCCGGCCGGCACGCAGCGCCCGCTCCTGTCCCTTGTACGTGCTGATGCCGGTGTCACCCGTGGGGTCGCCGAGGGCTCTGGTGCCGCTCGTGCTCGAACTTCCCGTCGCCATGGCGCGGTCGTCCTTTCGGAGGTGCTGATCGGGGGTACGCATGGTCAGGCCGAGCCGAGCGCCGCGGCCCGCGCGGCGTCGAACGCCTCGGTCGGGTCCCGGTCCGGGTACGACCAGGGGGCCGGCGTCGCGTGCCGTCCGATGCGGTGGAAGAGCGCGGCGGCTTCGGCCGCCCTGCCCTCGCAGGACTTCGCGTGGGCAAGGAAGTTGAGGTCGACGTGGCAGCGCGGGTGGCCCGGCTCGTCGGGGGTCTCCCACTCCAGCCACCAGTCGAAGGCGGCCTTCATGACCCCGCGGGCGCGGCGCCCGGTCCAGTGCCCGGAGGCGACGGGGTCGGCGGGCTCCAGGCCCGCGGCGGCCAGGACGCGGTAGCGCTCGGCGTGCGCGACGACGGGCAGGACCGCCAACGGCGAGTCGGCGGGCGCCTGTTCGGCGGCCCAGGAGGCGAAGTCGTACACCTCGTGCAGCGGGTCCTGGCCCGCGCCGGGGCGCCGTTCGGCGAGCCGGGCCACCATCAGGTGGTGGGCGTGGTGGTGTTCGGGGTGGCGGTGGCGGACCTCGTCGAAGAGGCGTACGACGTCCTCCTCGTGCCCCAGCGAGCGCTCCAGGAGGAGCAGCGCGAGCCAGGGCGTCGGGTCGGCGGGCACGCGGGCGGCCGCCTCGCGGCACTGGGCGCGCACCGCGTCCGAACGGGCCTTGCCGCGCAGCGCCTTGTGCACGGCGGCGAAGGCGAGCAGCACCTCGGCGTCGTGGCTCTCGGGTTCGGCGAGCCGCCAGTCGCGCGCCCACGCGGCCGTGGTGCTCTCCTGGCCGAGCACGTCGAAGCGGTGGCCCCTGCGGTCCCAGTCGTCGCCGGTGGCGGCGAGCAGCGCGCGGACCTCGGTCCAGCGCCCTTGGGCCAACGCCGCTCGGGCGGCGACGAGTTCGGCGTCGTCGAGTGCGGCGTCGAAGACGTGTCCCGCGTTCTTCCTGCGGGAACGGCCCAATGGGGGTGGGGGTGGAGACACCGCGGGACGCCCTCCCCGGCGCGGCTTGCGTACGGATGATCACGCACAGCAAAGCGGTAGGCAGTACTCCACGTCAAGGCCCGGCGGTTCGCCACCCCTTCACCAACTCGTTTCAAAATCCTCGGACTTCGCCCGCCACCTGGGAGAACCCCCGCTTGGCAAAGAGGTGCTCAACTCACCGCGCGGGCGGCGGCGCGGCCCGCCGCGCGGCCCGAGAAGAGGCAGCCGCCGAGGAAGGTGCCCTCCAGCGAGCGGTAGCCGTGCACTCCCCCGCCGCCGAAACCGGCGGCCTCACCGGCCGCGTACACACCCGCGAGCGGCTCGCCGCCCTCGGTCAGGACGCGCGAGGAGAGGTCGGTCTCCAGGCCGCCGAGGGTCTTGCGGGTCAGGATGTTCAGGCGCACGGCGACCAGCGGTCCGGCCTTGGGGTCGAGGACGCGGTGCGGGGCCGCGGCCCTGATGAGCCGGTCGCCGAGGAACTTGCGGGCGCCGCGGATGGCCGTCACCTGGAGGTCCTTGGTGAAGGGGTTGGCGATCTCGCGGTCGCGCGCGGCCAGCGTGCGGCGCAGCGCCGCCTCGTCGATGAGCGGCTCCTTGGTGAGGGCGTTCATGCCGCGCACCAGCGCGCCGAGTTCCTTCTCCACCACGAAGTCCACGCCGTGGTCCATGAAGGCCTTGACGGGGCCCGGCACGTCGGCGCGCGCCCTGTCGATGACGCCCCGCACGGACTTGCCCGTCAGGTCGGGGTTCTGCTCGGAGCCGCTGAGGGTGAACTCCTTGCCGATGATGCGCTGGTTGAGCACGAACCACGTGTGGTCGTACCCCGTCCTCATGATGTGCTCCAGCGTGCCGAGCGTGTCGAAGCCGGGGAAGAGCGGTACGGGCAGGCGGTCGCCGCGCGCGTCCAGCCACAGGGACGAGGGGCCCGGCAGGATGCGGATGCCGTGCCGGTCCCAGATGGGGTTCCAGTTCTCGATGCCCTCGGTGTAGTGCCACATGCGGTCGCGGTTGATGAGGTGCGCGCCCGCGGCCTCGGCGATGCCGAGCATCTTCCCGTCGACGTGCGCGGGCACACCGGAGACCATCTTCCGGGGCGGAGTGCCGAGCCGCTCGGGCCAGTTGGCGCGTACGAGGTCGTGGTTGCCGCCGATGCCGCCCGAGGTCACGATCACCGCCTGGGCCCGGAACTCGAAGCTGCCGGTGACCTCGCGGCTGCTGGCCTTGCCCCGCTCGACGGCCGAGGGTTCGAGGACCTCGCCGGTGACCGTGTCGAGGCTGCCCGCGCTGCGCGAGAGCCCGGTGACGCGGTGCCGGAACCTCAGCTGGACCAGGCCGCGCGCGACACCGGCCCGCACCCGCCGCACGAACGGCGCGAGCAGCCCCGGGCCCGTCCCCCAGGTGATGTGGAAGCGCGGCACGGAGTTGCCGTGGCCCTGCGCGTCGTACCCACCGCGCTCGGCCCACCCGACGACGGGGAAGAACCTGACCCCCTGCCCGTGCAGCCAGGACCGCTTCTCGCCGGCCGCGAAGTCGACGTACGCCTCGGCCCACTTGCGCGGCCAGTGGTCCTCGGGGCGGTCGAAGGCGGCCGTGCCCATCCAGTCCTGCAGGGCGAGCGCGTGGGAGTCCCTGATCCGCATCCGCCGCTGCTCCGGGGAGTCGACGAAGAAGAGCCCGCCGAAGGACCAGTGCGCCTGGCCGCCGAGCGACTGCTCGGGCTCCTGGTCGACGAGGATCACCCGGCGGCCCGCGTCGACGAGCTCCGCGGTCGCCGCGAGCCCGGCGAGCCCCGCCCCGATCACGATCACATCTGCGTCGTACGCCATGGCGGTCGTCCTCCTCGACAGGGGCCCGCAAGGTTACCGGCGGGTCGGTTTCCGCGACAGCTCAGATCCTGGACAGCCCGGTGACGCACGTCAACCGACGGACAGCGGGAAACGGCCCGGCGCACCGGGCGGCTCGCTTTTTAATAATGGCCAGCATTAGAATGGCCGCATGGCCAGAACCTCAGGTCCCGAGACCCGGGAGAAGCTGATCCGCGCCGGCGAAGAGGTCTTCGCCGAGCAGGGCGTGGACGGGGCCCAGCTCCGGGACATCGTCCGGATCGCCGGGCAGAGCAACCCCTCCGCGGTGCAGTACCACTTCGGCTCCCGGGGCGGGCTGCTCGACGCGGTGATGGCCGCGCGCCAGCAGCGCACCGAGCAGGTGCTCGCCGCCGAACTCGCCCGCGCGGGCGAGGACACCGACCTGCGCGGACTGCTCACCGCCCTGGTGTCCGCCGAGGCCACCGAGCTGCGCAGCGAGCGCGGGCGCCGCTGTCTGCGCGTCTCAGCCCAGCTCAGCCACGAGAGCGGCGTGCGCACCCGCACCCCTCACCCCACCATCGACGGCACCGTCTACTGGACGCTGATCGGGCGGCTGGAGGACCACGTGGCCCGCCTCGCCCCCGAACTGCCCGAGCCGCTCCGCCTGGAACGGCTCGACCTCGCGCTCACGATCGTCGGCGCCGCCATGGGCGACCGCGCCCGTCAGTACCTGGCGGGCACCGCCCCCCTGGTCGGCGAGGAGCTCTTCCTCGCCGACCTCGTCGAGACCACGGCCGCCCTGCTGCTCGCCCCGTCACCCCGCCTTGGAGGCACCTCATGACCCAGCACGACCTCACCGGCAAGACCGTCGTCATCACCGGCGCCGCCCGCGGCCTGGGCGCCGAGGCCGCCCGCCAGGCCGTCGCCGCAGGCGCGAACGTCGTCCTCACCGACGTCCTGGACGACGAGGGCAGGGCCGTCGCCGCCGAGCTCGGCGAGCGCGCCCGCTTCGCGCACCACGACGTGACGTCCGAGGAGGACTGGCAGCGCGTCGCGGACCTCGCGGTCGCCGAGTTCGGCGGCATCCACGGCCTGGTGAACAACGCGGGGATATCGACCGGGCAGTTCCTGGAGTCGGAGTCCGTCGCGCACTTCCGCAAGGTCCTCGACATCAACCTCACGGGCGTCTTCATCGGCATGAAGACCGTCGTCCCCGCGATGAAGGAGTCCGGCGGCGGGTCCATCGTCAACATCTCCTCCGCCGCCGGCCTGATGGGCCTCGCGCTCACCGCCGGGTACGGCGCGTCGAAGTGGGGCGTGCGCGGCCTCACCAAGATCGGCGCGGTGGAGCTCGGCACGGCCCGCATCCGCGTCAACTCCGTCCACCCCGGCATGACGTACACCCCGATGACCGCCCAGGTCGGCATCGAGAAGGGCGAGGGCAAGTACCCCAACACCCCGATGGGCCGGGTCGGCGAGCCGCACGAGATCGCGGCCGCCATGGTCTTCCTGCTCTCGGACGCCGCCTCCTACGTGACGGGCGCCGAACTCGCCGTCGACGGCGGCTGGACGGCGGGACCCACCGTGAAGTACGTCATGGGGCAGTGAGGTTGGATGGGCGGCATGTCTGACGTACCGCTTGATCCCGCACTCGAAGTCATCACCGTCGTCGACGAGGACGACAACGTCGTCGACGAGGTCCCGCGCGGCGAGGCGTACGCGCGGGGCCTGCGCCACCGCTGCGTCTTCATCCAGGCCCGGGACGCCGAGGGGCGTGTCTTCGTGCACCGCCGCACGGCCACCAAGCTGGTCTTCCCCTCGCTGTACGACATGTTCGTGGGGGGTGTGGTCGGGGCGGGCGAGTCCTACGACGACGCGGCGCTGCGCGAGGCACAGGAGGAGCTCGGGGTGCGCGGACTGCCGCGCCCCACACCGCTGTTCAAGTTCCTGTACGACGACGGCGCGGGGAAGTCCTGGTGGTCGTACCTCTACGAGGTCCGCTGCGACCTGCCGGTGAACCCGCAGGCCGAGGAGGTCGCCTGGCACGCCTTCTTGTCGGAGGACGAGCTGGAACGGCGGCTCGACGAGTGGGAGTGGGTGCCGGACGGGCTCGACGCCCACCACCGGCTGCGGGCCTTCCGCGCGACCTGACCCGGCGCGGCCCGAGCCGCGGGGCCCGCTCGGCACCGCCTAGGGTGCGCCCGTGAGCAATTTCGTACAGAACCTGAAGCTGTGGTTCGCCCCCGAGCGCGTCCGCGAGGACGGCGACACCCCCGACTACCGCTTCTCGCTCGCCAACGAACGCACCTTCCTGGCCTGGCTGCGCACCGCGCTCGCGCTGATCGGCGGCGGCTTCGCCGTGGACCAGTTCCTGCCGGACCTGCGCTGGGGGTGGCGGATCGGGCTCGCGCTCGCGCTGCTCGCCGCGGGCGTCCTGTGCTCGCTGCGCGCGGTCAACCACTGGGTGCGCTGCGAGCGGGCCATGCGGCGCGGCGAGGACCTGCCCGCCAGTCGCTTCCCGACGGTCCTGAGCCTGGCGGTCGCGGTGGTCGCGCTCGCCATGGTGGTGGTCGTGCTCTTCGGGTGGGAGGGGTGACGCAGCCGGGCCGGGCCGCGGCCGGGCAGGTCCGTGACCCGGGCCTGCAGCCGGAGCGCACCCGCCTCGCCTGGCGGCGTACGACGCTGTCGGCCACGGTCGCGGCGGTCCTCGCCGCCCGCGCGGTCCTGCACCACGGCCCCACCGCGCTCGGCGTCCTGGCGTGCGCCGTGTGCCTGCTGCTCTGGCTCGGCTTCCTGATGGCCGCGCACCGCAGGATGGTCGCCCTGACGGAGTGCCGCCCCCGGACCCTGACGTTCCGGGCGGCGTGGACCGCGGCGGGGTGCACGGTGGCGCTCGCGGTGTGCGCGGCGGTGACGGTGCTGGTGTGAGCCGGGGTTCAGTCCCCCCACTCCACCGTCACGACGATCTTGCCCCGCGTCCGGCCCTCCGCGCTCAGCCGGTGCGCCTCGGCCGCCCGCTCCAGCGGGAACGTCTCGTCGACGTGGACCGTCACGACGTCCTGCTCCGCGAGGTCGGCGAGGTGCGCGAGGTCCGCGGCGTCGGGGCGCACGAAGCAGTAGTGGCCGCCCAGGCCGATCACCCCGCCGTCCGCGATCGACGCGAGGCGGCCGCCGGGCGCGAGGAGTTCGGCGGAGGCCTTGAGCGTGTCGCCGCCGACCGTGTCGAAGGCCGCGTCGACGCCCTCCGGGGCCAGCGCGCGCACGCGCTCGACGATCCCCTCCCCGTACGTGACCGGCTCCGCGCCGAGCTCCCGCAAAAAGCCGTGGTTGCGCTCGCTCGCCGTGCCGATGACGCGGGCGCCCGCGTGCCGGGCGAGCTGCACCGCGATGGAGCCGACGCCGCCCGCCGCCGCGTGCACGAGGACGACGTCGCCCTCGGTGACCGCGAGCGGCCCGGTGACGACCTGGTAGGCGGTGAGCCCGGCCAGCGGCAGGCCCGCCGCCTCCTCGAAGGTGAGGTTGCGCGGCTTGCGCGCGAGGGTGCGCACGGGCGCGGCCACGTACTCGGCGAAGGTGCCGCGCGAGAGGAAGTCCTCCCGTACGTAGCCGATGACCTCGTCGCCGACGCCGAACTCCGGTACGGAGGCGCCGGGTTGGACCACCACGCCCGAGACGTCCCAGCCGGGGACCACGGGGAAGACCGGGTCGAGGATCCCGTCGAGGTACCCCTCGCGGCACTTCCAGTCGACGGGGTTCACGGCCGCCGCCCGCACCTTCACCAGGACGGAGTCGGGGCCGACCTTGGGGTCGCGCACCTCGCCGTACTCGAGGACTTCGGGGCCGCCGTAGCTGCGGTAGCTGATCGCCTTCATGGGGGTCGCCTTCGCGGAGGTCATGGAAACATCAACAACGCTCCCATAACGGCACGAATAGGGCATCGAGGGCTAGCCTGAGAGAGTCACCCCTCCCCCGGAAGTCACAGAAGGTGCGCGTCATGACCACGCTCCACCACGAACACCCGGTACACGACCACATCCACGGCCCGGCCTGCGGCCACCCCGAGGTGCCGCACGGCGACCACGTCGACTACGCGCACGACGGCCACCTGCACCGTCTGCACACCGACCACTACGACGAGTGCGAGCCGTCGGGCCACACGGCCCACCAGGGCCATGACCATCGCCACGGTGATGGCTGCGGGCACGACTCCGTCAAGCACGGGGATCATGTGGACTATCTGCATGACGGGCACCGCCACGCAGAGCACGATGGGCATTGGGACGATCACTGAGCACTCCGCCGCAGGTCCGGTGGTGATGCGCGGGTCGAGTGCGGCTGATCGCGCAGTTCCCCGCGCCCCTGACGGGGCGCTTTGACCTCTGGACTGCATACCGACTGGTCGGCATCATGGGGTGGCACGCCACCCGTCACGCCGATCAGGAGCGAAGATGAGCTCAGACCACCCGCCGGGCCTCGACCTCGACCAGCTGCGCGGCCGCCTCGACCGCGAGCGGCCCGGCCTGGTCGGCGGACCGCTCACCGCCCGGCTCATCGAGGGCGGCCGGTCCAACCTCACGTACGCGGTGACGGACGGCGCCTCGCGCTGGGTCGTGCGGCGGCCCCCGCTGGGTCACGTCCTCGCCACCGCGCACGACATGAAGCGCGAGCACCGGGTGATCGAGGCCCTGCACCCGACGGCGGTGCCGGTGCCCACCCCGGTGCTCCTGTGCGAGGACGACTCCGTTCTCGGGGCGCCCTTCTACGTGATGGAGTTCGTGGAGGGCACCCCGTACCGCACCGCGCAGGAGCTCGCCCCGCTCGGCCCCGAGCGCACCCGCGGCGCCGTCCTCGGCCTCGTCGACACCCTCGTCGACCTGCACGCCGTGGACCCCGCGGCGGTCGGGCTCGACGACTTCGGGCGGCCCGACGGCTTCCTGGACCGCCAGCTGCGCCGCTGGGGCAAGCAGCTCGCCGCGTCCCGGGGCCGCGACCTCGCCGGCATCGACGAGCTGCACTCCGCGCTCGGCCGGTCGCTGCCCGCCTCCCCCGCGCCGGCCGTCGTGCACGGCGACTACCGCCTGGACAACGTCCTGATCGGCGACGACGACCGGATCAAGGCCGTCCTGGACTGGGAGATGTCCACGCTCGGCGACCCGCTCACCGACCTGGGCCTGCTCGTGATGTACAGCGCGCGACTGGAGGTGCCCGACTCCCCCGTCAGCACCACCGCGGGCGCGCCGGGCCACCCCGACCCCGCCGAGTTGATCGAGCGGTACGCGGCGCGCTCGGGGCGCGACGTGTCGGCCGTCTCCTGGTACACGGCCTTCGCCTGGTTCAAGCTCGCCGTGATCCTCGAGGGCATCCACTACCGCTACACGCTCGGCCAGACGGTCGGCGCGGGCTTCGACCGGATCGGCGAACTGGTCCCCGTGTTCATCGAGCACGGCCTCACCACGCTCCAGGGACAGGAAGGCTGAGACAGAGCCATGGACTTCGCATTCGACGCCCGCACCGAGGAGCTGCGCGGGAAGCTGCTCGCCTTCATGGACGCGTACGTGTACCCGGCCGAGGCCGTCGCCGACGAGCAGCGGGCACGGCTCGACTCGCCGTGGGACACCCCCGCCGTCGTCGAGGAGTTGAAGGCCGAGGCCCGTCGGCAGGGCCTGTGGAATCTCTTCCTGCCGGACGCGGAGCACGGCGCCGGGCTCACCAACCTCCAGTACGCGCCGCTCGCCGAAATGACCGGCCGCTCCCCGCAGTTGGCGCCCACCGCGCTGAACTGCGCGGCGCCCGACACCGGCAACATGGAGGTGCTCGCGCAGTTCGGCACGGAGGAGCAGAAGAAGCGGTGGCTGGAGCCGCTGCTCGCCGGGGAGATCCGGTCGGCGTTCGCCATGACCGAACCGGAGGTGGCGTCCTCCGACGCCACCAACATCACGACGCGCATCGAGCGGGACGGCGACGATTACGTCATCACCGGCCGCAAGTGGTACATCTCCGGGGCGATGAACCCGAACTGCGGGATCTTCATCGTGATGGGCAAGACAGCGACTGCCGAGGGCCCTGACGGCGCCGACATCCGCCGCCAGCAGTCGATGGTGCTCGTCCCGCGCGACACCCCGGGGCTCGAAGTCCGGCGCGCCATGCGGGTGTACGGGTACGAGGACCACTACCACGGGGGCCACGCCGAGGTCGTCCTCGACCGCGTACGCGTCCCCGTCGCGAACCTGATCGGCGAGGAGGGCGGCGGCTTCGCCATCGCCCAGGCGCGGCTCGGACCCGGCCGGATCCACCACTGCATGCGGCTGATCGGCATGGCCGAGCGGGCCATCGAGCTGATGTGCCGGCGGGCGGTGTCGCGCACGGCGTTCGGCAAGCCGCTGGCCCGGCAGGGCGTCGTGCAGGAGTGGATCGCGGACGCGCGGGTCGCCGTGGAGCAGCTGCGGCTCCTGGTCCTGAAGACGGCCTGGCTGATGGACACCGTCGGCAACAAGGGCGCGCACACGGAGATCCAGTCCATCAAGATCGCGACCCCGCGCGCGGTGGTCGACATCCTCGACCGGGCGGTCCAGCTGCACGGCGCGGGCGGCGTCAGCCAGGACTTCCCGCTGGCCGAACTGTGGGCCGCGGCGCGGACGCTGCGCCTGGCGGACGGGCCGGACGAGGTGCACCAGCGGTCGCTGGCGCGACGGGAGCTGAAGAAGTACCTCTAGTAGCCTCCGCCCGGCGTGTGGTCCGCCAGTGCCAGAGCGCGTACGAAGCGGCGTACGCGCAGGAGTTGGCGGGCCGCGAAGCGGAGGGCACGGGGGCGGCCCGGCGCGTACGCCGCGGCCCACAGGGCGGGTACGTGTTCCATGCCCCCAGCTTCCGCGCCGCCCCACCCAGCGGTCCAACAGATCGTTTCGATGGGTGTCATCGCTAGGATCGATCGGTGGAGATACGCCAGCTGCGCCACTTCGTGGCCGTCGTCGAAGAGGGCGGCTTCACCGCCGCCGCCCGCACCGAGCTCATCGCGCAGTCCGCGCTCAGCACCTCCGTGCGCAACCTCGAACGCGAGCTGGGCGCCGACCTGTTCGACCGCACGGGCCGCCGCGTCGTCCTCACCGAGGCGGGCCGCGCGCTGCTGCCGCAGGCCAGGGCGCTGCTCAGTGGGGCGCAGGCGGCCAAGGACGCGGTGACCGCGGTCGCCGGACTCGCCACCGGACGGGTGTCGATCGGCACCATCCAGACGCTGACCTGCGTCGATCTGCCCGCCGAACTGGCCGCGTTCCAACGGGAGTTCCCCGGCGTCCAGGTGTCCGTCAGGGACGCCACGGTCGGCGAGCTGACGGAGGCGCTGCGCGCCGGTGAGCTGGATCTCGCGTATCTCGCACCGGACGGCGCCGGGCTGCCGGAGGGGCTCGCCGCGTTCGCGACGTGGCACGAGGACCTGGTGCTCATCACGGCGCCGGGGCACCCGCTGGCCGCGGCGGGCCGCACCCTGGTGCGGGACCTGGCGGACGAGCCCTTCGTCGACTTCCGGGCCGGTACCGGCCTGGAGACGGCGGTGCGCCGACTGGCCGCGCACTGCGGTCTGGAGCGCAGGATCACCTGTGACGTCACCCAGATCCGGCTGCTCGTCGACCTCGTGCGCGCGGGGATCGGCGTCGCGTTCGTGCCCCGGCCGATCGGCGAGGAGGCGGGCCTGCCCTGCGTACGGATCCGCCAGCCCGAGCCGGGACGCACGGTGGTCCTCGCCGGGCGCTCGCCGCGGCCGCGCAACCCCGCGGCCGTGGCCCTGCTCGATCACCTCACGGGCGCAGCGCCCTCAGCAGCAGATCCGCCAGGTGGTCGGCGACCTGCTGCGGGGTGAGCGGTCCGTCGGGGCGGTACCAGGTGGAGAGGTGGTGGACGGAGCCGAAGTGGTAGTCGACCACCAGGTCCGCCGGGGTCGCCGTGGAGAAGACGCCGGACTCCTGGCCCTCCTCGATCAGGGCCCGGAACCGCTCGTGGTAACGGCGCCGCTCGGCCCGCACCTGCTTGTTCTTCTCCGGGCTGAGGTGGTGCATGGAGCGGAAGAAGATCGACGCGTCGTCGAGGTTGTCGATGGTGGTGACCACGACGTCCGCGGCGGCGTCGCGGACCCTGCGCTCCACCGGGGCGTCCGCGTCCGCGATGGCGTCGAGCCGCTCCTGCTGGACGCGGAGCATCCGGGCGTAGACCTCGTGCAGGAGGTCGTCCTTGGACCCGAAGTAGTGGTACAGCGCGCCCTTGGTGACGCCGGCCGCCTCCACGATCTCCTGCACCGACGTGCGGTCGTAGCCACGGTCGGCGAAGAGCCGGGTGGCGGCGGCCAGCAGCCGCCGCGGGACGGGCGTGCCGTCACCGTCCGTCGTCCTGGCCACTGCCGCCACCTGCCTTTCGCCTCACTGACTGTTCCGTGCGCGGGAACGCAGTTCCCGCCGGAGGATCTTCCCACTTGTCGTCTTCGGCAGCTCCGTCAGGATCTCGACCTCGCGCGGATACTTGTACGCGGCGAGCCGTTCCTCGCAGTACGCGGCGAGCTCCGCGGGGCCGGTGTCGCTGCCGGGACGCAGGCTGACGTACGCCTTGACGGTCTCCCCGCGGTAGCTGTCCGGCACCCCGACGACGGCGGCCTCGCGCACCGCCGCGTGGGTGTAGAGGACGTCCTCGACCTCGCGCGGCCAGACCTTGAAGCCGGAGGCGTTGATCATGTCCTTCTTGCGGTCGACGACGTAGAGCCAGCCGTCCGGGTCCATGAACCCGATGTCGCCGGTGCGCAGTTCGCCGCCGGGGAAGGTCTCGGCGGTGGCGTCGGGCAGGTTCCAGTAGCCGGGCACCACCTGGGGTCCGCGCACGACGATCTCGCCCTGTTCACCGAACGGGACCTCGCGGCCGAGGTCGTCCAGGACGCGTACGACCGTCTCGGGGCCCGGGACGCCGACGGCGAGGGTCCCGGAGGCCGGGTCCACGGGGGCTTCCTGTCCGGGCGGCACGGAGGCGCAGGGCGCGGTGCACTCGGTGAGGCCGTAGCCGTTGTGGAGGTAGGGCCCGAAGGCCGCGCGGAACCGCTCCACGAGGGCCGGGGGCAGCGGCGCGCCGCCGGAGGAGACGAGCACGAAGGAGTCGAAGTGCGCCCGGGTCGCCGCCGGGTGCGCGGCCAGCGCCATGAACGCCGTGGAGGGGCCGACCGTGAACGCGGGCCGGTGCTCGGCGAAGGCGTCGAGGACCACCCCGGCGTCGAAGCGGTAGGTGAGCGCGAGCGTGCCCGCGTTGGCGAGGCAGCCCGCGACCTGCGCGACCATGCCGGTGATGTGGAAGAGCGGCGCCATCGCGTAGTAACAGGCGCCCTCGGGTATCCCGGACCCGGTGCGCTGGCGCTCGGCGTTGTAGGCGATGTTGCCGTGGGTGTTCATGGCGCCCTTGGGGGTGCCGCTCGTGCCGGAGGTGTAGCTGATCAGCGCCACGTCGGCGGGGCCGAGGGTGCGCTCGGCGGGGGCGGGCAGGCCCCGGCGCGCGACCGCCACGAGGTCGTCGGCGTCGTCGGGGACCGGCAGCCGCTCGAAGTCGAGGACCCGGGTGTCGTTCCTGCTCTGCAGGTCGAGCTGGCAGGCGGTGAGCACCACGCGTACCGCGGAGCCCTCGGCCGTCTCCCGCAGGTATGCCTCCCAGGCGCGGTCCGAGCAGATCAGCGCGGCCACGCCCGCGTCGGCGAGGACGTGGCCGACCTCCGCGGACTTGTACATGGGGTTGACGGGGACGACCGTGGCGCCCGCCTTCCACGCGCCGAGGAGCGCGAGCACGAAGTGCGGGGTGTTCTGCAGGAGGATCGCGACGCGGTCGCCGCGTGCGATGCCGCGGGCGGCCAGGTGACCCGCGACGGAGTCGGTGAGGGCGTCGGTCTCGCGGTAGCTCAGGCGGCCGTCGAAGTAGGCGAGGGCGGTGCGTTCGGGGGCGCGGGCGACGGCCTCGGCGAAGGCCTGCGGGACGGAGGGTGCGGGGCGCACGGGGGCGCGCTGGGCGTCGTTGAGGCGGGCGAGCCAGGGCTTCGCCGCGTAACCGTGGTCGTGGCCGTGGTCGCCTTCCCGCGGGCCGCTCACCGCTGCGTCGCCTCCCACTTCTGCTGGATGTGGTTCATGCCGGTCAGCCACTTGTCGGGGGTGGCGGCGCGGGCCCGGTAGTACGCGTCGACCTCGGGGTGCGGCAGGATCAGGAAGCGGTCCTCGGCCATGCCCTCGAAGAGGGCGGCGGCGACGTCCTCCGGCTCGATCGCGGTGGGGGTGAGGACGAGGTCGCCCGCGGTGCCGGTGGCGGCGAGCATGTCGGTGCGCACGCCCTGCGGGCAGATCGCGTGGACCTTGACGCCGCGGTGGCGGTAGGTGAGCGAGAGCCATTCGGCGAAGGCGTACGCGCCGTGCTTGGTCACGCTGTAGGGCGCGGCGCCGATCATGGTGAGCAGCCCGGCCGCCGAGACGGTGGAGACGAAGCGGCCGCCGCCGCGCTCCAGCCAGCCGGGCAGCAGCGCGTGGGCCGCCCGCACATGTGCCATGACGTTGACGTCCCAGGCCGCGGCCCAGACCTCTTCGGGCGCGGCCTCGGTGCCGCCGGAGCCGAGCCCGGCGTTGGCGCAGTACACGTCGACCGTGCCGCCGAGCGCCTCGGTGGCCTCCGCCGCGATGCCCGACGCGTCGCCCGGCACGGCGATGCCGCCCACCTCGTCGGCGACGGCCTTCGCCTTGGCGCCGTCCAGGTCGTTGACGACGACGCGGGCCCCCTCGGCGGCGAAGCGGCGGGCGAGCGCGGCCCCGATCCCGCCTCCCGCCCCGGTGACGACGACTCCCTTGTCCTGCAGGGTCTCCACGATCGGTCTCCTTCGGCCTGCGGCTCGGCTTCGGCTTGCGGCTCGGCTTCGGCAGCAGACTAACCAGTCGGTATGTCGTGGCGAAAGAGGGCCGACCAGGCCGGGTTCGTTCGTCTGCCCGTGCTCTGGCACTAGCGTGCGGGGCCATGAACCTCTCGCGACGCGGGCTGCTCGCCGCCACCGCAGGAACCGCCCTGGTGCCGTCCGCCGCGGCGTCGGGCGCCCCCGCCCCCGGGCCCCGTGGGCTGCGCACCGGTATCGAGCGCCTGGCCGCCGACGGCTACGCGCTCCTGGAAGGACGGCGGGTCGGCGTCGTCACCAACCCCACGGGCGTCACGCGCGACGTGCGGCACGTCGTGGACGTCCTGCACGCCGACGAACGCGTCGACGTCGTCGCGGTGTTCGGCCCCGAGCACGGCTTCCGCGGGACCGCGCAGGCGGGTGGGTCCGAGGGGCGGTACGACGACGCGGCCACGGGGCTGCCCGTGTACGACACGTACAACAAGAGCGGCAAGGAACTCGCGGACGTCTTCGCCGCATCCGGCGCGGACACGCTCCTCTTCGACATCCAGGACGCGGGCGCCCGCTTCTACACGTACATCTGGACGCTGTACGACTGCATGGTGGCCGCGCGGCTCGCGGGCAGGCGCCTCGTGGTCCTCGACCGGCCGAACCCGATCTCGGGACGGGAGGCCCACGGACCCGTCCTGCACGAGGAGTTCGCGAGCTTCGTGGGGCGCGAGCCGATCGCGCAGGCGCACGGGATGACGGTCGCGGAGCTGGCGCTGCTGTTCAACGGGGAGTTCCTGGGGCGCCCCGTGGAGCTGGAGACCGTGCTGATGACGGGCTGGCGGCGCGCCGACTTCTTCGACGCCACCGGGCTGCCGTGGGTACCGCCGAGCCCGAACATGCCGACGCCCGACACCGCCCTCGCCTACGCGGGCACCTGCCTCCTCGAGGGGACGAACCTCTCGGAGGGGCGCGGTACGACCCGCCCCTTCGAACTCCTCGGCGCGGAGGGCATCGACCGGCGGTGGGCGGCCGCGCTGGAGCGGCTCGACCTGCCCGGCGTGCGCTTCAGGGAGGCCTACTTCTCCCCCACGTTCTCCAAGTTCGAGGGGAAGACCGTCGGCGGCGTCCAGCTCCATGTGCACGACCGCGAGGCGTACGACCCCGTGCGCACCGGCATCGCGCTCCTGGTGACGGCCAGGAAGGCGTGGCGCGGCTTCGCGTGGCGCTCCGACCACTGGATCGACAGGCTCACCGGATCCGCGCGGGTGCGCACGATGATCGAAGCGGGCGCGGACACGGACGAGGTGACGGGCGCCTGGGCGGACGAGCTCGCCGACTTCCGCGCGGTGCGCCGCAGGTACCTGCGCTATTCCTGAACGGCCCGGCCTGGGGGTCGGGATCCGCGGCGACGAGGGGGAAAGGCCGCCGCCAGAAGCCTTGCCTCAACAGGAAGTTGAAGAAGCCTCACCGTCGGCCGACGCCTCCGGAAACTGCTGCGCTGACAGAGTGACATTCAGGTGTGGCTCACCCACTTCCCACCCTCGACGACCATGATCATATTTACGCATTCCACGGCGCGCACGAACGCCGTGAGCAGGTGTGGTCCGCCCGCCGCGAGCTGTCGGCGGGCGGGCCGCCCCGCTCTCATCGATGAACGTCCTGGCCGACCCAGGCCCGGCGATCCCTCTTGCCCTCTTGTGGCCAGTGGCCCCTCGGGCGCCGTCGGGCATGCGAACTCGTCGACTTGGACAGGAACGAAGGCCCGCCGTGACCACTTCCCCGCAACGCCGCCGACAGGACCGACGGGCGCAGCGCCATCTGTTGACCGCGCTGACGTCCTCGACGATCGCTGCCGCCTCCCTGCTGGCCGCACCGAGCGCCCACGCCGCCGGTCCCGACGAAACCCTCTACGGCGCAGGGCGATTGACTGAGCGTCAGATTTCATCGCGGGCGGCGGTTCCTGCCGAGAAGCCCGCTTCGGGGGTGCGTGGAGGCGGCGGCGCCGGTCACCGACCACCCGACCGGGCCCGCGAGCCAGGACGGGAACTGCTGAAGGCCCCGGGCGGCAGCACGGCAGGGACGGCGGAGGGCGTCTCGAAGGCGACGGAGCGAGCCTCGAAGGCGGCGGAGGCGTCGAGTTCGGCCCTGGCGGTCGGACATCGGCGGGCCGACGGGCCGGTCGCCCCGGGAGAGACGTTCGAGTACACCATCACGGTGACCAACCACGGCCCCTCGGTGGCCAGAGACGTCGAGGTCAGCGATGAACTGCCCGCAGCGCTGCGGTTCGTGTCGTCGAAGGACGGCTGCACCGCGTCGGGGCAGACGGTGACCTGCAGACCGCGGACGGCGCTGGCCGTCGGCGAAGAGGCGTCCTGGGTGCTCACCGTGCGCCTGGACCCCGACTACGCGGGCGACGGCTCGGACATCGCCAACGTGGCGCGGGTCGCATCGACCACCAAGGATCCCGACGACGGCAACAACACCGGCCCGACCGGGGGTTCCGGACTGCCCGGGGGCGGCCGTCCGGCCGGGGCGGCGGCCGATGTGACGGTCACGAAGGTGGCCGAGGGCGACAAGCCGGTCGCACCGGGCTCCACATTCGACTACGAGATCACGGTGGCCAACCGGGGCCCTTCGACGGCCAAGGGCGTCGAGGTCACCGACGCCCTGCCCAAGGTGCTGGCGTTCGTCTCGTCGAAGGACGGCTGCACCGGGGACAAGGGCGTCTACGGCGCCGCGGTGACCTGCCCGGAGCTGCCGGAGCTGAAGCCGGGCGAGGAGAAGACGTTCACCCTCACGGTGCGGCTGTCCCCGTCGTACACGGGCGACGGCACCGACGTGGTCAACACCGCCCGGGTGAGCGCGCGGAGCACCGACCCGAAGCCGGGCAACAACACCGCCACCGCCAGCGGGCTGCCCGGTCCGGGCGGGCACAGTCCGGGCAAGGCCGAGGCCGACCTGGAGGTCCGCGCCCACGAGGTCGTCGGCGAGGTGCTGCCGGGCACGGTCGCGCTCGGACAGGTCACGGTGACCAACCGCGGTCCATCCACCACGCGTCAGAAGGCCGTGGTCGACATCGCCCTGCCCGAGCACGTCACCGTGGCGCGCGCGGGTCTGCCCGCCCGCCTCGACACGGACTTGCCCCTGCCCGCCGATGCCGGGCGGACGGACCCGCCGCTGAAGATCGACGTCAGCTCCACGGGCCTGCACGCACACATCGGCACGGGGCGCGCGGCCCTGCCCGGCGGGTGCGTCGTCCGGGAGGGCGGCAGGGCGCTGCGCTGCACCGTCGAGGCGGGCCTGGAGGCCGTGCCCGCCCTCGACGGGAAGGGCTCCGACCGCACCGCGCGGCGCAAGGCCGCCGGTTCGTCCGCCACGCTCGCCTTCCCCATGCGGATCGGCGCCCACGCACCTGTGGGCACCGCACTCGCCGGCGGCACGGTCACGGTGTCCAGCCCGGAGGACGGCTCCCCGGAGAACAACACGGACACCTTCTCGGTCACCACGGCCGCGCGGGGCAGCGCGGACCTGGCCACCACGAAGACGGCGATCCTGCCGCCGGGCCAGTCCCGGGTCGGCCCCGGCGACACCTTCACCTACCGCATCAAGGTCACCAACAACGGCCCCTCCGACGCCCAGAACGTCAAGATCACCGACCGGCTCCCGGACGGCCTGCTGTTCAAGCGCGCCACCTCCGGGTGCACCGCCCAGGGCCAGACGGTCACCTGCTCGGCCGGCACGCTGGCGGCGGGCCGCAGCATCGAGTTCGACGTCGTCGTACGGCTCTCCCCGGCCTACCGGGGCACCGGGGACGATCTCGACAACATCGCCTCCGCCCAGTCCACGACGCCCGATCCCGACCCGGACAACGACCGTAACCCGCCCGGCAGTTCGGGCCCCGACGGCGGCCCGCTGCCTGTCGCGCCGCCCGCCGCCGGCACCGGTACGCAGACCGGTCAGGACACCGGCACGGACACCGGCACGGAGAACGGCACGCCCCAGCCGCCGGTGCTGGCCGAGACCGGTGACGAGAAGCCCGAGTGGACGCTGTGGGCCACCGGACTGCTGCTGGCCGGCGGCGTGGGCCTGACGTACGCGGCACGCCGCCGCATCCGCTGACGCAGGACGGGCCGGGGGCCGCACGCCCGTTCACCCTCCCGCAAGCACGGGCGGCCCACGGCCCACGGGCCGCTCGTCCCGGAACGAAGAAGGCAGGACAGTGCAGAAGAAGACCACCCCCCACACGCTCCGGCACACCCGGCTGAGACGGCGCACCACGGCTCTGGCCGCCACGGTCCTCACCGGGCTCGCCCTCGCCCCCCTCGCCGTCGCCGCCCCATGGCACGGAGCCGGGGAACCGGTCACGAGCGCCGGACGGGCGGCCGCCCCCGGCCCGTTCCCCTTCGAGGAGACCTTCGAGGAGACGGACGCGTCCGGCACGGTCAGCGGATCCGCGACGTACGACGACGGCTGGCTGCGCCTGACCAGCAACGCCAAGGACCAGGCGGGCTCCTGGCAGATGAACGACGGGTTCGACACCGACCTCGGCGTGGTCGCGGAGTTCACCTACGCCACCTTTGGCGGCAACAACCACTGCGGTCTCTTCGGCTGCAACGGCTACGGCGACGGCCTGGCCATGTTCTTCTCCGACGCCTCCGTGCCGAAGGGAACAGGCGGCAGCGGCGGCAACCTCGGCTACATCGGTCTGCCCGGCGGATTCGCGGGGGTCGGGTTCGACGAGTACGGCAACTTCTCCGACCCCAGGAAGCCGAACCACATCGTGTTGCGCGGCGGCGGGAAGGAGGTGGACGGCAAGTGGACCGGCTACGGCCAGGCCACCGCGGTCAAGGCCCCCGGCGACTCGGTGCAGACCAAGGACCGCGAGCAGTTCCGCACCGCGCGCGTCAGCGTGGTGCCCAAGGACGGCAAGCTGCTGATGTCGGTCTCCTCCGACACGGGTCCGGGCACACCGATGCAGCAGGTCGTCGACCGCTATGACATCTCGCAGGTCTCCGGTCAGCCGGCCCTGCCCGACAAGCTCCGGATCGGCTTCTCCGCCGGCACCGGCGGCTCCACCAACAACCACGACATCGGCAACCTCAGGGTTGGCCTGCCGGTGGACCTGTCGGTGACCAAGAAGGGCCCGGACAAGCCGGTCGCGCGCACCAAGGTCACGTACACCGTGACGGTGCGGAACGACGACCTCAACGACGTCGTCGGCGCGCGGGTCAAGGACGTGCTGCCCGCCCAGTTCACCGATGCCTCCTGGACCTGCACCGCCTCCGCGGGCAGCAGTTGCGGGCAGCCCTCGGGCACCGGGAACACCCTGGAGACCACCGCCGACCTCAAGCGCGACGGCAGTGTCACCTACCTCTTCACCGCCATCGCTCCGCCGCTTCCCCAGGAAGTGGAGAACACCGCAGAGGTCACCGCCCCGGCCGACGTGGTCGACGTCGACCCCGCCGACGACCGCGCGACGATCACCACGGGCTTCACCGCGAACCCGCGGCGCGCCGGTGAGTGCCACACCTACACCTACACCGCCGTCGGGACGGCGCCGACGAAGCTGTACCGGATGAACCCGCTCACCGGCGACGCCAAGGACACCGGCATCGTGTGGGAGAAGGGCTTCGACGCGATGGGATACAGCGTCCTGACCGACCGGATCTACGCGATCTCCCGGGACGGCTTCGACCTGCTCACCATCGACCCCAACACGCCCACCGGTGACATCAAGCGCCAGAAGATCGAGGACCTGCCCGGCAACGGGTACTGGGAGGAAGGCACGGTCAGCGCCGACGGCAAGACGTACTTCATCGCGGGCAACTCCGGCAGCAACGGCGCCACCATCGACCTGACCGCCCCGACGCCGCAGGCGGTCAAGCTGCCCCCGCCGGGCGGCGGCAACTGGTGGGACTGGGCCCAGCACCCCAAGGACGGGCTGCTCTACCTGGCCGACAACCGGACCCTGAAGGTCGCCGACCCCAAGAGCGACCGCAACCCGATGCCCCAGGACCTGGCGTACGACGTCTTCCCCAGCCCCGACAACGCCTATCGGTCGAACTTCTTCGACGAGATCGGCAACTTCTACGCCATCGACAAGGGCGGCAAGGTCGTCCAGGTGGACCTGTCGGCCTCCACCGCCGCCAAGCCCATCGCCAAGGACCAGATCAAGCCCGCCCAGGTCATCTCCCAGATGACCGGTGACGCCGCGAACGACGTCACCGACGCGGGCGGCTGCGTGATCACCCGTGACTTCGGCGACGCCCCCGACTCGTTCCACACCACCTTCGACAACGACGGGCCCTACTCCCAGGTCGTCGAAGGCTTCTCGCTGGGCGCGGGCAAGACCGTCGAGGCCGACGCCCGCCGCCCGTTCACCGGTGACACGGTGGGCGACTACAACGGTCTCGGCGACACCGACGACGCCCTGGCCGCCGTGCCGGTCCTCGATTCGGCGGCCTACGGCGTGACCGTTCCGGTCACCAACAGCGACGCCGGACGCGGCGCCACCGTGGCCGGCTGGCTCGACCTGAACGGCGACGGCACCTTCGAGGACGACGAACGCGTCACCGCCGCCGTCGCCGCCGGGGGCACCACCGCCCGGCTCGAATGGCGGGTCCCCGCCTCCGCCCTCACCCAGAACCGCACCGCCTTCCTGCGGATCCGCCTGTACGAGGACTCGGTGATCTCCCCCCTGCCCACCGGCCAGTACGCCAAGGCCGGCGAGGTCGAGGACTACCCCGTCGAGGTCAGGCCCGCCATGGCCGACCTGGACCTGACCAAGACCTCCTCCTGAACCCTCCGCGCCCCTGTCCGGCCGCCCTCCCCCGGCGGCCGGACAGGACCGGACCGCGGCCACCGTCCCACGGCGGCCGTCCCACCCCCATGCCACCGCGTCGAGGGCGACCTCGGCGATCCCGCCGCCCCGCCCCCGGACAGCCGTGGCACGACCGAGGAAGAACAGAAACCGACATGACATCGAAGAAGAGACCCTGGCGCATGAGCTCGGCCGCGGCGGTGGCCGCGCTGGCCTGTGCGGTGCCCCTGTGCGCCTCTCCCGCAGCCCTGGCCCAGTCGGCCACAGGCCCCGCTCCCGCCAGGGCGAGCGGCGCCGACCTGTCCATGGCGGCCACGGCGGCCCTCCGGTATCTGCACGGTTCGGCCACCGACCGGGGCCGCGCGCCGGTTCCGCCCGGCGGCACCGTCACCTACACCCTCACCGCCAAGAACAGCGGGCCCTCCGTCGCCAAGAACGCCAAGGTCACCGACACCCTCCCCGCGGGTCTGACCTTCGTCTCCTCCAAGGACGGCTGTACCGCCGAGGGCCAGAAGGTCACCTGTGGCCCGGTGGCCGAGCTGGGCGTCGAGGAGAGCAAGACCTGGACGTTCCTGGCCCGCGTCGACTCCGGCTACACCGGCGACGGCAAGGACCTCAAGAACAACGCGAACATCGTCTCGGACACCGAGGACCCCCAGGCCGGGAACAACACCGCTTCCGCGGAACTGCCCGACGGCGGAACCATCGGCAAGGCCGCCGCCGACCTGTCCACCGAGAAGACCGCGGTGGGTTCGGAAAAGGTCTCCCCGGGCGAGGAGTTCTCGTACACCATCACCACGAAGAACGCCGGGCCCTCGGACGCCACGAAGGTCGTGGCCGCCGACGAGCTGCCCGCCCCGCTCGCCTTCGTCTCCTCCGCCGACGGCTGCACCGCGGACGGGCAGACCGTGACCTGCACCGCCGACGTCGTCAAGAACAACACCTCGAAGTCGTGGACCTTCAAGGTCAAGCTCGACCCCGGCTACACCGGCGACGGCAAGGACCTCAAGAACACCGCCTCCTCCAAGTCCGAGACCGCGGACCCCAACCCCGACAACGGTGCGAGTGAGGCCGCCGATCCGCCCGGCGGCGGTGTCGCCGAGCCCATGGCCGACCTGGAGGTGACCAAGACCTCCTCGTGACCTTCGGGGAACCGCGGCGGGCACGGTGTCGGCACCGCACCCGCCGCGGCCTTCCCGTCCCCTGTCCGCTTCCCGCCGCGCCGCCTCCTAGGCGCTCACGCTGCCGTGCAGGATCCTCGCCAGTTCGCGCGGCCGGGAGAACATCGGCCAGTGGCCCGTGTCCATCTCGACGAGCCGCCAGCGCTCGCTCTTGAGCAACTCGGCGACGTCGTCCATCGGTTCGTCCCCGTCGAGCAGGCACTTGACGTACGTCGCGGGCAGTTCGTCGAGCGGGCGCGCGAGGACCGCGGGCTCGGTCAGGGTGGCGCCCGGGTGCGGCGTCGCCCCGCTCGTGAGCCGGGCGACCTGCTCGCTGTCCAGCTCCTGTCCGTCGCAGTCGGTGGCGGTCAGGGGCGCCCAGAAGCCGTCGTTCTCGGCGAGCTCGGCCTCGAACGCCTCCTGGCCCTGCCACCAGACGGAGGCGAACGACTCGCCGTCGACGGGGACGTTGGCGTCGACGAACACCACGTGGGCGAGGCGGTCGCCGATCAGCTCGGCGGCCTGGCCGACCGGAATGCCCGAGTAGCTGTGCCCGACCAGGACCACGTCACGCAGGTCGAGGCGTTCGACCTCGTCGACGATGTCCTGGACGTGGGTCCGCTGCCCCGCGGGCACGTCCTGTCTGTCGGCGAGGCCGGACAGCGTCAGCGGATGGACGCCGTGTCCTGCCGCCCGCAGTTCCTCCGCCACCTCCTGCCATGCCCACGATCCGAGCCAGGCTCCTGCCACCAGTACGAATTGCGCCATGGCGCAGAACGTACACGCCCGGGCCGTGGTGGGGCAGACCCCACCGCTCATGTGGGTGCCTGCTCCATGGCGATGCGCCCGCCGCGCGCGGGATCGTGATCTCACAGTCGGTTCAGGCGAGTTGAGGAGGTTCGGCATGACACGGGTGACGCGTCGGGGGGTTCCGCTCCTGGTGGTGGCGGCCGCCGGTGCGGGGGCGCTGATCGCCCCGCAGGCGGCGGGGGCGGCGCCGCGTCCCGCGGATCCGGTCGCGGCGATCGAGCGCGCGGCCCATCCCCTGCGGTCCACCGACCCGGGCGGGAGCACGAAGGACCTGCGGCCGCTCGCCCGGATGGTCGGCGACGCGTCGGTGGTGGGCCTGGGCGAGGCGACGCACGGGTCGCACGAGTTCTTCACGATGAAGGAGCGGGTGTTCCGCCACCTCGTGGAGGTGAAGGGGTTCACCACCTTCGCGCAGGAGGTGAGCTGGACGACCGGGCTTCGCTTCGACGCCTATGTGCGGGGCGGCAAGGGCGACGCGCGCGAGCTGGTCCACCGCGAGCTGGCGAAGACCCCGTGGGACACCGAGGAGTACGTCCATCTGCTGCGCTGGATGCGGGCGTACAACGACAGGCACCCGGAGCGGCAGCTGCGCTTCATGGGCAACGACCTCAACTACCCGGAGCAGGGCGTCGAGTTGTTCGACGGGGTGCGGAACTACGTGCGCGCGCACGAGCCGGACCTGCTGCCCCGGATCGACGAGCTGTACGCGCCGCTGCGGCGTCTGACGGACGGCGACGCCTACATGGGACTGCCGCTCGCCGAGCGCAAGGCGCTGGCGAAGAAGGCGACGGCGGCGTACGACCTGCTGAAGAAGCGCCGACCGGCCGAGAAGGACGGCGCCTACGAACTCGCCCTGCAGCACGCCAGGTCCGTCGCGCAGACCGGGGACACGTTCGCCTTCCCGCTCGACACGGCGGAGGGCCAGAAGGAGGCGATGCTGTACCGGGACCGGATGATGGCGGACAACACCGCGTGGTGGCAGCGGTACGCCGGCGGCAAGGTGTTCCTCTCGGCGCACAACGCCCATGTCGCGTACGAGTCCTACGACCCGCGCTACCCGAAGATGCAGGGCGCCTTCCTGCGCGACCGGCTCGGCAAGCGGTACGCGAGCATCGGATTCACCTTCGACCGGGGGTCGTTCATGGCGCAGGGCCAGGACGGCGGCGAGTGGAAGTCCTTCTCCTTGGGCCCGGCGACGCGCGGGATGAACGAACACACCCTCGACAAGGTGCGGTTCGACGACTACTTCGTGGATCTGCGGAAGCTGCCCGCCGACACCCGGAAGTGGCTGAGCGAGGCGCGCGAGACCCGCAGCATCGGATCGGGGTGGCCCGACGGCCCGTACAAGGTCCGTCTCGCGCCGTCCCACGACATCCTCGTCCATCTGCACGAGGTCACGGCGGCCCATCGCCAGTCTCAGTGATCGAGACCGGCCGTACCACCTATTGACTGCTCCCTACATCCACCACAAGAGTGCCGCTCGTGCAGAGCGAAGCGACAGAGACAGCGAAACAGCAGGTCCAGGGTGAGAACCAGCCGTCGGACACCGGCCCGGAGAGCATGCGAAGAGTGGCCGTGGCCTCCTTCATCGGGACGGCCATCGAGTTCTACGACTTCTACATCTACGGCACGGCGGCCGCCCTCGTCCTGAACGAGGCGTTCTTCCCGACCCTCGATCCGGTCAACGCCACCCTCGCGTCGTTCTCCACGTACGCGGTGGCGTTCGCGGCCCGGCCCATCGGCTCGGTGGTCTTCGGACACTTCGGCGACCGGGTGGGCCGCAAGTCGGTCCTGGTGGCCTCGCTGCTCCTGATGGGCCTCTCCACCGCCCTCGTCGGACTCCTGCCCGGCTACGGAACGTGGGGCATCTGGGCGCCGGTCCTGCTGATCCTGCTCCGCTTCCTGCAGGGCATCGGGCTCGGCGGCGAGTGGGGCGGGGCGGCGCTGCTCGCGGTGGAGCACGCGCCGAGGAAGAAGCGCGGACTGTACGCGGCCTTCCCCCAACTCGGCCCGTCCGTGGGCTTCTTCGCGGCGACCGGCGTCTTCTGGCTGCTTTCGTCCGTGCTCTCGGACGACGCGTTCCGCTCGTGGGGCTGGCGCGTGCCGTTCCTGCTCTCGTTCCTGCTGGTCGCCGTCGGCCTGTTCGTGCGCCTCAAGATCAGCGAGACGCCGGTCTTCGCCAAGGTCATGGCGGCGCAGGAGGCCAGCAAGGCCCCCGCGCTCGACGTGCTGCGCCGCCACCCGCGCGAACTCCTGCTCGGCGCGGGCGGGATGGTCGTCGCGTACGGCCTCTTCTACACGGCGACGACCTACTGCCTCTCCTACGCCACCGGCACCCTGCACATCTCCCGCAACACCATGCTGGGCCTCTCCCTGGTCGCCTGCCTCTTCCTCGCGGCCGGCACCTGGCTCGCCGCGACCCGCTCCGACGGGGACGGGCGGCGCAAGCTGGTCCTCGCGGGCGCGGGCCTCGCGGTGGTGTGGGGGCTGGTGCTCTTCCCGCTCCTGGACACCGAGCAGCCGGTGCTCGTCGCCCTCGCGATCGGCGGCGCGCTGTTCTGCATGGGGGTGGTCTACGGCCCCATGGGCGCCTATCTGCCGGAGCTGTTCTCCACGCACGTGCGCTACTCGGGCGCCTCGCTCGCCTACAACCTGGGCGGTGTGCTCGGCGGCGCGGTCTCACCGCTGGTGGCCACCCGGCTGCAGTCGGCGTTCGGCTCCTCGTCGGTGGGCTGGTACGTGAGCGCCATGGCGGTCGTCTCGCTGCTCTGCGTCCTCGCGCTGCCGGAGACGCGGGAGCGCGAACTGACCTGAGCCGCGGGAGCGGGAACCGGCGTGAGCCGCGGGCGAATTCACGTGACGCGTCATTCTCCACATGTCCAGACCACATATCCGGGAGCGCCGGACGTCGAATTCAACGGCTGAGCCACCAGCGTCCGTTGTCCTTGGACAGCGCCTCCCACAAGAGATTCAGCGGGTGCCCCGGGCCGCACGACGCCCGGTCGCCGCGCCGTGTGAACACCCCCACCAGAACCTCGGTCTTCGGCCCGACGTCCCCGATGATGTCGAGCCGCCGAAGCCCCCCGGCCTCGGGCAGGCTGCCGCTCTCGGCGGCCTCCCCGATGCCCTGCGTGACCAGCATCGCCCCGCTGACCACGCCCGAGCGCAGCAGCTCGAAGCCGTAGTGCGCGGCCTCTATCTCGGCGGCCACGGACAGGTGCTGGCGGTAGTCGCTGCCGTACCAGGCGGTGAGGAAGCGGGCGATGAGGCCGCCCGCGGAGACCACCAGGGGCAGGCTGGTCAGCCGGCCCGCGGTGACGGAGGGTCCCGGAAGCCGCTCCTCGGGCAGGTTGGTGAGCAGCGAGAGGCCGCTGCGGCGCCACTCGATGATCTCGTACGGATCGAGCTCGGCCTCCTGCCCCTCGGTCACGACGATGGAGCCGCAGACCAGGTCCAACTCCTTGGCCTGCAGTCTGGCGAAGAGGTCGCCGGTGCGCACATGCGTCACCTTCAGGTCGACGCCTCGTCGTTCGTACGCCTCGCTGACCCGCTCCACGGCGTCCAGGAGGAACCCCAGGGTGTAGCGGGTCGAGCCCACGGAGAGGGTCCTGCCGAGCCGGCGCCTGGCGTCGTGGACGCCTTCCGTCCACTGGTCCAGGGTGCGGCGCGCGAGGTCGACCAGGGCCTCGCCGGTGGGAGTGAACAGGACGTCCTTGCCGCGGCCGCGCTTGAGGACCAGGGCCTCGCCGCAGAGCGCCCCGAACGTGCGGTTCATCGTGTCCAGTTGCTTCTGCACGCTGGACTGCTCGCGGCCGAGCTGGCGGGCCGCGGCGAGCGCGGTGCCGCTCTCGTGCACCGCGAGCAGCGTGCGCAACTGGTCCATCGTGGTGTCAAGGAGGTCCGTGGGGTACTGCAGCGGTCCGGAAGTGGGGGACTGCCGCGGTCCGGATGTGGGGTCCTGCTGCGGCTCTGATAATGCCATGCGCGAGTTCTCGCTCTCCGACTCCCTCGTCTTTTACGGCATTGCAGCATAACCACAGAGGGAAACTGATCCGGAGTTCAGCACTAATTATCTGGGGATTTCTTACAGAAAACGCTGGATGCGTTCCCGGTACCCATGGAATGGTCGAGCCAATCCCACTCGTTCCATCATCTCTGCAAGGAGAGTCACGCTCGTGAGTCATTACCAGGCCGCCCCCGCGCACACCGCACCGCCGGGTGCGGGAGCACCGCCCACGCGGCGCGCGGCCAAGCGGCCCGGCGCCCTCGCCGCGCTGTTCTGGACCACGACGGCCTCCGCGGTCACCGCCTTCGCCGGCGCCGCCCTGGTCTTCGCGGGCGGCGAGGACATGGCCGAGGAGAACATCGACGACGTCATCGCGGACCACCCGGACGTCGTGGGCCTGCCGTCGGGGACGACGGCGGCCGACATCAGGGCCCTGACGGGGCCGATGTGGGACGAGCTGGTCAGCGACCGGGCGGGAACGCTCTCGGCCCGCGCCGGATTCGCCGTTTTCACGGGGGTCTGCCTCCTCGTATTCGCCCTTGTCGCGCGCCGCGGCGCCGCCGTCTGGTCGCGGGTTCTCCTCACCATTTCGGCCGTGCTCGCCCTGTTCCCGCATTTCCTCATTCTCGGTGACTACGAACCCGATTCCGTCGTCGCGCTGAGCCTCGTCTCACTGCTCACCGCCGTCGCGGCGGTCGTGCTGTGCTGGGTGCCGCCGGTGAACCGCTGGGCCCGCCACGGCAGGTCGGGCGGCTAGCGGCGCACCACCAGGACACGCGCCGGGACCGGAGCCTGCGGGGGTGGGAACCGGCACCGGCGCGTACTGCGCGACATCTGGCCAGGTGGCCCGGGCGGCAGGACCATACCGGCGTGGAGCCCTACTGGGAATTGACCTTCGACGCCGACGGCGACGTCGACACCGCGCAGCGCGAGGAGCTGCTGTCCGGCGCGGAACGCGAACGCGTCACGGATCTGCTGGTCTTCGCGCACGGCTGGAACAACGAGCAGCGGGACGCACGGCAGTTGTACCGCCGCTTCTTCGCCCCCTGCCGGGACCTGTCGGGGGCGGGGGTGCGCCTCGGCTACGTCGGGGTGCTCTGGCCCGCCATCCGCTTCGCCGACGAGCCGATCCCCGACTTCGACCCCTCGGCCACCGTCACCGCCGCCGCGCCGCCGGGCGGACCCGTCCTCGACGCGGCGACCCGGCGGGCGCTCGACCGCGCCTTCCCCGACCACCGCGCGACGCTCGACCGGATCGCCGAGCTGCTCGCGGAGCGCTCGGAAGTGCCCACCCGCATCTACGAGTTCGGCCGCCTCGTGCGCGAACTGGTCGCGCAGCGGGAGACGAGCCCGGCCCGGCACTTCGGCGAGGACACCGGGGCGGGCGAGCCCGCCATGCTCACCGACGACGCGGTCCAGGTGTGCGAGGTGTTCGCCGCCGCCCTCGCCGAGAACGGACGCCCCGAGCTCTTCGGCTCCCTGCGCAAGCGGCTGTGGGGCGGCGCGCACGAGCTGCTGCGGCAGGGCACCTACTACGCGATGAAGCGGCGGGCGGGCGCCGTGGGCCAGTTGGGGCTCGGGGCCGCGATCGGCCTGCTCGCCGGTGACGTGCCGGCGGTCAGGGTCCATCTGATCGGGCACAGCTTCGGCGCCCGGCTCGTCTCGTACGCGCTGCGCGGCATGCCCGCGGACGTCCGCACGGTGAAGTCGGTGACGCTGCTCCAAGGGGCCTTCTCGCACTACGCGTTCGCCGAG
Organism: Streptomyces sp. NPDC025651; assembly: GCF_055558735.1. Lineage (NCBI taxonomy): Bacteria > Bacillati > Actinomycetota > Actinomycetes > Kitasatosporales > Streptomycetaceae > Streptomyces > Streptomyces sp. NPDC025651. Next base: position 388,317 of record NZ_JBVHLZ010000007.1, read on the forward strand.
CGCCTGCCGCACGACACGTCGCGGGGCGGCGCGCTGCACGGCATGCAGCGCCGCGTCGACGGCCCGCTGGTCTCCTGTTACTCGCGCTTCGACGACGCCCTGGGGCGGCTCTATCCGCTGGCGTCGAAGCTGGCGGGCGACTCCACGAGCTTCCTGAACCTGTGGGAGCGCTGGGGCGCCATCGGCTACAACGGCGTCCGGTCCGTGGACGGCACCAAGCGCATCAAGCTCGGCGAGAAGGTGCCCACCAAGGGGTGCGTCAGCATCGACGCGGCGTCGGTGGTGCGGCGGGGCGGTCCGCCCTCCGGCGCGCACAGCGACGTGTGCCACGAGGAGCTGGCACGCGTCGTGTTCGCCGCGGGGCGGATCGCCTTCGCCTGACGCGGTGGCGAACCGCGGACTACGGGTGGTCGCGCACTACGGCCGGTGGCGGGGGAATTCGACGACCTGCTGGTACGTCGGACGGTTCTGCCACTGCATCGCGCGGTGCGTGATGCCGCCGAGCGGGCGGTGGATGACGGCGTCGGCGCACCACTGGTCGCCCGCCTTGCACGAGTCGTCACCGGGGTAGACCTCGGTGGCGGGCTTGGCGACGGCCTGCGCGAGGGTGGCGAGCAGGCTGTCGCGGCAGGCGTCGAGCTCGCCGCCGCCGCAGAAGGCGTCGGCGAGCTCGCCCTCGACGGGCTGCCCGAGGACCGTGCGCAGATCCTTGTCGGCATAGCCCCACCAGCCGTACTGGAAGGCCGATCCGGCGTGCGCGCCGGTGGGCCCGTGCCCGGCCGACGGCGCCTCGTCGGTGGGCAGTTGGGCCGTCAGGGCGTCGTACAGGTCCTTGCCGAGGCCCGGCTCGAACTCGGCCTCGACCAGCAGCGGCCACCAGGCGTCCATGACGCGCACGGCGTCGGGGTGGGCGTACGTCCTGGAGCCCGCCGCCGTCTGGTTGCGCTGCGCGCCCGCCTTGCGCCAGGCCTCCAACTGCTGGACGGCCCTGGCCAGTTGCGGGTCGGTGACCGGCTTGCTGCGCAGCACCTTCAGCAGCTCGGGGAGTACCTGTTCGCCGCGCAGGTCGGTGACGGCGGCCTCGGACATGGCCCGGGTGAGCGAGGCGCGGGTGACGCCGCCCTCCTCGGTGAGCTTCTTGACGCGCCCGTCGAGCAGGTCCCCGCGGTGCACGGCGCTGCCCCCGAAACCGGCCGTGTTGTAGTCCTTGGCCTGTTTGTTGTTCCAGGAGATGTAGTAGTCCTGGTTGACGGACTGCGGGTGCTGGGCGGGCGGTGTCTGTGCGGAGGTGTTGTTCTCGGGGTCGAAGTCCTGCCATTCGTAGGCCTGTCGGCCGAGCACCGGCAGGGCGGGGTCGACGTCCTTGGCGCGCTCGGGGTTGGCGCCGCTGTTGTAGTACGCGATGTCGCGCGCGTCGGCGTAGAACCAGTTGAAGGCGTAGCTGATGTGCTGCGCGGCCTTCTTGAACGACGCGGCGTCCTTGACGTACGCGGGGTCGTTCAGCATCTGGAAGCCGATGATCGAGTCGGCCTCGTGGCGGTAGGTGGAGCGCAGCGAGACATAGGCGACGGGCTTGCCGCCGACCGTGGCGCGGTGCGTGACGATGCCGTACTTCGTGCGGAAGACCTGCATGCGGTAGGAGCCGGCCGCCGTGGAGTCGGCGAGGGTCGGCTTCCAGGCGTTCCTGCGCTCCAGCTTCTCCATGGGCGTGCAGGTGCCGCGGTAGAGGTAGCCGGTCGACTGCTTGGTGGGCGTGCCGCCGCCCGGCTCGCACAGTTCGACGGCGTACGTGTCGGTGATGTCCTGCCCTGCGGAGGTGGCCGACCAGGCGTAGTCCTGGCCGCGGCCCAGCTGGACGTACATGCCGACGCCCGCGAAGGAGACGCCGTGCGCGCTGATGCCCGGGCCCTGGAGCTCCTGCTGCATCAGGAGCTGGGGGGCGAAGTAGCCGGTCTGCGGGCCGAAGACGGCGACGGGGTTGCCGCTCGCGGTGTGCTTGCCGGAGACGAGGAGGGCGTTCGACATGCCCTTCTTGCGGCCGTCCTCGCGGAACAGGTCCGGGGGCAGGACTCCCTTGTCGTACATCCCCTGGAGCGGCTTGAGCTTCTCGGGGGCCTTCACCGGGTCCTTCACACCGGACCCGGCGCCGCCCTCGCGGTCGTACACGAGTTGCTCACGCTCGACCGAACCCGCGTCGGGCATCGCCGTGCCGCGCGCCTTCTCGGGCTTGCCCGCGTACGGGAAGCTCGTGCCGTCGTGGACGGTCTGGACGGCCTCGGGGTCGTTGCGGGCGCGGAAGGACTCCCAGACCCTCGTGCCCTTCTCGATGCCGTACCTCTCCTGGGACTTGAGCAGGGAGAGGGCCGACTCGACCTCCCCGCCGCCGCCGTTGCCGAACAGGCCGCCGACCACGGAGGCCAGGGCGATCATGTCGGTGACCTCGAAGGGCTCGATCTCACCGATGTTGGTGATCGCGTCGATCTTGCCGGTCAGGACGTACTCGCCGGGGAAGTAGCGGCCGTTCTTGGACTTGACGCGGTAGGCGTTGAGCCCGTCGACGTAGGCCTGCGCGTCCTCCATGGCCTGCCTGCCGCGCTCGCCCTGCGTCGACCTGATGTACTCGACCTGCTTCTCCAGGTCCTGCTCCGTGTACGGGGCCTGCGGCCAGAACTGCTGCTCCAGGCCCTGGTTGGCGAGCGCGCCGCCCGCGAACGAGGTCAACTGGCCGCGCCCGATGTGCCGGAACAGGTCGATGAGCCAGAGCCGGTCCTGCCCGGCCGCGTAGCCCGCGCCGAACTCGGTGCCGTAGCGCGTGGTGCCCTTGATGTGCGGGATGCCGTACTTCTTGTCGCGCGTGATCGTCACGTCGTCGCGCGGCGTGGTGACGGAGGCGACCTGCCCCTCGCGTACGCCGAAGGAGGCGTCGTCGAAGAACTCGGTGAGGCGGTCGTCGGTGAGCGAGGGATAGCCGGAGGAGAGCGCGTCGTACGGGCCCACCTGGTCGTCCGCGTGCGCGGGCCGGGTGCCGAGGACGCGGTGGGCGAGGATCTCGGCGAGCGTCGCACTGCCGTTCGTGCCGGGCGGCAGGATGTCCGCGCACTGGCCCTCGCAGTAGTCGGCGGCCTCCTGCTTCGGCGCCGGCTCCCCCGGGGCCGCGCCGGCGCCCGGGAGCGGGGCCACGAGCGAGGCGCCGAGCGCGAGCGCCGCTCCCGCCGTGAGAGTTCCGAGCCTGACGATGCGTCGTCGCATGGGTGCTCCTGTGGGTCCTGGGGAAGACCGATGCGGCGGAGGCTACTGGCGGGTCGGCGAACCCGAAAGATGAACATGCGTCGCCTTCTCCGAATCACCACAACGCGCCCCCCTCCGGCAGGCGTCAGCGCAGTTCAAACGGGCAAGCGAAAATCTGTCGCCCGATATGGGAGCCGAATCGCTTGTCGATACGTCTACTCGGCGACGTCGTTTCGAAGCCGACCGGACCTCGGCTCGGCTTCGACACCGGCAGAAACGGAACACGGGGTACCAGTACGGCAGTACGTGTGACGGAGGTGCAGGGCGATGGCCGGATTCCGGAGTCTCGCGAGACAGGTGCGTGATCCGCAGAGCGATCTGGCACTGCGGCGCTACTCGCTGCGCAAGTGCCTGGAGAGGTTCGCCCCCTACGGCCACCGGGCGACCTGGGACCATCTGTGCGCCCGGGCCGGCTTCGGGCCCGAGGACAGGTCACCCGATCCGGCGCGGCTGGTGGCCGCGCTCGACGAACTGGAGGCCGCGCGGGCCGTGTGGCTCGCCTACGAGGAGGACTTCGCGGAGCGCCGCCGCAAGGAGAAGCACGACGGGCTCAGGCGCCCCGGCAGCGACGACGACTGGCACCGCTGCACCTGGGGAGGGTGCGGGGTCGCCTGGTGCGACGATCCCGACGTCCACCCCCACGAACCCCTCGCCGAAGTCCTGCGCCGGCTCATCGCGGCGCTGGAGAGGGAGCCGGGCACCACCTGCCCCGTCTGCGCGGACACGGCCCTCGTCTGGAAGCACGGCCTGGCGCACGAGCCGTCATCGGGAGCGGTCTGCACGGGCTGCGGCATCGTCGTGCCCGGCCCCGTCCTCACCGCGGACGCGGTGGCCCGGGCGCGGGCCCGGCGGCTGCGCCCCCTGGTGTCGGCGTGAGGAGCGGCGCGGTCACGGCGTGGCCACGTCCATGTGGATGGCCAGCTTGAACTGGGCGTGAACCAGCGGCGTGGCGAGCCTCACGTCTCCCGCGCCGCGCGCCGAGATCTTCAGCCCGACGGGTGTGTCCGGGTGCACGAACATCTGCCAGACGTAGGACCTGTACTGCCCGCCCCTGGTGGGCGCCGAGTCGGTCGTGGCCGTCGAGTCGTACCCGGTCGTCAGGCCCAGCGGGTCACGCACGAAGCGTGAGCGGTACTCGGTCGGGTCACCGTCGGGCCCCCAGAAGACCAGCGCGGAGAGCACGCCCCAGCCGTCGTGGCTGGGCCATATCAGCCCCGAGCGGGCGTCCGGGAACTTCGAGGGGCTCGTGCCGCCCTTCGACGGGTCGTGCATGCGCCAGGCGTCGTACGACTCCTGGCCCGTGCCGTACGGGAAGCGCACCAGGTGGTACCCGTCGCTGTCGTACTTGATCGTCTGCTTTCCGTGCCGTGCGGCGTCCCACAGCAATGAGCAAATGGCGACCGACATCGCCCCTCCCCCGATAGGCGTGGACTTGCGCTGCTGTGCTCTCCTTCGCGAACTCCCTTGCGTACAGAACACGTTGATACGGCTCCCACGGTTGCGGCTAGACGTGGCACGGGGAAATTCCGGTGGTCACGTCGTTCCGCGGCGGGGGGGGGGAGTGCTCGGCGATGACGGATCACCGCGAGAGGGCATCGCTCACTTCGGCGGCGCGGTCCTGCGCTCCGCGAGCAGCCGGGAGCCGGTGAGCCGCTCGCCGAAGACGTCGTCGGGGTTGGAGAGCACGCAGGTCTCCAGGGACAGACAGCCGCAGCCGATGCAGTCCGTCAGGTGGTCGCGCAGCCGGCCCAACTGCTTGATGCGCTCGTCCAGTTCCGTGCGCCAGTGCTCGGAGAGGTGGGCCCAGTCCTCGCGGTTGGGCGTGCGCTCCTCGGGCAGCGAGTCGAGGGCCTCGCGGATCGTGGCCAGCGGGATACCGACACGCTGGGAGGCGCGGATGAAGGCGACGCGGCGCAGCGTGTCCCGGTGGTAGCGGCGCTGGTTGCCCGAGGTGCGGCGGCTGGTGATGAGGCCCTTGGACTCGTAGAAGTGCAGGGCGGAGACGGCGGCGCCGCTGCGCGCGGACAGCTGGCCGACCGTGAGTTCGTGGACCTTCTCTGGAATCTGGGGCACCTCTCGAACCCTAATGGTCGGCCCGGCGGGCCTTCACGGCCGGTCCGTTGACACGCGTCGGCGCACCCAGCATGCTGAGCAAGCGCTTAGTCGCGTACGTAGATGACGTAGTCGCACACGTCTGGGAGGACCAGGGACATGGCGGAGCCGAGGATCTTCACGTCGGCCGAGGAACTGCGTGCCGGAGTCGGCGAGCAACTCGGGTACAGCGACTGGCTGGAGATCGACCAGAAGCGGATCGACCTCTTCGCCGACGCCACGGGCGACCACCAGTGGATCCACGTGGACCCCGAGAAGGCGGCGCAGGGCCCCTTCGGGGCGACGATCGCGCACGGCTATCTCACGCTGTCGCTGCTGCCGAGCCTGGTGCCGCAGACGATGCGCGTCGAGGGCATGAGGATGGGCATCAACTACGGCACCGACAAGGTCCGTTTCCCCTCCCCCGTGCCGGTCGGCTCGCGGCTGCGCGCGACCGCCGTGCTCACCGAGGTCACGCCGACCAAGGACGGCGGAGTGCAGGTGACGGCGCAGGTCACCGTCGAGCGCGAGGGCGGCGACAAGCCGGCCTGCGTCGCGGAGTCGGTGTCCCGCTACTACTTCTGAGCCCCCACCATCCGCAGCACGAGGTCGGCGTAGAGCGCGCCGACCTCGTCGGGCGTCCGGTGCCCCGCGACGTTGAACCAGCGGGCGACGTCGATGCAGAGCGAGAGCACGGCGAGCGTGGTGCCCGGCACGTCGGGGACGTCGAACTCCCCCGCCCGCACACCGTCGTTGATGATGTCCCGCACGGCCGCGTCGGACTTGCGGCGCAGCGCGACGATCTCCGTGCGGTGCTCGTCGCCGAGCGCGTCGAGCTCGTACTGCACCACGCGCGCGGTCATGTGGTGGGCGGCGTGCCAGCCGACGAAGGAGCGCACGGCCGCGGTGAGCCGCTCGGCGGCGCTCCCCTCGCCGTCCGCCGCGGTCCGCAGGATGGCCAGGGCCTTGTCGTGGCCGATCCTGCTGATGCGGTGGAGCAGCTCTTCCTTCGTCTTGTAGTGGATGTAGAGCGCGGCGGGGCTCATACCGGCGCGGCCCGCGATGTCACGGGTCGTCGTCGCGTGGTAGCCGCGCTCGGCGAAGGCCTCGACTGCGGCGATCAGCAGCCGCCGCGCCGCGTCGGGGCTGACCTCGCCCCACGGCTGCTCCTCGCCCTCGATCTCCGCCGCCGATCCCATGTCCCACTCCTTCACCCCGTCGGGAGGGACACCATACCCCTGACGGTGAGCAAGCGCTTAGGGCGCCGGGGTCGGGGGCCGGGCGGCGGTCAGGGCTTGGCGAACGGATCGTGCTCGGCGAGCAGCCTGTCGACGCGGGCCTGATCGACCCTGCTGACGAGCCGCTCCACCTCCTGCCGGTCCCTGATGACCTTGGCGAGGGTGAAGGCGGAAGTCGTCAGGTACAGCACGGAGATGGCGAGGAACGCCCGCACCCAGGCGGAGGCGTCGAGGTAGCCGATGCCGATGGCCACCGCACCCAGGGCGACGGCGAAGGACGCGATGGCCTGGCCGTAGAAGGCGGTCGTGGTCTGCTGCTTCACGGTTGGCTCAGTCATGGCCGCAGCATCGGGGAGGAGTGACCCGCACCACATCCGCTCGCGTACTCAGACGCGTACTCAGAACGCCGAGACCCCCGTCAGCGCGCGGCCGATGACGAGCTTCTGGATCTGGCTGGTGCCCTCGTAGAGCGTCATGACGCGGGCGTCGCGCAGCAGCTTGCCGGCGGGGTACTCGTCTATGTAGCCGTAGCCGCCGAAGACCTGCAGGGCGTTGTTGGCGGCGCGCACGGCGGCTTCCGAGGCGAACAGCTTGGCCTTGGAGGACTCCGTGGTGAAGGGCTGCCCGCGGTCGATGAGGTCGGCGACGCGCCAGGTCAGCAGACGGGCGGCGTCCACGTCCACCGCGATGTCGCTGATCAGCTCCTGCACCAGCTGGTGCCGGGCGATGCTCTTGCCGAACTGCTCGCGCTCGCCCGCGTACTTCACGGCCGCGTCCAGTGCGGCCTGCGCGATGCCGACGCAGCCCGCGGCGACCGACATCCGGCCCTTGGCGAGCGCCGACATCGCCACGGAGAAGCCCTTGCCCTCGGGCGCCATCATGGCCGCCGCCGGGACCCGGACGTCCTCGAGGACCAGCTCGGCGGTGGCCTGGCCGCGCAGGCCGAGCTTGCCGTGGACGGTGCGGCGGGTCAGCCCGGGGGTGCCGGTCGGGACGAGGAAGGCGGAGACGCCCTTGTGGCCGGGGGCGTCGTTCGTACGGGCGAAGAGGAGGACGACATCGGCCCAGGTGCCGTTCGTGATGAACATCTTGGTGCCGTTGATGACGTAGTCGTCGCCGTCGCGCACGGCCCTGGTGGTGAGGTTGCCCGCGTCGGATCCCGTGCCCGGCTCGGTGAGCCCGAAGCAGCCGACGAGCTCGCCCGAGGTGAGCCCCGGCAGCCACCGCCGCTTCTGCTCCTCGTCGCCCCAGGACGCGATGGTCTTGGCGACCAGGCCGAGGGAGACCGAGACGATGCCGCGTACGGAGGAGTCACCGCGGCCCAGCTCCTCGGTCACCAGGCAGTAGGCGAGGTGGTCGCCGCCCGAGCCGCCGTACTCCTCGTCGACGGTGAGGCCGAGGAAGCCGACCTCGCCGAGCTTCTTCACGATGGCCCGGTCGACGCTCTCGGCGCGGTCCCACTCGACGACGTGCGGGGCGATCTCGCGCGCGACGAAGTCCTTGGCCAGCTGCCGGACGGCGGTCTGCTCCTCGCTGAGCTCCAGGTTCATCGTGGGCACCTCTTCACGTCGAGATTTAAATTAGCACTGCTAGTTTCTTGTGGCAGCCCTACTATGTGCCGCATGGCCCGACCGCGCAAGCCCCTCCTCAGCAGAGAACGCATCGTCGACACGGCGCGCGCCCTCGTGGACGCCGAGGGTCTCGCGGCCGTCTCCACGCGGCGCCTCGCCGCCGAACTCGGCGTCAGCGGGCCGTCCCTGTACAACCACTTCCGCACCAAGGACCAGATCCTGGAGGCGGTCGCGGACTCGGTGAGCGCCCAGGTCGACCTGTCGATGTTCGACGCGGCCGACGAGCGCGACTGGCGCACGGCGCTGCACGACTGGGCGGTCTCCTACCGGGCCGCGCTCACGCTGCACCCGAACATCGTTCCGGTGCTCGCGCAGGGCCCCGGGCGGCGCCCGGCCGGACTGCGGCTCGCGGACGCGGTGTTCGGGGCGATGGTCGACGCGGGGTGGCCCGCCGCGCAGGCCACGTCGATCGGCGCGCTGATGCGGTACTTCATCATGGGCTCCGCGCTCGGCTCGTTCGCCGGGGGCTTCGTGGACGACGAGGCCGCGTACGACCCGGCGGACTACCCGCACCTGGGCCAGGCCCATCTGCTCGCCGAGCGTCAGCAGGTCATCGACGAGCGGGCCTTCGAGGCGGGCCTGCGGGCCCTGCTCGACGGGCTCGCGCTGCAGTACGAACAGGTGACGGCGCACGCGTGACGGTTCGGCGCACGCCTGACGCCTCGGCGGACATCTGACGCTTCGGCGCCCGCCGAAGCGTCCCTGCCGCACCCTGGGGACATGAAGCAGACCTCCAGGAAGAGCACCACGGCCACCGCCCTCGCCTCCTTCGCCTCGCTCGTCGCGGACGAGACGCGGGCGGCCTGTCTGCTCGCGCTGCTCGACGGGCGGGCCTGGACGGCCGGCGAGCTGGCCCGGCACACGGGGGTCGCGGCGTCGACGGCGAGCGAGCACCTGGGCAAGCTGGTCGCGGGCGGCCTGCTCGCCGAGGAACGGCAGGGCAGGCACCGCTACGTACGGCTCGCCGACGCACGGGTGGCCCAGCTGGTGGAGGATCTCGCGGCGCACGTGACCCCCGGGACCCCCGCGCGGCCCCGCACGCTGCGCGAGGCGGGCGCGAGCTCGGCGATGGCACGGGGCCGCACCTGCTACGACCACCTGGCGGGCCGCCTCGGGATCACGATCACCGCGGCGATGACGGCCCGTGGCCTGCTCCGCCAGGACACCGGCTTCGCCCTGACCGGCCAGGGCGTCGCCTGGTTCGCGGAGCTGGGCATCGACCTCACCCGCACCGGCCGGCGCCCCCTGGCCCGCCCCTGCCTGGACTGGACCGAACGCCGCCCCCACCTGGCCGGCGCCGCGGGGGCCGCGCTCTGCCGCCACGCCCTGGAGACGGGCTGGTGCGAACGGATCGGCACGGAGCGCGCGGTGCGGCTCACCGCCGCCGGAAGCCGAGCGCTCGCCGAGCACCTCGGCATCGAGGGCGTCTGAGGGCCGCCCTCAGACGCCCTCGGGGACGGCCCGTCACTCCGTGACGATGCGCTCCACCGCCGCCGCCACGAGCTCGTCGCGTTCCGCTTCCGAGAGGACGTCCGGGAGCGTCAGCTGTTCGACGATGAGCCAGTTGAAGGCCAGGTACAGGAGCTTGACCGCCATGGCGTCGCCCGGCAGACCCGATTCCTCGTGGTACGAGAGGTTGGCGTCCAGGTCGGCGCGGACGCGGTCGGTGAGGACCGCGCGCAGCTCGGGGCGGCGGGTCGCCTCAAGGCGGAGTTCGAGCAGGGCGAGGTAGCCGGTGCGGAAGCCGCTGACCCGGCCGACGACCTCGCGCATCAGCGCGACGTAGGTCTCCTTGTCGGGCTTGGCGGCGCGCTGGCGCTCGACCTCCGCGGGGTCGGGCGTGAGCCGTTCGTAGACCCGGGCGCCCGCCTGCGTCAGCAGGTCGTCGCGGTTGCTGAAGTAGTTGGAGGCCGTGCCGGTGGGCACGCCCGCCGCGGTGTCCACCGCCCGGAAGGTCAGCCCGCGGGCACCCTCGCCCGCGAGGACCTCGATGGCGGCGTCGACCAGGGCCGCCCGCCGTCCGTCATTCCTGCGCACCATTGACACCACTCCACGTGTAGTACTACGTTTCCACCACTACAGTAGAAGTACTACAGGGGGAGTTAACAGATGCGCAAGCTCGTCTACTACATCGGCGCCTCCATCGACGGCTACATCGCGGGCCCCGGCGGCGAGGTCGACTTCTACCCCGTGGGCGACGCGGCCCAGGCCACCGCCTACGCCGCGCGGATCAACGCCCGCTACCCCGAGACGGTCCCCACCGCCCTGCGCCCGCACGCCGGTCTCGCGGACGCCCCCAACCTCCGCTTCGACACCGTGCTGATGGGCCACGGCACCTACCGCACGGTCCTCGACCACGGCACCACGAGCCCGTACGCGCACTTGCGCCAGTACGTGGTGTCGACCACCCTCGCCTCCTCCCCCGACCCGGCGGTGACCGTGGTCGGCGGCGACCCCCTCGACCTGGTCCGCGACCTCAGGAAGCAGCGGGGGCAGGACATCTGGCTGTGCGGCGGCGGACGGCTCGCGGCCTCGCTGCTCCCCGAGCTGGACGAGATCGTCATCAAGAGCTACCCGGTGGTCGCCGGGGCCGGAATCCCCGTCTTCGACGGGCAGTTCGACCCCACCCGGTTCCGCGCGAGCGCCCGCGAGACCTTCGACAACGGCGTCCTGATGACCTGGTTCGAGCGCACGGACACGTAGATGTAACCTGCATCCGTCCTGTCGGACGACACAGGGACGTAACACGGGAGGGGCCGTGGGGCACGCGACGGATGCGCTGGACGCCGGGGGCTCAAGTGAGGGCGTGGGGCGGGCGATCGGGCCACCCGGCGTCCGCGTCTTCGCCGCGCAGGTGCTGCGCGGCCAGGCCCAGGTCACCTTTCTGCCGAGCGTCGCGGCGGGCGCGGTCTTCTGCGTCGCGCTCTTCGCCGCGGGCTGGCGGTACGGGCTCTACGGCCTGGCGGGCACCGCCGTCGGCACGGCGACCGCGCGGCTCCTCGGCGCGGACCGGACCCGTGTCGCGTCCGGCCTCGAAGGCTTCAACGCCTGCCTGACGGCGCTGTGTCTCGCGGTCTTCCTGGGCGCGGGACACCTGTCGACGGCGCTGCTCGCGCTCGCGGGCTGCGTGGTCGTCACCGTCGCGACCTCGGCCGTGGCGAACCTGCTCGGCGTCTGGGGGCTGCCCACGCTCACCCTGCCGTACTGCCTGATCGCGTCCACGGCCACCATCGCCGCACCCGGCTTCCAGCGGGTCTGGCACCACGGCGAGGGCCTCGCGGCCCTCACCAGCCCGGCATCGGGACCCACCGCGCTCCGACCCGACGAGCTGGCAAGGGCGTTCTTCACCGCCTTCGCCGAGATCTTCTTCATGCCGCAGTGGTACGTGGGTGCCCTGCTGCTCCTCGGCATCCTGCTCGCGAGCCGTCGCGCGGCGGCCGTGGCGTGTCTGGGCAGCACCGTCGGGACCGTCACCGCGTGGGCCCTCGGCGCCCCCGCCGCGCAGATCGCCGACGGCACGATGGGATACAACTCCGTGCTCGTCGCCCTGGCCCTGTGCGGCGTCTTCCTGCCCGCGCGGGCGGCGACACTCACGTACGCACTCGTGGGTGCCGCCGCGGCGACGGCGGTCGGCTCGGCGATGTCGGCGCTCTTCGCGCCGTCCGGCGGGCACACCTTCACCTGGCCGTTCGTGCTGACCACGCTGGTGTTCCTGGCGGGTGCCAAGTCCTTTCCCCGGCTCACCGGTTCGCGGGACGCGGACCGGTCGGACGCGGACCGGCCGGAGCGGGACGCGGACTGATCAGAAGACGACCAGCGCTCGGCCGCCCTTGCCCGCGATCATGTTGTCGAAGGCCGCCGGGATGCCGTCGAGGCCGATCCGGTCGGTCACCAGGACGCTGAGGTCCAGGCGCCCCGCGCGGATGTGGCCGGCCAGGACCGGCAGGTCGACCGAGGGGTCGGAGTTGCCGTACACGCAGCCGGAGAGGGTCCTGCCCCAGTGGAAGAGCTCCAGGGCGTTGAAGGTGACCTGCTGGTCCTTGCCGCCGATGCCGACGACCGTGGTGCGCCCGCCGCGCCGCGTGGACTCCCAGGCCGTACGGATCGTCACCGCGCGGCCCACGCACTCCACGGCGACGTCGACGCCCTGCTTGCCCGTGAGGGCGCGGACGTCGCGGGCGGTCGTCTCGGAGGCGGCCACGTAGTCCGTCGCCCCCGCCCGGCGGGCGAGCTCCTCCTTCTCCGGGGACACGTCCACCGCGACGATTTTCGAGGCCCCCGCGATCCGGGCCGCCTGGAGCGCGGCGAGGCCGACCCCGCCCACTCCGTACACGGCGACCGTCTCGCCCTTCTCGACCTGCGCCGAGTGGTGGACGGCGCCGTAGCCGGTGAGGACCGCGCAGCCCAGCAGGGCGGCGTCGGCGAGCGGCACGCCGTCCGGCACGGGCAGGACGCAGTTCGCGGCGACGACCGTCTCCTCGGCGAACGCGGCGACGTTCAGGCCCGGGTGGAGATCGGAGCCGTCGGACGCGCGGCGGGCGTACACGTTCGCCGAACCCTCCAGGGCGTGCGCGCACAGCCACACCTCGCCCAGCGTGCAGGCATGGCAACTGCCGCAGGAGGGCGCCCAGTTGAGGACGACGCCGTCGCCGGGCGCGACGTGCGTGACGCCCTCGCCGACGGAGACGACGGTGCCCGCGCCCTCGTGGCCGAGGACGGCGGGGACCGGCACCCTCATGGTGCCGTTGGACAGGGACAGGTCGGAGTGGCAGACCCCGGCGGCGGCGAGCCGGACACGGACCTGGCCGGGTCCGGGCTCGGGCAGGTCGATGTCGGCGATCTCCATCGGAGCCCCGACGGCGGGAAGTACGGCGGCGCGGACCATGATGCGGGGAACTCCCTTAGAACTGGAGGGACTTGGTCTGGAGGTACTCGGTCAGGCCGTGCGAGCCCAGCTCGCGGCCGACGCCCGACTGCTTGTAGCCGCCGAAGGGCGCGAGCGGGTTGAAGCTGCCGCCGTTGATGTCGACCTGGCCGGTGTCCATGCGGCGGGCGAACGCCACCGCCTCGGCCTCGTCGGCCGCCCACACCGCGCCCGCCAGGCCGTACACGGTGCCGTTGGCGATGCGCAGGGCGTCGTCCTCGTCCTCGTACCGGATGATCGAGACCACCGGGCCGAAGATCTCCTCCTGGGCGATGGTCATCTCGGGGGTGACGTCGGCGAAGACGGTCGGTCGGACGTAGTAGCCGCGCTCCTTGGGCGCGTCGGGGCCGCCGGCCACGATCCGGGCGCCCTCCTCGACGCCCTTGGCGATGTAGCCGCGCACGCGCTCGTGCTGCTTGGCGTTGACGACGGGGCCGATGCGGTCGCCGTACTTGGCGGCGGCGGCCGCGGCGAGCTCGACGGCCTCGTCGTACCGGTCGGTGTGGACCAGCATGCGGGTCCAGGCGCTGCACGTCTGGCCGGAGTTGGACATGACGTTCGCGACGCCGACGTTGACCGCCTTGGCGAGGTCGGCGCTCGGCAGGATGACGTTGGCGGACTTGCCGCCGAGTTCCAGGGCGACGCGCTTGACGGCCGCGCCCGCCGCGGCGCCGATCCGCCTGCCGACCGCCGTCGATCCCGTGAACGAGACGAGGTCGACGCCCTCGTGCTCGGCCAGGGCCTGGCCCGCGACCGGGCCGAGCCCCGTGACGAGGTTGAAGACGCCCGCGGGCACGCCCGCCTCGTGCGCCGCCTCGGCGAAGAGCTGGGCGGTGAGCGGGGTGTCCTCGGCGGGCTTGAGCACGACGGTGCAGCCCGCGGCGAGCGCGGGGGCGACCTTGTTGACGATCTGGTGGAGGGGGTAGTTCCAGGGCGTGATCGCGCCGACCACGCCGACCGGCTCCAGATAGACGGTGGAGTTGCCCACCTTCTCCTGGAAGGGGTACGTCGCGGCGAGCTCGGCGTACGAACCGGAGACCAGGATCGGCACACCGGCGTGCACGGCCTCGGAGAACGGCAGCGGGGCGCCCAGCTCGGCGGTGACGGTCTCGGCGACCTCGCCCTTGCGGGCGACGAGGCGGTCGCGCAGGGCGCCGATGACGGCCGCGCGCTCGGCGGGCGGGGTCGCGGCCCAGCCGGGCAGGGCGGCGCGGGCGGCACGGACCGCGGCGTCCACGTCCTCGGCGGTACCGGCCGGGACCTGGCCGATGGGCTGCTCGTCCGCGGGGTTCAGGACCGTGATCGTGTCGGCGCCCGCAGCCGGGCGCCAGGCGCCGTCGATGTACATCCCGTCGTGGGCCTTCATCGCATTCCTCCAGGTTGTCGTCCGCGCTACAAACTAGCGCTGATAGTTTTCCAGCACCAGGGGCACCGGAGACCGCCGCCCCCCGCTCCGGCCCTGAGGCGGCCCCGGCTGCGGTCCTACCCTCGTCGGGCGGCGTTCATCGGCACAGGGCCGTGTCCACGACCTTCTCCAGATGCCGGACGGCCGCCTTGTCCGTCGGCTGGACGGTCACGGCGACGTTGGCGGCGCGGCGGCCCTTGTCCGTGACGCCGCCGCGGGTCTCGTAGCCGGGGTAGCTCCCGCCGTGGCCCCAGGAGAGACCGCCGCACGACAACGGCTTGCTCACGAGCCCCAGACCGTAGCGGGCACCGTGGCCGAAGTAGTCGGCGGGGACGGTGGTGCGCATCTGGTCGAGCTGGGCCCCGGGCAGGAGGCGGCCGCGCAGCAGCTCCGAGAAGAACCGGTTGAGGTCGGAGTTGGTGGAGATCATCTGGCCCGCGGCCCAGGTCCAGGAGGGGTCGAGTTCCGTGATGTCCCGCGGAGGGGTGCCCTTCGCTTCCTGGAGGTAGCCCTTGGGGTGGGGCTCGCGGATGGTCGCGTCGCGAGGGGCGGGGAAGTAGGTGTGGCGCAGCCCGATGCGCTTGATCACGCGCCGGTCGATCTCCGCGGCGAGCGGGTGGCGCGTGACCTTCTCGACGATCATGCCCGCCAGCACGTAGTTCGTGTTGCTGTACGCCCATCCCTTCCCCGGCTCGAATTCGGACGGGTGCTTGAGGGCGAAGTCGACGAGCTCGCGGGGTTCGTAGAAGCGGGGTTCGAGGTCCTCGTACTTGGTGTAGTTGGGCAGCCCGCTGGTCTGCTGGAGGAGGTGGCGGACGGTGATGCGGCCCCCGTCGATGCCCTTGCCCCGGACGAGGCCCGGCAGATAGGTGTCGACCGGGGCGTCGAGGCGGATCCTCTTCTCGCCGACCAGCTGCAGGACGACCACCGCGGTGAACGTCTTGGTGTTGCTGCCGATCCGCACCTGCCCGTCCTTGGGCACCTTCGCCCTGGTGGCGAGGTCGCCGACGCCCGCGGTGTAGGTGCGGGTGCGGCCGTCGCGGCCCTTGACGCTCGCGAGCGCGCCGGGCATGCCGTCGGCGCGTACGAGGGCGTCCAGGCCGCGCTGGACGGAGTCCGGCCGGGCCGCGGACGCGCCCGCCTTCTCCGCGGGCGACATCAGCGCACCCACCGCCATGACGCCGACGGCCACCGCGGCGGCGGCCGGCACGACGATGCGCCGGGTGCCCGGCCGTCGGAAGGAACGGGGCCGGTGCGATTCCTGCTCACGCATGAGGAAACTCCTGGGGAGGTCGGGTCTCGTCTGCCGCCCCCCTGTCGGAGGGGCAGGCCACCGATCATGGTTTTCAGGGGCTCGGGCACACATCGCGGGAAAGCAGGAAAAAGGCCTCCCTCCATCGGGGGAGGCCCCCGGCGCGCGAGCTGGCCATACTTGCCCCTTGTGATCAGAGGAATCCGGCCGCTGCTGCGCGGCTCCACGTACACAGGCATGGCCTTCGCCCTGGGCGGCGCCTTCGCGAGCCTTCCGCTGCTGCCCTTCGCGATGCTGCCCGCGCTGGCGTGGCCGTCCGCGCCCCAAGCCATCCAGATGGTGCTGACCCTGCTGGTCTGGGCGGCGCTCATCGGCACGCTCGGGCTGGCCCGCGTCACACGGCGGGCGCTGATACCCGGTGCCCGCCGGCTGCTGAAGGTGCCGCTGCCGGCCCCGCCGGCCCGCGGCGACCACCGGCGCACCGCTGTCTGGCTGCTGCTGCACGTGGCGCTGGGGTGGGCGGGGGCGCTGGTGGGCGGGGCGCTGCTGCTCGCGGGCCTGACGCTGCCGTTCGACGGGCTCCGCTCCAAGATGGAGCTGAGCCTGTTCGGCTGGTCGGCACGGCCGGAGAGCGGTGCGGAGCGCTGGGCGGTGGCGCTCGGCTGCGTGCTGCTCGCGGCGGTCGTGTGCGTGGCGGTGACCTGCGCCCTGCGGTGGGCGGCGCCCCGGCTGCTCGGGCCCTCCCCGGCCGAGCGGCTCGCGCTGGCGGCCGAGCGGGAGCTGCACCTGGCCGAACGCAACCGGCTGGCCCACGAGTTGCACGACTCGATCGGGCACACGCTCACGGCGACCACGATCCAGGCCGCGGTGGCGGGCGAGGTGCTCTCCGACGACCCGGTGGCCGCGCGGGCCGCCCTGCGCAGCATCGAGGAGTCGGCACGCGCGGCGCTGGAGGACCTGGACTACGTCCTCGGCGTGCTGCGCGAGCAGCAGGCCGAGACGGCGCCGACCCGCACCTTGGCCGACCTGCCCGACCTGATCGACCGCCTGCGGCACGCGGGCGCGGCGGTGGAACCCGATCTCTCGGGCGACCTGGCACAGGTGCAGGGGACGCTCTCGCGGGCGGCGTACCGCATCCTGCAGGAGGGCCTGACGAACGCGCTGCGGCACGGGTCCGGCGGTCCGATCGGGATCCGGGTGGCGGCGACGCCGGACGCGCTGGAGCTCGGCGTGGTCAACGCAGTCGGCTTCGTCGACGGGGACGGGGCGGGCACGGCCCGTCCGGGACCTGACGCCTTCCCGACCTCCGGGCACGGGCTGCCCGGTCTGGCCGAGCGGGTGCGGCTGCTGCACGGCGAGTTCGCGTCAGGACCGGACGGCCGAGGGCGCTGGCACCTCGAGGTCCGGCTGCCGGTGCGGGTTCCGGCATGATCGACTCCGGCGCGGCCGGGGCGACGGAGCCCGCGGCAAGCGCACCGGACACCTCCGTCACCCTCCTCATCGCGGACGACGACGAGGTGACCCGCAGCGGCCTGCGTACGCTCCTTGCGGCGCAGCCCGGGATCGCGGTGGTCGCCGAGGCGGCCGACGGCACCGAGGCGGTCGAGCGGGCGCGGCTCGTGCGGCCGGACGTGGTCCTGATGGACGTACGGATGCCGCGCCTGAACGGCATCGACGCCACACGGCAGTTGCTCGCGGAGTCGGCGGAGCCGCCGAAGGTCGTGGTGATCACCACCTTCGAGAACGACGACTACGTCACCGCCGCGCTCAGCGCGGGAGCCAGCGGGTTCGTCCTCAAGCGGCGCCCGGTCCGGCAGATCGCGGAAGCGGTGCGGGTGGTGGCGGCCGGGGAGACGATCCTCTTCCCCGCGGCACTGCGCCGGATGGTCGCCGCCCGCCCGCTGGACTCCGCACAGGCGCTGCCGAGGGCGGAGCTGACGGGGCGCGAGGAGGAGGTGCTGCGCCTGATGGCGACCGGTCTGTCCAACCCGGAGATCGCGCAGTCGCTCACGGTGAGCCTGGAGACCGTGAAGACGCACGTCGGCAACGTGCTCACCAAGCTCGGCGCGCAGAACCGCACCCACGCGGTGGTGATCGCGTACGAGTCGGGCCTGGTGGTACCGGGCTTCACCGGCTGATCCGCCGGGGGCCCGACGCGGCCCGGTCGAGGGAGAGTTCACCGACCGGCTCGTCACCGAGCCTCCCCGATCGACTTGAAGGACTGAACCGGAGCCATCCACCCCTCCGCCGTTATCCGGACACACCCCGCATATTCGCCTTGTATTCGATTTCAAGTACGTGACAGACGCATGTCAAGACGTCAACTCCCTTGATCTAGACCTGCGGAGAGGCCACGCTACTGATCGCGACGGGAGCGGCACTCACCGCTCCCTTCTTGTGTGTGCGATCCCGCGCACACCCCCCACAGTCGCGTCGCCCGACCCCGGGCGCGCCGCCTATGAGGAGGACTCCCTCGTAATGGCAACGCTGCGCAGCAAGAAGACTGTGATCGCCGCGGCGATCTCGACCGCCACCGCCGCCGTCCTCGGTGCGGTCACCGCTCTGCCCGCCCAGGCCGCCCCCGCCGAGGGCACCGTGATCGCGGCGAACTCCGCCGACGCGATCAAGGGCAGCTACATCGTCACGCTGAAGAAGAGCTCGGGTCTCAAGGCCGCCACCGCCCAGGGCAAGGACCTCATATCCGAGTACGGCGGCTCGGTGCAGAAGACCTTCAAGTCCGCGCTCAACGGCTACTCCGCGAAGCTGAGCGCGACCGGGGCGAAGAGACTCGCCGCCGACCCGGCGGTCGCCTCCGTCGAGCAGAACCAGAGACTCCGGGCCACGGCCACGCAGTCCAACGCCCCCTGGGGCCTGGACCGCATCGACCAGGCGAAGCTGCCGCTGTCCGGCACCTACACCTACCCGGACAGCGCCGGTTCCGGCGTCACCGCGTACGTGATCGACACCGGCGTGCGGATCTCGCACTCGGAGATCAGCGGACGCGCGGTCAACGGCTACGACGCGGTCGACGGCGACAACACCGCCCAGGACGGCAACGGCCACGGCACGCACGTCGCCACGACCATCGCGGGCAAGACCTACGGCGTGGCCAAGAAGGCCAAGGTCGTGGCCGTCCGCGTGCTCGACAACAACGGCTCCGGCACCACCGCCGGTGTCATCGCGGGCGTCGACTGGGTGACCGGCAACCACGCCGCCGGAGCCCCGGCCGTGGCCAACATGTCGCTCGGCGGCGGCGCCTCCACCTCGCTCGACAACGCGGTGAAGAACTCCATCGCCGACGGCGTCACCTACGCGGTCGCGGCGGGCAACTCCAACACCAACGCGGGCAACACCTCGCCCGCCCGCGTCCCCGCGGCCATCACGGTCGGCGCCACCAGCAACACGGACGCCAGGGCCAGCTTCTCCAACTACGGCTCGGTCCTGGACATCTTCGCGCCCGGCGTGAACATCAAGGCGGGCTGGCACACCGGCGACACGGCCACCAACACCATCTCCGGTACGTCGATGGCCGCCCCGCACGTCGCGGGCGCGGCGGCGGTCTACCTGGCGGGCCACACCTCGGCCACGCCGGCGCAGGTCTCGTCGGCGCTGGTGAACGGCGCCACGCCGAACGTCGTGACCAGCCCGGGTTCGGGTTCCCCGAACAAGCTGCTCAAGATCGTTCCGTGACCTCGCCGTTCCGTGTAACTCCCTTGTTCTGACGGCGAGTTCGGTGACTGCGACTGGTCCTGTCGTCTGATCCGCCTGTTCCCCGGGGGCTGCCGGCGCCCCCGGGGGACGTGCGCGCGCCGAGGCCCGCCGCGACGAGCAGCAGTACGCCCAGCATCACGAACGGCGCCGCCACGCCCGCCACTCCGGCGATCAGGCCCGCCGACGCGGGGGCGGCGACCTGGCCCAGGCGGTTGCCCGTGAGGCGCAGCGCGAGGGCCGTCGAGCGGGCGGCGGGCGGCGCGGCCTGGACCACCGTCGTCATCGACAGCGGCTGGCCCACTCCCAGACAGAAGCCCAGCAGGACGAGCATCGCGCCCAGTGCCCACACCGGCACGGGAAGCGCGATCCCCGCGCACAGCAGCGCGGCGAGCACACAGGTCGTGACGATCAGCGCGCCCCGGCCCAGCAGATCGATCAGCGGCGTCATCACCAGGCGGCAGGCGATGGTCGACGCCGCCCGCAGCGACAGGAGCAGCCCGACGGCGGCGGGCGCGATGCCCCGGTGTTCGCCGACCACCGGCAGATAGGCCGTGAGGATGTCCGTCGCCGAGAGCACGGCCAGGCTGATGAAGATGCCCGCGGGCACGCCGCGGGTGCGCAGGATGCCCAGGACCGGTACCTTCGCGGCCCGTTCGGCGGGGCGCGCACCGGAGCGCCGGTGCTCGATGCGCCACAGCGAGGTGAGGGAGACCGCGGCGACCCCCGCCGACGCCAGCAGGGCCAGCGCGCTCGTGCGGTCCATGTCGGCGCCGATCAGGGCACCGGCGGCGATCGGCCCGACCAACTGGCCGAGCGAGGCGCCGATGGTGAAGTGCCCGAAGTTGCGGTCCTGTTCGGCGGGCGCGGACTGCCGGGCCACGATCGACTGCGCGCCGATCACGAAGCAGAGGTGGCCGAGCCCCATCACGCCGCTCCACGCGGCCATCGCGGCAAGGGAGTCCGCCGTGCCGCTCAGCGCGCAGCCGCCCGCGATCAGGGCGACGCCGACGGGCAGCAGCGGCGCGCACCGCCCGTGGTCCGTCCTGCGTCCGAGCGGTACGGCGGCGAAGAGCGGGAGCAGCGCGTAGACGCCCGCGATGACGCCGATGGCGCGCTCGTCGGCGCCCAGCGAAAGGGCCCGGTAGGAGACGGCGGGCCGCGCCATCGACACCGCCCCCTGCGCGAAGCTGAAGGCGATGACGAGACGGAGCAGCCAGCCCCTGCCACCGGGCCCGGGTGTCGCGTCGGGCATCAGATGATGCCGAAGAGGATTCCGGCGCCGAGCACCACCAGCGAGGTGAGCACGGCCCATTTGACGGTGAACCGGGTGTGGTCGCCGAACTCGACCTTGGCCATGCCGACGAGGACGTACACGGCGGGCACCAGCGGGCTCGACATGTGCAGCGCCTGTCCGGCGATGGAGGCGCGGGCGATCTCCAGGGTGCCGACGCCGTGCGCCTGCCCCGCCTCGGCGAGGACCGGGAGCACACCGAAGTAGAAGCCGTCGTTGGACATGAAGTACGTGAGCGGGATGGAGAGCAGACCGGTCACCAGGCCCATGTGCGGGCCCATGCCGTCGGGGATGGCGTCGACGAGCCAGTCGGCCATGTGGTCGACCATGCCGGTGCCGGTGAGGACGCCGGTGAAGACGGCGGCGGCGAAGACCATGCCGGTGACGTTGAGGACGTTCTCCGCGTGGGCGGCGATGCGGGCCTTCTGGTCGGGCATGTGCGGGAAGTTGACGGTGAGCGCGAGGGCGGCGCCGAGCAGGAAGAGGACCGGGATCGGCAGCCACTCCATGATCATGGCGGTGAGCAGCAGGACGGTGAGGCCGGCGTTGAACCAGTAGAGCTTGGGGCGCAGGGTGGGGCGGTTGGGGTCCAGGCCCTGGAAGCCGTCGTCGTCGCCCTCGCTGTCGGGGGCGTCCGGTGCGTCCGCGTCGGTGCCGCCGCCCGCTCCCCCGGCGGCCTTCTTGGTGAGCGACGTACGGCCGTCACCGCCACCCGTACCCACCAGGACCGTCTCGCCGCTCGTCTCCTTCTCCAGGACCTCGTCCAGCGAGAGCACGCCGAGCCGCTTGCGCTCGCGCAGACCCAGCGCGTACGAGAGGAGGAAGACGGCGACCAGACCCATGGCGAGGGCGGGGATCATCGGGACGAAGATGTCGGCGGCGTCGACCTTCAGCGCGGTCGCGGCGCGGGCCGTCGGGCCGCCCCAGGGCAGGGTGTTCATGACGCCGTTGGCGGTGGCGGCGACACCCGTCATCACGACGAGGCTCATCTTGAGGCGCTTGTACAGCGGATACATCGCCGAGACCGTGATCATGAAGGTCGTCGAGCCGTCGCCGTCGAGCGAGACGATCGCGGCGAGCACGGCCGTGCCGACCACGATGCGCAGCGGGTCCGCCTTGCAGAAGCGCAGGATGCCCCGGACGATCGGGTCGAAGAGGCCGACGTCGATCATGACGCCGAAGTACACGATGGCGAACATGAGCATGGCCGCCGTGGGCGCCAGATTGCCGACGCCTTCGAGGACGTAGTCCCCGAGATGGGCTCCCTTCCCGACGAACACGCAGAAGATCGCGGGGATCAGCACCAGGGCCGCGATGGGCGACATCTTCTTCATCATGATCAGCACCAGGAAGGTGGCGATCATGACGAATCCGAGGATGGTCAGCATGGGGGCAACCTCACGTTCACCTTCGAACTCCCACCAGGTCTGGCGGTCCGGATGACGGTAGGACCCGCTCTTGAGCGTTAACAAGATGTTGACGCGCGAGCAATAAGCGCAAAACTCCTGGTCACGGACGTGTCTCGAAGGCCGCTACGGCGCGGCCGCCGCGGGCACGTCCAGGAGGATCACGCCGTTGCGGGTGGCGACGGCGAGCTCGCCGTGCGGACCCGCGGCGAGGCCCGTGCACACGGAGGGGAGGTCGATCATGCAGTGGACGAGGCCGTCCCTGGCCCCGGCGACGGCGAGTTCCCGGCGGCCCGCCATCGCGAACGCCCGCGCGCCGGGCAGGACGGTGGCGTGACGCGCCCTGAGGACCGGGGAGGCGTACGCGTACCTGACGTGCACATCGAGCCGCCGCACTCGCTCGGGCGGGCCGTCGAGCGCCGCGAGGATCGGGGCGACGGGCAGCACCGCCGTGACGTATGCGCCGACGAGCACGAGTGAGTCGTCGGGTCCGCCCGGGAGCGCGGCAAGGGCCCGTACGTCGCCCCGGCGGGGCAGCAGCAATCGGCGCCAGGTCCCGACCTCGACGAGGTAGAGGCCCGCGGCGGTCGGTACGGCGATGAACTGCCGGTCGGCGCAGCGCACCACGGCCGTGCCGCCGGTGATCAGGTCGGGGGCGCCGGCGAGCCCCAGCCTGTCCCGGAGCGGGCCGCGCTCGACGTCGAGTACCGTCGCGAAGTGGCCGCGGGCGTCCAGGGCCAGGGCGACGTCGCCGTCGTGCGGGGCCGGTCCTCGCAGGCGCATCAGCGCCGACCGCGGCCCGTCGGCGAGCAGCACGGCCTCGCGCAGCACGGTCCTTAAAGGACGAGCACCGTGCCGGTCGCCGAGGTCCCAGCGCTCCACCACTCCCAGCTCACTGCGCGAGAACAGGGCGGGCACCGGCACACCCACGGGCCCGGGCACGCGGACAGCCATCAGCTCGGCGACCCCGCTCTCGCAGGCCGGTCGCAGCTGGTGGCGCAGCTCACCGCTCGCGCCGTCGCGCACCTGGACCGTGCCGTCGGATCCTCCCGCCGCCACCGCCGTCCCCCCGTCCACCGCGAACGCCGCGACGGCCGTCGCGCTCGGCACGGCGTCCAGGGCCTCGGTCAGCTCCCAGCCCCCGGCGCGTTCGTCGAGCCGCCACAGCGTGCCCCGCTCGTCGCCGCAGAGCAGCCCGCCGTCGGGCGCCTGCCCCAACGACCCCACGGGCAAAGGGAGGCGGCGTTCCCAGTGGTCCTCGCCGAAGAGCGCGACGAGGCGGCGGTCGGCGCCCGCGCTGAAGGCCCGCGTGCCGGACGACGGCGTCCCCCGCGCGAAGGCGAGGGCGTACACGGGCGCGCCATGGACCTGGCGCGGCTCGCCGAGCGGGCGGCAGGTGGGCAGGGTCCATTCCCGTACGGTGCCGTCGTCGGCGCCCACGAGCAGCCGCCCCGAGCCGTCGGAGTCGAGGGCAAGTGCCGTGGCCCAGAAGGAGGGTTCGGGTTCGGGGCCGAGGCCGAACCACCTGCCGTGCGTGACGTCCCAGCAGGCGATGCGCCCCGTGCCGGTGGCGGCCACGACCACGTCACGGCCGCGCACCGTGCCCGTCGTCAACGCCGTGACGAGGCCCGGGACGGTGAACTCCCGCTGATCCAGAGGGACTCCGCCGGGCAGCACGAGGACCGTGACCCGGCCGCTGACCTCTCCCGTCGCCACCAGTCCGGGCCCCTCGCGGGTGCGGCCGACCGTCGCGCAGGACACCAGTGGATGCGTCCAGAGCGGATCGACCGGCAGGGCCCGCCGCCACAGCTCCCGCTGCTCCGAGACGTCCCAGCAGCGGATCAGATGGTCCCGTCCGACGCTCACCAGGGCGGCCGCCCCACCCCTGCCCCGCACGGCGCCGAGCGCGAGAACCGGCGCCTCGTGGCCGTTGATCTGGGTGGAGTCGGCGGCGTGCACGCCGGGCCACAGCCGAATCACCCCGTCGCTGCCACCGACCGCCGTGGTCCCGCCGACCGCGCACACGGCCGATGCCTCGTGCAGCCCCACCTGGCCACCGACGCGGTCGCCGGTCACCAGGTCGTACAACTGGAGGCCGCCCCTTCCGCCTTGCACGCTGACGCAGTCCGCCGAGCCGAGCCGGAACGTCGCGAGCCGCACCCCCTGACCGCCCCCGATCCGCAGCGGCAGGCCCAGCGGGCGCCCGCTGTCCAGGTCGACGCGGTGCAGCAGCCCGTCGGCCGTGGCGACGGCGACGATCCACTGGCGGCCCGCCCGGTGCACGGCCAGCGCACAGGGCGGCAGGTCGTGCCGGAGCAGCGTGCGTACCTGTGCCCGGTCGGTCAGTGAGGTCAGGCGGACCGTGTTGTCGGTCCCCATGGTGACGACGAGTTCGCCCTGCGCGTGCCCGGGCACGTGCGCGAGGTCGACCACGGCGCCGTCGTGCCCGGTGAACACGCCCGCGGCCGGCGCCAGTTCATGGACGTCGGAGATCCCCGCGGTGGCGTCGGAGTACCCCGAGAGCATCCGGTGGCCGTACTCCGGGGGCAGGGCGGCCAGCGCGGTGATGCTGCGCAGCGGACTCCCCGGCCGCCCGGTGGCCCGTTCGAAACGGCCCGCCCACACCGCGACGAGCTGCAACTCCAGATGCTCCCGCTGTCGTCTCTCGTAGTCGAGCAGGGCGCGTCGACGGCGCCGGGACAACCGGGGCTCCGCGCTCTTCGTGGTCAAGGAGTACGCGAGACAGTCGCCGCCCGGGAAGCGGAGCACCGCGTGGGCCGGCGG
Source organism: Streptomyces sp. NPDC025651 (assembly GCF_055558735.1). Classification (NCBI taxonomy): domain Bacteria; kingdom Bacillati; phylum Actinomycetota; class Actinomycetes; order Kitasatosporales; family Streptomycetaceae; genus Streptomyces; species Streptomyces sp. NPDC025651. Next base: position 413,338 of record NZ_JBVHLZ010000007.1, read on the forward strand.
TCCGGCACCGTCCTCGTCGCCCCACACCAGCACGTGCTCCGCCCTGCGCAGCCCCAGGCGTTCGTGATCGAAATCGGCATCGTGGTGGGGGAGCAGCCGCCAGCACCAGTAGTGCCCCCGGCCCGCGTCGAAGACGTGCAGCAGCCGCCAGTGGCGGACGCGTCTCTCTCCCATGACCCATTCGACGATCGCGTGGTTCGACAACGCCGCGGCACAGCCCGCAAGTTGGGGAATCGCCGTCCACGTGGTGCCGAGCATGGCCTCGTCGGTGCCCGGCCGCTCCGTACGGTCCCCCGTGTCCAGGTCCCAGACGACGGCGCCCGAACGGTAGGGCCGCTTCTCCAGGAAGTACGCCCCCTCCCCCATCGGCACCACGATGCCGCTCCCCGCCAACGCCTCCATCCCTTCGTACCGCCGCGCCCCGCCATGCGGATTCCACGCCGCCCACCTGGCCCGCCACGGCAGATCGCCCCGGTCGCACGACGCGGCGAGCCCGGTCGCCTTGCGGCAGACGGCGGCGAGCCGGAGGCGGGCGCGGCTCTCGGGGTCGGCGACACGCGGCCGGTGTCCCCGCAGCAGCTCCTCGACGTCGCGCACAGCACGCCCCGCGCGGCGCCCGTCGGCGGTACGCAGCCGGGGCAGCGCGGCCAGCAGCTGGTCCGGGTCGGCGGTGAGGACGAAGCCCGCGTCCACCACGAGACGGTCCAGGACGCCGCCCTCCGCGGCGTGCAGCGCCAAGTACCGCCGTACGTAAGGGTGGTCGAGGCCCTCCAGCATGCCCGCGATCACCCGCTGCGTCCGCTCGGCGCCGCGGCCCTCCCTGAGGTGCTCGATGAGGGCGCGATGGTAGATCCGGTAGACGGAGCCGCCGTCCTCGACGCTCTCGACGACGTACGATCCGGCGGCCTGGCGCAGCCAGACGACGTCCTCGTCGCCGTAGGCCCGGTCGCCGAGCGCCGCCGCGAGGCGCGGCCAGATGCCGGCCCAGGGCAGCCCGGCGCCCTGCGCGAAGGCGAGGGGCCGCAGCAGGTCGCGGGCGCGGTCGGCGAGCGGGCCGAGGCGCTGGTCCAGGTCGCGCTCCATGGCCTCGCCGGGCAGGCGCGGCAGTTCGTCGCGCCAGCGCCGGTCGTCCGGGTCGGGCACGCGGGTTTCGCGTGCCGTGGTGCGGGCGGTGATCCTGGCCACCAGGAAGGAGCGTCCCGCCGCTTCGGCGATGGCCTCGGCGATGGCGTCCACCCGGTCGGGCGGCGCGGTGCACAGCACGGACCCCGGGGTGGTGAGGAGCTTGCGGACGTAGGCGCGGACGGCCTGCGGGTCGCCGTGCCGCTCGTCGTCCAGGTCGATGCGGCGCGCGGAGGCGGGCAGCAGGCGGGCGATGTGCGGACGGGCGCCGACCAGGAGCCGCAGGGGCAGTTGGCGCCTGGGATCGATGAGCGGGGAGAGGAGTTCCTCGACGGCCTCGTGCGGGGCGAGCGCCTCGTCGAGGGAGTCGATGAGGACGACGAGGGGTTCGGTCCTGCCCTGGAGGTGGGCGGTGAGCGCGCCGAGCGACGCGGCGGCGCAGCCGGACGCGGCGGACAGGGCGTCGAGGAGCTGCCGGGTCGTCTTGTGGCTCGCGTTGACCGCGGCGTCCACGGCGCCGGGGCCCGGGAGCACGGCGGGCAGTTCCGCGCGGGGCACGGCGTCGCTGTGGGCCGCGTCGGTGAGCACCGCGACCATGCCGAGCAGGGAGGACTTGCCGGAGCCGGGGTCGCCGGTGACCACGCACAGCCGGTCGGCGGCGCGCTGCGGGGCGAGCCAGCCGGTGACGTCGGCGAGTGCCGTGTGCCGGCCCGTGAAGTCCCAGACCTCTTCGGTGGGTACGTCGGTGCCGCGCGCCCTGGGCAGGAAGAACCCGGTGAACTCGGCCTGCCTGGCGCGCCGTTCGCGCCCCGCGAGGGAGACGATCCGGTCGATCTCCTCCAGCTTGAGGCCCGAGGCGCCGGGGACGTGGCGCGGGTTGGGCAGGAAGTCGGGTACGTCGGCGACGGCGTGGGTCAGGGACCAGGTGGGCCGCTGCGAGCGCGGGATGCCGGGGTCGGCGCGGATCGCGGACATCACCTGGCCGAGGGCGATGTGGGCGGGCGCGTGCCCCGCGGTGGCCTGGGCGCGCACGGCCCGGTCGAAGGCCGCGGAGAGCGCCCCCGTGTACGCCTCCTCCTTGCGCCGGGATGCGGCGACGAGGACCAGGCCGGTGTCGCCGTGTTCGGTGACGGAGCCGTGGAACCTGCGCGCCTCCAGGGCGGCGCGCAGGGCGGTGTCGGTGCCCTCCTCGGCGTAGCAGGCGTCGATGAGGACGAGGAGCCGCTCGACGCAGGTGTCCTCCCAGAGCAGGGCCACCAGGTCCTCGGTGGGCAGGGCGGTGCCGCGCAGGTCGCGGGCGTCGCTGTCGGCGAGCAACAGGTAGTGCCTGCCGCTGCGTTCGGCGGTGACGCCGTGGCAGGCGAGGTAGAGGACGACGTAGTCGCCGGGGGCGCGTTCGGGGGCGGTGGCGAACGCCCGCAGGCCCTTGGTGAGTTGTTCGCGGCTCGGGTCGATGCCGAGGTCCGCGCCCCTGCGGTAGCCGAGTTCGTCGAGGAAGAGCCGCTCGATGCGGGCCACGTCGTCGGCGAGTTCGGGGCGGGCGGCCTCCGGATGCGCGCGCACGTCGGTGACCGCGGTCGACAGCAGGAAGCGGCGCGCCGGCGCGGGCGGGGCAGGGGGCGCTTCGGCGGACGGGGCGGCGGGCGCGTCAGCCGTCACCGCAGCCCTCGCTCACCGCTCTGCCCGCCTCCTCGGTGCACAGGTAACGGGTCACGTCGTGGGCCTTCGCGCCGTTGTGCACGAGGTGGCCGCGGACCCGGTCACCGAAGAGCGGGCGCAGGTCCTTGACGAGGGCGACGACGTCCCCTTCGTCTGCGATGTTGGTCCAGTGCCGCACCGGGCCCGGCCAGTCCCCCGGACCGCCGCCGTCGCCGACCTCCAGGCGGTCGAAGACGAGGTGGCGGATGCCCAGCGGAGAGCCGAGCGTGAGCAGCGCGCGGACGGGCCACTCGGGGTGCGCGCACAGGGATTCGTAGGCGACGACGCTGCCCAGGGAGTGGCCGACGACGACCCGGGTGTCGCCGGTGACGGCCGCGGCGACGCGGCGCAGGACCTCGGCACGGACGGCCGCGTCGGTGAGGTAGGCCCGCACCTGCTTGAGGTCCAGGACCAGGGAGCGCAGCGCCACGTCGGCGAAGAACCGGGAGCGGCTGAGCGCGTTGAGGGCGCGCTGCACGGCGTACGGAGTGCGGGCGAGGGTGCGGGCGTCGGGCGCCACGACGGCGGGGTCGGTGCGGGCGGCCTCCTCCCACCACCGCAGGAGCAGCTCGCTCTCCAGGCCTTCGGCGACGTCCGAGGCGTCGAGCGGCGGGTCCTGCACGGAGAGGGTGCGTCCCGCGGGCCGGAACAGGTCGCCGTAGAAGACGCAGGTCATGTCGGAGGCGGCGAGGGGGCGGGCGGCGGCGCGCGTCAGTCCGTCGCAGAGCGCCGGGTGCCAGGAGGCGTACAACTGGCTCTCGCCCAGGTGTTGTTGACCGATCCCGTGGACGCACACCACTCGTGCCATGTCCCCCCTTGGGCCCGCCGATCGGGTGCGATCACCTTAGCAACGGGCCGCTCTCCTGGGGCCGCTCGGCGGCGACGGGCAACCCTCGGGGCCGTTCAGTCCAGCGACCGCGCGAAGTAAGCGTGCAGCAGGACCCTCGCCTCGTCGACCAGCGCCGGGTCGCCCGCCGGGTCCGCCCGGAACGCCAGCTGCAGCACCGCGTCGACCGCCTCGACGCCCACCAGCATCGTGCGGCGCAGGCGGGCGTCGAGGGGGCGGTCCAGGTGGCCGGAGAGCAGGGCGGCGACGCGCTCGGCGACCTGGAGGTTCGCGTCGGGCATCGCCTCGGGCGCGGAGGGGATGCCGAAGTCGACGAGGCCGAAGCCGGGGACGGTGCGCATCATCGCCAGGTACTCGTCGAACGCGGCGTCGACCGCGCCGCGCCACTCGCCGCGCTCCACGCCGCTCACACGGGCGGCCACGCGCTCCGCGTACGCGTCGAGGTTGCGGTGGGCCAGGGCGTCGGCCAGGGCCCTCTTGTTGCCGAAGAAGCGGTACACCGAGCCGATCGGGACACCCGCGCGCTGGGCGACGGCGCGGGTGGTGAGGCCTTCGTAGCCGACCTCGTCCAGGACGGCGGCGCAGGCGTCGAGGATCCGGGTCAGGCGCTCCGCGCTGCGCTCCTGCACGGGGACGCGGCGCAGGGAGGCCGGGGGGCGCGGTTCCTTGGGCGGGTTCGGGTGGGGCATCCCGGGAGAGTAGAGCACGGCTCGTGGCGGGAGTAGAGCACCGCTCACATCGGGAGCGGAGCACCGCTCACATTCCGGTTTCCCCTTGCGGAAGGAAAACACGAATCCTACGGTGTTCCATAGGAATCATTGACGAGGGAGCGATGATGAGCGGGGACCACGCAAGCAGCCCGGAGCGCACGGGCGAGAGCGACGCACGCAAGACGGCCGAAGGGCTGGCCTACCTCTCCGGCTTCGGCAACGAACACAGCTCCGAGGCGGTGCCCGGCGCACTGCCGCACGGCCGCAACTCGCCCCAGCGCGCGCCCCTCGGCCTCTACGCCGAGCAGCTGAGCGGCTCGGCCTTCACCGAGCCCCGCGCGCACAACCGACGCTCCTGGCTGTACCGCATCCGCCCCTCGGCCGCGCACCCGCGGTTCACGCGCGTCGACAACGGCGCGATCCGCACGGCCCCCTTCGCCGAGTCGGTGCCGGACCCGAACCGGCTGCGCTGGAACCCCCTTCCCGAGCCCGCGCCCGGCACGGACTTCCTGGCGGGCCTGTGGACGCTGGGCGGCAACGGCGACGCGGCGCAGCGCACCGGCATGGGCATTCACCTCTACCACGCCAACTCCTCGATGCGGGACAGGGTGTTCAGCGACGCGGACGGCGAACTGCTGATCGTCCCCGAGCGGGGCGGGCTGCTCCTTCGCACCGAGTTCGGCCTGCTGCACGCGGAGCCCGGCGAGGTCGCGCTGATCCCGCGCGGCGTCCGCTTCCGCGTGGAGCTGCTCGACACGAGCGCGCGCGGGTACGTGTGCGAGAACTACGGCGCGCCCTTCCAGCTCCCCGACCTCGGCCCGATCGGCGCCAACGGCCTGGCGAACGCACGGGACTTCAGGGCGCCCGTGGCGGCGTACGAGGATGTCGAGGGCCCGGTGGAGGTGGTGAACAAGTTCTGCGGCAACCTGTGGCACGCGACGTACGACCACTCGCCGCTCGACGTGGTCGCCTGGCACGGCAACCACGTCCCGTACGTCTACGACCTGCACCGCTTCAACGTGATCGGCACGATCAGCTACGACCACCCGGACCCCTCGATCTTCACGGTGCTCACCTCGCCGTCCGACACCCCGGGCCTCGCGGGCGTCGACTTCGTGGTGTTCGCGCCGCGCTGGCTGGTGGGCGAGGACACCTTCAGGCCGCCGTACTTCCACCGGAACGTGATGAGCGAGTACATGGGCCTCATCGAGGGCGCGTACGACGCGAAGGCCGAAGGCTTCGTGCCCGGCGGCGGCTCGCTGCACAACATGATGTCCGCGCACGGCCCCGACCGCGAGACCTTCGAGAAGGCGTCGGCCGCCGAGCTGAAGCCGCAGAAGATCGACGACGGCCTCGCGTTCATGTTCGAGACGCGCTGGCCGGTGACGGCGACGGAACAGGCGGCGACCGCGTCCCACCTGCAGCGCGGCTACGACGACGTATGGCAGGGTCTGGAGCGCCACTTCCGCAACTGACGCACCACCACTCTGATTCGGAGAGACCGTGACCGCTTTCGCCCCGGACTCGATCGTCCTGAATCGGAAGCTGCCGCTGTGGTACCAGGTGTCGCAGTCCCTGCGCGCCTCGATACTCGGCCGCGCGCCCGAGTCCCCGCTCCGGCTGCCCACCGAGGAGCAGCTGGCGGGGCACTACGGCGTGAGCGTCCTGACCATGCGGCAGGCGCTCAAGGAGCTGGAGGACGAGGGGCTGATCACCCGCCACCGGCGGCGCGGCACCTTCATCGAGCCGAGCGCGCAGCGCGGCTCCCCGGTCCGGCTGCTCGGCTCGGTCGACGCGATCGTGGCCCAGCAGTCGGGCATGACCACCGAGCTGCTCGGCCACGGCACGGCGCCGCCGCCCGCCGAACTCACCGACTACTTCCCGGACTCGGCCGAGGTGGCGACGTACCACCGGCTGCGCAGCGACGAGAAGACGGGCGAACCGACCAACCACGCCCGCAACTTCATCCGCCCCGAACTGGCCGCGCGCATCGACCTCGACGACCTCGTGCGGTGGCCGATGACGAAGGTCCTGCGGGACGTGGTGGGCGTGCGCATCAGCCGGATCACCGACACCGTCGAGGCCACCCTGGCCGACCCGGAGACCGCCCGTCTCCTCCAAGTGCCGCTGCTCAGCCCGATCCTGCACTACACCGGCGTCACCTACGACGAGGAAGGCCGGGCCCTGGACGTGGCCCGCATCCACTACCGCGGCGACCGCTTCTCCTTCTCGGTCACGCTCGACGCGACGTGACGGACCCCGGCGGGTACGTCGTACGATGCCGGGCGTGACGCACGACGAAGCGCCGCTGCTCGCGGACCTCATGCCGTGGTCCGTCGCACCGCTCCGGCCGGGCCGCGGGTGGCCGATGGGCCCGGACGCCGCATCCCTCAGAGCCCGTTGGGACACCCTCGTGCGCGCCGAAGGGCCACAGCGCGAGGCGCTGTTCCGACCGACGCGCTCCCGCACGCTGCACACGGCGGTGGCCGGGCTCCCGGGCCACCGGGCCGGAACGGGCCGCCTGGCCAGGGAGTCGGGCCCCTGCCCGGAGCCGGTCCGTGTGCTGCACGGCCCCTTCGACGAGCAGTGGCTGATCCCCGACCACCGCCTCATCGACGTCGCCCGCCCCGAGCTGTGGCGCGTCGCGGGCGAGGGCCAGCTCTTCGCCGTCGAGCAGGGGTACGTTCCCGGTGCCGCGGGGCCCGCCGTGCTCGCCTCGGCCATCCTCCCGGACGGGCGCTCGCCGGCCGGGCGGCCGGGGCGCGTGCGGCCGCTGTTCCGCCGTCCCGGGGGCCTGGAGCCCAACGTGGCGCCGGGGCTGCTCGCGCATCTGTCGAAGGCGCTCGACCAGGACGTCACGGCGCGCGACCTGCTCGCGTGGGTGCTCGCGGCGGGCGTCGGTTCGGCGGCGGGCTGCCGGGTGCCGCTCACCTCCGAGGCCGCCGTGTGGGCGCGGGGTGTGGAGCTGGGGCGGCGGCTGCTCTGGCTGCAGCTGCGCGGCAACGGCGAGCGCCCGAAGCTGCCCGGCGGCCGCAGGCCCTATGTGCGGGCCCCGCTGCCCGCGCGCCCCACCGCCCTGTCGTACGACGCCGAGGAGCAGGTCCTGTGGGTCGGCGAGGAGGGCGTCATCTCACCGGTGCCGAAGGAGGCCTGGGAGTACGAGGTGAGCGGCGTACGGATCGTGGAGCGGTGGTTCGCGCTGCGTACGGGAGAGGTGGAGGCGGGGACCCTGGAGGCGATCAGGCCCGCGGTGTGGCCCCAGGCCTGGACGTCGGAGCTGCTCGAACTGATCACGGTGCTGGCGCTGATCGCGGAACTGGCGCCCGACCGGGGGGAGTTGGCCGGGTCTCTGGGCGCCGAGGACTCCGCGATCACCGCGGAAGCGCTGTCACGGGCGGGTGTGCTGCCGGTGCCGGACGCGGCGCGGCGTCCCGCGTCCGTGCTGGACCATCACGAAGAGGGGCCTGACGGGCAGTTCGCCCTGATCTGATACGGGAACGAGCGACGGGGAGGGATCGGGTGGGTGGGTGGGAGAGGTCCGCCGTGGAGCGACGGCCGTTACCCCCAGACCACCCGCGGTCAGCGACCCCCGAAAAGCGACCGCCGCAACCTGCGCAGCGGCGCGAAGAGCGAGACACGCCTCACTCGGGCACCCCTGCTGCTGCGGGCGTGCGCGGCGTCACGCGACGTCAGCTCACGCATCAGCAACGTCGCCTCGTGCGACTCGCGCTGCGGGACGGCGGGGCCGCCCAGCACCGAGAGATGGCGGTCGAGGCGCGAGCTGGTCGCGCTGCTGCCACACGTGATCGCAGGGACACGCGCCCTGCTGCGCACTGTTATCTGTTCCATGTCACTCCCCACCCGTACGAGGGCACCCGGCCCAGGGCAGGTTAACCCTATCGCCCCATCGTGACACGCGTGTATCCCGGGCGCAGGATTCACCTCCTGGGCAAGGAGGTTGACGATTACTCTCCGAATACGACTGATTCCAGGGCGAGTTGGACAAACGGTCGCGCGGTGATCACCGCGGGCCTCCACGCGGACACCGAGGGCCGCGACGACGTGGGCTATCTCACGCATGACGGCCCGGCGGGAAGCGGGGCCAATCCGTCCGCCCCGCGGCCCCGAATGCGCTGTGTCAGTCAGGCACCCAGCCTGGGACACGTGCGTAAGGACGGACGCGATGACAGCAATAGCCAGGAGTCGGACGGGGCGACGCGGCCTCGCCACGCTGGTCTGCGGCGCACTCGCCGCCGGGGGGCTCGCAGCCGCGGGGGTGAGCGCGCTGGCACCGGGGGCCGCGAAGGCCTCGAGCCACCGGGAGGCGCCGCTGATCTCGGGGCAGCCGCAGTACGACAACACGGACGTGTACGCGTTCGTCAGCCCCGACAAGCCGGACACCACGACGATCGTGGCGAACTGGACGCCCTTCGAGGAGCCCGCGGGCGGGCCCAACTTCTATCCGTTCCCCGAGGACGCCCAGTACGACGTCCACATCGACAGCGACGGGGACGCACAGGGCGATCTGCTCTACCGCTGGACCTTCGACACCAAGGTCAGGAACGGCAACACCTTCCTCTACAACACGGGCCAGGTGACGAGCCTCGACGACCCGGACCTCAACATCACGCAGACGTACGACATCGACCTGCTGAAGCTGAAGGACCAGAAGGTCGTCTCCACGAAGAAGATCGCCGACAATCTGCCGGTCGCGCCCTCGCACGTGGGCAAGGCCTCCATGCCGGACTACAAGAAGCTGCGCGACCAGGCCGTGCGGAAGGTCTCGGGCGGCGGCACGTCGTACGTCGGGCAGGCCGACGACCCCTTCTTCCTGGACCTGCGGGTGTTCGACCTGCTCTACGGCGGTGACCTCTCCGAGGTCGGCCGCGACACCCTCAAGGGCTACAACGTGAACTCGGTGGCGCTGCAGGTCCCGAGCGCCGACATCCGCCAGTCGGAGAAGCAGCCGACGGTCGGCATCTGGTCGACGACCCAGCGCAAGAACGCCAAGGGCGAGTGGACGCAGGTGTCGCGCCTCGGCAGCCCGCTGGTGAACGAGCTGGTCGTGCCGTTGCGCGACAAGGACAAGTTCAACGCGTCCTCGCCGTGGAACGACGCGGACTTCCTTTCGTACGTACAGAAGCCCGAGCTGGCGCGGCTCCTGGAGAAGATCTACGGCATCAAGGCGGCGGACGAGCCGAGGAAGGACCTGGTGTCCGTCTTCCTGACGGGCGTGAAGGGCCTCAACCAGCCTCCGAACGTGCGGCCCGCGGAGGCTCTGCGCCTCAACACCTCCATCAAGCCGACGGCCGACCCGAAGCGGCTCGGCGTCCTCGACGGCGACAACGCGGGCTTCCCGAACGGGCGGCGGCTCGCGGACGACGTCGTCGACATCGAGCTGCAGGCCGTGGCCGGTGAACTCGTCGGCAACAAGAACGACCTGGGCGACGCGGTGAACGTCAACGACCAGGCGTTCGGCGGGACCTTCCCCTACCTGGCCCTGCCCACGCCCGGCTCGCGCGGCCCCCTGGCCACGGCGAACGACGACGGCACATCGGCCCGTGACGCCATGGTGGGCGGCGCCGTGACCCCGGCGTCCTCGTCGTCCGACGCTCCGGACAACACGGTCCTGATCGCCTCGGCGGCGGCGGGCGCCGCCGGCGTACTGCTGGTGGGGCTCGGGCTCGCGTGGTGGCGGGGGCGGAGGCGCGGGGTTTCCGGAGGGGCCTGAGGGCTCGGACTTCCGGATGTCTGGAGGCCTGAGGACCTGAGGACCTGAGGACCTGGAGGCCTGAGGACCTGAAGGCCTGAGGACCTGGAGGCCTGAGGACCTAGAGGTCTGAGGACCTGAGGACCTGAGGACCTGAAGGCCTGAGGGGTCTGGGAGTCCTGTCCCAGTCCTCCCCTGAACGGCGCGGCTCGCTGCCTCCCCTCCCTGCGGGTCGCGCCATCCGCTCGCCTTGTCTCTTCTTCTCCCGGAAAGGTCCGGTCTCTTTCTCATGGCTCGCAACTCCCTGCGGAGCGCCGTGGCCGTCACCGCTCTCGCCCTTGCCCTCACCGCGGGTGCCGTCGTCCTCGGCGGTGAGGAGGAAGGCGGGCGAGCGCCCGTCGGGGTTCCCGCGTCGGTCCCGCTCGAAGGGCTCCGCGGCGGGGACCTCGACCGCGGCGTCGAGGCGCTCCGTGCCCATCTCCGCGCCCAGCCCGAGGACTTCACCTCCTGGGCCACGCTCGGCACCGCCTACGTGGAGCAGGCCCGCACCCGCGGCGACCCCGCCCTCTACCGCGCCGCCGACCGCGCCCTCGACCGCTCTCTGGAGCTGCGCCCCGGCAACGACGCGGCGCTCGCGGGGCGCGCCGCGGTGGCTGCCGCCCGGCACGACTTCCGCGCCGCCCTGCGGTTCGCGACCGACGCGCTCGACGAGAACCCGTACAGCGAACGGGCGTTGGCCACCCGCGTCGACGCCCTCGTCGAGCTCGGGCGCTACGACGCCGCGGCCCGCGCGGCCGACGAGGCGGACGCGCGGCGGCCCGGAGTGCCGGTCTTCACGCGGTACGCGTACGTACGGGAGCTGCGCGGCGACGTGACGGCGGCCCGGCGCGTCCTGGAGCGGGCGCTCGACGGGGCGTCCACGCCCGGCGACGTGGCGTACGTGGCGACGGCGCTGGGTCAACTGGCGTGGCGCCAGGGCGCTTACGGGGACGCGCTGCGTCATTGCGAGGTCGCGCTGCGGGCCGACGGCGGCTACCTGCCTGCGCTGGAGTGCCGGGCGCGTGCGCGGGCCGCGCGCGGGGAGGCGGGCGCGGCGGTCGCGGGGCTGCGGGAGGTCGTGGACCGGCAGCCGCTGCCGGGGCCGTTGATCGCGCTCGGCGAGCTGTACGAGGCGCGGGGCGAGAAGGAGCGGGCCCGCGAGCAGTACCGGCTGGTGGACGCGTGGGCCGCGCTGGCCCGCGCGAACGGGGTCGAACCGGATCTGGAGACGGCGCTCGCCTCGGCCGACCACGGGGACGCGGCGGTGGCGCTGCGGGCGGCGCGGGCGGAGTGGGGGCGGCGGGAGACCGTGCACACGGCCGATGCGCTCGGGTGGGCGCTGCATGCGAACGGGCGGGACGAGGAGGCACTGCGGTACGCACGCCGCGCCACGGCCACGGGGTTCCGCGAGGCGTCGTTCCTGTACCACCGCGGAATGATCGAACGGGCCACGGGCGACACGGCCGCCGCCCGCCGCTCCCTGCGGGCCGCGCTCCGGCTGAACCCCGCGTTCTCACCGGTGGGCGCCAAGGACGCCCGGCAGGCCCTGGAGACGCTCGGGGGTGGGGCGCCGTGAAACCACCGCGGAGCAAGAAGTGGGCGTTCCTCGGGGCCGTGCCCCTCGGGGCACTGCTCCTGCTCGTCGCGCCCGCCGGCGAGGCGCATGCCCACCCCCTGGGCAACTTCACCGTCAGCCGGTACGACGGGCTGCTCGTCGCGCCGGGCCGGCTCACCGTCGATCACGTCGAGGACCTCGCCGAGATACCCGCCACGCAGGCCAGGAGCCGTATCCAGGAAGTGGGACTGCGCCGGTGGGGCCAGGAGCGGTGCCGGGGCGCCGCCGAAGACGTCCGCGTCAGCGTGGACGGGCGGCGCGCGGCGTTGGGCGTCGGGAAGGCGCTGGCCCGCGTCCGCCCCGGCGAGGCAGGGCTCGACACCCTGCGCCTGGAGTGCGCGTTCACCGCTCCCCTGCCCCGGAGCGACGCGTTCACCGTCCGGTTCCGCGGCGCCGACGCCGACCGCACGGGCTGGCGGGAGATCACCGCCCGAGGCGACCGGATGACCCTCGCCCGTTCCGACGTACCGAAGACCTCCGCCTCGAAGCGGCTCACCCGCTACCCGGAGCGGCAGCTCTCCGCGCCGCCCGACACCACGTCCGCCTCGCTGCGGATCACGACCGGCGGCGCCTCCCTCAGGGACGACAGGCCGGAGGAGGGGGCCGCCACGGTCCTGCCCCGCGGTGCCGACCGGTGGGCGCAGGCCCTGACCGGGCTCATCGGCAGGCACCCGCTGACGCCGGGCTTCGCGGCGCTCGCGCTCGGCACCGCCGTGCTCCTGGGCGCCCTGCACGCCCTCGCGCCGGGCCACGGCAAGACGCTGATGGCCGCCACCGCCGCGGCCCGGGGCCGCGCCTCGGCCCGCGACGTCCTGCCGCTCGCCGGCTCGGTGACCGTCACGCACACCCTCGGCGTGCTCGCCCTCGGCCTCCTCGTCACCGGGGGTTCCGCCGCCGGGCCCACCGTGGTCGCCTGGCTCGGCGTGGTGAGCGGGCTGCTCGTCGCCGGGGCCGGCGTGCTCCTCGTACGCAGGGCCTGGCTGCGCAGGCGGCACCAGCACACCCATCATCACCACCATGAGCATCACCATCACCATCACCCGCCTCAGGGCAGTCTTCGCGGCACCCTCTTCCTCGGGTTCGCCGGCGGCCTCGTGCCCAGCCCCTCCGCCGTCGTCGTCCTCGTCGGCGCCGCCGCCCTCGGCGAGGCCTGGTTCGGGCTGCTGCTCGTGGTGGCGTACGGCGCGGGGCTCGCCCTCACGCTGACGGCGGCCGGGTTCCTCGTCGTCCGCGTCGGGGCGTTCGCGGGGCGGCGGCTCGGGCCCGGGTGGCTGCGCCGCGGCACGGGGCGGTTCCTGCCGCTCGGGTCGGCCTGCGTGGTGCTCGCCCTTGGGTGTGGATTGGTGTTCAAGGGGGCCGCAACAGCGCTCGGTTGAGCTACTTTTGTGGAGAATCGCACCGCTGCGGATGGGGGCGCCCGTGAGCCAGCCAGAGCGCGTGATCGCCGGGCGGTACCGCCTCCTGGACCCCTTGGGCGAAGGCGGCATGGGCACCGTGTGGCGGGCCCGTGACGACGTGCTCGGGCGCGAGGTGGCCGTCAAGGAAGTGCGCGCGCCCGCCGGGCTCCCGGCGCACGAGGTCGACCGGCTCTACGCCCGCCTGGAGCGCGAGGCCTGGGCCGCCGCCCGCATCCCCCACCGGAACGTCGTGACGGTGTACGACGTCGCCAATGAGGGTGGGCGGCCCTGGATCGTCATGGAGATCGTGCGGGGGCTCTCGCTGTCCGATGTCCTCGACGCCGAGGGGGCGTTGTCGCCGCAGCGCGCCGCCCGCATCGGCGTCGAGGTCCTCGCCGCCCTGCGCGCCGCCCACGACGCCGGGGTCCTGCACCGCGACGTCAAGCCCGGCAACGTACTGATCGCGAACGACGGCCGCGTCGTCCTGACCGACTTCGGCATCGCCATGGTCGAGGGCAGCTCCGCGCTGACCATGACGGGGGAGGTCGTGGGGTCGCCCGAATTCCTCGCCCCCGAGCGGGCGTTGGGGCAGCGGCCCGGTCCCGCGTCCGATCTGTGGTCGCTGGGCGTGCTGTTGTACGCGGCGGTGGAGGGCAGTTCGCCGTTCCGCAGGGACACCCCGCTGAGCACGCTGCGCGCGGCCGTGGACGAGGAGCTGCCCCCCGCCCGCAACGCGGGACCGCTCACCCCGGTCATCGAGGGCCTGCTGCGCAAGGACCCGGACGAGCGGATGTCCGCCGCCGACGCCGAGCGCGATCTGGGCATCGTCGCCTCGGGCGGCGCCCCGCGCACGGAGACCGCGCTGCCCTACATGCCGACGGTCACGGCCGAGCGGCAGCCGCAGGGGCCCACGCCGCCCGCGCCCCTGCCGGTCACCCCGCCCGGCCCTTCCGCGTCCTCGGCCGACACGGCGGTGACCGAACCGGGCCGTCGGCGCCGCACGGTGGCCGTCCTGGTGGCGGGCGTCCTCGCCCTGGCGCTCGCCCTCGCCGGGCTCACGTACGCCCTCGTCAATCGCGACGACGGAGGCGGCGGCAACAGCGGCGGCACCTCGGAGGGCGGCGACACGGGCGGCGGCTCCACGGGCGGCAAGAACGGCGGCGGGGGCACGACGGGCGGCTCGGACGACGGCTCCTCGTCCGGCGGTTCCACCGACGGGGGCGACGGCGGCAACGACGGCGGGGGCTCCACGAACGGCGGCAACGGGGGAAACGGAGGCAACGGAGGCACGACCACTCCCCCGGCCCAGACCGTGAAGGTGCACGTCACCGGCACCCATACCGAGTACGAGGGCGCCTGTCCGCCGACGGCCGGTCAAGCACCGTCGTTCACCGCGACGTTCACGGTGGGACGCGTCCCCGCGACCGTCGAGTACCGCTGGGTGACGGCGTCCGGCGAGCCGAGCGACCCCGGGTGGAAGACGCTGTCCTTCTCCTCGGGCAGCGGCAAGACGCGGCAGGTGAACCACGTCGAGACGGCGTACGACTCGGAGGGCGGGACGTACGAGAACTCGATCCATGTGGAGGTGCGGGGGCCGGTGGCGGCGACCTCCGACTCGGTGGCGTACTCGGTGACGTGCGAGCAGGAGCCCCCGACGGACGGGACCTCCTACTCGCCGTACGCCTCCTCCTCGCCGTACGCGTTCGAGCGGCCGCTCGGGATCAGGCAGCCGCGGTGAACACCGGGAGGTAGCCACCGGACTGTCCGGCGGCGGTCGGGTGGTAGGACTCGGAGATGTTGAGCCAGTTCACGCTGTGCAGCCAGGCGCTGCCCGAGCAGATCTCGTGCCCGGTGAAGGTGCTGGTGACGTCGCCGAAGGCGAAGCCGTGGTCCGCGGCCCGCTTGGCGGTCGCCGAGTTCAGGTAGTCCGCGGCGTCGTTGATGGCGGCCCGCTCGCGCTCGGAGAGGCCGGCGGTACAGGTGCCGTTCAGCTTGTAGAAGCGGGGGTATCCGAGGACGACGACGCGGGCCGACGGCGCCTTCGCGCTGATCGCGTCGTAGACCTTGTCGAGGTTGCCGGGGAGCGTCGAGTCCACGTACTGGCGGGCCTGGTTGATGCGTGCGATGCAGTTGCTCTCGGACTGCAGCACACAGGTGGTCATGACGTCGGCGAAGCCCGCGTCGTTGCCGCCGACGGAGATCGAGACGAGTCCGGTGCCCGTGCCGAGCGGGCCGAGCTGGTTCGCCAGAACATCACTCGTACGAGCACCCGAGCAGGCCGCGAAGTTGAAGCTGGAGGGTGAGTTGGCCGCCGCCCACAGCGCGGGGTAGGCGCGGGAGCTGCGCTTGCAGGAACTGCCGTCGTAGCTGCCGGCGCCGACGCCCGAGGAGTAGGAGTCGCCGAGGGCCACATAGCCGGTGGCGGCGGCCCGTTGGTCGGTCGACCGGTCGGCGTGGGCCGCCGACGCCCCGGTGAGGGCGAAGGCGACGGCAAGGAGGAGCGAGGACATGTATGCCGTGATTCGGGACAATCTCATGGAACCTCCCTTAGCAGGATTTCTGCCTCACCTTTGGTAGCACGCACCACTGGCCACCGACAGTGTCCATGTCAATGAATGCGTCAACAATTCCCTTGCCCACACCGGGAGTTCATCCACCACGAGAGGGTCTGGCGGGGAACATCTGCACGCTTCCTCCGCACCTTGACGCACCGCCCGGGACTGCGCGACATTGAAGCCCGGCATCCGGCGCGCTGGGGGGCAAAGTCGCCAATGCAGACCATCGGGATCAAGGCGCCGCCATCAGACATGGGGCAGCGCACCGGGCAGGACCGCGACAGAACCCTGTTGCCCCTGCTCGCAGGGGCGGCAGTCGCCGTGGGCGCGGTGGGCGCGGTGCTCGCGCTCATCGATCTGAGCTCACCGCTGCGCGGCCCGTTCACACTCTTCTTCCTCCTCGCCGCGCCCGGCGCGGCGATCGGTGCCGCGCTGCGGACACTTGAGCCATGGGGCCGCGTCGTGGCGTCCGTCTCCGGCGCCGTCGCGCTCGACCTCCTCGTGGCCCAGGGGATGCTGGCGCTGCACGCGTGGTCGGTGCGCGGCGGAGTCGCCGTCGTCGCCGCGCTCAGCTCGCTCATCCTCCTGCTGACAGTGGTACGGCGGCTGCGTCGCCGTACGACGAGAAGGTGGACCTCCTGACGTGAACATCACCGTGCACCGCCCCGGCGAGCTGACGGCCGCCGACCGGGCGGCGTGGACCGCGCTGCAGTCCAAGGCGCATCTGAACGGCTCGCCCGACCTCGCCAACCCCTTCCTCTCGCCGGAGTTCGCACTCGCGACGGGGCACTGGCGGCGCGGGGTGCGGATCGCCGTCGCGCACGAGGACGGCGAACCGGCCGCCTTCTTCCCCTTCCAGAGATCCATCACCGGCGTCGGCCGGGCCATCGGCCTCGGCGTCTCCGACTGCCAGGGCCTGGTGCACCGGCCCGGCTTCGACTGGGACGCCGGGCAGCTGCTGCGGGCCTGCGGGCTCGCGGTGTGGGAGTTCGACCATCTGGTGGGCGGACAGGGGCCCTTCGAGGCCGGCAGGTCCGCCTCCTTCCCCTCTCCCGTCATGGACATCGACCAGGGATACGACACCTATCTCGGCCAACTCCGCACACACTCACCGAAGTTCACCCGCACGACACTCGCAAAGGATCGAAAACTGGCCCGCGACCACGGCCCGGTGCGCTACGTGCACGACGAGCGCGACCCCGAGGCCCTCGCCACCCTGATGGGCTGGAAGTCCGCGCAGTACCGCAGGACCGGCCGCAGCGACCGCTTCGCGCACCCCTGGATCACCCAGCTCGTGCGCCGCCTCTTCCACACCCGTTCCGACTCGTTCGCCGGGATCCTCTCGGTCCTCTACGCCGGGGACGCGCCGATAGCCGCCCACTTCGGGCTCCGCTCCGAACGCATACTCGCCTGCTGGTTCCCCGCCTACGACCCGGCGTTCTCGAAGTACTCGCCCGGCCTGGTCCTGCATCTGCGCATGGCCGAGGCCGCGGCCGCCGAAGGGATCGCGTACCTCGATCTCGGCCGCGGCCAGAAGGCGTACAAGGATTCCCTCAAGACACGCGAACTCGCCGTGTCCGAGGGGTGGGTGGCACTCCGCCACCCCGTCGCGCTCGGCCATCGGGCGCGGCGCGCCCCGGTCAGGGCGCTGCGCAACACCGTGCAGTCGAGGCCGGAATTGTTCGAGCCCGCCGACAAACTGCTGAAGCAGATGGGCAAATTACGATCACGCGGCAGGGAATAGGGCGGTCCGAATGTGACCGCTTAGATTGCACAAATCATGAAAAACGTGAGGCCAAGTTCCAGGTCTTGCCATACAGTCTCAATCATCAATACCGTCTTACATCCACCCGCAACGGCCCATCACGCAATGCGATCTAGGGGAGGGCTCAAGATCGCGATGGTTCCGGTGCGGGGCGCGGTAGGGGGGTGCCGTGCTCGGTGATCGCTCTTCATCCGAGTCACGTCCCGCGCAATGCCAGCTCACCCGGCATGCACGGAGATCCATTTCGTCATGCGCAAGTGAGAACCCCCCTTTCGAACCGGATCAATTTCCGGACCGCCCGGGGGCGGGCGGTCCACCGGACGAGAGGGACCACAGGACTCATGAGTTCTTTTGTGCGCCCGGCAGACGCCGGCCAAGACCCGTTAAACGAGATCTCGAGGAACTACCGTCCGATCTCGACCCACTTGGCGATCACTCCGCCGGTGAGCGTCGTGATACCGGCCATGAACGAAGCGGAGAACCTTCCGTACGTCTTCAAGACACTGCCCGACTGGATCCATGAGGTCGTCCTGGTCGACGGCAACTCCACCGACGACACGGTGGCCGTCGCCCGCGAGCTGTGGCCGGACGTGAAGGTGGTCCGCCAGCTCGGCAAGGGCAAGGGCGACGCCCTGATCACCGGCTTCGAGGCGTGCACGGGCGACATCATCGTGATGGTCGACGCCGACGGCTCCGCCGACGGCAACGAAATCGTCTCCTACGTCTCCGCCCTCGTCTCGGGCGCCGACTTCGCCAAGGGCTCCCGCTTCGCCAACGGCGGCGGCACGGACGACATGACGCCGATCCGCAAGCTCGGCAACCACGTCCTGTGCTCCGTCGTGAACGCCAAGTTCGGCGCCCGCTACACCGACCTGTGCTACGGGTACAACGCCTTCTGGCGCCACTGCCTCGACAAGATCGAGCTCGACTGCACCGGCTTCGAGGTCGAGACCCTGATGAACATCCGGGTCGTCAAGGCAGGGCTCAAGGTGCAGGAGATCCCGAGCCACGAGTACCTGCGCATCCACGGCACCAGCAACCTCCGTGCCGTCCGCGACGGCATCCGCGTACTGAAGGTCATCCTCACCGAGCGTGCCGACCGCGCCCGGAGCGCGGCACGACGCAAGGGTGCGCGGGGACTCCCCTTCCGCACCGGCCAGGGAGAGGTGTCTTGAGCGCAGACATATCGGTCGTCATCTGCGTGTACACCGAGGACCGCTGGGAGGACATCCTCGCGGCGGTCTCCTCGGTGCGCGGGCAGTCACGGGCGGCCCTGGAGACCCTGCTCGTGGTCGACCACAACGCCACGCTCCTGGACCGCCTGGCCAAGGAGTACAAGGAGGCCGAAGGGGTGCGGGTGCTCGCCAACGCGGGCCCCCGCGGCCTGTCGGCCGGACGCAACACCGGCATCGCCGCGTCCCGCGGTGACATCGTCGCCTTCCTCGACGACGACGCCGTGGCCGAGCGGGACTGGCTGCTGCACTTCGCCGAGGGGTTCGAGGACCCGCGGGTCCTCGCCGTCGGCGGCCGCACCCTGCCCGCCTGGGAGTCGGGACGGCGGCCCGTCTGGTTCCCCGAGGAGTTCGACTGGGTCGTGGGCTGTACGTACAAGGGGCTCCCTCCTGGCCGCGTGCGCGTGCGCAACGTCCTCGGGGGCAACGCCTCGTTCCGCCGCTCCGCCTTCGACGTGGCGGGCGGCTTCGCGACGGGCATCGGGCGGGACGGTGACAAGCGGCCGCTCGGCTGTGAGGAGACGGAGTTCTGCATCCGCCTCACCCGCGCGGCACCGGACGCGATCCTGCTGATCGACGACCGCTCGGTGATCCACCACCGGGTACCGGCGGCACGGGAGCGGTTCGCCTACTTCCGCACCAGGACGTACGCGGAGGGCCTCTCGAAGGCGCTCGTGGCCCGAAGTGTCGGCGCAGACAAGGGACTTGAGTCCGAGCGCCGCTACACCACGCGCGTGCTGCCCGCCGGAATCGCCCGCGGGCTGCGGGACGCCCTGCTCGGACGGACGGGCGGCGCGGGCCGTGCGGGCGCCATCGTGGCGGGAGTGGCCGCCGCGGCCGGGGGGTACGTACTCGGCAGCATCCGTGCGCGCGGGGGCGGCGCCACGTTCTCGGTCGTCGAGATCGGCGACCGGACCCCCGCCGACGACAAGAGGAGCACAGGCGGCGAGGGGGCTGCCGCATGAGTGGGAGACCCGTGCCGATACTGATGTACCACGCGGTCGCGCGCGTGCCGAACGAGGCGACGCGCGACCTCTCGGTGTCACCCGACGCGTTCACCCGCCAGATGGAAGTCCTCGGCGAGCGGGGGTTCACCCCGCTCACCACCTCCCAACTGGCCGACGTGTGGCGTTCGTCGGGCACCACGCTCCCCGAGCGGCCGATACTGATCACCTTCGACGACGGCTACGAGGGCGTGCACCGGTACGCTCTGCCCGTGCTCGCCAAGCATGGCTTCGCCTCGACCCTGTTCGTCTCCACCGGCTGGCTGCGCGGGGACCACGACACCGGCGGCGGCCTGGACCGCATGCTCGACTGGGACCAGGTGCGCGAACTCGCCGCCGCCGGAACGGAGATCGGCGGCCACAGCCACACGCACCCCGAACTCGACCAACTCACCGACGACGAGCTGCGGTTCGAGCTGAGACGTTGCCGCGACATAGTGACCGAAGAACTGGGCACCCGGCCCGCCTCCTTCGCGTACCCGTACGGCTACTCCAGCCGCCGGGTGCGCGAACGCGTGCGGGAGACGGGCTTCACCCAGGCGCTCGCCGTCGGCAACGGCCTGGCGCGCCGCACCCAGGGCCCGTACGCGCTGCGGCGGGTCACCGTGCGCCGCTCCACCGGGACCGCCGAGTTCGAGCGGCTCGTGACGGGCCGCTCGATGACCCGCACCTTCGCCAGGGACCGCGCCCTCACCAAGGGGTACGCGATGGTCCGCCGAGCCCGACAGGTCCGCCGGAAGGCAATTCTCTCCCGTGTCTGACACGACCACGGCCCAGGCCGACGTCTCCGGGTCCGCGAGCACCGGGCGGTCGCCGTCGTCCGGCAGGCCCCGCAGAATGCGCCTGCCGGGCCGCGGCGACGCCGACAGCCCGCTGTTCCGCAACGCCTATGCGCTGATGCTCAACACGGGCATCTCCGGCGTGCTCGGCGTCGGCTTCTGGCTGGCGGCCGCCCGGTACTACTCGGAGTCGGCCGTCGGCCAGGGTTCGGCGGCGATCGCCGCGATGAAACTCCTCGCGGGGCTCACCGCCGTGACGCTGACGGGCGCCCTCGCGCGGTTCATACCGATCGCGGGCCGTGCCACGGGAAGGCTCATCTTCCGTACGTACGCGGGCAGTTCGGTGGCCGTGGCGCTGGCCGCGGTGGTCTTCCTGCTCACGCTCAACCTGTGGGGGCCCTCGTACCGCTTCCTGCACGGTCCCGTCCACGGCGTCGGCTTCGTCCTCGCCGTGGTCGCCTGGTCGGTCCTGACACTGCAGGACGGCGTCCTGACCGGGCTGCGCAGCGCGTTATGGGTGCCCGTCGGCAACACCGTCTTCTCGGTGGCCAAGCTCGGGCTGCTCATCGCGATCGCCGCGGCGATCCCCACCGCGGGCGTCTTCGTGTCCTGGGTCGCCTCCATCGCGGTGTCGGTGATCCCGCTGGGCTGGCTGGTCTTCCGGCGTCTGGTGCCGCGCCATGTGAAGGCCACCGAGGGCAAGGCCCATCCGCCGTCACTGCGTGAGATCGGCCGCTTCCTGGCCGGCGACTACACCGGCTCGCTCTTCTCGCTCGCCGTGGTCTATCTCGTACCCGTGATCGTCGCCTCGCAGGTCAGCTCGGTCGACAACGCGTACTTCTACATCACCACCACCATCGGCGGCACGGTCAACCTCCTGGCCATCAACATGGGCGCCTCGCTGACCGTGGAGGGCGCGCACGACCCGGCGCTGCTTGCCGCCAACACCCGCTCGGCGCTGCGCCGGATGGCGATGATCATGCTGCCGGTGTGCGCGATCCTCTTCCTGGCCGCGCCGTACGTCCTGAGCATGTTCGGACAGGGGTACGCCGACGCGGCCACTCCCCTGCTGCGCTGGTTCGCGGTGGGCGCGCTGCTGCGGGTCGTCATGGAGACGTACTTCGCGGTGCGGCGCGCGCAGAGCCGGACCACCGGAATCGCCTGGCTGCAGGGCCTGTTGTGCGTCCTGGTGCTCGGTCTGACGCTGCTCCTGCTGCCGCGGATGGGTCTGACGGGCGCGGGCGTCGCGGAGATCTCCAGCCTGGCGGTGATCGTGGCGATCGCGGCGCCGAAGCTGTACCGCGTGGCGCGGGCGACACCGCCGGGGCGGGCGGCCGACGGGGCGGCGCCGGACGGGGACCTGGCCGACCTGGGGACGCCGGACGCGCCCGCCGAGCAGGTGCGGGCGGAGGCCGCCGCGCCGGCCAAGGGCAGGGAGCGTCACGGGCCCGCGTGGGCGCTGCGCGAGTACCTCGACTCGGACACGCTGCAGCTCGCCGTGCAGCTCGACTTCGATCACCAGGAGCGCAGGCCGGACGTGCGGCCGGGTCCTGGCACGCCCGCCGCCGGGACTCCCGCGGCGCAGAGCGAGGGGGACGACATGGAGCACCGGCCCACCTGGGCGCTGAGATCCACCCCGCCCGCCGGGGCCTCCTCGTCCGTGTCGACGCCGCCGGCGGAGGGGCCGGGGCGGGACGTGTCCGCGTCGGCGCATGAGACCGCGTCGGCTTCGGAGGCCGTGGGGGTTCCGGAGGCCTCAGTGGTTCCGGAGGCCTCGGCGGTCGCTGCGGCCCCGGAGGCCCCCGTGGTCCCCGAAGTCCCCATGCCGCCCGCTCCCCCGGCAGAGCCCCCCTCCACGGCGGGGGACCTGCCCGAGGAGCCCCTGACCAAGAGGCCGCCGACCGACGACCTCCTGACCGACGACCTGTCGACCGGCGAGCCCCTGCCCGAAGGCCCCCTGCCCGAGGAACCCGCCGCTCCCCCGCGCACTCCTTGGGCCGGCGTCCTCGTCATGGCGCTCCTCCTCGCCGCCGCGCTCGGGCTGTACTGGCTTCCCGCCCTCGGCCTCGGCGAGAAGGACCTGGACGACATGGGCGGCCTCGGGCTGATCTCCGTCCTGCCGATGCCGACACTCCTCGGCGCCGCCCTCCTGATCGTCGTGTTCGCCGCGCTGCTCTGGATGGACCGGCCCCTCAAGGGCCTCCTCCTGGTGACGCTGCTCGCCACCGTCGTGTCGCTGCACGCGCTGCCCGCGGTCATCGAGGCCGAGCCGCGGTTCGCCACGGCCTGGCAGCACCTGGGCTTCATGGAGTACATCGACCGGACGGGCACCGCGGTGCCCGATCTGGACGCGCGCTGGAGCTGGCCCGGCTTCTTCGCCGCGGCCACCTTCGTCGCCGAGGCCTGCGGTCTCTCGGACATGACCGAGGTGATCCGCTGGTGGCCGACGGTCATCCAACTGCTCTACCTGGCACCGATGTTGCTGCTCGTGCGCTCCATGCGGGCGGCCTGGCGCGCCAAGTGGGCGGGCCTGTGGATCTTCGTGCTCAGCGGCTGGGTCGGCCAGGACTACTTCTCCCCGCAGGGCTTCACCTTCCTGCTGTACATCGCCTTCGTCGCCGTCCTCATGGTGTGGTTCCGGGCCCCGCGCGTGCTGTGGGCCAAGCGGCGCCCCGGCGAGACCGAGGTCGAACCGGCGGGGCGCCGGGAGCGCGCGGTGCTCCTGCTCGTCCTGATCGGTCTCTTCGCGGCGACGGTCCCCGCGCACCAGCTCACGCCGTTCGTGATGCTCGGCGTGCTCACGGTGCTCGTCCTGGTCGGCCGCTCCGAACTGCGCGGCCTGCCGATCCTCTTCGGGGTGCTCGTCGTCGTATGGCTCGGCTTCCTCGCCGAGCCGTACTGGTCGGGGCACTTCGAGGAGCTGTTCGGCGGGGTCGGCGGCGTGGGCGGCAATGTGTCCTCTTCGGTCTCCGGGCGCATCGAGGGCGGCAGTTCGACGCACCAACTGGTGCTGTACGTGCGCGTGGCGATGGCCGGCGCCGTCCTGGCGTTCGCCTGCTGGGGCTGGTGGCGGCGGCGCTTCTACAAGTACAGCGAGCGCTCGCTGCTCGTCCTGACCTTCGTGCCGTTCCTGGGCTTCGCCATGCAGTCGTACGGCGGCGAAATGGCCCTGCGCGTCTTCATGTTCGCGCTGCCGGGCGCGGCCCTGCTCGCCGGTCTGGCGCTGTTCCCGCGCGCGGGCATCACGGCGGAGGAGCGGGACCGCGACCGCGTGAGCCTCGCGCCGCTGGCCGCGCTGATGGCCGGGCTCGTCCTGATGGGCGGCTTCCTGGTGGCCCGCTGGGGCAACGAGCCCTTCGAGCGGATCCGCCCCGGCGAGGTCACGGCGATGGAGTACGTGTACGCGCACGACGACCCCACGGTGCGGCTGCTCTGGATGAGCAACGACACGGTCAAGAACGTGACGCCCGCGATGCCCTGGGGCGCCCGGGACATGGAGAAGGTGGAGTACCTCCCCACCCTCGCGCCGGCCGACCCGGTCCTGGTGTCCGGTCTGGTGAAGGCCCTCAAGGACGCGGGGCCGAACTCGTATCTGATGATCAACCGCAGCCAGACCACGTATCTGCAGCTGGACGCGGGCTATTCGAGGTCGTGGGAGCCGCGGCTCATCCAGAACCTCGACGAGCGCCAGGACCTCGAGAAGGTCTTCACCAACGACGACGCGACCCTCTACGCCCTGCGCGAGGAGCCGGACGGCAGGGCGGCGAAGGCCGATCCCGGCCCGGTGGGCCCGAAGGTGACGTGGACGCCGTGGTCGGTGGTGGGCGGGCTCGCCGCCGTCGCGGTGGTGCTGCTCCTCGCGACGCGCGAGGTGGTGCGGGTCGCCGCGGCGCCCAGTGTGCGGCAGCAGAGGTGGCTGCAGAGCAGCTTCTGGTTCTCACTGCCGCTGCTCGCGGTGCTGCTCGCGTCACTGATCCAGCGGTTCGTGACGATGGCGTGAGCGCCACGCGCCAGGGGTGAAGTGGGCTACCGCTTGAGCCACTTCACCTCGTACCCCGCCATGTCGAACCGCTGCCCGTCGACCTTCGCGCTGATCTTCCGGTCGAGGGTGTTCACCACGAGGACCGTCTCGTCGTCGGCAAGGACACGGACGTCGGGCCGGTCGTCGGCGGCGACCTGCACTTTCTCGTACTCGGTGCCGGGCCCGAACTCCGTGCCGAACCGGTCGACGAGGTCCATCATCGGCAACGGCGCGCCGCCGTCGGGCAGTTGGGTGGAGGTCCACAGGCAGCCCGCGCACTTGGCGCCCCTCTTCTGCGGGTTCCAGTAGAAGCCGCTGGTGGCGCCGCCGCGGGCCATCTCCATCAGCCCCGAGGCCTGGACGGCGACGCGGTGCGCCTCGGACCAGTCGTCGCGGTTGTCCTGGCTGTCGCTCGGCTCCACGTAGTACTCGGCCCACCACAGCGGCAGGTCACCGGTCCGCTCGCGCACCCACCTGCCCACGGCGGCGAACTTGTCGGTGGCCTCGAACTCGTCGGGGATCATCTCGTCGTCCACGGTGTAGCTGGAGCCGTCGACGACGACGAAGTCCGCGCCCGCCTTGTTCTTGTTCCAGTGGTCGAAGGCGTCGAGGACCCGCTGGTCCATGCTGCCCCAGGGGCCCTTGACCTCCTGGGAGACGCCGTGGGTCTGGCGGGGGTCGACGCTGTCCATGACGAGGTAGGGGCCGCCCACCATGATGTCCTTGTTGACCTTCTTCAGGGCTTTGTAGACGAGGTTGTAGAACTCCGTGTACCCCTCGTAGTCCCAGCGGCCCTTCTCGGTGTTCCAGAAGCCCTTGAACTCGTTCCAGACGACGAAGTGGCGTACGTCCGGGTAGCGTTTGGCGACGGTCGCGGCGAGGTTCGCGTAGTCCTTGTAGTGCTCGCGCTCCGGGGCGGTCTCCAGGGACTGCTGGCTCCAGTCGGTGTTGTCGGCGCCGGGCTCACCGCCCTTCATCCAGTCCGGGGCGCAGCACAGCGTGATGACGGGGGTGCCGTCGCTGGCCCGGATGAAGTCCATGCGGCGGTCCATGCCGGAGAAGTCGTAGCGCCCCGGGACCGGTTCCGGGTTGCCCGCGCCCCAGCCCATGAGGTGCTGGATCTGCGGGACGGGCCGCCCCTGGTCGGCGAGTGCGGAGCGGGCGCGCTCGACGGCCTCGTCCCCGCCCTCGTCCGCGCTGTACTGGGTGTGGGTGAAGCCCCAGCCGACCTGCGGCTCGGCGTCACCGGGAGGGACGGCGGGGGTGCCGTGCACCTTGTCGCCGTCGGGAGTGGTGCCCGCGGTGCTTCCCCCGCCGCCGGGCAACGTGCTGACCAGTGTGATCACCAGGGCCACCACGGCCGCGCCAACGCCGAGCAGGGCGGTGAGACGCCACCGCCGTGTCCCCGAATTCCACCCATGACGTCCCATCAGGGGCAAGGGTATCCGGGCATGTTGACGGTAGGCGAGGTTCCGCACCACAGCCGTGCGTCCGCGCCACGGAACGGGACACAAGGGACGCACCTCGGAAACCGGATGCACGAGGGCGGGTGCGTGCCGGATCATGGCGGCATGTCTGTGAACCCTCAGGACGCCCTGCCGATCCGGCTGAACGTCGACGACAGCGACTCCCCGTCGGATGTCGTCGACGCGCTGTTCCTCGGCCGCTTCGCGACGGGCGAGCAGCCCTTCTCGCACAGCGCGAACATCGACCGCGTCAAGTCCGGTTCCACGCTGCTGCCGCCCGGGGCGAAGGTGCTGCGCGCGGCGCGCGACGACGACCGCAGCGCGACGCTCGCCGAGGGGGACGGCTGGACGCTGCTGGTCTCCCGCTGGAACCGCGGTGCGGACGTCACGGTGACGGCGACCACCGAGGAGCTCGCCGAGAAGGTCCTGAAGCAGGCCACGGACGGCGCGCAGGACGAGCCCGAGCCCCAGCCGGAGAACGTGACCATGGGGTTCTGGTACGTGTCTCCGCGGCGCGGCCCGCACCGCACCACCCGGCAGATCTCGGCGGGTACGTGGGAGGAGGTGCGGCCCAACTACACGGCGCCGGTGGCCGACGCGATGGACAAGCTGATGAAGACGACGCCGGAGGACATCTCGGGGCGGCTGCTGCTGCTCCACGGGCCGCCGGGCACGGGCAAGACCTCCGCGCTGCGGACGCTGGCGCGGTCCTGGCGGGACTGGTGCCAGGTGGACTGCGTCCTGGATCCCGAGCGGCTCTTCAGTGACGTCGGCTATCTGATGGACATCGCGATCGGCGAGGACGACGGCACGGCGAAGGGGCGCTGGCGGCTGCTGCTCCTGGAGGACTGCGACGAGCTGATCCGCGGCGAGGCGAAGCACACGGCGGGCCAGGCGCTGTCCCGTCTCCTGAACCTCACGGACGGACTGCTCGGCCAGGGCCGCAACGTCCTGGTGGGCGTCACGACCAACGAGGACCTGGAGCGCCTGCACCCGGCGGTCGTCCGCCCCGGCCGCTGCCTGGCCCGCATCGAGGTGGGCGCGCTGACCCGCCCGGAGGCGGTGGAGTGGCTGGGCACGGAGGAGGGCGTGGGCCGCGAGGGAGCGACGCTGGCAGAACTCTTCGCCCTCCGCCGGGGCACGGCCCCGACCTCGGTCCCGACCCAGAGGGAGGACGCGGAGGCGGGCTTGTACTTGTAGCCCATCCTCTGCAAGCAGCCCCCCCCGTTGTGGGCAGGCGTTCCGCAGGGCGAGTGGGGTCTCCCCTGCTCGAGCGAAGCCGAGAGCTTGGGGAAGGGTGGGCACAACACCGAAGCCGCCGAGCACCGGTAAACCACGCCTAGCCAGAACTCCCGTAAGCCGCGCGCAACGCGTCCCGCACGGCCGCGAGCGCCTCCTCCTCGGAGAGCCCCAGCCGCCGGGCCGTGTCGGCATACGACTGCGCAGCGGTCGAGGCCCCCTTCGCCGCCGCGTCCCCCGCCGCGGCGACGAACGTCCCGTTCCTCCCCCGCGTCTCGACGACCCCGTCCGCCTCAAGCGCCCGATACGCCTTGGCGACCGTGTTGGCCGCGAGCCCCAAGGACTCCGCGAGCCCGCGCACCGTCGGCAACTTGTAGCCCACCGGCAGCGCCCCCGCCCGCGCCTGCTCCGCGATCTGGGCCCGCACCTGCTCGTACGGCGCGTCGCCCGCGCCCCCATCGATGTCGATCTTCAAAGTCACACGGCGATTCTCCCGCACACCCGCCCCGCCCGGAGCGGAACACCCGCCGGAAAATGGGAAGCGCCCGCGCACGCCCCCCGCGTACCGTGCGGCCCCATGACAGTGATCGTCCGGGCACTCGACCCCACCACCCCGGCGGACGCCGAAGGCTTCGCCGCCGTTCGCCGCGTCTGCGTCCCCGCCATGCTCGCCACCGCCGAATCGGTCGCGTTCGACCGGGCGCACGCCCACCCGGACGCCCACTACCTGCAGTTGATCGCGGAGGCGGACGGCGAGGTCATCGGCACGGCGCAGGTGGGCCTCGCCTACGACAGCCCCCAGCCGGGCCAGGGCTTCGCCAACGTGTACGTGCACCCGGACCGGCGCGGCACCGGCGCGGGCTCACTGATCCTGCGCACCGCCGAGGAGCACCTGGCCGCGGAGGGCGCCACCACCGTCTACTCGTGGGTCCTCGACGAGCCGGCGAACCTCGCCTTCGCCGCCAGGCGCGGCTACCGCGCGAGCCGCAGCGCGCACTTCCTCCGCCTCGACCTGGCGGGCGGTTCCCTGCCGCCGCTCCAGGAGCCGCCGTCCGGCGTGGAGTTGGTGAGCGGTTCGGTGTACGCACAGGACGCGCGCCCCCTCTTCGACCTGGACGCGGAGACGGTCGCGGACGAACCGAGCGACGTGGCCGCGGAGTTCACGGACTACCAGCACTGGCTCGCCGAGACCTGGCACCACCCGCTGGTCAGTCAGGAGCTCACCACCGTCGCCCTGGTGAACGGCCGCCCGGCGGCGTTCAGCCTGGCCCGCACGGACGGCGAGGGCCGCTACGCCTCGGGCATGACCGGCACCGCACGGGCGCACCGCGGCCGCGGTCTGGCCAAGCTCGCCAAGAACGACTCCCTGCACCGGGCCCGCGCGGCGGGCTGCACGGAGGCGTTCACCGGCAACGACGCCGGCAACGAACCGATGCTGGCCATCAACAAGTGGTTCGGCTACGAGATCTGCGCGACGGAGGTACGCCATGTCCGCGACCTCGGCTGACACAGAACCCGCCGACGCCCCCACCCTGGAGATCACCCTCACCAAGGCGGGCCGCACGAAGATCCGCTACCCGGCGGAACTGCTCCACGACGACGGCGCACGGATCACGGTCCGCGCCCCCTGGGCGGCCCCCGACACCCGCGACTTCGGCTTCGTCCGCTTCGAGCCGGGCGACGTCTTCGTGGAGCACTACTGGCGCGACCGCTGGTACGCGATCAAAGAGGTGTACGCCGCCGACGGCACCCACAAGGGCTGGTACTGCGACGTGACCCGCCCCACGGTCCGCGACGGCGGCACCGTGACGGTGGTGGACCTGGACCTGGACCTGTGGTGCTCGGCGGACGGCACGACCGTACTGCGCCTGGACGAGGACGAGTTCGAGGCAAGCACCCTCCCCACCACGGATCCCGCAGCGGCCGCGGCAGCCCTCCGGGCCCTGGACGACCTGGAGTCCGTGGCCCGCGGCGAGGGTCTCGCCACGCTCTGACGGCCCCTCAGGTCCGGTGTCCGCGGACGCCGGCTGTCGCCCCTGGATCAGAAACCGGCCCCGCGGAGGTCTAGCGGACCCCTCCGGTGGAAATCGGTAGGACAGGACAGGGAGGCAGTCATGCGCCGAGTGACCACGCACAAGCCCACCGGCAGGTCCAGCAGTCGACGTACGCGGGAGAGGCAGGAGTCGGAGGTCGCTCCGCGGGAAAGGCCCGAGGTCCGCAAGGACATTCAGCGGACCTGGTGGCCGGACGGGTGAGGACGGGCGCAAGACGGGTGAGAGGACACCTGATGCGGCCGGGTCAGGTGTCCTTGAGGCGCTTGCGGTAGTACAGGCGGTCGTAGGGGCCGTCCACGCGGCGCTCCACCAGCTCGTAGCCGTGGCGGGGATAGATCTTCTGGTTCTCCCACATCAACGCGTTGGTGTAGAGCGTGACTTCGATGAAGCCGAGCGCACGCGCGTGCGCGTCCACGAAGGAGAGCAGCCGGCGGCCCACCCCCTGCCCCGCGGCATCGGGGTGGACCGCGATCGACTCCAGGAGGAGCCGGCCCTCGTACGGGCGCGGGACGAGGACCAGGAGCCCGACCACCGGGTCCCCGGTGACGTACACCCGCCCCGCCGCCACGTCGGCCGCGTGGTCGGCCTCCATGGGGGCGGGCACCACCCCGATGCGTTCGATGTAGTGGTGGTACGCCGCGTCGGTCACCGCCCGCACGGCGGGCACGTCGGCGGCTGTGGCGGGGCGGATGTCCGCGGGTGTCTCGGGTGCTGCGCTCATGCCTCCACGTCTACGCCACGTCGGCGCGCCCGCACCAGTGCCTTCTTCACCAACGGCCACGCCACGATCAGGACGATCAGTCCATAGACCGTCACGGAGAACGGTGTGAACAGGCCGCTGAGGCCGCCGTCGCTGATCTGCAGGGCGCGGCGCAGCTGCTGCTCGGCGCCCGGGCCGAGGATGACGCCGATGACGGCGGGCAGGACCGGCAGTCCGTAGCGCCGCATGCCGAAGCCGATCAGGCCGATGACCAGGAGGATGACGAGGTCCAGCGGTTCGCCGCCGACCGCGTACGCGCCGACCGCCGCGAAGAAGAGGATGCCCGCGTAGAGGTGGGGCCGCGGAACGCGCAGGAGCTTCGCCCAGAGCGGGGCCAGCGGGAGGTTCAGGGCCAGGAGCAGGACCATGCCGACGAAGAGCGAGGCGATCAGGCCCCAGACCAGGTCGGGTTCGCGTTCGAAGAGCAGTGGGCCCGGCTGGATCCCGTACTGCTGGAAGGCCGCGAGCATCACCGCGGCGACGGCCGTGGTGGGCAGGCCGAGCGTCAGCATGGAGACGAGGGTGCCCGCGGCGGACGCGGAGGACGCCGACTCGGGCCCCGCGACGCCCTCGATGGCGCCCTTGCCCCACTCCTCCTTGTGCTTGGAGAGGCGCTTCTCCGTGACGTAGGAGAGGAAGGTCGGGATCTCCGCGCCGCCCGCCGGGATCGCGCCGAACGGGAAGCCGATGAACGGGCCGCGCAGCCACGACTTCCAGGTGCGCCGCACGTCCTGCCCGCCCAGCCAGGGGCGCCCGACGGGGACCGCATGGCCGCTGGTGCGGCGCAGGTGCGCGGCGCCCCACAGGGCCTCGCCGATCGCGAAGAGGCCCACCGCGACGATCACCACGTCGATGCCGTCGGCGAGTTGGAGCGAGCCGAACGTCAGCCGCTGCTGCCCCGTCATCTGGTCCAGGCCCACCAGGCCGATGGTGAGGCCGATCAGGAGCGAGGCGAGGCCCCGGATGCGGGAGGAGCCGAGCACCGAGGTGACCGCGATGAAGGCCAGGACCATGATCGCGAAGTAGTCGGGGGCGCCGATGTCCACGGCCAGGTCGGCCACGGTCGGCGCCAGCGCCACCAGGAGGACCGTGCCGATCATGCCGCCCGCGAAGTGCCCGATGGCGGCGGCCGCGAGGGCCTGCGCGCCCCGCCCCGACCTGGCCATCGGATGGCCTTCCAGCGCCGCGACGACGGCGGCGCTCTCGCCGGGCGTGTTGAGCAGGATGGAGGTGGTCGAGCCGCCGAACATCGCGCCGTAGTAGATACCGGCGAACATGATGAAGGCGCCGGTCGGTTCGAGTCCGTACGTCACGGGGAGCAGCAGCGCGACCGCCATCGCGGGGCCGATGCCGGGCAGCACGCCGATCGCGGTGCCGAGCAGCACGCCGACCGCGGCCCACAGGAGGTTGATCGGGGTCAGGGCCGTGCCGAAGCCGTCCATCAGGGAGTTGAAGGCGTTCATGTCACAGCACTCCCATCAGGGGGCCGCCCGGCAGGGGCACGCCGAGCAGGTTGTCGAAGACTCCGTACGTGACGACGGAGAGCGCCGCGGCGATCAGCGGGTCCCGGTCGACGCGCCGGCTGCCGAGGGCGTAGGCGGAGCCCCAGAAGAGCAGCGCCCCGGTGACGGGGAAGCCGACCGGCTCGATGAGGACGGCGGTGGCGAGGAAGACGCCGGCGAGCAGCAACACCGTGCGCCAGTCCGCCGGTTCGGACAGGTCGACGTCCTCGCCGCCCTCGGCCTCGCCGTGTCCGCCGCGCAGGACGTCGACGGCGAGCAGGAGGGCGACGACGAGCAGCCCGATCCCGACCACGACCGGCACGGTCTTCGGGCCGATCGGGCCGCGCTGGGCGATCTCCACGTCCATGGTGAGCGCGTCGGTGAGGACGAGCACGCCGAGGGCCAGCAGCAGGACGCACACGCCGAGTTCGGAGTGCTCGCGCAGCCAGGAGCGGGCGGCCCGCGCTTCGGGAGCGGGGTCGGTCGCGGTCACAGCCCCAGCTCCTTCAGCACCGACACGACGCGCTCGTCCTGGGCCTCCAGGAAGTCGCCGAACTCCTCCCCGGGCAGGAAGGCGTCGTCCCAGCCGTTGGTCCTGAGGGACTTCTTCCACTCGGGCGACGCGTGCAGTTTCTCGACCAGTCCGATGAGCTTGTCCCGCTCGGCGTCGCTGAGTCCGGGCGGGGCGACGATGCCGCGCCAGTTGGTGAAGTTCACGTCGTAGCCGGACTCCTTGAGCGTGGGCCCGTCCAGGCCGGGCACCCGCTTGGGCCCGGTGACGGCGAGCAGCCTCAGCTCGCCCGACTTGATCTGGTCCAGGTACTCGCCGACTCCGGAGACACCGAAGGCGACCTTGCTGCCGAGGATCGAGGCGAGCAGTTCGCCGCCGCCGTCGAAGGGAACGTAATTCACCTTCTTCGGGGCGATCCCGGCGGCGCGCGCCATCAGCATCGGCGCGAGGTGGTCGGGTCCGCCGGGGGACGATCCGCCGCCCACGGGCAGCTTGCCGGGGTTCTCCTTCCAGGCGTCGACGAGCTGCTCGATGGTCTTGTACGGGGAGTTCCTGGCGACCACGACGACGTCCTGCTCCTCGGTGAGCCGGGCGATGGGCGTCGTGTCCGCGAGGGTCTTGGGCGCGTGGTTGGAGCGGGCGGCGCCCACGACGCCGAGGCCCATGGACATGGCGAGCTTGCCGTTGCCGTGCTCGCCGACGAGCCGGGTCAGGCCGACGGTGCCGCCGGCGCCGGGGAGGTTGAACACCTCGATGTTGTGGGTGAGTTCGGCGTCCTCGGCGTTCCTCGCCGCGGTACGGGCGGTGATGTCGTAGCCGCCGCCGGGCGTGTTGGGGACCATGAGGCGCAGGCCCGGGATCCGGGTTCCGGTCTCGGCGCCGCTGCCCGTGGTGAGCAGCGGCGGCGCCACGAGCACGAGGAGAGCGGACCCGAACAGGGCGAGGGGGGTGCGCAGGCGCACGTGTGCCACCACCTGTCGGTACGTAGTCGGGTGTGAGGTGGCCCACATGTTGCCCGCGCGTCGACAACCTGTCTCTCTTCCGGAAGCAACGGACGTTGTGGTCGTTGTGGTCGCGCCCATAGCCTGCCGCGATGACAAGGGTGCTGGTCGTGGACGACGACTTCATGGTCGCCAAGCTGCACAGTCGGTACGTCGCCTCGGTGGAGGGATGCACGGTGGTCGGCGTCGCCCACAGCGGCGCCGAAGCGGTCGGCGCTGTGGAGCGCCTGCGCCCCGACCTCGTACTCCTCGACGTGTATCTGCCCGACATGGACGGCATCGCGGTGCTGCGCGAGCTGCGGGCCGCGGAGGAGCGGGATCCGGCACGGCAGCCGGTGGACGCCCTGTTCATCACGGCGGCGCGGGACGCGGGGATCGTACGGGCCGCGCTGCGGGCGGGCGCCCTGCACTACCTGATCAAGCCCTTCAACCAGGCGGCCCTGCAAGCGCAGTTGAGACACGTGGCCACCCTGCGGGCCCGCCTCGACGGCTTGGAGGAGGCCCGCCAGGAGGACGTCGACCACATCTTCGGCACCCGGCCACCGGGCTCCAGGGAACTGCCGAAGGGCCTGGCGGCCCACACGGCGGACCTGGTGGAACAGACCCTCCGCGACCACCCGGAGGGCCTCTCGGCCACACAGTGCGCACAAGCGGGCGCCCTCTCCCGCGTGAGCGCCCGCCGGTACCTGGAGTTCTTCACGACCACGGGGAGGGCCGAGGTGTCGCTGCGGTACGGGGGGACGGGGCGGCCGGAGCGGCGGTACCGGTGGGTGGGATGAGCCCCGGCCCCGCAGCGCCAAACCGGGCATCGCGGGCGCGACCTGAGCGGAGCCTGAGCGCTTCCTTAAAGCGACCATAAGGATCTCCATCACCCGGCCTCAGCAGGCGATTTCGCGGATTCGAGGGGCTAGCTTTCTCGGCGCCGGGGCGGTTCCGAACCGTCGGTGCCGCATGTGTCGGGGGGCGGTGCCGGCCGTTCGCGGCCGTCTCGTGTCCCCACCCCTGAAACGTCGTTGAGGAGAACCACCCATGCCTGCTCGTCGCCGCAAGGTCGCCGCGATCGCCGCCGTCGGTGTCGCCCCGCTCGCCCTGACCGCCCTCTCGGTCACGCCCGCCGCCGCGCACGGCTCGATGACGGACCCGGTCAGCCGGGTCTCCGCCTGCTTCCAGGAGGGGCCCGAGTCCCCGAAGTCGGCCGCCTGCAAGGCCGCCGTGGCCGCCAGTGGGGCCCAGGCCTTCTACGACTGGAACGGCGTGAACATCGCCAACGCCGCGGGCAAGTCGAAGGAGATCATCCCCGACGGCAAGCTGTGCAGCGCCAACAACGACAAGTACAAGGGCCTCGACCTGCCGCGCGCCGACTGGCCGTCCAGCAAGCTGGCCGCCGGCAACCACACCTTCCGCTACAAGGGCACCGCCCCGCACAAGGGCTCCTTCGAGCTGTACGTCACGAAGGACTCGTACGACCCGGCCAAGCCCCTGAAGTGGTCGGACCTGGAGGACAAGCCCTTCGTCAAGGTCACCGACCCGAAGATGGAGAACGGCGACTACGTCTTCGACGGCAAGATCCCCGCCAGGTCGGGACGCCACCTCATCTACTCGATCTGGCAGCGCTCGGACTCCCCCGAGGCCTTCTACACCTGCTCCGACGTCGTCTTCGGCAAGGACACCGGCGGTTCGGGCTCCGCCCCCGCCCCGGCCGCTTCCGCCCCCTCGGAGCAGGACATCGCGGCCGGCGCCGACAAGTCCTCCGTCGAGCACCACGGCCACGGCGACGCCGACGCCAAGACCGGCGCCGACGTCACCGAGGCCGCCCCCGCCGACGAGCCGGCCGGCAACCAGCCCGAGGTGAACGGCGGCGCCGAGAAGCCGGCCACCACCGGCACCACCGCGAGCGACAACCTCGCCGAGACCGGCGGCGACAGCACCACCCCGTACATCGCGGTCGGCGGCGCGGCCGCCCTCGCCGTCGGCGCCGCGGCGATGTTCGCCACGACCCGCCGCCGCGCGGCCGGCCGCCACGGCCGCTGACCGCCGCTCTTCAAGGGCCGCGCCTCTCCCGGGGACCGGGGAGGCGCGGCCCTTCGCCCGCTACGACAGGCACGTGCTCGGCGTCGCGTGCTCCGGATCCAGCGCGTTCGCCACCTCGTGGTGGGCGACGCGGTCCAGAATCCCTGTCGCCACGTGCTCCGCGACGTTGACCGGGCACAGCTCCTGCAGGGTCACGTTGCGCACCCCGGGGCCGTCGAGGAACTGGGAGCGGTACGGGGTGACCACCTCGTCGTACTTGGTGGCGATGACGGTGTAGCGCACGCCGGGCACCGTGTCCCCGCCCTCGTTGAGCCTGGTCAGGAACGGCGACCCCGCCACCTGGTCGGCGAGGCCCGGCGTCTTCGTGGTGAGCAGGTCCGCCGCGCCGGGGAAGTACGGCAGCAGCTTGGTGAGGCCGAGCAGCGTCGTGCCGTGGTTGTCGGGCGCGAGGCCGACGAGGGCGTTCACCTTGTCGGCGCCGCCGAGGAACTTGAGGTAATGGCGCGGCATCATGCCGCCCTGCGAGTGGCCGACGAGGTCCGCCTCCTTCGCGCCCGTCGAGGCGAGCACCTTGTCGACGAAGCGGTCGAGCTGCCCGGCCGACTTGTCGATGGGGCCGAGCCCGTGGAAGAACGGCACGCCCTCCAACTGGCCGTAGTCCAGGGAGTAGACGCAGTAGCCGCGCTTGACCAGGTAGGGCGCGAGGACCAGCCAGTTGTCGACGGAGTTCCCGAACGTGCCGTGCACGAGGACGACCGGGCGGGGGTGCGCGGCGGACGGCTTGCAGTCGTAGTCGTTCCAGCCCCTCGACGTCGCGGCCGGCGCCGTGGCCGGTGCGGCCGCGGCGGTGGGGGTGAGGGTGAGCGCGCCCGTGACGAGCAGGGCGGCGGCGAGCGCGCGCAGCGCTCGTCTCCAGGGCAGCATCGTGTGATCTCCTTGCGGCTCAAGGGAGTTGCGATGGCTGTACGCCCTGCGATCCGGATCACCGGGATGATGCGTGCATGGCAAAGTACGCGCGGGTAGGTGAGGAGTGAAGCCGCGCGTCGGTAAAAAGTTCCAGCAATCACTGGCACGGTCACGGCTGCCGCCCTCGGAGGCACCCCGCCGGTCAGGTCGGTTCACGGTCACCGCATGGGCGCCACGAGCCCCATCTCGTAGGCGAGGATGACCAGTTGGACGCGGTCGCGGGCGTCCAGCTTCGTGAACAGGCGCGCCACGTGCGCCTTGACCGTGGCCACGGTGATGAACAGTTCGGCGGCGATCTCGGCGTTGGACCGGCCCCGCCCGACCAGGGTGAGGACCTCGCGCTCCCGGTCGGTGATGCCCTCCACCGCGCGCGGCGCCGGCGGCGGCGCGGGCTCGGGGCGGGCCGCGAACTCCTCGATCAGGCGCCGCGTGACGCCCGGCGCGATCAGCCCGTCCCCCGCCGCGACCACACGGACCGCCGCGAGGATGTCCTCCAGCGCCATGTCCTTGACCAGGAACCCGCTCGCGCCAGCCCGCAGGGCGCCGTAGACGTACTCGTCGTCGTCGAAGGTGGTCAGGACCAGCACGCTCGGCCCCGCCGGGTCCTCCTTGACCAGACGGGTGGCCTCGATGCCGTCCATGCCCGGCATGCGGATGTCCATGACGACGACGTCGGGGCGCACCTGCGAGGCGAGCCGCACCGCTTCGCCGCCCGTGCCCGCCTCCCCGACGACCTCGATGTCCGGGGTGTCGGCCATCAGCACGCGCAGGCCCGCGCGCACCAGCGGCTGGTCGTCGGCGAGGACGACGCGTACGGCGCTCATCCGGCGTCCCCGCGCGGCACGGGCAGCCGGGCCGTCACGCGGAAGCCGCCCTCGGGGCGGGGGCCCGCGGCGAAGCGGCCGTGCAGCAGGCCGACGCGCTCGCGCATGCCGACGATGCCGTAGCCGGTTCCGGCGGGCAGCCCGCCGCGGCCCTCGTCGTCGACCTGGACGGTCACCTCGTCGGCGCCGTGGTCGATGGTCACCCGGCAGGCGTCGGCGCCCGCGTGCCGTACGACGTTGGTGAGCGCCTCCTGCAGGATCCGGAACGCGGCCAGGTCGATGTCGGCGGGCAGCGGCCGGGGCGTGCCGCGCCGACGCACGTCGACGCGCACCCCGGCGTCCAGCGTCGACGCGACCAGGCGGTCGACGTCGGCCGCGCCCAGGCCGGGGGCGGGGCCCAAGGGAGCAGCGCCCTCCGCGGGCCTGCGCAGCGCGACCAGCGTTCTGCGCAGCCCCGCGAGCGTCTCCCTGCTGGTGGCCTCGATGGTGGAGAGGGCGTTGCGGGCATCGGCGGGCCGGGTGTCGATGACGCGGCTGCCGACGCCCGCCTGGATGGCGATGACGCCGATGCTGTGCGCGATCATGTCGTGCAACTCCCGTGCGATGCGCAGCCGTTCGGCGGTCACGGCGTCGGCGGCCGCGCGTGCGCTCAGTTCCCGCGCGTGTTCCCTGCGCTCGCGCACCGAGTCGCCCGTCAGCCAGGCGGCGAACACCGCGAGGGCGATCAACGCGGCGAGCTGGGCGGACCTGACCGGGGTCGGCCCGAGCGAGGGCAGATTGGTGGCGAGCTGCGCGCCGAACGCCAGGGCGGCCGCCGCGACCGAGGTGCGGCGCGGACGGACCGCGGCGATGTACCCGACGGCGAGGTCGCCGAGGAGCACCTGCAGGTACACGATCTCGGAGTTCGGCATCTGCAGCCGCGCGGCGGCCCATCCGGCGAGCAGCAGCGCCAGCGCGGGCAGCGGCCCGCTCCGCAGGAGTACGCCGACCAGCGCGGTGAGGACGAGCAGCGGAACGACCGTCAGGGCACCGAAGCCGCCGTGCCCTTCGATCATCCCGAAGTACAGGGCGAAGGGGTAGGCGAGCGAGGCGGCCCAGGCCACCGCCGTCAGCCGGGGGTCGCGCGACCAGGCGCGCACCGTACGCAACGAGGCCGGCGGACCGGGGGCAGGGGGCGTCGCATGCATCCCCCGATCCTAGGCGCGCACCCCTGACCTGGGCATGGGCCCGAAGACGTACGCCCACGGGCTACCCCGCCCCCGGCGGATGCGGCCGCCGGGCCGGTGTCCCGGCCGACTCGCCGTCGACCGCCTCCCCTTCACGGTGCGTCCGGCCCGGGTGACCGGGTTCCTGGGGCCGAACGGCGCGGACAGGACCACCGCACCGCGGATGCCCCTTTGCCCGGTCGAACCGGACGCGGGCGGCCACCGGTTCCGCGACCACCCGCGCGGGCCGCGGCACGTCGGCGCGCTGCTCGACGCGGGCGACGTGCACGGCGGGCACACCGCACGGGCCCACCCGGCGACGCGACCGGGCGCGGCCATGCGCACTCCGGACGCGGCGGGCCTCGCGGCGGCGCCGACTGAGGGCGCGGGGACGCTACGCCGCCAGCGTCCCCGGCACGATCGCCCCGGGCCCGAACCTCGCCCTCGCCCGGTCGGCGACCTCCTCGATCCGGCGGGCCTTGTCGTCCGCCGGGTCGAACGTCAGCTGGTGGGCCGCGTGTTCGGCGGGCCCGAGCCCCTCGGCGCGCAGGGCGATGCCGCGCACCCGGGCGCGCTGCAGGCCGAGCGCCTCGTACATGCGGTACGCGGCCGCGGTCAGCGCGGTGGAGTGCGCGGTCGGCTCGGGCAGCGTCCGGGTCCTGGTGATCGCCGAGTAGCCGGTGCGGTCCGCGTACCGCACCGTGAGGGTCAGCGCGCGGCACACCTGGCTCTCGCCGCGCATCCCGACGCCCAGTTCCTCGGCGCAGGAGAGCAGGGCGCGGCGGTGCCGGAAGGGGTCCAACTCGTCGCGGGCGAAGGACCGTTCGGTGGAGACCGAACGCGCGGCGGCGTTCGGTGTGACCCGGGTGCGGTCGACGCCCCGCGCCTTCTCGCGCAGCTCGCGGCCCGCGCGGGCGCCGACGAGCCGCTGCAGGGTGGACAGGGGCGCGGCGGCGACCTTGCCGAGGGAGTCGAGCCCGTACTCGCACAGGGTGCGGGCGGTGGCGCGGCCGATGCCCGGCAGCTCGCCGACGGGCCGCTCGGCGAGGAACTCCCGTACCCCGTCCGCCCCTTCGGGCACCGCGCGGGTCACGCCCGGCGCGGCGCCGCGCGCGGCCATCCGGGCCAGCATCGGTCCGGGCCCCGCGCCGACCGCGCACTCCACTCCGTACCGGGCGAGCGCCCGCACCCGTATCAGCGCGGCCAGCTCGACGGCGCTCCGCCCGAAGTACCGCCGCGCGCCCCGCACGTCGACGAGTGCGGCGTCGGGCGGCAGCGCCTCGACCAGAGGGGTGAACTCCCCGAGCAGGCCCAGAAGTCGGGGCAGGACGGCTTCGTGCAGGGGAGGCAGCAGAAAGCGTACGTAGAGGGTGGTGGTCCCTTCGTTCATCCCGCGCTCCCCGGACTCCGATGCCACAACTTCCGTGTCCCCGCGGCGCCTTCGCCCGCAGGACGAAGATCCGCCCAGGGGTGCATCTCGTACCCCGTGGACATGCGGATGCGCCGCCCGCCGTCCGCCGCCTTCTCCCCGGGAGCGGGCCCAGAGGACCCAGCGGGCTCCGCGGCCTCCACGGACTGCGCAGGTTCCACGGACTCCGCAGGCTCCGCAAGGCGCAGCGCCACCGCGTCGAGGCCGCCCTCCTGCCGCACCTCCACCAGCTCCGCGAGGTTCCACGCCGCCGAGCCGACCACGCTGAGGCTGCGCGGCCCGCGCCGCTGCACCACGCCGCGCACCAGCAGCAGCCAGGAGTGGAAGACGGTGTGCGCGCACCGCTCGTGGGCGTCGTCGAAGAAGGCCAGGTCGACCAGGCCCGTGCCGTCGTCCAGGGTGGTGAAGATGACGCGCTTGCCGGAGCGGATCGGCGGGGTCTGGGTGGCCGCCTTGGCGCCCGCGACCAGGACGGTCGCGCCGTGCTCGGCCTCGCGCAGGCGCCGGGCGTCGAACACGCCGAGCTCCGCGAGGAACTCCTTGTGGTCGCCCATGAGATGGCGGGAGGAGTCCATGCCGAGGACGCCGAGCTCGGCGCTGAGCCGCTCCGCGTCGTCGAGGTCGGGAAGCCCCGCGGCCGCGGTCCCGCGCCCGCCGGCCAGGGGCAGTTGGCCTCCTGCCGCGCCCCGGGTCCCGCGCCGCAGCTCGGCCAGGTGCAGCTGCAGGTCTCGGCGGTTGGCGCCGAACGCGTCGAGCGCGCCGACCTGCGCGAGCCGCCGCGCGACCGGCTTGGAGGGCCTGGCCCGCTCCCAGAAGTCGACGAGCGAGGCGTAGGGCTGCCCCTCCGCGATCCGCGCGGCCTCGGCGCCGCTGATGCCGTGCACGTCGCAGAGGGCGAGCCGCAGCCCCCAGACCTCCCGGGATCCCGATTTATCAGACACCAGTTCGATGCGGTGAGCGACCGCCGACCGGTTCACGTCCAGCGGAAGGATCGGCACCCCCCGCCGCCGCGCGTCCGCGAGCAGCAGCCGCTTCGGGTACATGCCGGGGTCGTGCGTGAGCAACCCCGCGTAGAACGCGGCCGGGTGATGGGCCTTCAGCCACGCCGACTGGTACGTCGGCACGGCGAAGGCCACCGCGTGCGCCTTGCAGAATCCGTACGACCCGAAGGCCTCGACGATCTCCCAGGTGCGGGCGATCGTCTCCGTGTCGTACCCCCTGGCCGCCGCGTGCTGCGCGAACCAGAAGCGGATCCGCCCCTGCGAATCGGGGTCGGAGAGCCCGCGCCGCACCCGGTCCGCCTCGTCGCGCCCGCAGCCGGTCATGATGTCCACGATCTCGATGATCTGCTCGTGGAAGACGACGACTCCGTACGTCTCCTTCAGCGGCTCCGCGAGGTCGGGGTGCGGGTAGCGGACGGGCGCGCGGCCGTGCCTGGCCTCGATGAAGGGCCGCACCATGTCGGCGGCGACGGGCCCCGGACGGAAGAGGGAGATGTCGACCACCAGGTCGTGGAAGGTCGCGGGCTGAAGGCGTCCGACCAGGTCACGCTGGCCCGGCGACTCGATCTGGAAACACCCCAACGTCTCGGCGGACTTGATGAGTTGATACGTAGCCGGATCACCCGGCGGCACCGCGTCCACGTCCACCCGCTCCCCCGTGGCCCGTTCGACCTCCGCCACCGCGTGCGCCATCGCCGACTGCATCCGCACGCCGAGCACGTCCAGCTTGAGCAGGCCGAGGTCCTCGACGTCCTCCTTGTCGAACTGCGACATGGGGAGGGGGGCACCTCCCATGCCCTTAAGGCTATGGGGGACCTCGCCGCTGG
Source organism: Streptomyces sp. NPDC025651 (assembly GCF_055558735.1). NCBI lineage: Bacteria > Bacillati > Actinomycetota > Actinomycetes > Kitasatosporales > Streptomycetaceae > Streptomyces > Streptomyces sp. NPDC025651. The sequence continues at coordinate 454,648 of NZ_JBVHLZ010000007.1, forward strand.
TCGGCATCACCGGCGTGCGGGCGAGCAGCGAGGCGTCGGAGAGCAGCACCCCGCACGGGTGCATGGCGACGCCGCGCGGCAGCGCGTCGAGGGCCTCGACCAGCTCCCACAGCCGGTCGCGGTCCCCCAACTCCCGGGCGATCTGCCGTAGTTCGGGCAGCTCCTCCATCGCCGCGCGGGCGTCGCGGGCACGGATGTGCGGGAAGGCCTTGGCGATCCGGTCGATGTCGGCCGGGTCCATGGACAGGGCGGCGCCCACGTCGCGCACGGCGTGGCGGACCCGGTAGGTCTCGGGCATGGCGACCGTCGCGACCCGCTCGGTGCCGAAGCGGCCGATGATCGCGCGGTAGACCTCCAGACGGCGGGCCGACTCGACGTCGATGTCGATGTCGGGAAGCACGGCCCTCCGCTTGGACAGGAACCGCTCCATGAGAAGCCCGTGCTCGACGGGGTCGGCGTGCGCGATGCCGATGAGGTGGTTGACCAGCGACCCCGCGCCCGACCCGCGCGCCGCGACCCGGATGCCCAGGTCGCGTACGTCGTCGACCACTTGGGCCACGGTCAGGAAGTAGGAGGCGAAGCCGTGGTGCGCGATGATGTCCAGCTCCCGGTGCATCCGCTCCCAGTAGTCCCGGGCCCCGGGGCCGCGGTCGTACCCGCGCAGCACCATGCCCGCCGCCGCCCGGGAGGCCAGGACGCGCTGCGCGGTGCGGCGCCCGGCGCCGACCAGGCGCGGCTCGGGGAAGTGCACGGACCCGATACCGATGTCGTCCTCGGCGTCGACGAGGCACTCGGCGGCGACCGCACGGGTCTGTTCGAGCAGCCGGTGGGCGGTGTCGCGGCGGAAGCCCGCGGCCTCGACGACACGCTCGGCGACGCGGAACATGTCGTCCGCGCCCTTCAACCACCGCTCGCCGCCGTCGAGTTCCTTGGTCGGGTCGACGGGGACGAGGCGGCGCGCGGCGTCGAGGACGTCGGCGACGGGGCCCTGGCCCGGGTCGGCGTAGCGCACGGCGTTGCTCAGGACGGGGCGCACGCCCTGCTCGGCGGCGAAGCCGACGGTGCGCGCGGCGAGCCGGAGCGAGCCGGGCCCCGTGCCCTCGCGGCCGTGCCAGACGGACTCCAGGCGCAGCGCGTCGCCGTACCGCTCGCGCCACGGGGCAAGGAGCCGGGCCGCCCGGTCCGGACGCCCGGCGGCGAGCGCGCGCCCCACGTCGGAGGCGGGGCCGAGCAGCACGGTCAGCCCCTCGCCGTGGTTCTCCCGCCACGGCAGGACGGGCTGTCCCGCGCCTTCGCGGTGCACGGCGGTGACCAGGCGGCAGAGCGTCGCCCAGCCGGTGGCGCCGTCGCGGGCGAGGAAGGTCACGCGCGGGGTCGACTCGTCGATGAAGGCACCGCCGCGCACGGGCGCCCGCCGCCGCTCCCCCTTGGCGGGGACGAGCGCCCCCACCGCGAGCTCGGCCCCGAACAGCGGCCGCACCCCGGCCTTCTCACAGGCCTTGGCGAACCGGACGGCGCCCGCGAGGGTGTCCCTGTCGGTGAGCGCGAGGGCGTCCATGCCCCGCTCGGCGGCGCGCTCGGCGAGCCGCTCCGGGTGCGAGGCGCCGTACCGCAGGGAGAACCCGGAGACGGTGTGCAGATGCGTGAACCCTGGCACACGCACCTCCTGAAACCCTGCCTCGATCCGATCTCACATCCCCCGTCTCCACCATAGACCAGTTTCGAACTCACGTACGACACGAATGTTCGATTGGCGGTTTCCGGGCACCCCCAGTCCGCTCCTGTCGTCCGTTCGGCCCATCCCACCTGCGGGAACGGCCGGGGCCCCCGAGCGTGGGGGCATGAGGTTCGCCGACGAATTGAAGAGCGCCGTCACTCCGCGAGCAGCCCTGCTCGTCATCGGCGTACTCGCCCTGCAGCTGCTGTTCATCGCCTCCTACGTAGGGGCCCTGCACAACCCGAAACCGAGAGACGTCCCCTTCGGTGTGGTCGCCCCGGGACCCGCGGCCGAGCAGACCGCCGACCGGCTGAAGAAGCTCCCCGGCGAACCGCTCGACACCCGCGTGGTCGAGAGCGAGGGCGAGGCCCGCCACCAGATCATGAACCGCGACATCGACGGCGCCCTGATCGTCGACCCGCGCGGCACCACCGACACCCTCCTGGTCGCCTCCGGCGGCGGAACCGCGCTCTCCAGGACCCTGACCGAGCTCACCGCCAAGATCGAGGGAGCCGAGAAGCGCGCGGTGAAGACCGTCGACGTGGCCCCGGCGTCGAAGCAGGACTTCAACGGGCTCTCGTCGTTCTACCTGGTCGTCGGCTGGTGCGTCGGCGGCTACCTGTGCGCGTCGATCCTCGCGATCAGCGCGGGGTCCCGGGCCGCCAACGTCCCGCGCGCGGTCATCAGGCTCGGCACCATGGCGCTCTACTCGATCGTCGGCGGGCTCGGCGGCGCGATCATCATCGGGCCGATCCTCGGCGCCCTGCCGGGCAGCATCATGGGCCTGTGGGGCCTCGGCGCCCTGGTGATCTTCGGGGTCGGCGCGATCACGCTCGCCCTGCAGTCGCTCACCGGCATCGTGGGCATCGGCCTCGCCGTCCTCCTCGTCGTCATCGCGGGCAACCCGAGCGCGGGCGGCGCCTTCCCGCTGCCGATGCTGCCGCCCTTCTGGGAGGCGATCGGGCCCTGGCTGCCGCCGGGCGCGGGCACCTGGGTGGCGCGCTCCATCGCGTACTTCGAGGGGAACGCGGTCACCGGGCCGCTCCTGGTCCTCGCCGCCTGGGCGGTCCTCGGCGTCGTCGTCACCCTCGCCCTGTCCGCACGGCGCAAGAACAAGAACAACGGCTCGATCGACCTGACCGGCACCAGCTACGGCAAGGGCATTGCGTGAACTTCCCGCACCGCACGGGCCCCGCGGCCCAGGCGGTCTCCGTCAAACGCATGGAGCCCACCGCGCAGGCCCAGCTGGGCCCGCTCGGACTCACCGGCTTCATCGTGGTCACGACGATCGCCACCGGCATCGACGCGGGCGTCTTCCCCGAGAAGCTCCTGCACTCGGTCGTGCCCCTGGTCGGCTTCTTCATCGGCGGGCTCGCGCAGCTGCTCGCCGGGCTCTTCCAGGCGCAGCGCGGCGACACCTGGCACGCCACGGTCTTCGGCGGCTTCGGGCTCTTCTGGATGGCGAAGGCGCTGATGCTGCTCTGGGTGCTTCCCGGCCTCGACCCGTCGCTGCGCGGCGACACGATGGGCCTGTTCACCCTGCCCTGGGTGTTCGTCGTCTTCGTGCTGTGGCTGGCCAGCTTCCGCATCCATCTGGCGCTGCTGCTCACCTTCACCTGCGTACTCGTCGTGTTCGTGGCGATGACCTGCAACGGCTTCACGGGCTCGGTCGGCTGGAACCGGGTCGCCGGCTGGTTCGGGCTCGGCGCGAGCGCCGGGGCGCTCTATCTGCTCGCGGGCCAGGTGATGGCGTCCACCTGGGGCCGCCCGGTCCTGCCGATGGGCCGCTTCCTGGCCCCGGACGCACCGGACGTACAGCCGGAGACGTGAGCCGGGAGGGCTTGCCGAGGGGGATTGTCAGACCCGGGTGCGAGGCTGAGACACATGATCCGCACACTCGCCGTCGAGAACTACCGCTCCCTGCGCAAGCTGATCGTCCCGCTGGACCGGCTGAACGTGATCACGGGCGCGAACGGCACGGGCAAGTCCAGCCTGTACCGCGCCCTGCGCCTGCTCGCCGACTCCGCCACGGGCGGCGCGGTCCCCGCCCTGGCCCGTGAGGGCGGCCTGCCGTCCGCGCTCTGGGCGGGCGAGCGCAAGGCCGAGCCCGCCGGCCTCAAACTCGGCTTCGCGGGCGACGAGTTCGGGTACGCGGTCGACTTCGGCGTCCCCGCCTCGGCCCCCGGCTCCCCCTCCATGTTCGCCCTAGACCCCGAGATCAAGCGCGAGTCCACCTGGGCGGGCCCGGTCCTTCGGCCCGCCGCGCTGCTCTGCGACCGCGCGGGCCCGGCCGTGCGCACCCGCACGGCCGACGGCGGCTGGCACCGCTCCCAGGGCATCAGGCCGTACGACAGCATGCTCAGCGAGTTCGCCGACCCCCAGCTCGCCCCCGACCTGCTCAGGCTCCGCGAACTGATCCGCTCCTGGCGGTTCTACGACCACGTGCGCACCGACGCCGACGCCCCCGCGCGCGCCGCCCGGATCGGCACCCGCACCCCGGTCCTCGGCCACGACGGCGCGGACCTCGCCGCGGCCCTGCAGACCATCCGCGAGATCGGCGACGACCAAGCGCTCGACGAGGCCGTGGCGGACGCCTTCCCCGGCAGCCGGGTCCGCGTCGTCGACAACGGCGGCCGGTTCGAGATCCAACTGCACCAGCGCGGCCTGCTGCGCCCGCTGGGCCCGGCCGAACTGTCCGACGGCACCCTGCGCTATCTGCTGTGGACGGCGGCGCTGCTCACGCCCCGCCCCCCGTCCCTCCTGGTCCTGAACGAGCCGGAGACGAGCCTGCACCCCGACCTCCTGCGCCCCCTGGCGGACCTGATCCTCACGGCGACGAAGGACACGCAGGTGGTCCTGGTGACCCACGCCGACCCGCTCGCCGAAGCGGTCTCCAAGGGCGCGGCCCGCCACCGGATCGACGTCAACTCCATAGAACTGGTGAAGGAGGCAGGACAGACGTCGGTAGCCGGCAGGGAGAGCCTCCTGGACGAGCCTCTCTGGTACTGGCCCAAACGCTGAACCCCGCGCCCTCGCTCAGGGGCGCGGGGTCCGGCGCCCCGTAAGGGGCGCGGGGAACTGCGCGACAAGCCACACACGACCCGCAGACGGCAGACCGGATCAGGCCCCCGTCCCGTCCCCGTAATACGCCTGCTTCATCAACCGCTCCATCTCGGAGAGCATCGGCATACGGGGATTGGCGGGCGCGCACTGATCCGCGTACGCGTTCATCACCTGCTGCGGCAACGCCTCCAGGAAGGCGGCCTCATCGACTCCCTCCTCCCGGAAGGAGGAGGGAATCCCGCACTTGGCCCGCAGCTCCTCGACCGCCCGGGCGTAGGACTCGACGCCCTCCTCCGCCGAGGCCGCCGGCAGACCCAGCGTCCGCGCGATCTCCTGGAACCGCTCGGGCGCCCGGTAGACCTCCGCCTTCGGCCAAGGCGTCGCCTTGCCGGACACCGTGCCGTTGTGCCGGATGACGTGCGGCAGGAGCAGCGCGTTGGTGCGCCCGTGGGCGACGTGGAACGTGTTGCCGAGGGTGTGCGCCATGGCGTGCACGAGCCCGAGGAAGGCGTTGGCGAAGGCCATGCCCGCGACCGTCGAGGCGTTGTGCATCTTCTCGCGCGCCTCGGGGTCCTTCGCCCCGTTGACCACGCACCGCTCCAGGTTCTCGAAGATGAGCTTGATCGCCTGGAGGCAGAGCCCGTCGGTGTAGTCGTTCGCGTACGCGGAGACGTACGCCTCGGTGGCGTGGGTCAGCGCGTCGAAGCCGGAGTCGGCGGTGACGGTCGCGGGGAGCTTCATCGGCAGGACCGGGTCGACGATCGCGACGTTCGGGGTGAGCGCGTAGTCGGCGAGGGGGTACTTCTGCGCGGCCTCCGGGTCGGAGATGACCGCGAAGGGGGTGACCTCGCTGCCCGTGCCCGAGGTGGTCGGGACGGCCACCATCTGCGCCTTCTCGCCGAGCCCCGGGAACTTGAAGGCCCGCTTGCGGATGTCGAAGAACTTCTCCTTGGTGTCCGCGAACTCGACCTCCGGGTGCTCGTACATCAGCCACATGACCTTCGCCGCGTCCATCGGCGAGCCGCCGCCGAGGGCGATGATCGTGTCCGGCCCGAAGTCCCGCATGAGCGCGGCACCGGCCCGTACCGTCGCCAGCTCCGGGTTGGGCTCGACGTCGTCGATGACCTGGACGGTGACGGGCTCGGGCCGCGCCGCGAGGATGTCGTTCACGCGGGCGACGAACCCGAGCGCCGACATGGTCTTGTCGGTCACGATCGAGACGCGCCTGATGCCCTCCATCTCCCCCAGGTACCGCAGGGAGTTGCGCTCGAAGTAGATCTTCGGCGGGACCTTGAACCACTGCATGTTGTTGTTGCGCCGTCCGATCCGCTTGACGTTGACCAGGTTGACCGCGGAGACGTTGTTCGACACCGAGTTGTGTCCGTACGAACCGCAGCCGAGGGTGAGCGAGGGGAGGAAGGAGTTGTACACGTCGCCGATGCCGCCGAAGGTCGAGGGCGCGTTGACGATGACACGGACCGCCTTGACGCGCCTGCCGAACTCCTCCGCGAGCTCCTCGTCCTCGGTGTGAATGGCGGCGCTGTGCCCGAGGCCGTGGAACTCGACCATCCGCGCGGCGAGTTCGAGGCCGTGCTCGGTGGTCTCCGCCTTGAGCGCGGCCAGGATCGGGGAGAGCTTCTCGCGGGTGAGCGGCTCGCCCTCGCCGACCTCCGCGCACTCGGCGACGATGACCGAGGTGCCCTCGGGGACCTCGAACCCGGCCTGCTCGGCGATCCACCGCGGGGACCTGCCGACGACGGCGGCGTTCAGCCTGGCGCCCGAGCAGTTGTTGGCGAAGGCGGTCGTGCCGAAGACGAACTCCTCCAGCTTGGTCTTCTCGGCCGCCGAGACGACGTACGCGCCGAGCCGACGGAACTCCGCGAGGCCCTCCTCGTAGATCTCCTGGTCGAGGATGACGGCCTGCTCGGAGGCGCAGATCATGCCGTGGTCGAAGGCCTTGGAGAGCACGATGTCGTGAACGGCCCGCCGGAGCTTGCCGCTTCGGGTGACGTAGGCGGGTACGTTCCCCGCGCCGACGCCGAGCGCGGGCTTGCCGCACGAGTAGGCGGCCTTGACCATGGCGTTGCCGCCGGTGGCGAGGATCGTCGAGACGCCCTCGTGGTTCATGAGAAGGCCGGTGGCCTCCATCGAGGGCTCCTCGACCCACTGCACGCAGTGCTCGGGCGCGCCGGCCTCGATCGCGGCGTCCCGCACGATCCTGGCGGCCTCGGCCGAGCAGTTCTGGGCGCTCGGGTGGAAGGCGAAGACGATCGGGTTGCGGGTCTTCAGGGCGATGAGGGCCTTGAAGATCGTGGTCGAGGTCGGGTTGGTCACCGGGGTCATCGCGCAGACGACGCCGACCGGTTCGGCGATCTCGGTGATGCCGTTCAGCTCGTCGCGGGAGATGACGCCCGCGGTCTTCAGGCCGCGCATCGAGTTGACGACGTGCTCGCACGCGAAGAGGTTCTTGACGGCCTTGTCCTCGAAGAGGCCCCGCCCCGTCTCCTCGACCGCCTGCCGCGCGAGCTCCCCGTGGTGACTCAGCGCGGCGAGGGAGGCCTTCTTGACGATGTGGTCGACCTGCTCCTGGTCGTACGACTCGAACCGTTCGAGCGCCACGAGGGCGCCCCGCACGAGTCCGTCCACCATCTCCTTGGCCTGCATGGCGGGTACTCCTTCGTCGAGACCTTTTTCTGTGCTGCTCCAATTCGACACCTTTACGTTCCACTGGAGCGCCCGAAAAAGGCCTCATCAGGCAGGCAGAAAGTCCCTTCGGGCCGCACAGGAGATCTCAAGAAGCAGCTCTGACCTGCGCGAACATTGCGGGACTTAGGACCCTTGAGCGCTTGTGAATGTTTTCACAAGGATTACGGAAAAGCCCCGCCCCCGGTCTTCCGGGGGCGGGGCTCAAAGCTTCGTACAGGAAGCTTCGTACAGGCTCAGCCGATTTCCGCTCCGTAGGCCGACAAGGCCTCCGGCACCGGCTGGAAGAAGGTCTCGCCGCCGGAGGAGCAGTCGCCGCTGCCGCCCGAGGTGAGGCCCAGCGCGGTGTCGCCCGCGAAGAGCGCGCCGCCGCTGTCGCCGGGCTCCGCACAGACCGTGGTCTGGATCAGACCGTCGACCTGGCCCTCCTGGTAGTTGACGGTCGCGTCCAGCTTGGTGACCTCACCCTCGTGGACCTGGGTGGTGCTGCCGCTGCGCGTCACCTTCTGGCCGACCGTGGCGTCCCCGGCCTTGCTGATCGCCTGGGTGCCGCCGTAGAGGTTGACCTCGCTCGGGTGCGGGGTGTCGGCCGTGTACTTCACGATGGCGTAGTCGTTGCCCGGGAAGCTCGACTCCTCCGTGGTGCCGATCTCCTGGCCGCCCTGCGAGTCGGACCAGCTCTTGACCGAGTTGCCGCAGTGGCCCGCCGTCAGGAAGTAGGGCTGGCCGCCCTTGACGACGTTGAAGCCGAGCGAGCAGCGCGAACCGCTCCCCCAGATCGCGTCGCCGCCGGCGATGAAGGCCTTGTACTCGCCCTTGCTGTGCTTGAGTTCGGCCTTGCCGCCGAGGCTCTTGACGATCGCGCCGACCTTGTCGAGCTTCGCGCCCTTGACCGTGCGGTCCGCCGTCACGACGATCTTGTTCGTGGTCGGGTCCATCGCCCACGAGGTGCCGGGCACGGCCGCCTTGTCGTCGAGCGTCGCGCGGGCGCTCTTCAGCTCGGCCAGGGAGTTCTCGACGATTCTGGCCTTGCCGCCCGCCGACTCGACGGCGTCCGCCGCCCTCTCGTTCAGCACGTTCACGACGAGGGACTTGGCCTTCGCGTCGTAGTACGTGCCCGCGGCGTCCGCGCCGAGGTCCTTGGTCAGGGACGAGGCGAGCGATCCGGCCTTCGCCACCGAGAGGGTGTCCGGCGTGGGCTCCGGGGAGTTCTCGCTCGCGTTCGCAGTCTGGAAGGTGATTCCCGCGGCGATCAGCGCGGCGATGCCCGCGCCTGCCACGGCGGCACGCCGCTTGGGTATGCGTCGGTGCTTCAAAACTCACGACCTCCTGTGGGGGGATCGACCCGTCCGGTGTGGGGCCGGGTGGGCCGCAGGGCTTACGCGGCACGGAGTTGCCACGCTGAAGAAGCCGCGTCCATGCCAAATTGGCCTCGCCCACTATCCCGATGCCCTCCAGTCGCACACAAGGTCTACTTCAGGACGCGCACGCGGCAACTGCCGCACGCCCCCCGCCCGTTGGGTGATCTCGATCTCGCCACGTCGGTTCCCGCTGCAAACACCGCGCGCAAGGAACGATCGCCAGGGGGTGAGGACTAGTCCTGTCTGGTTCTCGACCCTTCAGAGGGGCCCGACTCTCCGACTTCCGCCTCCCGCGCTCCGGATTCCGGCAGCTTCGCGGGGTCCGCAGCGGGCTGCTGCGGCAGCTTCGCGGAGTCCGCCGCGGGCTGCTGCGGCAGCGCCTGCTGGGCCCGTTCCAGGAAGCGGAGCAGCTCCACGGGGAAGGGCAGGACGAGGGTGGAGTTCTTCTCGGCGGCGACGGCCACCACGGTCTGCAGCAGGCGCAGTTGGAGGGCGGCGGGCTCCTCGGCCATCTCGTGCGCGGCCTCGGCCAGCTTCTTGGAGGCCTGGAGTTCGGCGTCGGCGTTGATGACGCGGGCGCGGCGCTCGCGGTCGGCCTCGGCCTGCCGTGCCATGGACCGTTTCATGGTCTCGGGCAGCGACACGTCCTTGATCTCGACGCGGTCGATCTGCACGCCCCAGCCGATGGCGGGGCTGTCGATCATCAACTCCAGGCCCTGGTTGAGCTTTTCGCGGTTGGACAGCAGGTCGTCCAGGTCGCTCTTGCCGATGATGGAGCGCAGCGAGGTCTGCGCCATCTGCGACACCGCGAAGCGGTAGTCCTCGACCTGCACCACGGCCTCGGCGGCGTCGACGACCTTGAAGTAGATGACGGCGTCGACCCGCACCGTGACGTTGTCGCGCGTGATGCCGTCCTGCGCGGGCACCGGCATCGTCACGATCTGCATGTTCACCTTGCGGAGCCGGTCCACGAAGGGAACGATCATGGTGAACCCCGGTCCGCGCACCGACCGTTGCAGCCGACCGAGGCGCAGCACCACGCCCCGTTCGTACTGTTTGACGACGCGCGCCGCCGCCATCAGGTACACCGCTCCGACAGACCCGAGGGTCACTCCCGCTGCCACCAGCTCCTCGACCATGCCGGCCCCCCAGGGTCCGAATTGGGCGTGTTGGGCGTCCACTTCGAAGGTAGCTCGCTCCCCGGGGATAGGGCGAGCCCCCGCCCGGAAGCCGGGCGGGGGCTCATCCTGCCGCCGGCCACGGTCTCAGTGGCCGAGCGCGGGTCTCAGTAGACGCTCACGTTGTACGCGCGCAGCGCCTCGGTGACCGGCTGGAAGAAGGTCGTGCCGCCGGACGAGCAGTTGCCGCTGCCGCCGGAGGTCAGACCGAGCGCCGTGGAACCGGAGTACAGCGGGCCGCCGCTGTCGCCGGGCTCGGCGCAGACCGTGGTCTTGATCATGCCGTAGACGACGTCGCCGCCGCCGTAGTTGACGGTCTGGTTCAGCGCGGTGACCCGGCCGCTGTGCGTGCCGGTCGTGGAGCCGCGCCGGGTCACGTTCTGCCCGACGGTGGGGTCGGCGGCGCGCGTGATGTCCTGGCTGCCCACGGTGCCGGACTTGGTGATCGAGGTGTTGGTGTACCGGACGATGCCGTAGTCGTTCGTCGGGAAGCTGGAGCCCGACGTGGTGCCGAGCACGGTGGTCTTCGCCGAGTTGGCCCACCAGGTGGTCGCGCCGTCGGTGCAGTGCCCGGCGGTCAGGAAGTAGTAGGTTCCCGCGCTGTTGCGCACGTTGAAGCCGAGCGAGCAGCGCCAGCTGGACGCGTAGATCGCGTCGCCGCCGGAGATGTACTTCTGGAACTTGCCGGGGGTGCGCTGGATCTTCAGGGCGTCCGCGTTGGACCCCGCCGCTTCCTTGATCCTGGCGATCTCGGCCTTGGAGACCGTGCTGTCGGCGGTGACGACGACCTGCTTGGTCTTCGGGTCCACGCCCCAGGCGGTGCCCGCGACATCGGCGTCGAGCACCGCGTCGTTGGCCTGTTCCAGCTGTGCCGCACTGAAGGTCGCCGCGCCGTCCTGGGCGTTCGCCGCGGGCACGACGAGCGCTCCTGCGGCCACGAGTCCGCTGGCCACCGCGATCAGACGCGTGCGTCTCGCTATGCCACTGCGGCGGGTGGTGCGCTTGATCCTCACGTTTGTTCCTCCCGAGGGAAGTCAGTGGGTCCTTGTGGGTTGAGGACCCGTGAGGCGCAGCCAAAGAGCAAGGCGAATTCCGGTTACGCCGTGCTCCTGACAAGCGCTGCTCGGGAGTATTGGGGGGCGGGACAGGCCGCACAAGGGCGTCTTTCGGCCGCCGACCGATACACGTCGACCGGCCCCGGTGGGTCTCGTACCTCTCGTACGCCACCGGGGCTCGGGTCGCCGGCCTCCGTGCCGAAGCCGTCCGTTCTGACGAGTCAGCGGTCCAGAAGGTTCCGCTCTCCCGCCGCGATCTCGGTGACCAGGGTGTTGCCGGGCGGCGGGAAGGGGCAGATGAAGTGGTCGGCGAAGGCGCACGGGGGCAGCAGCGACCGGTTGAAGTCGACCGTGGTGCGGCCCTCCGCGTCGGGCGCCGCGGGCCGCAGGAAGCGGAAGCGGTAGCTGGAGGTGCCGCTGGTGGCGTCCGCGAAGACGGCCCACAGGGATCCGTCGCCCTCCACCGCCACCTGGAGGGTGTGCTCGACTCCCCCGAGCCGGAAGGAGAGTTCGCCGCCGAGGCCGAGGCCGCGCTCCTTGCCGTCCGCGTTGCCGACCGTGACGGTGCGCTGCTCGTCGTACGGCGTGAAGCGCCCGGGCACCGCCCAGCGGGCGTCGTGGGGCGTGGCGTCGATGCCCTTGAAGGCGCGGCGCGCGGCGGCGTCCGGGTCGAAGTCCCGTACCGCCCACAGGCCTTCGCGCCACAGGACGACCAGGCGGCGCCCGCCGTGCGCGACGCGCGCCTCGGTGACGGGGCCGGAGTCGGCGGCCAGGCGGGCCTGTCCGGTCAGGGGCTGTCCGTCGACGGTCAGGCCGTCGCCCCGGCCCGCGGTCAGGACGACCGCGTCGGACGTCTCGGTCCACTGCCCGGGAATGCCCGGAAGGTGCCCGTCCGGGTGGTCCGCGAGCCAGTGGGTGCCGGTGAGGGAGAGCGGCCCGTAGGGGGCCGATACCGTCTCCGTGCGCTGCTCGTGCCAGCGCTTCCAGTCCTGTGCGGCCTCGGCGTCCGCGACGGCGTCGTGTTCGGTGCTCATGATCATCAACCCTTCCATACGGGCTCGCGCAGCCCGAGGTGGGAGCGCAGCGTCGCGCCCCGGTATTCCGTGCGGTACACGCCGCGCTCCTGGAGCAGGGGCACCACCTTCTCGACGAAGTCGTCGAGCCCGCCCGGCGTCAGATGCGGTACGAGGATGAAGCCGTCGGCGGCGTCGGTCGCCACGGACTCCGCGAGCTCGGCGGCGACCGTGTCCGGTGTGCCGATGAAGGACTGGCGGGCGGTCGTCTCGATGACGGTCTGCCGGATGGACAGGCCCTTGGCCTCGGACAGGGCCCGCCACTTCGCGGCGACGGCGAAGGGATCCCTGATCTTGACGCGCCCCTGCACCAGCTCCGAATCCGGGTCCGGGTCGATGTCGGGCAGCGGCCCTTCGGGGTCGTACGCGGACAGGTCCACGCCCCACACCTGCTCCAGGGCGAGGATCGCGTTCTGCGGCGAGACCTGCTTGCGGCGGATCTCGGCGGCCTTCTCCTGGGCCTCGGCCGCGGTGTCGCCGAGCACGAAGGTGACCCCGGGCATGATCTTCAGGTCGTCGGGGTCCCGTCCGTACGTCGCGAGGCGGCCCTTGACGTCGGCGTAGAAGGCGCGGCCCGCCTCCGGTGTGCCGTGCCGCGTGAAGATCACGTCGGCGGCCGAAGCGGCGAACTCCCGCCCCTCGGGCGAGTCCCCGGCCTGGATCACCACGGGGTGCCCCTGCGGGGAGCGCGGCACGGTGAACTCGCCCTCGACCGTGAAGTGCCGCCCCTGGTGCGCGAAGGGGCGCGGCCGCCCCTGCGGGGTCCAGGAGTCCCACAGCTCGCGCGCCGTCGCGAGGAACTCGGCGGCGCGGGTGTACCGATCGGCGCGGTCGAGGTAGCCGCCGCGCCGGAAGTTCTCGCCGGTGAAGGCGTCCGAGGTGGTGACCACGTTCCAGGCGGCGCGGCCCCCGCTCAGATGGTCCAACGAGGCGAATCTGCGGGCCAGTTCGAAGGGTTCGTTGAACGTCGCGTTCACGGTGCCCGCGAGGCCGAGCCGCTCGGTGACGGCGGCGAGCGCGGTCAGCACGGTGAGCGACTCGGGCCGCCCGACGACGTCCAGGTCGTGGATCCGCCCCTTGTGCTCGCGCAGACGCAGCCCTTCGGCGAGGAAGAAGAAGTCGAACAGACCGCGCTCGGCGGTGCGGGCGAGCGCCGCGAAGGAGGAGAAGTCGATGTGCGAGCGGGACCTGGGGTCGGTCCACACGGTGGTGCTGTTGACCCCGGGGAAGTGGGCGGCCAGATGCACCTGCTTGGGCCCCTCGGTCATGACGGCTCCCCCACGAGTGACGGCTCCTCCACGAGCGCGGCGTAGCGGTTGGCGGGCCGGGCGAGCCCCAGGTGCTCCCTGAGCGTGCTGCCCGGATAGAAGGTGCGGAACAGGCCGCGGTGCTGGAGCAGCGCGACGGTGCCGTTGACGAGCCGCTCCAGGTCGCGGCGCGGCTCGACGGGCGTGAGGTGGAAGCCGTCCACGGCGCCCGCGCGGTGCCAGTCGGCGATCAGGTCGGCCAGGTCGACGGGCCCGCCCCGGTAGGAGGGCCCCTCGGCGGTGGGCAGCGACCCTCCGCCGTGGCCCGGCTCGGCGGCACACTCACCGCCGCCGAGGTCGACGACGAGGGCGGCAAGCACCCGCAGCGTCCGCGGGTCGCGCCCGAACCGCGCGGCAAGGCCCCGCAGTTCGGCACGCGCGGCGTCGGCACGCTCGGCGGACGCGACGCGCACGAGGGCGACGTCCGCGTGCCGGGCCGCGGTCTCGCGGGCCTGCGGCGCGGTCGCGTCGACGACGACCACGGGGTGGCCCTGCGGTGGCCGCGGCACGATGGAGGGGCCCTTCACCGAGAAGGAGCGGCCCACGAAGTCGACGTGGTGCAGCTTGTCCCGGTCGATGAAGCGGCCCGTCGACTCGTCCCGTATCTCCGCGTCGTCCTCCCAGCTGTCCCACAACCGCCGGGCGACGTCGGCGACTTCACCGGCCTCGTGCCACAGCTCCTCGCGGGGCGCGGCACGGCGCCGTCCGAAGAGCCTGGCCTCGGCCTCGGTCGCCGACACGTCGACCGTCCAGCCGGCCCGCCCGTGGCTGACCCAGTCGAGGGTCGCCACGGCGGCCTGCACGTGGAACGGCTCGGTGTGCGTGGTGGTGACGGTCGGCACGAGTCCGACGCGCCCGGTGCCGGGCGCGATCCTGGCGGCCACGGCGAGTGCGTCGAGTCCGGGCCGCGCGAAGGAGTCCCCGAGGGTCACGAAGTCCAGCGCCCCGTGCTCGGCGAGCAGCGCCAACTCGCCGTAGGAGTCGGCGTCGTAGGCCTCGTTCTGGTCGATGGCGGCGGCGAGGTGGAGGGGTCCGCGGCCGGGTACGTGGTGGGTCATCGGCTGAACCTTTCTGTGCAGGCGGTCGGCTACGGTTTCGGCAGGCCCGGCGGATTGATCTCGGACTTCTTCACGGCCTCGCGCGAGAGCCCCCACCGCTTCAGGACCTTCGCGTAACTCCCGTCCCTGATCACGTGGTTGAGAGCCGCGGCATACGCGTCCGCAAGCCCGCTCCCCTTCTTCGTGGTCGCGGCGATCTCCCCCTGCAGCGCCGCGCCCCCGCCGGAGAGCGAGCCGACCACCTTCGTCTGACCGGCGGAGGCCACGTGGTACGAGACCGCGGGGCTCGGCCCGAGATACGCGTCGATGCGCCCCGACTGCAGGGCCAGGTAGTAATCGGAGTCCTTCTGGAAGTACTTGATGTCGACCGGCTCGCGCCCGGCCTTCTCGTTCCGCCTGCTCCAGTCGACGAGGATCTTCTCCTGGTTGGTGCCCGAGGAGACCGCGACGGACTTGCCCGCCACGCCTTCGGGCCCCTTCACCGTCCAGTCGGCGTCCTTCTTCGCCTCGAAGGCGATGTTGTCGAGACGGTAGGTCGCGAAGTCGTACTTCTCCTTGCGCTCCTCGGTCACCGTGACATTGCTGAAGACGCCGTCGAACTTCCCGCTGTCCAGACCGACGAAGAGGTTCTCCCAGGAGACCTGCTCGAACCTCGGCTCAAGGCCGAGGGTGTCGGCGACGAGGATCGCGAGGTCCACCTCGGAGCCGATCCGCGTCTTGTCGTCGGTGGCGTAGAAGCCGAGCGGAGGGGCCGAGTCGGCGCCGCCGCCGAGCCGCAACGTCCCCCGTTCCCGGACCTCCTGAGGCACGAGCGCGGCGATCGACGCGACCTTCCTGCCGCGTACGCGGTGCTGGTCGGGCCCGATGTCGACGGACCCGACCTTCTCTGTGCCGGGCCGTCCGCCGCCGGTCGCGGCGTCGCTGTCACCGCCGCAGGCGCCGAGCAGGGGCGCGGTGGCCAGCAGGGCGAGGGCGGCGGCGAGGGTGGTGCGTCGGGAATGCATTCAGGGGCTCCTAGAGGACCTTGGAGAGAAACGCGCGCGTACGCTCGTGCCGCGGGGATTCCAGTACGTCGCCGGGGGCACCGCGCTCGACGACCCGGCCGTCGTCCATGAAGACGACCGTGTCGGCGACCTCCCGCGCGAAGCCGATCTCGTGCGTGACGACGATCATCGTGGTGCCTTGGCGCGCCAAGTCCTTGATGACGTCGAGGACTTCACCGACCAGCTCCGGGTCGAGCGCGGACGTCGGCTCGTCGAAGAGGAGCAGCTTCGGCTCCAGGGCGAGCGCGCGGGCGATGGCGACGCGCTGCTGCTGCCCGCCGGAGAGCTGCTTGGGGTAGGCGCCGGCCTTGTCGGCGAGGCCGACCCGGGCGAGCAGGGCCTCGGCGCTCGCGACGGCGTCCTTGCGGGGCCGCTTCAGCGCGGAGACGGGCGCCTCGACGATGTTCTCCAGGACGGTCAGATGCGGGAAGAGGTTGAAGTTCTGGAAGACGAAGCCGATCCGCGTGCGCTGCTTGAGCACCTCGCGCTCGCGCAGCTCGTACAGCTTGTCCCCGGCACGGCGGTAGCCGACGAGCGCGCCGTCGACGCTGACCCAGCCCCCGTCCACCTTCTCCAGGTGGTTGATGGTGCGCAGGAGCGTGGACTTGCCGGACCCGGAGGGCCCGAGGACGACGGTGACCTCGCCCGCGGCGACCTCCAGGTCGACGCCCTTCAGCACCTCCAGGGAGCCGAAGGACTTGCGGACGGAGCGGAGTTCGACCATGGCGGTCTTCGTGTCGGCGATCTGGGCGCTCATCGCGCGGCCCCCTTGGAGAAGTGACGTTCGACGTAGTGCTGAAGGACGGAGAGCGCGCTGGTCAGGAGGATGTACCAGACGGTGGCGACCATCAGGAGCGGCACGACGCGGCCGTTGCGGCCGTAGATGACCTGCACTTGGTAGAAGAGCTCACCGATCGCCATGACGGAGACGATCGAGGTGCCCTTGAAGAGGGAGATGATCTCGTTGGCGGCGTTCGGCAGGATCGACCGCATCGCCTGGGGAAGAACGATCCTGCGCAGCTGCCGCGCCCGGGGGATGCCGAGCGCGGCCGCGGCCTCCGACTGGCCGCTGTCGACGGCCAGTACGCCCGCCCGCACGATCTCCGCGGCGTACGCGGCCTGGTGCAGGGCGAGTCCGAGGACCGCGGCGCCCATCGCGCCGACCAGCCCCATGGTGTCGAAGGAGAAGAAGCCGGGCCCGAACGGGATGCCGAACCGCAGCTCCTTGTAGAGGTAGGCGAGGTTGAACCAGAACAGCAGCTGCACGATGAGCGGGATCGAGCGGAACGCCCAGACGTACGCGAAGGCCACCGACCGCAGGAAGGGGCTCGCGGAGAGCCGCATGAAGGCGAGGACGATGCCGAGCGCGAAGCCGAGTGCCGTGCCGTAGAAGGTCAGTTGAAGGGTGACCCAGACGGCCTTGAGGATCACGTCCGCGGTGAAGAACTCGGCGAACACGCCCCACTCCCAGGCCGGGTTGGCGACGAGTCCGTGCGCGAACTGCGCGACCAGGACGGCGGTCGCGGCGACGGCGGCCCACCGCCAGGGGTGCCGGACGGGCACGACCTTCAGGGCGGCGTGGTCGTCACCTGCCGGCCGCGTGGCCCTGTCGCCTTCGCTGACGGGTGGATCACTGGTCAGGGACATGGGTTCCTCGGGTCGTGGAGGTGCGCAGGAAGTCGAGTACGGCGCGCGCGGTGGCGTCGTTCTGCCGGAAGGTGGGGCTGTTGGTCCGCGGCCGGGTGAACGCCCCCGCGCCGCGCGCGTTGGTGTGCGGGCCGAGCGCGAAGCGGCGCGGGTGCGGCACCCCCGCGCGGTCGAGCACCCGCCCGTCGACCGGGTCGACGGCGAGGAGTCCCGCCTCGGTCGACGCGGCCCCCTCGGCGCGCAGCGCGCGAAGGAGCGGGTCCTTGGTGCGGTCGAGGGTGGGCTGCGGCAGCCGCGCCTCGACGAGCGCACGGGCCTCGGTGACCTGCCCCGGCAGGGTGGGGCTCTGCGCGCGGAACACCCCGTCCTCCGCGGCCACATGGACGTCCGCGCCGAGGAACCGCACGACCCCGGCGCGCGAGAGGGCGAGCAGCTGCCGCAGCCGGGGTCCCGGCGGCCCGGACGCGAGGTAGCTGAAGAACCCGTGCCACCACTGCCCCACGTCCCCGAGCCGCACCACCTGCCCGTAGACGGAGAGCAGTCCGAGGAAGACGGCGAGGTCGGGGCTGTGCCCCGGGTCGTGCCTGCGCGTCAGGTCGCCCCCGATGTACCCGCGCAGGCCTTCCTGCAGCGCCTCGTACGAGGGGTACCGCACCCCGGCCAGGGGGTGGTCGAGGGCCGTGAGGTCGAGCCGGTCCGCGGGGTCGGGCACGGCGGAGGCGACGAGGGCGTCCAGTTCGGGGCTGCCCGGCGCGCAGGCCTCGTACTTCTCGTCGAAGTCCGGCCAGGGGGTCCTGGTGCGCTCGGGGTGCGCGGTGAAGAGGCGGTGGTAGTGGGCGAAGCCGAGCTCCTTCTCGATGAGCGGCCAGACGTCCCGCCGGAAGTCGAAGCCGCCGGGAAGCGCGAGGAGTTCCTCGATCTGGCGCGGGCCCAAGTACCGCGGCAGCGGCGGCCGTTCACCCTCCCAGTCGTAGCCGATCTTCGAGTGGTAGGGGACGCCGCGCCGTGACCCGACGTACAGGACGGGCTCGCGCCCCGAGGGCACGTACGTGTCCCCTTCGTGCCGTCCGCCGCGCCCCTCGGTGAGCAGCACCATCAGGTCGACGAAGGCGAGCCCGAAGCCGCGCACGATGACGGGCGCGCCGGGCGCGAGCCGCGACAGGTCGCTGTCGGCGGTGAAGTCGGGGGGCAGGTGCACGAGGCCGTTGGCCTCGGCGTAGGCGGCCAACTCCTTCTGCTCCTCGTCGAGTTCGGCGTCAAGGTGGCCTTGCGCGAGGATGACGAGGTCGGCGGCGAGCGGCTCCTCGACGCCGTCGAGCAGCACCTCCTGGCGGGTGTCACGCGCCCCGGTGACGCGCAGCGCCCTGCGCCGGTGGTGGTGGACGGCGACGCCCTTCGGCAGGGCGGCCACGGCCTTCTCGTACACCCAGCGCATGTAGCCGCTCTGTTCGCGGCGGCCGAGGAAGGCCCGCCCGTCCCGTCCGGTCCACTCGTGGAGCGCGGGGCCCGGCAGGACGGGGCCCGTCACCTCCACCGTCTCGTCGGTGAACATCGTGACGTCCTGGGCCTGCGAGTTCATCCAGAGCAGCGGCGACTGGTCGTGTCGCCAGATGCGCCCGCCGCCCGGCGGATAGGGGTCGACGAGGTGGATGTCGAGCCCCTCGACGCCCGAACCCCCGCCGCCCGAACCCCCGTACAGCTCGGGCGCGTTGGCGCCGATGCGCTCCAGGATGCCGGTGGCGCGCGGGCCCGCGCCCACGATCACCAGGGAGCGCCTCACCGGGCACGCTCCGAGCCGCGCGCGTAGTGCCGCTCGACGTAGTACTGCCCGACACCGAGCACCGAGGTGACCACGACGTACCAGAGGGTGGCGACCATGAGGAGCGGGATGACCTGGTAGGTGCGGTGGTAGACGAGCTGCACGGAGTAGAGCAGGTCCTGCACGGCGATGACGGAGACGATCGAGGTCCCCTTGAGCGTGCCGATCAGCATGTTGCCCGCGGGCGGCACGATGGACCGCATGGCCTGCGGCAGCACGATCCGCCGCCAGCGGCGCCACCGCCCGAGCCCGAGCGACTGCGCGGCCTCGATCTGCCCGCGGTCGACGGAGAGGATGCCGCCGCGCACGACTTCGGCGGCGTACGCGGCCTCGTGCAGGGTGAGTCCGATGACGGCGATGGTGACGGGACCGAGCAGATTCACCGTCTTCACGCCGAACAACTCCGGGTACAGCGCCCCGATGTTGAACCAGAACAGCAGCTGCACCAGGATCGGCATCGACCTGAAGAACCAGACGTACCCCCAACTCACCGACCTGAGCACGGGGTTGGCGGAGAGCCTGGCCATGGCGAGCAGCGTGCCGAGTGCGAAGCCGAGCGCCATGACGAGGGCGGTCAGCCAGAGCGTGAGCCCGAGGCCGCGCAGCACGGACGCCGAGGTGAAGTAGTCGGCGACGACGTCCCACTGGAACGCCTCATTGCGTACGACGGAGTTGGCCACCAGCGCGAGCAGCACCAGGACGACCGCGGCCGCCGTCCACTGCCCGGCACGGGGCCGCGGCACGATGCGGGGCGTGGCGTCGAGCCCTTCGGGACTACCGGGTGGAGGGGCGGTCGCGACTTTGGCGAGGGTGTCGGAAGACATGCGGAAGGCTCCGTGGATACAGACGATCGAACACGGGTGACGCCTTCACACGGACCGAGCCCCTCAGCACGATCCGCCCTCGACACTACGGGGCGCTTCACGTCCACTGTCAAGACTGTCCAGGATATGAGCCGTACGTCTCACGGCAGTTGACGCGGAAACGGATGCCTGTTCCACTTAGCTCATGCATCCGCAGCAGTGGCTGGTCACGCGCTCCCACATCGACTTCGGTCGAGTGTGGTCGGCGTCTTGTTGATGCCCTCTTGAGCCGACCCCGCCGCGCGTCACGCACCCCCTGCGCATCACGCACCCGCTGAGCCCTTCGGGCCCGTCGGAGTTCGGCTCCCGCGCGTCTTGCCTCTCCAACGTCCGTGCTCCCGCACGCCGTTGAGCCCGCCTTCACACGCGTACGTCACCGCTCTCACGCCTCTCGCGTCCTGAGCGGCGGCACCCCTCCCCTCGTACGTCCGCTTCGCCCTGCCCTGCCGAGCTGGAGAACGCCACGCCATGAGCACGCCCCCGCATCCGCGCCGCCTCCCGGCGGCCTTCGCCCTGATCACCGCCGCCACCCTCGCGCTGACCGCCTGCGGCTCCGGCGACTCCGGGCAGACCGCGTCGGGCGCGGCCCCGGCCGGCGACAGCGCGAAGATCCCGACCACGGACGTGGTGTCCTCCGTCAAGAAGAACGGGGCCGCGGCGGACCTGCTGCCCGCGGACGTGCGCGAGCGGGGCACGCTCGCCCTCGCCTCCTCCGTCGGCGGCACCCCGCCCGGCGCGCTCTACCTGGAGGACGGCAGGACGATCGTCGGCCAGGACATCGACTTCGCGGACGCGGTCGCCAAGGTCCTCGGCCTGAGGCTGAAGCGGGAGGCCGCGAGCTTCGAGGCGATCCTGCCCGCCCTCGGCAGCGGCAAGTACGACCTGGGCACCGGCAACTTCGGCGTCACCGACGAACGCCGCAGGACCATCGACTTCGTCACGTACATCAACGACGGCCAGGGCTTCGCCGTCCGCAAGGACAGCAAGCTGAAGAAGGTCACCGACTTCGAGCAGCTGTGCGGCCTGAACGTGGCGACCGGCGCGGGCACCACCTTCGAGGTCACTCTTGAGGACAACAAGCACGTCTGCGAGGACGCGGGCAAGAAGCCGTACAGCGTGAAGACGTACGCCGAGCAGAGCGCGATCTGGGCCGCGCTGCAGCAGGGCCGCGCCGACGTGGTGATGTCCACCATCAACGGCCTGCGGTACGCGGTGAAGCAGCAGGAGGGCCTGAAGTTCCTCGGCGAGTACCACCGGCTCGACGTCGGCTTCGCCTTCAAGAAGGGCACGAAGCTGGCGCCCGCGTTCCGGGCCGCGGTCGATCAGCTGATCAAGGACGGGACGTACGACCGCATCCTGAACAAGTGGGGCACCCAGGGCTCGGCGATCGAGAAGTCACGGATCTCCCCACCGGAGATCAAGGACTGACCGGCCGGATCTGCCTCGTCACGCCGTCGGACTCCTGCGGGTTCGTCGTGGCTTGTCGCGCGGTTCCCCGCGCCCCTGCGGGGCGCGGCCCGTTCACAGCCCGCAATCGCAGCACGCACAGCACTCGCAGCACGAGCAGCAGCCCGCGTCGCCGCAGTCGCAGTTCGAGCAGCACCCCTCGCGCTTCTTGCGCGACCAGGGACCCTCGTACTCGTCGGCGCAGCACATCTTGCACGTACAGCACAGCCCGATGGCGACGGCGCACCCCGCCCAGAAGCCCCGCCTGCCCGGCTTCGGCGGCTTCCCGAAGTCGGGCCCGCCACCGAAGCCACCGGGGCCACCCGGCCCACCCGGCCCACCCGGAACAGCGGGCCCACCGCCTCCGTACGGATTGCCACCCCCGTACGGATTCTGCGGGCCGTACGGACCACTGGAGGGAGGTCCGTACGGCCCGCCCTGTTGTCCGTCGTGCTGTCCGCCGCCCTGCGGCGGCCCGAAGGACCCGCCCTGATGGGCCGTCACCTCATGGGTGTGCCCGCACGCGTCGGTGCCGAAGGCCCGGTCGATCGACCGGCCCAGCTCGTGCGCGAGCAGCAGGTGCGCGAGCTTGCCGTCGGTGAACTCGGCGTCACGCAGCGCGAGCCGGATGCCGTGCAGCGCGTCGTCGGCCAGCCGCCGCGCCTCGGCCAGGGACGTGCCGGTCGCGGCGAGCGGGTTCCACGCACCCGACGCGGCGTCAGCTTCCTTGTCCTCCACGGCGTCGAGCAGGTGCGCGAGGCGGCCGAAGAGCCGGCCGGCCTCGGCGAGCGGCTCCGCGTTGCCGGGCCGCCCGGCGAGCACGGCGGTGTGCGCGAAGGCCGCGGCGGTCGCCGTCTCGGTCGGCTCGGTGACCGCGAGCAGCGAGGTGCCGGGGCCCGCCAAGGCCTCGACGCCGGCCTGCCGTTCGACGGCGTCGACCAGAACCGCCGTGTCGAATCCCACATCGGCGCCGGTCCGCGCCCCCGCCTTGTCCCAGCTCCTGGCCACGCGCCGGGCGGCGACGGCCACCGGCCTGCGGGCGAGCAGCCCGTCCCCGTCGACGACATGGTCACGGACCTTGGCCGACGCGAGCACCAGCGAGACGGCGGCGGCGAGCCGCGCCCCCTCGCCCTGCGCGACGGAGGCCGTGCGCATCCCGCGCAGCGGACAGGGCCCCGCGGTGCGCCGCCACCCGGTGGCCCGCTCGGCCTGAGCCTCCGTCAGAACCGAGATGATGAGCCCGTCGTAGTTGGTGACGACGCGGGCGAACTGCCCGTGGTCACCGCGCAGTGCGAGGCAGAGCCCGCACAGGTGCGCCATCCACTGCGTCTTGAGTCCTTCGCCGAGACGATGACTGCAGGGCCGCACGATTCCGAACAAGACGACTCCCCCGAGAGCCCGATGTCGATCAACTCCGGCATCGTAGAGGGTCTCGTTCACCCGGACGCACCGACCGTCACCCATACGCCGTGAAGAATCATATTTCACTCTCCGTCAGCAGCCGTACACGGCAATACCCTTGGAGTGCCACGTGCGTCGGCGTGTTGACTCTGCACCAGTACCGTCACGAAAACCCCGCGCGGCGACTATCCACTTGGCGCACCATCCGCATCATGGACGACCATAGGGATGCGGAACGCAGGGAAACCGCTGTGAGAGGAGGCGTCCATGGGATCGGTGCGCAAGGCGAGTGCCTGGCTTGGCCTCGTCGACGACAACAACGACGAGCGTTACTACGACGACGGCTACGAAGACGACCGGACTGAGGGGCCCGACCAGCCGGAGGCCTGGGTCACCGACCCGCGGGTGCGGGTGGCGAGCGAGACGGCCGAGGAGCAGGGACACCGGATCGGGACCGTGACCCCGGACAGCTTCCGGGACGCGCGCGGCATCGGCGAGCTCTTCCGGGACGGCGTCCCGGTCATCATGAACCTCACGTCCATGGAGCCCACCGACGCCAAGCGCGTAGTCGACTTCGCGGCCGGCCTCACCTTCGGTCTGCGCGGTTCGATCGAGCGCGTGGCGACGCGGGTCTTCCTGCTCACCCCCGCCGACACGCAGATCGTCAGCGGCGAGGCCGCGAGCCGTCCCTCGGACGGCTTCTTCAACCAGAGCTAGGGGCAGGGCCGCTCACCGGAGCCGGACCCGTGGCCGGACCGGTCACCGGAAGGCGTCGAGACCGGTGAGCGCCTTGCCCAGTACCAGCTGATGCATCTCGACGGTGCCCTCGTAGGTGAGCACCGACTCGAGGTTCGTCGCGTGCCGCATGACGGGGTACTCGAGCGAGATCCCGTTGGCGCCCAGGATCGTCCTGGACGTGCGGCAGATCTCGATCGCTTCTCGTACGTTGTTGAGCTTGCCGAAACTGACCTGCTCGGGACGGAGCCTGCCCGCGTCCAGGCGCCGCCCGAGGTGGTGGGCGAGCAGGATGCCCTTGTGCAGCTCGACCGCCATGTCGGCGAGCTTGGCCTGGGTGAGCTGGAAGCCGCCGATGGGCCTGCCGAACTGCTCGCGGGTCTTCGCGTACTCCACGGCCGCCTCGAAGGAGGAGCGGGCCGCGCCCATGGCGCCCCAGACGATGCCGTACCGGGCGTGGGAGAGACAGCTGAGCGGGCCCTTGAGGCCGACGACCTCGGGGAGCACGGCGTCGGCGGGCAGCCGCACCTCGTCCATCACCAGCTCACTGGTGACGCTCGCGCGCAGCGACCACTTGTGCTTGATCTCGGGCGCCGAGAACCCGGGGCTGTCCGTCGGCACGACGAAACCGCGGATCCCGTCCTCGGTCTGCGCCCAGACGACGGCGACACCGGCGACCGACCCGTTGGTGATCCACATCTTCCGCCCGCTGAGCACCCAGTCGGTGCCGTCCTTCTTGGCGTGGGTCCGCATGGACGCCGGGTCGGAGCCGTGGTCGGGCTCGGTCAGGCCGAAGCACCCGATGATCTCGCCGGCCGCCATGCCCGGCAGCCACCGCTGCTTCTGTTCCTCGGAGCCGAACTTCCAGATCGCGTACATGGCGAGGGACCCCTGCACCGAGACCAGGGACCTGATCCCGGAGTCGGCGGCCTCCAGCTCCAGGCAGGCGAGCCCGTACTGCACGGCGCTCGCACCGGCGCAGCCGTAGCCCTGAAGGGACATGCCGAGCGCCCCGAGGGAGCCGAGCTCGCGGGCCAGCTCGCGGATGCCGGGCAGCTCGCCCTTCTCGTACCAGTCGGCGACGTGCGGCAGGACCCGGTCCGTGGCCCAGGTGCGCACGGTGTCACGGATCGCGAGGTCCTCGGGGTCGAGGAGGTCGTCGATGCCGAGGGGGTCGGTGGGGTCGAAGGGCGGCAGAGGGGTGCGGGCACTTGCGGACATGCGGGCCTCCGGCGGCACAAAACTAGCAGTGGTAGTTAGCTACGGCTCGCGCTGACGTTACGACGGAGTGTCCCGCACGTCCAGAGCGGCTCGGGCCCCCTCAGGGGCGCGGGGCTGTGCCCATATGCGGCTCCGCCGCGCGGGCGCGACCAGCTGCTGAGCGCCTACACCCGAAGCCCCCCACCCCACGCCCCCCTGAACCTCAGCCATCCACCCGCCCTGAAAGGGCGGGCGGGTGGGGAAAGCCTTGGCCGAAGGCCAGAACGCACCTCAGCGAAGCGACTCGGCCCCGACCCCCGCGGGGTCACGGGGCGCCGGCACCCCCTGCTCAAGCCGCGCCGCAGGCGCCCCGCACTCCATGGCCCGCGGCAGCTTCAGCGCCGCGAGGGCCCCGATGAGCAGCAGCCCCGCGCTGACCAGCAAGGTCACGTGCAGCCCGTGCACGAAGGCGTCCCGGGCAGCGGCCCGCAGGGCGTCGCCCGCCTCGCCGCCGAGCCGCGAGGCGACCCCGTAGGCCTCGCCGAGCGAGTGGCTCGCCGCGGCGCTGTCCGCCGCCGGCACGCCGCGGACGGAGGAGAGGCCCGGCGCGTACGCCGCGTTCATGACGCTGCCGAGCAGGGCGATGCCGATGCCCGCGCCCAGCTGGTACGAGGTCTCGCCGATCGCGGCCGCCCCGCCCGCCTGCGACGGCGGCGCCTCGCTGAGCATCGACTCGTACGCGCCGAAGAGCGTGGTCTCCAGGCCGAAGCCGAGCAGGACGAAGCCGGTGAGGAGCAGCACGTCGTTGGCGTGGCCGCCCATGCCGGTGAGGAGCACCACGGCGAAGGCGGTGAGGCAGAAGCCGGCGCAGACCATCGCGCGCGGGCCGAAGCGGCTCAGGAGCTTGGATCCGGCGAGGCCCGCGGCCATCGCGGCGATGGTGAGGGGCAGCAGGCGCAGCCCCGTCTCCAGCGGGGACAGGCCGAGGACCAGCTGGAGGTACTGCGCGGCGATCAGTTCCAGGCCCACCAGGGCGAGCATGGCGAGGACGATGCAGCCGACCGACGTGCTGAAGGCGGGGCGCGCGAACATCGACAGGTCGACCAGCGGGTGCTTGCGCCTGCGCTGTCTGCGGACGAAGCCGACGAGCAGGACGGTGCCCACGGCGAGGGAGACCAGGGTGGTGGCGCCGAGCGGCGACTCGCCGCCGCCGAGCCGCTTCACGCCGAGCACGACGCCGAAGAGTCCGGCCGCGGCCATCAGCGCGCCGGTCACGTCCCACGGCCCGTCGCGGTCCCCGGTGGACTCGGGCAGCAGCCAGCGTCCGATGGGGAGGCTGACCAGCATCAGCGGGATGTTTATGAGGAAGACCGAGCCCCACCAGAAGTGCTCCAGGAGGAACCCGCCGAGCAGCGGTCCGACGGCCGCGCCCACGGCGGCCACGGCGCTCCAGATGCCGATGGCGACGGCCCGCTCGCGCCGGTCGGGGAAGACCTGGCGCAGGATCGAGAGCGTCGCGGGCATGATCATCGCGCCGCCGACGCCGAGCAGCGCCCGGGCCGCGATCAGGACCTGCGCGTTGTCCGCGAGGGCCGCGACCGCCGAGGCGACGCCGAAGAGGGCGTATCCGAGGAGGAGCACGCGTCTGCGCCCGACGCGGTCGCCGAGCGTGCCGAAGAGGATGAGGAGCGAGGCGCAGACCAGCGGATAGATGTCGACGATCCACAGCAGCTCGATCGCGCCCGGCTTCAGGTCCTCGGTGACCGCGGGCACCGCGACGTGCAGCACGGTGGCGTCCACGGCGACGAGCAGCAGGCTGACGCAGAGGACGACGAGCACGACCCAGCGGTTGGCCCCGGCACCGGCCCCGGATCCCCGACGGCCCTGCGATGCTGCGGCCGTGGTCGTCCCGGACATGTGCGTACCTCCCAGTGATCCCTCGCATCGGCGGCCTGCGGGATAGAACTCCCTGCTCCGGCGGCGCAGACAAGGCGAGTGAGCCGTCAGAGTACGCGAGTTCACGCCTGGGGCGCGTGGCGGACCTCTCACGGTTGCACGGATGCGGTGTGGCGTACGCCACGCCCCCACCCTTCGTCCACGCCCCTGGCGGGCTTCCAGTTCCTTCGACGGCCGATAATCGAGCCCGTGACCGATCTTGATCAAGACCTCCCGCCGGGCCGTGCGGACCACGCGCTGCGCCGTGCGGCGCCCGCGCTCCTCGTGTACGCCGGGGTGCGTGCGCTGGGTCTCGCCGTGCTCGCGGTGTGGGGCGCGGTGGCGGGCAAGAGCCCGCACACGCTGCTCACCGCCCGCTGGGACTCGCTCTGGTACACCCGCGTCGCCGAGCATGGGTACGGCTGGGAGGTGACGCTCCCGGACGGCAGCGTCCACTCGAACCTCGCGTTCTTCCCGCTGCTGCCCTGGCTGGAGCGGCTCGTCTCGGCGGTGAGCCCCTTGTCGTACGCCGACGCGGGGCTGGTGGTCAGCTGGGTCGCCTCACTCTTCGCCGCCGCGGGGATCTTCGCGGTCGCCGACCATGTGTACGGGCGCCGGGCAGGGATCTGCGCGGTCGGACTCTGGGCGGTGCTGCCCGTCGGCATCGTGCAGTCGATGGCGTACAGCGAGTCGCTGTTCACGGCGCTTGCGGCCTGGTCGCTGTACGCGGTGCTCAGGGGCCGCTGGGTGTGGGCGGGCGTGCTCGCCTCCTTCGCGGGTCTGACCCGGCCGGTCGGCGCGGCGGTGGTCGCCGCGATCTGGGTGACGGCCGCCGTGCGGATGTACCGGGACCGGCGGGCCGACCGGCGCATGCTCCTCGGCGTGCTCCTGGCCCCGCTGGGCGCCGCGGGCTATGTGCTCTGGGTCGGCCACCGCACCGGCGGCGGCCTCTTCGGCTACCTCGACGTGCAGGCGGGCTGGGGCAACGGCTTCGACTTCGGCTACGCCTTCGCGCGCTTCGTCGGGGAGAAGTTCACGTCCGTGCCCGGGGCTCTCGCGGGGATCGGCCTGATCGTGGGCGTCGCCCTGGTCGTGTGGCTGTACGTCATCGGCGTACGGCAGAGGCAGCCGCTGCCGCTGCTCGTCTACTGCGGGATCGTCGTCGCGCTCGCGCTGTGCGCGGCCGGCTACTTCGGCTCGAAGCCGCGGCTCCTGCTGCCCGCCTTCCCGCTCCTGCTGCCGCTCGCGGTGGCGCTGGCCCGGCTGCGTACGTCCAGGTCGGCGCTGGTCCTGGGGGGTGTGGCCGTGGCGAGCGCGGTGTACGGGGCGTTCTGGCTGCACGGCTCGGGCCCACCGTGATCACGTCATGATCATTTCGGCGCCCCCGGCGACCGGCCGGAAAATTCCACGCCAGGCACCGGTGAACGAATTCATAAGACCCATAAAACGGCGCCGAAAATGATCAACGAATTGAGTAAGGGAGCGCCGGGGAAATGAGGATTCCCAGGGGGATTCCCGGGGAATAAACTTCGACCTGAGATCAATCCCACATCACATCGTCATCACAAAGCCACTGATTCGGCCTAGTGCCGCACTCACTCGCTGTAACGTCGATTGGGTGCGTACCGAACGAAACCTCACCCGTCTTGACCGGGTCTTCGCCCGTCTTGACCGTGAGCCGGAACGACCGGCCCACCTCGATGTGCCGAGGATGAGCCGGCACAGAGTCGTGCTCTTCAGCGCGACCCTGGCCTTCTACCTGGCCATCGTCGTCGCCGTGCTGACCACCTCGTGGCTGGTGCGGTTCGACTGGCAGGTCATGTTCTTCCGGCCCTACCAGCAGTGGCCCGAGATCCACGCCTTCCTGGACTACTGGGTCGTCCTCGGCCAGCGCGGCCCCACCGCCGTCATGGTCGCGGCCTGGCTCGGCTGGCGCTCCTGGCGGCAGCACACCCTGCGCCCGCTCCTGATGTTCGGCGCCGCGCTGTTGCTGCTCAACGTCACGGTCGGCGCCGCCAAGCTCGGCATGGGCCGCCTCGGCCCGCACTACGCCACCACCATCGGCTCGAACGAGATGTGGCTCGGCGGCGATATATTCCCCTCCGGCCACACCGCCAACGCCGTCGTGACCTGGGGAATCCTGGCCTACCTCGCCTCGACCCCGGTCACCCGCCGCTATCTGTCGGCCCTGTCCGCGGTGGTCTCCCTCAGCGTCGGACTCACCACCGTCTACCTCGGTACGCACTGGATCAGCGACGTCTTCCTCGGCTGGGCCGCGGGCCTGCTGATCCTGCTCGCGCTGCCCTGGTTCGAGCCGCTGGTCGCCCGGGTCGAGGCCATGGTCTTCGGCGTCCGCGAGGCCCTGCGCGCCCGCCGCGCCGGTGTCGTCCTCGCCCCCGAAACGGCGCCCGCGCCCATCGGCGCCTCCGCGATGGTGCCCCAGCGCCTCGCCACGGAGGACGCCGCGCCCGCCCGCGAGACGGTCGGCGCCGCCCGTTCGGGACGCCCGGCCTACCTCGCGCCGGGCCCGCACACGGCCCGCTCCGAGCGGAGCCCGGTCACCCCCGCGGGCAGCCGCAGGCC
Organism: Streptomyces sp. NPDC025651; assembly: GCF_055558735.1. Classification (NCBI taxonomy): domain Bacteria; kingdom Bacillati; phylum Actinomycetota; class Actinomycetes; order Kitasatosporales; family Streptomycetaceae; genus Streptomyces; species Streptomyces sp. NPDC025651. The sequence goes on from NZ_JBVHLZ010000007.1 coordinate 483,835, forward strand.
GCCGCACTCCGACCGCGTCTCACGCGGCACCACGTCGGCCCGCCCGGTGGCGGGCGGCTGACCCCAGACGGCGGGGGCCGGTACGCACAACCCATCCCTCGCATCGCGAAGGCCCCGGTTCCGCACAGGAGCCGGGGCCTTCGTCGTTCCGCCGTGCCGGTCGCGGGGCGCGCGCGAGCGCCGCTCAGCCCTTCCAGCAGCGCTTCACGACGCCCTGGTCGACCTCGAAGTTCAGCCGCCCCGCGAGGTACTCCATGGTGATGATCGTGCCCGGCGCCAGCGACCTGACGGTGGACCAGCCGTGCTCGCGCGCCTGTCGCTCGGCGCCCTCGGCCGGCAGGCCCACGTAACGGTCCGGGCTGTCCTGGGGCTCCGTCGGAGGAGTGGGAATAGGTGCCATGGCCGCCACGTTAGGCGGCGCGGCGTCGGCGGGGAAGGCCGGGGCCGCGCACCATGCGTCACCGGTACCTCTCCGGTCACGCTTTTGTCACAGGATCACGACGTGCGTTTCGGTCGAACTCCGTCACACGTACGGGCGGTTCCGCACTTGTGGCGACGTAATTCAAGGGCCTCTTCACGCCACGCGAAAGCCGTATCCCCGATCACTTCGACCACCCGCCCCGAATAACATCGCGGGTTCTTTACAGGCCCTCCCCATTTCCGAATACCGGACGCGGCGCGGGATGTGACGACGCATAGGGAATTCATGATTCCGGAGTGGACACCCGCGCGGACACCCACGCGCCGGACGTCCGGAAGCCGTGTACGCCCCCTGTCGCAGTCGGGGCGACGCGAGCATCATGGCGTGAGCTTCGAGCAGGCTTCGGGCAGGCCCAGGACGCGATGGCGAAGGGGCAAGCGATGGGGACCGAGACGGTGCGTGCGACCGAGCGGCCGGTGCGCGAGCGGCGGCCCGGCCGGGTGGTCGTGGACTGGCTGACCACCACGGACCACAAGAAGATCGGCCACCTCTACCTGATCACGTCGTTCGTCTTCTTCCTCGCCGCGGGCCTGATGGCCCTGATGATGCGGGCCGAACTGGCCCGCCCCGGGCTGCAGCTGATGACCAACGAGGAGTTCAACCAGGCCTTCACCATGCACGGCACGATCATGCTGCTGCTCTTCGCGACGCCGACGTTCGCGGGGTTCGCCAACGAGATCATGCCGCTGCAGATCGGCTCGCCCGACGTGGCCTTCCCCCGCCTGAACATGCTCTCGTACTGGCTGTTCCTCTTCGGCGGCCTGATGGTGCTCGGCTCGCTCCTGGTGCCGAGCGGGCCCGCCGCCTTCGGCTGGTTCGCGTACGCGCCGCTCAACAGCCTGGAGCGCTCGCCCGGCATCGGCGCCGATCTGTGGATCATGGGGCTCGCGCTCTCCGGCTTCGGCACGATCCTCGGCTCGGTGAACTTCCTGACGACCATCATCGGGATGCGCGCGCCCGGCATGACGATGTTCCGGATGCCCATCTTCACGTGGAATGTGCTGTTCACGTCGATCCTGGTCCTGATCGCGTTCCCCGTGCTCGCCGCCGCCCTGCTCGTCCTGGAGGCCGACCGGCGCTTCCACTCGATGGTCTTCGCCTCGGAGAACGGGGGCGCGCTGCTGTGGCAGCACCTGTTCTGGTTCTTCGGGCACCCGGAGGTCTACATCATCGCGCTGCCGTTCTTCGGCATCGTCACGGAGATCATCCCTGTCTTCAGCCGCAAGCCGATCTTCGGCTACATGCCGCTGGTCGGCGCGACGATGGCCATCACCGGTCTGTCCGTGGTCGTGTGGGCGCACCACATGTTCGCCACCGGCGCGGTCCTGCTGCCCTTCTTCTCCTTCGTGTCCTTCCTCATCGCGGTCCCGACGGGCGTGAAGTTCTTCAACTGGACGGGCACGATGCTCAAGGGCTCGCTCTCCTTCGAGACACCCATGCTGTGGGCGGTCGGCTTCCTGGTGAGCTTCCTCTTCGGCGGCCTGACCGGCGTCATCCTGGCCTCGCCGCCGCTCGACTTCCACGTCACCGACTCGTACTTCGTCGTCGCCCACTTCCATTACGTCGTGTTCGGCACCGTCGTCTTCGCGACCTTCGGCGGCTTCTACTTCTGGTGGCCGAAGCTGACCGGCAAGATGCTCGACGAGCGGCTCGGCAAGCTCCAGTTCTGGACGCTCTTCGTGGGCTTCCACACCACGTTCCTGGTCCAGCACTGGCTGGGCGCCGAGGGCATGCCGCGCCGCTACGCCGACTACCTGGCGGCGGACGGCTTCACGCTCCTCAACACCATCTCGACCATCGGGGCGTTCCTGCTCGGCCTGTCCACGCTGCCGTTCCTCTACAACATCTGGAAGACCGCCAAGTACGGCAAGAAGGTGGACGTCGACGACCCCTGGGGCTTCGGCCGCTCCCTGGAGTGGGCGACCTCCTGCCCGCCGCCCCGGCACAACTTCGTCACGCTGCCCCGGATCCGCTCCGAGTCCCCGGCGTTCGACCTGCACCATCCCGAGTACGCGGCGTTCGCGGCCGCTCGGAACGGGTCGGTTCCCCGGGCCGATCCCCAGACGGAGCACCCCGGTCCAGGGCCCGGCTCAGGAGGTCCCGGGCCGACCTGACCCGCTCGGACAGCTCGGCGGGCTCGACGACCTCGAACTCGAAGCCCATGAACATCACGTGGAAGACCATCACGTCCAGGCTCGCCGCGCCCGTGCGCAACAGACAGGTCTGTTCGGTCTCGGCCTCCAGGGTGCCGTCGGAGGGCGTGATGCGCTGGGCCGCCTCCGCCAGGGGCACCAGGAGGCGGACCACGGCCTGTGCCGCGTACGCGCGCGTGGAGACGCCCTTCGAGACGTACGCGGCCAGGTCGTCGGCCGGCGGGGTGCGCGGCGCGAACCGCGGCCCGTGCGGCGGCCTCGGCTCGACGCGGTCCGCGCGGAACGTGCGCCAGTCCTCGCGGTCCAGGTCCCAGGCCACGAGGTACCAGCGGCGCTCGGTGCACACCAGGCGGTGCGGCTCGACGATCCTGCGGGTCGAACTGCCCTGGTGGTCGCGGTAGTCGAAGCGCAGCCGCTCCGAGTCCCTGCACAGGTGGGCGAGTTCGGTCAGGACCGCAGGGTCGACGCCCTGGGGCTGCGGGGTGCGCAGCATCGGCACGGTGAAGGCGTTCAGGGCGCCGACGCGGCGGCGCAGCCTGTTCGGCAGCACCTGTTCGAGCTTGGTCAGGGCCCGTACGGAGGTCTCGCCGATGCCCTCGATGCCCTGCCCCGCGGCGGTGCGCAGGCCGACGGCGACCGCGACCGCCTCGTCGTCGTCCAGGAGCAGCGGCGGCAGCTCGGCCCCCGCGCCGAGCTGGTAGCCGCCGCCGGTGCCGGGGCTCGCGTTGACGGGATAGCCGAGCTCGCGCAGCCGGTCCACGTCGCGCCGGACCGTGCGCGGGGTGACGCCGAGCCGGTCGGCGAGGTCCGCGCCGGACCATTCGCGGTGGGCCTGCAGCAGGGAGAGCAGGCGGAGCAGTCGTGCCGATGTCTCCAACATGGACGTGATTGTGCCCCGGGTCGAGGACAGCCACGGTCCGCGATGTCGGGGACGTCAGGGGCGTCAGGGGTCTCAGGCCTCGGTGCCGTTCTCCTGCTCGCCGTTCCCCTGCCCGCCGCTCTTCCCCTCGTCCCGCGCCTCGCGGATGCGGACCGACAGGTCGTTGTCGTTGGTGTAGTACGGGCCCGCCTCGACCGCGCCGTGCGCCGCCGTCACGAAGCGCATCACGGGGTAGGTGAAGATCGTCTTCTTGTCCGGGACGTCGTCCAGGAGCCGGGCCAGGCGCACCCGCGGCCCGCTCTCCCCCGCGGGACGCAGCCACAGGTCCCAGGGCCCGGGGCCGCTGTCGGCCAGCAGACCGTGCCGCAGCCGGAAGGCGAACTCCGGCCCCTCGGCGGTGACTTCGGCCCGGTACACGAGGTCGGGCTCGGCGCGCCGCACGGCCTCGGCGTACGCGTCGTCGGTGAGCACGGTGCCGTAGACCCGGCCGTTGACGGTCATGGCCGCGTCGGCGAGCTCGATCTCGCCGGCCTCGGCGTGCGGCGCGCGCAGCCAGCTGCGCACGGAGAGGTTGCCCTGCTTCGTCGCGTACGGGATGCGCACCGCGACATGGCCGCGGCTGCCGCTCGGCGCGCGGTCGACCAGCGAGCGCAGGTCGTTCACGCCCGGCATCAGACGGCGCGTCTCGCCGCCGGCGACCTGTGCGTACGCGTTCCAGCGGCCCTCGGCGAGCTGGACGCTGCTGGGCAGCGCGGCCCGCAGCCTGCCGTCCGCCGACGGGGAGAGCGGCAGGCGCACCTCGTCGTCGGAGTCGCGGCGGCGCAGCAGCAGATAGGCCGCGTCCTTCGTGTCCGGCTCCCCCGGATCGGTGACGTCGAAGGTGAGGCCTCCGGCGGAGTCGGCGATGCAGTCGGCATGCGGTGCCGTGGCCGTCTCCTGGTCGTCCCCGGCGTGCGACGCCGCCTGCGAGGTGGCCAAGGCCGTCATGCGGTCGATCCCTTCGTCTGTACGCGGCCGAGATCCCGCACGGCGTACGCGCCCCCGAGCAGCGCGCCGCGCGTGCGGTGCAGGGAGCCGCGCATCCGGCCCCCCAGCGAGCTCCCGCGGGCGAGCATCCCGGAGAACATCGCGTCGTAGCGCTCGGCGATGCGTTCCGGGTCGAAGCGCTCGGAGTCCTGGAGCGCCGCGCCCGCCATCCGCTGCCGGAGCGAGTCGTTGTTGATCAGTTCGAGCAGTCCGCCCGCGATGGCGTCGGGGTTGCCGACCTCGACGAGGCGCCCGTCGACACCGTTGTCGATGATTTCGCCGGGCCCGTGCGGGCAGTCGGTGGCGACGACAGGGAGCCCGCAGCGCATCGCCTCGACGATCGTCATGCCGAAGGACTCCAGGCTGGAGGTGACGGCGGCGATGGAGCCCTTGGCCCACTCGGGCTCGATGGGATGGGCGGGGCCCATGAGGAAGACGTGGTTGTAGAGGCCGAGCTCGTCGATCAGCGCGCGGAGCTTCTCCTTCTGCTTGCCGCCGCCGTAGATCCGAAGGCGCCAGTCGGGGCGCTCGCGCCGCACCTTGTCGAAGGCCCTGATCAGCAGGTCGTACCGCTTGACGGGGGCGAGCCTGCCCGCCGCCACGACCCACTTGTGGGAGCCGTCGGCCGGCTCGATGCCGGGCGCGGGCACCGGGTTCGGCACGGCCTGGACGTGGACGCCGGGCAGCCGCATCTTGCGGGTGTAGGCGCGGGCGTCCGCCTCGGTCGTCGTGGTCAGGACGTCGAGGCGGGGGTAGACGCTGCGCAGCTGGCGGCGCAGCTCCCTGCTGTGGCTGTCGAGCGTGAGGTGTTCCTGACCCACCCGCAGGGGGCCGCGCGCGGTCTGGCGGGCGATGTGCACGTTGAGGCCGGGGCGGGTGCCGACGACGACGTCCGCGTCGAGGGACGCGAGGTGGTCGGCGATGCGCCGGTCGGTGAGCGCGCTGTACTGGTCGTAGCGGCCCTCGGCGCTGGGGAACGTACGGGCGGGCCTCAGGTGCTCGGGGTCCTCGCCCTCGTAGCCCGCGGTGCCCTTGCGGAGGTCGACGAGGTGGCTCAGCCGTACGCGCTGGTCGGGCGTGAAGACCGGCTCGTCGCGGTGCCGGAAGACGGAGACGACCTCGACGTCGTGCTGCTGGGCCAGCGTGTTCGCCAGGTTGTACGTCGTCCGGATCGTCCCTCCGATTCCGTACGCGTTGTGAATCAGGAAAGAGATGTGCATGCGTCCCCGTATTCCGCGCTTCCGTGCGGACAGTCCCCCTCGTCCGCCTACCGATGGGTTAGACGGGGATTCCTGGCCAAGGGTTGGGTGTCATCACCATCCTGTTCTCAAACGGATGCGTGATCGGTAGCCGGGGAAGGGAACCTTTCCGCGATCTCACACATCAAGGCTGGTAGGAGAGCTGTGGGACGTCGAAGCAGTTGTCGTTCATGTCCCCGCCCTGGGTGACCCAGCCCTTCTCGTCCTGCCAGCGGGCCACCGACACACACGTCCTGCGCGTCCTGGGCGGCTCGTCCCTTTGCTCGAACTTGACCGGGAGAAGCAGCCCGCGCGCGGAGTACGGCTCGTCGCGGTTCATGAAGCGGTCCACGCACGCGCGCGTGACGTCGCCGCCTCCGCTTGTGCAGGACTTCGCCGCGTCGGTGAACCACATGGCGGCGGCCCAGCCCTCCAACTGCCACTGGGAGAGGTCCTCGTGCCCCTTCATGGCGGCGCGGAACTCCCGTACGGCCGGGTGGCCGGTGTCCTCGTGGTTCCGGCTCGATCCCGTGGCCCACAGGGCGTTGCGGCAGCGCGGCGCGTCCTTGTAGTCGTCGCCCACGGAGGACGTCCAGTTCTGCACGTTGGTGACCTTCGCGGTCACCTCCGCGCCGACGTCGTCCATCGCCTCGCACAGCCGGGCGTTGCCGTGCGTGTCCATCGCGTCGAAGACGAGGTCGACGTCCCGCTCCTTCAGATCGGCCGCGGCGGCGCGGAAGTTGGGCAGCGCGAAGTCGACCTGCTCGGTGACGACCTCGTACCCCTCGGCCTTCAGGCCCCGGGTGACGAGCCTTGCGTACGCGGCGGACGAGGCCTGGTTGTAGGAGACGACGGCGGCGGTCCTGGCGCCCTGCTCCCGCTTGAAGTAGCGGTACACCTCCGTGCCGCCGTACAGCTTGCCGCCCCATCCCGGCTTTCCCTCGCGCGGGGCGGAGCTGCCGTAGATCCCGTACAGATGCGGATACGTCTCGTACGCCGACCCGATGGGCTGGCCCCCGATGTCGGGCACGCCCGCGCCGGAAACCCTCGACGCGCCCGCGTAGTCCAGGGAGGAGGTCGCCACGAGCGCGACGACCTTCTGCTCGTCGACCAGCTTGCGCACGCAGTCGTTGTTGCCGACGCCGCTGCCGCCGTCGTCGCAGGTGCGCACCTCGACCTTGCGTCCCGCGATGCCGCCGCGCTCGTTCAGGCGGTCGAAGTAGGCCTGGGCGCCGTCGCGCGGACCCGTGAAGGCGGAGCCGCCGACCGGGCTGGTCGCGCTCGTGATGACGCCGACCCTGACCGGTGCTCCCCCGGCGGGTGCGGGCGCCGCGGAGCGCCGCTCGAAGTCGCTCTCGGGCAGCCGGCTCCCGCAGGCCGCGCTCGCCGTCAGGAGCGCGGCGACGAGCAGCGCCTCAACAGCCCGGACCGGGCGACGCATTCCCGCTCAGCTTCACCAGGGCGCAGAGGGTCTTGACGGACACCTTCCAGGTGTCGTCCTGGTTGACGGCCGTCCCGGAGGCGTCGGGCAGCGCGGTGGCGCCCTTCAGGGTCAGTGCGTACGTCACGGCCGCCTCGGTGGCCGAGGTGAACTCGACCTCGCCGACCTTCGCCGCGACCTGCTTGCCGCGCTCGTCGCCGCTGAAGCTCTTCAGTACGGCGCGCATCTTCGCCCCGTTCTCCAGAACGGTCTCCTTCTCCTTGAGGGAGACCTCGGGGTCGAAGAACTTCTCCCAGTTCTCCTCGACCTCCTTCTTGGCGGCCGCCGGGTCGGCGGGCGCGGTCGCGCCGTCCTGTGGTTCCTTCGAGGCTTCGGTCGTCTCCTCCATGGAGGGCTCGGGCGGCTTGCCGCCGTCCCCGCCTCCGCTGTCGTCACCGCAGGCCGCGGCGGCCGGAACGATCAGCAGGACCGCGGCGGCCGCCAGTACCGCGCTCCGCGCCCTTCCCCGCCCGTGATCCGTCCCCCGCCTGGGGCTGCTCCCGAGAACCATCTGGCTCACCACCGGGTGTCGGACCGGGCCGTCAGGGCCCGGTGCTTTCAGGGTCAGCTTCCAGAAGGCATAGTGCAAGCGATCGGCTGACATGGACAGCCCATCGACATCACTGACCAGACCTGCGTGATCCAGATGACCGACGACGTGTCCCAGGGGGCCTCGATGCGGGCGGATCGGACAGATCGGACCGGCAGTGCGCCCCGACCGGCCGGGCCGCGTGCCGTGCACCCCGTGCTGTGGGCGGCGTTCGCGGCGCTCGCGGCCGGCGCGGTGCTCTGCGTGATCGGCTGGTACGGCATCTCCGGGGAGCGGTTCGCCGAGCGGCAGTTGCCCTATCTCGCGTCCTGCACGGTGCCGGGCGCCGCGCTGATCGTCGCGGGCGCGGTGCTGCTCACCCACGGCAGGAGCACCCTGGCCGCGGCGCGCGTCGAGGAGCTGTACGGCCTCCTGGTGGCGGCCGGGCCCGCGACCTCCGCGGAGCGGCCCCGGCCCCCCGTGGCGACCAGCGGCGAGCTCCTCATGGTCCCCGGCGGAACGCTCTGGCACCGCGCGGACTGCCCGCTGGTGGCCGGCAAACCGGAGGCGGTGCCCGTGGACGCCACGGCCCTGTCGACGGGCGGCCTCGCCCCCTGCCCGATCTGCGAGCCGCGGCGCTCGCCCTCCGCGGGTCCCGACGCCCCGCCGCCCGCCCCGGACCCCGAGCCCGCCCCGGAGCGATGACCCGGTGGCGTCCCTGAGCTACGACCTCACGCTGGCCGGGCTCTCGGTCGGCAGCGCCGCCGCCCTCACCGGGATCGGCCTGATCGTCACGTACCGCGCGACCGGCGTCCTCAACTTCGCGCACGGCGCCATCGCGATGGTCTGCGCGTACGTCCTGCGGCAGTTCACGGCCGAATGGCACTGGCCGCTGCCCCTCGCGGCGGCGGTCACGCTGCTCGTGGTCGCACCCGGCATCGGCCTGCTCCTGGACCGCGCGGTCTTCCGCCCGCTGGCGGTTCTGGGCAGGGATCCGGCGCAGACCCTGGTGGCGTCGATCGGCGTCTTCGTCCTGCTGGTGGGCGGCGCGACTCTCGTATGGGGTCCCGGCGCCCGGGACGACGTACCCACCCTCCTGTCCTCCGACCCCTGGGCGCAGTTGGGCGCGGCCGTCGTCCTGGCCGTCGCCGTGGGGGCGGTGACGCGGTGGACCCGGTTCGGCGGCGAGCTGCGCGCCGTCGTCGACAACCGCGGCCTCGCCGTGCTCTTCGGCATCGACGCGGACCGGGTGGCCGCGGCGGGCTGGGCGTTCGGCTCCTTCACGGCGGGCCTCACGGGCGTCCTGCTCGCACCCTTCGTCCGTCTCGACCCGTACGGCATGCCGCTGCTGGTCATGGAGGTGGTGGCCGTCGCGGTGGCGGCCGGGATGCGCAGCCTGCCCGTCGCCGTGGTGGCGGCGCTCGGCCTGGGCGTGGCCCAGAGCCAGGTGACCCGCCTGCACCCGGGCGGCTGGCAGGAGCAGCTCGTCCAGACCGCGGGCGCGAACCTCTTCGTGATCGCCCTCCTTGTCGCGGCCCTGATCCTGCCGGGCATCGGCTCCCAGGACGCCCTGCCCCGCACGGCGACGGCCCGCGTCCCCACGCCGCCGGGCGCCTGGATCGTGGCGACGGTCCTCTTCCTCATCCCCCTCGGCTTCGCGGGCCGGGACCTGACGACCTCCGTGCAGGTGCCCGCGCTCGCGGTGATCCTCCTGTCCCTCGTGATCGTCACGGGCAGGGGCGGTCAGATCTCCCTCGGGCAGGCGGCGTACGCGGGTCTGGGCGCCCTCTTCACCGCCCTCCTGACGGCAGGGCGCTTCCCCGGGCTGCCCGAGCTGCCGCACCTGCCCGCCCTGGCGGTGGCCGTCCTGCTCGTCGCGCCCTTGGGGCTGCTCACCGGCTGGCCCGCCATCAGCCGCCACGGCCTGGCCCTGGCGCTCGCGACGTTCGCGGTGGGCGTGGGCGTGAGCCGCTTCGTCTTCGCGCAGCCGTACGCGACGTCGGGCCTGACCGTGGACCGCCCCGCGGGCTTCGGCAGCGACCGTGCGTACTACGTCCTCGAACTCGCGCTGCTGGCAGGGGCGTTGCTCCTGGTGACCGCGTTGCGCCGGGGCCGCACGGGCCGTGCGCTCGCGGCGATGCGGGACCACGAGGCGGGCGCGGCGGCGGCCGGGGTGCCCGTGCGCACCCTGAAACTCACCGCGTTCGTCACCGGGGCGGCGCTCGCCGCGCTGGGCGGCGGCATGCTCGCCATGGGGCAGCGGGCGTTCGACTCAGGGGCGTACGACCCCGTGCGCGGGCTGCTCTGGTTCGCGGCGGTGGTGGTCCTCGGCTCGGACAGCGTCCTCGGCGCGCTGGCCGCGGCGGCCCTCCTGGTCGGCCTGGACGCGGGCACGCGGGGCGGCGTGGCGGCGGCGCTGATCGGCGTACTCGCCGTCCTGATCGGCCGCTTCCCCGGCGGCCCGTACGAGGCGCTGCGCACGGCCACGAGACGGCTCCGCCGAAGCCCGCGCCTGACTCCCCTCGGCAGGGCGGCCCGGGAGGCCCTGGCGGTCGGCACCCTTGCGGACCGGCCCCCGCGGCGCCCCGAGGGCGAGGCACCGGGCCGCGAGACCCGCCCGAAGACACTCGCCCACGAGGCCCGCCCGACGGCATCCGTCCGCAAGGCCCACCCGAAGACGCCCGTCCGCGAGGAGCACCGCCAGACATCCCGCCACGAGGCAGCCTCCAAGCCGCCCGCCAACGGGGCGAACCTGAAGCCCCCCGCCCACCCGCGGCCAAAGGCACTGCCCCCCGACAGGAACCGCGGAGCGCCCCACCCCACCCTCACCGCCCACCACATCACCCTCACCTACGACGGCTACACCGCCCTGGACGACGTGACCCTCACCGTCCCCCCGGGCCACGTCACCGCCGTGGTGGGCCCCAACGGCGCGGGCAAGAGCACCCTGTTCCACTGCCTGGCGGGCACCCTGCGGCCCGACTCCGGCCGCATCACCCTCGGCGCCCGCGACATCACCCGGCTGCCCGCCCACGCCCGCACCCGCGCCGGCATGGCCCGCACCTTCCAACAGCTCGCGGTCTTCCCGTCGTTGACGATCGCCGAGAACGTCCGGGTGGGCGCGGAACAGAGCCCCGTACGGCACAGCCCCCGGGCCACGCCCGAAGCCCTGCGCCTCCTGGACCTGACCGAGCTGCGCGCGCACCCCGCGGCCGACCTGTCCACCGGCGCCCTCCGGCGCACGGAACTGGCGCGCGCCCTCGCCGGATCGCCCCACACCCTCCTCCTGGACGAGCCGGCCGCGGGCCTGGACGCGGCCGAAGTGGCGGCGCTGACCACTCTGTTGCGGGCCCTGGCCGCCGACGGCACGGCCCTCCTGGTCGTCGAGCACGACCTGGACCTGGTGGCGGGCCTCGCCGACACCGTGCACGTGATGGCGGCGGGCCGCATCGTCACGTCGGGCCCCGCGGACCACGTCCTGCGGAGCTGGGGAGAGGCCCACTGAATGCACGGCATCGAACTGCGCGGCGCGCACGTCCACTACGGCCCCCTGGAGGCCCTGCACGGCGTCACCCTGGCCGCGCCCGCCGCCGCCGTCTCCGTCCTGCTCGGCCGCAACGGCTCGGGCCGCACCACGACCCTGCGCGCCCTGGCCGGCACGGTCGCGCTCTCCGCGGGCGCGGTCGTCCGCGACGGGCGGGACATCACGCACCAGCCGGCCCACGTACGGGCCGCGAAGGGCCTGTGCTTCGTCCCGGACCGCCAGGCGGTCTTCTCCGCCCTGACCGTCGGGGAGAACCTCGAACTCTGCGCAGCCGGGGGCGACTTCGCCCGCGCCGTGGCCGCCTACCCCGAGCTGCGTCCGCTGCTCCCCCGCCGCGCGGGCACCCTCTCGGGCGGCGAGCAGCGCATGCTGGCCCTGTCCCGCGCCCTGCTCTCGGACGCGGCGGTGATCCTCGTGGACGAACCGGCGCAGGGCATGTCTCCCGCCGTCGCGGCACGGACGTACGCCCTGCTGCGCGACCTGGACGCCTGCGTGGTCGTGGCCGAACAGCGACTGCCGCCCGCCTTGCGCGAGAGCGCGAGCCGGACGGCAGTGGTGCACGAACTGCGCCGGGGCGCGGTCGTGTTCAGCGGAGAGCCGGAAGAGCTCAGCTCCGCCCGGGGGCACCGGAGGCGGTACGCCCCGGAATGACGAGCAGGGTGCCGACGTTGAGCCGGTCGGGACGGTCCCCGACCATGTGCCGGTTGGCCTTGTACAGGGCCTTCCACCCGCCCTTCACGCCGTACTTGAGCGCGATCGAGCTGAGCGTCTCCCCGGCCTTCACCACGTGGACGCGCCGGTCGAAGCGGTCGATCCGCACCTCCTTGGAGCAGACGGGCCAGGCCTCCCAGCCCTGGGTGCGCAACACCTCCTCGGCGACCTTGATCTGCTCCTCCTTGGTGGCGAGGTCGGCACGCGGCGCGTACGCGAGCCCGCCGTGCTCCTCCCAGGTGGGCTGCCAGAACTGCAGCCCGCCGTAGTAGTCGTTGCCCGTGTTCACATGCCAGCGGCCGCTGCTCTCGCACTGGGCGAGGCAGTGCCACGGCCCCTTCGTCAGGGAGCAGTCGTACGTCGGGGACGGGGCGCCCGGCAGCGGCGGCGGAGCCGCGGACGCGGTGGCCGAGGAGAGCGCCACCGCCGCCAGGGTCGCCCCGACGACCAGGGACACGGACCGGAGACGCTTGGTCAGCTTCGGGTGCATCGGGTCACGCTAGGCAGCTCCGCGGCGGGCCAGGGGCGTGCCGCGCCGCCACGGAGGCGACCCCACCCGGTCGGACGACGCGGGTCAGACCCTGAGCCGCTGACCCGGCACGATGACGTCCGGGTCGCCGCCGATGACCTGCTGGTTGGCGGCGTAGACGCGCTGCCAACTCGTCCCGTGGCGGGCCGCGATGTTGCTCAGGGTGTCGCCCTGCCGGACGGTGTAGTTCCCGGGCACGCCGCGCGAGGACCCGCGGTCGGAGTGGCCGGGCGAGGCGGCCCGCGGCTTGACGGCCCTGGGCGCAGGCTTGACCGCCTTGGGCACCGGAGCCGCGGCGGACGGCGCGCTGCCGTACGCTCCCGCGCGGGCCGAGCAGACGGGCCAGGCGCCCCAGCCCTGCCCGCGCTGGACCTTGGTGGCGACAGCGATCTGCTGCGCCTTGGATGCCTTGTCGGCGGTGGGCGCGTAGGCCCCGCCGCCGTACGCGCGCCAGGTACTGGCGGAGAACTGCAGCCCGCCGTAGTAGCCGTTGCCCGTGTTGATCTGCCAGTTTCCGCCGCTCTCACACCGTGCGATGCGGTCCCACACTCCGCTGTCCGCCGCTCCGGCCTGGCCGGTCGCGGCGAGCAGGCCCAGCGGAGCCAGGAGAGCGGCCCCTCCGATCACTGCCGTGGTGCGGGTGCGCTTGGGACGTGCGGACATGAATATCCCTCTCGAAGGACCCGGGCTCCCCCTGGCCGTTCGGGCCCCTCACGCATCCGGCGCCTGGGGTCCGATCGGTCCCGCCCGCCGGTGAACGGTGCTTCGTGCTGGCTATGCGACCGGCGGACGTACCCGAGCGGTGCTCGCTGCACACGGCGGTGGAATCTATGAGCCCTCTCGCCCCGATAACAACCAACTCCTTGTCATTCCAGGCCAGTTGAGCGTTACCCCGGGTATCGGCGAGTTTCGGCCACCCACTTCATTCGCTGATGTCAGGATTTATCGACCACGCCACACGGTGATCTGTGACTCAGCTCACCGCCCCAACTTCCGTGCACCCAGCACGTGTTGGCGCGGAGTGACGGATTCCAGCGGCCAACTCACCCTCCGCTGCGGATGGTTCGATTCCGTTCGCCTTCGCGCGTGACTTGCGCCACTGATCCGCCGTTGTCTTCTTATGAGCCGGGCACCGTCCGGCCCACCACACCCACCCCATGCACCCCATGTGACGATCCCGAGGAGCCACCCGTGCCGCGCATGCTCGACGTCAGCGACGACGTACGCGCCGAGATCGGCGACGAAGAAGCCGACCGCCTGCTCGCCGGAGAGAACACCCCGGGCAGTTACGACTGCACGTCCTGCCGCACCCCTGGCGACGCCGAACAGGAGCGCACCAGCACGGTCCTGTTCGTCGGCGACGAGACCGCCGTGCTCGCCTTCGCCCACGCCACCTGCCTGCCCTCGCAGATCGTCACGGTCTCCGAGGAGCAGCTGCAGGGCGCCGTGCGGTCGATCACCGGTGAGGAGGGCGACGGGGCCGCCGAGGTCACGCCGAGCCAGGCCGTCCTCGGCGTGACCAGCGGTCTCGTCCTGATCGAGGGCGAGCTGCGCCCCGCCCTCGTCGTCGAGCCGACGGGACCCATCGCCCGCCCCGGCACGGAGCCGGGCGCCGGTGGCGGCGACGACTTCCTGCCGCTCCTGATCGAGCAGGGCTTCATGCCGGTCACCTCGCTCGACGGCGTGCCGCCCGTCCTGCCCGGCTGGTCCGTCCTGCTCGCCATGGGCCAGCTGCACGCCGTCCTGCAGCCCGGCACCGGCGGGGGCTCCCCCGTCGCCTGGTGGCAGGCGCACCAGCCGCTCCAGGTCACCGAGGCCTGGCGGGCCGCGGCCAACAAGACGCAGACCGTGCTGCTCTTCGCCGCGCCCGTCGGCTCCATCGGCCGCCAGCCCCGCGAGGACCTGCTGCGCGACGCCCTGGACAAGGCCGCGGCCCAGGGCAGGCTCGTCGCGTCCGCGATGCCGCTCGCCGGGACCTGAGCCGACCGCACGCGGGGCTCGAATGCGCCGGTCACGCTCCTGCCGGACAGGGAAAGCGGCGCGCGCCCCGCATCCGTCGGGCGCCGGTTTCGTTGGCACATACGTGCACACATACGACCCCTCCCGCCACCGGCCGGCGTACCAGAACCCCATCCCGTCCATGCGCACGGCGCAGGACTCGACGGGCGACCACTCGGCCACTCCCATCTACGACACGCTGTACTCGGAGTACCTGCGGGCCTTCAGGGCCCTGCCGGGCGACCGGACCGGCGAGGAGGAGCTGGGGTTCACCGCCTTCGGCACGGGGCCCTACGGCATGCAGCACCGCGTCGACGCCCGGCACGACCCCCGCCACGACCCGCGGCACGACCAACGCCACGGTTCGTACGGCCAGTTCCACGTGGCCCGCTACGGCCAGCACGACCACCACGCCACCGGCCACCACCAGTTCCCCGCGGCCCTGCCGCCGGGCCCGCGCCGCGAGCACTGAGCCCGCGGCCCCGGACAGCGAAATGCCCGGCTCCCCACGAAGGGGGCCGGGCATTCACGTACGTACGAATGGTTCGTGCGGGCGAACGGTTCGTACAGGTGGTTACTTCTTGCGGCCGCGCTTCTCGCGCACCCGCACCGAGATGTGGATCGGCGTCCCCTCGAAGCCGAACTCCTCGCGCAGACGGCGCTCCAGGAAGCGGCGGTACCCCGCCTCGATGAAGCCCGACGCGAAGAAGACGAACCGCGGCGGCTTGGTGCCCGCCTGCGTGCCGAAGAGGATGCGGGGCTGCTTGCCGCCGCGCACCGGGTGCGGGTGGGCGGCCACGATCTCGCCGAGGAACGCGTTCAGACGCCCGGTCGGCACGCGCGTCTCCCAGCCCTCCAGGGCCGTCTCGATCGCGGGGACCAGCTTCTCCATGTGGCGGCCCGTGCGCGCCGAGACGTTCACGCGCGGCGCCCAGGAGATCTGGCCGAGCTCGGTCTCGATCTCCCGCTCCAGGTAGTAGCGGCGCTCCTCGTCGAGGGTGTCCCACTTGTTGTACGCGACGACGATCGCGCGGCCCGCCTCGACCGCCATCGTGACGATGCGCTGGTCCTGGACGGAGATGGTGTCGGCGGCGTCGATGAGGATCACCGCGACCTCCGCCTTCTCGACGGCGGCGGCGGTGCGCAGCGAGGCGTAGTAGTCGGCGCCCTGCTGGAGGTGGACGCGCTTGCGGATGCCCGCCGTGTCGACGAACTTCCAGGTGACGCCGCCCAGCTCGATGAGCTCGTCGACCGGGTCGCGGGTGGTGCCCGCCAGTTCGTTGACGACCACGCGCTCCTCGTTGGCCACCTTGTTGAGCAGCGAGGACTTGCCGACGTTCGGACGGCCGATGAGCGCGATGCGGCGCGGGCCGCCGATCGCTCCGCCGAAGGTCTGCGCGGGTGCCTCGGGCAGCGCCTGAAGGACGGCGTCCAGCATGTCGCCGGTGCCGCGGCCGTGCAGCGCGGAGACGGGGTGCGGCTCGCCGAGGCCGAGGGACCACAGGGCGGAGGCGTCGGCCTCGCCGGAGGGGCCGTCGACCTTGTTGGCGCAGAGCACGACGGGCTTGCCCGCCTTGCGGAGCAGGCGCACGACGGCCTCGTCGGTGTCGGTGGCGCCGACCGTGGCGTCGACGACGAAGACCACGGCGTCCGCGGCCTCGATCGCGTACTCCGCCTGGGCGGCGACGGAGGCGTCGATACCGAGCACGTCCTGCTCCCAGCCGCCGGTGTCGACGAGCTTGAAGCGGCGGCCCGACCACTCGGCCTCATAGGTGACGCGGTCGCGCGTGACGCCGGGGCGGTCCTCGACGACGGCCTCGCGGCGCCCGATGATGCGGTTCACCAGGGTCGACTTGCCGACATTGGGGCGGCCGATGACGGCGAGGACGGGCAGCGGGCCGTGGCCCGCCTCCTCGATGGCGCCCTCGACGTCCTCGATGTCGAAGCCCTCTTCGGCGGCGAGCTCCATGAACTGTGCGTACTCGGCGTCGCCGAGCGCCCCGTGGTCGTGCTCGGCGAAGCCGTCGCCCTCGGGCTGTGTCTGGTCGTTCATGAAGTCCGTACCTCGTCGTTCATCGTGGTGATCGGTGCGCCGGTCCGCGTGTCGGATCGGGGCACTACTTGATAAGTCTCACTCAGCGCCCGGTCAGGCGCCTGGCGTTTTCCAGGTGGGCGGTCAGCCGCTCCTGGATGCGCACGGTCGCCTCGTCCAGCGCCTTGCGCGTACGCCGCCCACTGCCGTCGCCCGCTTCGAAAGGGTCTCCGAAGACGACGTCGACCCGGCTGCGCAGCGGCGGCAGCTGCTTTATCAACCGTCCGCCGCGCTCGGTGCTTCCCAGGACCGCGACCGGGACGATCGGGGCGCCGGAGCGCACCGCGAAGTACGCGAGCCCGGCCCGCAGCGACGCGAAGTCGCCGTCGCCCCGGGTGCCCTCGGGGAAGATCCCGAGGACGCCGCCCTGCTCCAGGACGCCGAGCGCCCGGGTGATGGCCGTGCGGTCGGCGACCGAGCGGTCCACCTTCAGCTGGCCGATCCCGTGCAGGAAGGAGCCGAGCGGCCCGATGAACGCTTCCTTCTTGATCAGGAAGTGCGTGGGCCGGGGCGCGACGCCCATGACCATCGGGCCGTCCACGTTGTGCGAGTGGTTGACGGCCAGGATCACGGGCCCGCTCGCGGGCACCCGCCAGGCGCCGAGCACGCGCGGCTTCCACAGGCCGTACATCAGGCCGACGCCGATGCGGCGGCCGACCTCGGCACCCCGCTCGGAGGCGGCCCGCTCGGCGGGAGCCTCGCTCACTTGGCTGCCCGCTTCTCCTCGACGAGGGTGACGACGCACTCGATGACCTGCTGCAGCGTGAGGTCGGTGGTGTCGACCTCGACGGCGTCGCCGGCCTTGGCCAGCGGGGACGTCTTGCGGCTCGAGTCGGCCTGGTCCCGCTTGACCAGGGCTTCCTGGGTCGCCTTGACGTCGGCGCCCTTGAGCTCGCCGGAGCGGCGGGCGGCGCGCGCCTCGGCCGAGGCGGTGAGGAAGATCTTCAGGTCGGCGTCGGGCAGCACGGTCGTGCCGATGTCACGGCCCTCGACGACGATGCCCTTCTCGGCCGACCCGGCGATGGAGCGCTGCAGCTCGGTGATGCGGGTGCGCACCTCGGGGACGGCGCTGACCGCGCTGACCTTGGAGGTGACCTCGGTGGTGCGGATCGGGCCCGCGACGTCCGTGCCGTCGACCGTGATGGTCGGGGCGGACGGGTCGGTGCCCGAGACGATCTCCGGCTTCCCCGCGGCGGCCGCGATGGCGCCCGGGTCGGTCAGGTCGATGCCGTTGTGCACCATCCACCAGGTGATCGCACGGTACTGGGCGCCCGTGTCCAGGTAGCTGAGGCCGAGCTGGGCGGCGACGGCCTTGGAGGTGCTCGACTTGCCCGTGCCGGACGGTCCGTCGATGGCGACGATCACGGCTGCCGGGGCGGCGTTTGTGGCGGTTTCCACGGGGCGGCGAACACCTTTCTCAGTACACGGAGCAGGAGGCGGGACGGAAAGGCGCCCCGCACAAGGTTACTGGCTCGCACACCCTGCCCCGACAGCCCCTTCGCGGGCCCCCTACTGCCGGATCGACCAGCCGCGCTCCCGCAGCGCCGTGCTGAGGACCGGCACGGACCGCGGCTCGACCATGAGCTGCACCAGGCCCGCCTGCTGGCCGGTCGCGTGCTCGATGCGGACGTCCTCGATGTTGACGCCCGCGCCGTCCGCGTCGGCGAAGATGCGGGCCAGCTGACCCGGCTGGTCGTTGATGAGCACCGCGACGACCTCGTACGCGGCCGGGGCGGCGCCGTGCTTGCCGGGGACCCTGACCTGGCCCGCGTTGCCGCGCCGCAGCACGTTCTCGACGCCGGCCGCGCCCTCGGTCCGCTTCTCCTCGTCGGTGGACTGCAGCGCGCGCAGCGCCGTCACCGTCTCGTCCAGGTCGGTGGCGACCGCGGCCAGCAGGTCGGCGACGGGGCCCGGGTTGGCGGAGAGGATGTCGATCCACATCCGGGGGTCGGAGGCGGCGATCCGCGTGACGTCGCGGATGCCCTGGCCGCACAGCCGCACGGCCGACTCCTCGGCGTGCTCCAGGCGGGCCGCGACCATGCTGGAGACCAGGTGCGGCATGTGCGAGACGAGGGCGACGGCGCGGTCGTGGGCGTCGGCGTCCATGACGACGGGGACGGCACGGCAGAGCGCGACCAGCTCCAGGGCGAGGTTGAGCACCTCGGTGTCGGTGTCCCTGGTCGGGGTCAGCACCCAGGGCCGCCCCTCGAAGAGGTCGGCGGTGGCGGCGAGCGGGCCGCTGCGCTCGCGCCCCGACATGGGGTGCGTCCCGATGTACGGGGTGAGGTCGAGG
Source organism: Streptomyces sp. NPDC025651 (assembly GCF_055558735.1). Taxonomy (NCBI): domain Bacteria; kingdom Bacillati; phylum Actinomycetota; class Actinomycetes; order Kitasatosporales; family Streptomycetaceae; genus Streptomyces; species Streptomyces sp. NPDC025651. Next base: position 502,789 of record NZ_JBVHLZ010000007.1, read on the forward strand.
CCGAGCGCCTCCAGGTCGCGGCGCGGGCCGCCCTTGACGCTGGCCACGTCGATGTAGGCGCGCGCGACACCGCGCCGCATGACGTCGGCGAGCGTGGCGGCGACGTGCGCGGGCGGCACGGCGACGACGCAGAGGTCGACGGGGCCCTCGGGGGCCTCGTCGGTGCCCGCGCCGAGCGCGGCGGCGGTGCGGGCCTGCCCCGGGTCGTGGTCGTCGAGGTGGACGGTGACGCCGCGCGAGGCCAGGGCCAGGGCGGCGGAGGTGCCGATCAGGCCGGTTCCGATGACGAGGGCGGTTCTCACTGGGCGATGTCCTTGCGGAGTGTGGCCGCGGCGCCGAGGTAGACGTGCGCGATCTCGGAACGGGGGCGGTCGGTCTCGATGTGGGCGAGGACGCGGACGACGCGGCGCATGGCCCCGTCGATCTCCAGCTCCTGCGCGCAGATCAGGGGTACGTCGACGATGCCGATGCCGCGCGCGGCGGCCGCGGGGAAGTCGGAGTGCAGGTCGGGCGTGGCCGTGAACCAGATGCTGATGAGGTCGTCCTGCGTCAGCCCGTTGCGCTCCAGGATCTCGGTGAGCAGCGCGGCGACCTGCTCGGCCATGTGCCCGGCCTCGTCCCGCTCCAGTTGGACGGCGCCCCGGACCGCTCGTACCGCCACAGTGCTGCTCCTCGCTCGCCTTCGTACGACTGTTGTACGGCAAGCGTAGTCAGGGCCGGGCAAAGGGGTGCGCGGCGCCCGTCTGCCGAGACGGGCGCCGCGCGGTCCCCAGGGGGGTCAGAGCCGCTGCTGCCTGACGAGGTCCTCCAGGGACTCGGTCGGGACCTGGCCCTCGGGGGTCAGCTTGTCGACGACCTGCGGGAGCTGCTGCGCGATCTGGTCGGCGGCCTCGTCACGGCTCACGCCCGCCTCGCCCGCCACCTTGTCCAGGGTCTCGTCGGGGACGGCCTGCTTGACCTGGTCCGGGGAGAGCGGCTGGTTGTCGCCCTTGCCGACCCAGGAGTCGAGCTGCGCCTGGTCGACGAGGCCCGACTTCGTGATCAAGTCGAGCAGCCCGCCCAGCGGATTGCTCCCGGCCCCCGCCCCTCCCTGACCGCCGCCGGCACCGCCGCCCGCCCCGCCCAGCAGTCCGCCCAGCAGCGAGCCGAGGACGTTGCCGCCCCCGCCGCCGGCCGCACTGCCCTGGCCGCCGCCGAGGAGCCCGCCGAGGAGGCTGCCCAGATCGTTACCCGCCATGGTCACGCCTTTCCGAGAGTGGCCTGGTCCGCGCCTTGGGGACCCGGGGCCTCAGACCATGCCAATGTCACCCGAATCGCCCCCTGTCGCCACTTGGGCCGATTGGGTGCCGTTGAGCTATGGACGGGCGGGGGTGGGTCCGCTTGCATGGAACGTCGGCAGGTGCCGCGCCTCGGGGGAGGCTCGTATGAAGCGCTCAAGTCCGCTCCTCACCCTTCTCGGCGGGCTGCTGCTCGCCCTGTTCATGCTGTCGCTCAACGCGACGACAGGGACGGGCAGTTCGTCGTACGGAGGGGACGCACCCGGCGCGGCGACGCCGACGCCCTCCCCCACCAGGAGCTCGCCGGAACCCTCCTCCCCCGAACCCACCGAGAGCGAGAAGCCCGACGAGAAGCCGGACAAGAAGCCGCCGCCCGACGCCACCTACGCGGGCCGCACCGACGACGACACCTCCGCGGTCTCCATCTCGGTGCGCGACGGCAAGGCCATCGCGTACTTCTGCGACGGCCGCGACAAGGAGTCCTGGCTCAAGGGCGACGTCGAGGACGACGGCTCGATGCGGCTGACCGGCAAGCACGGCGCGAAGCTGAACGGCCGGATCGCCGACGACAAGGCCCGCGGCACGGTCGACATCGACAAAGAGACCTCGAAGTTCACCGCCGAGAAGGCCGAGAAGCCCTCGGGGCTCTACCGCGCCACGACCGAGGTGCGCGGCGCGAAGCTCGACGGCGGCTGGATCGTCCTGCCCGACGGCGGCCAGGTCGGCATCCTCAACCGCGACGGCGAGCCCGGCAAGGCCCCGCGACTCGACCCGGACACCGGCACCGTCCGGGTCGACGGCGACGACATCACCGCACGTCCCGTAACGCCCTAGCGTCCCGCAACGCCCCGAGGGAGCCCGCATGAGCGTCGACCCGAACGCCCCCACCCAGGGCGGCTTCCCCGTGCCCCCGCACGCGGGTGGGCACCGCAGGGCGGGCGCCGCCCGCTATCTCCTGCCCGCGCTGGTGGCGGCGGCCGTGGCGGTCGGCCTCGGCGCGTACGGCACGGTCCACGACCCCGAGGGCACCGCCTTCAACCTGGCGGGGTTCAGCAGCACGAGCGCGGTGAAGTCCTGGCTGGGCACGACGGCGTTCGCCTTCGCGCTGCTCCAGGTCCTCTCGGCCCTGATGCTGTACGGGAAGGTCCCGGGCCCCTCCTGGTCGGCGGCCCTGCACCGCTGGTCGGGCCGGATCGCGTTCCTGGTCGCCGTCCCCGTGGCGGTCCACTGCCTCTACGGCCTCGGCTACCAGACGTACTCGACCCGCGTGATGTGGCACTCGCTGCTCGGCTGCTTCTTCTTCGGGGCGTTCAGCGCCAAGATGCTGCTGCTCCGCTCGGAGAAGCTGCCCGGCTGGCTGCTTCCGGTGGTCGCGGGCCTGGTCTTCGCCTCGCTCACGGTGATCTGGCTGACGTCGGCGCTCTGGTTCTTCCGCACGTTCGGGGTGACGACATGAGCGGCGGCAGCACGTCCCGGCGGGCGGTCCTCGCGGCGGGCGCGGCGGCACTGACGGCGGGGTGCACCAAGTACGGCGACGAAGGGGCGGAGCCGGAGCCGCCGGACTCCCCCACGGCGGCCGACACCACGCCCGCCTCGAAGGAACCGTCCGAGTCCGGCGACAAGCCCTCCGGAGACAAGCCGCCCGCGGGGCCCGAGCTGGCGAAGACCTCCGACATCCCGGTGGGCGGCGGCAAGGTCATCAAGGACAGGAAGGTCGTCGTGACCCAGCCCGAGAGCGGCGACTTCAAGGCCTTCTCCGCGGTCTGCACCCACCAGGGCTGCACGGTCTCCGAGGTCGCGGACGGCACGATCAACTGCGCCTGCCACGGCAGCAAGTACCGCGTGGCCGACGCCTCGGTCGCCGGTGGCCCCGCCCCTCGCCCGCTGTCCCCGCAGAAGATCACGGTCACCGGAAATTCGATCACCCTCGGCTAGCCGCGGACCGTACGCTCGACCGCATGCACCCCCAGGACCTGGTACGCGACCACACGATCTACTCCTGCGTGATGGGCTCGCGCGCCTTCGGCCTGGCCACGGACGGCAGCGACACCGACCGCAGGGGCGTCTTCCTCGCCCCCACACCGCTCTTCTGGCACTTCGAGAAGCCGCCGACCCATGTGGACGGGCCCGCCGACGAGCAGTTCAGCTGGGAGCTCGAGCGCTTCTGCGAGCTGGCCCTGCGCGCCAACCCGAACGTCCTGGAGTGCCTGCACTCCCCGCTCGTGGAGCACGTCACGGACACCGGGCGCGAACTGCTCGACCTGCGCGGCGCGTTCCTCTCCCGCCAGGCCCACGACACCTTCGCGCGCTACGCCCTGGGCCAGCGCAAGAAGCTGGACGCGGACGTCCGTACGCACGGCGCCCCGCGCTGGAAGCACGCGATGCACCTGCTGCGGCTGCTGATGTCCTGCCGGGACCTGCTGCGCACCGGCGAGCTGACGATCGACGTCGGCGACCAGCGCGAGCCGCTGCTCGCGGTCAAGCGCGGCGAGGTGTCCTGGTCCGAGGTCGAGTCCTGGATGAACCGCCTCGCGGCCGAGGCGGAGGAGGCGGCGCCGCACAGCCCGCTGCCGGCCGGGCCCGACCGGCAGCGGATCGAGGACTTCCTGTTCCGCACGCGCCGCGCGTCAGCCCTGCGCCCCCGCGAGGCGTACGCGGACGACGAGGTCGTGCAGGGCGTCGTACGCGCGGTGGACGCCCGGCAGCGCTGAGTCCGCCTGGGCTTCGTCGAGGAGGGCGTGCAGCCGCCCCACGTCGGCGGCCACGCGCGCGTGGTCCACATCGGCGCCGCCGTGCTCGGCCTCGGCCTTGGCGGCGACGAGCTCGGGCAGATAGGCGGGGGCGGCCGGGACCTCCCCGACGAGCGTGGGCAGATGCGCGTCCACGACACCGCTGCGCATCAGATGGATCCCGGTCAGCAGCACGCGGAACGTGTAGAGCAGCGGCTTGAGTTCGCCGTTCTTCTCGAACAGCCGCCACTGGGTCCTGGCGAACCCCCGGTAATGGTGGGCGTGGTGGCTGGTGAGCACCTCAGGCGCGAGGGCGACGAGCTCCGCGTGCGCGTCCGTGGTGTGCACGACCAGCGGGGAGAGCAGCTGCTCCAGGACGTAGCCGTTGTGCCGCAGCATCAGCCGCACGAACTTGCGCAGGTCGTGCGTGACGAGGTCCATCTCGACCCCGTCCCTGTCCCCCACCCTGGAGCGCGTCTCGTCCGGCTCCCTGAGCCCCACCAGGTCGGCCACCGGCAGCAGGTGCGCCCCGCGCAGGTCCACGTCCGAGTCACGGGACGGGAAGCCGTACAGGTGCGCTCCGGAGACCGTCGCGAAGAGCAGCGGGTCACGCTGCTCGGCGACGACGGAGGTGAGGTCGATGTCCAGGTCGGGGCCCAGGTCCACAGTCATCCCTCAAGCGTCCCAGAGGGCCCCGAACTCCAGGAGCTCGGCCCGGTGCTCGATCCGCTCCGTCCACGCGGCGGGCCACGCGCCGGCGCCGACGTGGGCCCCCGCGAAGGCCCCCGCGAGGCACGCGATCGAGTCGGAGTCGCCCGAGGTGCAGGCGGCCCTGCGCAGCGCGGTGACCGGCTCGTCGACGAACATCAGGAAGCACAGCAGGCCGGTGGCGAGCGCCTCTTCGGCGATCCAGCCCGCACCGGTGGCCAGGCACGGGTCGGTCTCGGGATTGGCGTGCTTGAGGGCGGCCTCCAGACGCTCCAGGACGGCCAGGCATTCGTCCCAGCCGCGGGAGATGAAGTGCTCGGGCGACGGGTCCTGCGAGCGGGTCCACAGGTCGCCGAGCCACGCCTCGCGGTAGTGGGTGCGGTTCTCCAGGGCGTACGAGCGCAACTGCCCGACCAGACCCATGGGTTCCGCACCCCGGGCGAGGAGCTGCACCGCGTACGCCGTCAGGTCACTGGCGGCCAGCGCCGTGGGGTGCCCGTGGGTGAGCGCGGACTGCAGCTGGGCGGCGCCGGCCCGCACCTCGTCGTCGATGCGGGGCATCAGGCCCAGCGGCGCGACCCGCATGTTGGCCCCGCACCCCTTGGAGTGCACCTGGCTGGCGTCCCGCCAGGCCCGCTCCTCGTCGGCGAGCAGCTCGCAGGCCCGGATGCAGGTGTTGCCCGGGGCGCGGTTGTTGTCCGGCGACTCGTTCCAGGCGACGAACTCCCGGCGCGCGAGGTGCGCGAAGCGCTCAGGACCGCACAGCCCGCGCGCGGCCGCGGCCTTGAGCGCACGGCTGAGTGCCAGCGTCATCTGCGTGTCGTCCGTGATGAACGCGGGACTCGGCAGCTCCATCTCCCGCCACGGCCCGCACTTGGCGAGGATCGACGGTACGTCGTTGAACTCGGTCGGGAAGCCGAGCGCGTCCCCGAGGGCGAGCCCGAGGAGGGATCCGGTGGCAGCGCGCTTCATGAGGAGGTTCCTTCCGAGGTGGGCCGGAGCAGGGGCGGGTGCAGGGCGGTGGCGGTGCCCGCCCGGAAGAGGGCCGCGGGCTTGCCGCGCCCGCTGGTCAGCCGCGCGGCGCCGGGGATCGCCTCGACGAGCCCGGCGGTGCCGACGACCTTGCGCCGGAAGTTGGCGGGGTCGAGCTCGGCGCCCCACACCGCCTCGTAGACCTGGCGCAGCTCGCCGAGCGTGAACTCGGGGGCGCAGAAGGCCGTGGCGAGCCCGGTGTACTCCAGCTTGGCGCCGACGCGGTCGTGGGCGTCGTCGAGGATCCGGTCGTGGTCGAAGGCGAGCGGCCGGTACGTCGCCGGGCCGTACGGCAGCCAGGCCGCGCGGGCCGCGTCGCCTCCCCCGCGCGCCTCGGGAGGATCGGGCACGAGCGCCGCGAAGGCGACGGAGACGACCCGCATGCGCGGATCGCGGTCCGGCGCGCTGTAGGTGCGCACCTGCTCCAGGTGGAGCCCGCTGACGTCCGCGATGCCGGTCTCCTCGGCCAGCTCACGCCCGGCGGCCTGTTCGGCCGACTCGTCGGGGAGCACGAATCCGCCGGGCAGTGCCCAGCGCCCGGCGAACGGCTCCTGGCCGCGTTCGACGAGCAGCACGTGCAGCGCGCCGTCGCGGATGGTGAACACCGCCAGATCGACGGTGACGGCAAAGGGCTCGAAGGCGTGCTTGTCGTACCCCTGCATGCACGACCACCCCCCTCTCTTTATGGTCTACCCGACTATAAAGAGAGGGGGGTGGCACGCACAAGCCGTCACCCGCAGGCACGACCCGGAAGGTCTACAGGTCGACTTCCTTCATCAGCATGCCCACCTCGGTGTTGGAGAGCCGCCGCAGCCAGCCGGACTTCTGGTCGCCCAGCGTGATCGGCCCGAAGGCCACCCGCACCAGCTTGTCGACCGGGAAGCCCGCCTCGGCGAGCATGCGCCGCACGATGTGCTTGCGGCCCTCGTGCAGGGTGACCTCGACGAGGTAGTTCTTGCCGGTCTGCTCGACGACGCGGAAGTGGTCCGCGCGGGCGTACCCGTCCTCCAGCTGGATGCCGTCCTTGAGCTGCTTGCCCAGGTCGCGCGGGATCGGGCCCACGATGTGCGCGAGGTAGACCTTCTTCACGCCGTACTTCGGGTGGGTCAGGCGGTGCGCCAGCTCGCCGTGGTTGGTGAGCAGGATGACGCCCTCGGTCTCGGTGTCGAGCCGCCCCACGTGGAACAGCCGCGTCTCGCGGTTGGTCACGTAGTCACCCAGGCACTGGCGGCCCTCGGTGTCCTCCATGGTGGAGACGACGCCGGCGGGCTTGTTCAGCGAGAAGAACTGGTACGACTGCGTGGCCACCGTCAGGCCGTCGACCTTGATCTCGTCCTTGTCGGTGTCGACGCGCAGCCCCTGCTCCAGGACGATCTCGCCGTTGACCTCGACGCGGGCCTGGTCGACCAGCTCCTCGCAGGCGCGCCGCGAGCCGTACCCGGCACGGGCGAGCACCTTCTGCAGCCGCTCGCCCTCCTGCTCGGCGCCCGGGAAGGTCTTGGGCAGGTTCACCTTGGGCTTGCCCGCGTACCGCTCGCGGTTGCGCTCCTCGGCCCGCGTCTCGTACTCACGCGAGCGCGAGGGGGCCGTCCGGCCGCCGGACTGCTGCCCGCGCTTGGGGCCGCCCTTGGCGCCACCGCGCGCGGCGTTGCCGCGACCCGACTTCGGGCCGTCCTTGGTGCCGCCCGCGCCCACGTCGTAGCGACGCTCCTCGGGACGCGGCTTGCTCGGGCGGCTCGGCCTGTCGTCCCTGCCCTGCCTGTCGTCACGGTTGTTACCGGCACCCCGGTAATTGCCGCGGCCGCCGCTCGCGCCACGACCACCGCTGTTGCCGCGGCCGCCGCTGTTGCCACCACGGCTCCCGCCGTTGTTTCCGCTGCTGTTCCTGCCGCTGCTGCTTCGCATCAAATGTTCCGTCTAGTCGGCTGTGTCCTGGGTGTACTCGTACCCCGGCGCATCGGGTGCGTCCGGGTCGAACGACGGGACACCTTCCTGTGTCTCGCCCTCGATCGCGTCCGCCTCGGGGAGGAAGGGCGCGAGCTCCGGGAGCTCGTCCAGGCCGCGCAGGCCCATCCGCTCCAGGAAGTAGTTCGTCGTCCTGTACAGGATCGCACCTGTTTCGGGTTCCGCGCCCGCCTCCTCCACCAGACCCCTCTGCAGGAGCGTGCGCATCACGCCGTCGCAGTTGACCCCGCGCACCGCGGAGACCCGGGATCGGCTGACCGGCTGGCGGTACGCGACGACCGCGAGGGTCTCCAGGGCCGCCTGGGTGAGCCGGGCCTGCTGCCCGTCCAGGACGAAGCCCTCCACGGCGGCGGCGTACTCGGGCCGCGTGTAGAACCGCCAGCCGCCCGCCACGAGCCGCAGCTCGAAGCCCCGCTTCTGCACGGTGTACTCGTCCGCGAGCTCCCGCAGCGCGTCGGCGACCTGGCGCCGGGGCCGCTGCAGGATCTTCGCGAGGTGCTCCTCGGTGGCCGGCTCGTCGACCACCATCAGGACGGCCTCCAGGGCGGGCCGCAGATCGAGCTCCGCGACGGCACCGGCAGGCTCGCCCACAGGGCTCTGCGTACTCACGCCTTCTCCTCGTCCTTGACCGGCTCGGGGGGCCGGTCGAACTCGTCGGTCACGGTCGGCTCGTCGGCGCCGTCCCCGCCGGTCCAGCGCACCATCAGCTCGCCCAGGGGGTCCTCCTGGTCCAGGGCGACGGCCTTCTCGCGGTACAGCTCGAGGAGCGCGAGGAAGCGGGCGACGACGGTGAGGGTGTCGTCACCGGCGTCCTCGACGAGCACCCGGAAGCTGAGCTCGCCCCGCTCCCGCAGCCGGGCGATCACGACGGCTGCCTGCTCCCGCACGGAGACCAGCGGGGCATGGATGTGATCGACGTACACCTGCGGCTTCGCCCGCGGCCGCATCGCCTTCACGGCGAGCTTCGCGAACCCCTCGGCCCCGATGCTGATGACGACTTCCGGCAGCAGCTCGGCATGGTGGGGTTCGAGCCCCACGGTCCGCGGATAGCGCCGCGCCTCCTCCTCGAGCCGCCCGCTGAAGATGTCCGCGATCTGTTTGTACGCGCGGTACTGAAGGAGCCGCGCGAACAGCAGGTCCCTGGCTTCGAGCAGCGCGAGGTCGGCCTCGTCCTCGACCTCGGCGGCGGGCAGCAGCCGCGCCGCCTTGAGGTCGAGCAGCGTCGCGGCGACGACCAGGAACTCGGTCGTCTGATCGAGGTCCCAGTCGCTGCCCATGGCCCGGATGTGCGCCATGAACTCGTCGGTCACCTTGGACAGCGCGACCTCGGTGACATCGAGCTTGTGCTTGGAGATCAGCTGCAACAGCAGATCGAAGGGCCCTTCGAAGTTCGCAAGCCGAACCTTGAACCGCCCGTCGCCGGGTACGACGGGCTCGTCAGGTGCGACGAGTTCAGCAGGCGGTCCCTCTACGTCGCCGTCGGCGTTGTGGGCAGGCGTTCCGCACGGCGAGTGGGGTCTCCCCTGCTCGAGCGGAGCCGAGAGCTTGGGGAAGGGTGGGCACGACGACCCACGGCCCGCGGGCGAAGGACCAGCCTCGGCCACAGCCTCCGGCTCCGGCTCCGCAGGAGCCGCCCCGGGGCCCCGCCCCAGGGAACGCCGACGGACGGGCGGTGCGCAGTAGTCGTTCGTGGCCATCAGGCGGGAACGCTACCCCTACCGCCCGCGAAGCCGTCGTACGAGAATGCTCGCGTCCCCGCGGGACTCCAGATCCGCGAGGACGACGGCGACCGCCTCCCGCACGATCCGCCCGCGGTCCACCGCGAGCCCGTGCTCACCGCGGAGCACGAGCCGCGCGTGCTCGAGGTCCATCAGCTCCTCGGCGGACACGTACACGGTGATCTTCTCGTCGTGCCGCTCACGCCCGCTGGGCCGCCGGTTCGCGGCCCGCGCCCGCCGCCGCGCCTGCGCGGTCGACGAGCCGGACTTGCCGCCGCTCTGGGTGGCCGAACCTTCCTGCGCCGGGGCCGCACGGCGCCCGGTGCCCTTCTCGCCCTCGGCGGCCGCGGCACGGCTGCGCGACTCGGCGCCCGACTCCGCGTCCGTGGCCGCGTGTTCGGCGGGCTCACCGCCGTCGCCCTGCGCGGCGTCGTCGGCTGTCGCCGCCGCCTCGTCGCTCTCGCCCGCGGGCCCGGGCACACGGGCCTCGCCGTTCGCCTGGCGTCGCGGCGACGACGACTGGAGCGCCATCCCCCCGGTCGTACGGAACAGTTCGTCGGCCCCGGGCAGACTCACTCGGCGTGACACCGGGCGAGCACCTCCCTGGCGAGCTGGCGATAGGCGGCCGCGCCGACCGAGTTGGACGCGTACGTCGTGATCGGCTCACCGGCGACCGTGGTCTCCGGGAAGCGGACCGTGCGCCCGATGACCGTGTGGTAGACGTGGTCGTCGAAGGCCTCGACCACGCGCGCGAGCACCTCACGGCTGTGCACCGTGCGGGAGTCGTACATGGTCGCGAGGATGCCGTCGAGCTCCAGGTCGGGGTTGAGCCGCTCCTGGACCTTCTCGATGGTCTCGGTCAGCAGGGCCACACCGCGCAGCGCGAAGAACTCGCACTCCAGCGGCACGATCACCTTGTGAGCCGCCGTCAGGGCGTTCACGGTGAGCAGGCCGAGCGAGGGCTGACAGTCGATCACGATGTAGTCGTAGTCCTGCATGAGCGGCTTCAGGGCGCGCTGCAGCGTGGACTCGCGGGCGACCTCGCTCACCAACTGCACTTCGGCGGCGGAGAGGTCGATGTTGCTGGGCAGCAGGTCCATGTTCGGGACCGCCGTCTTCAGGAGCACCTCGTCCGCGGACATGCCGCGCTCCATGAGGAGGTTGTAGACCGTCAGGTCCAGCTCCATCGGGTTCACCCCGAGGCCCACGGAGAGGGCGCCCTGCGGGTCGAAGTCGACGAGCAGGACGCGGCGTCCGTACTCCGCGAGGGCCGCGCCCAGGTTGATGGTCGACGTCGTCTTGCCGACGCCGCCCTTCTGGTTGCACATCGCGATGATCTTCGCGGGACCGTGGTCGGTCAGCGGGCCCGGGATCGGGAAGTACGGCAGCGGGCGTCCCGTCGGGCCGATGCGCTCGCGGCGCTGACGGGCCGCGTCCGGGGCGAGCGTCGCCGCGTACTCCGGATCGGGCTCGTACTCGGCGTCGGGGTCGTAGAAGTGCCCCTGGGGCAGTTCCTCGTAGTCGGCGAGGTGGGTGTGGGTGTTATCGCCACTCCGGTCGCCGGCCATGGCGTTCACGTGATGGCCATCCATGCTCTGGGGTGCTGACTGTGTCGGCTGGGGGCTCTGCCGGGCTTCGAAGGTGCGGACAGCGACGGAGCCGACGGCCTCGAGCCCCACGGGACCCTGGCCCCGCTCAGACGTTCCTGGTTGACCACCCCCGGGAGCAAATGTCGACTCATTCACAAGTCGTCTTACCTCCTTGGTGACCAGGAAATTTCTAGATAGGTCAGCGTGGCACCATGCCGACGGTTGGCGACTCTATGGCGTGTCACCGCTCCGCAGCAACACAATCCGCCGGACCGGACCCGATGTGTCGGCAAAGGAACACCCTGATGTCAAGGGCGTACGGCATGCCATCGGCACGTTTCAGGGGTGGGCGAAACGGTTAAAGGGTTACGTTCAAGGCGAGTTGAGCGTGTCCACACTGATACGCATACGGCCGGACCCCTCTCAAGGTCCGGCCGCGGGCGTGAGATTGACGACTTTCGTTGACGAAAGTGTCGATGACCGACGGGAGTCGATCAGGTGGGGTCAGCCGAGGAGCGACTCCAGCTCGACGTGGTCGAGACCGTGGGCCTCGGCGACCTCCTTGTAAACGACCTTGCCGTCATGGGTGTTGAGTCCCAGGGCCAGCGCCGGGTCGCGGCGCAGGGCCTCGACCCAGCCGCGGTTGGCCAGCTCGACGATGTACGGCATCGTCGCGTTGGTCAGCGCGTACGTCGAGGTGTTGGGCACCGCGCCGGGCATGTTGGCGACGCAGTAGAAGACCGAGTTGTGGACCGGGAAGGTCGGCTCGGCGTGCGTGGTCGCGTGCGAGTCCTCGAAGCAGCCGCCCTGGTCGATCGCGATGTCGACAAGGACACTTCCCGGCTTCATGCGCGAGACGAGCTCGTTGGTGACCAGCTTCGGGGCCTTGGCGCCCGGGATGAGGACGGCGCCGATGACGAGGTCGGCCTCGAGGCAGGCCTTCTCGAGCTCGAAGGCGTTGGAGACGACGGTCTGGATCTTCGTGCCGAAGATCTTGTCCGCCTCCTTGAGCTTGTTGATGTCCTTGTCGAGCAGGGTCACGTGGAAGCCCATGCCGATGGCGATCTGCGCGGCGTTCCAGCCCGAGACGCCGCCGCCGATGACGACGGCCTTGCCCGCGGCCACGCCCGGGACGCCGCCCGGCAGGACGCCGCGGCCGCCGTTGGCGGCCATCAGGTGGTAGGCGCCGACCTGCGGGGCCAGCCGGCCCGCGACCTCGGACATCGGGGCGAGCAGCGGGAGCGCGCGGTTCGCGGTCTCCACGGTCTCGTACGCGATGGCGGTCGTGCCCGACTCCAGGAGCGCGTCCGTGCACTCCTTGGAGGCGGCCAGGTGCAGGTAGGTGAAGAGGGTCTGGTCCTTGCGGAGGCGGTGGTACTCCTCCGCGATCGGCTCCTTGACCTTCAGGAGCAGGTCGGCGGTGGCCCAGACCTCGTCGGCGGTGTCCAGGATCTGGGCACCGGCCGAGACGTACTCGGCGTCCGTGATCGAGGAGCCGACGCCGGCGTTCCGCTCGATGACGACCTGGTGGCCGTGGCGCACCAGCTCGTGCACACCGGCGGGGGTGATGGCCACCCGGAACTCGTTGTTCTTGACCTCGCGGGGGATGCCGACCTTCATCGTCGATCACGGTCCTTGGCTCAGGGGATGTTTCGGGCAATGCGTTACAGACCGGTGCACACGAGGGCGCAGCGGGAGACACCACGGATGGACGCGGCGGAGCCAGTCTAATGAAGGATTTCTCGCTGTCTAGCCTTTCAATACTTCAATCTTCTGCAGATGCGCTACGGATTTCGTAGGCGGAAGGCTGTGCTCCACCGTTCGTTTCAAGCCTCGCACCCTCCGGGAGCTCCGCTCCCAGCATGCGCTCGGCCGCGCCCCGGTGCAGCCGGGCCGCCGCGGGGTCCCCGAGGCGCTCCAGGGTGTCCGCCAGCCGGAGCTGCAGCGCCGCCTGCAGCCGTACGTCCTTGGCGTGCCGGGCCCACTCGACGGCTTCCTGGCAGGTGCGAAGCGACTCCTCGGGCCGTCCCGCGTACTCCTGCACGCGCGCCATCTCGCTGAGCGCCCTCGCCTGGGCGGCCACGTCGCCGTTCTTGCGGTGCCCGGTGACCGCCGAACTCCAGCTGCGCAGGGCCTCGCCGTAGCGGCCCGCGTACGTGTGCACGGCGCCGATGCGACCGTAGAGACGGGCCGCGTCGGCGCGCTCGCCGCGGGCCAGGCGCTGGGCGAGCGCCCTGCCGAACCAGTCGGAGGCCCGCTGCCAGTCCCCCAGCTCCTGGTAGGCGCCGCCTACGGATTCCATCGCGCGTCCGGTGGCATACGGATCGCCGGCCTCGCGCCCCGCGTCCAGCGCGGCCCGATAGCGCGCCAGCGCGTCCCGCGTACGTCCCGTCCGCGCGTCCAGGTCCGCGAGGTTCAGCAGCGCCGCGGCCTTCTCGCGCGGCAGGTCGCGCCGCTCGGCCACGTCGAGGACCAGCTGGTGGATGCCGTAGAGCTCCGCGGCCGCTTCCTCCGTGCCGCGGTGCGCGACCAGGGCCCGCGTCAGGGCCGCCATCAGGCGCCGCGCGAGGGTGTCGAGCTCCCCGTCGGCGACCGCGAGGCGGGCGGCGGCGAGCAGCGCGGGCTGCCGGATCCGCAGCCACTCGGCGGCGGCGCGCGGGTTCGGGAAGCGCAGCGCGCGCGGCAGCCCCGCGAGCTTCTTGCGGGCGGCCGAGCCTTCCGCCTCCGTGATCGCCCTGCAGGACTGCAGCAGGCGCACGGTCCGCTCCAGCATCCGGGCCCTGGCCAGCTGGACCTCGGCGGGGCGGTCCTGGCTCTCGGTGCGCGCGCGCAGCAGCGGAACCAGGCAGCCCGGCACCTCGTACTGCGGAAGCGGGGAGTCCACCGCCCGCACGAGCCCGAGGGCGACGAAGTCGTCGAGCGTGGTCCTGGCCGCGGAGACCGAGCAGCCCGCGAGCGCGGACGCCGTGTGCGGGTCGACATGGCCCGCCGGGGCGAGGGAGAGGAATCGCAGTATCCGCGCGGCGGGCGCGGGCAGCGAGGCGTACGTGTGGGCGAAGACGCGGTCGAGCGCCGATCCCTCGTCCGGCATGTCGTGGATCTGCTTGGCCAGGTCGGCGACGGCCGCCTTGGGGCGTACGGAGAGCCAGCCGCCGGCCAGCACGAGAGCCGCGGGGTGCGCCGCGCACGCCTCGACGAGGGACTCGGCGGAGCGCGGGTCGACGGTGATGCGCACCGGCCCCGCGGCGCGCGAGAGGAGCTCCACCGCGGCCGCCTTGTCCAGGCCGCCGAGCGTGCAGGGCCGCACGTCGGGGATGCCGGTGAGCGGGCCCTCGGAGACCGCGACGACCAGACAGTCGGGGGTGTCCGGGAGCAGCGGGTCGACCTGCTCGGCGTCCGACGCGTCGTCGAGGAGCAACAGCGCGCGGCGCTCCTTCAGGGCGTCCCTGAGGATCTCTGTGAGGTGGTCCTCGTCGGCCCCGGGGGGCGCGGGCACGGCCAGGGCGTCGAGCAGGTCGCGGGCGGTGCGCTCGGTGGGCACCGGGGCGCCGTCGGGCTCCGTGAGCCGGGCCCGCAGCACCGCGTCGGGGTACTCGTCGGCGAGCTGCCTGGCGAGCTCCTCGGCGAGCGAGGTGCGGCCCGAGCCGGGGCGGCCCGCGACGAGCAGGACGCGGGCGCGAGGCGCCTTGCGGCCCGAGAGCGTGTCGAGTCCGGCCCGGTCGATGTCCGCGCGGAGTTCCTTCAACTCCCGGCGCCTGCCGACGAATTGACCTTTCGTCGACTCCAACGCGGCACTCGCGGGCGACGGCACCGCGCCGCCCGCCGCCGCACCGTCCGTGTCGACCGCCTGATCCGTCACGGGCCACGCTCCCGTCCCTGCGCACTACCCGCCGGGACTCCGGTCGGGACGCTTTCAGAGCCTAGTTCAGGCCCTGCGGCGCTCCCGGCCGCGCGGCGCGCACAAGTCGCCCGATCGGATCAGTGGATCGTCATATCGGAATGTCGACGAGGCCCCGTGCCCCGAAGGCGTGGCTACGCCTCGAAGGGACGGGCGGGCCAGGGCGCCTCGGCCGGGCGCAGCGCGTCGACGCCGTCGCCGTTCAGGGCCGCGTACAGCGAAAGGACGCCGACCACCAGGCAGTTGTTGTGCAGCTCCCCGGCGAGGACGCCGCGGACGAGCTCCTCCAGGGGCACGCGCGCGAGCTCCATGTCGGACTCCTCCTCGGAGACCTCGAAGCGCTCGCCCTCGGCCTCGGACAGGTCACGCGCGAGGAAGACGCGCACGGCCTCGTCGCAGCCTCCGGGCGTGGTGTAGACGTCGGTGAGAACACGCCAGTCCTCGGCCTTGACGTGCGCCTCCTCGTACAGCTCGCGCTGGGCGGCGTGCAGCGGGTTCTCGCCGGGGACGTCGAGCAGGCCCGCGGGGATCTCCCAGAGCTTGTGGCGCACGGGGTGGCGGTACTGGTGGATGACCAGGACGCGGCCCGCGTCGTCGAGCGCGAGGACGGCCACCGAGCCGGGGTGGACCTGGTAGTCGCGGTGGACGACGGACCCGTCGGGCATGACCACGCCGTCCACCCGGACGGAGGTCTTGTTGCCGACGAACGGAGTCTTCGACTCCGTGATCTGCCACTCCTCGGCGGTGTCCTTGATCGTCATGTCGCCCTGTCCTCCCACACGTACAAACAGAAACCGGGGCACGCGTCCCGAAGGACGCGCACCCCGGCAACCGTATCGCTCTGGTGTTACTTGCCGGACTTGCCGCCGGTCTTGCGCTCGACGGCGGCCTTCACGAGGCCGGCGAAGAGCGGGTGCGGGCGGGTCGGGCGGGACCGCAGCTCGGGGTGCGCCTGGGTGGCGACCAGGTAGGGGTGCACCTCACGGGGGTACTCGACGTACTCGACGAGCTTGCCGTCCGGGGAGGTGCCGGAGAACTGGATGCCGGCCTTCTTCTCCAGGTCGGCGCGGTAGGAGTTGTTCACCTCGTAGCGGTGACGGTGGCGCTCCTCCACGTACTCCTTGTTGTCGTACACCTCACGCACGATGGAGCCCTCGGCGAGCTTGGCCGGGTACATGCCCAGGCGCATCGTGCCGCCCATGTCGCCCTCGCCCGCGACGATGTCGAGCTGCTCGGCCATGGTGGAGATCACCGGGTGGGCGGTGGCGGCGTCGAACTCGGTGGAGTTGGCGTCGGGGATGTCCGCGAGGTTGCGGGCGGCCTCGATCACGATGCACTGCAGGCCCAGGCAGATGCCGAGCAGTGGCACCTTGTTCTCGCGGGCGTACTGGATGGCGCCGATCTTGCCGTTCACGCCGCGGTCGCCGAAGCCGCCGGGGATCAGGATCGCGTCGACGTCACCGAGCTGCTTCTTGGCGCCCGCCTGCGTCTTGCAGTCGTCCGAGGTGACCCACTTGACCTTGACGCGGGCCTTGTTGGCGAAGCCGCCCGCGCGCATGGCCTCGGTGATGGAGAGGTAGGCGTCGGGCAGGTCGATGTACTTGCCGACCAGGGCGACGGTGACCTCGTGCTTCGGGTTGTGCACACGGTCCAGCAGGTCGTCCCACTGCGTCCAGTCCACGTCCCGGAACGGCAGGTCGAGCTTGCGCACCACGTAGGCGTCCAGGCCCTCGGTGTGCAGGACCTTGGGGATGTCGTAGATCGACTTGGCGTCGATGGCGGCGACCACGGCGGCCTCGTCCACGTCGCACATCAGCGAGATCTTGCGCTTGATGGCGGTGGGCACCTCGCGGTCGGCGCGCAGCACGATGGCGTCCGGCTGGATACCGATGTTGCGCAGCGCGGCCACCGAGTGCTGGGTCGGCTTGGTCTTCAGCTCGCCGGAGGGACCGATGTAGGGCAGCAGCGAGATGTGCACGACGAAGACGTTGTCGCGGCCGACCTCGTGGCGGACCTGGCGGACGGTCTCCAGGAACGGCAGGGACTCGATGTCGCCGACGGTGCCGCCGACCTCCGTGATCACCACGTCCACGTCGTCCGTCGCCATCCGGCGGATGCGGTGCTTGATCTCGTTGGTGATGTGCGGGATGACCTGCACGGTGTCGCCCAGGTACTCACCGCGCCGCTCCTTGGCGATCACCTGGGAGTACACCTGGCCGGTGGTCACGTTCGCGGAGCCGTCGAGGTCGACGTCGAGGAAACGCTCGTAATGACCGATGTCCAGGTCGGTCTCGGCGCCGTCGTTGGTGACGAACACCTCGCCGTGCTGGAAGGGGTTCATCGTGCCCGGGTCGACGTTCAGGTACGGGTCGAGCTTCTGCATCGTGACACGCAGGCCACGGGCCTTGAGGAGCGCACCCAGGCTGGAGGCAGTCAGACCCTTGCCGAGGGAAGAAGCGACACCCCCGGTGACGAAGATGTGCTTGGTCGTCGTGGATTTGGGCTGCATAGCCAAAGGGGGGCTCCCGTGGTCGCGGTCTGGAGGTGCGTACCGGCTCTCTCACCAGGGATTCGGGGGAGGTGCCGTCGCTGCGGTTCGGGGGTTCTATGACCACCGGCTCACGGGCTACCAGGGTATCAGCGACCTGGCGAGGCTGCTCCCGACCACGCTCCGCCACCGGGCGCACACAACACCGTCACCGCACGTCCACGCCCTCGTGTCGCCTCCGCACCGCCCCTCACCTGGCGCTCACCCGTTCGGCGGAGCCTCGTTGCCGAGAGGGGCGCACAGATCACCAGGGTGCGTCGTATCCTGCTCGGACACTCGCTGCCGAGCCCCCTCCGGCACACGGCACCACCCCGCCCTGCACCCGGAACAAGCGCTCGTAGGCGATCACTTGACCGCTGACCAGTAAGCGCCCCGCGGGGCGAACGTGGCCGTTCGACTGGAGATGCACGTGGCCGGGCGCATCGAGGACTACGCACTCATCGGAGACATGCAGACCGCAGCCTTGGTCTGCCGGGACGGCACAGTCGACTGGCTGTGCCTGCCCCGCTTCGACTCCCACGCCGTTTTCGCCGGCCTGTTGGGCACCGAGGAGCACGGCTTCTGGCGCCTGGGGCCCGCACACGCCCCGGGCGCGCAGCCTCCGGCTGCCGCGCGCCGCACCTATCGCGGCGACTCCCTGGTGCTCGAATCCGAGTGGGACACCTCACGCGGGACCGTCCGCGTGATCGATTTCATGCCGCCGCGCGACACCGACGCCCCGCAGCTGGTGCGGATCGTCGAGGGCGTCAGCGGCCGCGTCCCGATGCGCTCCGCGCTGAGGATGCGTTTCAGCTACGGGCGCGTGGTGCCCTGGGTGCACAAGGTCGACGGGCGCACGGTCGCCGTCGCCGGGCCCGACTCGGTGTGGCTGGACACCACCGCCGAGACCTTCGGCAAGGACCTCACCACGTACTCGGACTTCACGGTGGCGCCGGGCGACCGGATCGCGTTCACCATCTCGTGGCAGCCCTCGCACAAGGAGCCGCCCGCGCTGCCGGAGCCCGAGGCGGCGCTCACCGCCACGGAGGGCTTCTGGCGGGAGTGGGTGGAGCACTGTACGTACCACGGCCCCTACCGTGAGGCCGTGGTCCGCTCGCTGATCACGCTGAAGGCGCTGACCTACGCGCCGACCGGCGGGATCGTCGCGGCGCCCACCACCTCACTGCCCGAGGACATCGGGGGCTCGCGCAACTGGGACTACCGCTTCACGTGGCTGCGCGACGCCGCCATCACGCTCTCCTCGCTGCTGCGCACCGGCTACCGCGAGGAGGCCCGCGCCTGGCGCGAGTGGCTCCTTCGGGCGGTCGCGGGCGACCCGGAGAACCTGCAGATCATGTACGGCATCGCGGGCGAGCGCGAGCTCGGCGAGACGGAGCTCGACTGGCTGCCCGGGTACGAGGACTCCCAGCCGGTCCGGGCGGGCAACGGCGCGGCCCACCAGCTCCAGCTGGACGTGTACGGCGAGGTCACCGAGGCTCTGCACCTGGCCCACATGACGGGCCTGGCCCGCAACGACTACGCCTCGCTCCTCCAGCTCAAGCTGATCCGCTACCTGGAGGACCACTGGGACGAGCCGGACGAGGGCATCTGGGAGGTGCGAGGACCGCGCCGCCACTTCGTGCACTCCAAGGTGATGGCCTGGGTCGCCGTGGACCGCACCATCAAGCTCATCGAGTCCGGCGACGCGGACGGCCCGCTGGAGAAGTGGCGCGACCTGCGCGACGACATCCACCGCGACGTGTGCGAGAAGGGCTACGACAAGGAGCGGAACACCTTCACCCAGTCGTACGGCTCCAAGGAGCTGGACGCCTCGCTGCTGCTGATTCCGCAGATGGGCTTCCTGCCGCCGGACGACAAGCGCGTCATCGGCACGATCGAGGCGATCCAGCGGGAGCTGTC
Source organism: Streptomyces sp. NPDC025651 (assembly GCF_055558735.1). Taxonomy (NCBI): domain Bacteria; kingdom Bacillati; phylum Actinomycetota; class Actinomycetes; order Kitasatosporales; family Streptomycetaceae; genus Streptomyces; species Streptomyces sp. NPDC025651. The sequence goes on from NZ_JBVHLZ010000007.1 coordinate 522,152, forward strand.
GACGTCGGACGGGTTCATCCTGCGCTACCCGACGTCCGGCGAGGACGAGGGCGTGGACGGCCTGGAGGGCGACGAGGGGGCCTTCCTCGCCTGCTCGTTCTGGATGGCCGACGACCTCGCGATGATCGGCAGGGTCGACGAGGCCCGCAAGCTCTTCGAGAAGCTGCTCGCCCTCCGCAACGACCTGGGGCTGCTCGCCGAGGAGTGGGATCCGCGGCTGCAGCGCCAGGTCGGCAACTTCCCGCAGGCGTTCAGCCATGTGCCGCTGATCGACACGGCGCTGCGGCTGACGGCTTCGGGGGCGTACGGGGGCTAGAGCGGGAACCGGTGCCGCTCAGTTCCGGACGGCGACGGGCTGCTGCCCGTCGCCGTCCGCGCGTTCGGCCGCGTCCTCCAGGACGACGCGGCCGATGATCTCGTAGCGGTGCGGCCGCCTGGCCCGCAGGTACAGGCCGAGACCGAGCCCCCCGAAGAAGACGAGGCCGACGATCCAGGGGATCGCCGCGAAGAAGAGGGAGTCGGCCGCCGTGCCCGCCGCCGTGTCCATGTTGACGACCAGCAGGACGACGACGGCGATCATGCCGAGGCCACCGAGCAGCGGGGCGAGCAGCGTCCTGAACCAGTGCCGGTCCTCGGGGTGGTTGCGCCGGAAGTAGCCGATCACCGCGAAGGAGCACAGGGTCTGGACGATGAGGATCGCCATCGTGCCGAGGATCGCGAGCAGCGTGTACAGGTGGGTGTACGGGTCCTGTCCGGTGAGCCAGAAGGCGCCCACCAGGACGACGGCGATCGCCGACTGGACGTACGACGCGATGTACGGCGAGCCGTGCGCGGGGTGGGTGCGGCCGAGCGCGGGATGCAGGAAGCCCTCGCGTCCGATCGCGTACAGATAGCGCGACGCGCACTGGTGGAAGGCCATCCCGCAGGCGAACGAGCCCGTGATGAGCAGCCACTGGAAGGCGTCGACCGCCCAGGCGCCGATGAAGCCGCGCGCCGGGTCGAAGAAGAGGTCGAGCGGGCCGGCGGACCGCGAGACCTTCACCGCGCCGCCGAGGCCGTTGCCCGCGATCGTCATCCAGGAGACGTAGATGTAGAAGAGGCCCACGCCGATCACCGAGACGAGGGTGGCGCGCGGGATGACGCGCTTGGGGTCGCGGGACTCCTCGCCGTACATCGCGGTCGACTCGAAGCCGACCCACGACCAGAAGGCGAAGAACAGGCCGAGCCCGGCCGAGGTGCCGGTGAAGGCGTTCGCCGGATTCACCGGCTCCACGGGGATGCCGTCCGGGCCGCCGCCCTGGACCAGCACGGCGGTGGCCACCGCGAACAGGACGGCGATCTCCGCGACGAGCATCACGCCGAGCGCCTTGGCCGTGAGGTTGATGTCGAAGTACGCGAGGACGGCCGTGACGGCGAGCATCGCGGCCGCGTACACGATCCACGGCACGTCGGCGCCCAGCTGGTCGAGGACGGTGGTCTTCGCGAAGTAGGCGAAGACGCCGACGATCGAGGCCTCGAAGACGATGTACGCGACGACGGCGAGCATCCCCGACGCCATGCCGGCGATGCGGCCGAGGCCGTGCGAGATGTAGCCGTAGAAGGCGCCGGCGGCGGTGATCCGTTTGGCCATGGCGACGTACCCGACGGAGAACACCGTCAGGACGAGCGTCGCGAAGAGGTAGCCGGCGGGGGCTCCGGTGCCGTTGCCCGCGCCGACGGCGATCGGGAGGTTGCCGGTCATCGCCGTGATGGGCGCCGCGGTGGCGACCGCCATGAAGACGACCCCCACGAGTCCGACGGAGTTCGCCTTGAGGCGGTGGACCTCGGGTGTGCTCGGTTGCTCTGGCATGGCGGGCACCCTGCCGTCGGGTGACGTACGCCACAAGCGACAGGGGGTCGCGCAATTGCCGCGCGGAGGCGACGAGTTGTCGGGCCCGCGGGGCCCGCGAAGCACCGCCGTGACCGGCCGGAGATGTTCCGGGAACGTGCGCCCCGGTAGCGTCCGCGCCATGGACAGTCAGGGCACTCCGGCCACTCCGGCCACTCGGACCACCACCTCTCAGGGTGGCATCACCGTGCAGCGGGCGCTGGAGCTGCCGGGGCTGCGCGGCGGGCTCCCCGAGGTCGTCGCGGGCGCGGAGCGGCTGCAGCGGACGGTGCGGTGGGTGCACGCGGGCGAGGTGCCCAACATCGCCTCGCTGCTCAAGGGCGGCGAGCTGCTGCTCACCACGGGGCTCGGGCTCGGCACGCGCCCCGCCGAGCAGCGCGCCTTCGTGCGCAAGCTCGCCGAGCGGGGCATCGCCGCGCTCGTCGTCGAGCTGGGGCCGCGGTTCGCGCGGCTGCCCGCGGCGCTGGTGGAGACGGCACGGGCAGCCGGGCTCCCCCTGGTCCAACTGCACCGCGAGGTGCCGTTCGTGACGGTCACCGAAGAGGTGCACACCGAGATCGTCAACGGCCACTACGCACTGCTGCAGCGGGCCGAGGAAGTGCACAGGCGCTGCACGGAGGCGCTGCTCGGCGGGGGCGGCATCCCTCAAGTCCTCGGCATCCTCGCGGAGTTCAGCGGCAACCCGGTGTTCCTGGAGACGGCGGACGGGCAGCTCCTGTACGCCGCGGGTGCGGACACCGAGTGCGCGGATCCGCTGCAGGTGTGGGAGGGGCTGCGGGGCAGCGCCGTCGACCGGGACCGGCCGCCCGCGAGCGCCGTCGTCGTCGACGTGCCGGGCGGCGGCCCCGGCGCGGGCTCGGTGCGGGCCCGTCTCGTGCTGCTCGCCGTGGAGTCGGCGCCGCTGCCGGTGCACCGCATCGCGGCGGAGCGGGCGGCGGGCAGCCTCGCGGTGGTGCTGATGCAGGCCCGCCAGGAGGAGGAGCTCGCGGCGCGCGGCCGCGGCGACTTCCTCACCGATCTCGCGGAGGGCCGGATCACCGCGGAGGACGCCCCCGCGCAGGCCCGCGTCCTCGGCTTCAAGCCGGGCTCCGCGGGCGGCCCGCTGCTTCCGGTGGTGATGCGGCTCGCGGACGAACTGCCGACCGGGGGCGGCTGGGCGGTGCTCGCGCGGGCGGTCGCGGAGGAGCTGGCTTCCGTGGGCGTACCGGCGCTTCTCGGCGTACGTCCCGTCGAGGGCCGCGTGCCGCTGCTGCTCGGCCTGCGGTCGGAGTCGGAGAGGACCGCGGTGGCCGACCGGGTCGCCGCGGCGCTGCGGGCGGGCGTGGAGCGGGCGGGGATGCGGCGGCCGGGGGCGCAGCCGCCGGTCGTGGTGGTCGGTGTCGCGGGCGGCTGGGCGGCGGCGTCGGCGGGCCTGCGGCACGCGGCGGAGACGGCGACGGCCGCGCAGGGCCTGTCCGACCGCCCCTGGTACGACGCGCGGCGCCTGGACATCGACCTGCTGCTGTGGCGGCTGCGCGACCACCCGGACCTGGCGGCGTTCGTGGACCGCGCGATCGGACCGCTGCGCGCCCACGACGAGCGCTCGAAGCCGCCGCTGCTGCCCACGCTGCAGACGTATCTGGCGCACGCGGGCCGCAAGGCGGAGACGGCACGCGAACTGCACCTGAACCGGCAGACGTTGTACAACCGCCTGGCCCGGATCAGCGAGCTCCTGGGGACGGACCTGGACGACCCGCAGACGGTCCTGGCGCTGAGCCTTGCGCTGCGGGCGCGCAGGCACGTGGCGTAGCGGCCCAGCGACCCGCGGCTCAGCTGTACGGCAGCGGCTGGGTCAACTCGTCGTAGACGCTGAGGACTTGAGTGACCGTGTCGTCCTCGGTCGGCCAGGTGGCGGCCTGGGCCTCGCCCCTGTCCTTGAGCTCGGCACGGCGCACGGGGTCGGCGAGAAGGCGTACGACGGCGATGGCGAGGGCGCCCGCGTCGCCGTAGGGCACGAGTTCGGCCGCGTCGCCGACCAGTTCGGGGACGCCGCCGACCGCGGTCGCGACGAGCGGCACGCGCGCGTGCAGGGCCTCCTGGGCGAGGACGGAGCGGGATTCCCAACTGCTGGGCAGCACCGCGAGGTCGGCGGCCGCGAGGAGGTCGGGAACGTCGTCGCGCCGGCCCACCAGGCGGGCCGGCAGCTGCTCGTCCTCGATGCGGCGCTGCAGGGCGGCCCGTTCGGGCCCCTCGCCCGCGACGACGAGGAGCGGCAGCGGGTCCAGATGACGCCACGCGCGCGTGGCCTCCAGGAGGACGTCGTAGCCGCGATGGCGTTCCAGGGCGCCGACGGCGAGGATCAACGGGCGGTCCACGGCGCCGAGTTCGGCCCGGGCCTTGTGCAGGAGCCGATCGGGTTCCTCGGCGGTCTCGGCCGGGTCGGGGCGGCGCGGCGCGGGCAGCGCGACGGCCGCGAGGCGCGCGTCGCGGGCCCCTCTGCTGCGGGCCCGGTCGACGAGGTCGGACGAGGTGCCGAGGACCACGGCGGCGGCCTTGGCCACGCGCCGCTCCAGCAGGCGCAGGACGCGGGCACGGGCGCCTTCCGCGTGCGCGCGGGTGTGCCAGGTGACGACGAGCGGCGTGCGGCGTCCGGTGAGTGCGACGGAGGCCCGCAGAGCGGCGTGCAGTCCGTGCGCGTGGACGAGGTCGGCGTCGGCACAGGCGGCGCGGAGCGCGGCCACGGATGCGGGGTCGCCGCTGCGGGGCACGGGGACGTGCCGGGCGCCGGTGCCGGTGAAGTCGTAGGTGCGGGCGGCCTCGTCGGGGGCGCACACGGTGACCCGCACGCCCCGGGCGGCGAGGCCCGCGGCCAGCGATCTGACGTGCGCGCTGCTGCCCGCGCTGCCGCCGCCGAGGACCTGAACGGTGTGCAGCGGCGTCTGTCCGTGCGGCGAGTGGCTGCTCACGTGGCTCACGTGGCCGGGGCTCCTGGGTCTGCGTCGGTTCGGTGCTCGGGCGGGTACTCGGGCAGATGCTGCGCCAAGGATGCCAGTCCGCACGGGCGTTCCGGCACCGCCGAAAGGTCACTTCCGCATGTGGATGGGCAACTCCAGGACCGGGACCACCCACACGGGTGAGCCTTGCGAGGTGTGTACGGCAGGTGGGGGGCGAGGACAGACATGCCTGCGCCGCCCCGCCTCCCGGGACGAACCGACCGCGCTACCCGTCTCCCCGAGCCGTCGCCAGCAGCTCCTCCGCGTGGGCCCGCGCGGTCTGTGAGTCCTCCTGGCCCGCCAGCATCCGCGACAGCTCCCGCACCCGGTCCTCGCCCTCCAGGACCTGGACCCCGGACCGCGTCACCATGCCGTCGTTCGTTTTCTCCACAAGGAGCTGCCGGTCGGCGAACGCCGCCACCTGCGGGAGGTGCGTGACCACCACGACCTGCGCCGACTTGGCGAGGCGCGCCAGACGCCGGCCGATCTCGACCGCGGCCTTGCCGCCGACGCCCGCGTCGACCTCGTCGAAGAGATACGTCGGCACCGGGTCCGTCCCCGCGAAGACCACCTCGACGGCGAGCATCACGCGCGACAGCTCACCGCCCGACGCCCCCTTGGCGATGGGCCGGGCGGGAGCCCCCGGGTGCGGGGCGAGCAGCAGCTCGACCTCGTCGACGCCCGCGGGCCCGTACGCGACCGTGCGGCCGCCGATCTCCACGCCGTCGGCGCCCTCGGGGACCTCCGTGCAGCTGATCGCGATCGACACGCGCGCGTGCGGCATCGCCAGCGAGGCCAGTTCCTCGGTGACGGCCGCCGCGAACCGCGACGCCGCCTCCTGCCGCGCCTCGGTCAACGCCTGGGCGAGCCCGGCGAGTTCGGCACGGAGTGCGTCCCGCTCCGCGGTCAGCTCCCCCAACCGGTCGTCGTCGCCCTCCAGTTCGCCCAGGCGCGCCGCGCCCTCCTCGGCCCAGGCGAGCACGGCGTCGATGTCCTCGCCGTACTTCCGGGTGAGCTGGGTCAGCGCGGCCCGCCGCTCCTCGACCGCGGCGAGCCGCAGCGGATCGGCGTCCAGGTCGTCGGCGTACCCGGCGAGCTCGCCCGCCACATCGCCGAGGAGGATCCCGATCTCCCCGAGGCGGTCGGCGAGCGCGGACAGGGCGGGGTCGTGGGACCGCACGGCCTCCAGGGCCCGTGAGGCGCCCGCGACCAGCGTCGAGGCGTCGACGCCCTCCAGGTCCTCGGGATTGCCCGCGAGGGCGGCGTGCGCGGACGTGGCGGCGGAGGCGAGGGCCTCGGCGTGGCCGAGCCGCTCGGCCTCGGCGGCGAGTTCGACGTCCTCCCCCGCGCGCGGCTCGACGCCCGCGATCTCCTCCAGTCCGAAACGGAGCAGATCCGCTTCCTGCGCCCGCTCACGCGCGCGCGTGGTGATCTCCTCGACCTCGGCGGTGACGGCCCGCAGGCGTCGGTAGGCGGCCGTGTACTTGGTGAGGGGCACGGCGACCGCGTCGCCCGCGTACCGGTCGAGGGCACCGCGCTGCCGGGCGGGCTTGAGCAGGCCCTGCTGGTCGGTCTGGCCGTGGACGGCGACGAGGTCGTCGGCGAGTTCGGAAAGCAAACCCACCGGCACCGAGCGGCCGCCGAGGTGCGCGCGCGAGCGCCCTTCCGCCGAGACGGTACGGCTGATCAGCAACGCCCCGTCGTCGAGTTCGGCCCCCGCCTCCTCCGCGCGCACGACCGCCGAGGCGTCGGCGGGCACGGCAATGCGCCCCTCCACCACCGCTGACTTGGCGCCGATCCGCACCAGGGCGGGGTCCGCGCGCCCGCCGAGCAGCAGGCCGAGGCTGGTGACCACCATCGTCTTGCCCGCACCGGTCTCACCCGTCACGGCGGTGAAGCCTGGCGACAGCTCGACGACAGCGTCGTCGATGACTCCGAGCGACCGTATCCGCATCTCCTCCAACACGGGACAAGACCTTACGAGGTCAGGGGCCCGGTGTGCGACGGGCCCCGGGCCCCTTCCGCGAAGGCGCAGGTCGAGAAGGCGCGACGAACACCCCTGTCACCCGCGGGGGTGGGCTTTCGCGGAGGGCCGCGGGGGTGGGGTTATCCCCCGCAGGATCCACCGGCCCGCCACATGGTCCACCGCCGCTCCCCAGGCGCACCATGATCGACATGGCAACAGGACTGGCAACGGCGGCGCTGCGCGCGCACCGCCCGGCATTCGTGGGCACGGCGGTGGCCGCCCTCTTCGCCGCGACCGTGGTGAGCGCGTCGACGATGATGCTCACCTCGACGAGCGCGGGCGGCACCGCCGGGCTCTCCGCGGCGGCCCGCAGGCAGATCACGGAGAACGGCGTCGGCGACATGGCGGTGGTGCTGCTGATCGGCTCCATCTACATGTCGATTTTCGTGGTCGCGTCGACGATGGGCACGGCCGTCGCGCAGCAGCACCGCGAGCTCGCCATGGTCCGCTCCATCGGCGCCAAGCCCCGCCAGGTGCGCCGCGCGGTGGCGGTACAGGCCCTCGCCGCGTCGATCCCCGCAGCCCTCGCCGGCTTCGTCCTCGGCGGCTTCGGGGCCCGCTGGTGGCACGCGGGCATGATCGACCACGGGCTGCTGCCCGCCGAGGCCGCCTTCCGCTTCAGCTGGCTCGCCCTGCCGGTGTGCCTGGGCGTGGCCGTGGTAACGACGACGGTGGCCGCTCTCCTCTCGGCCCTGCGCTTCTCGCTGCTCCGCCCGGCCCGCGCCCTCTCCGAGGCGGCGACGGGGCGGCGCGGGCTCGGCTTCCTGCGGGCACCCCTCGGCGTGCTCGCGGTGGCGGGGGCGTGCGTCGTCTCCGTGCTCCTGTCGCAGCAGCCCGCGGACGAGGCGAGCGAGGGCGCGTTCCTCGTCCTCATCCTGTTCTGCGTCGGCGCGGGGCTGCTCGGGCCCCGCATCATCGGCCCCGCGGCCCGGCTGGTGTCGGCACCGGTCGCCCGGTTCGGGCCGAGCGCGCGCCTCGCGATGCTCAACGTCCGCTCGCAGCCGCGCCGTTTCTCCGCGGCGGTCGTCCCCCTCGTACTCGTCGTCGGCTTCGGCCTCACCAAGATCGGCATGCATACGACGGCCCAGCACCACACCGGTTCGGCGGGCAGCGCGGGCGAGGTCTGGCTCGACTACGTGGGCACGGGGCTGTACGCGGGCTTCGCCGCCATCGCCGCGGCGAACACCCTGGCCATGATCTCCTTCGAGCGCCGCCGCGACGTGGCGCTGCTGCGGGTCGTCGGCAGCCGGCGGGCGCAGGTGCGGGCGATGGCGGCCTGGGAGGCCGTGGTCGTGGCGGGCACCGCGCTGCTGCTCGGCACCGCCATCGCGCTCGGCACGCTGGCGCCCATCCTCAGCACGGCGTTCGGCAGCGCACTGCCCTACCTGCCCTGGACCGTGCCGACCGGAGTCGCGACGGGCACCCTGCTGCTGACCCTGCTCGCCACCGGCCTGCCGGTGGGCGCCGTCCTGCGCAAGCGGGCGATCTCCGTGGTCGGCGCGACGTGAGCCGCCTGCTCAGTGCGGCGCGCCCCGCCACCCCGACACCGGCAGCGCGAACTTGGCGACAAGTCGATCCGTGAACGACGCGTGGTGCAGCCGCGCGAGCCGCACCGGCACCTCGCCCCTGCGCACCTCCACCCGCGCCCCCGAGGGCAGTTCGAGGGTCCGCCGCCCGTCGCACCACAGCACGCCGTTGGGCGCCTGCGGCTGGACCTCGACCGCGAGCACCGTGTCCGGCGAGGTCACCAGGGGCTTGGCGAACAGGGCGTGCGCGCTGATCGGCACCATGAGCAGCGCCTCGACCTCCGGCCACACCACGGGCCCGCCGGCCGAGAACGCGTACGCCGTCGACCCCGTCGGGGTCGCGCAGACGATGCCGTCGCAGCCGAAGCCGGTGACCGGGCGCCCGTCGATCTCCAGGACGACCTCCAGCATCCGCTCGGGCGACACCTTCTGCACGGCCGCCTCGTTCAGCGCCCAGTCGCGGTGCACGACGTCGCCGTTGCGGTGCACGACGACGTCGATCGTCATGCGCTCCTCGACCTCGTACGCCTTGGTGACCACCCGGTCGACGACCTTGTCGAGGTCGTCCCGCTCCGCCTCCGCGAGGAAGCCCACGCGCCCGAGGTTCACACCGAGCATCGGCACCCCGGAGGCCCGCGCGAACTCGGCGCCCCGCAGCAGCGTCCCGTCACCGCCGAGGACGACGATCAGCTCGCAGTCGTCGATGCAGTCGGCGGTGGCCTCCTTGACCGTCTCGACCTCGTCGGGCAGCGGCAGGTCCGCGGCCTCGGCCTCCAGGACCCGCACGCCCAGGCCGCTGCGCAGCAGTCCCTGGACGACGAGTTCGGCACTGCGGATGGCCGCGGGCCGTCCGGTGTGCGCGAGCAGGAAAACGGTACGAGCTCGGGTCTGGGTCACTCGGGTCTGGGTCAACGGGGCCCCTCCGCCACGGCACGGTCAACGTCCGCCGGGTCCAGCTCATCGGCCCCGGCGCGCAGCCACAGAAAGTACTCGACATTGCCGGAAGGCCCAGGCAGCGGGCTCGCGGTCACCCCGCGCACCCCGAGGCCGAGCCCCCACGCCTGCCGTGCCACGCCCCGCACGGCCTCGGCCCGCAGTTCGGCGCTGCGCACCACACCGCCGCTGCCGAGCCGCTCCTTGCCGACCTCGAACTGCGGCTTGACCATCAGGACGAGGTCCGCGTCGGGCGCCGCGCACCGCACCAGGGCGGGCAGCACAAGGCCGAGCGGAATGAAGGAGAGGTCCCCGACGACCAGGTCGACGGGGATGTCGTCGATGGCTTCGAGCGTCAACTCGCGTACGTTCGTACGGTCCTTCACGGTGACCCGGTCGTCGCTCTGCAGCGACCACGCGAGCTGGCCGTAGCCCACGTCGACGGCGACGACGTGCGCGGCGCCCGCGCGCAGCAGCACGTCGGTGAAGCCGCCGGTGGACGCGCCCGCGTCGAGGGCCCGCCGCTTCTCGACGACGAGACCCTGCGGCACGAAGGCGGCCAGCGCCCCCGCGAGCTTGTGCCCGCCGCGCGAGACGTAGTCGGGGTCGCTGTCGTCCTGCGAGACCACGATCGCGGCGGCCGTCTCGACCTGCGTCGCGGCCTTGGTCGCGACGGTCTTGCCGACCGTCACCCGGCCTGCGGCGATCAGCTGGCTCGCGTGCTCGCGCGAGCGGGCGAGCTTCCTGCGGACGAGCTCGGCGTCGAGGCGGCGTCGTGCCACTCCTGCCACGTTCGGTTCAGCTCCTGTTGTCGTACGCGGTTCCGGGCACCCCTGTGGGTGCCGGTGGGCCGGGGCGCGCGTCGAGCGCGGTCAGCGCGTCGCGCAGGCCCTGGTGTACATCCTCGTACACCTCGATGTGGCCGTCCGTGGCGAGGTGGTCGGCGTCGCCGAGGCGGGCGAGCCGCGCGTCCACCTCGGCGTTGCCGGTGGGCGTGCGCTCGACGCCGAGGGGCGCCGGGGCGGCGGGGTCGTACGACGGCTCGTCCGGAACCTCGGGCTCCGGCTCCGCCGCCTCCCCCGCTTCGGGGCCCGCGTAAGAGTCGCTCATGGCACGACGCTACCCCGAAGGGCTGGGGTACCGTCGATCACGATGGCGACCATGGCGGAGTGCCGCACGGCACTCGACAGACTCTCGGACAATCTCGCGTCCGCCGACGGCGACGTGCGCAGCGCGGCTGCCCTGAACCGCTCGCTGAGCTGCCGCATCACCGATCTCGACGCCACCTTCACGGGCCGCCTCGAGAACGGCCGGATCACGGTGCACGACAGCCACCCGGGCCCGCCCCGCGAGAAGGCGGAGATCCGCCTCGCGCTGACCGGCGACGACCTGGTCGCGATGGTGGACGGCAGGCTCGACTTCGCCAAGGCCTGGGCCTCGGGCCGGGTCAAGCTGGAGGCGGGCTTCCGTGACCTGCTGCGGCTCAGGTCGCTGCTCTAGCCGAAACCCCGGCCGCCGCCTCGGCCGGACCCGCCGCCTTGGCCGGCGGCCTGCGCCCCGCCCGCCCCGACGGGATCACCAGCGGCGTCCCCGTCTCCGGGTCGTCGATGACCCGGCACTGGATCCCGAAGGTCTGCTCCACCAGCTCCGCGGTGACGATGTCGGACGGCGCGCCCTCGGCGATCACCGCGCCGTCGCGCAGGGCGATGAGGTGCGTGGCGTAGCGGGCGGCGTGGTTCAGGTCGTGCAGGACGGCGACGAGCGTGCGGCCCTGCTCCTCGTGGAGCTCGGCGCAGAGGTCGAGGACGTCGAGCTGGTGCTGGATGTCGAGGAACGTCGTCGGCTCGTCCAGGAGCAGCAGCGGGGTCTGCTGGGCGAGCGCCATGGCGATCCAGACGCGCTGGCGCTGACCGCCGGAGAGCTCGTCGACGTACCGCTCGGCGAGCTCGCGCACGCCGGTCGACTCCATGGACTCGTTCACGATCCGCTCGTCGTCGTCCGACCACTGCCGCAGCAGGCCCTGGTGGGGGTAGCGGCCGCGCGCGACCAGGTCGCCGACCGTGATGCCGTCGGGCGCGATGGACGACTGCGGCAGCAGGCCGAGCGTCTTGGCGACCTTCTTCGCCGGCATCGACTGGATGACGTTCCCGTCGAGCAGCACCCGGCCCGCGGACGGCTTGAGCATCCGGGACAGGGCGCGCAGCAGCGTGGACTTGCCGCAGGCGTTGGGGCCCACGATCACCGTGAAGGAGTTGTCGGGGATCTCGACGGACAGCTTCGAGGCGATGACACGCTGGTCGTAGCCGAGGGTGACGTCGTCGGCGATGAGCCGGTTCACAGCAGCACGCTCCTGCTTCTGGTCATGGGGTGGTACGCGATCGTGGCGGGGCTTCATATCCGGCCCGCCTTGCGCTGGGTGACGAGCAGCCAGAGCAGGTAGACGCCGCCGAGCACACCGGTGATGACGCCGACGGGCAGCTGGTCCGCGCCGAAGGCCCGCTGCGACGCCCAGTCCGCGACGACCAGGAGCGTGGCGCCCATGAACATCGCGGGCATCAGATTGGGTCCGGGCGAGCGCGTGAGGCGGCGCGCCAGCTGCGGCGCGGTGAGCGCGACGAAGCCGACCGGCCCCGCGGCGGCGGTGGCGGCCGCGGTGAGCAGCACCGAGGCGATGAGCAGGACGAAGCGGGTGCGCTCCACGCGTACGCCGAGCGAGTTCGCGACGTCGTCGCCCATCTCCAGCATCCGCAGCGGACGGCCGTACCCGAGCACGACCGGCACGAGGACGGCGCAGAGCGCGAGCAGCGGCCAGACCTGGTCCCAGTCGCGGCCGTTGAGGGAGCCGGTCATCCAGACCACGGAGCGCGCGGCGTCGACGAAGTCCGCCTTGGTGAGCAGATAGCCGTTGATGGCGGTGAGGAACGCGGAGACGCCGATGCCGACCAGGACGAAGCGGTAACCGTGCACGCCCCGCTTCCATGCCAGCAGATAGATGGCGACGCCGGTGACGAGGCCGCCGACGAGCGCGCCGCCCGCGACCTGCACCGCGCTGCCCTGGAACAGGACGATCATGGCGAGCGCCCCCGCGGTCGACCCCTGCCCGAGGCCGAGCACGTCCGGGCTGCCCAGCGGGTTGCGGGCGATGGACTGGAAGAGCGCGCCGCCGAGGCCGAGGGCCGCGCCCACCAGGAGCCCGACGAGGACCCGCGGCAGGCGCAGGTCGTTGATGATGAACTCCTGGCCCGCGTCGCCGTTGCCGAGCAGGGTGCGGACGACGTCGGCGGCCGGGATCGGGAAGTCGCCGGTGCCGATCAGGACGACGCTCGCGGTGAGCGCGGCGACCACGAGCAGGGTGACGACCACGACCGTGCGGACGTCGAGCCGGACGGAGAGGCCGCGGGTACGAAGGGCCTTCACAGCTGGGCCACCTTCCGGCGCCGTACGAGAAAGACGAAGACCGGCGCGCCGATGGCCGCGGTCACGATGCCCACCTGGAGCTCCGAGGGCCGCGCCACGATGCGCCCGACGACGTCCGCGCCGAGCAGCAGCACCGGCGAGAGGACGGCCGCGTACGGCAGGATCCAGCGCATGTCGGGACCGGTGAAGGAGCGCACGATGTGCGGCACCATCAGGCCGACGAAGACGATCGGACCGCAGGCGGCGGTCGCGGCCCCGCACAGCAGCGTCGCCGCCGCCATGGACAGGGCGCGCGTCCGCGTCAGACGGGCGCCGAGGGCACGGGCGGTGTCGTCGCCCATGGCCATGGCGTTGAGCGGCCGGGCGAGGCACAGCGCGAGCACGGTGCCGATCGCGAGGAACGGCAGGACCTGCTGGATGGTGTCCATGTTGGCGGAGGCCAGCGAACCGACCGTCCAGAAGCGCATCTTGTTGAGCGCGGCACCGTCCATGATCATGACGGCCTGCAGATAGCCGTAGAGCGCCGCGCTGATCGCCGTGCCGGCGAGGGCGAGCCGCACCGGGGTCGCGCCGCGCGCGCCGCCGAGCAGATAGAGCAGGGCGCCCACGAGCAGGGCCCCGGCGAAGGCGAACCACACGTAACCGCTCAGCGAGGTGACGCCGAAGAAGCTGATCGCACTGACCACCGCGGCCGACGCGCCGAGGTTGATGCCGAGCAGCCCGGGGTCGGCCAGCGGATTGCGGGTGAGCGCCTGCAGGACGGCGCCGGAGAGGCCGAGCGCGACGCCCGCGAGCAGCCCGAGCACACTGCGCGCCAGGCGCTCGCCGACCACGACGTCGGCGTACGTCCCCGTGTCCTGGAACAGCCCGTGCCAGACCTGGTCCATGGACAACGATTTCGCGCCGACCGCGACGCTCGCGAGGAAGACGAGCAGCAGGACGGCTGTGGAGACGAGCAACCCGATGCCGCGTATCGCGCGGCGTCGGGCAGGCGCGGCGGCGGTCTCCGCGCGCGGTTCAGGGGGACTGTCGACCAACACCAGGTTAGGTTAGCCTACCCTCGCACTGACCTTCGACGAGAGAAGCGCCACCGATGCACGCATCCCGTCGCGCCCCGACGCCTGCCCCGAACCGCCGGAGCGCACTCCTCGCGGCCGGCGCGCTCGGCATCGGCGGACTGCTCACCGCGTGCGGCTCCGGCACCAGGGGCGGGCCGCCGGGCGGCGACAGCGGCTCCTGGAGCTTCAAGGACGACCGTGGCACGACCGCCCGGTCCGGGAAGACCCCCAAGACCGTCGTCGCCTACATCGGCGCGGCCGCGGCGCTCCACGACCTCGGCGTCGAGTGTACGGGCGTCTTCGGCCCGACCAGGCTGAAGAACGGCGAACCCGACGTCCAGGCCGGCGACATCGATGTCGACAAGGTGACCGTCATCGGCAACACCTGGGGCGAGTTCAGCATCGAGAAGTACGCCTCCCTGAAGCCGGACCTCCTCGTCAGCACCATGAACGCCGCACCCACGCTCTGGTACGTCCCCGAGGAGTCCGCCAAGAAGATCACCTCGCTCGCCCCGAGCGTCGGCATCCTCACCGCGAAGAGCTCCCTCACCCACGTGATCGGCCGCTTCACCGAACTCGCCGAGTCCCTGGGCGCCGACCTGAGGGCCGAGAAGGTCACCGCCGCCAAGAAGCGCTTCGAAGCGGCGTCCGAGACCCTGCGCAAGGCGGCCGAAGCAGCCGAGTCCCGCGGCGGCCTCAAGGTCATGGCGGTCTCCGCACAGGACCCCCTCCTCTACGTCGGGAACCCCACCTCCTTCACCGACCTGCGCTACTACAGCGACCTCGGCGTCGAGTTCGTCACCCCCGACAGGACCGGCAAGGGCGCCTTCTTCCAGGAGCTCGGCTGGGAGAACGCCGACACCTACGACGCCGACCTGATCCTCGTCGACAAGCGCACCGGCAACCTCCAGCCGGCCGATCTCAAGAAGAACAAGCCCACCTGGGCGAAGCTGCCCGCGGTACGGGCCGGTCAGGTCATCTCCTGGTCCAACGAGGCCCAGTTCAGCCACGCCGGATACGCACCGCTCATCGAGCAGCTCGCCACCGCAGTCGACCAGTCGAAGAGGCTCACGCGATGACCGCAACCGCATCCCCGTACCAGTTCTTCGATGTCCAGGTGCTGCGCACCGAGCACATCACCCCCGCCATGATCCGCGTGGCCCTCGGCGGCCCCGACCTGCGGCGCATGGCCTCCGGCGGCCGCGACCAGCGCATCAAGATCTTCCTCCCGCACCCCGGGCAGGACGCCCCGGTCATGCCGGACACCGACACCGGCGACGCCACCGAGTGGTACGCCGACTGGTGCGCCCTCGACCCCTCGGTGCGCGGCATCATGCGCACGTACACGACCCGTGAACTGCGCCGCGACCCCGACGAGTTGATCGTCGACTTCGCCGTCCACGGCGCGACCCCCTCGCCCACCGACGGCCCCGCCACCAGCTGGGCACGGACCGCGCGGCCGGGCGCCCGCATCGGCGTCCTCGCCCCGGTCGACGAGGAGAACGGCGCCTACGACTTCCGGCCCCCGCAGGACACCGACTGGCTGCTCCTGACCGCCGACGAGTCGGCGCTGCCCGCCGTCGCGAGCATCCTGGAGACGCTGCCGCCCGCCCTGCCCACCCGCGTCTGGATCGAGGTCCACGACCTCGCCGACCGCCAGCCCCTGCCCACCAAGGCCGACGCCGAGATCCACTGGCTCACCCAGGAGGGCGCCACCAGGGACGCGATCAGCGGCGCCGACCTCCCCGAAGGCACGCCCTACGCCTGGGTCGCCGGCGAGTCCGCGACCGTCAAGGCCGTGCGCCGCCACCTCGTCACGGACCGCGGCTTCGACCGCAAGAGGGTGTCGTTCTCCGGCTACTGGCGCAAGGACACGACCACGGACGAGCTGATCGAGCGCGGCGAGAACGCCTGACCCGACACCCCGCGGGCCGGTCCCGTACGCCCTCCTTGCCCGCCCGCCTTACACGCCTTTCCTCACACCCCGAGCCGCGACAGCGCCTTGCCCGCATCCAGCGTGCAGGCGCCGTCCCCGGCCTCCGTCCACGCCGCCGCGCACAGCGCCCGCAGCCCGTCCATGACCTCGCCCTCGCCGTCCAGTACGAGCTCGCCGTCCCGCGCCGAGGCGGTCCAGCCGCCACAGCCGAACCCGCCCTCCACCGGGGCGACTTCGGGCTGTCCGGTCAGCATGCCGCGCAGGTCCGCGTCCACGTACGTCGGCCGGTGCTCGGGCGGCGCGGCAAGGAGCCGCGCGCCGTCGGTGACACCGGTCAGGACGAGCAGCGAATCGACCTCGCCGTTGAACGCCCCCTCGATGTCCGTGTCCAGGCGGTCCCCCACCACCAACGGCCGCTCCGCGCCCGTCCGCAGGATCGTCTCGCGGTGCATCGGGGGCAGCGGCTTGCCCGCCACCTGCGGCTCGGCGCCCGTCGCGATCCGCACGACCTCGACGGCCGCGCCGTTGCCCGGCGCGATGCCGCGCGCGCTCGGAATCGTCAGGTCCGTGTTCGACGCGAACCACGGCACCCCGCGCGCGATCGCGTAACACGCCTCCGCGAACCGTCCCCACGCCATGTCGGGCCCGCCGTACCCCTGCACGACCGCCGCCGGATCGTCGTCGGCCGAATCCACCGGCTCAAGACCCCGCTCGCGCAACGCGACCCGCAGCCCCTCGCCACCGATCACCAACACCCGCGCCCCCGCGGGCACTTGCTCGCTCACGAGCCGCGCCGCCGCCTGCGCCGAGGTGATGACGTCCGAGGCGTCGGTGGGAATCCCGAGCTCCGTCAGATGCTCCGCCACCGTGTCCGGCGTACGCAGCGCGTTGTTCGTCACGTACGCGAGATGCATGCCGCCCGCGCGTGCGGTGCCGAGCGAATCGACGGCGTACGCGATGGCCTGCCCACCCGCGTACACCACCCCGTCCAGATCGAGCAGCGCCGTGTCGTAGGCCTCACTCAGCGTCCGCCGACTGCCCCCAGGGCACGTCCTGACGCTCCGACCTGCACTCCGGCCCGCGGTCTTGCTCATCGCACTTCGCTCCTCGCTCGATCTCACCCCCCGATCATCGCCTACACGGCTCGGACACATACGATGCCCTAATGAATACAGCGGGTCACATGGACGCCAACGGTCTCGACCTGATCCCGTTCCGGGGGGTGCGGTACGTCCCCGAGCGGGTCGGCAGTCTCGCCGCGGTGACGTCTCCCCCGTACGACGTGGTCGTACGCCCCGACGGCCTGCTCCACCTGGAATCCGCCGACCCGCACAACATCGTCCGGCTGATCCTCCCGCAGGCCACCACCCCGGACGCCCGCAACCAGCAGGCCGCGGACACCCTCCACGACTGGCTCGCCGAGGGCATCCTCGCCCCCGACACCGAGCCCAGCCTGTACGTCTACGAACAGCAGAACAGCGACATCCTGCAGCGCGGCATCATCGGCGCGCTCCGCCTCTCGCAGGCCGCCGACGGCATCGTCCTCCCCCACGAGGACGTCATGCCCCACGTCGTCGAGGACCGCGCCGCCCTCATGCGCGCGACCTCCGCCAATCTGGAGCCGCTCCTCCTGACCTACCGCGGCGACGAGGGCGAGCCCACGGGCGCGGCAGCCGTCGTCGAACGCACCGCCCGGCGCGAACCGCTCCTTTCGACGACCACGGAGGACGGCTTCCACCACCGCCTGTGGGCCGTCACCGACCCCTCGGAGATCGCCGAGATCCAGTCGGATCTCGCCCACCACCAGGCCCTGATCGCCGATGGCCACCACCGCTGGGCGACCAACCTGCGCCTGCGCGGCGAGCAGCCCTCGCCGAGCGCCTGGGACTACGGCCTGGTCCTCCTGGTGGACACCGCCCGCTTCCCGCTGCGCGTCCGCGCCATCCACCGCTACCTCCACCGGCTGCCGGTGTCCGACGCCCTCGCGGCCCTCGGGGACTCCTTCCGCGTACGCACCGTCGAGGGCCCGCTCGGGCACGCGCTGGACGCCCTCGCCGAGGCCGCCTCCAAGGGCAACGCCTTCGTCCTCGCGGGCGACGGCGCCTTCCACCTCATAGATCACCCGGCCCAGGACCTGCTCGACCGCACGATCCCGGCCGACCACCCCGAGGCCTGGCGCACCCTGGACGCGACGGTCCTGCACGCCACCCTGCTCGACCACGTCTGGCGGATCCCGGACACCCCGGAACACATCGCGTACATCCACGACACCGCGGCGACGGTCGAGAAGGCGGAGCGCGACGGCGGCACGGCGGTCCTGATGCACCCGGTCCGCGAGGAGGTCGTACGCGACCTGGCCCGCCAGGGCGTCACGATGCCCCGCAAGTCGACGTCCTTCGGCCCGAAGCCGGCCACGGGCCTGGTGCTGCGCGACCTGGCCGTCTGAGAGACGCCGGAAACACCTGGTACGTGAGAACGGGCGGCCCCTGAGGGGACCGCCCGTTCTCACGTACCACTACTGCTGCTACTGCTACTGCTACTGCTACTGCTCAGCGCTGGTCCTCGTCCGAGGTGTCGGAGGCGTCAGAGGCGTCAGAGGCGTCAGAGGCATCCGACGCGGGGACCTTCTCCGCGTCCGCACCTGCATCCGCGCCCTCGGCGTCGTGCTCGTCGCCCTCGTCGTGCTCGTCGTGCTCGTCGTCAACCAGCGCGTCGACGAACTCGACGCCCTCCAGCTCGGCGAGCCGGTCCGAGGCGTCGGTGCTGCCGTCCTTGTCGGACTCGACGACCTTCGCGAACCACTCCCGCGCCTCGTCCTCACGACCGGCGGCGAGCAGCGCGTCGGCGTAGGCGTACCGCAGCCGCGCGGTCCAGGGCTGGACGGAGTTCGAGGCGAGCTCGGGGCTCTGCAGCGTGACGATGGCGGCGTCGATCTGGTCCATGTCGCGCCGGGCGCCGGCCGCCACGAGCCGCATCTCGACCTGACCGGCCTTGTCCAGCTTCTGGACCTCGGGTGCGCCGGCCATGTCCAGCGCCTTCTCGGGCCGGCCGAGGCCGCGCTCGCAGTCCGCCATGACGGGCCACAGCTCGACGCTGCCGGTCATCCGCCGCGCGGCACGGAACTCGGCGAGGGCCTCGCTGTACTTCTGGTTCGCGTACGCGGCGAAGCCGGCGGCCTCGCGCACGGCGGCGACCCGGGAGGCCAGGCGCAGGGCGATCTTCGAGTAGGCGTACGCCTGCTCGGGGTCCTCGTCGATGAGCTTGGCGACCATCACCAGGTTCTTGGCGACGTCCTCGGCGAGACCTTTGGGAAGGCTCTGCAGCTCCTGCTGTACGTCCTTGTCGATCTCGTGCCCCGTGACGTCCTCGGGGATCGGCAGCCGCTTGATGGGCTCGCGGTCACGGTCGCGGTCGTCACGCCCGCCACGGTACCCACCGCGGTCGCCGTCACGCCGGTCGTCACGCCCACGGAACCCTCCGGGCCGTCCACCGCGGTCATCGCGACGCGGCCCACGCCCACGGTCGTCACGCCCGCGGTACCCGCCACCGCCGCGGTTGTCGTCGCGACGGAACCCACCACGGTCGTTGTCGCGCCGGTCATCCCGACGGTCATCGCGGCGGTCGTCACGGCGGAAGGGAGGACGGTCACCATCACGCCGGTCATCCCGCCGGAAGCCACCACGGTCGTTGTCACGACGGTCATCACGCCGATCATCGCGACGGAAGCCGGGCCGGTCACCATCGCGCCGGAACCCACCGCGGTCGTTGTCGCGCCGGTCATCCCGACGGTCGTCACGGCGGTCGTCACGCCGGTCGTCACGGCGGAAGGGGGGACGGTCACCATCGCGCCGGTCGTCGCGGCGGAACCCACCGCGATCGTTGTCACGACGGTCATCACGCCCGCGGTACCCGCCACCGCCGCGGTTGTCGTCACGGCGGAACCCACCACGGTCGTTGTCGCGACGGTCATCCCGACGGTCGTCACGCCGGTCATCGCGACGGAAGGCGGGACGGTCACCATCACGCCGGTCATCCCGCCGGAACCCACCACGATCGTTGTCACGACGGTCATCACGCCCGCGGTACCCGCCACCGCCGCGATTGTCGTCACGGCGGAACCCACCACGGTCGTTGTCGCGACGGTCATCCCGACGGTCGTCACGCCGGTCGTCACGGCGGAAGGCGGGACGGTCACCGCCACGGTTGTCGTCCCGACGGAAGCCACCACGGTCACGGTCGTCACGGCGCGGACCACCGGACCGGTCGTCACGGCGGAACGGCGGACGCCCGCCACGGTCCCGGTCGCCGTCACGGCGATCGTCCCGGCGGTCGTCACGACCCCGGTAGCCACCGCCACGGTTGTCATCGCGGCGGTTGTCGTCACGACGGAAGCCGCCGCGGTCGTTGTCGCGACGGGGAGCCCCGCGGTATCCGCCCCGGTCACCACCGTCCCGGCGGCGCTGCTCGCGCTCCGGACGCTCGTCGGGAGAGTTGGTGGACATCGGTGACTCCTAGTCTTCGGTACCGCAGTCATTCTTGCGCAGCATGGGTGCCGGCGCGCTTCGGCAAAAAACAAAAGGACCCCTGGTCCCAGCGTGAACGCTGGGACCAGGGGTCCTCCAAAGATTGTTCGGCGGCGTCCTACTCTCCCACAGGGTCCCCCCTGCAGTACCATCGGCGCTTTGAGGCTTAGCTTCCGGGTTCGGAATGTAACCGGGCGTTT